>CAWCIP010000005.1:0-517549 GCA_963795665.1 uncultured Solirubrobacterales bacterium | reverse complement strand
CCCCCGCGCCGTCCGCTCGATCGAGCGCACCATCACCCCTGCGCTCCCGTCGTCCAGCGGGTGCGCCAGATCGACCTCGGGCCAGAGCCACTCGAGCCCGTGCTCTCCCAGGTCGAGCGAATTGAGAAAGGGCGAGCCGGCCGCCATCGGGTGCGTGGCGGAGCAGTCGTCGTGCAGCAACCCGGGAACCGTCAGCTCGCTGGTCCGGGTGCCGCCGCCGATCGTCGACTCCGCCTCGAGGACGGTGACCTCCACCCCGTTCCGGGCCAGCTCCACGGCACAGGCGAGCCCGTTGGGGCCCGAGCCGACGACGATCGCGTCGCTCAAGCGACCGGGACGGGCTCTTCGATGCGGGCGGAGCCCCGATCGACCTCGACCGGGACGTCGTAGCGCTCGTCGAGCCAGGGCTGGCTGGTCACCATGTCCATGACCGCCACCGTCCCCTGCTCGATCATGCCGTCCACCGGATCCCAGACCTGGAAGTGCTGGTAGCCCCGGCCCCAGCCCGTGGGCTCGGATTCCAGCTCGACCACCCGGACGTCCCCGGCAGCGAATCCGCAGCGCTCCTGCACCGCCTCCAGCAGCTGACCGCCGTGGAAGTGGGCGTCGCCGAAGTTCCAACCGTTGACGATGTTCGAGATCAGCTCGCCCTCCCGCACGTCGTACTCCTCGACGTCGTCGACGGCGTGCGGAAGCAGACCGTTCAGCGCCCTCCCGTGGGAATGCATCGCCCGGAACGCGAGCCCCCTGTTGAGCAGGAACTCAGCGGTCTCGGGGTCGTAGATCTCCCCGACCTGCTTGACGATGATCCGCGCCGGCTTCTTGACCTGCGTGTCGAGCTTCTCCTCCGCCCCGCTCCCCTTGCGGAAGAGCCACTGGGTTGTGGCCCAGTTGCCGGCGTAGTAGCGCATCGACGGCAGGAAGGAGATCTTGTCCGGCCGCAGGCCTCCGATCACCGGGAGCCCGATCAGGGCAATCGCCAGGAAGGCGATCAGCAGCGGGTCGCCGATCGTCGACAGCGGTACGTCGCCGTAGTGACCGAAGAGGAACAGCAGCCCGTAGATCATGAAGAGGTTCCACTCGAGCGGCACGGCCAGCGGGAACATCGAGGTGATGTTCAGGTGGAACAGGATCATTCCGATGATCGCGATCGTCCGAACCGTGTCGTTGTCGACGGTGATCAGCAGCAGCGGCCAGAGGAACTCCTGGACGGTGCCGAAGTGGGCGATGCCCGCGACCATCCTCGATGGCCTCATGTCCTCGGGATAGTCGCGCCACAGCCTGCGTTTGAACGCGCGCGACTGGATCAGCGGCGCGTTGCTCATCATCGTCGAGACGACGAACGGGAAGTGGTGGTTGAGCTTCGACGACGCGGCGCCCCACCAGATGAAGAAGAGGCAGAACTGCCAGGCCACGATCCAGTGCTCGACCGGGAAGAGCCCGACCGCGAGAATCGTGCCGTAGATCTCAGGCCTCGCCCCGAGGAACGAGACCTTGTCGCGCAGGCCGAGCAGGCAGAGAAGGCCGAGCAGCACAACGATGCCCGCCGGCGCGAGCTTCCCGGCCGAGCCGCCACCTGCGTCGACGCCGGTCGAGGCGAGCAGGAACACGCCCACCGCCAGCACCCCGGCGTAGAGGCCAACGTCGAGCGCGGTTCTGGTCGACCCCTTCGTGAACGGCACCCTGTCCGGCCAGGGCGGCAGCCGGATCGTGCCGGGCCGCAGCCAGTAGAGCACGCCGCCGATCGGGGGCACGAACCGGAAGCTGAGCGGCATCGAACCCGCCCCAAGCCCAAGGATCTCCCAGAGCAGCAGCCAGACGGCGAGCTTCTGGAAGACGATCGGCTCGGTCCACCAATCGCCGAGGTTGCCGAGCGTGCCGAGCCCCGGCGTCAGCGAGATCACGAACAACGCCCCCACGCTGAAGACGATCAGCTTGAAGACGTAGATGAAGTAGACGAACGTGGGCGAGCCGAATCCGTTGAGGCCCCAGTCCTGAACCAGTGGCTTCAACCGCGTCAGGTGCGGCTCGGCCTTCCACTCCTCCAGGTCGAACGGGGGCGGTGAGGGTTCGAGGAATCCCATCGCGGGTCGCCCGAACCCTATCCGCAACTTCACGCCACCGCCGTCGTTATGTTCGTTTGATGCCCTCTCAAGTGCAGGGGTTGAGCCGCAGCCGGATGACCAGGGCGGGATTGCTGATGGCGGGAATCGCCTGCCTCGCCGTGCTCGCGCTGCTCGTTCGCGGAGAGAAGTCGCACGCCGCGAGCTCAAAGCCCAACGTGATCATGTTCACGACGGACGACCAGACCTTCCGTGACATGGCCGTCATGACGAAGACCCAAGCCCTGATCGGGAACGCCGGGGCGAGCTTCCTGCACGCCTTCGCGTCGGACCCGCTCTGCTGTCCCTCCCGGGTGACCGTGCAAACGGGTGAATACGCCCACAACACCGGCGTCCTCGGCAACACGCCCCCGGCGGGCGGCTACAGCTCGTTCAACGACAAGAACGACCTGCCGATCTGGCTGCAATCCGTCGGCTACCGGACGATCCACATCGGCAAGATGCCGAACGGGTTCGGCGAGGTCACCAACCAGAACTACGTCCCGCCGGGCTGGGGCCCGTTCGACGGAGGCACCGCTCCCTCATCCAGGGGTGAGTTCTACGCCTTCCTCGGGCCACCGTCGTCCTACACCGGCTTCACCCTCGACCAGAACGGCATCGACAAGACCTATGGCCCCGAGGACTATTCGACCGACGTCTACGCAGACATCGCGGTCAACCGGATCAACAACCACCTGAGCCACTTTCCCGACGCGCCGCTCTACATGCAGGTGCAGTTCTTCGCGCCGCATGACCCGGCCACGCCGGCGCCGAAGTACGCGGGCGCCTTCTCCAGCGCCCTCCTGCCGGTCGATGCCAGCTTCAACGAGAAGAACGTCAAGGACAAGCCGGGCTGGATCCGCAAGATCAGCCGGTTCGGACCCGGCCTGATCGCCAAGATCCAGACTCGGTATCAGCATCGTCTCGAGACCCTGCTCTCCGTCGATGATGCGGTCGAGAAGATCGTCCACGACCTCGAGGAGAAGGGAGTCCTCGGCAACACCTACCTGATCTTCACCTCCGATCAGGGCTTCATGCAGGGGCAGCACCGCCTGCACCAGGGGAAGTTCGTCGCCTACGACCCGTCGACACAGGTGCCGCTCGAGATCCGAGGCCCCGGCATCCCGGCCGGCTCCCAGCCGAGGGCGCTGGTCTGGAACGGCGACATCACCTCGACCATCCTGCAGATGGCCGGCGCCACTCCCGGCCTGCCCCAGGACGGCCAGTCGATGCTCCGCAACGCCGAGGATCCGTCGCTCAAGTCGACCCGCCCCCTCCTCTTCGAGACCGGCCCGCCCGGCACCACGTTCGAGCCCGGCACCGCCGCGGCGGCCAAGGCTGGGCACACCGTCAAGGTCAGCAGGTACGTCAAGAACCTCGACCTCGACCACACCGCCCAGATCGCCCGGGCGATCGTCGCCCCGCGCTACCGGGCGATTCGAACCGGCCGCTACCTGCTGGTCAAGTACGGGGACGGCAGCCGGGAGATGTACGACCTGTCCACCGATCGGCTCGCGCTGAACTCGGTCTACAAGGACTCCCGCTACTTCCCGGTCCGCAAGTTCCTGCTCAAGCACCTCAAGCGACTGGTCCAATGCAGTGGCCCGCCCTGCGACAAGGAGATCGGGAAGCCCCCGAAGCCCTTCCCCAAGAAGAAGAAGCTGAAGAAGAAGCAGCCGCAGACATAGAGTCCCCGCCATGGCGAGCGCCGAGACTCCCCCACCCCCCTTCGGCGACTACTACCGCGAGATCTACGCGAAGGGAATGCTCGCGGGAGAGCGCCCGAGCCTGCCGATGGCCTGGGCCGAGCTCGAGAGCCGTGCGAGGGAATCCCTCGACGACCGGGCGATCGCCTACATCTTCGGCGGCGCCGGATCCGAGGACACCATGCGGGCCAACCTCGACGCCTTTCGCCGCTGGCGAATCGTCCCCCGCGTCCTGCGGCAGGACCTGGCGACGCGCGACCTCTCGGTGGAGCTGCTCGGGACGACGATGCCCGCGCCGGTGCTGCTGGCGCCGATCGGCGTGCAGACCCTGCTCCACGACGAGGGCGAGCTCGCCTCGGCGCGAGCGGCGGCCGAAGTCGGGCTGCCCATGATCACCAGCACTGCGTCGGCAACCCCGATGGAGCAGATCGCCGCGGCGAGCGGGGACGTCGCGCGCTGGTTCCAGCTCTACTGGCCGAACGACGACGAGCTCGCCGCCAGCCTGGTCCGCCGGGCCGAGGCGGCCGGCTACACGGCTCTGGTGCTGACGGTCGACAACTATCTGCCGGGGTGGAAGCCGCGTGACCTCGCGCAGGCCTATCTGCCATTCCTCGAGGGCATCGGGATCGCCCAGTACCTCTCGGACCCTGTCTTCCAGGCCGGTCTCGAGAAGTCACCCGAGGAGGACCTCGGGGCCGCGGTCGGGCACTTCCTCGGCGTCTTCGCCAACCCCGACCTCACCTGGGAGCGCCTCGAGTGGCTGCGCGGGACCACGTCGCTGCCCATCGTGCTCAAGGGGATCCTCCATCCCGACGACGCCAGAGAGGCCCGGGAGCGCGGCGTCGACGGCATCGTCGTCTCGAACCACGGGGGCCGGCAGATCGATGGTGCCATCGCCTCGCTCGACGCCCTTCCGGACGTGGTCGACGCGGTCGGCGAGGGGACGGCGGTCCTCCTCGACAGCGGGATCCGCTCCGGCGCCGACGCCTTCAAGGCTCTCGCGCTCGGGGCCGACGCCGTGCTGGTCGGTCGCCCCTATCTCTGGGGATTGGCCCTCGACGGCCAGAACGGAGTCGAGACGGTCCTTCGCTGCCTGCTCGCCGAGCTCGACCTGACCATGGCGCTGAGCGGCTGCACGCGCCCGTCCGAGATCGACCCCGGGCTCCTCCGGCTGGTCTAGCCGACGAGGACCGGGGCCGGGGCGGTCGCGTGAATCGCGACCTTGCAGCCTGTTCCGTTGGAGATCTCGACCGCGTCCGCGAGGAGCCGGGCCAGCCAAAGCCCGCGGCCCCCCGGGCCCGCCGCGGCGGGGGTCAGCTGGCCGGCGAGGGCGTCCTTGATCCCCTCGCCGCCATCGCTCACCTCGAAGACGATCTCCCGGTCCGCGCGCCAGACCCGCAGGGCCGCCGGTGAGCGCCCGTGGACGACGGCATTGGTGGCGATCTCGTGGACCGCCAGCACCAGCTCGTCGGCGCGCTCATGAGGCAGGCCCGCCTCGATCGCCAGCGAGCGGATGGTTCTCCGCATCGCGGGCAGGTCCGCGAGGCCGAAGGTGAGCTCTGCCTCCGGGTCGCCCGCCGGGCGGCGCACCGAGGTATTCAGGCGGCGGCAGAACTCGACCGGGTCCTCGTACTGCTTGTTGCGCTCCGACCCGCCGGCGTCGACGAGCTCGGGGTGGGTGCTCCTGGCGTGCCTGACGATCTCGGGAGGCAGCGCGCGGGTGTCATATGTGCAGACGAAGGTGACCGGGTGCTCGGCAAAGGCGACGTTCATCACCGACTCGTGCCGCGCCCAATCGCGCACCCGCGCCTCGTGACCGACTGCCCAGGGCGGCTCTGCGATCACCCTGACCCTGCGCCCGTTGATCCGGCGGCGATGTTTGTGGCCGCCGTCTGTGTGTTGGGCCACCCAGCGGCCGAACTTCTCCCGAGTGCGGGCAGAGGTCTCGTACCACCGTTCCACCGAGACGAGGGTCAACTCGGGCATCGGGGCTCCCAGCGCGGCCCGCATGCCCTCGAGGTTGGGCTCCTCCACCGCGACCAGCGCCGGCTCCCCCGAGCGAGCCGCGTCCTCCACGAAAGGCACCGCGAAGTCCAGGAACTCGCGACGGGAACTGTAGATCAACGCCTGGTGAACGAATCCATCGACGCCTTCGGACGCTTCGCCGTCGAACTGCATTTCATTTTGCTTACCCGATCGATTCGCCTTTGACGCAGGCAATCGGTCGATTGCAGGGAAATTGGACAAGTTGGGGTCGTCGATCCCGGGTGGCCGTGCGCTCCGATGGGCGGTGGCGTGGGTTTGAGCACCAAATCGTGAGACAGCCAAGGACAGGACCGGGTGCGATCGCCGTGGCGGCCATCTGCCTGACGCTGGCCGGATTCGCGCCGCCCGCGAGCGCGGGCACCCGCGCCATCGGCATCGACGTGTCCCGCTTCCAGGGCACGATCGTCTGGCCGAGCGTCGCCGGCGCCGGGGTCAGGTTCGCGTTCGTGCAGGCGAGCCGCGGCAGCGGCACCGACTGCACGGTGAAGCCGGCCCAGTGCGGCGCCGATCCCTACTTCGCGACCAACAGGATCGCCGCCGAAACCGCTGGAATCCGGGTGGGCGCCTACCACCGAGCCTTCGCGAGCGGCGGCACGATCGCCGACGCCCGCGCCGACTCGCTCGCCGAGGCGAACGTCTTCCTCGCATCGGTGGGCTCTCTGCAGCCCGGGGAGCTGGTCCCCGTGCTCGACGTCGAGACACCGTTCAGCGGCATGACCTCCACCACGCTGCGCACCTGGGTCCGCGTCTGGGTGAAGAGGGTGAACAAGCGGCTCGGCCGAAAGCCGATGATCTACACGAACGCGACGAGCTGGTCGGCGACGGGCGATACCAGGGAGTTCGCCAAGGCGAAGTACCCGCTGTGGGTCGCCGAGTGGGGCGTCTCCAGACCCACGGTCCCGGCCTCCAACTGGGGCCGCCACGGCTACTCGGTGTGGCAGTACACGAGCTCGGGCAGCGTGCCCGGGATCTCGGGGGATGTCGACATGGACCGGCTCGGCAAGGGACTCGCCAAGATCACCGTGCACTGACGCCGCTCGGCGCGGATCCCCCATCCCAGATGCGCACGCAGTTGCGGCCGGCGCCCTTCGCCTCGTAGAGCGCCTGGTCGGCGGCGTGGACGAGGGCGTCCGGAGTGCGCTGCCCCTCCGTGGCGAGGGCGCCGCCGACCGAGAGGGTGAGCTCGATCGACGCATCGCCGACCCGGATCGGGTCCTCGGCAAGCGCCTCGCGCGCACGCTCGGCCAGCGTGTGCATCCCATCGCGATCGATCGACGGGGCCAGCACGGCGAACTCCTCGCCGCCCCAGCGAGCCAGGCAGTCCTCCTCGCGAAGCACCGAGGCGATCCGGTCGGTGACGGCCTGGAGCACGGCGTCGCCCATCAGGTGCCCGTGCTCGTCGTTGACGCGCTTGAAGTGATCGAGATCGAGCAGCATGACCGCGGGCGAGCCCCCGTCCACCGGATCGCTGAGCTCCCGCGCCAGGACCTCACCGAAATGCCGGCGGTTGAAGATTCCGGTGACGGGGTCCTCCCTCGAGAGCCGTTCGGCCTCCGCGTGGGCGCGCTCGAGCTCCCGGTTGGCCAGCTCCACCCGCTCGAGCGACGCCGCCAACTCGGCTTCGCGTTCGGAGGCGAGCTCCAGGGCCGCGTCCCGCCTGCGCGCGAGGGTGCGGAGCACCATCGCCACGGTGAAGGTCAGCGCGCCGCCGACGAAAAGGATCAGCCACGGCAGCACCTTCTCACCTGTCGTCAGGGAACCGCCCGCGACGCTCAGGGTCCAGGGCCGGCCCGGGGCCGCAACGGCCACCTGAACTGCGTTGTTGAGGCCCGAGCCGATCGTCGCCAGCGGCGTCACCCGATCGCGGAGCTGGAGCGGGGTCGGGTGCGTACTTGCCGGGAGGGCCTCCGCAACCAGTTGCTGGGCGTCGATCAGCCCCACGATCGCGCTCTGCGACTCGAGCTGCGAGATCTCACCGCTGTCACGGTGGGAGACCACCGGCACGCTCAGGTAGAACCCCTCATCACCGTTCGCGAGCCTGATCGGCTGGGAAATGGCGGTCTCCTTGTGCAGCGACGCAAGTCCGAGCGGTCCCGCGGCGACCCGCTGTCTCGCCGCATTGACGAGGGGCGCGTTTCCCGCATCGGTCGCCTTGACCAACACCGGGTGGGGGCCGATGTCGTGTGGGGCTACGAGCTTGCCGCTGGGCGAATGGCGGACCCATTCGACTCCGACGATTGCTCCCTCGTTGCGACCACGGACATGTGCCCAGCGCGAGAACTCGGGGAAGTCGGCGTCGTCATGGACACCGACCATGTCCCCGATGTCCTCCAGGTAGTACGCCCGGCGACGCACGGCATCCGAGATTCGCTGCTGCGCGCTCTCAACCCGATCGCTGCGCGCAGACCGAAGATTGTGGCGAGAGACGAAGTAGGCCGCCAGAGCACCGCCGACTGTCGCGAGGACCATCGCGATCACGATCCCCCGCTGCAGCGCTCTTGAGCTCACCCCGATTTCTTCGGCGCCTCAGCCACGGAAGTTGAGGCCTGAATCGCGGGCATCGCATCGAAGTGAGCCGTCGCGTGTTTGGGGAGTAACGTGAGCAATCAAGGAGATAACGGAAGGATTGGTATGCGCAAACGCGGATTTCTCATTGGAGCGGTGGCAGGAGTGCTCGGGGCGTTGAGCCTCGCGAGCGTCGCCTCCGCCATCCCCACCTCTCAGGCGCTGCAAACGACGCTCGCACCGAAGAAGCAGAGCAAGAAGACCTTCGGCGGCGTATCGCTTCGCAACGTCATCGACACGACCTTCGACAACTTCCCGACATCGCAGTCGCCGAGGCAGACCGTGTTCACGATCGACCCCAACATCAAGTTCACGAACGGGAACGTGCCCGCCTGTCAACTCAGCCAGATCCAAGGCAAGTTCACCGCACAGGCCCAGGCCGCCTGCCCCCAGAGCATCGTCGGGAACGGGATCGTCCAGGTCAACGGCGGAGCAGTCGGAGGCACCGTGACGATCTTCGGCGGCGGACCCACGACGATGTACATACAAACGGACATCGGACCGAGTGCCACCAGCCTGACGATCGTCGGCGCGCTCTCGGGCAGGACGCTGACATTCAGCAACATCCCGAACACGCCGGGCCTCGTCCTGAGCAAGTTCGACACGACGTTCAACAAGCGCAAGACCGGCAAGAAGAAGGGATCGGCGACGTTCTACGTGATGGCGCGCTGCAAGAAGAAGAAGTGGGTCAACTCGGAGTCCACGAACTTCTACAGCGGCCAGACGCTGTCGGCGAGCTCCTCCCAGAAGTGCAAGCAGAAGAAGGAAAAGAAGAAGAAGTAGCGCCGAACGGATCCGACGTTCCATCCGGCGAAGAAGAGGGCGGCCAATTGGCCGCCCTCTTCGCTGTCGGGGCGACTGGATTTGAACCAGCGACCTTTCGGCCCCCAGCCGAATGCGCTACCAGACTGCGCCACGCCCCGATGTCGGGCCAATCCTAGACCCAAGCGGGCGACGGGAATCGAACCCGTTCTTTGACCTTGGAAGGGTCATGTGCAGCCGTTAACACCTCGCCCGCGCGCCCTCGATTATAGGTTCGGCTCAGCGACCGAACGGGTCAGTCGCGGTGGGCTTCGGCGGCAAGCATTGCCCGAATGGTCCCTGCTCGACTGACAGTCCGCCGGCGATGGCAGTTCGCGCAGACGACCTCACACTTGGCCATCTCGTCGAGAATCTGCTGCCAGTTCCGGCTTGCAAACTGGTTGGTGACCTCGAAGCGCTTATCCCTGAGATGGTCGAACTCGAGCACGAGCGGATCCGACTCGCCGCAGTCGGCACACGGGTGTCCGCGGAAGTACTCGAGTAGGTATTTGGTCCGAGCCTCGGCGCGGGCGCGCTTGCGCCGGGCTTCCCCGTCGATGTACTTCTGGCGATTGGCCAAGTAGTGCTCGCGGCCATACGCCGATCGGCACGGAGCACACATGTTGTCGCGCTGACCCTTGCGCTTCCGGCGCCAGGCGAAATCATCGATCGGCTTTAGCTCGCCACATCGACCGCACTTCCGCACCTCCTCCATACGAACATATGTTCGCGACCGCTCCGGACGACACTGACGGGCGAACGCCGCCCCGTTTGCGAAACTCCCCGCCCGCGGGACGGTTCTAAGGGCAGGGTCCCCCCGCCGTACCTTCGGCTCCATTGCGCATGCCGCCGATCTCCAGACCAAGACCGACGCACGCCCGCGCCTGGGCCATGCTCGCCGCGGCGCTCGCGCTGCTCGCGATCGTCGGCGCCGGGCTGGCAGCTCGCGAGGCCAGCGGCGCCTCGTCGCAGAAGAACGTGATCTTCATCCTCACCGACGACATGACGTACAGCGAGCTGTCGGCCATGCCGAACGTGCAGTCCCTGCTCGCCGCACAGGGGACGAGCTTCAACGAGGCCTACATCTCGTTCCCGCTCTGCTGCCCGTCGCGGGCGACGATGATGAGCGGGCAGTACATGCACAACCACGGGGTGCACGGCAACTTCCCGCCGAACGGAGGCTGGCCGAAGTTCAGGTCGCACGAGTCGAATGACCTGGCGGTCTGGCTCCAGGGCGATGGCTACTACAACGTCCACATCGGCAAGTACCTGAACGGCTACGGGACCGTCGACAACGGGCTGCCCGTGCCGCAGGGGTGGGACGAGTGGTACGGAAAGGTCTCCGAGGACGCTCTCTACTTCAACTACCAGCTGATCGAGAAGACCGGGCCCCTCGCCACCCCGCACATCACCTTCTACGGCGACCAGCCGGACGACTACCAGACCGACGTGTTCACGAACCGGGCCGTCGACTTCCTCAAGGACAGCGGCGTCTCGAGGCAGCCCTTCTGGCTCAACCTCTGGTTCAACTCGCCGCACGGCCCGTTCGATCCGGCCCCCCGGGACGCGTACAGGTTCGCCGGGACACCGCTTCCCAAGCTCCCGGGCTTCAACGAGAAGGACATCAGCGACAAGCCGAAGTGGTTTCGAAAGCAGGCGAGGAAGCGGATCACCAAGAAGCAGGCGAAGCTGATCGACAACGAGCGCCGGCGCCAGGAGGAGCAGCTGGCTTCGGTCGACCAGGCCGTCGGTGAGCTCGTCCAGACCCTGAAGAACAAGGGCATCCTCGACGACACCTACATCGTCTTCTCGTCCGACAACGGCTTCTTCCGAGGCGAGCACCGGATCGTCACCGGCAAGTACCTGCCCTACGACCCGGCGTCGCGCGTGCCGCTGATCATCCGCGGTCCGGGAATTCCGGCGGGCGGCGTCAGCAACGAGCTGGTCTGGAACGGGGACATCCCGCAGACGATCCTCCAGATCGCATCGGGGTCGCAGATGGACTCGCTCGACGGCCGCTCGTTCCTCCCCTACGCCGAGAATCCATGGCAGCGCTCGACGCGCCCAATCCTGCTCGAGGGCGACACGGGCCCCGGCGGAACCGGGGCGGAATCGGCCCAGTCGAGCAGCGCCCGCGCCCGCGAGGCGGGCGTGCACGTCGCGGGCCGGAAGGGCGTCAACAACCTCGAGCAGGAGCCGGATGCGATCAAGTCCGCCACGAACACCGACACCGCTCCGGCCTACCGCTCCATACGAACCGACCGCTACGAGTACACGGTCTACGCCAACGGCCAGACCGAGCTCTACGACATGAAGCGAGACCCGGCGCAGCTCCACTCCCTCGCGCTCGATCCTCGCTACCGCCCCGTCCGGAGGTGGCTCTACGCCCAGCTCGTCCCGCTCTCGAGCTGCGCCGGCCCCTCGTGCCGGATCGAGCTCGGGCCCGACCCCGCTCCGCTTTCCAAGAAGGCTCTGCGGCGGCAGCGGAAGAAGAGGGAGGGCCAGGGCACCACGGGGCAGAACCCCAAGCCGTAGCCGCCGCGGGTCCGCGGGTTACGATTCTTCGCCAGGGGCACTGGCCAAATTGGCTAAGGCACCGGCCTCCAAAGTCGGCGATTCCAGGTTCGAGTCCTGGGTGCCCCGCTCGGGCCCGCGGTAGCGGGCTTTCTAATCTCCGCGCCGTTGCGCCACGGCCGTCCGGGTCGCGTCGCGCAGATCCTGGATCGGCGTGCCCTTCTCCACATAGCCGTCCGCGCCTCGCTCGAGCACCTTGCCGCTCATGCGGTCGGCCGAAAACCCGGACAGAACGATGATCGTGACATCGGGGTCGTTCTCGCGGATCCGCGGGATCGCCTCGAGTCCGTCCATGTCTGGCATCGAGAGGTCGAGCAGGACCGCCGCGGGGTGGGTCTGCGCGATTCCCTCGAGCGCGGTCCTGCCATCTCCGGCCTCGCCCACCACCTCGAAGCCGGGGTCCTCCTGCATGCCGAACTTGATCAGCTCGCGCAGCTCGGGAACGTCATCGACCAGGTACACCGAAATCGGCGCCCGCTCGGTCACGCACCCGCGATCGCCTCGATGCTCAGTCAGGGCTATCGCCCTCGCCCAGGGAGGTCGAGCTGGTCACCGCGTTCGCGGCGGCTGAGATTTCCCAGGCCATCCCGACCTCCTTCGAGTCGACGCCCCCAGGCGGATACCCGGATGCGGCGGCATTCTTCCAGAGGCGCTCCACCGGGCGCATCCGCAATACACGTGACCCCGAAACTAGAATCGAAGGGCGCGGGCGTGGTGGAATTTGGAAGACACGCTGGCTTTAGGTGCCAGTGCTCGAGAGAGCGTGGGGGTTCGAGTCCCTCCGCCCGCATGGTGTCGCTCGGACGGTTGGGTGTAGCGCGCATCCAGTCGAGCCCATAGACTTGCTCGCCATGGAAGCGGGAGCGATCCGCCCTGGATACGAGCTCTGGCGACCGAACAGGGAGAAACCCGAGTCGAACAGCGCTCGGGCCCTTGTCGTGTTCCTGCTGCTCATCTCGGCGGGACTCGCGCTGGTGATCACCATCGGCGGCTGGACCCGTCTCGAGGGCGGGAAGCCCTTCGCCCTCCTCTACGTCGCGCTCTACGTCCTCTTCGCGTTCCTCGTGGCCCGCTGGAATCGAGGCTCGCTGCCGGTGATCTCGGCGCTGGCGATCATCCTCGCCATCTTCGCCGGGATCGCCGCCCCAGCCTGGTTCGACCGGTCGAAGGACGGCCTGACGGGCCCCGCTCTTCCGGATGACCTCCTGGGGCTCCTCTGTCTCGTGCTGGTTCCCCTGCAGGTGATCCTGATCGCGGTCGCGATGGTCGCCTTCAACCAGGAGTGGCATGTCGAGGAAGAACGACCCATCGGCGACGAGCTCCCACCCGTGGACCCCCCAAAGGGGCGCGGACCGACCAAGCGGGGACCGACGAAGCAGCGTGGCGCGGGCCGCCCGACCACGGCGAAGCGCACCGGCGGCGGCTCCAAGCGACGCACAACCGCCGCGCGCCGCCCTAAAAAAGCCTGAGCGGCGGCTCGATCAGCGCCGGCCCGTCCTGGCGGACGTCGTTGACCGCGTCCGAAACCTCGGTGACGGCCAGCTCGTCGGTCGGCACCAGCAGCTCCTGAAGCCGGTCCGCACCGGTCTCCGGATCGAGCCAGTCCGACTCCTCGCTCTGCTCGAGGATCACCGGCATGCGGTCGTGAATCGGCGCCACGATCTCCCCGGGCTCGCAGGTGACGATCGCGCAGGAGTGCACCGGTGAGCCGTCCGCCCGTGCGGCGCTCGCCCAGAGCCCCGCGAACGCGAAGGGCTCGCGCGACGGCCGGGTGATCCAGACGGGCTTCTTGCCGGTCTCCTCGGCTCGCCACTCGTAGAAGCCGTCGGCCACGATCAGGCAGCGGTGAGTCCGGAAGGCGTCGCGAAACGCCGGCGCCTCGGAGACGGTCTCGGCGCGAGCGTTGATCAGGAGCCGGTCGAACGTGTCGGGATCGGAGTGGTGCGGGATCAACCCCCAGCGCAGGATCCCCGGCTCGCGCTCCCCGGCGCGATTGAGCCTGACCGCGAGGACCGGGTCGGTCGGCGCGACGTTGTAGCGAGGCTTCTGATCGATCTCGGCCGACTCCGTGAGCCCGAAGCGAAAGCGCAACAGCCGGGGATCGGGATCGGTGAGCGTGTACCGCCCGCACATCCCTGAAGCCTCGCACGAGCGGGGGACCGACCAAACCTCGCCGAAGTTGTGCCGAATGTGTGACAAGTTGGATCGGCGACCCGTCACCGTGGGTGAGAGTCCTCCGTGCCGACCGCTCTTCAAGCCACCCTCGACCGCATGCGATCCGTCGAGGAGGTTCGTGACGTCTTACGGCTAGCAGAGACCGGCATGAACGACTGCGAGATTTCTCGGCTAACAGGCATACCTCGATGCACAGTGCGATGGTGGCGACTAGGCAAGCTGCCGAGATATGCCAGAACCGCCGCAGCCGACATGTGCCGCGCCTGCGGCCATCCGCAGCACGACTTCGGCCAGCTTCCATTACCCGAGTACAGCTATCTCCTCGGCCTGTACCTCGGGGACGGCTGCATCACAACACACGCGCGTCGTGTGTACCGACTTGGGATCAGCTTGGATCGGGCGTATCCCGGAATCGTCGGAGAGTGCGCGGCGGCGATGACGACCGTGATGCCGACCAGCAAGGTGAATGTGATTCAGCGGCCTGACGAACAGACGGACGACGTCCTCGCTTACTCAAAAGCCTGGCCCTGCCTCATGCCGCAGCATGGCCCGGGCAAGAAGCACCTGAGGCACATCGACCTACTGGAGTGGCAACAACGGCTGATCGAAGCCGACCCTCGCCCCCTGCTCCGCGGCTTGATCCATTCCGATGGCAGCCGTCATCTCAACACGATTCGGCACCCAAAGCGGACCTACCGATATCCGCGCTACGAGTTCACGAATTTGTCCGAGGACATCAAACGCATCTTCTGCGACGCCTGTGACTTGCTCGACATCGAGTGGCGGGTCATGAACCGTAAGACGATCTCGATCGCGCGACGGGAGTCGGTCGCGGCCCTCGACGAATTCATCGGTCCTAAGCGGTGAAGGTGCCGGAGGTGGGACTCGAACCCACACGCCCCGAAGGACCATCGGTTTTGAGCCGCTGCTGTCTACCATTCCGCACTCCGGCGCCTCCGGAACCAATAGCCCGGGCCGAACGCGATAATCCGCCGCCGGTGGACTCCGCGGGCCGAACCGAGCTGATTCGCGAGCTCTGCTCCTTCCAGGGGCGGGGCCCCGGGACCGACTCCGAGCGGCGCGCGGCCAACATGCTCGCCGGCCGCCTCCGCGCCATCGGCCGCCGCGCTCAGATCGAGCCCTTCTTCGCCCATCCCCAGTACGCGATCGTCCACCTGATCCACGCCGCGATGGGCGTCGCCGGCAGCGTCATCGCGACCGTGCAGCCGGCCGTCGGCTTCTCCCTCGTCCTGCTCGCGGCCGTCTCGACCTACCTCGACCTCAACACGCGCCTCTACCTGGTGCGCTCGCTGCTCTTCCGCCGCGTCTCCCAGAACGTCGTCTCCCCCGGCGACCGCCCCGAGGCCCCCGCCCGCCTCGTCCTGATGGCCCACTACGACGCCGCGCGAACCGGCTACATCTTCTCCAGGGCCTCGAATCGAATCCGGAAGCTGCCCCAGCGGATCCGACTCGGCCTCGGCCCGTTCCGCCTCTTCTTCTGGCTGGGCCTGGCTCCCCTGCTGCCGATCCTCGGCGCGCGCATGGCCGGTCTCGACGCAACCTGGCTCAACGCACTGCAGGCGATCCCCACGATCGTCCTGATCGTCGCCGGCTTCCTGCTGGTTGACATCGCCCTCTCCGACATCGTGCCGGGCGCCTACGACAACGCCTCGGGCGTGGCCGCGGTCGTCTCGGCGGCGGACGAGCTGGCCGCCAACCCGCCCGACAACCTCGACGTCTGGGTGGTGCTGGCCGGCTCCGAGGAGTCCTTCTGCGAGGGCAGCAGGGCCTTCGTGCGCGCCCGCCGCAAGGAGTTCGACCGCGCCGCAACGGCCTTCGTCAACGTCGATTCGGTCTCGTCGGGCCAGGTCGCCTACGAGATCAGCCAGGGCCCCGTGATCAGCCTTCCCCACGACGCCCAGCTGATCGAGCTCTGCGAGGCCCTCGCCGCCTCGGGCGCCGTCGAAGGGGGCGCTCGGCCGATCCGCCACCCCCTCCTCGACGACGCCCTGCCGGCGCGCGTCCGGCGCCTGCGCGCGATCACCCTCCGCACCACCGATCCGAACGGCAACCTGGCGCCCTGGTACCACACGCACGAGGACACGCCGGAGCGCGTGGACTCGGATGCCCTGACCGAGGCGACCGACTTCGTCGTCGCCCTCGCTCGCCTGATCGACCGGGACGCCGGCCGCCGCGCCTCAGCCGGTCGCGCCACCGAGCCGCCGGCCGCCACCGCCGGGCGCGTGTAAGAGTTCGGGCCGTGGAGGAGAGCACGACGGAGATCCTCTGGGCACCCACGCCCGAGATGGTCGAGCGATCCCAGCTGACCCGCTACCTGCGCTGGCTCGCGGAGAACCGCGACCTCCACTTCGAGGACTACCACGCGCTCTGGAGATGGTCGGTGACCGAGATCGAGGAGTTCTGGGGCACCCTCTGGGAGTACTTCGAGGTCATCTCGGACCCGCCATACGAGCAGGTCCTCACCGAGCGCGTCATGCCGGGGGCCCGCTGGTTCGAGGGCGCCCGCCTCAACTATGCCGAGCACATCTTCCGCGGCAAGGACGAGCACGAGGTCGCCGTGGTCTACGCGTCCGAGCTGCGCGAGCTGAGCGAGCTGCGCTGGGGGGAGCTCTCAGAACAGGTCGGCGCCGTGCGGGAGGGCCTGCGCGCCCTCGGCGTGTCCCAGGGAGACCGGGTCGTCGCCTACCTCCCGAACGGCCCCGAGGCGCTGATCGCCTTCCTCGCCGCCGCCAGCCTGGGAGCGGTCTGGTCGAGCTGCTCACCCGACTTCGGGCCCGGCAGCATCGTCGATCGCTTCGCGCAGATCGAGCCGAAGGTGATGTTCACCGTCGACGGATACCGCTACGGCGGCAAGGACTTCGACCGGCTCGACGTCGTCGCGGAGGTCGCCGCGCAGATTCCCAGCCTGCAGCGGGTGGTGGTCGTCCCCTACCTGAGCGCCTCTCCCGAGCTCTCCCGGCTGGAGGAGCGCCCGAAGGTTGCGGCGCCGATGACCTGGGGACAGCTGCTCGAGCTCGGCTCCGGCGCCGAGCTGGCCTTCGAGCGCGTCCCCTTCGATCACCCTCTCTGGGTCCTCTACTCCTCGGGCACCACGGGCCTGCCCAAGGCGATCGTCCAGGGGCATGGCGGCATCCTGCTCGAGCAGCTCAAGAAGGGCTATCTCCACCTCGACGCCCAGACGGGCGATCGCTTCTTCTGGTTCACCACCACCGGCTGGATGATGTGGAACTTCCTGATCGGCGTGCTGCTCACCGACGCCTCGATCGTCCTCTACGACGGCAACCCCGGCCATCCCGACATGGGGGTCCTGTGGGATCTGGCCGAGCGCACCGGCATGACCTGCTTCGGGACCAGCGCCGCGTACATCGCGGCCTGCATGAAGGACGGCGTCGAGCCGGACCAAAACCGCGACCTCTCCAGGCTGCGCTCGGTCGGCTCCACCGGCTCTCCCCTCTCCCCCGAGGGCTTCGACTGGGTCTACGAGCACGTCGGGCAGGACACCTGGCTGTTCTCGACGAGCGGCGGCACCGACCTCTGCACCGCCTTCGTCTGCGGCGTTCCCATCCTGCCCGTCTACAAGGGAGAGCTCCAGGGGCGCGCGCTGGGCGCCAAGGTCGAGGCCTTCGATGAGCAGGGCAACTCGGTCGTGGATCAGGTCGGCGAGCTGGTCATCACCGAGCCGATGCCTTCGATGCCGGTCTTCCTCTGGGATGACGAGGACGGCTCCCGCTACCGCGCCAGCTACTTCGAGATGTACCCGGGGATCTGGCGCCACGGCGACTGGATCGAGATCACCTCGCGTGGCACGGCCATCATCTACGGACGCTCGGACTCGACCATCAACCGGGGCGGCATCCGGATGGGGACCAGCGAGATCTATCGAGCCGTGGCGGACCTGCCCGACGTGGTGGACTCGCTCGTGGTCGACGTCGCGAAGCCGGGCTCCGAGGGATGGATGCCGCTCTTCGTGGTGCTCCGCGACGGAGCGGAGCTGACGGACGAGCTGAAGGCTGAGATCAAGAGGCGAATCCGGGAGCAGTGCTCGCCCCGTCATATTCCGAACGAGGTCTTCCAGATCTCCGAGGTGCCGCGCACGCTGAGCGGCAAGGTGCTGGAGGTCCCGGTCAAGAGGATCCTGATGGGCGAGCCGCCCGAGCGTGCCGCAAGCCGCGACTCTCTCGCCAACCCGTCCTCGCTCGACTACTTCACCGAGCTGGCCGCCACCCTCTAGCTCCGCTGATCCGGTCTCGGTGCGCGGCCGTAGTGAGTTGCGACGTGATTGCCGCCGACCTCCCATCCCGCGAGAGCTGGAGGCAGGATCTCGCCCCCTATCTGGAGGTCGACCGGCGGCGCAGCCTCGAGCAGATCGCAAGCGTCGTCCTGCCGTATCTGGGCGTCTGGGTCCTCGCCGCACTGATCGGGCCGAGCGCCCTGGTCGCCATCGCCCTCGGACTGGTCGCCACCGTCCTCCTCACCCGCATGTACTCGCTCTTCCACGACCTCACGCACAACTCGATGTTCGAGTCCCGCCGGGCGAACAGCCGCTGGGGGCACGCGCTCGGCTTCCTGCTGTTCACCCCATACCGGTGGTGGCAGCGGCAGCACCGCGTGCATCACGCCCACACCGGCGACCTCAGCCACCGCGGCGTGGGCGAGATCAACACGATGACCCTCGCCGAGTACGAGAGCGCCTCCCGCCCGCGGCGGCTCGCTTATCGGCTCTACCGCAACCCACTCCTGATGCTGCTCGTCGGGCCCAGTCTCGTGTTCCTGTTCGAGCGTCGTTTTCCGCAGCGGGGCATGACCCGGCGAACCCTGGCGAGCGTCGTGGCGACGAACCTCGCGCTCGCGGCCTGGGTCCTCGGCTGGAGCGACGTCGTCGGCTGGCAGACCTTCCTGCTGATCCAGGGCACCACCCTCATCGCCGGCGGTGCCATCGCCGCCTGGATGCTCTACATCCAGCACCAGTACGAGGACACCTACTACCAGGCCCCCGGAACCTGGAGGTTCGAGCTCGCCGCGCTCCAGGGGAGCTCGTACCTGCAGCTGCCGCGCCCGCTCGCCTGGGCCGTCGGCAACGCCAACTTCCACCACGTACATCATCTGAGCGCGAAGATCCCGAACTACCGGCTGCGCGCGGCGCACGAATCGCACCCGATGTTCCGGCGCACCCCCGTCGTCACGCTGCGCAGCAGCATCGAGACCTTCCGGCTCAAGCTCTGGGACACGGAGAGGGAGTCGCTTGTCCCGTTCCCCGAGCGGTGGTCGCTAGGCCGTAGCCGGCGTCATCGAGAGCGTCGAGAGGAGCGCCTCGACGATCACGGCATCGAACTGGGTGCCGCTGTGCCTCCGCAGCTCGGCCACGGCCTCGTCGCGTGGCATCGCCGGGCTGTACACCCTCTCGCCGATCATCGCCTCGAATGAGTCCGCGACCGCGAGGACCCGCGCTTCGAGCGGGATCTCGTCTCTCTTCAACCCCTCCGGGTAGCCCGTGCCGTCGGGCCGCTCGTGGTGCGCCAGCACCCATCCCGCGATGTCGGGCAACCCGGCGTTCGCGAGGACTCTCGCCCCGAGCTCCGGATGGCGCTGGATCTCCGAGTACTCGTGGGGGGCCAGCTTGTCCTCCTTGAGCAGGATCGCGTCGGCGATCCCGATCTTGCCGATGTCGTGGAGGATCCCAGCCAGCCTGAGGCGATCGACCCGGTCCGCAGGCAGGCCCAGGGCGACGGCGATCTGGTAGCTGTAACGGCCCACGCTGATCGAGTGCTCCGCCGTACTCGTATGCCGCATGTCCAGGACCTCGACCAGCGCCAGGACCGTCGAGAGCGTGGGAGGCTCAGGATCGACCTCGGCCTGACTCCGTTCGGAGGACCGCAACGTGGCGATCGTGTGAGCCCGGTGCAGCACCGAGCGGTTGCCGCCCAGCTTCTTAGCCGCGGCCAGCGCCTCATCGGCGAGATGCATCAGGGAGGCGCGGTCGCGCCCGTGATGCGGGAATGACACGACCCCGCAGCTCATGGTGAGCGGCACCAAATCGTGCGCGAACCCCCTGGCGATTGCCTGCCTGAGCCGCTCCGCTGCCTCCAGTCCGGAGTCCGACTCGACCCCGGAACGGATCACGGCGAACTCCGTGCCGCCGAGCCGGGCGAGCTTCGCCCCCGGCATGGTGCCGGTCATGATCGCCGCGGCCCGCTTCAGTGCCTCGTCGCCTCGGTGGCGGCCACGCCGATCGTTGAGCAGGTCGAACCAATCGAGCTTCCCGAGGATCAGGGTGAACTCACGGCCGGCCTCGCTCGCCTGCTGCAGCTGCTCCGCCAGCTGGTCCTCGAAACCGCGGTTGTTCGGTAGCCCCGTGAGCAGGTCGGTGCGGGCGGCGTCGGCCTCGGCGCGGACCAGGCCCTCCAGCCGCCGATGCACGGTCGCGACGAGCAGGGCCAGCATCAGCGAGGCGCCGACGAACATCAGGATCTGCAGTGCCGGGTAGGGCTCTGGGCCGAACGCAAATGCGGCGGCGCAGAGCGAGAGCCCGTAGGCGAGCTGCCAGGCGGCCCGGCGAAGGTCGAACAGGTAGACGAACACCACCGGCGGCCAGAAGACGAAGACCCCATAGGCGGGGGCCACCTGGGACCCGCCGGCCCAGATGCAGACCGCGATCAGCGTGTATCCGAGGAATGGCTGAGCCCGGATCGCCAACCGCGGGAGACGGTTCGGAACAGCGAGATAGAGACCGCCGGTCACGCCGGCCACGAAGACCACGATGGCCAGCAGCGCCTCGTCGCGGTCGGCCGGGGCGGGCAGCAGAAGGGACACGGCCACCATCACGGCCCCGGCGATGAAGAAGGCCGCGATCGAGCGCGCCTGCAGGATCGGGTCCTCACTGGCGGGAAGCCCGACGCGCGGCCCGAAGTCCGGGATCCGGAGACGCTTCAACGTTCCCGCCATCCGCGGAGGCTCCGCCGCGGTCTGGCCCTCGGTTTGCGACGCAGCCATTCAACAACCCCCTGTTGACGCCTGGCCTACCGGAACGGAAAGTCTATGCAGTCAGGACTAGGCCGGCGTCACTGGATTGCGCCGGGCGGCGAAGCTGCGGTCCTTGCCGGCGGCGAGCGCAAAGCGGCGCACGAGCTCGGCCCGCAGCTGGTCCGGGTCGATGACAGCGTCGACCACGAGCTCGGAGGCGAGATGAAGAATGTCTATGTCCTCGGCGTATTCCTGGCGCTTCTCATTGACGAAGCGCTCCCGCTCCTCAGGATCCTCGATCTCCTGGATCTGGTTGAAGAACACCGCATTGATCGCCGCTTCCGGGCCCATGACGGCGATCTGTGCCTGCGGGAAGGCGAGGCAGGAGTCCGGCTCGAAGGCCGGCCCGGCCATCGCATAGAGCCCGGCGCCGTAGGCCTTGCGGACGATCACCGAGAGCTTGGGGACGGTCGCCTCCGAGACGGCGCTGATCATCTTTGCCCCGTGGCGAATGATCCCCTGGCGCTCGACGTCCTTGCCGATCATGAAGCCGGGCACGTCGGCGAGGAAGAGGAGCGGGACGTTGAACGCGTTGCAGGTCATGATGAACCGGGCGGCCTTGTCGGCGGAGTCGACGAAGAGCACGCCCCCCTTCACCTTCGGCTGGTTCGCGACGATCCCGATCGCACGGCCGTCGAGCCTCGCGTACCCGACGACGACCTCCTTCGCCCAGCGGTCGTGCACCTCGAGGAATGAGCCGGCGTCGACGAACGCCCGGATCAGATCCTCGACGTCGAAGGGATCCTTCTCATTGGCGGGGACGATCTCGGAGACGCTCGGGGTTCGCTCGGGGTCGGCGGGCGCGGCAGCCGGCGGGTCCTCGCGCCAGTTCGCCGGCATGTAGGAGAGGTACCGGCCGGCGAGGTCGATCGCGTCCTCATCTGAAGCGGCCAGGAAGTGGCCGCACCCGGAGACGGAGGTGTGCATCCGAGCGCCGCCCATCTCCTCGAGGCTGACCTTCTCGCCGATCACCATCTCCGCCATGCGGGGCGAGCCGAGATACATCGAGGCGTTGCCGTCTCGCATGATCACGATGTCGCAGAAGGCAGGTATGTAGGCGCCGCCGGCGGCGCTCGGGCCGAACAGAATGCATATCTGCGGCACCTGGCCGGAGAGCCGCACCTGGGTGTGGAAGATGTGGCCGGCCCCGCGGCGGCCCGGGAACATCCGGACCTGGTCGGTGATCCGCGCGCCCGCCGAATCCACCAGGTACACGATCGGGACCTGGTGGGCGAGTGCTCGCTCCTGGATCCGAAGGATCTTCTCGACCGTCTTCGGTCCCCAGGAACCTGCCTTCACCGCCGGATCGTTGGCCATCAGCGCGATCGGCCGCCCGCCGACGGTCCCCATTCCCGTGACCACGCCGTCGGCGCCCAGCCCCTCCTGCTCCCAGTTGGCGAGCAGTCCCTCCTCGGCGAGCGAATCCGGATCGAGCAGCCTCGCGACCCGCTCGCGAACCGGCAGCTTCTGCTGCTCCGCGACCTTCTTGCGATGCCGCTCCGGGCCGCCCTCCAGCGCAGCGTCGAGGGCCGAACTGACGTCGCTCACAGCCGCCTCAGGTTCTCAGGTCCGCTTCGTGATCGGACGACTCAGCCTCGCGGAACGCCTCGGTCTCGGGCTGGGTCTCGGTCCGTTCCTGATCCTCGGGCTCGTCTGCCTCATCGTCGCGGGCACGGGGATCGAGCTCCTCCGGCCTGGCGAACGCATCGGCGCCGGGCTCGGGCCGATGCTCGGAGACGGCTCCATTCAGCTTCGCGCTGAGCTCCTGGGTGTCGGTCAAGACGTCGTCCCGGCGGCGGACCAGATCGGCGATCACGGCCTCGACGTCCTCGCGTCGCTGCGTGCCCTCCTCGACGATCCGCCGCGCCTGGGCCTGCGCCGCCTCGATGGTCTCGCGGGCGTCCTGCTCTGCCTGCTGGCGGGTGGAAGCAGCCTCCCGCTCAGCGGCCTGGCGCGCCTGCTGCGCGTAGGAATCGGCGGACGCGCGTTTCTCGCCGGCGTACTTTTCCGCCTCCGCCCGGGTTTCCCCCGCCTGCATGTTCGCGGTGTTGATCGTGCCGCGAGCTTCCTCTTCGCCCTCGGCGCGGATCTGCTGGGCACTCTCCTCGGCCTGGGCGAGGATCGCGCCGGTCCTCTCGCCGACCCGCTCCAGCTCGCGCTTGACCGTGTCCGATCGCGACTCGTCGCCGGCGCCTGTCTCGAGCCAATCCGCCAGACGGGCCAGGAACTTCTCGACCTCGTGCCTGTCGTAGCCGCGCTTCGCGGCCGGGAAGGTTGCGTTCCTGATGCGGTCGAGACTGGTCTGGTCGACTGGCATGCGTCCTGATCCCTCCTTGACTGGCCTAGGCCCCGGCATCCACCGGGACGGGCTGATCGCCGGAGTAATCGTAGAACCCCTTGCCTGACTTGCGTCCAAACTCCCCTGCACCGACCATCTTCCTCAGGGTGTCCGGAGCGGCGAACCGCTCCTCGCCGTAGGCGTCGACCATCACCGCCGCGATCGCCGCCAGGGTGTCCAGCCCGACGAAGTCGGCGAGCGTCAGCGGCCCCATCGGGTGGCTGGCCCCGGCCATCATCCCGGTGTCGATGTCCTCGATCGAGCCCACGCCCTGCTCGTGGGCGCGGATCGCGTCGAGCATGTAGGGGACCAGCAGCCGGTTGACGATGAAGCCGCGATTGTCGCCTGCGGCGACCGTGGTCTTGCCCAGCTTCTCGCCGACCTCGAAGCCCAGGGCCACCGCCTCGTCGCTGGAGCGCTCGGCGCGCACGACCTCGAGCAGCGGCATGACCTGAGGCGGATTGAAGAAATGGAGGCCGATCATGCGCTCGGGCCGCTTCGTGGCGTCGGCCTGCGCGGCGACCGGGAGCGAGGAGGTGTTGGTGGCGAGGTACGCGTCGTCCTTGACGAGCTCGTCGACCTCGCGCCACATCTCGAGCTTGCGGTCGAGATCCTCGGTGATCGCTTCGATCACGAGGTCGCAGTCGGCGAGATCCGAGTACTCGAGGGTCGGCGTGATCCGGCCTCGAACGGCATCCGCCTCCGTCTGCTCCATCCTGCCCTTCTCGACCGCCCGGGCGAGCTGCTTCTCGATCTTGCCCAGGCCCTTGTCGAGCGGCGCCTGATCGATCTCACGCACCACGACGTCCCATCCCTCCTGGGCGCAGATCTGTGAGATGCCGTGGCCCATGAGCCCGCAGCCCAGGACGCCGACCTTGCTGATCGTCATATTTGTTCGCTCCCTTTCCTCTTGGGCGCGCGACCGCGCGGCCCGTCTAGCCGTCTAATGAAGTCTGGAGGCGATGAGCATACGGGCCCAGCGCAACCACCTGAGGTGTCGCGGGTTTCAGATCAGGATGCCGATCGGGAGAACACAGCGAGCCGGGCTCTCGCTCGCCGCCCTCTGCGTGGCCGCGCTCTGCGCGGCGGCGCTCGCCTGGGCGGCACCGATGGCCCACGCCTCGGCGAAGTGCAGCAAGGCGTGCCAGAGCAAGAGGGATCACATCGCCCAGCTGCAGCGCAAGAACGCCCAGCAGAAGCGGCCCAACGTGATCGTGATCGACACGGACGACATGAACGTCACCGACATGGCCGTGATGCGCAGCACCCTCAGCCTGCTGACGGCCCACGGCACCACCTTCCGCAACAGCTACGTCGCCTATCCGCTCTGCTGCCCGTCCCGGGCCACCTTCCTGACCGGGCAGTACGCCCACAATCACCATGTCCTCACCGACCAGCGCTATGGGGACCTGGACAACAGCAACACGCTCGCCGTCTGGCTCCGGCGTGCCAAGTACCGCACCGCGATGGTCGGCAAGTACCTGAACGGCTACGGCGTGATCAACCCCCGCGAGGTGCCGCCCGGCTGGACCCAGTGGTACGCGCTGACGGACCGGACCGAGCAACACCGATACAAGATCAAGCTCAACGAGAACGGCAAGGTCCGCCACTACGGCCGCAAGCCCAGCGACTACGTCGACTACGTGCTCGACAGCAAGGTCAACCAGCTGCTCAAGACCTGGGCGCCGAGCCCGAAACCCTTCTTCCTCTACTACAACCCGAACAACCCGCACGGCGAGGCGGGGACACCCCCTTGGTCCACGCGCGACCCGGAGCCGGCGCCGCAATACCTTGGCACCGTCGGAGACATCGGGGCGCCGCACACACCGGACTTCGACGAGGCGGACGTGAGCGACAAGCCCCCGGAGGTCCGCTCCATACCGCGGCTCTCCGAGGCCGACCTGGCGGACATCGACCGGCGCTACCGAGGGCGGCTCGAGAGTCTCCTCTCCGTGGACGACGAGGTGAAGCGCATCGTCGGCCTGATCAGGAAGTACAGGGACAAGAGGAAGACCTATTTCATCTTCACCTCCGACAACGGCCTGCAACTGGGAGCGCACCGGATCGAGTTCAAGGACTACCTCTACCAGGAGGGCGAGCGGGTGCCGCTGGTCATCCGCGGGCCCGGGTTCCCGCAGAACGCCACTCGCGATCAGCTGGTGTCCAACATCGACCTCGCGCCGACCATCGTCGGCCTCACCAATTCCCGGCCGGCGCGGACGATGGACGGGACCTCCCTGCTCCCCTTTGCAGGCAACCCCTCGATGGGTGCCGATCGCGCCCTGCTCGAGGAGAGCTTCGATCTGGGCGAGTTCGGCGTACGGCAGGGTCCCTGGGCCTACAACACCTGGGACAGCGGGAGCGAGGAGCTCTACAACCTCGACGACGACCCGTACGAGCTCACCAACCTGCTCCACGGCCCGGGTGCGTCGAGCTACGCCGGGATCCGAGACCAACTCGCCGTCCGCCTGGCGCAGCTCAAGACCTGCGCCGGCGACAGCTGCCGTTAATCCGGCGGCGCCGTTTGTGGCCGCCGTTTATGCCGGAGAGGCTTCCTCGAGCTTCTTCTGCATCGCCTCGGCGAGGGCGTGCACGCCACTCATCGGGCGAACGTAGACGGCCATGTCGTTGATCCTGCCCCCGTCGTCGAAGTGCAGGAGGTCGATTCCGTCGAGCTCCCGGTCGCCGACCCGCGCGCTGAACATGAGCGTCGCCGTGGCGCCCGTCTCGACCTGGTCCGTGTAGCGGAAGTCCTCGAACACCTGGCTGACCGCTCCGAGCAGCATCGCGACGGCGTCGCGTCCCTCGTACTGCTTGAAGACCACCGGGCTGCGGAAGCTGACGTCCTCGGCGAACAGCTCGTCGATGGCGGAGAAGTCCTTCGACTCGGCAGCGGCGCGGAAGCTGTCGCTTTGCATGAGCGCAGACTACCTGTGCCAGTCCACCGGCCCGGCCGTGAGCAGGTGAGCCCCGAGCGGGCGTCCGAGCACCCCCTGCACCTCGGACGAGGCGGCGATCAGCTTGGCCAGGTCGACTCCGGTCCCGACCCCCATCTCCTCCAGCATCGAGACCAGGTCCTCGGTCGAGATGTTCCCCGTCGATCCGGGTGGCACCGGGCATCCGCCCAGCTCTCCGAACGAGCTCTCGAAGGAGTCGACCCCCTGCTCGAGCGCCGCGAGCACGTTCGCCAGCCCCTGGCCCCGGGTGTTGTGGAAGTGCGCGGTGAGCTCGACGTCGCCAAGCCGCCGCCTGGCCGCCGCGAAGAACTCCCCCACCTGGCGCGGATTCGCCATCCCGGTGGTGTCGCCGAAGGCGATCTCCTCGCAGCCGAACCCCGCCAGCCGCTCCCCTATCTCGAAGACGCGCTCCGGCGGGACCTCGCCCTCATAGGGGCAGCCGAAGCTGGTCGAGATCACTCCCTCGCAGCGCAGGCCGGCCTCCCGGGCGGCCGCGATCGTGACCTCCAGGTCCGCCAGGGACTCGGCGATCGAGCGGTTGACGTTCTTCTGGTTGTGCGTCTCCGAGGCCGAGAGGAAGAAGTTGGCCTCCTGGAAGCGATCCCTGAACCTGATCGCGTTTTCGAGCCCCTTGCGGTTCGGGATCAGCACGGAGTAGGAGACGCCCTCGCGCGGCTCGAAGCGAGTGATCACCTCGCCGGCGTCGGCGAGCTGCGGGATCACGTCGGGCCGGACGAACGAGGTGAGCTCGATCCGCTTCAGGCCCGTGTCGGCGAGCAACCCGATCAACCGGATCTTCTCCTCGGTCGGGATCACCTCGGGCTCGTTCTGGAACCCGTCGCGCGGCCCGACCTCGCGGATGCGAACCGTTCCGGGAAGCTGCTCGGCCATCGCCCCAGCCTAGCCGGGAGCGTTCAGGCAACCGCGCTCTCCTCCCGGGGCAGATGGACCGACTGGTCGCCGCCCTTGCGCTTGGCGGCGTAGAGGGCGGTGTCCGCCCGCGCGAACAGCTCGAGGGCGGTCTCGATCTCGTTCCAGACGGCAAGGCCCGTCGAGCACGACGATCCGTCGGGAGTCGCCGCCCGCAGCCGGCCCAGCATCGCCATCCCCGCCTCGGCGGGGCAGTCGCGCATCAGCAGCATGAACTCATCGCCGCCGACCCGCGCGAGGAAGTCGCTCGGACGGATCACGCCCTGCCAGGCCACCACGGCTGTCACCAGCAGGCGGTCACCGGCCAGGTGTCCGTGCTCGTCGTTGAAGCTCTTCAGGCCGTCGAGATCGATGATCGCTGCACAGAGCGGCGCTCCATGGCGCTTGGCCCAGGCCATCTCTCGGGCGAGCTCCTGATCCAGCCAGCGGCGGTTTGCGATTCCGGTGAGCGGATCGGTACGGGCGCGCGACTCGGAGACCTCGACCCTGCGATTCGTCGCGTTGCTCAGCCAGGAGATGACCGCGGCGGCGGTGCCGAAGGCGATGGCGGTCAGCAGGAGCCGGGTGAGCGGCGAGTATCCGAACGGGGGGATCGAGTAGAGAACCGCCGCATAGACGGCGAGGAGCCAGGCCATCTGGATCACGGTGCGACGGCCGGGGAAGAAGAAGGCCGCGACCAGGACCACCCAGATGAACATCGCCGAGTAGGCGCTCGGCTGGCCTGCGAAGTACACGCAGAGCGAGATCAGGGCCGAGCCCAGCCCGATCACGACCTGCAGCAGCCAGGAGGGGAAATGGCGGGCGGCGCCGAGCATCAGCGCCGCCACCAGAGCGGCCGCTCCGGCGATCGCGAGGATGGCCCCGTCGTTGCTGTCGGCCGGATGAGGGAGAAGCAGGGAGAGCGCCACGAGCACGGCCCCGGCGCCGTAGAGCACGCCGATGACGCGGGCGATCAATTCCGTATCGCCGTGAATGTCCTGCGGGCTCGGCAGTCTCAGGCGGGCTGGACCCATCGATCTCTCATCGGCCTGCCCGCGATCAGGTCAATCCGTGAAATCCCGCAATCCGGCCGTCAGCCGTGCCTCAGTCCCCGGTCACCGAGCCGATCTCGATCACTCGGCGCTCGTGAGTGCCCACGCCGATCGTGCGCTCGCCCTCCTTGACCTCGACGTCGAACCGAAGCTTGCGGTCGTCGACCACCTCGCGGAGCTTGGCGTGGACGGTGCAGGTCTGGCCCTCCGCCGCGGCCGAGACGTGCTTGATGCATACCTCGAAGCCCACCGTCGCCTTGCCGTCCTCGAGGTTCTCGAACGAGAGAACGGCGGCGGTGCGCTCCATCATCCCGATCATCCCCGGCGTCGAGAGGACGCTGGCGCCGATCGTGCCGCCGACGTCGGTCATCAGCCGGCCCTCGACCACGAACTCGTCGGTGCGCTCGACACCGACCTCCATCGTCAACGCTTCGCCTCCTCAGCTTCGCTTCCGGGGGCTACGCGAGTCACGCCTCCTCAGCTCCGCTTCCGGGGGCTACGCGAATCAACCGACCATCCCCATCCCGCCGGAGACGCCGATGCACTCGCCGGTCACGTAGGACGAATCGTCCGAGCAGAGGAAGGCGACCGCCGCCGCGACCTCCTCCGGCTGCCCGAGCCGCTTCAGCTGCGTGCCCGACTTCATCGTCTCGATGATCTTCTCTCCGATCTCCCCGAACTCCTTGGCCTGCATCAGCAGCGGGGTCTCGATCGGCCCTGGCGCAATCGCGTTCGCGGTTATCCCGAACCGGGCGCCCTCTCGCGCCATCACCTTGGTGAAGGCGATCACGCCGCCCTTGGCCGCCGAGTAGACGGCCGAGCCCTTCGATCCGACGCGCCCGGCCTCCGAGGCGATGCTGACGATCCGCCCGTAGCCCGCCTCCTGCATGCCGGGCAGCGCCGCGTAGGTGCAGTTGAGGACGCCGCGGAGGTTCACCCCGATCACCTTCTCCCACTGCTCCGGTGTGGTCTGGGTGAAGAAGCCGAACTCATCGGTTCCCGCGTTGTTGACGAGGATGTCGATCGGAGCGCCGGCACTCTCGACGGCGGCCTGAGCTGAGCCCAGGTCCGTGACGTCCAGCTCGATTGGGAACCCGGAGATCTCGCCCGCGACCTCGGTCGCCCCCTCCAGGTTGAGGTCGCCCACTGTCACCTCGGCGCCCTCGGCGGCGAGGCGGCGCGCGACCGCTGCGCCAATGCCGCTGGCGCCGCCGGTGACGAGGGCCTTCTTGCCTTCGAGCCGCATGCCTGTCCGCAGCCTATTCGGGGCGCCCTGTAGCTTGCTCGCCGGTGGCAGAACCAATCCCGATCATCGGCGGCACCGGAGCCCTCGGCTACGGCCTCGCCGTGCGCTGGGCGCAGGCTGGGGAACGGATCGTGATCGGCTCCCGCCAGGCCGAGCGTGCCGCTGAGGCAGCCGAGCGCGTCAGGTCCGCTGTCGAGGGAGCCGAGGTCGAGGGTCTGGAGAACGCCGAGGCGGCCGGCCGGGGGCCGATTGTCTTCCTCACCGTTCCGTTCAGGGCCCAATCCGAGACCCTGACCAACCTCAAGGATGCGCTCGAGGCCGGGCAGATCCTGGTCGACTGCACCGTCCCCACGGCTGCCTCGATCAGCGGCAAGGCCTCGCGGACCGTGGGCGTCTGGCAGGGCTCGGCCGCGCAACAGGCTGAGGAGATGGTGCCCGACGGCGTCACGGTGATCTCGGCTCTTCACACCGTGAGCGCGCCCGCGCTTGCCGAGGGGGACTCCGTCGACGAGGACGTGTTGATCTGCGGCGACCGGAAGGCCGACAAGGCGCGGGTCGCTGCCCTGATCGAGCGAATCGACGGGTTGCGCGCCGTCAACGCCGGCGCCCTCGAGATGGCGAGGATCGCCGAGACGCTCACCCCGCTTCTGATCGCCATCAACGCCCGGTACAAGTCGCGTGCGGGGATCAGGATCACCGGTCTTCCGGAGCAGAGTCCCTGGAAGTGAGCAGAGCAGTGATCCTCGCCGGCGGTACCGGCGGGGCCAAGCTCGCGGCCGGGATGCAGGACCTGCTGGGCAACGGCCTGTCGGTCGTCGCCAACACCGCCGACGACATCGAGACCGCGGGAGTCGACGTCTCCCCCGACCCGGACCTGATCACCTACTGGCTGAGCGGGGAAATCGACGAGGAGCGCGGCTGGGGCATCAAGGGCGATTCCTTCACGGCCTTCGACCGGCTGGTCCAGCTGGGGACGCCCGACTGGTTCCGCCTCTCCGACCGCGACCTCGCGACCTGTCTCTATCGCCGACAGTTCGTGGCGGAGGGCGGCACGCGGACCGCGGCTCAGGCGCAGATCGCGCGAGCGCTCGGCGTCGAAGCCGCCGTGCTGCCGATGTGCGAGGAGCCGGTCCGCACCCGAGTCAGGACCGCGGAAGGGTGGCGAGGCCTGCAGCAGTACCTGGTCGCCGAGCACGCCAAGGCCGAGGTCGAGGAGATCGCGATCGAGGGCATCGCCGAGGCCAACCCGACGCCGGAGGTGCTGTCGGCGATCTCCGCGGCCGAGGCGATCGTGATCGGGCCCTCGAACCCGGTGATCTCGATCGGGCCGATCGTCTCCATGCCGGCCGTGCGCAAGGCCCTGGCGGCCTCCCCGGCGCCCGTCGTCGCGGTCAGCCCCTACGTCGCCGGCCAGGTGGTCAAGGGCCCAACCGACCTCTTCATGCGAGCCGTGGGCCGTCCATCGACCGCCGCGGGCGCCGCCTCGCTCTACGAGGGGCTGATCGACGGCATGCTCTGCGACCCCGAGGATCCGGATCCCGCGCCCGACGGTGTCAGGGTGATGAGCTGCCCAACGCTGATGGAAGGCCGCGACGGCCGACGCGGCCTGGCCGAGCGAACCCTCGAGTTCGCGTCGACACTGCGGCAGGACGGTTAGATCTCCGCAAACTGGGGCATGAACGGCGCCTCACCAGGTAGCCTGACTGTCCGTGGGGTCGGATTCCAACAACTTGCACACGACCGCAATCGTTCCGGTGAAGGGGCTCTCGGTCGCCAATGGGCGGCTCGACGGCACGCTGTCCGTGGAGGAGCGCAATCGCCTGGCCGAAGCCCTCTTCCTCGACCTGATCATGAAGCTGCGCCGCTGCCGCTGCCTGGATGACGTCCTCGTCGTCACCTCCGACCCATCGGTCGGGCGTCAGGCGCGCTGGTTCGGCAACAAGGTCCTCATGCAGGAGCGCGACGAGGGACACTCGGAGGCGGCGATCGCCGGTGCGCGCGCCGCAATGGCGGAGGGCGCCGACCGTGTCGCGATGCTCCCCGTCGACTGTCCGATGCTTGACCCGGAGGAGCTCGACGCGCGCATTGGACGCTCCGCTCGGACCGTCCTGATCGTCCCCGATCGGCACGGGACCGGCACCAACGCCCTGGTGCTGGCGCCCCCGGACGTCTTCCTCCCGGCCTTTGGCCCGGATAGCTGCGCCCGCCACGTGAGCCGCGCGCGAGCCGCGGGGATCAGCTTCGCGCTGGAGGAGATCGAGTCGATGGGAACGGACCTCGATACACCCGAGGACATGTCGCTGCTGCGCGACCGCCTGCTGCTCAACCCGGAGCCGGCGCAGCGGACCGCCAAGGTGCTCTGGGAGCTCGGCGACCGCACGCAGCCGGCCGTCGCTTAGTTTGTTCGGCGGCGGGGTTTGTGGCCGCCGGTGATGGCCATCACTCGTGAGCTGCGGATCAGGCCCCTGACGGGCCTGCCCGAGTTGCACGAGGGCGACGACCTCGGCCGGCTGATTGCTGAAACCGCCGGTCCCGCGGCCGACGAGGTCGTGGTGATCTCCCAGAAGGCCGTATCGAAGGTGGAGGGCAGGGTGCGCGCGCTCGCTGACGTCGAGCCCGGCGAGGGCGCCCGGAAGCTCGCCGCCGAGCTCAACAAGGACCCGGCAATGGTCGAGCTGGTGCTGGCCGAGAGCGCCCGGGTCGTCCGCGCAGAGCGCGGTGTGCTGATCACCGAGACCAATGAGGGATGGGTCTGCGCCAACGCCGGGATTGACTCCTCGAACCTCGCCGACGGACATGTCTCGCTGCTCCCCCTCGACAGCGACGCCTCCGCCCGGCGGATTCGTGCGGAAATCGCCGCGGCCTCAGGCGCCTCGCCCGCGGTCGTGATCGCCGACAGCTTCGGCCGAGCCTGGCGGGTCGGGCAGGCCGACGTCGCGATCGGCTGCGCGGGAATCGAGCCTCTCGCGGACTGGCGCGGCAGGCCGGATCGTCAAGGCGGCGAGCTCTCGGCGACTCTGATCGCAACCGCCGACCAGCTCGCGGGTGCCGCCGACCTGACTCGGGACAAGGATTCCGGGGCGCCCGGGGCGGTCATCTCCGGGCTCGGAGAGATTGTGCGGGCCGAGGATGGACCCGGCGCCGCGCCCCTGCGGCGCCCGGCCGATGAGGACCTGTTCAGGTAGACGGCTTCGCCATCAAGTCGCGGCCACAAGCGGCCGCTACAGCGCCGGAGTGGCGTGCTTCGACGTGATGTCGTCCATCGAGGGAGGCTTGGTGCCCTCGTGGGTGAACTCCGGAGGCTCGTAGACCTTGCCCGGCGTCGCGCCCATCGCGATGATGCGCGCCGGCTCGTCGCCGGTGACGAACTTGCGCTTCTCGGTCGCCCCGACCCGCGCGAACACCCCCGGCTCGAGCTCGTGCTCCTCCCCGCCGACCACGAGCGTGGCCCGGCCGGAAACCACGGTGTAGACCTCCTCCTGGTCGTCGTGGGTCTGGTCGTGCTCGGGGAAGTGCTTGAAGTTCGGCGGCAGGTCGATCACGGCGAGACCGAACGAGCTCACGCCCAGGCCGGCTCTCGCGCGTCGGAAGCCCCCACCGAAGATCGCCTCGAAGTCCTCGACACGCTTCACGGTCACGTCTGGCATATCGCTCTTTCCTCTCCCCGGTGATGCAAGGGTGCGCCGGAGGCGCAACCCGTTTCATCCGGGAGGCTACTCGCCAATCGCAAGGACGGCGGAGCCCTCGACCCTACCGTGACGAATGTCATCCAACGCACGGTTGGCGTCGGCCAGCGGATAGGTCTGGATGCGAGTCTCGACCGGCACGCTCGCGGCCAGGGGAAGGAACTCCTCGCCGTCGCGGCGGGTCAGGTTTGCCACTGAGCGCATCGTGCGCTCGTGCCAGAGCAGCTCATAGGGGAACGAGGGGATGTCGCTCATGTGGATCCCGGCCGAAACCACCGTCCCGCCCGGCGCCATGGCGCGCAGCGCCTCAATCATGAGATCGCCCACAGGCGCGAAGACGATGGCGGCGTCGAGATCGGTCGCTGCCGGATCGCCCACGGCGCCGGCCCACTCGGCCCCCAGTGAGCGCGCCAGCTCCTGGGTCTCGGTGTCACCCTCGCGAGTCAGGGCGTACACGCGCCAGCCCTGCGCGACGGCCACCTGGCAGATGATGTGGGCCGATGAGCCGAAGCCGTAGAGGCCCAGTCGCTCGCCCTGACCGGCCAGCCGGAGCGAGCGGTAGCCGATCAGGCCGGCGCAGAGCAGAGGCGCGGCGTGATCGTCCGGAGTGTTGCCGGGCAGCGGGAAGGTGAAGCGCTCGTCGGCCACGACCCGCTCGGCGTAGCCACCATCGATGTCGTAGCCCGTGAACTTCGCGTTCTCGCAGAGGTTCTCGCGACCGGAGCGGCAGTAGCGACAGGTCCCGTCGGTCCAGCCGAGCCATGGCACGCCCACCCGGTCTCGGTCGGCGAACCGGTCCGCCCCCTTCCCCCTCCCGATCACCTTGCCGACGATCTGATGCCCGAGCACCAGTGGCAGCTTCGGCTCGGTGAGTTCGCCGTCGAAGATGTGGAGGTCCGTGCGGCAGACGCCGCAGGCAGAGACCTCGATCAGGACCTGGCCATCCTCCGGCTCCGGGTCGGGAAGCTCCCGCTCGATCAGGGGCCTTCCCGGCTCATCCAGGACCAGCGCACGCATGTACAGATTGTCTCGAATAGGATCGCCGCGGCCGGGGTCATCGAGAGGAGGGTGTATGAACGACGACCGCTACGCGCAGTACGGGGCAGCCACGGGAATCGCCTTCGTGGTGTTGATGATCGTCGGATTCCTGGCCGTGATTCCGACGCCGCCGGATCTCAACGCTCCATCCCAGGAGTGGTCGAGCTACTTCCTGGCCCACCACAGCGCAGTGAGGGCCGGGCTCGTGATCATCAGCGTCGCGCTGTTCTTCTTCATTTGGTTCCTCGGAACGTTGGCGAGCCTCCTGCGCGTCGCCGCCGGGAACCCGAGGCTGCCTGCCATCGCGTTCGGCGGGGGCCTGCTGGCGGTGGGAGCGTTCTTCATCGGTATCTCCGCCGAAGCGGTCGCCGCCTACCGTCCCCAGGGCGTCGACCCGCTGATCACCCGTGCGCTAAACGACGTCTTCGTGATGAGTGGGATCGCCGGGATTCCAGCGTTCACCGCCTTCTTCGGGGCGTCGGCGCTCGTGCTGCTTCGAAGCGAGGCGTTCCCCGCATGGCTCGGCTGGCTGGCCGCCGCGGCGGCCGTGGTTCAGCCGCTCACCTTCGGTGCCCTGTTCACGAAGAGCGGAGCGTTTGCCGGTGATGGGGCCCTCGCCCTGTTCGTGCCCGTGGTCGTGAGCCTGGCGGCGATATTCGCGATCAGCGCCCTGCTTACCGCGTGGGCCCGCGAGGCCACCCGTGAGGGCAATCCGAGCCTCGCCGATCGGATCCGTGGCGCAGTCACCGGGGCTGCCACGGGTGCAGCCGCCGGCGCACGTGGAGAGCGCGTCGGCGTCAGCCAGCGACCGGGTCAGTAGGTCTCGACGATCTCGTAGAGCGTCGTCCGCTGGGCCGGAGTCCGACCGGCCCGGCGGGCGGCTTCTATGAGCTGCTCGGGCTCGAGCTTGACGCCGTGGTGGGAGCCCGCCATTCGCGAGATGTTCTCCTCCATCAGCGTGCCGCCGAGGTCGTTGACGCCCCAGCGCAGGCTCTCGGTTGCGGCATCGAGCCCCATCTTCACCCAGCTCGCCTGCAGGTTCGGGATCGTCTTGCCGAGCGCGAGCCGGAACGCGGCGGTGTGCTTGAGGTTGTCGTGACGTGAGATCTCCTCCACCCCGTGGGTCCGGCCGAGGAGAGTGTTGAACGGGATGAAGCTGAGCGGGACGAACTCCGTGATCCCTCCCGTCCTCTCCTGGAGCGCGCGCACGATTCGCATGTGGCGCGCGAGCTCGCGCGGCTCCTCGATGTGCCCGAACATCACCGTCGAGGTCGAGCGCAGGCCCGCGCGGTGAGACGCCTCGATGATCTCGACCCAGCGGGCGACCGGCAGCTTGTTCGGCGAGATGCGCTGACGAACACCGTCGTCGAGAACCTCCGCCGCCGTCCCCGGAGTCGAGCCCAGGCCGCACTCGATCAGGTACTCGAACACGGAGTCGGGTGAGCGCCCCGACCGCTCGCACATGTAGTGGACCTCCATCGGCGAGTAGGCATGCAGGTGGATGTCCGGAGCGCACTCCTTGGCGAACCGCAGCCAGCGTCCGTAGTCCTCGAGCGTGTAGTCGGGATGAATCCCTCCCTGCATGCAGATCTCGGTCGCGCCGAAGTCGATCGCCTCCTCGACGCGCGCGGCAAAGTCGTCCTCACTGACGAGATAGGCATCCGGCGAGCGCTTGCCCTGGCCGAATCCGCAGAAAGCGCACCCGACCACGCAAACGTTGGTGAAGTTGATGTTCCGGTTGACGACGAAGGTCGCCACCTCGCCCGTGAGCTCGGCGCGCAGCTCGTCCGCCGCAACCCGCATCTCCTCGATCACGTCCGGGCGCGTCTCCGAGAAGAGGGCGGTCAGCTCCTCCTCGCTGAGCTCTTCGCCGCGCCGGCCCCTCTCGATCGCGCGAGGCGCCACCTCGGGCGCCGGCGGCGTTCCCTGGCGGCGGCCGGAGCCTCGCCTCGGGATGAAGCTCCAGTACTTGAGCTTGACGACGTCTAGGACGCCCTGCTCCATCCACTCGGGGTCGAGGTATTGGGGGTAGGCGCAGAGTCGCTCCGTCAGGGCGTAGCCGCGCGGCGCCAGCTCCTTGCGCACCTGGTGCGGGCTCGGGAACGGCTCCTCTGGCGAGATGTGGTCGCCGTTGCTAGACAGGCCGCCGAGGTCCGTGGCGCCCGCCTCGACCAGCTCGGGCCACCAGTCGGCGAGGTTCGGGGGCACCTGGACGCCAACATCAGGCATGAGGCGACGACAATCCGCGATCAAGCGCTTCATGTCATCGACAGAGACCGGCGTCGCCCACGCCGGAAGCGGCAGCTCGGACCCGACCGTTTTGCCGTTGGCCCAGCGCTCCCGGGAGGCATCGTCTGCGATCTCGGCGACCTCCTGACCGTAGTAGCGCGGATGGGGGACGAAGTTCTGCAGGATGACCTCCTGGACGTGGCCGTACTCGGCGTGCACGGCGGCGATCGACTCCAGGGCCCCGACTCGCTCCTCCGGCGTCTCCCCGATGCCGACCAGGATCCCGGTGGTGAACGGGATCCGCAGCTCCCCCGCCAGCCGCATCGTCTCCAGCCGCTTCGCCGGGTGCTTCGTGGGCGAGCCCTGATGGACGACCAGATCGGGGTTGATCGATTCGAGCATCAGGCCCTGCGAGGCCGTCACCTCTCTGACTCGGATCAGGTCCTCTCGCGAGAGGACTCCGAGGTTCGTGTGCGGGAGCAGGCCGCGCTCGAGGGCACGCTGGCAGGCCCAGACGACGTATGAGGTGAAGTCGTCGTGGCCCCATTCCCGCAGGCGATCGGCCACCTCGGGATTGACCTCCGGCCGCTCGCCCGTGAGGACCAGGAGCTCCTTCGTGTTTCTGCGCACCGCCTCCTCCAGGCGCCGCTCGACCTCATCCGGATCGTGGATGTGGGCGCGCCTCGTCGCGAAGGCGCAGTACTTGCAGTAGCACTGGCACGTCCTCGAGAGCGAGAGCGTGTAGTTGCGCGAGAAGGTGACCCTGCGCATTGCAGGGCAAACCTAGCGAAGTGCCTGTCCCGGCTGGCTAACTGCCCGCGATGCCGCCTGGAGGCGACGACGGCGGCGGACCGCCTGGGCCCTGACGCAGCGGCGGAGCCTCGCCGGCGGGCGGAGCCGGGCCGCGTGGCGCCACGGTGTCCGCCAGCTCCTGCACCGGTCCGCTGGAGGGCTCGATGATGAACTTGTAGACCCCCGCAGCGAGCAGGCCACCGACCAGCGGGCCCAAGATGTAGGCCCAGGCGTCGGTGAAGTGGTTGCCGACCAGGGCGGGTCCAAACCATCGGGCGGGGTTGAAGGAGCCACCGGTGAGCGGGCCCAGCACCATGACGAGGGAGCCCAGCGCCCCGCCGTAGGCCAGCGCGGCCCAGCGCCGGGTCTCGGGATTGAGCGCCACCGCCAGCACGGCGAGCACCAGGACGAAGGCGCCGATGCCCTCGATGAGGGCGCCCTGGAAGGCCCCCCCGAGAATGGGTGTGATCTTGGGCGTGCCGTAGTCGGAGGCGCGGCCCTCGTCCAGCAGGAATGCCTTGGTGAGCAGCGCCCCGAGCACCCCGCCAGAGAGCTGGGCCAGGATGTAGACAAGCCCGTCGATTGGATCGATCCGCCGGATCGCGATGAAGGCGGTCGTCACAACGGGGTTGAAGTGCCCCCCGCTCGCCACGCCGATGCTGATCACCAGCGCGAAGAGGACCAGAAAGTTAGTGAGGCCGACGACCGCGAAGTCCGTTCCGAACTGAGGGTTCTGGCCGACGGCCACGTAGAGGGCGAAGACGCTGGTGATGAAGAAGACCAGGAGCAGTGTCCCGATCAGCTCGGCGATGTATGCGGCGAGACCTCGATCTTGCACTTGGAAGCGACCTCCTCGTTTTATGGCGAAGCCGAACCGACCGGACGGCGGCGCGCAGTCTAACCGCATTTCCAGCTGGGCCGAGACCCCTGCCGCAACCTTTTATCCCGCCCTTAGAGATAGGGTCAGCCGCGCATGAGACGGGTCGCCGCGCTGCTGGCGGCCGCCCTCCTGGGAGCCGCTTTCCTGGGCTGCGGAGGGGGCGGCGCTGAACCGGGCGCGCCGAAAGGCGCGACCCTTGTCCTCGACTTCCAGCCGAACGCGGTCCACTCGGGGATCTACGCCGCGCAGGCGAATGACTACTTCAAGGATGCGGGTCTCGACCTGACCATCCAGGAGCCCTCCAGCACGGCCGACAGCGCCAAGCTGCTCGAAGCCGGGCGCGCGGACTTCGCGGTGATGGACATCAACGACTTCGGCATAGCCCGGGAACGCGGCCTCGACCTGGTCGCGATCGCGGCCGTTGTCCAACGGCCGCTCGCCTCGGTGATCGCGCGGGACCCGAACGAGATCCGGACGCCGGCGGACCTGGCCGGGAAGACGATCGGCGTCACGGGCGTCCCCTCCGACGACGCGGTCCTCGACACGGTGCTGCGAGCGGGCGGAGTCGATCCGTCCTCCGTGCACCGAGTGACCATCGGCTTCAACGCCGTCGCGGACCTGGCGGCCGGCAAGGTCGATGCCGCCACCGGGTTCTGGAATGCGGAGGGTGTGGAGCTTCACCAGCGCAAGCATCCCAACCCGGGAGTTCCGGGTGGACCAGTTCGGCGCTCCGCGGTATCCCGAGCTCGTGGTGGCGACTCCTCGGACCAAGGGAAAGTGCCTCATCGCGCCGCAGTTCGCAGCCGCTCTAGAGCGTGGATACGAATCGCTGAATCGCGACCCGCACGCTGCCCTTGACGATCTGCTGTCCGCCGTCCCGGGCCTCGACAGGACCTCTCAGGAGGAACAGCTCAACGCCCTGAACGCGGCGGCCGCGTTCTCCCCGCTGAACTCGAAACAACTCGTTGGTGTCGAACCCGCCGCCACGTCCGGTTGGGCGTCGTGGGCCGCCGCCCACGGCGTGATCGATCCGGGAGCCGTGGACCATGTGGTCACGGGCTTCCACGATCCGCCGCTCTGTCCCTCCCGCTAACCGAGAGCTCGGTCCACCAGCTCCGGCAGCTCCCTGACCATCCGGCTTCGCGGTACCGCCATGGCGAGGCCGGCCTCGACGGCCCGCGCCTTTGTGTCGGTGTCGGTGTGCTGGTAGAAGCCGACCACGGGCACGCCCAGCTCGGCCAGTCGCTCGGGCGGCACCGCGTCGAGGTCCGCGACCAGCAGATCGATGCCGTCGAGCTCGTCAGGCAGCTCGGAGTCCTGCTCCACCTCGTGGCCGCTCGCCTCGAGGGAGGTCCGCACCCGGCTGGCGAGCATCAGGTCCCCCACGACGGAGGCGATCCGCGCCATCAGCTCGAGGTGTCGGGATGCCGCGGAATCATGCGCCCAAGCAGGCCATTTGACCAAAAACCAGGGATATAGGTATGGACGTGCGTTCCGATACATGGTCTCGTGGGGCGAATCGCCCATCCCCGGAGCTCCCATCGAAGGGTGGTGCCTTGGGCTGCCGCCGGTTTCTCCCTGCTCTGGGGCGCGATCCTCGGCCTGGCGATTTCGCGCGGCGACTCGGTGCTGGCGGCATGCAGCGCGGCCGGGATGCTACTCACCTTCGGCCTGACCGCGCTGATCTACAGAGAGCAGACGCAGCTGCGGGACCTGGCCGAGACCGACACTCTGACCGGCCTGATGAATCACCGGGGCTTCCAGCAGACCCTCCGTCGCGAGCTGCACAGAGCGTCGGCCCAACGCGAGTCGCTGTCCCTGATCGCTTTCGACCTCGACGACTTCAAGGCGATCAACGAGCGCCACGGTCATCCCTTCGGGGACGGCGTGCTCGAGGGTGTCGGCGCCCAGCTCCGCAATTCTGTCCGCAAGGGCGACATCGCCGCCCGCACGGGCGGCGAGGAATTTGCGCTGATCCTGCCGGACACGGAAGCCGACGTCGCCCAGGAGATCGCGGAGCGCGTTCGAACCGCGGTGGCGCGGCTGTCGCCCGCCGGCTCGGAGCTGACCTGCTCGGCCGGCGTCGCCGTTTACCCGGTCGACGCCGACAGCGCCGGCGCCCTCCTCCAGCTCGCCGAGGGAGCTCTCTATTGGGCGAAGCAGTCGGGCAAGTCGAGGACTCGCCGCTTCGACTCCGATCACGTCCGCCTCAGCGGCGACGCCCCTCAGCGCTCGGAGATCGAGCGCATCCTCTCGGAGCGCGCGATCGAGCCCGTCTTCCAGCCCGTGGCGTCGCTGACCACCGGTCGCCTGATCGGCTATGAGGCACTCGCCCGCTTCCCCGACGCGCCCGAACGACCGCCCTCCACCTGGTTCGCACAGGCCAATGCCTGCGGACTGGGACCTGAGCTGGAGGCCGCCGCGATCCGTGCGGCGCTGGAGCCCATCGGTCGTCCCCCGGGCACCCACCTCGCCGTCAACGTCAGCCCCTCGGCGCTGTCCACCGACGCGGTCAAGGGCGTCCTTCCCGATGACCTCTCCGATCTGATCATCGAGCTGACCGAGCACGAGGTCTTTGTCGGAGACAGCCTGCTGGCGGATTCGCTCGCAAGCCTCCGAGAGCGGGGAGCGAGGATCGCCATCGACGATGCCGGGGCGGGATACGCCGGGCTCAAGCAGGTCATGTGGGTCCGCCCGGACATCGTCAAGCTGGACCTCGAGCTCACCCGCGCCATCCACTCCGACCCGATCCGCATGGCCCTGGTGGAATCGCTCGTCCGCTTCGCGCGTCGTGTGGGCGCGACGGTGTGCGCGGAGGGGATCGAAAGCCATGACGACATCGAGGTACTCGCAAACCTCGACGTCCCGTGCGGACAGGGCTACGCGATCGGCCGGCCGGCGCCTCCCTGGAGCCCGGTCTCCCCACCCGCCGCGGCGACCTGCAGAGAGGCGCTTGCCAAGGCGCTCGTCTCGAGCCCCGGCGGCGAGACCCCGGCGATCTCCGCCGGCGACCGGCGCCTGGAGCACCTCAGCGCCCGTCTCGCCAACGCCAGATCCAGGTCCGACCTCTACGCCGCCCTCGATCTGATCGCCGGCGAGCTGCATGCCGACAAGGTCGCGCTTTCCCAATGGCATCCCGACAGATGCGCGGTGGAGACGCTCGCGGAGAGCGGGGAGCAGCCGGTGGAGGAGTTCTTCTCAGTCGAGGAGTACCCGATGACCGGCCGCGCTCTCGAGCGCCAGGAGTCCGCGCAGGTGATGGTGGGAGACCCGCGGGCCGACCGCCACGAGGTCGAGCTGATGTTCTCGCTCGGCTATCGCTCGCTGTTGATCGTTCCGGTTGTCCATCGCGGCGAAAGCCTCGGCATCGTCGAGGCGATGTGCCACGAGGAGCGCCCCTGGACCCGCACCGAGATCAACCGCGCCCGGATCATCGCCAATCAGCTTGCCCCGTTGATCCAGTCCTTCTTCCGGGTCCCGGACCCGGAGCGGTTTCTCTAGCCCTAGAGGCTGCGCCGGCGCTGGAAGTCGCGCCGAATGCTGTCGGGCCGGCCCCACCACTGAACCACCTCCGCGCGACCCTCCTGCGCGTCGCGGACACGAATCTCGCCCGCGATCCCCTCTCCGTCGAGCTTGGTGAGCGCCCCGCGCACCGTCTCGGCCGCGGCCGCGTGCCCGAAGCGGTGCGCGACGAGAATCCGCCAGTGCCAATCGGCTCGGGAGTAGGGCTGAGCGTTGACCTGCGAGAGCATCACGGCGGCGTCCACATAGCGCGACTCGTCGGCGATCCGAAGGTCGAGCTCGAGGTCCGTCCAGTCATCCGGTAGCGAGTCGACAACCGCCTCGAAGTCCGCCGCGAGAGCCACGGCCCAAGCCTAGCTATTGCCGCCCGGAACTCCAGCCGGGGCGCCCCCGAAGCGCCGGCGGAGCCTGCGATGGCGGTGGCCGAAGATCGCCCGGAACAGCGGGCGCATGGCAGCACCGGGCAGCGGCAGCCGCGGCTCCCACGCGACCGCGTCGGTAACCACCGCACCGCCATCGACGGGCCGGATGGTGCGGATGTGCTCCCACCAGCGCTGCGAGAGCATCTTTGATCGCTCGACGAACCCGCGGCCCTCGTCGATCTCCTCGAGCTTGATCTCGTCGTAGTCGACCGGGATCAGGCCAAGCAAGAGCACCCAGCTCCGGCCGATTGGCTTGCCGATCTCGACGGAGTTCAGGTCGAAATCGCCGCCGCCTGGAACGGTCATCCGCAGCCAGGGCCGCAGCTCGTCGTTCACTCCCTCCGCTGTGACCACCCAGCTCCAGATCTCCTCCGGGCCCGCCTCCAGCCGCGACGAGACCTCGATGCCCGCCCGCCTCGTCATCTAGCCGATGAAGACCTGCTCGAGCAGGAAGACGTTGAGAGCGATGATCAATCCGGAGAGAACGGAGACGACGGCGGTGAGCCAGCCCGGATTGGCGAGAGATCCCATCAGGTCTCGCCGCCGAGTGAGCATGACCAGCGGAACGAGCGCGAACGGAATGCCGAAGCTCAGCACGACCTGGCTGCCGACGAGCGCATCGGTCGGGTCGAGGCCAACCGCCAGCACGATCAGCGCAGGCGTCAGCGTGATCGCCCGGCGCACGAAGATCGGAATCCGGCGACGGATGAATCCCTGCATCACGACCTGGCCGGACATCGTCCCCACCGATGACGAGGCGTAGCCGGACGCGAGCAGGGCGATGCCGAAGATCGTCGCTGCGCCCGGCGAGACCACCTGCTTGAGAGCGTCGAATGCGCCGTCGATGCTGTCGATCCCGACCAGGCCGCTGCCGTGGAAGAGGGCGGCGGCCATGATCATCATCGACAGGTTCACGGCACCCGCGAGCGCCATGGCGATCACGACGTCGATGCGCTCGAAGCGCAGGATCTGGCGCTTCTCCCGCTCGTCCCGTCCCACGATCCGCCGCTGGGTCAGAGCGGAGTGCAGGTAGATGACGTGGGGCATGACCGTCGCGCCGATGATGCCCGTCGCGAGCAGGATGCTCTCCGTCCCCGCGAAGCCCGGCGTGAAGAGATGCTTGGCGACCTGACTCCCATCCGGATTGGATTCGAAGATCTCGAAGGCGAAGGCCGCCACGACGACGCCGACCATGCCGACGATCACCGCCTCGAGGCGGCGGAAGCCCTTCTGCTGCATGCCGAGGATCGCGAACGCGCCCGCCCCGCCGAGCAGCCCCGCCGGGAACAGCGGGATCCCGAAGAGAAGGTTCAGTCCAAGGGCGGCCCCAACCACCTCTGCGATATCGCACGCCGCCGCCACGATCTCCGCCTGGATCCAGAGCCCGATCGACGTGCGCCGGGAAAATGAGTCCCGGCAGGCCTCGGCGAGGTTCCTGCCCGTCGCGATCCCCAGCTTGGCCGACTGGGTCTGCACCACCATCGCGATCAGGTTGGCGCCGAGCACGACCCAGAGCAGCAGGTAGCCGAACTTCGCGCCGCCGGCGATGTTGGTCGCGAAGTTGCCGGGGTCGATGTAGGCGACGGCCGCTATAAAGGCCGGGCCCAGGAAGGGCCAGATGCGGGGCAGCCCGCGCGACTCCCCGTCCAGCGATCGCCGCGCGGCGCGCGCAACGGCCGCTTCCCCCGGCAGGACGTCCTCGACGCCGCCCAGTCCGTTTTCGAGCTCCGGCGGCGCCGAGAGCTCCCCGGGGACCGGCTCGGTGAGGCCCACATCCTCCTCGGCGACGGGCAGCTCCGTCTCGCTCATGCCCCCGCCACCGGTTGACGGCTGACCCTCATGCTCCCCGCGAGCTCCGGTCCGAGTGGATGGGTGTGGCCTGCGATCTCGACCATCAGAGGCCCGCCGAAGGGCTCGCGGCCCTTGACCAGCAGTCGCGCGCCTGGCTGGATCGCCCGCTCGGCCAGGTATCGCAACATCCCGGCGTCGCTGTCGGAGACGCGGGTGAAGGTTCCCTCCTCGCCGGGATCCAGCTCCGTGAGCGGCACGGAGTCATCGGCGCTCAGCGCCAGATCCCGGTCCGGGATCGGATCGCCATGCGGATCGAGCGCGGGCTCGCCGAGCTTGTCGGCGATCAGCTCCTCGAGCTCCTCGGAGATGTGGTGCTCCAGCACCTCGGCCTCCGCGTGCACCCGATCCCACGGCATCCCGAGCTCCTCGGCAAGGAAGAGCTCGATCAGCCTGTGGTGGCGGATCACCTCGAGGGCGATCCGCTCGCCTTCGGGGGTCAGACGTGCCCCGTGGTAGGGCGTGTACTCGACGACGCCCTCATCCGCCAGGCGCCGCAACATTCCCGACGCCGAGGCCGGCGTGACCCCCAGGCGCTCCGCCACCGCTGTGGTGCCGACCGCGCTCCCCTCCCGCGACTGGAGCTCGTAGAGCGCCTTCGCGTAGTTCTCGGCGCCCTCGTTGGTGCGGCGCTTCGGATGGGCGTTGTGGGCCGGCACGGTCATCCGCGGTATTGAAGCAGATCCGAACTCAGAAGTTAGTCATGACTAACTCCGCCTCCCCGGTTTTCGGTGCGGGAGGCCGGCCGAGGCGGCGACCTACAATCGGCGAATGGCCGAGGCGGCAACCCAGATCGAGCTCGACGGGCAATATCGCGCCCTCCGCGAGCAGGCCGGATTCCTGGTCAGGGACCGGTCGGCACTGCTCGTCAGCGGACCCGACGCAGCCGAGTACCTGCAGAGCCAGCTGACCAACGACATCGAAGCGCTCGAGCCCGATCAGGGCTGCTACGCCGCGCTCCTCGACCGCAAGGGCCACCTCGTCGCAGACATGAGAGCCCTCCGCCTGAGCCACTCTCACGCGGATCAGATCTGGCTGGATACCGAGCCCGCCGCGTTCGAGGCCCTTCGCAAGCATCTCGAGACGTACAAGATCGGCCGCGAGGTGGAGGTCGCCGATGCAACCTCGAGCTGGACGATCACCTCGCTGATCGGACCCGCAGCCGTGGAGGCCGCTGGGTGCCCGCCCCTTGCACCGGAGCATGCGCAGCACTACTACGAGCGGGACGGCATCAGCGTCCTCGCCGTCGCGACCGATCGGGGCATCGACCTGATCGCCCGGCCCGACGCTGCCGAGACCCTCAAAGAGGGGCTCATCGCCGGTGGCGCCGAGCCCGTCACCGACGCCGCGGCCGAGGTCATCCGGGTCGAGTCCGGCAGGCCGCGATTCGGCCTCGACATGGGACCGGAGTCCATGCCCGCCGAGGCGGGGATCGTGGAGCGCGCCGTTGACTTCGAGAAGGGCTGCTACATCGGCCAGGAGCCGGTTGCGCGCCTGCACTACCGCGGCAAGCCCAACCGCACCCTGCGAGGCCTTCGCCTCAGCGCGCCCGCGGCCCTGGGCGATCCGATCACTCACGGCGAGCGCGAGGTGGGCACGGTCGGCACCGCGTGCATCTCCCCCGCCCTCGGCCCGATCGCGCTGGCGATCGTGAGGAGAGAGGCGGCCGACGGCGAGCAGGTCACGGTCGGCGCCGACGGCGTCACGGCCGAGCTGGTGGAGCTCCCCTTCCCCACCTGACACGCTGAAGCGGCCTGTCCCTCGCTTCGGCTAGATTCCTCCGCGCATGCTGTGGAGGAGGGGCAGAGCGCTGTTCTTGCCCGTAGCCGCCCTGGTGGCGGTGCTGGCGGTGGCCGGCTGCGGCCGCAACGACTTCAAGAACGATCCGAGCCCACCCGTCCCGGCCGAGGTGAGCGTGAAGATCGCCCCCGACGGCGTCGTCGTCTCGCCCCGGGAGTTCGGAGCCGGCCTGGTCAACTTCACGGCAGCGAACCTCACGAATCAGACCGGCAGCCTCGCGATCAACGGCCCGGTCGCCGCCAACAGCGATGAGATCGGGCCGGGCGACACGCAGACCGTCAAGGTCCAGGTGAAGAGCGGCAGCTACGAGGCGAGCGTCGACGGAATCGCCGCGCGGCCGTTCAGCTTCACGGTCGGCCCCGAGCGCCCGTCCGCCCAGAACCAGCTGCTGCTGCCCTAGCCGCCCACCCGAGGCTCGCCAACCAGGCGCGGCAGCACGGCGGTGAGCATCAAGCTCGAGCCGGGAGTAGCCCGACGCAAATCGCTCGGATCCAAGCGCCGTGGCGACGCGGTCCGTCTCAACTCGGTGTATGGCGGTTCTGCCACTCCAATCGATCGGTGGCACCGCATTCTCGGACGCTTTCATATTCGGTCTGTTAGCCATTTCGCCCGGTGGAAGACGGTCCATGACCCGTGACCCTATCCGTAGACGCAATACCGGGTATATCCATCAGGCCACTCCGTCCAAGGCGTCCGCGATCAGGCCATCCGCGCGCGCCAATGCCGCCTTGGCCCCCTCCTCCATGACGCCCAGCGCAGACTCGATGCTGTCGGCGTTCTTGCGCATGCCGGTGAGCGCCTGCCGCGCGGTCTTCAGCGATTCCAGAGCACGCCGTGTCTCATCGATGGCCTCCTTCATCGCCGGAGCATCGAGCGAGAGCTCATCCCGTCTCGCGGCGAGCGCCCGCGCACGGGCCAGGCAGTAGGCGGTTTCGAGGATGTACGGCTCGGGATCGTCGCGGTCGACCGCGACGATCAGCTTGTTCCCCTCGTACTCGACCAGGCTCTGGGTCTTGGCCGGGACGTTCTCCTCGCTGGCGACCACGAGGACCGCGTAGTCCGCGCCCCGGTCGTCGAGGGATCCGTTGAGCACCTCCCACGCCTTGGGCCGGGTGAGCTGGCTGTCCTTCGGATCGAAGGCGATCTTCGCGAGCGCGGGGCCACCCCCCGCACCGATCTCGACGACCGTGTCCCCCTTCTTGCCCCGGGTCTCCGCCGCCTGGTCCCCGACGTGGTGCGCGACGTCGCCACGAGCCGTGGCGATGCCGTCGATCAGGTCGTGGACTCTGCCTTCGAAGTCCCGGCCCTTGGCGGTCCCCCGGGCCTGTTCGGTCTCGATCTCATCCTTCGCGCTCAGCCGCTCTCGGAGGGCCGTCACCTCGGCCGTCAGGGCCTCCATTCGCTTTCGGTCCTCGGCGTGCTCCAGCTGCTGTGCCTCCTGCGAGCCCTTCACGGCCCGGACGACGCCGTCCTTGAAGTCGGCCAGCGGGTTGGCGCCGTCCTGCGCTGAGAACTGGCGCGCGAGCTGGGTGCGCTGATGCTCCATCGCGGCGGTCAGCAGCTCGCGGATCTGCTGCTGCACCGAGCCGCTGCGCTCCTTGTCGAAGCTGCTCGCCAGCTGCTCGACGAACTCCTCCTGGCCCTCTTCGATCACGGTTCCCAGGCGCTCGGCGAGCGGGGAGAGCTGGCGCTCGAGCTCCGCCTTCACGTAGTCCACGTTCGCGGCGGTCCCCTCGCTCTCGATCACCCGCGCGCCGATCTCGATCGCCCGCGTCACGGTCTCGGCGGGCTGGTGACCCTCGCCCACCTGCTCCCGGACCACCCGTGCCGCGCCGGAGTCGTTCACCTCGAGGCGCTCGATCACCAGGCGGTCGCCGATCGCGCGGACCGCGCCGTCGGAGGCGTCGGGTTCGAGCGGCAGCTGTGGCTTCTCTGAAGCTTCCATCCGACTTTTCAACGTAGTCCGCGCGGCGGACGGCAAGCCGGAGGGGCAACGCGTCTTGCGCCCCGTTGACTACGATCCACGCGTCCAGGACCACCAACGCGGGAGTCACATTGGCCGTAGAGATCGCCGACGTATCCAAGCTCGATGTCCAGCCGGGCGAGCTGCCCGAGAAGATGGCCGCCTGGGTCATCCGCCCCGAGCGCGAGGGCGAGCCCAAGGACGCCTTCCAGGTGGAGGAGATCGAGGTGCCGGAGCCCGGCGCCTTCGAGGTCATCGTCCGCGTGATGGCGGCGGGCGTCAACTTCAACAACGTCTGGGCCGCCCTCGGCAAGCCCGTCTCCGTCTTCGGCTACGGCGACCACGAGGAGTACGGCCATCACATCGGCGGCTCCGACGCCTCCGGGGTGGTCTGGAAGGTCGGCGAGGGCGTCACCAAGTGGAAGCCCGGCGACGAGGTCGTGATCCACTGCAACCAGGCCTCCTACGAGGACGTCGAGGTGCATGGGCTCGACCCGCTGGCCGCGCCCAGCCAGATGATCTGGGGCTACGAGACGACCTGGGGCTCCTTCGCCCAGTTCACGAAGGTTCAGGCCCAGCAGCTGCTGCCCAAGCCGCAGAACCTCTCGTGGGCGGAGTCCTCGGCCTACGGCCTCACCTACTTCACCGCGTACCGGATGCTGATCGACCAGTGCAAGCTCCAGGCCGGTCACAACGTCTTGATCTGGGGCGCGGCGGGCGGCCTCGGCGTCTTCGCGACCCAGCTGTGCAAGGCGGCCGGCGCGAACGCCGTCGGCGTCGTCTCGTCGGACGAGAAGGGCGAGCTGGTCAAGCGCCTCGGCGCCGTCGACTACATCAACCGCAACGAGTTCGCGGGGATGATGCGCAAGGGCGGCGAGACGCCCGACCAGGAGAAGGCCCGGTTCAAGGAGTCGCGCGGCTTCGCCAAGCGGGTCAAGGAGATCCTCGGCGACTCTCCCGACATCGTCTTCGAGCACGTCGGCCAGGCCACCTTCCCCACCTCGGTCTTCGTCGTGAAGCCGTTCGGCAAGGTCGTGATCTGCGGCGCGACCTCCGGCTACACGCTCGACTTCGACGTGCGCTACCTGTGGATGCGCCAGAAGCAGATCATCGGCTCCCATTTCGCCAATGCGTACGAGTGCATGCGGGCGAACCAGCTGATGGCGGAGGGCAAGATCCAGCCGGTCCTCTGGCAGGTGATGGGCTTCGACGGCGTGGCCGAAGCGCACCAGCTTCTGCACGAGAACAAGCACCTCGGCAAGATCTCCATTCTCGTCGGCGCCGAGGACGAGGACGAGGGCAAGACGGAGGACGGCCCCGGGGCGATCCGGGCAGAGGTCGGCGCGTGAGCGACAACGGCGCACTGGAGATCGTCTACATCGAATGGCACATCCACCCCTTCCGGGCCGAGCGCTGGTACGAGATCTGGGAGCCGGCCGCGGCGCGGGCGATGTCCTTCGGCGCCAAGGGCTGGTCCCTGACGCGAAATGAGGAGGACCCGCTCCACTTCCGCCAGGCATCCGTCTGGGATGACCATGCCGACTTCGAGCGCTACTGGTACTCCGATGAGGTCTCGGCGATGCGCGAGAGCGCCGTCAACTACTTCAACAAGCCCGTGCTCCCGGTCTGGCACACGCTGATCGCGGGCGAGTAGGCGCCGCGAGCCGCTGCCCCAGGGGCAGCTACTTCCCGATCCATCGCGTGTTCCTTCTATTGCCTCGATGACGCTCGCCCATCGCCCACCAGTGCGCCTCGCCCTGCTCGCCGCTGTGGCGGCTGCCCTGCTTGTGGGCCCCGGCGCTGCCCAGGCCAAGGTGCGCTCCTCGCTCAGCGGGGGGCTGCTCAGGATCACGGGCGGCAAGGGGCCCGACAACATCCTCGTCGTCTGCAGCGGCGGGCTGGTCAAGGTGAACGGAAAGAATCCGCGCACTGGCAGCGTCGCCTGCGCGAAGGTCTCCGAGGTCGACGCCGTCACCGGCGGCGGCAACGACCGGGTCCGGCTCTCGGCCGTCGGCCCCGACAACGGCTTCGGCCAGCGCGACATCCCAGGTGGTTTTGGACACGGCACCGGTGCCGCGGGCGACCTCGGGCCGGGCAACGACCGCTACATCGGCGGCAAGTCCGCCTTCAACCTGGTGCTGGGCGGCTCGGGTGACGATCACATGACCGGAGGCCGCCTCCGCGACAGCCTCCAGGGAGGAAGCGGAAACGACAGCGCCGCCTCCGGGTTCGGCAGGGACATCCTGCTCGGCAACTCGGGCAACGACAAGCTCAACGCCGGCGCCGACGACGACCTGCTCAGTGGGAACGCAGGGAGACGACGTCCTCTTGGGCGGCCCCGGAGCCGACCTGCTCGGTGGTGGCGCCGGCATGGACCGCCTCTTCGGCGCTGCCGGCCCCGATCAGCTGATCGGCGGTCCCGGCAAGGACCGCCTCAACGGCGGGGCGGGCAACAACACCCTCGTTCAGGACGCGCCGAAGAAATAGATCCGGCGGCGGTGTTTGTGGCCGCCGTTTGTGGCGAAGCCGTCCCTAGTGCTGCTCGAGCGGAGCCATGGTGAGCCCCGCTCCCTGCAGCTGCTCCCAGTAGAGCTCCGCCGGCTCTCGGGGGCCGGTCCAGACGGCCGCCTTGCCGCGGCTGTGGATCGTGTCGGCGAACCGGTAGCCGCCATCCAGCGAGACGCCGGGGATCACGCTGGACAGCGTCTTCGCAACGTGATCGAAGGTGTTGTGGTCGTCGTTGAGGACGATCACGAGCCAATTTCCGCCCAATCCCTCCTCGGGACCGGCTGACTTGGGGCGCTCAACCGTGGTCGTGGCCACCCGGCGCAAGGTAGAGGATCGCACGCGGGCCGCGGGGAAATTCCGTGCCCTAGAACGGGTTCGGCACCTGCACCGTGACGTTGTCGAAGAAGCCCACCACGCCGACGCCCGCACCCTTCCCCTTGACGCCCGAGGTGACCACGGTCTGGCGTCCATCGGGCTGGTCCGAGCCGGAGTCGACCGTGGAAACGACGCCATGCCCGTTGACCGAGCCGATCACGCTGGTGGTCGTGCCACCGAAGGAGAAGGCACGGATCGCGACGACGTTCGGCTTCGACCCCACCTTGATGAACGTTGCCGGCGCCGGAGGAAACCAGCTTCGGGCCGGCAGCACCCTTCGGGTCCCGGAAGTACTGCCACTTGTTCTGGTTCGGGAGGACCCGCAGCACGTACCCGGCGCTGTCGCTGCGCCGCACGCCGACCCCCACGAAGGACTTCTTTTGCAGTTTCTTCGAGCCTCCGGTAACGGTGGTCGTCGCGACCATCCCCTGGTCGGACCTGGCGTCGCTCGAGTCACCCACGACCGAGCTGCGATAGACGCAGGAGCTGGTCTTCTTGCCGACGCCGAGGCCCAGCCTCTGGTTCCCGGCCCATTTCCGCTTGCAGCCCGGGCCGAAGACCTTCTGGAAGGCGTTGACGTCGTCCTGGCTCTGGAACGAGTAGACCGCAACCGGGATCGGGGCCGCGTGAGCGACGGCGCCGGCCGCGAGGGCGGCGCCCATGACGAGCAGGGCTGTCAGCTTCGTTCGCATCCGGGCGTGAATGTAGCCGTGAGGCGTACCGGAAATTGCAAGAACACCCGGCAGCGCCGGTCGGAGCGGTTCTCCCGCGGTCTGGATTTACCGGGCGCTTACCATGAGGGCATGAGCGAGCACCGCCTGACCGAGCGGGACCGCCCTTGGGTCATGCGCACGTACGCGGGCCACTCGGACGCCCGGCGCTCGAACGAGCTCTATCGCAAGAACCTCGCCAAGGGACAGACGGGGCTCTCCGTCGCCTTCGACCTGCCCACGCAGACCGGCTACGACCCCGACGCGGAGCTGGCACGGGGAGAGGTCGGCAAGGTCGGCGTCTCGATCGCCCACAAGGGCGACATGCACACCCTCTTCGACGGCATCCCGCTCGGCGAGATGAACACCTCGATGACGATCAACGCCACCGCCGCCTGGCTGCTGGCCCTCTACGCGACGGTCGCCGAGGAGAACGGCGTCGAGCGTTCGGCCCTCGCCGGGACCACCCAGAACGACATCATCAAGGAGTACCTCTCGCGCGGGACCTACGCGTTCCCGCCCGGGCCCTCGATGCGGCTGATCGCGGACACCGTCGCCTTCACCGTCAACGAGATCCCCAACTGGAACCCGATCAACGTCTGCTCCTACCACCTACAGGAGGCGGGGGCGACCCCGGTCCAGGAGATCGCCTACGCGCTCTCCACCGCGATCGCCGTCCTCGACGAGGTCAAGGCACGCGGGCAGGTCCCAGACGACGACTTCCCCAAGGTCTTCGGCCGCATCTCGTTCTTCGTCAACGCCGGGGTCCGCTTCATCGAGGAGCACGCCAAGCTGCGGGCGATGAGCCGCCTCTGGGAGGAGATCGGGCGCAACCGCTACGGCGTCGAGGAGCCCAAGTTCCTGCGGCTGCGGTACGGCGTCCAGGTCAACTCGCTCGGGCTGACCGAGTCACAGCCCGAGAACAACGTCCCGCGGATCGTGCTCGAGGCTCTCGCGGTGACGCTCGGCCGCGACGCCCGTGCCCGCGCGATCCAGCTGCCCGCCTGGAACGAGGCGCTCGGCCTCCCCCGCCCCTGGGACCAGCAGTGGAGCCTTCGAATCCAGCAGATCCTGGCCAACGAGACCGACCTGCTCGACTACCCCGACATCTTCGAGGGGTCGAAGGTGATGGACGGCCTGGTCGACGAGCTCGCCGACGGTGCCGACGCGGAGATGAAGCAGGTCGCCGAGCGCGGCGGCGCCGTCGAGGCGGTCCCCTACATGAAGGCCCAATTGGTCGAGTCGAACCGCGAGCGCATCGCCAAGATCGAGCGCCGCGAGATCGTCGTGGTCGGCCAGAACGAGTTCACCGAATCCGAGGAGTCGCCGCTCACCGTGGCCGAGGACGGCGGCATCCTGACGCCCGATCCGGAGGTCGAGCGCGAGCGAATCGCCGCCCTCGAGGAGTGGCGCGCCCAGCGCGACCAGGGCGCCGTGGACACGGCGCTCGAGAAGCTGGCCGAGGCGGCCCGGGACGAATCGGCCAACATCCTGCCGGCGACCATCGAGGCCGCCAAGGCAGGGGCCACCACCGGCGAGTGGGCGGGCGTCCTGCGGGAGGTCTTCGGCGACTACCGCGCCCCGACCGGGGTGGCGGAGGCCGCCGCCGGCGGATCGGTCAACGGCGACCTGCTCGCCGGCGTTCGGGACCGCGTCAAGGCGGTCTCCGAGGAGATCGGGCACCCGATCCGGATCCTGGTCGGCAAGCCCGGGCTCGACGGTCACTCGAACGGCGCTGAGCAGATCGCCGTTCGCGCGCGCGACGTCGGCATGGAGGTCATCTACCAGGGGATCCGCCTGACCCCGGAGCAGATCGCCAAGTCCGCCGTGGAGGAGGACGTCGACGTGGTCGGGCTCTCGATCCTCTCCGGCTCCCACCGTGTGCTCGTGCCGCGGGTCGTGGACCTGCTGCAGGCGGACGGCGCGGACATCCCCGTCGTAGTGGGCGGGATCATCCCCGCGGCCGACGCAGCCGCCATGCGCGAGTCCGGCGTCGCAGGCGTCTACACGCCCAAGGACTTCGAGATCAACCGGATCATGGGCGAGATCGCGGACCTGGTGGCCGAGCGCCACCGGGCGGCGCAACCGGCCTGACCGTGATGAACGACCCGGAGCTGAACGGCGACCGCAGCTCCTGGCTCCGCTGCTACCGCTGCTGGGCCCGGGACCTCGAGGTGCAGCTGCACTACGACGCCATCCTGCGCATCGACCCCGACAGCGGCGAGCCTTCCGAGCGCCTCGACGAGGTGCAGGAGGCCGTCGTCCAGTGCCTGCGCTGCCTGCACGACCAGCCCCACCTGACGATCCAGGACGACAAGGTGGTCCCCGTTGAGGACCGCTGGGAGCGGATGGTGGTCGGCACGCCGTGGGTCGCCTCGTGCACGGTCACGGTGGACCAGGACCAGGTCGAGAGCTGCTCCGGGCCCGAGGCGGCCGAGTCACTCACCTACGGCGCATTCGGCGAGGCCGGGACCAGGGAGTTCTTCACCCACGTGCGCTTCCACAAGCACGACGAGGAGCGGATCATCGTCCACCTGCTGGTCGAGCTCTACGCGCGCTCGCCCGAGGAGGCGACGGAGGTGCTGGAGGAGGCCTCGCGAGGCGTCCTCGAGATCACCTCGCTGGCCGAGGAGTCACGGCCTCCGGCGCACGCGCCGGACGAAGCTCACTGATCTGGGCCGGGCTTTCCCGGGTCCTTGATCGCCTCGCCGGCTGACTTCGCCTTGTCCTTGAGGCTCCCCTTGCCGCCCGCGATGTCCTTGAGCTCCTCCGCGTCCTCCTTGAGCGCGTCGGTACCGCCGCGCTTGTCGACCAGCTTCTTGGCCTGGTCGGTAAGCCTTCTGAAGTTGACCATCTCTCCTCCTAGCCGGGGTTCTTGCGCGGGACCAGCACCGCCCGTTTGAACTCGGCCACGAGCGTGCCGTCCTGGTTGTAGGCACGAGTATGGACCTTGACAACCCCGCGGTCCGGCTTCGACTCGGACGGACGGACCTCGAGCACCTCGGACTCGACGAACAGCGTGTCGCCGTGGAAGACCGGGTTCGGGTGGCTGAGCTCGTCGGTTGCTAGGTTGGCGATTGCCTTGCCGGAAACGTCGTTCACGGTCATCCCGAAGATCAGCGAGTAGACGTACGGTCCCGCCACCACGTTCTTGCCCTGCTGTGACTCGGACGCGTAGACGTCGTTGAGGTGCAGCGGATGATGGTTCATCGTCAGCAGGCAGAAGAGGTGGTCCTCTGACTCGGTGATCGTCTTCGCGGGCCAGTGCTTGTAGACGGCCCCGACCTCGAACTCCTCCAGGTAGCGCCCGTACTCGTGCGCGCCCGAGGCCTCTCGCTCGGCCTGATCCGTCGTCAGCTGGTGGTTCTCGTCGCTCATCGTTTGAGTCGGTCTCCTTGAGTCGTTGTGACTCCTCCCCAACCTTGCGGCGCGGGATGGTAGTTGGGTCAGACGATCGTTGCCTCCATACCCTCGAAGCGCGCGATGTCGGCGACCTCGGCATCGATCTTCGCGCCCAGCCGCTCTCGCTCGGCCCTCGGCAGGTTGAGCGTGATCTCCAGACGACCGCCCTTCCGCGAGGAGCGCCAGCCGCCGACGACGATCCCGTCCTCGAGGATCACCGGGCGGATCCAGCCGCCTCCCCCTTCCTTGACGTGCATCGCGTGCTCGCCGGCAACCGAGAATCCGCGGTCCTTCCAGCCGAGCAGGTAGGTGTCGAAGTTCCCAAGCAGCCGCACCTGTCCGGTCGCGGGAAGCCGGGGCAGCCCGCCTCGGATCGCGAGCATCCTCTGCTCCCCGCACTCGCACCTCCTCGATCTCCCCGGAGATCGACGTCGAGTCCGGCGCGGACGTCGCGCAGCGGCAGGCCGGACCAGTAGGCGAAGTCGCGGTCGCTCGCCGGCCCGAAGCGCCCCCAGGTAGCGGCGTGCAAGCTCCGCCAGCGCACGGTCGCGATCGAACGCCGGCGGCTTGCCGAGCCAGTCCTCGCGGCGAACCAGGCAGGTGGTCTTGCCGCGATCCGGGCCGAGGCAGGCGATCCCCGTGACCACGGCGGAGAGCGCGAACGTGCATGCCCGTCTGCGTATTGAGCTCGATGCCCGCGGAGCCGACCCTTGCCCTCGCCTCGGATCGCGTCAGCGGGCCCTCGCTCGGCGAGGGCACGCCCAATCGCCGCCAGGGCTCTCTCCTGCTTCGCGCGCGGAATGACCGAGCTGCTCGAGCCGCCTCGCCGACCAGTTCGCTATCCCCGGCTCGAACAGCGGCAGCCACCAGCCTGCATCGTCGGCCGGGATCAGGTGGATGGTCTTGCGCATCACCCAGGTGCGGAGCAGCGAGCGCTCCTCGGTCCGCGCCCGCGTGATGTCGGCGGCCGTCAGGCTGCGGCTCCGCGACCGGAAGGTGAGCGGCCCGGCGTAGACGTCCTGGGCCTGCGCGCCGGCGATCGAGCGGGCGATCTCGGCCGGGTCTCGCGCCGAGGCGGGGCGGTGGATCAGCTGGGTCGCGGCCCGCAGCCTCGCCAGCCGCGCCGGATCGACCCCCCTGCCCGCCACCCTCCCTAGTGGACCTTCTTGGTCCGGGCCCGCTGCTCGTGGCGCTCGATCACCTGGGCGATCAGCTTCTGGATGCCGGAGTCGCCGGTGACCTTGATGTGCCCGGCGTCGTAGGCCTGGCGGTAGTCGCTCACCTGGCCCTCCTCGGCCAGCCGGTTGAAATCAGAGCGGACGATCTCAACGGTCACACGCGCGTCCTCGGTCGAGGCGGCTTTCGAGATCTTCGGGCCCGGCAGCTCCACCCGGAACATCTGCACGTCGCCTCGGCCCCGCAGCTCGAGCTCGAAGACGAGCTTCAGGGGAGCAAGGGCGGGGACCTCGGCCTGGAAGCGCTCGATCGCTGTCGCAATCAGCTCTGGTGTCGACGCCATCTCACCAAGGTATTGGCTTGCGGTCGCGGAAGAAGCCCCCGGTCGGTCCGTCGTCCGGCAATCTCGCCAGCCAGACGGCGGTGTCGGCGCCGTCCTCGACGGATTTGGTCGCCCCGGCCCCACCCATGTCGGTCCGGACCCATCCCGGGCACATCGCGTTGATCTTCATGTCGCCCTCGTCCCACGCCAGCGTTCGGGTGAGCGCGTTGAGGGCGGCCTTCGAGACTCGGTAGGCCGCACGGCCTCCGTACATGTCGGAGAGCTGCCCCGCTCCGCTCGAGACGTTGACGATCCGCGGCTGGGAGCTGCGCCGAAGCAGCGGCAGGAACGCCTCGATCAGGCGCCAGGGCCCGAAGGTGTTGACCTCCAGCACCTCGTGGGCGCGGTCGAGGTCGTAGTCGGCGGCACCAATCGGATCGCCGTAGACGCCCGCGTTGTTGACCAGCGTGTCGAGGTGCCCGACCTCGGAGCCGAGACGCTCCTGGGCCGCGAAGATCTCGTCCTCGTCGGTTACGTCGAGCTCGATGGGGACGATCCCGTCGGCCTCCTCGACGTCGTCCGGGTCACGGGCGCCGGCGAACACCACGAAGCCGTGGTCCGCCGCGAGCTGGCGCGCGATCTCGGCGCCGATCCCCCGGCTCGTCCCGCTGACCAGCGCAACGCGTCGATCCGATTCCACCTCCTCAGTCTAGGAAGCGGCCTCGCTCGGCCGATCGGTTCGGTCAGCCCGCGTCCATCTCGAACTTGACCTCGCAGAGGTCGACGGAGGCGCGTGTGCCGGGGGTCTCGCCGGCGTCCATCGCATCGAGAGCCTCTCCCCCCTTGCGCATGTCCTCCTCGGTCGCGAAGAAGACGGTCACGACCGCGGTCGACTGAGCCTCGTCGACCATCATCTTCAGCCCCGTCGAGGGAACGTCCGGCGGCGGCCCGTCGCTCTCCTTGATCCGCTCGGTGACCTCGGCGATCCGCTCCGGATTGACATCGGTGAACCTGACGACGCGCGCGTACATGTAAGACCTCCTTGTCTCGGGAGGCCGATCCTACGCCCGCCGTCGCTAGATCTTGTTGCGCTCGAGGAGCTTCTTGCCGATCACCATGCGCTGGATCTCGGAGGTTCCCTCCCCGATCAACAGCAGCGGGGCATCCCGGTAGAGCCGCTCGATCTCGTACTCCTTCGAATAGCCGTAGCCGCCGTGGATGCGGAAGGCATCCTCGACGACCTCCTTGCCGGTCTCGGAGGCGATCAGCTTCGCCATGCCGGCCTCCAGGTCCGAGCGCTCGCCGGCGTCCTTCATCCGGGCCGCCTTGCGCGTGACCAGGCGGGCGGCCTCGATCTTGGTGGCCATGTCGGCGAGCTTGAAGAGGATCGCCTGGTGCTGGGCGATCGGCTTGCCGAAGGTCTTGCGCTCCTGGCTGTACTTCAGGGCCAGCTCCAGGGCCCGCTGCGCGATGCCGACGCCGCGAGCGGCGACGTTCACCCGGCCGACCTCGAGCGCGTCCATCATCTGCGAGAAGCCCTTGCCGAGACCGGCCTCCTCGCCACCCAGGATCCGCTCGGGCGGGCACTTGTAGCCGCTGTAGACGAGCTCGGTCGACTCGACGCCCTTGTAGCCCATCTTCTTGATCTTGGGCGGGATCTCGAGGCCCGCGAACTCGCCCTCGTTGTTCTCCTTCCAGGGCTCCTTCTCTGTGATGAAGCAGGTCATGCCCTTGTAGGGAGGGTCCGCCTTGGGGTCGTTCTTCATCAGGACGAACACGACGCTCGAGCCGAGCCCGTTCGTCACCCACATCTTCTGCCCCTCGAGCACCCAGTTGCCGTCGTCGTCCTTGGTGGCCGTCGCCTTGATGCCCTGGACGTCGGAGCCGACCTCGGGCTCCGATAGCGAGAAGGCCGCGCGAATCTCGCCGGTCGCCATCTTCGGCAGGAAATACTGCTTCTGTTCGTCGGTCCCGAACTTCATCAGCAGGTACGAGCCGATGAAGTGGGTGTTGACGACGCCGGAGATCGAGATCCAGCCGCGCGAGAGCTCCTCGACGATCATCGCGTAGGTGGTCAGATCGAGGCCCATGCCGTCGTACTCCTCGGGGATCGTCACCCCGAAGAGGCCGAGCTCCTTCATCTGCTCGACGATCGGTTCGGGGAACTTGTCCTCGTGGTCGTACTCCTCGGCGTTGGGGATGATCTCCTTGTCGACGAAGTCGCGGACCATCTCGACGATGGCCTGCTGCTCGTCGGTCATCTCCTGAAACGTGCTCTCTTGCTGCTCGGTCGCTACGGCCATTGGCTCCTCTGTAAGTCGATTGACGCGCCGGTTTCGCGGCCCGGCGCGGGGTGGCGAAGGATAGACGGGAGGCCGTTACCCTCGATCCGTTGGAGGGAGCGTTCACCACAGCCGAGCTGATCGAGCTGATCGCCAGCGGCGGATCGTTCTCGCCCGGTGCGGTCGTCGAGGGCGACGAGTTGATCGAGGTCGTCACCGAGCTCCTCCGTCACAACGCCCATCCGGACTACGTGACCGTGATGGCCAGCGAGGCCGTCAATCAGGACTACCCCGGGCCAGAGGGTTTCGCGGAGGCCTGGAGCGACTGGATCAGTCCCTACGAGGGATTTCGGATCGAGGTCGACGAGGTCCTGAAGCTCGAGGACAAGCTCGTGTTCAGGGTCAGGCAGATCGCCACCACTCGGCACAGCGGAGTCGAGGTGGAGACCCCGAGCGCCGCGGTCTGGTGGCTCGAGGACGGGATGATCCGCCAGGCGGCCTTCTATCTGGATCAGCAGGCCGGGTTGAAGGCGGCCGGGGCCTTGCCTTCCGACCACCCGTGATCGGCATGGAACGTGGTGATGAGCGCTACTCCTCGGCGAGGATGCCGTAGAGCTGGCGGCGGGTCTCCTTGAGGATCTCCGCGGCCTTCGTCATCTGCTCGTCGTCGTCGCCGCGGGCGATCTGCTTGGCGGCGCCGATGGTGCGGAACAGCTCACTGCGAACGGCGAAGCGGGGCGAGTCCTCGTCCCCCTCCTCCCAGGGGCGCTTGCCCTCGGTGCGCTCCGGGACCTCCTTCTTGCCGGAATCGGTGAGCGAGAAGACCTTGCGGCCGTCGACCTCCTCTGCCGTCACCAGTCCCTCGTCCTCGAGCAGCTGAAGCGTCGGGTAGATGGAGCCGGCGCTGGGGCGCCAACGGCCTCCGGTGCGCTCCTCGAGCTCCTGGATCATCTCGTAGCCGTGCATGGGCCGGTCGTCGAGCAGCGCCAGGATCGCGCTGCGAACGTCACCGCGGCGGACGCGATGGCGCCCGCGGCCATGACCTCGACCGCCCCTCATCTCGTGCCGCCCGTAATGTCGCGAGCGGCTGGTCTGTCTAGGCATCTGTGTCGTTCCTTTCGATCAATCACGATTTAACACGATATATCGTAACAGATCGAATTACAGCTCCCAGGCGAAGCAGACCGAGCGCCAGCTGGGGCTCTCGCGCTCGTAGAAGCGGTGGGCGTCCTTCCGGACGTCGGCGCTGTCGAGCTCCAGATGGCTGGCGCCCCGCTCGCGCGCCCAGTCCTTGGCGGCGTCGAGCAGGGCCTTCCCCACTCCCTGCGAGCGGTGCGCGGGGCTCACGGCCAGGTCCTCCACCCAGCAGCGCGGGCCGAAGCGAACGGAGTTCATGTCCAGGTACGCGGTGCAGAGGCCGAGCAGGTCTCCACGGTGCTCAGCGACCAGCACGGCCGCCTCTTGATCCGCGATCGCATCGGCGATGGCCGCGCGCGCCCGCTCCGGATCCCAGCGCGGCGGCACCGATCCCGGCGGGGCGAAGAGCCACTCGTACATGCCGAGCACCCGCTCGACCTCTCCCGGCACCGCCTCGCGAACCTTGGGCATGCTCTGAGGCTATCCGTGCCGCGCCCGGCCTACCCGTCCAGATAGCGTTCCCTCCATGAGAAACCCAAGAGACTTCTTCAAGCCACTCGCGATCGACGCGCCGGAGCCGCCTCGCGAGATCCCCTTCAAGCCCTCGCGGATGATCCATTTCCTCGACGCATCCAACGAGAAGATGCGGGCCAAGGTCCCGGACATGGTCAAGCAGGCCGACGTCCTGCTCGGCAACCTCGAGGACGCGATCCCAATCGACAAGAAGATCCCCGCGCGGGAGGGCCTGATCGAGGTCGCCAACGAGATCGACTTCGGCGACACACAACTCTGGACACGCGTGAACGAGCTCGAGAGCCCCTGGTGCCTCGACGACCTAACTCAGCTGGTCACGGAGATCGGCGACAAGCTCGAGGTGATCATGATCCCCAAGGTCCAGGGCCCCTGGGACATCCACTATGTGGACCGCCTGCTCGCGCAGCTCGAGGCGAAGGCCAAGCTCGAGAGGTCTCTGCTCGTCCACGCGATCCTCGAGACCTCGCTCGGCGTGGCCAACCTGGAGGAGATCGCGACCGCGAGCCCGCGGATGCAGGGAATGAGCTTTGGGCCCGCAGACCTGGCGGCCTCCCGGCGAATGAAGACCACCAGGGTCGGGGGCGGCCACCCCGGCTATCAGGTCATCGAGGACCCCGATCCCGACAACCCCGATGCGCCCCGCGCGACCGCCCAGCAGGACCCCTGGCACTACTCGATCGCGCGCATGGTCGACGCCTGTACGGCGGCCGGGATCCTGCCGTTCTACGGCCCCTACGGCGACATCAAGGACGTCCAGGGCTGCGAGACCCAGTTCCGCGCCGCCTTCCTGCTCGGCTGCGTCGGGGCCTGGTCGCTCCACCCCGTTCAAATCGACATCGCCAAGAAGGTCTTCTCGCCTCCGCCGGACGAGGTGCTCTTCGCCAAGAAGGTGCTGGAGGCGATCCCGGACGGCGCCGGCGTCCACATGATCGACGGCAAGATGCAGGACGACGCCACCTGGAAGCAGTGCAAGGTGATGGTGAACCTGGCCGAGATGCTCGCCAAGAAGGACCCCGAGCTGGCGAAGGCCTACGAGATGTGAGCGGCTTCGTCCACCGCCTGCGGGTCCGCTACAACGAGTGCGACCCGCAGGGCGTCGTCTTCAACGCCAACTACCTGACCTACTTCGACCTGACGATGACCGAGCTCTGGCGCGAGCTCGGCGGGTATCAGGCGATGGTCGACGCCGGCGTCGACATGGTCGTGGCCGAGGCCACCATCCGCTACCTTGCTGCGCTGCGATTCGACGAGGAGTTCGAGTCCCGAGCGACGATCGTCCGGCTGGGCAGCAGCTCGATGTCAACCGAGATCGCGCTGAAGCGCGGCGACGAGACCGTCGTCGAGGGTGAGCTGAGACACGTCTTCATCGAGTCCGGCGGCGGGCCGACCGCGCCCATCCCGGAGTCCATCAGGGCCGGTCTGGCCGAGTACGCGACCGCCGCTTGAGCGTCACGCGAGCGCGGGCGCCTCGGGCAGCTGCCCCAGCGCCGAGGCCAGCTCCTCCTCGGGCATCTCCAGGTCCTCCAGCTCGCCCGCGAAGTAGGCCGCGTAGGCCGACATGTCGAAGTGCCCGTGGCCCGAGAGGTTGAACAGAATCACCCTCTCCTCCCCGGCCTGCTTGGCTGCCTCGGCCTCGTCGAAGACCGCGCGGATCGCATGAGCCGGCTCGGGCCCAGGGATGATCCCCTCACACCGGGCGAAACGAACGGCGGCCTCGAACGCCGCTGTCTGGGCTACCGCCGTGGCCTCGACCAATCCTTCCTTGACCAGGGCGGAGAGGCTGGGGGCGTCTCCGTGGTAGCGGAGACCGCCGGCGTGCACCGGCGGCGGGACGAAGTCGTGGCCGAGTGTGTACATCGGCATCAGCGGAGTCATCCCGACGGTGTCGCCGAAGTCGTAGGCGTAGCGGCCGCGGGTCAGCGTCGGGCACGCTGCCGGTTCCGCGCCGACGAACCTCGTCTCGGTGCCCTCGCGTAGTCGCCGCCGCAGGAAGGGGTACGCCACACCGGCGAAGTTCGACCCGCCGCCAACGCATCCGATGACCACGTCGGGAGCCTCCCCGGCCAGCTCCATCTGCTTGATGCACTCCTGGCCGATCACGGTCTGGTGCATGCAGACGTGGTTGAGCACGGAGCCGAGTGAGTAGTTGGTGTCTTCCGCCCCGGCGGCGACCTCGACGGCCTCGGAGATCGCGATCCCAAGGCTGCCCGACTCGTGCGCCGCCTGCGAGCGGCCCGCCTCCGTCAGATCGGAGGGGCTGCGGTGCACGGTGGCGCCCCAGGTCTCGATCATCGCCTTCCGGTATGGCTTCTGGTCGTACGAAATGCCGACCATGAAGACCTCACACTCGAGGCCGAAGAGCTGGCATGCCAGCGCCAGCGCAGACCCCCACTGTCCCGCCCCGGTCTCGGTGGCGAGCTTCTTCACTCCGGCCTCGCGGTTGTAGTAGGCCTGCGCGACGGCGGTGTTGGGCTTGTGTGAGCCCGCCGGCGAGACCCCCTCGTACTTGTAGTAGATGTGGGCCGGGGTATTGAGCTCCCGCTCCAGCCGCCTAGCGCGGAGCAGCGGCGTCGGCCGCCAGAGGCGGTAGATGTCGCGGACCTCCTCGGGAATCTCAATGTCGGGGTCGGTGGAGACCTCCTGCGCGATCAGGCCCATCGGGAAGATCGGCGACAGGTCATCCGGGCCGACGGGCTCGCCGGTGGCAGGGCTGAGCGGCGGAGGCGGAGGCTTGCCCGGCAGATCGGCGATCAGGTTCACCCAGCTGGTCGGGATCTCCTCCTCGGAGAGCTCAAACTTGACCTCCTCTCCCATCAGCGGGCGATTCTATGCCCGGGGCGCACCGATAAGGGCGATGGCTACCCGAGACGCTCCTTGAGTGCTTTGACCTGGGCCTGAATCTCGGCGGGCAGGTCGTCGCCGAAGCGCGCCAGGTGCTCCTCCAGCTGTGGCATCTGCGCGCGGAGCGCCTCGTCGTCGACGGTGAGCAGCTGCTCGAGGGCCTCATCGGAGATGTCCAGGCCGTCGGTGTTGAGCTCGCCGGGCGCCGGCAACAGCCCGATCGCCGAGTCCACCGTCTCGCTCTCGTCGTCGCAGCGCCGGAAGACCCACTCGAGCACGCGGCTGTTCTCGCCGAAGCCGGGCCACAGGAACTTCCCGTCCTCGCTCTTGCGGAACCAGTTGACGTGGAAGACCCGCGGCATCCGCGCACCCTCGCGGCGCCCGAGCGTCAGCCAGTGGCCGAAGTAGGCGGCCATGTTGTACCCGCAGAAGGGCAGCATCGCCATCGGGTCGAAGCGGAGCTTCCCGACCTCGCCGGCGGCCGCGGCCGTCGTCTCCGAGGACATCACCGCACCGGTGAAGACGCCGTGCTCCCAATCGCGGCTCTCGAAGACCAGGGGGACGACGGTGGAGCGCCTCCCACCGAAGAGGAAGGCGTCGATCGGCACACCGGCCGGGTCCTCCCATTCCTCGGCGATCGAAGGGCATTGCGAGGCGGGTGTCGTGAACCGTGCATTCGGATGAGCCGCGGGGTCGTCGGACTCCGGCGTCCATTCGTTTCCGTGCCAGTCGATGGCATGTTCCGGCGGCTCGCCTGTCATGCCCTCCCACCAGATGTCGCCGTCGTCCGTCTTGGCGCAGTTGGTGAAGATCGAGTTGCGCTCGATCGTGGCCATGGCGTTCGGGTTCGTCTTGTAGCTCGTGTTGGGAGCGACGCCGAAGAAGCCGGCCTCGGGGTTGACGGCGCGGAGGCGGCCGTCATCGTCGAACTTCATCCAGGCGATGTCGTCACCGACCGTCTCGACCGTCCAGTCGGGCAGCGTCGGGATCAGCATCGCCAGGTTGGTCTTGCCGCACGCCGAGGGGAACGCTCCGGTGACGTACTTGACCTTGCCCTCGGGTGAGGTGAGCTTCAGGATCAGCATGTGCTCGGCCAGCCAGCCCTCGTCGCGGGCCATCGCCGAGGCGATCCGCAGCGCAAAGCACTTCTTCCCGAGCAGCGCATTGCCGCCATAGCCCGAGCCGTAGGACCAGATCTCGCGCGTCTCCGGGTAGTGGACGATGTACTTGTTGTCCGCGTTGCACGGCCACGGCACGTCCTCCTGGCCCTCGTCGAGCGGAGCGCCGAGGGAGTGCACGCAAGGGACGAATTCGCCGTCCTCGGCGAGCACGTCCAGTGCCGGCGCGCCCATCCGGGTCATGATCCGCATGGAGGTCGCGACGTATGGCGAGTCGGTGAGCTGCACGCCGATGTGGGCGATCGGGGAGCCGAGCGGGCCCATCGAGAAGGGGACCACGTAGAGAGTGCGGCCGCGCATCGAGCCCTTGAAGAGCTCGCCGAGGACCTCCCGCATCTCGGCGGGGTCCCGCCAGTTGTTGGTCGGGCCCGCGTCGTGCTCGTCCTCGGAGCAGATGAAGGTGCGGTCCTCGACCCGGGCGACGTCGTCGGGGTCCGAGCGGGCGAGGTAGGAGTTGGGGCGCTTCGCATCCGAGAGCTTCTCGAAGGTCCCGGCCTCGACCATCTGCCGACAGAGCTGGTCGTACTCCTCCGCGGAGCCGTCACACCAGTGGATCGAGTCGGGCTGGGTCAGCTCGGCGATCTCGTTGACCCAGGAAACGAGCTTGACGTTCTTGGTGGGCGCCTCTGTGGCGGCGGTTGCGTCACTCACTGGATGCGTTCAACTCCTTGGTCGGTGAATTGATTGCCCCTCCCTGCCCGGCGCGGGATGCTTTCACACCCTGTCGTCGTCACGGTTTATAGGGAATTTCGCGTCCCCGGCCGGGCACCTTCGGGGTCCGATCTCAAGCCTAGCCCGGGCGCGGAACGACCATCACCGGGCAGGGCGCGGCGCGGATCACGCGGGAGGAGACGCTGCCGATCAGCAGGCGCATCACCGGGCCGAACCCGCGGGAGCCGAGGACGAGGAGGTCGACTCCGATCTCAGCGGCCTCGAGCAGCTTGCGAACGGGATCGCCCTGCTCCAGAACCGGCAGGGCACGGAGCTCGTCCGGGAGCGCGGCGACGGCGTCGTGCAGCCGGGCCTGGAAGTCCGGCCCGGCCTCCGGGCCCGCCTGTGCCGCCGCGGCGGCCCCGATCGCCGGGACCGGAGTCGCGACTCCGATGACCTTCATCGAGCCGCCGAACTTGCGGGCCAGAACCGCGGCCTCGTCGAGGGCGGCCTGGGACTCGGCCATGCCGTCGTAGCCCACGGCGACCACCCGCAGCCGGTCCTGGGAATGGTCCTCCTGGGCGTAGCCCTTGGGGGAGATGATCAGCCGGCAGCGTGCGCCCTTGAGCAGGTGCTCGGCGACGCTGCCCGGCGCCACCGATCCGAAGGCTGCGTGGTGGGTCGAGCCAAGCACGATCAGGTCAGCGTCCCCTCTCTCGGCAAGCGCCTGGAGCGTGTCGGCGGGAGAGCCCTTCTCGACGTGGACCACGTTGAGCTCCCCGCCGTCCCGTGCGACCACGCGCTCCGCCAGAACCCGCGCGTCCTCCCCGCGCTCGTTCTCCTCGTAGCCGGCGACGACCTTCTTGTAGAGCGGCCCTTCAGTCACGGGTCGAGAGCCTAGAGCGGGCGAACTCGAAGCTCTGCGCCTTCACCTGTCGATTTTCGGTGATCGCGTTCGTCGTCAGAGTGAGATGACGAATCAGCGAACGATCCGGTTTCGTGGCCTGCGCCTATGCCGGGACCTTGGAGGCGCTCAGCACGGCGTCGAGCAGTCCGGGAAAGCGGGCGTCCAGGTCGTCGCGGCGCAGCCAGGTCATCTTGGTGGTGCCCTGGCGCTCCTGCTGGATCACCCCGGCCTCCCGGAGAGTCCGGAAGTGGTGCGTCATCGTCGACTTGCTGATGTCGAAGCCGAAGGTGCCGCATGGACGAGGCTCGGTGTCCTCGGCGAGGCGACGCACGATCTCCAGCCGATGCGGGTCACTGAGCGCGTGCATCACGGGCGCCAGCTCGATCTCGCTTCTCTCCGGGTGATGAAGATCCATACCTGTGAGCTTAGCTTGTTCGACAAACATCGAACTTCTTGGTACGATGCTCATCGTACTATCAAACAGGCGCGGAGGCAAGACATGCCCGATACGCAGAACGACGAAACCACGCCCGCGGAGCACGATCACGAGTCGGATGCGCTCCAGGTCAGCAGCTCACGGCGCGCGGCCGCGATCGAGGCGGCGTACATTTTGGAGGCCGTTCGCAAGTGAACCCGGTCACCGCAGCGAGGGGGATCGTGAGGCGCAACTCCAACGCACTGCTGCTGGTCGTCTGTCTCGGCCAGTTCATGGTGATCCTCGACGTCTCGATCGTGAACGTCGCGCTGCCGTCGATCAAGGAGTCGCTCGGCTTCTCGACCAACGGCCTGCAGTGGGTGCTCAACGCGTACACGCTCACCTACGCCGGCTTCCTGCTGCTGGGCGGCCGCGCGTCTGATCTCTTTGGCCGTCGCCGGATGTTCTTCGGCGGAACCCTCCTCTTCTCCGCGGCCTCGCTGCTGTGCGCGATTGCACCGACCTCGGAGGCGCTGATAGCCGCCCGCTCGGTGCAGGGAATCGGCGCCGCCCTCCTCTCCCCCGCCACCCTGGCGATCATCACCACCTCCTTCGACGAGGGCGCGCCGCGGAATCGCGCACTCGGCGCCTGGGGAGCGGTCGGCGCGGTTGGCGCCACCGCCGGCGTGCTGCTCGGCGGCGTCCTCACCGAGGCCTTCAGCTGGCCCGCGATCTTCCTGATCAACGTGCCGATCGGCCTGGCCATTGTGTTGTTCAGCGCCCGGCTCGTCCCCGAGGGACGCAGCGAGGCCGAGAACCGCCACTTCGACCTCTCCGGCGCCCTCCTCGTGACGCTCGGCATGACCGGACTCACCTACGGGATCGTCACGACGGACCGCCTCGGCTGGGGCGCTATGGGCGTGCTCGGCCCGGTCGCCGCCGGTGCCGTCCTGCTGGTCGCGTTCGGCCTGTACGAGAACCACCTGGACCGAGTGCCCACCAAGGTGGCGCTGATGCCGCTCAGCATCTTCAAGCTGCGGACGCTGCGTGCTGCCAATTTGGTGATCTTCCTGCTCTACGCCGCGATCTTCGGCTTCTGGTTCTTCCAGTCCCTCTACATGCAGGGCACGCTCCACTACAGCGCTCTGACAACTGGCCTGGCCTTCGTGCCGATGACGGCCGCCGTCGGAACCGGCGCCACGCTGGCTCCGCGGATCGCGAAGCGAATCACCCCGCGGGTGACCCTCGCTGCCGGAATGCTGCTTGCCGCGCTGGGCGAGTTCCTGCTCACCAGCGTCCATCCGGGTGGGACCTACGCGGCGAACGTCCTCCCCGGGCGGCGTGCTCGGCGCGTTCGGGCTGGGCCTGGCTTTGGTGCCGGCGACAATCGTCGCCGTCCAGGGTGTCGACCGCGCGGTCAGCGGGCTCGCCTCCGGCGTCCTGAACACCTCCCGGTTCGTCGGCGCAGCACTCGGACTCGCCGTGCTCAGCACCCTTGCCGCCAACCACACGCATGACGAGGTCTCCTCGGGCACCTCCGCCGCCAGGGCACTGACCGACGGCTTCCAGCTCCAGTTCGAGGTCGGCGCGATCTTCTGCCTGGTCGGCGCCATTGCCGCCCTGGTCATGCTCCGCCCGCAGCGCGAGCGCGAGCCCGCGCCCGGGATGGCCGAAGCCGAGAGCGCCTAGCGGCGCTGCCGCCCTACGGAAGCGCGGTGTTGCTGAGCGCTCCGAGCGGGATCGCCGAGATCCGCTTGTCCGTGACGAACAGCGGGACGGCGCTCGGGTTGTCGCACGCCAGCACGGCCATGCCGGCACCCTTGAACGTGTGCGGCACCGTGTTGACGATCGTGGTGTTGTTGGCCGCGTCGACGGCCTCGAGCGACCTGTCCGAGTCACCTTCGGCGCTGAGCCGGCAGTTGACCTGGCTCTGCGTCCCGCCCTTGGCCAGCACGGCCTTGGAGATGAACAGATAGCTGCCCGGCTTCGGCACGTCCAGCGTCAGCACCGGCTGGGCCGTGGTCGTCGCGGCGGGGACGGTCGCCGCCGTGTCCTGCGAGATCGAGAGGCCCCTGCCCGCTCCGCTGAGGCTTGCCTCGTCGACGCGGTTGCCCTTGATCGTGTCCTTCTTGATCTTCTTGTTGGTGACCGCCTGGTTGGCGATCTCGTGGGTGCCGATCTTCCCGGCTCCGATCGCGTAGCCGCCGCCGAGCGCGGCGAACAGGGCAACGAGCGCGATCGCCAGCGTCGGGGTCCCCCTCAATCTGCTGAGCATCCTTCCCTCCTTGGTCGATTTGGAGGGGTACTACGTGCGATCGGCCGAATCGGCTTTGTGCGGAGCGCATCGTCGGAAGCGGCGGCTTTGTACTGTTCCCGCCCGCCCTCCGGGCGACCCCTCATGCGCTTCTACGAGTTCGAAAGCCGCCGGATAGTCGAGCGGGCCGGGATCCCGGTCACCGAATACGGCTTCTGCAAGACGGCCGCGGAGGCACGTGAGGCAGCCGAGCGGATCGGCGGCTCGACCGTGATCAAGTCCCAGGTGCTGACCGGCGGGCGCATGAAGGCCGGCGGCGTCAAGTTCGCCGACACCCCCGAGGAGGCCGAGGGACACGCCGAGGAGATCCTGAAGCTCGAGATCGGCGGCCATATGCCCGTCGGCGTCCTTGTCGACCCCAAGGCCGAGGTGGAGCAGGAGTACTACGCAGCGGTGCTCTGGGACGGCCGCGCCAAGCGCCCGATGATGCTCTTCTCGGACATGGGCGGGATCGACATCGAGGAGGTCGCCGAGAAGCATCCCGACCACGTGGGCCGCGGTCATCTCTCGAACCTCCACCCCATCCCCGACTTCCGCGCCAAGGAGGTGGTCGCCGCGGTAGGCCTGACCGGCCGCGTGCTCACCCGCGCCACCCCGGTGCTCGCCCGCCTCGCCCAGCTCCAGCGCGACTACGACATGACGCTCGCCGAGATCAACCCGCTCGCCCGCCTCTCAGACGGCTCCTTCGTCGCCCTCGACGCCCACATGGAGATGGAGGACGAGGCCGTCGGCCGCCACCAGAAGATGCTTCAGGAGATCGGCGTCGAGCTCGAGGAGCCCCGCGAGCTGTACGAGCCCTCCGAGTTCGAGCGCAACGTCAAGGCGATCGACGAGGCCGACCACCGCGGCGTGATCCAGGGCAAGGACCATGGCTTCACCGGCAACCTCGGCCTGGTGATCGGCGCCGGCGGCGGCTCCCTCACCCTCACCGATGCCGTCCGCAGCCAGGGCGGCAAGCCGGCCAACTACGCCGAGATCGGCGGCAACCCATCCGTCGCCAAGTCCTGCGGTCTCGCCAAGGAGGTCCTGAAGAAGGACGGCGTGGAGAAGATCGCGGTGATGATGTCGATCGTCTCCAACACCCGGGTGGACATCGTCGCCCGTGGCGTGATCAAGGCCTGCCTTGAGCTGGGCAAGGACCCGGCCGAGACGATCGCGGTCTTCCGGATCCCGGGAGCCTGGGAGGAGGAGGGCGCGAAGATCCTCGGCAAGTACGGGATCGAGTTCAAGGACCGCTCCACATCGATGTGGGAGGCCGCGGGCGAGGCCGTGGAGAAGATCCAGTGAGCATCCTGCTGAACGAGGACTTCACCTTCATCGTCCAGGGCATCACCGGGCGCGAGGCGGTCAACCTGACCAAGGAGTGCCTGGACTACGGCTCCAAGGTCGTGGGCGGCGTCACGCCGGGCCGCAAGGGCCGCGACGTGCACGGCGTCCCTGTCTTCGACACCGTCGAGCAGGCGGTCGCCGACCACGGCTCCCCGATCGACGGGTCCGTCGTCACGGTCCCCCCCGCCTTCACCAAGGACGCCGTCTTCGAGGCGATCGAGAACGGCATCAGGCTGATCGTCGTCGTCACCGAGCGCATTCCCCGCCGTGACGTTGCCCAGATGGTCGAGCTCGCCAACCTTCGCGGCGCCCGGATCATCGGGCCCAACTGCCTCGGCATCATCGCCCCGGGCGTCGGCAAGATGGGCGGCATCGGCGGCCCGGCCAAGGACGCCGCCAAGGCGTACGAGCCCGGCTCGATCGGGGTCATGTCGCGCTCCGGAGGGATGACCACGGAGATCTCCTCCACCCTCACCGCGGCCGGCCTGGGCGTCTCCACCGCCGTCTCGATCGGCGGCGACGCGATCATCGGCTCCACCTACGCCGAGCTCATGCCCCTCTTCGAGGAGGACACCCAGACCGAGGCGATCGTGATCTACACGGAGCCGGGCGGCCGGATGGAGGCCGAGCTGGTCGACTGGCGCGATCAGAACGACGCGAAGCTGCCGATCATCGCCTTCATGGCCGGCAAGTTCATGGACGACGAGGAGATGCAGGGCATGAGCTTCGGCCACGCCGGCACCATCGTCGAGGGCGCCGAGGACTCGGCGACCCAGAAGATCGCCCGCCTCGAAGCCGCCGGGATCCCGGTGGTGGAGCGGATCGACGAGATCCCGAGCGCGGTCAAGGACAAGCTCGGAGCGAAGGTCTGATGGCCGCTGAGCAGCAGCTCGAGGGCACCTTCATCGATGTCGAGGTCTCCGACGACGTCGCCAATGACACTGAGCTCGCCTCAAAGCTCGAGGAGGTCTGCCCGGTCGACATCTTCGACCTCTCCGAGAAGGACGGCAGCGTCGTCGTCGTGCGCGGGAACCTCGACGAGTGCGTCCTCTGCAATCTGTGCGTGGAGGCTGCGCCGCCCGGCGGCGTCGTCGTCAAGAAGCTCTACGACGGCACCGAGCTGCGCCGCTAGCCCTGGGGATGGCGGCTCGTAGCGGCGCTCACCGCCGGCCGCCCTTCCAGCCGTCCCGGCCGCACCGGGTGCATGATCCTCGTGCCTCCTTAGCCATTCGCGGCTGTTCTCTCGATGCACGCCCCGGCTGAAGCCACGGCAAGTCCCACCGCCCGAACTCAACGATGGAGTGCGCATTTTCGGGGATTGACTTTCTTGCCGCACCGGGCGAGACTTCGCCAATGAAACCCGTGGGAGGGCACGCGGTGGAAGAGGGCACGAGTTGCAGTCGTTGGTTACTCGGTGGCTGATGGCACAGCATCTGTGGGCTGACTGTGGCTGAGCTCGGGCCCTCCATTGTCCTGATCGAGGACGAGCCGGTGACGCGAACCGCGCTACGCCAACTACTCGAGGGCGGAGGCTTCGAGGTGAGAGCGGAAGCGGGAGATGCCGAAACCGCGATCGAGGTGAGCGTGCGCGAGCGGCCCCGGCTCTGTTTGGTGGATCTCTACATGCCCGGGGGCGGGATCCGAGTCGTGCGCGAGGTTTCAAGGCGGATTCCGGAGGCATCGGTGGTGGTGCTGACGGCCTCCGAGGACCGCGACGACCTGGTCGATGCGATCCGGGCGGGCGCCTCCGGCTATCTGGTCAAGAGCATGGACCCGGACCGGATCGCGCACGCGCTCCGCGGCGTGCTCGCGGGCGAGGCGGCGATTCCCCGCTTCCTGGTGGCCGAGCTGGTCAGAGACCTGCAGACGCTGGGCCGGAAGCGAGTGATCGCGGGCAGGAACGGCCGCGCCGATCTGAGCAGCCGCGAGTGGGAGATTCTGGGGCTGATGTGCGATGGACTGAGCGGGCCCAGCATCGCCGAGCGCCTGTACCTCTCCCCGGTCACGGTGCGCCGTCACAGCGCGGAAGCCGTGCGCAAGCTCGGCGTCCGCGATCGCGCCGAGGCGATCGCCCTGGTCCAGGAGCACTCCTAGAGCGAAGGGTCTGTTACCCGATCAGAAGCGGATCCCTCACCACCGACGGTCGAGCTGCGTTGCTCTCCTCCTGATGTTCGCGGCGACGGCGTCGGCGGCTCACGCCTCCACCGCGCGCCCGGCAAGGGCTCCAGCACTTGTGCCTGTGGACGCGGGCGTGAACTACCACGGGAGGTTCTCGCACGGGTTGCCGACGAACCCGTCGTACTTTCCAGTCGGCGTCTGGTTCGAGAGTGTCCGGTCGCAGGCAGACGTCGACAAGGACAAGGGCGCGGGCCTGCAAGATTCGGACGGCGTTCTCGTGCGACCAGTCACGATCGACACCTTCCGCAGGGGCGACCGCGTCCGCTTCTGGTAAGGAAGGGAGTCGCCGGTTCAAGGCCGGCTCCGGGCTTCTGTCCATTGGTGGGTTTTGCTGGCCCCTCCCGGCCCTGATCCACGCCAAATCGGCCCCCTTGAAGCGTTCGGGACGCCGATTTCCGCGGGCCTGCCACAAAGGGGGACATGGGCGGTCGCGCGGGAGCCGGTACATCTACAGCAAGGGCGCAGCAGCAGCAACAGCACCAGCAAGTGGTAGCTCAGCAATAGGGGCGACCACGAATGGCACGAGCGTGAGGCTTTCTGCTTTCTGACGACTCAGGCAGCACGAACAGACTGGCTGACAACAACTAACCCACAGACCCAGTCTCCGCGAAAGCCAGGGCAGTTCTCGTGCGTTTAGTCGCTGAACGCACGTACCCGGGAAGAGGAACGACATGCGGCCGTTTTTGGGGAGCGCAAGCGGAGCTCGCCGTGCAGGCTGGACCTTCACGCTGTTGGTCGTTCTGGCGGCACTCGTATCGATTGCGTCTCCGGGAGCAGCCACCGCCGCCCCGACCGGCCTGGTCGCGGCTTACGGCTTCGACGAGGGCTCGGGGACGACGGTCGCGGACGCGTCGGGGAACGGCAACGCGGGCACGATCACGGGGGCGACCTGGGCGGCGACCGGCAAATACGGCAAGGCGCTGCAGTTCAACGGCACAAGCGCGCTCGTCACGGTCCCCGACGCGGCCTCACTGCACCTCTCGAGCGGGATGACGCTCGAGGCGTGGGTCAACCCCTCGGCCGTCAACGCCAGCTGGCGTGACGTGGTCTACAAGGGCAACGACAACTTCTACCTCGAGGCGACCTCGTCGAACGCCTCGCGGCCGGACGCGGGCATGATCGCCGGCGGCAGCTACGCCGATGCCTTCGGGACGGCCGCGCTCCCCGCCAACGGCTGGTCGCACCTGACCGAGACCTACGACGGCGCAGCCCTCCGCCTCTACGTCAACGGCACTCAGGTCGCCTCGACGGCACACACCGGCACGATCGCCTCCTCCACCAACCCCCTACAGATCGGTGGCGACAGCATCTATGGGCAGTTCTTCGCCGGCCTGATCGACGAGGTCCGCGTCTACAACGTCGCGCTCACCCCCGCCCAGATCCAGGCCGATCAGGCGACGCCGGTGAACAACGGTCCGGACACGCAGCCGCCGACGCAGCCGGGGACGTTGACGGCGACCGCGGTCAGCGGCGGCGAGGTCGACCTGGCCTGGGGGGCCTCGAGCGACAACGTCGGCGTCAGCGGCTACCAGCTCGAACGCTGCCAGGGCAGCGGCTGCAGCAACTTCGCCCAGATCGCCACCCCCACCGGCACGAGCTACAAGGACACCGGCGTCAGCCCCTCCACCAGCTACAGCTACCGGGTCCGCGCCAGCGACGGCACCAACCTGAGCAGCTACTCGAACATCGCCGGCGCCACCACCCCCACACCCGACACGCAGCCGCCGACGCAGCCGGGGACGCTGACCGCGAACGCGGTCAGCGGCAGCGAGATCGACCTGGCCTGGGGGGCCTCCAGCGACAACGTCGGCGTCAGCGGCTACCAGCTCGAACGCTGCCAGGGCAGCGGCTGCAGCAACTTCGCCCAGATCGCCACCCCCACCGGCACGAGCTACAAGGACACCGGCCTCAGCCCCTCCACCAGCTACAGCTACCGCGTCCGCGCCAGCGACGCCAGCGGCAACCTGAGCAGCTACTCGAACATCGCCGGCGCCAGCACCCCCGCCGCCCCGACCGGCCTGGTCGCGGCTTACGGCTTCGACGAGGGCTCGGGGACGACGGTCGCGGACGCGTCGGGGAACGGCAACACGGGCACGATCACGGGGGCGACCTGGGCGGCGACCGGCAAATACGGCAAGGCGCTGCAGTTCAACGGCACAAGCGCGCTCGTCACGGTCCCCGACGCGGCCTCGCTGCACCTCTCGAGCGGGATGACGCTCGAGGCGTGGGTCAACCCCTCGGCCGTCAACGCCAACTGGCGTGACGTGGTCTACAAGGGCAACGACAACTTCTACCTCGAGGCGACCTCGTCGAACGCCTCGCGGCCGGACGCGGGCATGATCGCCGGCGGCAGCTACGCCGATGCCTTCGGGACGGCCGCGCTCCCCGCCAACGGCTGGTCGCACCTGACCGAGACCTACGACGGCGCAGCCCTCCGCCTCTACGTCAACGGCACTCAGGTCGCCTCGACGGCACACACCGGCACGATCGCCTCCTCCACCAACCCCCTACAGATCGGTGGCGACAGCATCTATGGGCAGTTCTTCGCCGGCCTGATCGACGAGGTCCGCGTCTACAACGTCGCGCTCACCCCCGCCCAGATCCAGGCCGATCAGGCGACGCCGGTGAACAACGGTCCGGACACGCAGCCGCCGACGCAGCCGGGGACGTTGACGGCGACCGCGGTCAGCGGCGGCGAGGTCGACCTGGCCTGGGGGGCCTCGAGCGACAACGTCGGCGTCAGCGGCTACCAGCTCGAACGCTGCCAGGGCAGCGGCTGCAGCAACTTCGCCCAGATCGCCACCCCCACCGGCACGAGCTACAAGGACACCGGCGTCAGCCCCTCCACCAGCTACAGCTACCGGGTCCGCGCCAGCGACGGCACCAACCTGAGCAGCTACTCGAACATCGCCGGCGCCACCACCCCCACACCCGACACGCAGCCGCCGACGCAGCCGGGGACGCTGACCGCGAACGCGGTCAGCGCCAGCGAGATCGACCTGGCCTGGGGGGCCTCCAGCGACAACGTCGGCGTCAGCGGCTACCAGCTCGAACGCTGCCAGGGCAGCGGCTGCAGCAACTTCGCCCAGATCGCCACCCCCACCGGCACGAGCTACAAGGACACCGGCCTCAGCCCCTCCACCAGCTACAGCTACCGCGTCCGCGCCAGCGACGCCAGCCGGCAACCTGAGCAGCTACTCGAACATCGCCGGCGCCAGCACCCCCGCCGCCCCGACCGGCCTGGTCGCGGCTTACGGCTTCGACGAGGGCTCGGGGACGACGGTCGCGGACGCGTCGGGGAACGGCAACGCGGGCACGATCACGGGGGCGACCTGGGCGGCGACCGGCAAATACGGCAAGGCGCTGCAGTTCAACGGCACAAGCGCGCTCGTCACGGTCCCCGACGCGGCCTCGCTGCACCTCTCGAGCGGGATGACGCTCGAGGCGTGGGTCAACCCCTCGGCCGTCAACGCCAACTGGCGTGACGTGGTCTACAAGGGCAACGACAACTTCTACCTCGAGGCGACCTCGTCGAACGCCTCGCGGCCGGACGCGGGCATGATCGCCGGCGGCAGCTACGCCGATGCCTTCGGGACGGCCGCGCTCCCCGCCAACGGCTGGTCGCACCTGACCGAGACCTACGACGGCGCAGCCCTCCGCCTCTACGTCAACGGCACTCAGGTCGCCTCGACGGCACACACCGGCACGATCGCCTCCTCCACCAACCCCCTACAGATCGGTGGCGACAGCATCTATGGGCAGTTCTTCGCCGGCCTGATCGACGAGGTCCGCGTCTACAACGTCGCGCTCACCCCCGCCCAGATCCAGGCCGATCAGGCGACGCCGGTGGGCGCCAGCCTCCCGTCCGCCCCGGGAACGCTGACCGCGAACGCGGTCAGCGCCAGCGAGGTCGACCTGGCCTGGGGGGCCTCGAGCGGCGGCAGCGGCGTCAGCGGCTACCAGCTCGAACGCTGCCAGGGCAGCGGCTGCAGCAACTTCGCCCAGATCGCCACCCCCACCGGCACGAGCTACAAGGACACCGGCGTCAGCCCCTCCACCAGCTACAGCTACCGGGTCCGCGCCAGCGACAGCTCGGGCAACGTCGGCCCCTACTCGAACGTGGCGACGGCGTCGACCGTCTTCACCGTCTCCCCCGGGACGGCGGTGCTCACGTTCACGCGCACGGCCCAGTTCACGGCCCAGGGCCCCGGCAGCGGGGGTGCGGCCTGGTCGGTCGACGGCGTCGCCGGCGGCAACGCCAGCGTCGGCACGATCACCGCCGGCGGCCTCTACACGCCTCCGAACAGCGTCGGCACCCACACCGTGACCGCAACCTCGGGGTCTCAAACTGCAAGCGCGACCGTCTACGTGAGCAACGATCCGGGCGCGTTCACCTACCACAACGACACCCTGCGCACGGGCCAGGACCTGAACGAGACCGTGCTGACCCCCGCGAACGTGAAGTCGGCCACCTTCGGCAAGCGGTTCAGCTACCCGCTCGACGGGCTGACGCTGGCCTCGCCGCTGTACGTCCAGAACGTGAACATCCCCGGCCAGGGCTTCCACAACCTGGTGATCGCGGCGACCGAACACGACAGCGTCTACGCCTTCGACGCCGACGGCCGCAGCAGCGCGCCGCTCTGGCACGACAGCTTCACCAACCCGGCCGCCGGCGTCACGACCGTGCCGGCCGCCGACACCGGCGAGACCGGCGACATCCCCAACGAGATCGGGATCACCGGGACACCGGTGATCGATCAGGCAACCGGCACGATCTACGTCGTCGCGAAGACCAAGGAAGTCAGCGGCGGCACGACCAGCTACGTGCAGCGCCTGCACGCGCTCGACCTCAGCACCGGCGCCGAGAAGTTCGGCGGCCCGGTCGTGATCCAGGCGAGCGTGCCCGGCAGCGGCAACGGCTCCGCCGGTGGCACCCTCCCGTTCAACTCCCTCCGCCAGAACCAGCGCACAGCCGGACTGCTCGCAAACGGCGTCGTCTACTTCGGCTTCGCCAGCCACGGCGATCAAGAGCCGTTCCACGGCTGGGTGCTCGGCTACAACGCCTCGACGCTGCAACGGGTGCTGGTCTACTGCACCACCCCCAACGGCGACGACGGCGGCGTCTGGATGAATGGCGACGGGGTCGCCACCGACTCCACCGGCAGCCTCTACTTCATCAGCGGCGACGGGCTGATGGACGCCGACAGCGGCGGATCCGACTACGGCGACTCGTTCATCAGGCTCTCGCCGAACGGGACCGTGCAGGACTACTTCTCCCCCAGCGTCCAGAGCACCCTCGACAACGGGAACCTCGACCTCGGCTCCGGCGGGGTGCTGCTGCTCCCCGACCAGAGCGGCGCCCACCCACACGAAATGGTCAGCGCCGGCAAGAACGGCACCGTCTACCTCGTCGACCGCGACAACATGGGCGGCTTCCACAGCGGCAGCGACCAGATCGTCCAGAGCCTCACCAACATCTTCGCCAACAACCTCGGCATAGAAGGAGGCAACTTCAGCTCACCCGTCTACTGGAACGGCTCCGTCTACTTCGCCCCCGTCGCCGGCCCCGTCCAGGCCTTCGCGCTCAGCAACGGCCTCCTCACCACCACGCCGACCTCGAAAACCGCCCAGACCTACAACGGGCGCGGCGGCACGATGGCGATCTCCGCGAACGGCAGCAACAACGGCATCCTCTGGACACTCCAAACCAGCGGAGCCGGCGCTCCCGGAACCCTCCACGCCTACGACGCAACCGATCTGACCAAAGAGCTCTACAACAGCGACCAAGCCGGCACCCGCGACACCCTCGACGAATGGGACAAATTCAGCACCCCCGTCATCGCAAATGGCGAAGTCCTCGTCACCTCAGCCTCCCAACTGACCATCTACGGCCTACTGCCCTAGCCAGTGGTTGACATCTACCCGCGCAGGACAAGAGCTCAACCCACTTGTGAGCAGTTCCCCGGATGGCGTGAAGTGGCGGATCTCGGATCGGACTCGACGCCGCACTGAGTCCTAGGGAAGCCCGGACAGTTGAGCAAAGGAGACGGTCTCATGCTACGTAGTTGTTCGCGACTATCGGCCGTCGCGGTGATCGTGGCTGCTGGACTCGTCGTAGCGGCCTGCGGCAGCAGTTCGAGCAGCAGCAGGGCTCGAGCAGCAGCACCGCGGCAACCAGCGACACGAGCTCGAGCACGGCGGCCACGACCACGTACGCTCCAGCTTCGGCGACGGTGATCGGTAAGAGCACCGATGTCGTCGTCAATCCTGCGGTATCGGCGGCCCTCAAGCATGCCGGCATCACCGTCACTGCTGTCGCTCCAGCAACCGGCAAGACGACGCTGCTCTTCCCGGTCAGCGCCGGCCAGATCGTTGTGGCGACGCTTGTCGGAACCGTTGATCACACCGGGGGGCTGACCTTCAGCCACATCGGCAAGAGCGTCACGCTTACCAACTTCGTCGTCAATACGAGCACGAAGCAACTCACCGCGACCGTCGGCGGGCAGTCGATGCCGATCTTCGACCTGAATCTCGCTGCGCTCAAGCGCGCCAGCGGCGGACACCGCACCGTCGTCGCGAGCAACATCAAGCTAACCGTAACCTCCCAGGCGGCTACCGCGCTGAACAGCGGCCTCGGCGTGAGCACATTCAAGGGCGGGATGAACTTCGGCATCGCGACGCTCACCGTCGCGTATGCCCGCGGGCACCGATAAGCGTCGTCGCGACGAAAGTAAGTGAACTTGACCCGTTTACAGAAAACCACCGTTGCGAACGGCGATTCGAGCAGGCTAGTGTCCAACCGGCCCAAGCTCGGGAACGGACCCGGCGCTCGGCTCAGGCAAGTCCATGGGAAGCGCAGGCGAGGATGGGGCCATCCGGGACCCAAACCGCGGGCAAAACCAGGTTGCGCGCAGTCGAAGTCGACCCGCAACTCACGGGCAGCCGGGGACGCAGGGTGGCTACTTCCGGGGATTGACTTTCTGGCCGCACGCGGCGAGACTCCGGCAATGAACCCCAGGGAGGGCTTGAGGGTCGGAAGGGAGGACGCGTTGCAGTCGTTCATTTCTCGATGGCTAAGGCCACAGCATCCGCCCGGCTGAGCGTGGCTGAGCCCGGGCCCGCCATTGTCCTGATCGAAGACGAGCCGGTGACGCGGACCGCGCTACGTCGACTGCTCGAGGGCGCCGGCTTCGAGGTGAGGGCGGAAGCCGCAGACGCCGACACCGCGATCGAGGTAAGTGTGCGCGAGCGGCCCCGGCTCTGCCTGGTGGATCTCTACATGCCCGGGGGCGGGATCCGAGTCGTGCGCGAGGTCTGCCGGCGGGTCTCCGGAGGCGCTGGTGGTGGTGCTGACGGCCTCCTCTGATCGCGACGACCTGGTCGATGCGATCCGGGCGGGTGCCTCCGGTTACCTGGTCAAGAGCATGGACCCGGACCGGATCGCGCCTGCACTCCGCGGAGTGCTAGCCGGCGAAGCCGCGATTCCCCGCTTCCTGGTGGCTGAGCTGGTCCGAGACCTGCAGACGCTGGGCCGGCAGCGCGTATCGCGGGTCGGCACGGCCGTGCCGACCTGACCAGCCGCGAGTGGGAGATCCTGGGCCTGATGTGCGACGGGCTGAGCGGGCCCCGCATCGCCGAGCGGTTGTACATCTCCCCGGTCACAGTGCGCCGTCACAGCGCGGAGGTCGTGCGCAAGCTCGGAGTCCGCGATCGCGGCGAGGCGATCGCACTGGTCCAGGAGCACTCCTAGAGCGAAGGGTGTGTTACCCGACCGGAAGCGGATCCCTCACCACCCGACGGTCGACGTGCGTCGCTCTCCTCCTGATGTTCGCGGCGACGGCGTCGGCGACTCACGCCTCCACCGCGCGCCCGGCAAGGGCTCCAGCACTTGTGCCGGGTGGACGGCGGTGCGAATTACTACGCGAGGTTCTCGCATGGACTCCCGGCGAGCCGGTCGTACTTCCCGATCGGCGTCTGGGGAGCGTATGCCCAAGATCAGGCGAACATCGACACCGGCTGCGAACACCCGATCTAAGCCCCACTTGTCCTCGCCTCCGCTCGCTTGGCCGGTCTGCTGCGTTCATGTGAACGAGGACGGTTCGCGCCCACCCGCGTCAACGCGCCCTGTGCGCCGACTCGTCGCTCGAGCTGCTCGGCACCAGGCTGCGACCGCCGCCGCCGGGCTCGGGTTCTGAGTCTCGTGCCGCACCGGATACCCTATTCATCCACCTGCCCCGCGTACGTGAGATCAGCAACTGTCGCCCGTCCATGTGGCCGTCCCCCAGGCCGCACGGAGAAGCGGCTCGGCGGGCCGTAGGGTACAGGTGATCGGCCCAGCAGCGTGCTCAGCGCGGCACGGCTGGCCCGCCGGCGGCGCCGTCCCAAATCGCCGTGGCCCCCGCATACCGACCGCAGCAGGTAGCGTAGGAAGACGGCGCCTGAGTAGAGGATGCGGTGCGCCGGCGAGAAGTGCTTGCGAGCGTAGGCGATGCGGTTGTAGGCACTGAGGCTTTCGATTCTCGGCTCCACCTGGGGCGTAGCGCCCTCGTGCAAGATCGTCATCGACGGAAGGTGGCGCACCTCCCATCCCGCAGTCTTGATCCGCCTGCAGAGGTCGGTCTCCTCCGAGTACATGAAGAAGCGCTCGTCGAGGAAGCCTGCGCTCTCGATCGCCTCGCGCCGCGCCAGCATGAACGAACCGCTTGTCCAGTCGCACTCGCCCTCTCGATCGTAGGCCGCCAGATCGAGCTCCCGCTCACCGAGCCAACGGGGGCGGCCCGGCAGCCGCTCCATCGAGAACGCATCGCCGAGCGCGCGAAGCGCATTCGGAAAGCGGCGGATCGTCATGTCGAGACGGCCATCGCCGCTGAGCTGACGAACGCCGACCAGCCCGATGCTCAGTCGCGCATCCATGGCGCGGACCAGGTCGCTGAGGTTTCCTTGCAAGATCTGTGTGTCGGGATTCAGAAACAACACATATCTGGAGTCGCAGATCATCAGAGCACGGTTGTTGGCGTGCGCGAACCCGTGATTGCTGCATCGCACCAGGCGCGCGTCGGGAAATTCGCCCGCCACGACGTCCTCGGTTTCGTCACTTGATTGGCTGTCGACCACGATCACGTCCGCGCGCACGGCTCCCATGTGCGCGAAGACGCCGCGCAGGCACGATCGGAGCCAATGCGCGCTGTTGTGCGAGACGATGATGATCGCGATGTCCAACACGGGCAACTAACGTGGTGGCTGGAGACGCTCTTTCACCCGGACTGGGCACCCGCCACGGCGGAGCCGTCCTTCCCGCCGCCGTTCGCGTCGCCGCCAGAGCCCTCGCCGGTGTTCGCCGCCCCGCTTGCGTCGGTATCGTCGATGCGCTTCGACGCTGCATCCGCGCGCATTCGCCCCGGAACCAGCTTGGCTAGCCAGCCGGGTGCCAGCCTAGAGAGTCGCCAGCCGGGTGCCAGCCTAGATAGGACGAGAATGCCCGCACACGCGCAGAGGAAGAGGAAGACAGCCACGCCGAGCGCGACTATGCGCTTCGGGCCGCGGATGTCCTGGCTCGACCTGGGGCGCCCCGAGCCCGGTGACCTGAAGCCGACGCTCGTTGGGGACGCTCTCGTTGGCCGCCTTCGAGGCGAGATAGCTATGCAGGCCGGCGACGGCGGCGTCCGCCAACCGCACCGCGGCGGCGGAGTCGGGCGCCTGGGCCTCGATCTCGATAATGGGAAGCGGCACGTTGTCCGGGTCCGTTGCGGTATGCGCTGTCAGCACGTAGGCCTTCGGGTTCGCGGCCGCCGCCGAGAGGTCTGCCGGGAGCACGCCCGCGGACTCGACGCCAGCGTGCAGCTCGTTCGGGTGCAGGCCGGCGGCCCCGGCGATGATCGTCTTGACCTCCCCCTCGGTCATCACATTTGCGAGAACGCTCGCGCGTGCGCCGAGCGTGTCCAAGCCCCTGGGTTCCACAGTGACGACCTGGGAGTTGGGAGTGTCGATGAGGATGCGGCTCGAAGCGGTGGCGACCTCGTACTTGCGACTCTTGGGGGGCAGCGAGACGGTGTTGGTGAGCGCCAAGCCGACGAGGATCGCCACGACGGCGGCCACGCCGACGGCTAGGCGGCAACGCCAGATTTCGCGGAGGATGGTGACAGCGTCCATTCAGAAATCGTCCAGGAGGGGTCGACACGCCTGTCCCTCGTCTAATGAAACGCAGAGCGGTCGGGTTTTCTTCTAACGCCCTCCCGGCTTTTGCTGACGCCACCGCGCAAGTGCGGTCCCGCCGCCAACGTTCATAGGCCAGTGTGCGACATCGAATCGTCAACCTCACCTTCCACGGCATCGGTGAGCCCGAGCGGGCCTTGGAGCCGGACGAGGAGCAGATCTGGCTCGACTCGGATCAGTTCCAATCCGCGCTGGATTCGGTGGAGGGACGCAGCGATGTCCGGATCACCTTCGACGACGGCAATGCCTCCGACCTGGAGCAGGCGCTCCCGCGGCTGCGCCAGCGCGGCCTGACCGCGACTTTCTTCGTGGTCGCCGGCAGGCTCGGTGACCCGGGGTTCCTCGACGAGCAAGGCGTCCGCGCGCTGGCCGCCGCCGGGATGGGAATCGGCTCCCACGGCCTGCGCCATCGCCCCTGGCGGGGACTCGACGAGCCCGCGCTCGAGGAGGAGCACGCCGCCGCGAAGCGCCTGCTCGAGGAGGTGGTCGATCGCCCGGTAATCGAGGCGGCGTGTCCGTTTGGCTCATACGATCGCTGCGTATTGCGATCCCTGCGCCGCCACGGGTACCGACGGGCATACACGAGCGATCCAGGGACGACCAGGCACGACAACTGGATCCAGTCGCGCTACACCGTTCGCCCCGGGAACGCCACGGCACCGGTCGAGCACGTCCTCGCTCTCGAGAGGTCTACCTATGACGCCCTGCATTGGCGAGCGAAGCGCGTGGCGAAGCGATGGCGGTGAGCGTTACCGGCACGGTGAGTGTCGCCCCGATCACCGCTGACGACGACGTCCGGCGAGCGGCCGAGTTTCTACAGGTCAACTTGAACCAGCGCGTATCGGCCGACCAATGGGAGTACGCGGTCGACGTACCGTGGGCCGTCCAGAGCCCGAACGCGGGGTTCATGCTCCTCGACGATGACGAGATCGTCGGCGTCCAGCTGGCCTTCTACTCGGAGCGGACCATCCACGGCCGATGCGAGCGATTCTGCAACCTCGGCGCCTGGTGCGTGCTGCCCGCCTACCGATTCCACAGTCTTCGGCTCCTCAAGGCGGCGCTGGGCCAGACGGGCTACCACTTCACCGATCTGTCCCCGAGCGGCAACGTGGTGGGCATCAACGCCAAGCTCGGCTTCCGCTTTCTCGACACTACGACCGCGCTCGTTCCGAACATCCCTTGGCCGAGCTGGCCGGGCCGAGACGTGATCAGCTCCGATCCCGAGCTGATCGAGCGCACGCTCACCGGCCGTGAGCTGCAGATCCACCGAGATCACGTCGCCGCCATGGGGACTCGTCATCTCGTTCTGATCCGAGACGGCGAGTGGTGCTACCTGCTCTTCCGCAAGGAGAGGCGGAAGGGGCTGCGGCTGTTCGCGAGCATTCTCTACGTGAGCAACGCCGAGCTCTTGCGGGCCATGGCCCGCCCGCTCGCGCGCCATCTGCTGATTCACCATGGCACCGTCGCGATGTTCTCCGAGCGCCGAATCGTCGGCTACTGGCCACGACCCTCGCTCCTGCTTCGATCGCCACGCCGAAAGATGTTCCACAGCCCCCATCTGGAGCCGACTCAGGTCGACTATCTCTACAGCGAACTGGTGTGCGTGGCGTGGTGAGCGGGGACCCGAGAACAAGGACGCCTCCGAGCATGCACACGCAAGTCCATCACCTCCTCGCCGACATGGCCGGCGTCCGACCGCGCGCGCCGGCGCTGACGTTCAAGGAGACCACGGCGACCTATGCCGAACTCTGGGACGACGTGCTCGCTTTCGCCGCGGGGCTGAAGCAGATCGGCCTCCGGCGCGGCGAACGGGTGGCCGTCTACCTCGACAAGCGGATCGAGAGCGTTGTCTCGGTCTTCGGAGCCTCAGCCGCTGCCGGCGTCTTCGTCCCCATTAACCCCCTTCTGCGCGCGCACCAGGTCGGCTACATCCTCCGCGACTGCGGTGTTCGCGTGCTGGTGACCTCCGCGGAGCGGCTCGAGATGCTCGACGACGAGCTGCGCAACTGCCCTTCGGTCGAGCACGTGATCGTGGTGGGCGGCGCCCCGGACCCTGTGCTGATGCGCTCCTACGCCCGGTACGGCTGGGGCGAGTTCCGCGGCGTCGATCACCCTCCGGAGCCGAACCTGATCGACGTCGAGATGGCGGCGATCCTCTACACGTCCGGCAGCACCGGCCAGCCGAAGGGGGTGGTGCTCTCGCACCGCAACCTGCTCGTCGGCTGCCGGAGCGTCAGCCAGTACCTCGGCAACCACGAGGACGACGTCATTCTCGCGGTGCTGCCGCTCAGCTTCGACGCCGGGTTCAGCCAGCTCACGACCGGGTTCGCGGTCGGTGCCCATGTCGTACTCGTCAACTACCTGCTGCCGGGCGACGTAGTCCGGCTGTGTGCCAAGCACGGGGTGACCGGGCTCACCTGCGTACCGCCGCTGTGGACTCAGCTCGCCGACCAGACATGGCCTCACGACGCGACGAGGGGCATGCGCTATTTCGCCAACACTGGCGGCCGAATGCCGAAAGCGACGCTCGGCAAGCTTCGGGCGATATTTCCGCTGGCCGAGCCGTACTTGATGTATGGGCTCACCGAAGCCTTCCGTTCGACCTACCTCGACCCTGCGGAAGTCGACCGTCGGCCCGACTCGATCGGCAAGGCAATTCCCAACGCCGAGATCCTCGTCGTTCGCGATAACGGCTCGGCCTGCGACCCAGGCGAGGAGGGCGAGCTCGTCCACCGCGGAGCGCTCGTCGCGATGGGGTACTGGAACGATCCGGAGCGCACAGCGGCACGGTTCAGGCCGGTCCCGGGGAGAGACGGCGCCATCTGCACGACCGAGACTGCGGTCTTCTCGGGCGACCTAGTCAAGCGCGACGAGGAGGGCTTCCTCTACTTCGTCGGCCGCAAAGACGAGATGATCAAGACCTCGGGCTACCGCGTCAGCCCGACCGAGATCGAAGAGGTCGCCTTTGCCACCGGGCTGGTCGCCGACGCGGTGGCACTGGGCGTCGATGACGATCGCCTCGGACAGCACATCGTGCTCGCCGCGAGTCCGGCCGACGGGCGACTCGATCCCGACGAGCTGCTCGAGGAGTTGCGCCAGCAGCTCCCCCTCTACATGGTGCCGCAACGGGTCGTAATTCGAACCTCGCTTCCCCGCTCGCCCAACAACAAGTTCGATCGCAACCTGATCCGGGAGCAGCTGACTGGGCAATGACGGAGGTGCTGACGACCGCGACGGGTCCGAAGGTTTGCCAAGAGGTGGGCGGGGTCCCGCTCGACCGCCTCGTCGAGCGCGTTGGTTCGACGCCATTCTTCGCCTACGACCGCACGCTGTTGATGGAACGCATGGCGTTGCTGAGATCGACCCTGCCGACCGGCGTCGAGCTCGGATACGCGGTCAAGGCGAACCCGATGCCGGCCATAGTTCAGCAGCTGAGCGCGCTTGTCGACTCGTTCGACGTCGCCTCCGGCGGGGAGATGAAGGTGGCGCTCGACACGCCGATCTCGGCTTCCCAGGTGAGCTTTGCCGGTCCCGGCAAGACGCCCGCCGAGCTCGGTCAGGCGATCGCCGCTGGCGTGACGATCGAGATCGAGTCCGAGACCGAGGCAGCACGGGTAGCACAGATCGCCGAGCGCCTCGGGATCAGGCCCCGCGTCGCAGTGCGTGTCAATCCCGATTTCCGAGTCAAGGGCTCCGGGATGCGCATGGGCGGTGGGGCGCAGCAGTTCGGCGTCGACGCAGAGCGAGTGCCCGCCCTGCTCAACACCTTGGCCGTCGGAGATCTGGAGCTGCTTGGATTTCACATCTTCGCCGGCTCGCAGAATCTGAATGCAGAGATCCTCTGCGAGGCGCAGCGCGCGACGGTCGCGCTCGCCTTGCGGCTCGCCGAGAGCGCACCGGCACCGATCCGCTACCTGAATATCGGCGGCGGCTTCGGCATCCCCTACTTCGAGCGCGACGAGCCACTCGATCTCGCCGCGATCGGTGACAACCTCTCGGGCTTGATGGCCGATGCGATACGCCCCAATCTTCCTGACGCGCGGGTGGTGATCGAACTCGGCCGCTACATCGTCGGCGAGTGCGGCGTTTACGTAACTCGGATCGTCGATCGCAAGGAGTCGCGCGGCAAGACATTCCTGATCGTCGACGGCGGTCTGCACCACCAGCTCGCGGCCTCGGGGAACTTCGGCCAGGTGATCCGACGCAACTACCCGGTCGCGATCGGCAACCCTGCCGTCGACGGGGACGCGGAGGTCGTCAGCATCGTCGGCTGCCTGTGCACGCCGCTCGACCTGCTCGCCGACGACGTCGCCCTACCCAGGGCCGAGATCGGCGACCTGGTCGTCATCCTCCAGGCGGGCGCCTACGGGCTCACCGCCAGCCCGACCGCCTTCCTCAGCCATCCAACGCCCGCCGAGGTGCTCGTCTAGCCATGTTGCTGGTCGTCGTTGCAGTTGCGCTCGGCCTTCCCGGCCTCGCCGCCGCCGGGCATCTCGGTCTGCTGGCGCTCGCCTCGCTCGCCTACCGTGAACCTGGATCCCAAGCCCACGAGGAGCTCTGCTTCCTCGTCCTCGTGCCTGCACACAACGAAGCCCCGGTGATCGGCCGCTGCCTCGAGGCCATCTACGCCGACGCTCGGCCTGACGACATGGTGCTGGTGGTCGCGGATCGCTGCACGGACTCGACTGCGAGGGTTGCCCGCCGGTTCGGGGCGTCCGTGCTCGCACGCGAGCCCGGAGATGAGCCGGGCCGAGCCGCCGCCCGCCAGGCAGGACTCGAGCACGCGCGCGCTCTCGACTGGGACGCGGTGGTGATGCTGGACGCTGATTCCGTGATCGCGCCCGGATTCTTCGGGGCCTGCGAGCGAGCCCTGGCCGGGGGGACAGCAGCGGTGCAGGCGCGCAGTGAGGGCGGGCGCGGTCGGACGCTGGCCACCGAGGCCTCGCTCGCCGCGTTCGCCCTGCAGGGGATCACGCTGCCGCGGGGTCGCGACCGGCTGGGTTTGCCGGTGCGGCTGCGGGGCACCGGGATGGCGATCCGCCGCCGGCTGGCCCTGGCTCATCGCTTCCGCGCGCCGGCCTCCGAGGACCTCGTCTTCACTCTCGATCTGCTGCTCGACGGGAGTCGCTGCCGGCATGTCGACGGTGCGCGGCTGCGCTCGGAGGGCGCCAACACCTGGAGCACGTTCGGTGGACAGAAGGTTCGCTACGAAGCCGGGCGGATGGCGGCGGCGCGCGCATATCTGCCACGGCTGCTGAAGCGCGCGGTGCATCGCCGAGACGCCGCCTGTCTCGAGGCCGCATGGTTTCTGGCCACCCCGCCGTTCGCGCTCGCCGTGCTCTCCCTGGTGGCAGGGATCGCGCTCGCCGGGTTGGCCCACGCCTGGCCGCTGGCAGCGGTATTCGGAGCCGGCTTGCTCGGGCTCGCCCTCGTCATCGTCACCGGTTTGATCCAGGCGAGAGCCGGCCTCCGTACCTGGCTCTCCCTGCTGGTGGCCCCCTGGTATCTGGGCTGGAAGGCCGTCGTCCAGCTGCGCGCCGTCGCGAGCGTGCTTCGGCGAGACGACTACTACCAGCCGACCGCACGAGCCTGACGAGGGGGATCGACTTCCGCTCGCCGGATAGCCGGCGGGGCTATAGTGGCGTGCAGCCGTCGGCCTCGGTCTCGACGCCGGCGAGGCGGGGGGCAATCGAGAACGGGCTGAGCCGCAGCCGTGAGACCCGGAGGCTTTCGATGTCGAGTTGGGTGCTGCCGATCGTCGTACTCGCGTCTCTCTGGGGAGCGGTCCAGGCATCGAACGGCTCCAACGATCGGATCGAGGTCCCTAATGGGCCGAATCCGCGGGCCCACTCGAGTCACCCGGGCAAGCGCTTCCCGAGCCCCGCGAGCACAGGCGTACCGACGGGCTGGAAGCCGGCCCGGACCCGGAACGCCGACCTGCACGTGACGCAGCCGGGGGCCGTGGTGCACGACCTGCTGCTCCGGAACGCGGACCTCTTGGTCGACGCCCCGAATGTGACCATCCGGCGCGTCAAGCTTCAGGGCGGCCAGATCAACAACAACGCCGGGCGCCCCTGCAGCAACGGTCTCGTCATCGAGCGCACGACGCTCGAGCCCCCGCCGGGACAGGGCTCCGTCGTCGAGTCCGAGGGGGCGGTCAGCTACGGCGGCTACACCGCCCGCCGGGTGAAGATCTGGCGGCGCGCGGAGGGATTCCGAGACGGCGGTCTATCGGCGGGCTGCGGCCCGGTCCGGATCAAGAACTCGTTCGTGAAGATCGTCATTCCGCCGGGTCGCTGCGACCTGCACGCAGACGGCATCCAGGGCTACGACGGATCGGCGTTGACGGTCACCAACATGACGATCGACTTCCGCCGAGCAAATTGCGGGACGGCGCCCTTCTTCGTGCCCTCGGACCAGGGGAACACGAGCGCCAGGGTCGAGCGCCTCCTCGTCATGGGCGGCGGCTATCCCTTCCGCCTCGGGGTCCCCGGCAGCGTCTCGGGTCTCAATATCGTCGCCGGCTCGTGGGTCTACGAGCCAGTCGACGTCAAGTGCTCGGCGGTGCTGCCGAACTGGAACGCTCACATAGTCAAGATCACGTCGAAGTACAAGGTCGCCAAAACCGTCCGTTCCCAGCGCTGCACGGGGACGGGCAACTGACAACCCGTATGAGCCGTCTCGAGTACCGATCTTCGTCCGGCGGCGCGGAGGGATCGTAGGCCTGACCCGGCTGCGAGCGAGTCCGCTCACTTGGTCGGCCGCGGCGCCGGTTTCGTCTCGGCCAGGCGCATTGAGCGCGCGATCGCAGAGAACAGCGCGACCCCCGCGCAGCACAGGCCGAATAGGACGATCACCACTCCGAGCGCCAGAAGGGTACGGTGACCGGCTCCGAGGCTCCGAGTCTTGATCGGGGCGAGGGGCTCGGCGATGAAGCTCCGGGCCTCCGGCGTGTCAGCGGGTGCGGCACTGATCCTCAAGGCGTGAGCCGCCGCCTCGGCGAGCCGTGCAGCTGCTCCGCGGTCCGGCGCCTGCGCCTCGAGCGAGATCAACGGGATCGTGGGATCGCTGTGAACGGATAGCAGATAGAGCTCGGGGGGGCTGGCCGCGGCATTTGCCGCTGCCACGGGCAGGGGTGCCGGCACTGCCGGCGTGGCCAGGTCCGAGTTGACCACGGCGAGCTGGTGCGCGGGAATCCCCGCCTCGCGAGCGAGTTGCCGCCTCGCCGGCTCGGTGCCCAGGAGCTGGGACAGCAGGGTCGCCCTCCACGGCAGGCTCTCCACCCGGGCAGGGTCCGCGTTGGTGAGCTGCGACTGCGGGGTGTCGAGCAGCACACGAACCTCGGCGCGCGCACGGCCGCCCCCGGTGCCCGCCGCGAACTTGGCGGCGGCCGCGATCGCCAACACGGCCCCGAGCGAGACGAAGATTCGTCGCCGCCACAGTGCCCGCGGGAAGGCCAAAGAATCCATGCCCGAGTCCGATCAGCCTCTGGCTGCCCGCTCGGAGAGCTCCGCCGTCCGCCATCCCTCCCTCACACGCGAGAACAGGATCACGGTTGCGCATGCAACTGAGAATGTGAGCACGAAAGCCAGCAGGCCCACCTGCCACTTGATGCCGTCATTGATCACCGCGCCATTGGCCCGCCCCAGCTGCACGAGGCTGATCTGGTCCGCCTCCGGGGTTCGCTGGGCGACGGCGACACGTGCCAGGTAGGCGCGCAGCTCGTCCACCACTGCGTTCGCCATGATCTCCGCTTTCTGCGCGGTCGGCGCCTGCGAGTAGATGTCCATCATCGGCACCGTCGGGTTGGTCTGAATGCTGATGCGGTACTGATCGGTGGACGCGAGGATGTCGGTCGCGTGCTTCTGGTTGGCCGAGCCCTCGACAACGCGTGGCTGCGTCGCGGTCAGAGGAGGCGTGACCTGAAGCGAGTCCACCGGCACTTGGGCTCGACGCGCGATCGCCATCCGCACGGCCCCCTGCGCGGGCACGTTCCCGAGCACGATCGCGCGCTGCCTGAGCGCCTCCAGGACGTACGTGTCCTGGCTCAAATCGAGAATCGACGACCGGGGCGTGTCCACAACCACGTGCGTGGTCGCGGTCGCCATCTGCAGCGAGCGAGGCGTCAGGCGCGGCGGGATCACACTGATCTGCACCATGCTCCAAACGCCCATCAGGAGGGAGAGCACGAGGCTTGCGGCAACCCATGGCCGCCGGCGCCACAACATGCGGATATGCCGTCCGAGCGTCACCTGCCCCACCAACGTTGCCCGCGGGCGCGTAGTTGCGGGCGGGCCATCCGGCCCCGTGTTTTACGTCAGTGAAGCCTTGCGTTGACGAACTCAGCGAGGCTCTCAATCGTCTCGAACGCGTCGGCGCTGACATCCTCGTCCTCGACCGTGATCCCGAAGCGCCGCTCGAGCTCCACGATGAGCTCGAGCACGGCCATCGAATCGAGCTCCGGCAGGGAACCGAAAAGGGGCGTCGCAGCGTCGAGCGCGTCAGCGCGCTCCTGTACGCCAAGCATCTCGACCACTACCGCCTTGACGTCCGCAATGTCAACCGTGCGGCTCAGGCCCACCCAGACTAACGCATCGGTACCAGCGAGTCTTTCGCGGATCGGCGAGCCGGATCGCGCGAATCGGCCCGGCCGACTGCGCCCGGAGCGGCGCCCCACGCCCAGTGCGCCGTTTTCTCCTCGCGCCGCTCGATGATCACAACCGCAACGAGTCCGGCCATGTACAGAAAGACATACGGCACATGCGGAAAGGAGAGTACGTCGAACATCGTGGCGAACATGAAGAATGCGACGGCGATCGCCGCGCCGATCAGCCCGACGGAGGCTGCTGTCTGATCGCGGGAGGCGATCACCCCTCGTGCGCTCGCGAGCACCACCAGCGGAATCAACAGGAAGGCTACGAGACCAATGACGCCCGTCTCGATCGTCTGAGAGAGGATCTCTGAGTCGAGGATCCTGTAGCTCTCGTGGTTATAGCTGCCGTAGCCACGGCCCAGGGCCAGATGGCTCCAGACGTCCGGACGGATCGCGTCGTAGTCGGACGTGCGGTCGCTGACGGTGCCCACCGCCGTTGCGTCCGAGCGGGTGAACTGGTTGGCGATCGAACTCAGCGCTCCCGGCGACAGGACCATCGCGATGACCAGGACGACTGAGGCCCAGCGGAGCCAGCTTGAGCAGCGCGCCGCGGCGGAAGTAGACCAGCGTCAGCACGACCGCGACCGGGGCCACAAGGGCGCTCTTGCGGTCGGTGGCAAACACCCCCGCCACCAGCAGGCAGGCGGCGAGTGCGTACATGATCCGCGTTCGCCAGCTCCCGGCGTCGATCAGGCGGACGAGGGCGATCGGAAGCGCCAGGGTGAGCATCGCGACGGCTTCCAGCGGCGACTCCCCTGGACCGCGGACGATCCGCCTGCCGATGCTGTCGACAGCATCGGCAGGCGCCACCTGACCGCCCAGGGTGAAGGGGCCCCGGAAAAGGCTGTCGGACAGGTTCCAGAACAGATTCTGCTCGGACCTGTACTCGTAGATCATCCCGAGCGCGCAGACCACGGCGAGCAGCAGCGTGTAGCTCAAGAACGCCGGCACCTCCTCGCGCCTCACCGCGCTCGCAGTGATCACGAACAGGGCGACAAACGAGACGAGGATCGGAAGCTTCTTCAGCGAGAGGTCCAGCTCCAGCGTTTGGTTGAGGTAGCGTGCGTCAAGGACCACGCTGAGCAGGGCGATGATCAGGAACACTCCGAGAGCAGCGTGGATCCACGTCAACCGCAGACGGGGTGCAACCGTGCTATGCGCCATCAGGGCCAGCGCCCAGGAAATGGCGACGACAGGGAGCATGATCCGGTCGAGCGAGAGATCGATCGGCAGGGAGACACTCAGCGTCAAGGTGTTGAAGGGGACCAACCAGATGAGCGCGATGAAGCCCGCCAGCGTCCACGGCAGCCCACGCCGGGTCCGCGGCCAGTGGTCATCCACAGGGGTCCTGGGGTGGCGCGCACCGAGCCGCGAACGCAGAAGATCGAGCCAGCCCGACGATCGTCGCTCGCCATCCGGCGCCCCGTTGCTCGGCGGCAGCGGCTCCGTCCCCGCGGCCGTGTTCGCGGCCGATCGGCGATCGCGCAGAAGGACCAGGCCCAGCAGGAGGGCGCACGACAGGGCGAAGACGGATAGGAGGGTCAGGCCGGCGATCTCCAGCGGAGCGCGCTGATTGACCACCACGCCACGCGCGGCTCCGATCTGATGTAGACGGATCTGGTCGTCGCCGCCCTCAGCCGCCAGGGTACGCAGGTACCCGCGCAAGCCGACCACGACGGCGTTCGCAAGGCATTCTGCCTGCCCTGCCGACGGCGCCTGGGTATAGACGTCGAAGACCGGCGTCGGCGCGCCGACGACTGGCGGTATTGGTCGGCCCTGGACCTCGAGGCGGTAGCGAGACCTCGAGCCCTGGATCTCGACTCGCGCGTCGCTCGCTGTCGGGCTCCGTCAACGCGAGAGGCACGTTCGCGGTGGTCCGCGCCAGGCCTGAGATCGCGTTTGGCGATACCCGGCAGTACCGCGCGACGCGCTCGAGCACGGGTCGACTCACCGCCACCCGCCCCAGCAGCTCGGCGTGCTTGACTGATGTCTCGACGTCCTGGGGCAGGGCACGAGCAAAGGCAAGCGGCGCCGACGAGGCGGGTGTGTCGATCATCACGTGTGTCGTGGCAGTGGCGATCTGAAGCCCGTTCCCCTCGCCGTTCGGGGGGAACGGACCGAGACCGCTGTTGAAGCCCGCACAAACCGCCCCCACCAGCGCGCTGAGCGCCATCACGGCCAGGTAGAGCCGGCGCCGTGCTGATCGATGCACCGTCATCTCGATAACAACGGGAGTCGCGGGCGTCGTCTTCCTCGGCGGCGCCAAGCCAGGTGGAAGCGCTCGCCGAGCTTCAACGTTGTTTGGGCATGAGGGCAGAACCGTTCGGGAGATCCCGCCACCACGGCTCGGTCGCTTGCCGGCGACGGGGATCGACGTGATCAAGCTGGCGGTCGTCGGGCTCGGCAAGATGGGCGTGTCGCACCTCGCGATCGCCAACGCGCATCCCGAGGTCGAGGTTGCGGCGGTCTGCGACTCGTCGAGCTACGTCCTCGGCGTGCTCAAGAAGTACACGGGAATGCCCGCCTACGGTAACTACGAGGCGATGCTCCGCGACGTCGACCTCGACGCGGTGCTGATCGCAACGCCCTCCCGCACGCACATGGACATGGTGCGTTCCGCGCTCGAGCGGGATCTGCCCGTCTTCTGCGAGAAGCCGCTGACCTTGAGCGCGCGGGACGCCGAGCACCTGGCCGACCTCGCGCGCCGACGAAGAGTGGTCACCCAGGTCGGCTATCACAACCGCTTCGTCGGCAGCTTCCGCGAGGTCAAGAGCCTGCTCGACGCCGAGGCGATCGGCGCCGTCACCAGCGTCCTCGGCGAAGCGTATGGCCCGGTGGTGCTGAAACCAAAGGGCGGGACCTGGCGGAGTCGAAAGGCAGAAGGCGGCGGCAGCCTCTACGACTATGCCGCACACCCGATCAACCTGCTGACCTGGTATCTCGGCCAGCCGATCGGCGTTGGAGGCCACGATCCTGAATTCGATCTTTTCCCGCGAGATCGACGACGAGGTCTCCAGCACCCTCTTCTATGCGGACGGCAGCTCGGCGCAGGTCGCGGTCAACTGGTCGGACGAGTCCTACCGGAAGATGACCACGCGGATCACCGTCTGGGGAACCGCCGGGCGAATCTACGCGGACCGTCAGGAGTGCCGCGTCTACCTCAGAGGTACCGCCCCGATCCCCGCCGGCTATCAGCGGGGATGGAACGTGCGCTACACGACCGAGCTCACGGAGCCGGTCGGCTTCTACCTTCGAGGCGAGGAGTACAGCGCCCAGATCGATCACTTCGTCGAGCGGGTGAAGACCGGTCGGGTGAACGGCCTGAACGGGTTCGACAGCGCCGCGGCCACCGACAGGGTCATCGCGATGATGCTCGCCGATGCTCGCAAGGGAGCGTCGACGCGCATCGACGGGGAGGCCACCGAGCCGGACCGCAAGCGGTCGCGACGATTCCTTCCGGGATGCCAGGCGTCAGCCGGCCCATGTCCTCGGACGGGTCGAGACAAGGGGGTAGGGCTCGGATGGACCGGCTGCTGTTCGGCGACAACCAGTTCTTCGGCGTCAATCACATGTCCGAGGAGAAGGCGCGGGCCCAGGCGCTGCGCTTCCAGGATCGCTGGACGCGGTCGATCGACGTACTCGATGCAGCGTACGACGAGGGGATCCGCACCTTCATGTGCACGACGCATGACCGGATCGCCGCAGATCTGCGACCACGTGCGAGCGCATCCCGGACCGCTATGACGACTTCTCGTTCTATCCCTGCATGCCCTATGCGCACAAGTACGCGAACGCGGTGACCGACGACGGCATGCTCGGCGCGGTCAGGCGCTTCCTTCCCGACGAAGGCCTGCTGGACGCGGCGATGCGGGGCGGCCGTCCGCTGGCGATGAAGGACATCGAGGGGATCACCACGCTGCTGGTCGACGCCGAGATGAAGATGTTCGACGGGCTGCGGACCCCGGTCGTCTTCCTGCAGAACGTCGTCGTCGACCTGCTGCTCGGCCTGGGTTCAAGGACGCGTTCCGGATCTTCGCCGACCACGTGCGAGGCCGCTACGACGCCGAGCCGGGCTTCATCACGATGAACCTGCCGGCGCTGCTCGACGTGCTCGAGGAGCGTCGGGATCGACAACCCGATCGTCTGCTCGAACATCAACAAGATCGGATTCCGGATGTGCGGCGGGGTCGAGGCCTACGAGACGCGCTGCGCGAGCGCCGGTTCCGCGCCGTGGCGATGTCGGTCTTCGCCTCGGGGGCGATCCCGGCCCGAGAGGCGATCGAGTGGGTCTGCGCGCAGCCCAACGTCGAAGTCGATCGTCTTCGGCGCATCGAGCAGGCGGAACATCCAGAGCACCAGCGAGCTGGTGTCCGAGTACTGGGGTGAGCGCAACTGACCACCCTGCTCGCAGCATCGACCGGTGGGCATCTCAAGCAGCTGCATCGGCTGCATCGGCGGCTGTCGGGCATCGACGGTCCCTACCGGTGGGTAACCTTCGACACTCCGCAGAGTCGATCGCTGCTCGACGGCGAGGAGGTCGACTTCGTGCGCTTCGTCGGCGGACGCGACCCGGTCAATCTGCTGCGCAACCTGCCCGCCGCCCGCCGCATCCTCCGCGATCACGCGATCGACACGGTGGTGAGCACGGGATCTTCGATGGCCCTTCCGTTCTTCGCCTTGGCCCGAGCACGACGGCTCGACTGCCACTACATCGAGAGCGCCGCGCGCAGCGAGGGGCCGTCGGCGACCGGACGCGCGATCAGCCGAATACCAGGTGTCCGGCTCTATGCGCAGTACTCAAACTGGGCAAGCGGCGGGTGGCACTACCGCGGCTCGGTGTTCGATTCATTCGAACCCGACGAGGACGGAGCACACCCCCCGATCCGGCTTCGTAAGGTGGTGGTCACGCTGGGCACCTACCGCGGGTACGGGTTCGAGCGGCTGGTACGGCGTCTGCTGGCGATCCTGCCGTCCGAGACCGACGTGCTGTGGCAGACGGGCGACACCGATACCGGCGGTCTCGGGATCGACGGCCAGCGCGCGATACCCGAGCGCGACTTGATCCAAGCCATTCGAGAGGCGGATGCAGTCGTTGCCCACGCGGGAGTCGGCGCCGCCCTTGTCACTCTCGAGACGGGCAAGTGCCCGGTGCTCGTGCCCCGCCGCCACGCCATGGGCGAGCACGTTGACGATCACCAGACCCAGATCGCGAAGGAGCTCGGCAACCGTGCCCTCTCTGTACCTACCGAAGCTGACGAGCTCACGCTCGGCCACCTGCTCGCCGGCGCGGCGCGCAGGGTGACGACGCTCGCCGACGATCCGCCGTTCGTCACCCGCGGCTTCAAACCGGATGCCCGGCGACGAGCATGTGTCCCCCCCGCCGGGGGGGTGGCCCGATCTTGACGGTCGTCAGCGAAACCGCGAGCGCCGAGGCCCAGCCGCTGCTCGAGATGTCTCGCTCGGCGAGCACCTTCGACTCGCCGTAGGGAGTCACGGCGGCGAACCCGGCGCCTCGTCACATCCCTCGCCACTTCACCGCGATTCCCGAGAGCCGGGAGCTGCTCAACCGGGATGCCGGTCTTACTCCTCGGAGGAAATCCCGGCGTGGCCGCAGCCGCCGCTGGGCGACTCCAGGCTCGGTTCCCGATCTTCAGAGTGTGAAGTCCCACTGCCCCCCATTTGGATACGAGGACGATCCCGAGGAGCTCGGCAGGATCAAGGAGGCGCTTCAGGGCACCCGGCTCGGGTCGGTCTCGGCTTTCCTAAGCAGGAGCGGCTGATTAGCTCGCTGCGGTCCGAGATGCCCTAAACCTGGTTCGTGGGGGTCGGGATATCGTTCAGCTTCCTCGCGAGGGGAGCAGCCGCGAGCACCCGCGGCGCCTCAGCGCCTCGGTTTCGATCGGGCCGTTGAAGCGCGAAACGTCCACCCTCAGCCTGCTCGAGTCGATGCAGCACCTCTGGGACGAGCCGGGCCGACTGTTCAGACGGCGCGTCGTTCAGGGTTTCCCCTTCGGCCTCTCGCCGGCAGCGTGGGCGCTGACCTATCGGCTCCGGGCGAGGGCTGATGCGCAAGTTGCGCGGGCGCTGCGGCGTTCTTTCCACGAGCGGCCGGGTCGCCCGAGGCAACCTCGGGCGCTTGGCAGCAATTGATTGCGCATTCGATATAGGAGGTTCCCTTGCGCGTACTCGTAACCGGTCACAACGGCTACATCGGCTCGGTGCTGGTCCCTTTGCTGAAGCGGGCCGGACACGAGACCTTCGGAGTCGACTCCGACCTGTTCGCCGCCTGCACGTTCGGCCCCGAACCGCCTGAGGTCGACTGCCTGCGGATGGACGTCCGCGACATCGAGAGTGAGGACCTGGTCGGCTTCGACGCGGTAATCCACCTCGCCGCGGTCTGCAACGACCCTGTCGGGGACCTCAATCCGGAGGCGACGTACGAGATCAACCATCTGGCCTCGGTGCGGGTTGCCGAGAAAGCCAAGGAGGCCGGGGTGTCGCGCTTTCTGTTCTCGTCGTCGTGCAGCCTCTACGGCAAGGCCGGCGAGGAGATGCTCGACGAGAGCGCCGAATTCGCACCCGTGACGCCCTACGGCCACTCCAAGGTGCTCGCCGAGAGGGACATCTCGAGGCTCGCCGACGACTCGTTCAGTCCCACCTTCCTGCGCAACTCGACCGCATACGGTGTCTCGCCGCGGTTGCGCGTCGACGTGGTGGTCAACAACCTCGTCGGATATGCCCACACGACTGGGGAGGTCCTGATCCAGAGCGACGGGACGCCGTGGCGCCCGCTCGTGCACGTCGAGGACATCGCCGGCGCCTTTCTCGCAGTCCTCCGCGCCCCTCGCGAGCTCGTCCACGACGAGGCCTTCAACGTCGGCGCAAGCGCCGAGAACTACCGCATCCGGGATCTGGCCGAGATCGTCGAGGAGATCGTTCCCGGCGCGCACGCGTCGTTCGCGGCCGGGGGCGGGCCGGACGAGCGCTCCTATCGGGTGGACTGCTCGAAGATCGCCCGAGCACTTCCCGAGTTCGAGCCACACTGGACGGTGAGTCGCGGGGTCGAGCAGCTCCACGGCGCCTACGTGCGCCACGGTTTGACCTTCGACCAGTTCACCGGCAGCCGGTACCTGCGAATCGGTCGGGTCCGCGAGCTGCAGGAGGCCGGTCGGCTCGATGACGAGCTCCGATGGCGGCTCCCAGTCGGGGCGGCTTGATCGTGTTCTGCACGCAATGGCTCCAAGCGGCGGCGCGATGATCTTCACTCCCACCCGACTCGAGGGCGCCTTCCTGATCGACGTGGAGCGTCACGGCGACGAGCGCGGCTTCCTCGCGCGGACCTTCTGTGAGCGGGAATTCGCCGATCAGGGGCTGCCAATGCGCGTCGTGCAGAGCAGCACCATCTACAGCCCACGGCGTCACACCCTTCGTGGCCTGCACTTCCAGGAGGCGCCTCATCGCGAGATTAAGCTTGTGCGCTGCACGCACGGGTCGATCTTCCTCGTGATGGCGGATTTGCGACCGGGATCGCCGACCTGCGACGAGTGGCTCGGCGTCGAGTTGAGCGCGCATAGCGAGCGTCTCGCCTACGTGCCCGAGGGATTCGCGCAGGGCTACCAGACCCTCGAGGACGACACCGAGGTCCTGTACCAGATGTCGCACCACTACGTGCCAGACGCCGCCCGCGGTGTTCGCTGGGACGATCCGGCGCTGGCTATCGAGTGGCCCCCCGCCGCGGAGCGCATCATCTCCGAGCGAGATTGCGCTTGGCCCGATCACCCGCGGAACGGCCGGCTTGCGACTTGAGGATCGCTTTTCTCATTCCCGACCTTGGTATCGGCGGTGGTAATTCCGTCATCCTGGCGCACGCCCGCACGGCCTCGGCGGCTGGCCACGAGGTGACTATCGCGGTGACCGAAGGTATGCCTGCCGAATCAGACACTTCTGGCATCGAAGGGGCTCGAGTCGTTTCCCTCTCTCAGGCAGCAGATAAGGACTACGACCTAGCGATCGCGTCGTGGTGGCAGGACACCCTATTGCTACCGCAGCTCAGCGCGAGCAGACACGCACGGTTCCTCCAAGGCATGGAGGATCGCATTTATCACCGCAACGAACCCCAACGCGCCCTGGCACAAGACGCCTATCGAGTTCCGCTTCCCGGCATCACGGTCTCGCACTGGCTCAGAGAGCAGTTCCACCTTGAATACGGCCGATCGCTTGTCGTCGTGCCCAATGGTCTCGACAAGTCGATATTTCGTCCCGAGGGGCACACTGTTGCGCCCCGAAGCGACCGTGTTCGTGTCCTCGTTGAGGGACCGCTGGGCGTGTGGCACAAGAACGTTGTTCCCGCCCTCCGACTGGCACGCTCGTTGTCCGACGAAACGTGGCTTCTCACCTCTACCGACGTCGGCTCGGTATCGGGCGTCGACCGAGTCTTCTCGTGTCTCCCATCGACCGACACGGCCGCTGTCTATCGATCTTGCGACATTCTGCTCAAGCTCAGCTTGGTCGAGGGATTCGGCCTGCCGCCCCTCGAGATGTTTCACTGCGGCGGAACGGTGGTGGCCTTCGATGGGCCGGGCACCGCCATAACGGAGTACGCCCAACACGGACGCAATGCATTGCTTGCGCCGGCCCCTGACTTCGTGGCCGCCGGGAAGCACCTCGAAGAGCTGCTCAACGACCGCGACCTCATGGACAGGATGCAATCAGGAGCCCTCGAGACGGCTCGTGCATGGCCGAGCCAGAGGGAGGCCGGTGACCGGTTTCTGAGAGCGCTCGAAACCTTGATCGAAACCCAACCGGCCACCGACGCCCGTGTGCTCGGCCGCCTCGAGTCGCTATCGCGCTCGCTTGCGTGTACAGCGCCCCAGGCGCTCAGACGCCTCCGGGGTCGCCTCGGCAGAGGCCGACTCGTCCGTTCAATCCGTCACAGCATCGAGATACGAACGCCGACCGCCGGGTAACCCGCTCCCTGTCGTGACCGGGCGCCCGTCCGTTACAACGAGCCTGCACTCAGATTCACCGTCGGGCGGCTGAGGGGTGCAGCCGCAGAAGAGCCGACTGGGCCGGAACGTTCTCTTCACACAGGTTGTTTCAGCCACCAGACGGTGGCACGTCACTGCGTTGCTAGGAGGCTCTTTGCGCGTTCTCGTCACCGGTCATAACGGCCACATCGGCTCGCTGCTGGTTCCCATACCAAAGCGGGCCGGCCACGTCCGAGGGTGGCCCGGTCTCCGCGCCTGATGATCGGCCTGAAGTCCGGGTCCCCACCGGATAGTCAGCGTGCCCTGGTTGCGCAGCCGGTGCCAGATGTGGCGCCGCACGATATCGGGCGCTCGCTCAAGCGCGGCGCCATCTGGGCGATCGGCTCGCAGGTCGCGATCCAGTCCGTCCGGCTCGTCGGAGTGGTCGTCCTCGCCCGGCTGCTGACACCCGACGACTACGGCCTCGCAGCTCTTGCCGTCACGCTCGCATCGTTTTCGATGACTCTCGGCGATTTCGGGTTCGGCACCGCGCTCGTTCAGGCCAGGACTGCATCCCAGCGCTGGGCGTCGACCGCGTGCTGGTGCTGCCCTTGGAGCGGGGGCGATCGGATCGGGACTTCGCTGCTCTGGCCGCCTACCCCGCCGCGCTGGCTCTCGGCGAGCCCGCGGTGGCCCCCTTCTGATCGCGGGTGGGCTGACCTTGCTCCTCGTCGCCGCCGGTTCCGCCAGCAACGCGCTTCTGACAAGGTCGATGAGCTTCGGCGTGATCCAGGGCGCCAGCGTGTCCGCGTCGATGATCGCAATGGTCTGCGCGGTCGCTGCCGCTTCCATCGGCGCTGGAGCCTGGGCTCTCGTGCTTCAGCAGCTGGTCCTTGCCTCAACCATGTCCGCATTCTTCGTCGTAGCCGCGCGCTGGCGCCCGTCCCTCGAGTTCTCGCAGACCGCCTTCCGCTCTCTCGCGAAGTTCGCCATGCCGTTCACCGGTGCGGCCGTTCTCTTCGCGTTCCAGGCGCTCATCGCCGCCGCTACTGGTCGGAGATCTCGTCGGGATTCACGCGCTCGGGATCTGGAATTTCTCGATGGCGATCGTGGTCCTTCCCGCGGTCTCTGCTCTCAGCTCCGCTGGCACGGGTGATCTATGCAGCGTTCGCACGGATCCGTGACGATCGGGAGCGCATCGCGGAGGTCTGGTTGAACGGGTTGATGCTGGTGGGTGGCGTGGTGCTCCCTGCCCTTGTTCTCCTGATCGCGATTGCACCGGATATGATCCCCCTAGCCTTCGGTGCGCAATGGAGTTCCGGCTGTTCGTGTCGTCCAGATTCTGGCTGTGTTCTTCATGTCCCGAGCGCTTCAAACGTGGAACAGCTCGGTCCTGGATGCAGCCGGCAAGCCACACATAGGCATGATCCTCAACGCATGTGTGCTGATTGCCCTACCGCCCAGCATCTGGTTTGGGAGCGCGTACGGGGTCGAGGGCGTCGCCGTTGCCTACAGTCTCGCTGCGCTGATCTGTGGCGAGATCCCATCGTTCCTGCTCACGACGCGTGAGCTTTCGTTGAAGCCACTGCACGTGCTCGGACGCCTGCGGGAGATCGCGATCTCCTCCGCCACGGCGGGCATTGCCGTCGTGTTCGTGCGCCAGGCTCTGCAGGCGGGGGGCCGTCGAACTCGAGCCTCGCGTGGCGCTCTCGATCGCTGTCGGGGCCGTCGTCTATGTATCCGCTCTGTTCCTGATCGCGCCAACTACCGCGCGCCAGCTTCTCGCGATGGTTCGTGGACTCGGACCGGCGACTGCGACCAAACTGATCGCGGCAGTGCGCGTGCCTATCCACGGTGCGCTGTAGCGGATCGCAGTCGTCGCACGCCATCGCGGACTCGGCGACCCCCGAGCTGGCCGATGACGAAGCGCCCGGTCCGCGGATCCAGCCACAGGCGACGATCCCGCCGGATCTCCCTGGCGAGCGCCTTGAAGATCGCCCTTTGACCATCGCCTGTATCGGCGCGCATTGAGAGGCAGCGAGCACGTCGCGTCGATACATTTTCTCGGCGATCCGAGCCAATCGTCCCGCCTCGGCCTCCGGAAGGTCGGCCTCAGCGAGGAACCTCCGCCTTCGCTCGTAGAGCATGTCGGGCAACGAGCGTGAGCCCCGAAACCCGTTGGGCGTGAACGAGCCGAGCGAAGACGACGAAGCCTCCGACGTGAGCCGTGATGATGGCCAGGGGCAGGTTGAGATAGGCGAAGTCCCAGTCGGTCGCGATCCGCATCAGGAGCGGAATATCGTCGATGGTGCCGTCCTCCGGCCGCAGCCCTCCTCCGCCGACCAGAGCCTCCCTGCGGAAGGTGGCCGAAGGGAAACACACCGTCCACCCCGACTTCATGCTCCGCTCGAGGAACTGCACTCCGGATTCGACCGCGATCGGATCTTGCGTCTCGACAAGACGATGGTGCGAGACCAAGGTGTTGGCATGGATGTCGACGATCACGCAGCCGGTGTGGGCCACGCCTACAGTCGGCCAACGCTTGAGCGCCTCGACCGTACGGGAGAGATGCTCGGGATGGAGCTGATCATCGTCTCCGAGCAGCACCATGAACTCAGTCTCGGCAAGCTCGATCAATCGGTTGATATTCGCGGCCCTGCCGATGTTGCGCTTAAGCGGCCGATAGACGACCCTCGGATCACGAAAGGAGGACACGACGCCGGCGGTGTCATCGTCCGATGCGTTGTCGGACACCACCAAGGTGAAACGGTGGTAGCTCTGCCGCAAAACGCTCGCGATGGACCTTTCCAGCAACCGCGACCTGTTGTAGGTGGGGATGCCGACGGTGACATCGACGTCTGCTCCGCTCTGACGCCGCCTTGGCGATCATGGATCGCGGAACGAGACCACGGTCAGGGCGCTGGCGTGCGGGGTGCTTTCGGCAGCCGACCCGCTGGAGGGCGGAGGATCGGCATCATCCACTGCGGCGGAGCCACGCTTCTCGCCAATAGGGGTAGATCTCCCGTGGACAGAACCAACGCCCGGCGCTGCACTCTCCGCCACATACGACGCCGTCCAGTATCAGGCAATCACTCGATATCTCGATCATCTCGACCGGTGCGCTCGTCGATGATCCGCTCCACGCGGTCCTTGACCCGGTAGCGGCCCCCGCAGTACGGGACCATCTCCCAGTCGAACCACAGTCCGCGGGTCCGTCCGTTCTCATCGATGGTCGGTGCAATCTCCTCCGGCGAGCGCACCTCCACCGTGTCGCCGGACTGCAGATTGAGCTCACCCTGGCGTCTGAGCGCGAACACCGTCGTACGGCAGTGGAAGCCGGTAACCCCCAAGCCGGAGCCGGCGCCGGACCGCGGTGCTGATGGCGCGCAGGGCTACGCGAAGAAGCCGCAGCAACCCACGTTCCCGGAGGTGAGCTCCCGTACGTACTGTCGTATGTCGCAGCTGCTCAAGGGCTCGCTCGCGCGCATGGCCTCGGTCGCCTGGCATCGGTACGACTCCACCGGAGCGCCGTTGTCGCCAGGCACTGCCACCGTCGCGTCGCGCACGAGCTGTTCGAGTTCGGCGAGAGCATCTCCGTCGCGACCGCCTCGCACTCGTTGCTGAGATCGACGCGACGAAGCCACTCTTCCTTCCAGTAGAGCCGGCACCCGGCCTGGCAGCCTCCGTGAGCCGAGCCGTCACAGCGCAGGTCGTCGAGCAGAACCGTGTCACGCATCCTGAGGCTCCTTGCGGGGCCACCGCTCACCGTGTCGCAGATCTTCTCGACGCGACGCGAGACGGTGAACCGCTTGCCCGCGTACTGCAGCATTTCGGGCATGAACGGCATCGACTCAATCGATGCCTCACTGTCCAGCGTCGCCAGGATCTCAGCGGGCGCTCGCACCTCCACGACGTCTCCCGGCCTCAACCTCCGATCGCCCACGTTCGGATAACTCCTTGGTCCTTATGACGCGCAGGTGACACGGTCGCGGAGGGCGCTCCGGTGCAGTCGATGGCGGCACTTACGGTCATCCAGCAAAGCGTTCAGATAGATCGTCCGCATCTGTTGTTCCTTTCGCCCGGGGCAAGCCGACCCATGACTAGGTCGCCTCATTTATCTAACGATCGGGAGCGTCCAGTCTTCCGGTCCTGATCGGCTGCTTCGGCGCGTGCGACATACGAAGTCGTCGGCCGGGCCGCCGAGCGGCTGGAGCGAGCGGAGTTGCTTGCGACGAACTCGAGCGAAGCTGGCGACCCGGAGCGGCGTGCGATCTCGATCAAGCTGGAGCGGCCATCACTCTGGTTCAGTGCCAAAGCAGCAAATCGCTTGCCGATATCGGCAACCGGCCGCCGATTAGCCGCGTTCACGACCAGCTGCGGCAGGACAGCTTGCAACTGGTCCGGTGCCGCCTTACCTCCGCTGCTGTCCCACTCAGCGCTTGCAGCGTATCGCTGTCCCTGCCGCGACGAGAGCACGGCGAGCCGGGGATGCGACCGTGGAATTCCGCCGCACGCCGCATCGTTAGATGGGCGGGTCTGGCCGGCCCAACGGAAGCTCCGAGCCACCTGTCGAATGTCCAAGCGCACGGCTGTACACGCCCGCATCGCCGGGGTCGCGCCCGGGATACCACCAATCGTCCGTTCCTCATTCATCGGAGGCAAGAGCTCCGGCTTGATGGAGCCGCCGGGTGGTGGAGGACTCCGCCCGAACGAGTGCCGATCTCGTTCGTTGATCGGAGGCTCATGAGGCTGCGGACCCGAGCTGCCCTCGCGCTGGCGGGCGCTGGTGGGATCGTTGTGGTTGCCGGGTGCGGCGCCGCCCCAGAACCCGCCGGCGTAGAGACAGCCCCACCCGTGAGGTCGACCGCGGCGCGCGATGCGACCTTTCCTCTCGGGGTCTCCTCCAACCGCCGGTACCTGGTCGATCACCGCAACCACCCATTCTTGATCGTCGGCGATTCTCCGCAGGCCCTGTTCGTCAACGTCTCCGTAAAGCAAGCCAAAAACTTCCTGGTCAACCGCAAGGCCGCGGGCTTCAACACTGTGTGGGTAAACCTTCTCTGTAACAGCTACACGGGCGGGCGGGCGGACGGCAGCACGTACGACGGGATCCGTCCGTTCAGACGGGAGGTGATCTCTCGACACCGAACGAGGCTTACTTCGCCCGCGCCGACGCGATGATCCGCCTCGCGGCCAGGCAGAGGATGGCCGTGTTCCTCGATCCAATCGAGACAGGGGGCTGGCTGAGCGTCCTGCGCGACAATGGGTTGGCGAAGGCGTACGCCTTTGGTCGGTACCTCGGATTGCGCTACAGGAAGTTCCCCAACATCGTCTGGATGAGCGGCAACGATTTCCAAACCTGGCGGACTCCATCCGACGATGCGCTCGCCCTCGCGGTCGCGCGCGGCATCAAAGCCACCGATCCGAATCATCTGCAGACCGCCGAGTTGAACTTTCTCGACAGCGGCTCCCTGGACGACACCAATTGGAAGGGCCTGATCTCACTCGATGCCGCCTACACGTATTTTCCGACCTATGCACGGGTGCTGAAGGAGTATCGCCGTGAGGATTTCCTGCCCGTCTTCATGGTCGAGGCGAACTACGAGGGTGAGCACGACTACAGGGGACCAAGGACGCTGCGGCGCCAGGAGTACTGGACCCTGTTGAGCGGGGCCGCTGGGCAGTTCTACGGAAACAAGTACACATGGCAGTTCCTGAAGGGGTGGCAGGGGCGCCTCGACACCCTGGGCTCGCGGCAAATGACTTACGCGACCAACCTCTTCGCGCGGCGTCGCTGGTTCGACCTGGTGCCCGATGACGACCATCTCGTGGTCGTCTCGGGGTACGGCTCGTACTGCGGCAACCGGCAGCGTCCAGGACAGCAACTACGTCACCGCCGCGCGTACGCCCGACGGCAGGCTGGCCATGGCATACGTCCCCGAAGGGCAGACAATCGGTGTTGACATGAGCAAGCTCGCGGCGCGCGTCCGGGCCCGCTGGTACGACCCCACCAACGGGACCTACCGGCGCGTCCTGGGCTCACCGTTCGGCAACGCCGGCACCCGTAGGTTCTCGCCTCCCGGGGAGAACGGCGGCGGGGACCCGGACTGGGTCCTGGTGCTGACGGCTGCCTGAGTCGTCTCGGCAACCGTCGCGCTCGTGGCATTCCTGGTCGCCCGTATTGCTGGGCTTCCACGGCCTGGGCTGTCGCTGCTGGTGCGCCCTTGCTGTAGATGTTCCAGCTCCCGCCCGACCGCCCATGTCCCCCTTTGTGGCAGGACCATGGAGATCGGCGTCCCGAACGCCGCTTCAAGGGGGCCGATTTGGAGCGGATCAGGGGCCGGGAGGGGCCACCAAACCCACCTATGGACAGAGCCCGGAGCGACCCGTCCTAGTCCAGCGTGGCCATGATCTCGGCCGCCGCGCGGTCCTCGACTATGTCTCCCGGCTTCAACGTCGGACCGACCGGCTGAAAGCGCGAACGTCCGGGGAGCGCAACCAGCCTTGCGCATGTATCCCGCGTGACCGCTGGCTTGACGCCCGCGCAAAGTCACCTCGATGCCGTTCTCGTGCGTCCATCTGGGTTGATTGCCTCAACTATCAAACGGTTGGGAGCGCTCCGGCCTTCCATCCGCCACAGCTCGGACCGGGGGTGGGCGCCGGCACGCTCCGAGCCGGTCGCGAGCAGCTCGGCCCGCTCAAGCCGTTCCGCGGCGCGCTCGACGGTCCCGTAGGTCAATCCGGAACGAGCTGCGATGTCGAGCAGGCTGGAGGCGCCATCGCTCTGGTTGAGCACCCAGAGCAGAGCGCGTTCGTCGTCAGGCGTGGCCACGGCCCCGCCTGCGGACCGATACAGGCCGCGGCGCCCGAGCTGCGGCTCCCCGAACGGGCTCAAGTTCGTGCAGGTGCGGTTCGTCTCGAGCGCTTCGACGATCGCGAGACAGGCGTTGATCGCCCCCGAGAGCGATTCTGGCCGGATTCGGCCCAGGTCGTCGGCGGACGTGTGATAGCCGTCGAACTCTCCGTGGGGCGTTCGCGTCAGCGAGCCAACCGGCAGGTCGAATCCCGGCGAGCCGAACTGGCGCTCGTCGCCGCCCCACGGCTCCCAGGGGAGCACCCGGTGCGGCGCGCCGGAGTCCCTCAAGACCGTCTCCACCGCCTGGTCGATCTCGGCATCGCCGCGCCGGCTGCGCTTATAGGTCAGGGGACCGCCGTCGCCGATGCAGGCCAGCGTCAGTCCATGGACGACCCGGTCGAGCCGCTCGCGGTTCTGGTGCAGCCAGGCGAGCGGCCCGATCGTCCCGGGAGCGAACAGGAAGCGATAGGAGTGCCGAAGTCGACGCCCCAGGAGCTCCCTGGCGAGCATGGCGGCGACCACGATCCCGGAGAGGTTGTCGTTGGCGAGCGAGGGGTGGCAGACGTAGGTCGAGATGAGCACCTCTCCCTCTCCCTCACCCTCGATCTCGCACTCGGCGAACGAGAGGTGTCCGGGTTCGAGGCTCGAGTCGATGACGACCTCGTACTCACCCGGCTCGAGATCGAGCAGCTGTCGATGGGAGAGGCAGAAACCCCAGGTGCGCTCGTAGTAGGAGGTGCGATAGGGAACCAGGTCGGGCTGGTCGGGCAGCGTATGCAGGTGTTCGCGCAGCTCCTCGAGCGGCAACCTCGTCCGCACGGGCTCGCTGTAGGAGACGACGTGAAGCGACGAACGGCGGAAGTCGACGACCCTGGTGCCGTCCTCGGCCGCGATGTAGGCGTCCCTGATGTTCCATTCGTCCGGAACGGTCCAGTCGAACACCTTCGTGCCGCTGGGGATCTCGGTGCGCCGGATCGGGATCTGCTCCTCAAGCAGGTCGAAGGTGGCCCGCACGCCGCTTCCGGTGAGGCTCCGGCAGAGCGGGAACAGCCGCTGCGCGAGCTCGTGCGCCGCGCGCCCGCCGTCGCTCGTCCCGGGGCCGATCACAGGGCACCCACCCGGAAGGTCTTCCCGTTCAGGTCCCTGGGATCCCGGCGCGAGAGCTCGCACACGGCGGCCGCGATCTCATCGGGAATGCGGCTCTCTCCCGCCCGATGGGCCCTGACGAAGCGCTCGCGACCGGGGAAGTCGAGCGCGCGGACTCTCTCCTGCATGGCGGTCTCGGTGATCCCCGGATCGAGCGCGCAGACGGCGCAGCCGTTGTCGCCGAGGTCGGCTGCCGCGGACCGGACGAGATGCTCAGCACCCGCCTTCGAGGCGGCGTAGGCGCTCCAGTGGGGCTTGGCATTGCTCGCGGCGCCGGTAGTGATGTGGATCGCGAGGCCTCCCCTGGACGCCAGCCCGCCGGTCAGACCGGCCCGCAGGACGTTGTACGTTCCGATCAGGTTGACCTCGACGGCTCGCCGCCACTCGACCGGATCGCTGTCCAGCAGCGACCCCACGGGCTGAACCGTGGCGGCGCAGTGCACGAGCAGGCGGAGTTCCGGCACGACGCGAAGCGCCGCAGCCAGCCGGCCAAACGACGTGACGTCCAGCTGCAGTGAGACGCTCGCCTCGGGGCTCGGCCGGCGCGCTACACCCGCCACGTACCAGCCCTGCTCGCGGAGCATTCGGCAGGTGGCCGCGCCGATGCCGCTGCTCGCACCCGTCACGAGCGCCTCCGGCCGGCCGGCGGAGAGCACGGTCATGCCAGCACTGCCTTGCGGCAGAAGAACGCCTCCGCGTGGGAGCTCGGCGAGTTGCACTCCATCCCCCGCAGACGCAGCAGGCTCGAGAACAGGTCCTCCTGGAACCAGTGCTTGGATCGCTGGGAGGCGAAGTGGTCCATCAGGTGCTCGATCTTGCGCTGCGAGAGGCGCTCGGAGAGGGGGACGAACGCGTTGGGCGCGCTCATGTCGCCGTCGTACTTCGGCACCTCGTACTCGAGGATCAGGTGGTCGCGGAAGGTGTTCCAGGTCAGCTCGCAGGTGACTCGGTGGTCCTGGTGGAGGTCGTCGCGCTGATGCGTGAAGACGACATCCGGCAAGAACTCCCTCTTCAGATCTTCGAAGAAGTCCTTCACCTTCTTGCCCTCGTAGGGGAAGAAGCCGTCCGGGAAGTCGCAGATCATCACCTCGCTGTCCGGGACGCCGTCGAGCAGTGCCTCGGCGCTTCGTCTCGCCTCCTCGGCGCGCTCTCCCTCACCGCTCAGGACCACCCAGAGGATCTCGGAGACCGCCGAGCTTTCGATCAGCTTCAGGAGCGTCCCGGCGCAGCCGATCTCGATGTCGTCCGGATGGGCCCCGATCGCGAGCGCGCGGGTAGAGGAACCGTTCTGCCCGCCGAAGAGCAGTGGCAGCATCATCCAGACGCCGCGTACTCGAGGTCGCGCTGCAGGTTGCGATCCGGGTCCCAGACCTGCCAGGGAGCGTCACCGCTTTCGTGCAGCGTCTCGAGCCACTGCTTGTCCTTCAGCGTGTCCATCGGGGCCCAGAACCCCTCGTGCCGCTGTGCGAGCACCTTTCCCGACTGCAGCAGGCGCTGCAGCGGCTCTTCCACGAGGTCCTCACCGGGACGTAGCTGGTCGAGAAACTCTCGGCGCAGGATGAAGTAGCCGCCGTTGATCCAGAGGTCGGAGCCCATCACGTCCCGCATCGCCCTGACACGACCGTCGTCGGCCATCGAGACCACGTGGAAGCTGTAGTTGGGGCGCACCGCGAGGAAGCTCGCCGTCGCCTGTTCATCCCTGGCGCGGGCGATCATCGCGGGCAGGTTGGCGTCGGTCAGCGTGTCGCCATAGTTGGCGAGGAAGAGCTCGTCGTCGGCCAGCAGGTGGCGCACGGCGCGCAGGCGCTCGCCGATCGGCGCCCGCAGGCCGGTGTCGACGAAGGTGATGTTCCAGTCGTGGATGTCGGTCTTCAGCAGGTGGACGTCCGCGCCGCCGTTGGACAGCACGAAGTCGTTCGCCATCGCCTCGTTGTAGGTGAGGAAGAACTGCTTGATCGCCTCGGCCTTGTAGCCGAGGCAGAGCACGAAGTCGGTGAAGCCGAAGTGGGCGTAGTACTTCATCACGTGCCAGAGGACCGGCCGCGGGCCGATCGGAACCATCGGCTTGGGCACGACCTCGGATGCCTCTCGCATCCGCAGTCCCTGGCCGCCGCAGAAGATCACCACCTTCATATGACCTTCACCTCCGGGATCGGGACCACGAAGCGCCCGCCCCAGTCGCGCACGTGGGAGAGCTGAGCGACGATCTCGTCGGTCAGGTTCCAGGGAAGAATCAGGATGAAGTCAGGACGGGCCTGCTCCGAGGCCTCGGGATGGTGGATCGGGATCCGGGTGCCGGGCAGAAACTGTCCCTGCTTGTACGGGTTGCGGTCGACCGTGAACTCGAGCAGGTCGGCGCGGATGCCGCAGTAGTTGAGCAGCGTGTTCCCCTTGCCGGGTGCGCCGTAGCCGGCGACGCGTTTGCCATCGCGGCGGCAATCGATCAGGAACTCGACCAGGTTCCACTTGGTCTCGGTCACTCGCGGCGCGAACGCGCTGTATCCCTCCAGCCGGTCCAGGTCGAGCTCCCGCTCGCGTTCGGCAAGCTCCGTCACCCGGGCGCTGACCGAATGGCCGGCGCCTCCGCTCCGCTGTGCGTACACCCGCAGCGAGCCGCCGTGCGTGGGGAGTTCGTCGACGTCGAAAACCTCGAGGCCGTGAGCCCCAAGCACGGTCTGTGCGGTGAGGAAAGAGAAGTAGGAGAAGTGCTCGTGGTAAATGGTGTCGAACTGGTTCCCCTCGATCAGCCGCGCCAGATGAGGGAACTCGATCGTGATCACGCCCTGCGGCGCCAGCAATCGCTGCATGCCGGCGGTGAAATCGTTGAGGTCGGGGACGTGGGCGAACACGTTGTTCGCCACCAGCAGGTCCGCCTGGCGGCCCTCGGCCACGAGGCGAGACGCGAGCTCCCGGCCGAAGAACTCGACCACGGTCTCGATCCCCCGCTCCCGGGCGACTTCCGCGACGTTCGCAGCGGGCTCGACCCCAAGCGCCGGTATGCCCCGCTCGACGAGATGCTGGAGCAGGTAGCCGTCGTTGCTGGCCAGCTCCACCACCTGGCTGTCCGCGCCCAGCCCGAAGCGCTCGACCACCGACTCCACGTAATCGCGGGCGTGGGCGACCCAGGAATCCGAATAGGAGGAGAAGTACGCGTACTCCGTGAAGATCTCCTCCGGCGCCACCAGCTCCTCGAGCTGTACCAGCAGGCACTGCTCGCAGACGCGAACGTGCAGCGGATAGAAGGGCTCCATCGCCCCGAGGCCCTCCGGGAGAACATAGCTCTCGCAAAGCGGCGACATGCCTAGGTCGACGAACGTGTGGCGCAGGGGCGCCGAGCAGAACCGGCAGCTTGGCAGGGCGGTGGGGGCCGACCGCGTGTTGATCTGATCTCGAAGCTCGACTTCCATGAACCGCTCTGTGGCACCAACGTCGCGCGGGCCGCGATTCTCCCGCGCACCTGGAGGGCCGGAGGATCGGTTCCAATTACGTTGGATCTGTGGTGCAGGCGCGTCCCGCAACGCCGACGACAGTCGTTTGTCGGAGTGGGCGACGATGGCCGAACAGGAAATACAGCTGGATCCCCGTATTGCGGAGGCGGATATACGCGCTCCGACGGAACTTGACGATCCGGCGAGGTCTTTCCCGTCCCTCCCCCACCTCCGGACCCGCAGGTTCGCGCCGCGCGACCAGCGCACTCAAGACAAGATCCCCGAGGGCCGTTTGCGCGATGCGACCTATCGGCGGGATGCGATCTACCGCCGCAGCCTCGCGCTCGCGGACGTCGCTTCGGCGGCGATCGCCGTTCTGATCGGTGTGCCGATCCTGGGAAACGACGCCCTCAATCCCCTTGCCCTGCTCGCGCTTCCGTTGGTGCTCTTGGTCGGAAAGATCACGGGACTGTACGACCGCGACGAGCACCTGATCAAGAAGACGACACTCGACGAGGTCCCGGCCCTGTTCTGGGTTGCGACGCTCTACGCGCTCTTGATCTGGCTGGCTGGGGATCTGATCGTCGATGGCCAATTCGGCCGTGACCAGGCCGTCGGGGTCTGGGCGCTGCTGTTCGCGAGCATGGTCACGATTCGCGCCCTCGCAAGGCACCTGGCCGGGGGTTTGTCCGGCGAGGAGCGATGCCTGGTGTTGGGCGACGCCGACACGGCGAACTGGATCACGCGCCGGTTCGATGAGATGCCGGGGCAGAAGGCGCGGATTGTCGCGCGAGCGCCGATGGCGCCGAAGCCCCGCTCCAGCCTCAACGGCTCGAACGGCAACGGCTCGAACGGCAACGGCTCGAACGGCCATTCGGGCCTCAACGGCAGCCTGGAGCGCTTGCTCACCGCGGAGCAGATCGAGCGAGCGATCATCGCGCCGCGTGGCGAGATCTCCGATGACCTCTTGAACACGACTCGGAGCCTGAAATCGATGGGGCTGAGAGTGAGCGTGCTGCCGCGGCTACCCGAGGTCGTGGGCTCGTCGGTCGAGCTGGACGATGTGGACGGGATCACCTTGCTCGGGATGCGTCGCTTCGGCCTCACCCGCTCCTCGGGGGCCGTCAAGCGCTCGTTCGACTTTGTCGGCGCCGGTCTCACCCTGCTCGCGCTCGCCCCGCTTCTGGCGGCGATCGCCATCGCGATCAAACTCGACTCCCGCGGCCCCGTCCTCTTCCGGCAGCGGCGCATGGGCCGGCACGGCGTCCCGTTCGAGATGCTCAAGTTCCGCACCATGGTGGACGGGGCTGATGCTCAGAAGTCCGCCCTCGCAGCGCGCAATGAGGCAGATGGCGGCCTCTTTAAGATCAAGGACGACCCGCGAATCACCCGGGTCGGCAGTCGCCTACGCGAAATCTCGCTCGATGAGCTGCCCCAGTTGTTCAACGTGCTGAGCGGCGACATGTCCCTGGTCGGCCCCCGGCCGCTGGTGCTCGACGAGGACGACAGGATCGAGGGCTGGCGGCGTTCGCGCCTCGAGCTCCCACCCGGGATGACGGGTCCATGGCAGGTTTTCGGCTCGGCTCGAATCCCGCTCAACGAGATGGTCAAGATCGACTATCTCTACGGCGCCAACTGGTCGCTTTGGCTGGACGTGAAGACCCTGTTGCGAACGGTGCCGTTCGTATTGGGGCGCCGCGGGCTGTGACTGGCCCAAGTCGGCACGCGCGACCTCGAACCGCGAGGCGTGGCCGAAGGCAGATTCCGACAGAGGTCCCAAGGGAGCTCAAGATGATTTGCCGATGCCCGCGGTGTCTGGCTGAGGCCCGAAAGACGACGCCGCGATGAGGCCTGCGGTGAGAGCCGCTTTCGAGCGGGAGCAGTCGGCGAACCGATCGAGCTTGCGGGCTCACCCGCGAGCCCCAAGCCGCGAAAGTCCGGCTGTCCACGGCTCGTTCGTGAATCGAATGGCCGTGGAGGACACGAGAAAGCCGAGGTTGTCCGTAGGGCTGTGTGCGAGCGATCTAACCTTCCGTGATCAGGTCGGCGCGGTGCTGGAAGCGGCCGGCTATGCCGTCCTGGCGCGATCCGCGAGCGGCGAGGGGCTGCTCGCATCCTGCATCGGCAACGTGCCCGGGTGTGTCGTGATCGCCTCGGATCAGCCAGACCGATCGACCGTGGGTATCGTGCGCCTCGTTCGCTCCAGATTCGAGGACCTCCCGGCGGTCCTAGTCTGTCGACATGCTGTGGTCGGCGACGTGCGGCGCGCACTCGAATTGGGCGTCGACGGGATCGTTCTCATGGAAGGCGCCGACGAGGCCCTGGGCGCGGTCGTCGAGGCGGTCTGCGCGGGCCAGGTGTCGGCACCCAGCGGACAGCGTCAGGCGCTTCGGGCGCGGGCGTTGACCACCCGCGAGAAGCAGGTTCTGATGTTGGTGACCACGGGGCTGACCAACTCGCAGATCGCGGCGGAACTGTTCCTCGCCGAGAGCACCGTCAAGAGCCATCTGTCGTCAGCCTTCGGCAAGCTCGGTGTCTCGTCTCGCAGCGAAGCGGCCGCCGTCATCCTCGATCCCGAACGAGCGAGCAGACTCGGGATCGGCAGGGTCGCGTCGGCTTTCGCCGCGAGCCGGTAGAGACCCTCCCGTCAAACCTCGAGCTTGCGTCGCGCGGCCGACCGCCAATGTCCTCCTATCCACCGTCCGCCCTGTGTGCGAGCTTTTATCGGATGAGATCGTCCCGGTCCCGGTTTCGTAGCAACTGCGCGGCACGGGCGCGAAAAGCAGGTAGCGGCCAGCGTTTTTCCGATGGAGTGCCACAGCGAGTCCTGACATCACACTCGGGCGGTCGTCCCAGTGCTGAAGCGATGATCGCCATAGGCTGGGTATGACCATGAGGTGGGAGATCTCGCTCACCTTGGACGAGTTCGGTTGGAGTGCGCTCGAGGACCACGCGCGCGCAGAGGGGTTGGGGCTCGATCGGCTAGTGGCGCTGGCCTGCACGTACTACGTGTCTGAGCTGGTCGCTGGACGGACGGCGACACGGGCGCCACGGTTCGGCAAACCGATGACAGAGCGCGAGACCCGCACGATGGTGCTCGAGTTGAATGCCGAAAGCCGGCGACGACTCGAGCAGGAAGCCGAGCGGCAGGATCTCGGGGTCGAGCGCCTTGTGGAGCACGCCGCCATCTTCTACCTCGCCGACCTCGACGCCGGCCGAGTGGCCGCGCGGATCATCCGAGACGCTGGCCGGTAGCGAAGCTCGTCGGTTACTCGATGGCTCTGGACCTATGCCGCCCGCGCGGAGGCGGTGACGGGGGCTACTCCAAGCTCCCGCAGCGAGACCTTCAGTGCCGCGCGCCCGCGATGGTGCAAACCCTGGATCGAAGCCTCGGTCTTTCCCAGCCGCTCGGCGATCTCGGTCGGCGAGAGCCCGCCGATATGGCGTAGGACAAGCACCTCACGTTGCGACTGCGGCAGCTCCGCGAGCGCCTCCTTGAGCGCACGCGTGCAGTCGAGCGATGTCTGCTCCTCACCGTTTTCGCTGATCCACACTTCATCGACCGGGATCTGCCGCCTCGAGCGCACATGATCGAGCGCCGCATTACGTGCGACCCGCATGATCCAGGCGGCGAACGGGACCTCCCGCTCCTCATATTTCTGAATCGCCCGGATTAACTTTGCGAAGACATCCTGCGTGATGTCCTCGGCCTTGTGGTGGTCGCGCACGATGCTCTGGATGAACCTGCACACATCATCCGAGTAGCGGGAGTAGAGGTAGGTCAGTGCGTCCCAGTCGCCCGCCTTGGCCGCGGCGATCGCCTTGCGCTCGAGATTGCGACCGCCATCCTCCCCGCCCTGAGTGGTACGACGAGTACTAGTTCTAACCTCCGACTCGGACGCCATGGGGCCAGCTTCCTCCCTGCCGGGGCTCCTGTGAATGGCTCAGATGCGCCATATTTGCGTTCAAACGATTGAACACTCATTTTGCGGGCTTTGCCCCCCCGAGTTTTCGCAAACTGCCAGAAGTCTCGGCAGGGTGAGAACCGTTTACTCGATGTACATAAGATCACCCCGATCGGCTCATCCGCAGTCGGCGGTAAAAGCGTTGAGCTCCGGGGCCGGTATGACTGCCGACGAAACCAAGCCCGATGAGACCAAATCCGATTCGCGCGAACGCGCGGTCGATCCCGCGCTCGAGCAGGAGGTAATGAGCGCCCTCCTGGACCCCGATTCGCGAACCGTGGACGAGATCGAGGAGCTGCTCACACGTTGCGCGGCCGAGGCACTGCGCCTCCAGGCCGACCGGGTGCGCACGGAGGGCGCAGTCCGTGTGCTCGAGGCCGAGCGGCTACGTCTGTTCGAGCTGACCGCCGAGGTACGGGCGCTGCGCGACCGCGTCACTGAATCGAAGCCGCAACTCGCTGAGCGCGGCGGCGCTCCGCTGCTCAGGCGAGCCCGGCGCGGACGGCCCTGACGGCCGCCTGAAGGCGGTTACCCGCCTCCAGCTTCTCGAGGACCGTGGAGACATGGGTCTTGACGGTCTCCGGGCTGATCACCAGCTCGGCCGCAATCTCGTTGTTGTCCTTGCCCTCCACGATCAGGCTGAGTACCTCCCGCTCCCGCATCGTCAGCGCGCCGGGTACCGCTGTCGCCTGAGGCCGGCGGTGGTCGTGCTCTCGCAGTTGCTCGATCAGGACCGAGGCGATCCGCGGAGAGAGCGCACTCTCGCCGTCGGCGGCGGCGGCAGATACCAGCCAAGATCTGATCACCCTCGGAGTCCTTCAGCAGACAACCGCGAGGCGCCCGCCACGATCGCCTCCACGATGTCCAACTCCTCCGGGGGACACGGTCATCAGAAGCACCGAGCGCCCGGGGCCGAGAGCTGCAGTCTTCTGGTCGCGTCGATGGCAGACCCTCCCGGCAGAGGGACGGCCATCAGGATCACCTGCGGGTCGGTTTCGCTCGGAGAGGGCCACCGCGCCGGCGGCGTCCACTGCCTCGCCGACGACCTCGAGGCCACTTGCCTCGAGGTGCTCACGGAGGCCGCGCCGGAAGAGGCTATGGTCGTCGACGATCAGGACCCGGATGGGGGCCGGCTTAGCGCTTGAATCGTTCGAACCCATCGTCGATGAGCATTTCCTCCCGCTTCGGCTTTTCTTGCCTACCCTAAAGAGCGCGCCGCGAAGCCCCGGGGTTACTGCTAGGAGCCGGAGACGTCGGAGGCGGACCTCCCAGTAGCTTCACGAAATCCCCATCACTGGCCAGCGCGTGACCTTCCCCGTTGCCAGCTCCAAATCCAACCGTCGCGCCTTTCAGGAAGCCCGCAAACACTCCGAGGATCACTGGATACAGCAGTCAGGCGACCTTACGCAGCCCGGGGCGAGAAGTCAACCAGGCCCTTCGGCAGACTTGCGCGGATGAACTTCATCGAGGACGTGATGGAGGCGGCGCCGGCGTCGGCGCTTGGGATCGTCGCGATCGACGCATTCGGCAACCGGCGGGAGTGGCACTTCGGCGAGCTGATCGCCCGCAGTGCCGGCCTCTCCGGCGCGATGGCGGCGCGCGGCGTCGAGCGCGGGGACGTCGTCATGACGCTGGTGGGCAGCCGGATCGAATGGGTGCTGGCGATGCTCGCCTGCTTCCGCACGGGCGCCGTCGCGATGCCGTGCAACCCGCAGCTGCGGCGGAAGGACCTGGAGCTCAGGGTGCGTGCTGCAAACCCCAGGCTGTGCGTCGGCGAGGAGGCGCTGCTCGGCGAGCTGCCCGCGGGCGTCCCCCCAATGACGATGGCCGAGATCGCGGACGCCCTCGACGAGGACCGCCCCCAGGAGACGCCCGCCGACGTCGCCGACCTCGACGCGGAGGACCCCGCCGTGATCATCTTCACCTCGGGCACCAGCGGCGAACCGAAGGGCGTGCTCTACCCGCAGCGCTATCTGACCGGCCAGCATCTGCAGGCCGAGCACTGGGTCGGCGCCTGCAAGGGAGAGCTCGCCTGGTGCACCGCCGCCCCCGGCTGGTCGAAGTCGACCCGGAACGTCTTCATCGCTCCTTGGCTCCGCGGAGCCGCCGCGTTGATCCACGACGCGCGCTTCGACCCCGCCGAGCGTCTCGGGATCGTCGAGCGTGAGGGCGTCAACGTCCTCTGCCAGGCGCCGACCGAGTACCGCATGCTCGCGAAGCGCACAGAGTTGAGGCCGATCGGCCCGCTGCGCCGCATGCTCTCCGCAGGCGAGCCGCTCAACCCGGACGTGATCCGCGCCTTCCGCGAGGCGATGGGGATCGGCATCGGGGATGGCTACGGGCAGACCGAGACCGGGCCGGTGACCGGCATGCGCCCCGACGAGGACGATTCGGCACGCGACGGCTCCATGGGCCGCCCTTTGCCCAGCATCCAGGTGCGGGTCGCCGGAGGCGAGCTCCAGGTGAGGCCGGAGACCGTGCCGACCTTCTTCAGCCACTACCTGGGCGAGGAGCCGTTCGAGGGCGAGTGGTGGCCGACGGGTGACCACGTCCGCCAGGACGAGGACGGCTACCTCTGGTTCGAGGGCCGGGACGACGACATCATCATCACTGCCGGCTATCGGGTCGGCCCGTTCGAGGTCGAGTCGGCGCTCGTCTCCCACCCCGCGGTCGCCGAGGCGGCGGCGGTCCCCGCCCCGGACGAGGAACGGGGATCGATCATCCGGGCGATCGTGGTGCTCGCCGACGGCGAGCCATCCGACGAGCTCGCCGCCGAGCTCCAGGACCACGTCAAGCGGGTCACGGCCCCCTACAAATACCCGCGCATCGTCGAATTCACCGACGAGCTGCCGAAGACCCCGAGCGGGAAGATCCGGCGGGCGGAGCTGCGGGGCGGATGAGCACCTGGCGCTCGACGGCGGCGGTCCGCGCCTGGATACGGCTCGACTCGGAATGGGCGAGCTTCGCGGGGATCTTCATCGTCACCAACCTCGGGCTGCTCGCGGTCGGCGCGACGCTCGCGGTGCTGCCTCACTACGTCAAGGACAACCTGAGCGGCACCGACCTCGAGGTCGGGATCGTCAGCGGCGCCTTCGCGTTCACCGGGATCGTCTGCCGGCCGATCGCCGGCAATCTGGCCGACAGGCGCGGCCGCAAGCCCACCGTGATCGTGGGCGCCCTGCTCGCCGCGGTCGCGGGCGCGCTCTACTTCGTTCCCGCAGGGATTCCCGGGCTGATCGTCGCCAGGCTCTTCCTCGGGGCCGGTGAGGGGACGGTCTTCACCGCGGGCTCGGCCTGGAACGTCGACATGGCCCCCGAGGAGCGGCGCGGCCGGATGATCGGCCTCTACGGCCTGGCGATCTGGACCGGTTTGACCCTCGGACCGCCCATCGGCGTCCTGCTGCAGCATGCGGGGGGCTTCCACCTCGTCTGGGCCTTCGCGGCAGGCGCGCCGCTGCTCGGGGCCCTGATCGCCTCGAGGCTGCCGGAGCAGTACACGGCGACCGAGGATGTGGATCGAGGGCCGTTCATCTCACGTGAGGCCCTCGGCCCTGGCCTCACCTTCGCCCTCAGCGTCGTCGGCTTCGCGGCGGTCTCCGCCTTCATCATCCTCAGCCTCGACGAGCGCGGCATCGGACGGGGCCCGGAGGTGTTCAGCGTCTTCGCCGCCACGGTGGTTGCGACGCGTCTCGTGGCGGGCGGGCTGCCCGACCGCATCGGCGCCGCTCGCTGTGCGGTCGGCGCGGCACTTGTCGAGACCGTCAGCCTGATCCTGCTCGGGGCCGCCGACACCCTCTCGGTCGTCATCGTCGGCGCGATCGGCATGGGCGCCGCCTTCTCGCTTCTCTTTCCGTCGCTCTCCCTGGTCGCGATCAACCGGGTGGGCCCGGAGCGGCGCGGCGTGGCGATGGGCACGTTCACGGCCAACTTCGACCTGGGCATGCTGGTCGGATCGCCGCTGGTGGGCGCGGCCGCGGCGGTCGCGGGCTACAGCGCGGCGTTCTACGTAGCAGCGTTCGCCGCTTTGGCGTGCGCGATGTCGGCATTTTCGATGTCTCGTCGGCCTGCTCTCGACCCGCTCCCCGATACCCTCAGCGCCTGATGGCCCAGCGCGCAACGGAAGCCGAGTCGTCCATCGACCGCAAGCTGATCAACAAGCTCACCGAGGAGCAGATGGCTCGCTTCCGCGAGCACACCCCGACCTCGGCTGAGTACTTCGATCGGGCCCGCAAGGTGATGCCGGGCGGCGTCCCCTCTTCCTTCCAGCTCAATGATCCCTGGCCGGTCTACATCGATCGCGGCAAGGGCGCCCTCGTCTGGGACGTCGACGGCTCCGAATACGTCGACTTCCACAACGGCTTCGGCGTGATGTGCGTCGGGCACGCGAACCCCATCATCGGAGAGGCCGTCAAGGCCCGCCACGACGAGGGAACGCACTTCGCCGCTCCCACCAACGGCTCGATCGTCTCCGCCGAGAACCTGGTCGAGCGCTTTGGCCTGCCCCAGTGGCGCTTCTCGAACTCCGGGACCGAGTCCACCATGTCCGCGATCCACCTCGCGCGCGGCTCCACCGAGCGCGATCTGATCATCAAGATCGAGGGCTCCTACGACGGCCACCACGACGCGGTCATGGTCTCCTGCTACCCAGACCTCGACGAGCTCGGGCCGCGCGAGAGCCCGAACGCCGTCCCCTTCGGCTCCGGCTACCCGCAGGCGGTGGTCGACCTGACCGTGCCGGTCCCGTTCAACGACGCCGAGATCCTCGAGGCCACCTTGAAGAAGCACGAGGGCAAGGTCGCCGGGATGATCGTGGAGCCGGCGATGATGAACATCAACATCATCCCGCCGAAGGAGGGCTACCTCGAGCGGGTCCGCGAGCTCTGCACCGAGCACGGCGTCAAGCTGATCTTCGACGAGGTGAAGACCGGCGCCACCATCTCCTACGGCGGCGCCACCGGCCGCTTTGGCGTCGAGCCGGACATGATCTGCCTGGCGAAGGCGATCTGCGGCGGCTACCCGGGCGGCGCGATCGGGATGACCGAGGAGCTCGGCGAGGTGGTCGCCTCCGACAAGGTCCACCAGATCGGGACCTTCAACGGCAACCCGCTGGTGATGGCGGCGGCCGAGGCGACCCTGACCAAGGTCCTGACGCCCGATGTGTACGAGAAGCTCGAGGCGACCAACGAGTCCCTCAAGGCACGCTGCCAGGAGGTGATCGACAAGTACGGCCTCCCCGCCTATTCGCAGGGACTCGGCGCGAAGGGCTGCGTGATCTTCGCGCCGGAGCCCATCTACGAGTACCGCGATTACCTGACCAAGGTCGACGGCGAGCTCTCCACCCTCGCCTGGCTCTACCACATGAACCACGGCATCTTCATGACGCCCGGCGTCGAGGAGGAGTGGACCCTCTCGATCGCCCACGAGGACGAGCACGTCGACCGCTACGTGGCGGCGTTCGAGGCGTTCGCCTCGGACGTCAGCGGCTCCTAGCCCGAGGCGCCGTTCAGGTCGAGGGCGGCGCGGGCCTTGTCCGTGTCCTCGGTGACGATCACCAGCCGGACGCCGCTGAAGATCGTGTACGCCACGTCGATGCTCACCCCGGCCTCGGCCAGGTCCCTCGCGATCTCGCCCATCGCCCCCGGCTTGTCGTGCAGGTCGACGATCACGGCCTCGCGCTCGTCGGCCACGTCGATGCCGGCGTCCTCCAGCGCCGTCTTCGCAGCCTCCTCGTCCTGGACCAGGATGTGGATGAATCCCTTGCCATCCCCGACCATCGCGCAGAGCCCCTCGATGTTCACCCCGCCCTTGCCCGTGGCCTCCCCCAGCTCAGCGAGCTTGCCGGGCCGGTCCTCCATGATCACCGTCAGATCCTTCATCGGAGCCTCCGTCTATTCGGCGGCGGTGTTTGTGGCCGCCGGCGACCTAGCCGCATCATATGGCGGGTAGCCTGATTTGAGATGGCAAACAAGCTCGCCGAGGAAACCAGCCCCTACCTGCTCCAGCACAAGGACAACCCGGTGGACTGGCGCCCGTGGGGCCCGGAGGCCCTCGGCAAGGCGGCCAGCGAGGACAAGCCGATCATGCTCTCGATCGGCTACTCCGCGTGCCACTGGTGCCACGTGATGGAGCGCGAGTCGTTCGAGGACGAGGAGACGGCTTCCCTGATCAACAGCTCGTTCGTCCCCATCAAGGTCGATCGCGAGGAGCGACCCGACGTCGACGACATCTACATGGAGGCCGTGCAGGGCATGACGGGCCAGGGGGGCTGGCCGCTGACCGTCTTTCTCGACTCCGAGGGCGTCCCGTTCTACGGGGGCACCTACTTCCCGCCCGAGCCCCGCCATGGGCTGCCCAGCTTCAGGCAGGTGCTGGAAGCCACAGCCGGGGCGTATGAGACACAGCGCGAGGAGCTCCGCGAGGCGTCCGCCCGGATCCGGGAGTCGCTCGGTGCCGTCGGCACGGTCGAGCAGTCTTCCCAGCCCCTGGACCAGTCGATCTTCGACCGCGCGATCTCGGGCCTCCAGGGCAACTTCGACCGAGCCAATGGAGGCTTCGGCGGGGCGCCCAAGTTCCCGCCGGCGAGCACACTCGAGTTCCTCCTGGCCCGAGGGGTGACGCAGCCCGTGCAGATAACGGTCGACAAGATGATGCACGGGGGGATCTACGACCAGCTCGGGGGCGGCTTCGCGAGGTACTCGGTCGACCCGAACTGGCTCGTCCCCCACTTCGAGAAGATGCTCTACGACAACGCCCTGCTGGCCCGGCTCTACCTGCACACCTGGCAGGTCGCCGGCGAGGAGCGCTGGCTGCGGGTCTGCACCGAGACGCTCGATTGGACCTTGCGCGAGATGTGCGGGCCGGAGGGAGGGTTCTACTCCGCACTGGACGCCGATTCCGAGGGCGAGGAGGGCCGCTTCTACGTCTGGGACGAGGAGGAGATGCGCGAGGCCCTAGGCGAGGCCGGCGTCGCCGCAGATGCGATCGAACGGGTCCTCGGCTACTGGGGGGTCAGCGCGGCCGGGAACTTCGAGGGCAGGAACATCCTCCACGTGCCGCTCGGCGCGAGTGCCCAGCAGCCGGCCGAGCTGGGCGATGCCCGCACCGCTCTCTACGCCTGGCGCGACAGGCGCGTGCGCCCCGGCCTCGATGACAAGCGCCTCTGCTCCTGGAACGCACTGATGATCGCGGCGCTCGCCGACGCGGGAGCCGCGCTCGGGCGCCAGGAGTATCTCGATGCCGCCTCGGCGTGCGCCCGCTTCGTCTGGGAGTGCATGCGGGACTCCGACGGTCGCCTGCTGCGCACCTGGAAGGGTGGCGAGGCCCGCCTCAACGCCTACCTCGAGGATCACGCGTTCCTGCTCGAGGCGCTGCTGCGGCTCTACGAGGCGACGCTCGAGGTCCGCTGGTTCGACGCCGCGCGCGAGACCGCCGACACGATGATCGAGCGCTTCGCCGACGAAGAGCGCGGCGCCTTCTTCACCACCTCCAGCGACCACGAGGAGCTGATCGTGCGCCGGAAGGACGTCGGCGACCACCCGATCCCGTCCGGCAACTCATCCGCCACATACGGCCTGCTGCGCCTGGCCGCCCTCACCGGCGAGAGTCGCTACGAGGAGCGCGCCGTCGCGGCCATGCGCGTCTTCGCGCCGGCTGCGCTGCAGCACCCGGAGGCCTTCGGCCACCTGCTCCAGGCGATCGACTTCCACCTCTCCCCCGTCCGCGAGGTGGCCCTGGTGGCCCCCGCGAACGGCGCGGGATCGACCGCCCGGCTCGACGAGCTGGCGACGGTGGTGCGCTCCACGCACCGCCCCCACGTCGTCCTGGCCGGAGGCCCGGAGGGCAGCGATCGGCCGGAGCTCCTCAAGGAGCGACCGTCGGTACATGGCAAGCCGGCGGCCTACGTCTGCGAGCACTTCGCCTGCAAGGCGCCGGTGACCTCCGCTGACGAGCTGGCGGCGCTTCTCTGACGCCTCAGAGAATCGGCAGGAACTGCTCGATCTCGAACGGCGTCACCTGCACCCGGTAGTCCTCCCACTCCGAGCGCTTGATCTCCACGAACCGGTTGAAGGCATGCTCTCCGAGAACCCGCAGCACCAGCTCCGACTCGGCTGCGATCTCGATCGCCTCTCCGAGTGTCTCCGGAAGCTGCTCGATGCCGCGTCGCTGGCGCTCCTCGGGGGTCAGGTGGTAGAGGTTCTGCTCCATCGGCTCGGGCAGCTCGTAGCCGTGCTCGATCCCCTCCAGCCCGGCGTGCAGCATCCCCGCGAAGCAGAGGTAGGGGTTGCAGGCGGGATCGGGGCAGCGCAGCTCGGCGCGCGTCGCCTGCTCCTTGCCCGGGTGGTAGAGCGGCACGCGGATCAGCGCCGAGCGGTTCCGTCGTGACCAGGAGAGGTACACCGGCGCCTCGTAGCCCGGGACCAGGCGCTTGTAGGAGTTCACCCACTGCGCGAAGAGCGGGGCGATCTCGCGAGCGTGCTTGAGCTGGCCGGCGATGAACGCCTTGGCGACGTCTGAGAGGAAGTACTGGTCGTCGGGATCGAAGAAGGCGTTCTTGCCGTCCTTCGAGAGCGACTGGTGGACGTGCATCCCGGAGCCGTTCTCGCCCTGGAGCGGCTTCGGCATGAAGGTCGCGTGCCAGCCGTACTTCATCGCGTACTCCTTGACCGTGATCCGGTAGGTCATGCAGTCGTCGGACATCGCGAGCGCGCCCTTGTAGCGCATGTCCACCTCGTGCTGGGAGGGGCCGACCTCGTGGTGGGTGTACTCGACGTGGATGCCGAGCTGCTCGAGCGCCAGGACGGTCTCGCGGCGGACATTCGTGCCGGCGTCAAGCGTGGTCAGGTCGAAGTAGCCGCCCTCGTCCAGGACCTCGGGGGTACCCGACTCGGGCTTCGCCGAGCGGAAGTAGAAGTACTCGAGCTCGGGGCCGATGTTGTAGTCCTCGAACCCCATGTCTCGGGCCCGGTCGATCGCCCGGCGCATGATCCAGCGCGGGTCCCCCTCGTAGGGGTCCCCGCCCGGCACCTGGATGTCGCAGAACATCCGCGCCGTCCGATTCGTCTCCTCCTCGCGCCAGGGGATCAGGTGGATGCTCGAGGGGTCGGGCATGGCGATCATGTCGGACTCCTCGATCGGGTTGAACCCGCTGATCGACGAGCCGTCGAAGCCCATGCCGCCCTCGAAGGCGTCCTCGAGCTCAGCGGCGTTGATCGAGAAGCTCTTCAGCTGGCCGAGCAGGTCGGTGAACCAGAGGCGGACGAAACGCACGTCGTTCGCTTCGCAGAACGCGAGTGCGTCCTTGGCGGTGGTGGGCTCGTCTGCCATTGGACGCGGAAAGTTACCGGCGTCTCACATCCGTGGTGCGCCGATCGTCGTATCAGAAAGCAGATCCACGAAAATCGCTGTACACTTACGCGACGTAAGTAACCGGCTAAAAGTAAAGTAAAGCCCTTGTGAAACGGCGGTAACCAGACGAAATGACAGTCAAGACAGACATCAGCCGCTTCCATATCCACGACGAGCTCACTGCGCCGGACGCCAGCGCTCCGCTGATCAAGAGCATCCAGACTGCCGGCGGCGCCGTCTCCAAGTTTCTCGGCGTGCTCGCCGAGTCCCCCGCAGCCCTGCGCGGCTACACGCGCCTTCGCACCGAGCTTCGCTCCAGCAAGCTGCCGCGGGCGACCCGCGAGCGGATCGGCCTGGCGGTGGCGGAGTGGCGCAACGACCCCTACACGCTGACCCAGTACGCCCGCACGGCGCGCGTCGCCGGACTCGGCCTCGACGAGGTCGCCCGGGCCCGCAACTTCACCTCCTCGGACGAGAAGGAGGCGGCGTTGCTGACCCTGATCCGCGAGACGCTCGATCCATCAGAGCGCCCGCCCCACCATCTGGTGGAGGAGGCAAGGGAGGCCGGCTGGAGCGACGAGGAGATCCTGGACGCGGTCGCCGAAGCCGCACTCGCGGAGTTCGAGAGCCTGTTCGCCTCGGTTGCGGCGCTGCCGCAGGAGGGCGATCCCGCGGTTCTCAGATCAGCGGCGGCGTAGTTAAGGCGCTGTTGGCGGCGGTGAGACCGTCGCGTCGATGGGACCCGAGCCGACCGCGAGGAATCCAACTCGCTTCGCGGTCTTCTTCGTCAGGTCCCAGGCGTAGCCCTTGTGGAACGGACCGCGATCGATCACCGTCGCGGTGACGCTCCTACCGGCATAGCTGAAGGTGACCTGCGTGCCGCACGGAAGCTTCCGATGCGCCACACCCAGCGTCCTTGGGGTGAGCTTCACACCGCATGCCGTGGACTTGCCCCAGAAGCCGGGGCCGTACCAGGTGGCCGCCTTGTGAACCATCCAGCTGCCTGGGGAGGTGCTGGGCGTCGCGGTCGGCTCGGTGGTGGTTCCCCCGGGGACCCCGCCGGTCTGCGCGCTTGCGGCAGCCGGCGCCGCGACCAGCGCGGCCGTACATGCAAATCCCGCAATCGCACGAACTTTTCGCTTGCCCATCAAACCTTCCTCTTTCGTTGCTTACGGGGTTAGCTGACGGGCTCGCGCTGAAAGATCGCGCTACACGGCGCAGTGGCCGCGATTCGCCCCAACTGGTGGGTCCCCCGCTCTCCGACCTTTTCCGGTGGAAGGAGACTCAGCGGAAGTGCGCGGCGCAGCCTAGCAAAGGTGTCCTCATTATTTGGCACCAACCTTCGAATCGGTCGTTCAGCGCCGAACCTTTGTCGCGAACGAAATCGCCCGCACTAAACGGGTTGCTCCTCGCTCCCCTGCGGAGCACCCTCGCCTAAGCTCCGCCGATGCCATCGGCGCTGGTCACCGGAGCGGGACGCGGCATGGGATTGGAGATCGCCCGGCGGCTTGCCGGACGCGGCTATGACGTCGCCGTCACCGACGTCGACGAGGCAACCGCCTCCGCCGGCGCCGATCAGATCGGCGAGCGCGCCTGGTCTCTCGCGCTGGACGTCACTGACACCGAGGCCTGTCGCGCGGCGGCCTCCGAGGTGGTCGAGCGCTCCGGTTCGCTGGACGTCTGGGTCAACAACGCGGGCATCCTGATCACCGGGCTCGCCCACGAGCAGGGGATCGACGTGCACCGCCGGATGCTCGAGGTGAACGCCGTCGGGACCATGAACGGAACGCTGGCGGCCATCGAGCGGATGCGCCCGGCGGGACGCGGTCAAATCATCAACCTGATCTCGCTGGCCGGGCTCGCGGCCGCGCCCGGCATCGTGGGGTACTCGGCGAGCAAGCATGCGGCGATCGCCTTCAGCCTCGGCACCGCCGCCGACCTGCGCCGCGCCGGGCTCTCCGAGATCCATATCTCCTGCGTCTGTCCCGACGGCGTCTGGACGCCGATGATCAACGACAAGCTCAACGATCCGAACGACGCCCTCTCCTTCTCCGGAGTGATGCTGATGCCCGAGCAGGTCGCCGAGCGGGTCGCGGGGTTGCTCGACAAGCCCAAGCCGGTCCTCACCATTCCGAGCTGGCGCGGGCGCTTCGTCCGCTTCTTCGACAGCCACCCCGCCCTGGCCGCGCGGCTCACCCCGATCCTGATGCGTGACGCGCTCCGCCGGCAGCGGTCCTTCAAGAAGAAGGTCGAGTCGGGCAAGTGGCCTCCGAAGTCCCACTGAGGGGGCCCCACGACCCGGGGACCCGGGCCGGCCGCTTCCACACGGTGCGCGGGCCGATGCGCGCCTCCGGATGGCTTCGATATCCGGCCGCGTGGTGGCGTGCGAGGACAGGCAGGACGCCGGAGCGCCCCTGGATCGTCCCCGCCTCGATCGGCTGGCTACGGCGCCGGATCCGGTCGGACTGGTCGATCCTGGAGCTCGGATCGGGCCGCTCGACGGTGTGGTTCGCGCGGCGCGCCGGGCGCGTGATCAGCCTCGAGGACAACGAGTTCTGGTATCCGCAGACCGAAAAGCGGCTCGCCGAGGCCAGCCTGTTCAACGTCGACCTCAGGCTGCGGGCGGTCGGAGATTTCCTCGGGGAGGTCGCCTCCCTGCCCGACGCCTCCTTCGACCTGGTGGTGCTGGACTTCCTTGAGGCGCCCGAGGTGACCCGGATGGACGCGCTGCGCCCGGCACGGGAGAAGGTCCGCCCGGGCGGCCACCTCCTGCTCGATGACTCCGATCGCCCGGGCTATGCCGAGGCCTTCGATCTGCTCGCCGGCTGGGGCTTTCGCAAGTTCACCGGCGTCAAGGACGAATGGCCAGAGGCGTGCGAGACCGGGATCTTCCGACGCCCGCGAGAATAGAAGAGCCCCCTTGCGGGGGCCCTTCCTTAGCGAGCCTGTAAGCCGGATTCTGTCGGGGGCAGCCATCCATCTCTGCGGCCCACCTGGACCTCGCCGGGCTGGGTCGATGGTCCTGCTTGGCCTTGCACCGGGCGGGGTTTGCCGTGCGCGCCACGTCACCGCGGCGCCGGTGCGCTCTTACCGCACCCTTTCACCCTTGCCTGTGCGCGACTCACGTGTGGCCGCGCCATCGGCGGTCTGCTCTCTGTGGCACTTTCCCGCGGGTTTCCCCGGGTGAGCGTTACTCACCGCCCTTGCCCTTTGGTGTCCGGACTTTCCTCGAAGGCATCAACCTCCGCGACTGCCTAGCTCGCACACCAAGGGTAGTCCTCAACCGCGGCTCCGCGGAGCCGTTTCGCCCAGTTTGCGGCAGCGAGCAGGCGTCAGGCGAGCTGGGACCCGCAGGTCTCACAACCTGAGGTCACCAGCTCTCCGTGACACACCGGGCACTCCGCCCGGCTCTGAGCCGTCAGGGCCTCCCAGGCGCCGAGGATCGTGTCTTCAAGCGTCACCTCGGACGGCTCGAACAGACGGGTCTCTACCTCGACCGCAAGGACGGTCACGAAACCCTCCTGAAAACCCCCACGACGCGCCCGAGCAGGCGCACGTCACGGGTGCGAATCGGCTTCATGCTCTTGTTCTCCGGCTGTAGCCGAACTTGATCCTTCTCACGGAAGAAGCGCTTGACGGTGGCCTCATCGCCGACCAGGGCCACCACGATCTCGCCGTCGCGGGCACGTTCCGTGGGATGCACCACGACGAAGTCACCATCCAGGATGCCGGCATCCTTCATGCTCTCGCCGCGGATCCGGAGGATGTAGTCCCCGTCCTCGCCGCCAACGACGTCAGGCACCTCGAGGTAATCCTCGATGTTCTCCTCGGCCAGGATCGGCTCGCCGGCCGCGACCTGCCCGACCAGCGGCAACCCCGATGGGCGGACGGCCTTCTTGGCGCGTTCCACCATCACCTCCAGGGCGCGCGGCTTCGATGGGTCGCGCTTGAGCACGCCGAGCGTCTCGAGCTTGGAGAGATGGGCGTGCACGGTCGAGGAGGAATGCAGCCCCACCGCCTTGCCGATCTCACGCACCGTCGGCGGGTATCCGTGACGGCTCAGATAGCGGCTGATGAAGTCGAAGATCTCCTTCTGGCGCTTCGTCAAGTCCTTGACGAGGTCCACTTAGTCCTCCTCGATCAGCCGCGCGTCATCGGCGGGGCTGCTTGCGGTGGGCGAACACATGTTCGGAGAGTAGCGCGGCCCGCGGACGGTTGCAAGCAGCGTTCTGGACCGAACCTTCTCCCTACCCCGGCCGCCTCTGCACTCCGCCCCCGGCCACTATCATCGGCGACCCTCGCGGCTGTGGCGGAACTGGTAGACGCGCAAGGTTGAGGGCCTTGTGGCCCTAACGGGCCGTGGAGGTTCGACTCCTCTCAGCCGCATGCGAGAACCGGCATCTGTGCCGGTTCTTTGCGTTCTAGGCCGCCTGGCCCGGGAACGGGCTGGTGCGGGCGATCTCGTGGATGGCGACCTCCGGCTGGTCCGAGACCAGCTCGAGCAGCGCCCCTGTGAACCTGTGGAGGTGGGGCTGCGCGAAGTGGCGGTCGAGCGCCTCCCGGTCAGCCCACTCCTCGACCGCGACGAAGCTGAGCGGGTCCTCGACCGCGGCGAAGAAGCCGTATCGCAGACAGCCCTCCTCCCGCCTGGAGTCGTCCTGCATCCGCTCGAACAGGGCAACCAGCTCATCCCGCTGCGATGGACCGCACTTCACCCGACCTATGACCAGCAGCACGTGACCTCCTCCTTTGTGGCGCTGTTACTCGATCAGCGGGATCACCCGCTCCGCAAAGAGCTCGATCTGACGCCGCTCCTCCCCCAGCGGCCAGAGCTGGACCCACTCGCATCCCGCCCGCGCGTATCGGGAGAGGAGCTTCGCGCAGTGCTCGGGCGATCCCACGCAGAGCTGGCCGCGAAGCTCGTCCGGGTCGCGCCTCAGCAGGGGTGCGAGCACCTCTTCGAACGTTCGGTCCGCCTCACCGCGGTCTTCGGTCACCCAAGTCCACATCGTGACGAGGGCGTTCGGGAAGCCCGACGGATCACGGCCGCGCTCGCTCAGCATCCTCTCCAGCAGCCCCTTGGCGGCGGCGAACCCCTCCGGGGTGGCGTTGTAGGCGGACGCCAGCCAGCCGTCTGCGAGTCGGGCGACGCGGCGAAGGCCGGCGGCCGACCCCCAGCTCCCGATCCACAGCGGGACGCCCTCGGCGCGGTATGGGCGCGGGGCCAGCTCCGCCTCGGGAACGGCGAAGTAGGTTGTCGACGGCGGTGCGTCCCCCTTGAGCAGCGCACGCAGAACCACCACGGATTCCTCGAAGCGCGGCCAGCGCTGATCGAAGTCCGCCCCTACTGCGGCAAAGTCGTGCGCGGACGATCCCGGCCCGACGCCGGCGATCAGGCGGCCCTCCGAGAGGATGTCGATCGCGGCGAAGGTCTTCGCCAGCGCCACCGGGCCGCGAAGCGCGGCCAGGGAGATCGTCGTCGCGAGGGTCATCGTTCCGGATCGCTCGATCGCCGCGGCCAGGGCAGTCAGGCCGTCGAGCCACGGCGTCGAGAAGACGAAGTGATCGTTGGCGGAGATCGCCGCCAGCCCACACTCCCGGGCCGCGTCGACGGCGCCCATCACCCGCGCCGGCGACTGGCCCTCGGCCCGGAACTCCATCAGCGGCAGGTGCACGCCGATCTTCATGGCGTCCCTGACGCTACCCGGTCAGGCGGGTGAGCCAGACACCGGAGAGGACCGGGACCTCCTCCGCCGAGTCGATGCCCCGGACCGATCCCTCCAGGCCGATGCCGCCGGCCGGCCCGCCGACGGTCTCGAGGAGCGGATCGGCATTGGCGGCGCGGAGCTCCGTGGGGCCGAGCGGATCGGCCACCTGAACCACACCGTTCCGAAGGAGGCGGAGGCGCTGCGAGGGCTGGTGGGCGACCACGAACGTCACTCCGTCCAGCGACGGCCCCAGCCCCATTCCGCTCCCCCACCACCCCGCGAAGCGGGACAGCGTCATGCGGCCGGGACCTGCCGGCCCCGGCTGGAAGGCGCCGGTCCCGGATCCCGCCGCGTCCGCGAGAAACCGGGCATTCTGCCCGCTCTGCGGATCGAGGGCCCGGGGAGAGACGATCGCGAGCCTCGGCGAGGAGAGCCGCGGCACGAGGTCGGGCAGCGGCTGGTCGAGCAGGAAGCGGACCTCGTCGGGTCGCGGCGCGTCCACGGCGAAGAGGTGGGGCAGCAGGCTGCGGCCCGCTGGGTCGGTCTGCCAGCGCCTGGAGTTGGCGAGAACGGCCGCGGCGTTGAACGGCGTGCCGTCCTGAAAGCGCACGCCCGAGCGGAGCGTGACCGTCCAGGTGGTCCGGTCGCGCGAAGGGCGCGCCGCCAGCGCGAGGCCGGCCTGAGGGGTGGCCTGGCCGTAGGGCCCCGTGAGCCGCTCGATCAGAGGCTCATACACCTGGCGCGTGATGGTGAGCGCGGCGCGGCTCTGGGCGGCCAGCGGATCGAGCGTCGAGGGCAGGCTCGGCAGCGCATAGCTGAGAGTGCCGCCGCCTCCCGCGGGGGGCAGAGCGGACATGACCTCCGCCCCGCTCCCTCCACCGCAGCCGGCCAGCGCCGGCAGGGCCAGAACCACGAGTGCTGCGGCACGCAGCCGCACCATCCGATACCTAGAGCTTCAGGATGACGATCGCGTTCAGCGCCCAGAGGATGCCGAAGAAGATGGTCCACCGGGTCAGGTTCCGCTCGACCAGCGAGCCGCCTCCGAAGGCGCTGCCGCCACCGCCGATGCCGAACGCGCCGGAGAGCCCGGCGTCCTTGCCGGAGTGCAGGAGCACCAGGAAGATCAGGATCACCGAGATCGCGACCTCGACCACGCTGAGCACGGTTGCCATGGGGCCGGAGTGTAGAGATCAGGGTTGCTGCGGCGGACGCAAGCGGTCGATCCTCTTCAGGATCGTCAACCGCCTCCCCGCGCAGCTCGCGATCCAGGCGCTTGAAGTCCTCCTCGGTCAGCTTGCCCGCCGCCCGGTCGGCCTCGGCGTCGCGGATCTGGCGGTACTTGGCCGCCTTGCGCGCCTCGAGGTCGGCGAGCTCGGCCCTCGCCGGGTCCTCGGCGCTCTCGGAGGGGCGCCCGCGCAGCGGCGCGGTCACGAACCAGGCGACCAGCACGACGACGGCGACTGCGAGCAGGACCTCCAGCATGGCGTGACGGCAGGCTAGGTGGAGCCTAGGCTCGCGGCTGCGCGGTCCCCAGCTCCTTGCCCAGTCGAGCCCGGTAGGCCGCCTCCAGCCGGCGGCGGGACTCGAGGGCGGGCCAGCCCGCCATCACCGCTCCGGCGACCGCGATCAGCGCGCCGATCCAGATCCAGCCCACCAGCGGGTTGACGATCACGCGGAAGTTGGCCGGAGGCGGAGCCTGCGCGTAATGCTGGGCGAGGGCCAGGATGGCGATCCCCTGGGCGTTCGGTGGAAGCCCGGCGAGCTCGTGGTTGCCGCGGATGATCGCCGGGTTCAGCGAGGAGAGGTCCGGCTGGAAGGCGGTCCAGAGGTCCCCCCCGGCTCCGGTCTTCAGACCGACCTCGCTGGTCGACTCGCCCATGAAGTAGCGGCCGATCGCCCCGGCGGTCGGGTCCTGGGTCGGGTAGTAGTTGCGCGCCGGATTGAGGGTGGCGAAGTGCTTGCCGTCGCGGGTGACGTCCAGCCGGGCCGCGAAGGCGATTCGCTCGTTCTGGGGGTCAGCCGTCAGCTTCCGGTAGGCGATCGTGTAGTCGCCGACCTTGGCGGTCTGGCCGACCTGGAGGCGCAGGTCGCGGTTGGTCTGGAAGCTCGAGGAGGCGGCGATCCCGATCAGCGTCAGCGCGATCCCGGCGTGGACGATGTAGCCGCCGTAGCGGCGGCGGTTGCGACCGACGGCCGTCGCGAGCGCCCGCGGGTACGCCTCGCCCGTCAGGGCGTGGCGCGTGGAGCCGGCCCGCCAGAACTCCCCCAGCAATGCGACGACGGTGAAGGCGGCGAAGCCGAAGACGAACAGCGCCCAGAGATGCCTGCCGGCGTCGCTCACCGCCAACAGCACCGCGATCGTCGCCGCGGTCGCGATGCCCGGCCAGATCAGCAGCCGGCGCGCGGCGCCGCCGCTGAGCCGGCCCCAGGCGAACAGCGGCCCGATCCCGGTGAAGAGGACGAGCAGGACGCCGATCGGGGTCACGTAGCGGTCGAACCACGGTGCCGCCAGCGAGTGCCGGTCGCCGGTGAAGAACTCCGAGATCAGCGGGAAGAAGGTCCCCCAGAAGATCACCAGCACCAGCCCGACCAGGAGCAGGTTGTTGACGAAGAAGATCGACTCCCGGGAGAGCAGCGACTCGATCCGGCGCTCGGGCTTGAGCTGATCGAGGCGCGTGACGATCAACACGGTCGCGCCGATCGCCGTCACGCCGATCAGCGCCAGGAGCGGACCGCCGACCGTGGAGGCGCCGAAGGCGTGGATCGACTGCAGCACTCCCGAGCGCACCAGGAACGTGCCGAGCAGGCAGAGGCAGAAGGTCGCCGAGATCAGGCTGACGTTCCAGACCTTCAGCATGCCGCGCTTCTCCTGGACCATCACCGAGTGCAGGAACGCCGTGCCCATCAGCCAGGGCATCAGCGCGGCGTTCTCGACGGGGTCCCAGCCCCAGTAGCCGCCCCAGCCGAGCTCCTCGTAGGACCAGCGGGAGCCGAGCAGCAGCCCGATCCCGAGGAACGTCCAGGCGACCAGGGCGAAGTTGCGGGTCGTGCGGATCCAGCTGGCGTCGAGCTTGCGGGCGATCAGGGCCCCGACGCAGAAGGCGAAGGGAATCGACCAGAGCACGTAGCCCGAGTAGAGCATCGGCGGGTGCACCGCCATGTACGGGTTGCGCAGCAGGGGGGTCAGGCCGACGCCCTCCGCCGGGGCCGGGTCGAGGTGGCCGAACGGCTGGGCCTTGAAGATCATCAGCCCGATGAAGAACGAGCCCAGCCCGGCCAGGACCGCCGTCGCCCATGGAACGATCTCGCGGTGGCGGCGGCGCGTCATGTAGAGCACGCCGCTCGATGCCAGCGAGAGCACCCACGCCCAGAGCAGGAGCGAGCCCTCCTGGCTCGACCACATCGCGGTCAGCTTGTAGAAGGTCGGCGTGGTCGTCGAGGAGTGGTCTGCGACCAGCGCGAAGTGAAAGTCGTCGCGGACGAAGGCGATCTCGAGGATCACCACCGCAGTGGTGAGCAGCCCCGCCATCGCGTAGACCGCGCGCCGGGACGATTCGACCCAGCGGCGGTCGCCGGTCCTGCCGCCGTAGACGGCGGCGCCCACCGCGTAGAGAGCGCAGAGCAGGGCGGCGGCCAGCAATGCGGAGCCGAAGATCGTCAGCTGGACTGCCCCGGCGTCGTGGTGGTGAACTTCGACGGGCACTTCGTGATCAGGCTGTCCCGCTCTCCGACGAAGGTGCCCTCCTGGAGCTTGCCCGTGACGATCACCTCGCGCCCGTCCCGGAACGGATCGGGGACCGTCCCCGTGTAGGCGACCGGGATCGGGTGCGACCCGTCGCGGTCGGAGATCCGGAAGTCGAGCTGGTCGCCCGAGTGGTGGATCGACCCTGGGACGACGTCGCCCGTCAGCTCATAGGTCCCGTTTGGATCCGCCTGGAGGAGCTGCGATGGCTCCTTCGCCTCGGTCGACGCGGAGAACGACGTGTAGACGAGGCCCGCGGCCAGCAGGACGGCGGCCGAGAGGGCGACGATCAGTCGAATCTTGCGCTTGCGCGATTGATCCACGGGCGGCCGCGAATTATCGCAACCGCTACCTAAAGGGGGCCTCGGTGCCGCGCATCCGATCCGGTCGAGGACTAGCCTCCGTGCGGCCTTGGCGACGCTGGACCCAGTCGTGATCCTCTGCGGGGGGCGGGGCACCCGCCTGAGCGAGCGAACCGAGTCGATCCCGAAGGCGCTGGTCGAGATCGGCGGCCGCCCGATCCTCTGGCACGTGATCTCGATCTACAGCGAGCAGGGGTTCTCGCGGTTCCTGCTGCTCACCGGGTACAAGGGCGAGCAGATCTCCGGCTGGGTGGCAGGGACACCGTGGCCCGAGGGGGTCGAGGTCAGCTGCATCGACACCGGTCTGGACACGCCGACCGGAGGCCGCATCAAGGCGGCCCAGGATCGAATCGGAGGGGAGCCGTTCTCCGTCACCTATGCCGACGGCGTCGCTGACATCGACCTGGCCGCGCTGAACGGCTTCCATCGCAGGGCCGGCGCCATCGCGACGATGACCGTGGTGCGCCCCGAGCTCCAGTTCGGCGTCGCGGATCTCGGCGAGGACGGTCTGGTCCGCGGCTTCCACGAGAAGCCACGGGTGGACAGCTGGATCAACGGCGGCTTCTTCTGCTTCCAGCCCGGGCTCTTCGAGTATCTCGCCGACGACAGCGTCCTCGAGCGGGAGCCGCTCGAGCGCCTTGCCGCCGACGGGCAGCTGCGGGCCTTCCGGCACGAGGGATTCTGGGACTGCATGGACACCTACAAGGACGCCGTCCTGCTCAACGACCTCTGGGAGAGCGGCGAGCCGCCCTGGCGGGTGGCCACTTGAAGGCGCTGGTCACCGGGGCGAAGGGGTTCGCCGGCTCCTGGCTCGCGAAGTCGCTGCTCGACTCGGGCGCACAGGTGACCTCGCTCGATCGCGGCGGCAGGGAACCGAGCGGGCTGGAGCTGCTGGGCATCGCGGCTGAGGTCCACGACGTCACCGGCGACCTGCGCGACGGCGATCTCGTCCTGTCGCTGATCCGCGAGGACTCGATCGACACGGTCTTCCACCTGGCGGCGCAGGCCATAGTCGGGGACGCGAACGCATCCCCCGTCCCCACCTTCGAGGCCAACATCCAAGGGACCTGGATGGTGCTCGAGGCCTGCCGCCAGGCCGGTGTCGAGGGCGTGGTGGTCGCCTCCTCCGACAAGGCCTACGGCAGCCACGACCGGCTTCCATACACCGAGGACTCGGCACTGCAGCCGATCTACCCCTACGACGTCTCGAAGGCGGCGACCGACCTGATCGCCCGCAGCTACTGGCACACCCACCGGCTGCCGGTGGCCGTCACCCGCATGGCCAACATCTACGGCGGCGGCGACCGCAACTTCTCCCGGCTGATCCCCGAGACGGTCACCGCCGTGCTCGACGGCCGCCGCCCCGTGATCCGATCGGACGGCTCACCGGAGCGCGACTTTCTCTACGTCGAAGACGCCGCCTCCGCCTACCTGGCGATCGCGGAGGCGCTGGCCGCCGGCCGGTCGGGAGGTGAGGCGTTCAACGCGGGGTGGGGCCGGCCGCACCCCATGCGCGAGATCGTCGAGACGATCTGCGAGCTGGGCCCGGGCGAGATCGAGGCCGACTACCGGGGCGCCGGGAACCCGAGCGGGGAGATCGAGCGCCAGTACCTCGACTCCGCCAAGATCCGCGCGGAGATCGGCTGGGAGCCGAGCGTCGACCTGCGGGAGGGGCTCGGCCGGACCCTCGAGTGGTACCGCGCGCACCCCGAGGTCAGGCCCGCCGCCCTCTGACCTGTGAATGCCGATTCACGCGGGTGAGCGCCACCGCAGCCCGGCTAGGCTGAGCGGATGCCGACACCCCGGAAGGTCGCCGCCCTGCTCCGCTTCATCCGGCTCCGCCTCCGCTGCCGGCATTTCGAGGGCCTGCCGTTCTTCGTCGGCCCGCGCTCGAGGTTCGAGGTCGACCGCAACGCGCGCGTGACCGTCGGCAGGCATCTCACCCTGGTCAGCGACTTCGACGGCCGCTTCAAGGGCGAGCTGGTGATCGGGGAGAGTGTCTGGTTCTCGCCGGGCTGCACCCTGGCCGTGCACGAGAGCGTCTCGATCGGATCGAACTGCGTCTTCGCCGAGTACGTCTCGATCCACGACAACAACCACGCCGGGGGCTCGTTCAAGGAACCGCTGGCGGGACGGGGGTTCGAGACGGCCCCGATCAGGATCGGGCGGAATGTCTGGGTTGGCGCGAAGGCGACGATCCTGAAGGGCGTGACGATCGGCGACAACGCGATCGTCGGCGCCAATCCCGTGGTCACCCGAGACGTCCCGGCCGGCGCTACGGTCGCGGGCGCTCCTGCACGTGAGCTCGGCCCAGCGCGAACTCGACCAGACGCCCTAAGGGCCTGAACGGAAGCAGCGTCGTGGTGACGCTGCCGCCGAACTCGGCAAAGTCGAGCTTGCGGAGCAGCTCCCCGGCCTCCTCGCGCTCCTTGGCCGTTAGCCCCGAGGGGCGGCCCCGCGACTTCCGGATCAGCTCACGGAGCCTGCGCCGCTCGTCGGGCTCGAGCCGCCGCCAGTGGCGATTCGCCAGCCATGCCACCTCGATCGCCGCGATGAACCAGAGGCGCTCAGCCAGCCAGCGGCTGCGGGCGGCGGCGCGCCTGCCGCTCCAGGCGATCAGCCGGTTGATGCCGCGAAAGATCATCGCCCCTGTCGGTTACCCCGAATGGTGCCGCGCACGCGCGCGCGGTGCCGGATTCCGGGATGCGGCAGGACGCGCATCAGGTAGTCCAGGGTCTCGGCGAGATCGTGCTTCGCGTAGGCGGCCGCGTGGGTGCCGGGCCGGTCTACGAAGAGGTGAGGAATGCCGAGCTCGTCCAGCCGGGCATCGAGGCTGAGGTTCGTCTGCTCGATGTCCGCCTCGAACGGATCGGGGCCTCCACCGTACGCGCCGCCCAACTGCCCGTTCCCGGTGAACAGCAGCACCCGCGTGTACCCGAGCAGGGGCGCGAGGTCCACCGGGTTGTGCGCCTGCCATCGGGCCTCCTGGGTCTCGGGCGGGCCCCAGACCGCCGGGTTCCCCGCGGGCGTTCGCTGAGTCTCGAACAGCGATCGAAGCGGCCGGTAGTCCGTGTCGACCGAGCCCGAGAAGCTCGCCGCGACCGAGAACAGCCCCGGGTGCCGCGCGGCATAGCTGAGCGCCCCGAAGCCGCCCATCGAGTACCCGGCGACCGCTCGCGCCCGGCCGACGGCCTTGGTGCGGAAGCGGGAGTCGATCCACGGGACAAGTTCACCCGTGTGGTAGGTCTCCCACATCGGCGGTCCTCCCCTGCCGTCGTTCCACCAGTCCGAGTAGAACCCGTACGGGCCCCCATCGGGCGTGACGACGATCAGCGGCAGGCGCTTCGTCAGGTTCAGCGCCGTCTTCGTCCAGCTTCCGTAGTTGCCGTTGGCGCCATGCAGCAGGTAGAGGACGGCGTAGCGCCGCTTGTCGTTGCGGTAGCCGTCGGGAAGCAGGACCCTGACGTGGGTCGGCTCGCTGAGGGCCGGCGTCGAGAGCGCGAACTCGAGCAGCCGTGGCTCGAGGCGCTGGGCGCTCTGCACGACCAGCGCGTCCGCCGATGCGGCCGGCAGGAACGCGACGAACAGCGCAAAGACGAGTATGGACGCGAGGCGGCGGGCTCGGCTCATGCAGGGATGGAACAGGACGGGGAAGCGAAGAGAGCGGATGACGGGACTTGAACCCGCTACCTCCAGCTTGGGAAGCTGGCGCTCTACCAGGTGAGCTACATCCGCGCTGCCGACATTCTAAGGTCGGCCGCGATGGCTCACTAGCCTTCCCGGGGTGAGCTCGAAGTCATTCGCGGTGGTGATGGCGGTCCTGGCGGTGATCGGTCTGCTGGGGTTCGGCCTGCTCAGCAAGGGCGAGGCATCGCTGTCCCTTGGAGAGACCGCGCCCGACAAGCGCCTCCAGACGCTCGACGGATCCGGGAGCGGGCAGATCGCGGACCATCGGGGCAAGTGGGTGTTCGTCAACTTCTGGGCCTCCTGGTGCGAGCCCTGCAAGGCCGAGGCTCCCGTCCTCGAGAGCTTCCAGAGGGCGCACGAGGCGCAGGGATTCACGGTGCTCGGCATCGATCTCTACGACTCGACCGAGGACGCGCTCAATTTCGTCCACCGCTACGGGCTCACCTACCCGCAGCTCCACGAGTCGGGCGGCGACGATCGCAAGCAGGCCTACGGGATGACGGGCTTCCCCGAGTCCTTCCTGATCGACCCACAGGGCAAGATCGCGCTGATCAGACGCGGGCCGGTCAACCAGAGCTATCTGGACCAGATGGTCGTGCCGCTGATCAAGGCCCGGTCGTGAGCCGCCGGCTCCGGCCCGCCCTCGCGTCCTTCGCGCTCGCGGCCGTGCTGGCGCTGGGCTCCCTGGCACCGACGGCCTCCGCGGCCACGCCACAGACCAACCTGCCGGACGTCGAGGACGAGGTGATGTGCACGATCTGCGGGACGCTGCTCGCGGAATCCGACTCCCCTCAGGCCGACCGCGAGCGGGCCCTGATCCGCCGGCTGATCGACCGGGGCGAGACCAAGGACGAGATCAAGGATGCGCTCGTGGCGCAGTACGGACCGCGGGTTCTCGCCACTCCGAGCGGCCACGGGTTCGATCTCGCGGCCTGGATCGTCCCGGGGCTGCTGATCGCGCTGGCAATCGCCGGGCTGGCGGTCGGAGCAACCCGGCTCGCCCGCCGGCCCCGCCCGTCCGACCCACCGGCGCCACTCGATCCCGGCGACGAGGCAAGGCTCGAGCGGGACATCTCCTCGTACGACCTCTGACTACATTCGTTCCGGGGCCGAGATGCCCAGGAGCCCGAGGGTTCGGGCGATCGTCCGCTTGGTGAGCAGGGAGAGCCCGAGCCGCGCCTCCTCCACGCCCTCGCCCTCGGCGCCGACCACCTGACAGTCCCGGTAGAAGGCGTGGAAGTCGCGCGCGACCTCGGTCCCGTAGGCGCAGAGCCTGTGCGGGGCGCGCCGCTCCGCTGTCTCGGCGACCTCGTCGGGTAGCTCGCAGAGCCGCTTGATCAACGCCCGCTCGGAGGGCTCCACCGGGAGCGCCGCGAAGTCGGCCGCCGCCCGCTCCTCCGCCCCCTCCCCCGCCTTGCGCAGGATGCTCGCGATCCGGGCGTGGGCGTACTGGACGTAGTAGACCGGGTTCTCGTTGGACGTCTTGCGCGCCAGCTCGAGGTCGAGGTCCACAGTCGTGTCGTGGCTGCGCTGCACCATGAAGTAACGGGCCGCGTCCGCTCCGATGTCGTCGATCAGCTCATCCAGCGTGACGAAGTCGCCGCTCCGCTTCGACATCTGCGCCCGCTCCCCGCCCTCGACGACGTGGACCAGTTGCATGATCGCCACCTCGAGCGCGTCCGGGTCATAGCCCAGGACAGCCAGGGCGGCCCGCAGCCGCTCGACGTAGCCATGGTGGTCGGCGCCGACCACGTCGATCAGCCGATCGGAGCCGCGATCGAGCTTGTCGCGGTGATAGGCCATGTCCGAGAGCAGGTAGGTCGGGTCGCCGTCCGAGCGGATCAGGACACGGTCCTTGTCGTCGCCGAAGCTCGTGGTCCGCAACCAGGTCGCACCCTCGCTCTCGTAGACGTGGCCCCCCTCCCGCGCCTGCTCGAGGGCTCGCTCCACCGCGCCGGTTTCGTGCAGCGCGCGCTCGGACGACCAGGTGTCGAAGACGACGCCATAGCGATGCAGCGTCTCCTCAGCGAGGGCCAGCATCAACGCGATCCCGCGGCGGCCGACGGCATCCAGGTCCTCTGGGCTGACGCCCTCCTGCTCGAGGCTCTTGGCGATCTCGACCACGTAGTCGCCCTCGTAGCCATCCTCCGGGACCGGCTCGCCCTTCATGCGCGCCGCGATCGACTCCGCGAACCGGTCGATCTGCCCCCCGCGGTCGTTGACGTAGTACTCGCGAGCCACCGAGTGCCCGGCGAATTCGAGGACACGGGCGATCGAGTCGCCCAGGGCCGCACCGCGGCCGCCTGCGGCGGTCAGCGGGCCGGTCGGATTCGCCGAGACGAACTCGACGTTGACCCTGTCCAGCGTCGCATCGTCGGGAAGGGGCGGCTTGCCGATGCTCTCTCCCTGCGCAGCGAGCTCGCCGGCGGCGCTGCGATACCAGGCGTCGGCGAGGAACAGGTTGAGGAACCCGGGCCCGGCCACCTCGACCCTCTCCAGGCTGCCCTCGAGGCTCTTGCCCAGCTCGGCGGCGAGCTTCTCCGCCGTGCCGCGCGGCTGCTCGCCGAGCGCGGGCGCCAGCAGCATCGCCGCGTTGGTCGAGTAGTCGCCGAACTCGGGCTTGGGCGGGCGCTCGAGCGTCGGCATCGACTTGCCGGCCTCGGCGCCATCGCGAAGTGTCGAGGCAGCCGCCTCGACGGCCGAGCGGAGCTCTGCGACCGGATCTGTCATGGATTCGATCCTACGGATTACAAGTGGTACGGCTCGCCGGCGAGGATCTTGGTGGCGCGGAAGAGCTGCTCGAGCAGCACGACCCGGGCGAGCTGATGCGCCATCGTCTGAGGGCCGAGGGAAACGCGCTCGTCGGCGAGGGCCATGCTGTGCGCGGAGAGGCCCTCCGGGCCGCCGATCAGGAAGCAGAGGTCCTGCGCGTCGATCCGGCGCTCGGAGAGCCAGCTCGCCCACGCCTTGGAGCTCAGCGCCCGGCCGCCTCGATCCAGCGCGATCACGTGCGAGCGGGGTGGGACCCGTCCCTCGATGTTGACCTCGTCCCGGACCTCGATCACCTCGACCGGCTGGTGGCGCTGCAGCATCTTGCGGTAGTGGGAGTCGGCCTCCGCGAACGGCGCCTTGATCTTGCCGACGACGACAACCGTCACCTTCACGGGCGCTTGCCCTGCTCCCAGGCGAGCGCCGCGCCGATCCGGTCGACCGCCGGCGGATGGGTCCCGAAGAGGAAGCTGAAGAGCCCGGGCGGGTCGGGGTCGGAGAGGTTCCGGTCCGCGAGCTGCTGCTGGAGCTCGATCATGCCTCGCGGATCGTCGGTCAGCTGGAGCGAGAAGGTGTCCGCCCGCGCCTCGACCGCCCGCGAGAGCTGGTTGCCGGCGATCCCGATCACGAAGGAGGTCGCGAAGATCGCCAGGGCGAGGGCGGGCAGGTAGGAGGGCTGGCCCGGCTCGGCGCCCCGGCGCCGCGCGATCCCTCCGGCCATCAGCGAGATGAAGACCAGCGAGAGCGGGGTGACGATCGCGACGAACAGGAGCCCGCGCTGGATGTCGTTGCCGTGCACGTGCCCGAGCTCGTGGGCCACCACCGCCCGGCGTTCGCCCTGGTTCAGGTCGTGGATGAGCGTGTCGTAGAGGACCACCTGCTTCGAGGAGCCGAGGCCGTTGACGTACGCGTTGATCGCGGTGGTCCTCTTGCTCGCGTCGACCTCGTAGACATGGCCGACGTCCACCCCCGCCTTCTTCGCCAGCTCCAGGACGTCGCTGCGCGCCTGTCCCGGCGGCAGCTCGTCGAACTTGTTGAAGAGCGGCGCGATCACGACCGGGGCCAGCCAGGTCATGATTGCCGCGGCGATCACCACGGCCACGCTTCCCGGGATCCACCAGCGGGAGCCGAAGCGGCGAATCAGCCAGAGCGCGAACGTGCCGACCAGGCCGGCGAGCACCGCTCCGATCGCGGCTCCCTTGCCCCAGTCGGTGAACCAACCGCCCAGCGACTGGGTGGAGAGCCCGACGTCAACGGACCGCTCGTGCGCCCAGATGCCGAACGGCACGGTGATCACCGCGACGACGACCGAGAGCCCGGCCGCCGCGGCCGCCCCGCCGAGCACCGGCCGCGAGGCGAGCCGGTCGAGCGTCCTCCGGGTGATCGCGGGACGCCCCGTCGCCAGCAGGATGAGCACCGCCCCCTCGGCGACCAGGCCTCCCACCAGGATCAGACGCTGCCCGGAGGCGTAGTCGCGCGCCTTGGTCAGCTCCTCATGGGAGAAGTAGGCGCTCGCGTCGGCGTGAACGGGCTGCTCGATGTCGCGCGGGCGCAGTAGCCACGCGGCAGCCTCGGCGACGACCACGGCTGCGACGGCGGTGACGCCGAGACGCACCCATTTGGACGATGATCGGGCAGGCACCGCCCTACGATAAACGGCCCCCTTGGGCGGGCCTTAAGCGCAGATCGCCCGGAATCCTCGTGCAAGTCGCGATCCTCACAGACATCCACAGCAATCTGCCGGCGCTCGAGGCGACGCTCTCGGCGATCGACGAGGCGGGCCTGGAGCGCCGCTGGTGCCTGGGCGACGTGGTCGGCTACGGCGCCCAGCCCGACGAGTGCACCAAGCTCGTCTCGGAGCGCTGCGAGCTCAGCCTGGTCGGCAACCACGACCTGGCGGTGACGGGCGAGATCAGCACCGAGGTCTTCTCGGCATCCGCCGCCGCGGCCGTGGAGTGGACCCGGGCCAACTCCGACTCCTCGACGATCGACTTCCTGAAGGCTCAGAAGCCTGAGAACACCGAGCACGAGGTGGGCCTCTACCACGCGTCGCCGCGCGACCCGGTCTGGGAGTACGTGCTCGCCGTCGACCAGGCCCGCGAGTGCATCGAGGAGCAGGCCGCGCGGGTGAGCTTCATCGGGCACTCGCACGTCGCCCTCTGGTTCTCGGACTCAGACGGCCCGCCCGGCTCCGACGGCGGTGGCCAGGCCGAGGACGGCCGGGAGATCGACCTCTCCGAGCACCGGTGGCTGCTCAATCCGGGGAGCGTCGGGCAGCCGCGCGACGGGGATCCGCGCGCGGCCTGGCTCGAGCTCGACACCGAGGACTGGAAGGCGACCTACCACCGCGTCGCCTACGACATCGACCAGGCGGCGGAGGCGATCCGGGAGGCGGGGCTGCCCGAATTGCTCGCCGACCGCCTTTATGTGGGCCAATGATCCCGCCGGACCCCGCGAAGGCTGGCGTTTCAGACGCCCCGGCTAGTATCGCCGCGATGCCGAAGATGCTCCGGCCAGCACTGCTTGCCCTCTTCCTGGCGGCCGCCGCCGCGGGGATTCTGGGCTGCGGCGGGTCGAGCGGCCCGGACCCCTCCCTGTCCGCCCAGGAGGCCGCGGTGCTCAGCTCGAAGATCGACGAGATCCAGGCGAACGTCCAGGTCGGCAGCTGCGTCGTCGCTCAGGACAAGACGGACGACCTGATCGCCGACGTTCAGAGCCTCCCCGCGAGCGTCAACGATCAGGTCAAGACGGCGCTCGAGAACGGCGCCAACCAACTGAAGATCCTGCTCGGCGACCCGAGCCAGTGCCAGGGCCGGACCACCACCTCCGAGACGACGACCAGCACCCCGTCGACCACCGAGTCGACGACGACCACGACGCGGACGCACCCCACCACCACGACCACCCCGACGCAGACACAGGCGACGACCACCACCCAGACCCAGACTTCGCCCAGCACCACCCCGGGCGGCTCGGGCGGGATCGGACCGGGAGGACTATGAGCCCGCGCAGCCCGAAGGGCGAGCTGATCTCCGATCGCTACCGGATCGAGGACCGCCTTGGATCTGGCGGGATGTCGAGTGTCTTCCGGGCCACCGACACGATCCTCGAGAGGACGGTCGCGGTGAAGATCCTGGCGGAGCACCTCTCCGACGACGATCGCTTCGTCGCCCGATTCCGCCGCGAGGCGCTGGCGGTCGCGAAGCTCGTCCACCCCAACATCGTCCAGGTCTACGACACCGGCAACGACGGCGGTCAGTACTACATCGTCATGGAGTACGTGCGCGGCCGCTCCGGTGCCCAGCTGCTGCAGGCCGAGGGCAAGCTCGATCCTGAGACCGCCGTGGAGATCGGCGTGCAAGCGTGCGCCGGCCTCGACTACGCGCACCGCCACGGGATCATCCACCGCGACGTCAAGCCGGGCAACCTGATGATCATCGGCGGTCCCGCCGGCGGCGGCGACATGACCGTGAAGCTGGCGGACTTCGGCATCGCGCGCGCCAGCGAGCAAACCCGCATCACCCAGGTGGGGTCCGTGGTCGGGACGGCCGCCTATCTGGCACCCGAGCAGGCGCGCGGCGAGGAGGCCAACCCCGTCCTCGGACGTCTACTCGCTCGGGGTCGTGCTCTACCAGTTCCTCGCCGGGCGGCTGCCCTATGAGGGCGCGTCCCTGGCGGAGCTGGCGGTCCGCCAGCAGTCGGAGCAGCCGCTCCACCCAAGCTCGTACAGCGACGACGTCCCCCAGGCGGTCGGGGACGCCGTCCTGGTCGCACTCGACTCGGACCCCGCCCGCCGGTTTGCGGCCGCCGGCGAGCTGGCGGACGCACTGCGGCGCGGCCTGACGGGCGTCTCGCCCGCCGCCACGGCCCAGACCCGGGTCCTCGGCGGCGACACCCCGACCGCCGATACGCGCCACATGCCCCGCACGCGCACACAGAGGCGTGCGCAGCGCCGTCCGGTCCAGCCGCGCCAGCGCCAGGCCGCGCCCCCGCGACGCCGTAGGGCCCCGACGGTCGCTCGCAACCTGCTCGCCCTGATCGCGATCCTCCTGCTCGCCGCGGTGGTGGCGGCCATCGTCGTCCTCGCCTCGAGCAGCAACGGGGGCAAGATCAACTTGGATCAGGTCGTCAAGCAGAACGTGAACGACCAGATCGACGCCCTCAAGCAGGTCGTCGACGACAACACGAAGTAGCGGCCCCCACCAGGCCGCGATCTGATGGCGAAGCCGCTCAGGTCCGCGGGCCGCGCGGCAGGATCAGCGAGAGCAGCGAGCGCCGCCCGCACCTCGGGCACTTCGAGATCGAATGCTCGAGGGTCGCCCCGCAGTGGCGACAGGCCGGCTGCTGCTTGACGACGCCCTTCACGCGGGCGAGTCTAGGCGACCGAAATGTCGCAGTTCAGGCGGCCCAGGGGACCGCGCCGCCGAGCACGGCGGTCGAGTAGTCGGCGAAGCGACCTCCCTCGATCGCCCCCCGCGCGCCGGCGACCAGGCGCTCCATGTAGCTCAGGTTGTGGAGGGTGAGAAGCCGGGTCCCGGTCAGGTCCTTGTTGCGCGCCAGGTAGTGGAGGTATGCGCGCGTGTGGCGTGAGCAGGCCTCGCAGCCGCACCCCTCGACGACCGGCGCGTCGTCCTCGGCGTAGGACGCCTTGGTCAGATCGACGCGGAAGCGGCTCCCGGGCTCCGGGGCGAGGGCGGTCCCGTGCCTGGCCAGGCGCGTCGGGATCGCGCAGTCGAACAGGTCGATGCCCATCCCGATGCCGGCCAGCAGATCGTCGACCTCGCCGATGCCCAGCAGGTGGCGAGGAGCCTCCTCCGGCAGCAGCGGCACGGTGAATCCGAGCACGCCGTGCATCTCCTCCTTCTCGCGGCCGAGCGTGCCGCCGATCGCGATCCCGTCGATCGAGGCGGCGGCGGTTCGCTCCGCCGAGTCCCGGCGCAGATCCTCGTGGACGCCGCCCTGGACGATGCCGAAGACCGCCTGGTCGGCCGGCCCCTCGCGGTCGTGCCACTCGAGGCAGCGGCCGAGCCAGCGATCGGTGCGCTCGGTCGAGCGCGCCGTGTAGTCGCGGTCGGCGTGGGCCGGCGTGCACTCGTCGAAGGTGAGGGCGATGTCGGAGCCGAGCGCCCGCTGGATCCGCATCGACTCCTCGGGGCCGAGGAAGCGGTTCGAGCCGTCGAGCAGCGACTGGAATGCCACCCCCTCCTCCGAGATCTCGACCTTCGCGCCACCCGCCATGTTTCCGCGTCGGCCCTTGATCTCGTCGGCGACGCCGCCGTGCGCCAGCGAGAAGACCTGGAAGCCGCCCGAGTCGGTGATGATCGGCCGCTCCCAGCCCATGAACCTGTGCAGCCCGCCACGAGCCGCGATCAGCTCCTCGCCGGGGGCGAGGTGCAGGTGGAAGGTGTTGCCGAGCACCATCTCGTAGCCGAGCTCGGCGACCTCGGACGACGAGAGCCCGCGGACGCTGGCCTTGGTCGCCAGCGGGATGAACGCCGGTGTCGCCACTTCCCCGTGCGCCACCGCAATCAGGCCTGCGCGGGCATCGCCGTCGCGGGCCTGGATCTCGAACCGGAGCCTGGCCGGGTCCTGCCTCACCGGCCAAGCCTACGGCCGCTAGGGAACGCGCAGGCTCTGCCCCGTCATCGCCTCCGGCTGGGGGATGCCGAGCAGGTCGAGGGCGGTCGGCGCAACGTCGGCCAGGATCCCGCCGCTCGCGCAGCTCGATGCCCGAGGCGGTCACGATCGCCGGCACCGGGTTTGTCGAGTGGGCGGTGTTGGGCGAGCCGTCGGGCTCCAGCATCTGCTCGCAGTTGCCGTGGTCGGCGGTGATGATCAGCGCGCCGCCCTTGGCGTGGACCGCGGAGACGACCTCGCCGAGACGGCCGTCCACCTCCTCGACCGCTGCGACGGCCGCGGGGATGACGCCTGTGTGGCCGACCATGTCCGGGTTGGCGAAGTTGATGATCCCGAAGCGGTAGCCGTCCGCGCTCCAGTGCTCGGTGAACAGGCGAGCGGCCGCGGCGGCGCTCATCTCGGGCTTGTGGTCATAGGTGGGGACGTCGCGAGGGCGAGTCGGCAAGGAAGTGCTCCTCCCCGGGCCACTCCTCCTCTCGCCCCCCGTTGAAGAAGTAGGTGACGTGCGCGTACTTCTCGGTCTCCGCCACGTGGAGCTGGCGTTCGCCCTGATCGGCGATCACCTGGGCGAGCGTGGTCTCGGGCTCGCGCGGCGGGAAGGCGACCGGGTAGGGCCAGCCGTGGTGGTACTCGGTCATCGTCGTCAACTCGAAGGCGCCCGCGCCGCCGCGGTCGAACTCGTCGAAGTCCGGCTCGCCGAGGGCCCGGGTCATCTGCCTGGCCCGGTCGGGGCGGAAGTTGACGAAGACGAACGGCTCGTCGGGTTCGGCGCCGTCGTAGTCGCCGATCACCGTCGGCTCGATGAACTCGTCGGTGACGTCCCGCTCATACGAGTCCCGGATCGCCTGCACGGCCGAGTCGGCGCGCGGCCCCTCGGCGTGGACGATCGCGTCGTAGGCCTTCTTCGTCCGGTCCCAGCGCCTATCCCGGTCCATGCCCCAGTACCGGCCGCCCACCGTGGCGATCCTGCCCGTGTGGCGGAGCCAGCGCTCGACCTCCTCGACGTAGCCGGCGCCGTTGTGCGGAAGGGTGTCCCTGCCGTCGGTGAGGACGTGGAGCATCAGGTCCGAGACCCCCTCCTCCCCCGCCAGCTCGATGATCGCCTCGATGTGCTCCCAGCCCGAGTGGACGCCGCCGTCGGAGACCAGGGCGATCGCGTGAAGCCGGCCGCGCCGGGACTCGCGCGCGGAGCCGCAGGCTGCGCGCAGCGCCGCGTTCTCGAAGAAGCTCCCGTCCGCGATCGAGTCGTCGATCCGGGCGAGGTCCTGCTTGACGACCGCCCCGGCGCCAAGGTTGAGATGGCCGACCTCGGAGTTCCCCATCTGCCCGTCGGGGAGCCCGACGTCGCGGCCCGAGGTGGAGAGCTCCGTATGCGGATAGCCGGCCCAGAGCTCGTCGAAGACCGGCGTGTTCGCCTGCGAGATCGCGTTTCCGGGGCCGTCGGGGGCGAGGCCGAAGCCGTCCAGGATCACCAGCGCCAGCGACGGCACCGGCACGCTCGTCGGCCCGGCGGGCAGCGGGCTCATCACGCGGCGGCGTCGACGATCGCCGCGAAGTCGGAGGGGTCGAGGCTCGCCCCGCCGACGAGTGCGCCGTCGACGTCCGGCTGGGAGATCAGCTCGGCGGCGTTGCCCGGCTTGACGGAGCCGCCGTAGAGAATCCGGATCGCGGCAGCGGCCTCGCCCGAGCGAGTCTCGATCAGCCCCCGGATCAGGGCGCACGCCTCCTGCGCCTGCTCGGTGGTCGCCGTCCGGCCGGTGCCGATCGCCCAGATCGGCTCGTAGGCGATCACGACCTCACCGAGGCGATCGTCGGGGACGTCGGCGAGGTCGGCCTCGATCTGACGGGTGAGGATGCCCTCGGTCTCGTCGGACTCGCGCTGGGCCTCGTTCTCGCCCACGCAGAGAATCGGCTCCAGCCCGGCGCGCAGCGCGGCCGGCACCTTGCGGGCAAGGGCCTCGTCGCTCTCGCCGAAGTACTGGCGGCGTTCGGAGTGGCCGAGGATCACGCCATCGACGCCGATCTCCAGCAGCATCGGCGCCGAGACCTCTCCGGTGAACGCGCCCTCCGCCTCCTCGTGCATGTTCTGCGCCGCCACGCGTGGCGCGGCTCTGGGCGCAGTGCTCGACGGCGGTCTTCAAGGAGAGGAAAGGCGGGCAGATGACGACCTCCGCGCCGGACTCGGGAACGCTCGGCAGGAACTCGGCGAGGAAGCGCTCGGTCTCCTCGATCGTCTTGTTCATCTTCCAGTTGGCCGCGAGAACGGGTACGCGCTCAGGCATCCTGCAGCGCCTCCACTCCGGGCAAGTCGCGCCCCTCGATGAGCTCGAGTGAGGCGCCACCTCCGGTCGAGATCCAGTCCACGGAGTCCGCCAGGCCGAACTTGTGCAGGGCCGCGACCGAGTCCCCGCCGCCGACCACGGTGTGGCCGGGCGCCGCGGCGACGGCCTCGGCCACAACGCGCGTGGCGGCGTCGAACGGCGGCACCTCGAAGGCGCCCATCGGGCCGTTCCAGAAGACGGTCCCGGCGCGCCCGATCCTCTTTGAGAAGTTGGCGGCCGTGTTGGCGCCGACGTCGAGGCCCATCCAGCCCTCGGGGACGTCCACCCCGTTCAGGTCACGCGTCTCGGTGCCGGCGTCGAGCTCCCTGCCGAGGACCAGGTCCTCCGGCAGCTCCAGCATCGTCTCGCTCTTCTCCGCCTCGGCGAGCACGCCCTTGGCGGACTCGACCCCCTCGTCCTCGACGAGGGAGTTGCCCGTGTCCCGCCCCTCGGCCTTGAAGAAGCTGAAGCACATGGCCCCGCCGATCAGGATCTCCTCGGCGAAGCCGAGGAAGCGGTCGATCACCCCGAGCTTGTCGGTCACCTTCGCCCCGCCGAGGACGACGATCAGTGGCCGCTTCGGGTCGTCGCGGACGGCCGTCAGCTGCTTCACCTCCTCCTCCAGGAGCAGGCCGGCGCATGCCGGCAGCTGGTGCGCGACGCCCTCGGTTGTCGCGTGGGCCCGGTGGGCGGTGCCGAAGGCGTCGTTGACGTAGAGGTCGGCGAGCTCGGCGAGGGCCTTCGCCAGCTCGGGGTCGTTCTTCTTCTCTCCGTCCTCGAAGCGGCTGTTCTCGAGCAGCAGGACATCGCCGGGGCCCAGCTCGGAGGCCATCTTCTTCACCTCGTCGCCGGCCAGCGCCGGAGCCAGCCGCACGGGCGCGTTCAGGAGCTCACCGAGGCGCCTGGCCACCGGGGCCATTGAGAGGCTCGGGTCGTGCCCCTTGGGACGTCCGAGGTGCGAGACGAGGACGATGCTCGCGCCGCGGTCGCGCAGCAGCTCGATCGTGGGCAGACTGGCCCGGATCCGCGTGTCGTCGGCGACCTCGCCATCGTCCAGCGGGACGTTCAGGTCCGCCCGCAGGAGCACGGTGCGCCCGTCGACCTCAGCGTCCCTGACGCTCGCCTTTGCGAGCGAGCGCGACGCCTTCGCTTCAGGCACTTACCGCGGCGGGCTGCAGCACCTTCTCCGCCAGGTCGACGCAGCGGTTGGCGTAGCCCCACTCGTTGTCGTACCAGGAGAGGAGCTTGACGAAGGTTCCGTCGACCACCTTGGTCTGCTCGGCGTCGAAGACCGAGGAGTGCGGGTCGGTGACGATGTCGGTGGAGACGATCGGGTCCTCGGTGTACTTGAGGATCCCCGAGAGGGGGCCCGAGGCGGCCTCATTCATCGCCGCGTTGATCTCCTCCTCGCTGGTCGCCTTCGAGACGTCGCAGGTCAGATCGACCAGCGATCCGGTGATCACCGGCGCGCGGACGGAGATGCCGCTGAGCTTGCCCTCCAGGTCCGGCAGGACGAGCCCGACCGCCTTGGCGGCCCCCGTGCTCGTGGGGATCAGGTTCATCGCCGCGGCGCGGGCACGGCGCAGGTCCTTGTGCGGCATGTCCTGGAGGCGCTGGTCGGCCGTGTAGGCGTGGATCGTGGTCATCAGGCCGCGCTCGATGCCGACCATGTCGTGCAGCACCTTGGCCACGGGCGCCAGGCAGTTGGTCGTGCACGAGGCGTTGGAGATGATGTTGTGCTTCTCGGGGTCGTAGTCCGAGTCGAAGTTGACACCGAGGACGACCGTGATGTCCGGATCAGTGGCCGGCGCCGAGATGATCACCTTCTTGGCGCCCGCCTTGAGATGCTTCTCGGCGCCCTCGCGCTTGGTGAACAGGCCCGTGGACTCGATCACGACCTCGACCCCGAGATCGCCCCAGGGGAGAGCGGCAGGGTCCTTCTCGTTCAGGACCTTGAGCTCCTTGCCGTCGATGCTGATGCCGCCACCGGAGACCTCGATCTCACCCGGGAAGCGACCCAGGACGGTGTCGTACTTGAGCAGGTGGGCCATCGTCTCGGCGTCGACCAGGTCGTTGACCGCGACGAACTCGAGATCGGACCCCGCCTCGAGGGCGGCGCGGAAGAGATTCCGGCCGATGCGCCCGAAGCCATTGATGCCCACCTTGACTGCCATTTGAAGTCCTCCTAGCCGGGGTTTGCTCTACTCAAATTATCGAGCCAGTGCTCGCCCCGTCCCCGTGCGGAGCACGGAGATCGCCTCAGCGGTCGTGAGCGACGGAGACCTCGACGAGGTAGCCGTCGGGGTCGTTGAGGCGGCAGGCGTAGTTGCCCGGGCCGAAGGAGGGGGCGCTCCCGGGCTCGGCAACCGGCTCGCCGCCGTTCTCGGAGCCCGATTCGAACGAGGCCTTGACGGCCGGGATGCTCTTCGCCGGGAACGAGATCAGGCCGTATCCGGGCCGCTGTGAGTCGGCCAGCTCGATGAAGAACTCCGCCTTGATCAGCCCCCAGCTGACCGAGTTCGCGGGTGCATCCTGGCGGCGCCACCCCAGCGGCGCCAGGATCGAGTCGTAGAAGGCGCCGCTGCGCTCGAGGTCTGTGACTTTTACGGCTGCGTAGTTGAGCATCAGGAGATGACGGGAGATCGAAACGTTCCCTTCCGACAGCGCGCCGAATTGCTCCTCTCTCACGCGGTCGGCCTTCGACCCTCAGATTACAGGTGAGGCCGAATCCGGCGTCAGCGCCGGGGCTCCCATCGGAAGAAGCGGACCGCGATGAGCAGGCCGACAGCGCCCCACGCCGCGACGATGGCCAGGTGACCCCACTCGAAGCCGGCGCCTGTCGTGTTCGGGTCCCAGGCAGTGAACATCGCCTCGAAGAAGTGGCGGATCGGGAAGGCGTCGGCGAAGTTGAGAACGCCGTTCGGGATCTCGTTTTGCGGAATGAAGACACCTGACAGGAAGTAGAGCGGCAGGACTGTGGCGTTGGTTACCGCCGGAGCCGCCTCCGCCGTCGGAATCGCGGCCGCAAGCGCGAAGCCGAGACAGGAGAACGAGAACGCCCCGACCGCGAGGGTGACCAGCATCGCGGGCATGGTGTGGGTCGGGATCGCGACGCCGTAGACCAGGGCGCCGATCACGCTCACCAGGGCGACCATGATCACCGAGATCACCAGGGAGTTACCCACACGCCCCGCGACGAAGGCCGCCGGGGGCAGCGGCGTCCCGCGCACACGCTTGAGCTGGCCCGCCTCCCGCTCGGCCGGGAGGTTCGTCGCCAGCTTCACCGTCGTCGCCGAGATCACGGCGAGGGTGATGATCGCCGGGACGTAGTACGTGGCTCCCTTGACGTGGAGGCCGGAGATCTCGTTGTTCTTGAAGAGCGTCGCCAGCATGAACAGGAAGATCAGCGGCAGCGCCGCGGTGAAGAAGACGGCGGCCGGGTTGCGCCAGAAGACCTTCTGGTCGAAGCGGAACTGGTGGAGGACGACGGCCACCCCGGTCATTCCGGGCCCTCCGCGCCGTCCGCCTGCTCGGTCAGCTCGAGATAGACGTCCTCCAAGCTCGGCGCGCCGACCGTGAGCCCCGGCAGCCCGACGCCGCGCTCGCCCGCCCAGGTCGTCAGCTCTCTCAGCGCGGGGACCGGATCCTTGACGTTCATCGTCACCAGCCCCGCGTCCACCCGCGCCGTCGCGCCAAGGTCTCCCGGGAGATCGGACGCGCCGAGGCCGTCCGGAAGCCTGAATTGGATCTCGGTCTGCGGCACGCCACGGTCCACGAGAGACTGCGGCGAGCCGCTGGCCACGATCCGGCCGGCGGAGATGATCGCGACGCGGTCGGCAAGCGCCTGCGCCTCGTCCATGTAGTGGGTGGTCAGGAACACCGTCTTGCCGAGGTTGCGAAGGCCGCCGATCACGTCCCAGGCCTGGCGGCGAGCGGAGGGATCGAAGCCGGTGGTCGGCTCGTCCAGGAAGAGCAGCTCCGGATCGCCGATCAGGGCCAGGGCGACGTCCAGGCGGCGCTGCTGCCCTCCGGAGAGCTTCGAGGTCCTGACGTTCGCCTTGTCGGCCAGCCCGACCAGCTTGATGGTGTCGTCGACGTCCCTGGGGTGCGCGTAGTAGCCCGCGTACTGCTCGACCGCCTCGCGCGGGGTTAGCTCGGGGACGAGCCGGGACTCCTGGAGCACGAAGCCCACCCGCTGGCGCCAGTCCCGGTCGGCGTCTTGTGGATCCGTGCCCAGCACGCTGACCTCGCCACCGTTCCGCTTCCGGTAGCCCTCGAGGATCTCGACGGTGGTCGTCTTCCCTGCGCCGTTCGGTCCCAGGAAGGCGAAGATCTCGCCGGCCCCGACCTCGAGATCGATGCCCCGGACGGCCTCGAGGTCGTCGTAGGACTTGCGCAGGCCGTCGACGCTGATCACGGGTTCCGCCATCAGCGGGATGTTATGGACGCGGGTCTAGCGCGCCGCCGGACGTGGCTCGAGCTCCACGTCCCGATGAACCAGTTGCAGCTTGACGTCGTCTCTCTTGCTGAGCTCGCGGGCGATCCGGTCGGCGACGGTGACGGAGCGGTGCCTGCCACCCGTGCAGCCCACCGCGATCGTCAGGTGCTGCTTGCCCTCGGCGACATAGGCGGGCAACAGGAAGTCGAGCAGGGGCATCAGCCGCCCGTAGAACTCGCCGGCCTGGGTGCCCGACTCGACGTACTCCCTGACCGGCTCGTCGAGCCCGGTCAGCGGGCGCAGCTCATCGACGTAGTGCGGGTTCGGCAGGAAGCGGACGTCGAGGGTCAGGTCGGCATCGGACGGCGGGCCGTTCTTGAAGCCGAAGGTGAGGATCGTCAGGGCGAGCTGATTCTCCTGCGCATCGCGGCCGATCAGCTCGGTGGCGATGCGCCGGCGGAGCGCGCCGCCGGTGAGCGAGGTCGTGTCGAGGACGACGTCGGCGCGCTCTCGCAGGGGTGCAAGCAGCTCGCGCTCCTCACGGATCCCGTCGACGATCCGCCCGCTCCGGGCCAGGGGGTGGCGGCGGCGGGTCTCCTTGTAGCGGTGGAGCAGGGCGTCCTCGTCGGCCTCGAGGAAGACGACCTTGAGATCGAGGCCGCCCGCCGCCAGCTCGCCGAGCACCGCCTGCAGGTCGTCGAAGTACTCGCCGCCGCGCACATCGGTCACCACCGCGGCTTTCTGGACCCCGCTGCCCTCGTGCCGGAAGAGCTCGCCGAGGCCGCCGATCATCCTCGGCGGCAGGTTGTCCACGCAGAAATAGCCGCCGTCCTCGAAGGCCGCGATCGCCTCCGACTTGCCGGCGCCGGAGTATCCGGTGATCACCACGAGCTCGACTCGCTTCTCGCTGGGGCCGGCGCCGTCTCCGTTCGTGGCGTCCGTTGCCATCAGCCCGCTCTGTGCAGTTGCCGGTGGATCTCGCGAGCGAGCTTACCGGGCACCCCGGGCACCGCTTCGAGCTCCTCGCGGCTGGCGGTGAGGAGCTTGTCCGGCGAGCCGAAGTGACGCAGCAGCGCCCGCTTTCGGGCGGGGCCCACCCCCCGGACTCCGTCCAGCACGGATGCCGTCATCGCCTGGTCGCGGCGGCTGCGGTGGAACGTGATGGCGAACCGATGCGCCTCGTCCCGCACCCGCTGCAGGACCCGGAGGGCGTCGGAGCGCTTCTCGAGCAGGATCGGGTCGGATCGCCCTGGGACGAAGACCTCCTCGATCCGCTTGGCGAGGCTGACCACCGCGACGCCGCGCTCCAGCAGCGGCTCGAGCGCCTTCATCCCCGCCGAGAGCTGACCCTTGCCTCCGTCGATCACGATCAGGTCGGGCAGCGCCGCGAAGCTGGCGTCACGGTCGGAGTCGTGCGGTGAGATGTCGGCCTGCTGCATGTAGCGGCCGATGCGCCTCGACAACACCTCCTGCATCGCCGCGAAGTCATCCGGGCCCTCACCGTTACCGCTGAATTCGCCGCGAATGTTGAACTTCCGGTAATCGGACTTCTTCGGCGTGCCTCCCTCGAAGACCACCATCGAGGCGACGGTGTGGGTCTCGCCGAGGTTGGAGATGTCGAAGCCCTCGATCCGGACGGGGACCCGCTCGAGGCCGAGCGCCTCCTGTAGCGCGGCGAGCGACTCCACCCTCTGCTGGCGGCGATGCTCCCGGCGCAGCTTGTCCTGGGCGAGCGCGAGCTTCGCGTTCTTCTCGGCGAGCTCGCGGAGGCGGCGCAGGTCGCCGCGCGATGCCACCCGCACCTCGACCTGCGAGTCGCGCTGGCTGCTCAGCGCCTCGGCGAGCACGCTCGTCCGGCCGGTCAGCTCGGGACCGACGACCACCCTTCCGGGCACCGCGGGTGCGGCGCCGTAGTACTGGAGCAGGAAGGTCTCGGCGACCTCGCCGGGATCGCGGTCGTCGCCCGCGGCCTCGTCCTCACCCGCCAGGTAGAAGCCCTGGCGCTCGGCCAGGACGCCGTCGCGAACCTGGAAGACCTGCGCGTTCGCGTCGCTTCCCTCCACTGCCACGGCGATCAGATCGGCGCTCCCGAGCGCACCGCCCGCCACCTGCTGGCGCTCCATCATCCCCCGGACCGCATTGAGCCGGTCGCGGAAGAGGGCCGCCCGTTCGAAGTCCTGCCCCTCGGACGCCTCCTCCATCTTCGCCTCGAGGTCGTTTGCGATCTCCTTGTAGCGGCCTGACAGGAAGCCCACGATGCGGTCGATGTTGCCCCGGTACTCGTCCTTGTCGATGTAGCCGACGCAGGGCGCCTGGCAGCGCTTGATGTAGTAGTCCAGGCACGGGACGCCCGAGCGCCGCCCGGGCTCCGCCCCCTCGCAGGTGCGGTACTGGAAGAGCTTGCCGAGCAGGTCGAGGGTCTCGCGGACCCGCTTTGCGCTGGAGAACGGGCCGAAGTACGCCCGGTTCGGGCGATGGCGCTCGCGGGTGAAGTAGACGCGCGGGAACTCCTCGTCGAGGCTGACGCCGACGTACGGATACGACTTGTCGTCCCTGAGTCGGATGTTGAACCGCGGCCGGTAACGCTTGATGAAGCTCTGCTCGGCCAGCAGCGCCTCCGGCTCGTTCTCCGTGACCAGGAACTCGATCGAGTCGGTCCGGTCGATCAGCTCGGCGGTGCCCCCCATGCCCGATCCGCGGCCGCCGCCCTTGCCTGCGAAGTGGGACGCGACCCGCTTGCGGATCGAATTCGCCTTGCCGACGTAGAGGGCGTCGCCCGCGCGATTCCGGAACACGTAGACACCCGGGGCGTCGGGGAGCTCCTTGCGCTGATCGGCCAACTTCTTGCTGCTCTCGGGCACAAACGACAGGGTAGGGTCCCGGGTCCCCCGCCTTAGCGGTGACCAGGCCGCTCGTCACCGCGACCTGATTGGAGGCTGAGAATGGCAGAGACCGCAGAGACCGAGATTCCGTTGACCAGCGACGAGCCGCCCGAGCTCGAGACGATCGAGATCGGAGTGGACGGCCAGATCGGGACCATGACCCTGAACCGGCCCGACGCCCTCAACGCGATGAGCCCCGAGCTGATCGGCGAGCTCGTGACCGCGGCGGGTTGGCTCGCCGATCGCGCGCCGATTCGCGCCCTCGTCATCACGGGCGCCGGGCGCGCGTTCTGCTCCGGCGGGGACGTCAACTGGTTCAAGCGAGGCGTCACCAACGAGGACGTCGACCTCCCCACCGAGGTGCGGCGCGGCGCCGAGGCGCTCCACAACGCGATCGTCGACATCCGGCGCATTCCCTACCCGGTGATCGCCGCCGTCAACGGCCCCGCAGCGGGGGCGGGCATGTCGCTGGCGCTCTCCGCCGACATCCGCATCGCCTCCGAGAACGCCTTCCTGGCGATCGCCTACGGGCGCATCGGCGCCGCCCCCGACGGCGGGATGACCTATTTCCTGCCGCGGGTCGTCGGACCGGCCAAGGCGCTCGAGCTGGCGCTCAATGACCCCAACATGGACGCAAAGGCGGCGCTCGACGCAGGCCTCGTCACCGAGGTGGTTCCCGCGGACCAGCTGATGACGCGGGCGCGAGAGAAGGCGGAGAAGCTCGCCGCCAAGGCCCCGTACTACGTGCGGATGACCAAGCGCCTGCTGCACGAGAGCATCGAGCACTCGATCAACGACCACCTCCAGCTGGAGCGCCACGGAATCGCCGACAGCATGGGAACCGAGGACCTCCGGCGCGGCGTCACGGCCTTTTTCGGAGGCGAGACGCCCGAGTTCCGGGGAGACTGACCAATCCCTGACGCATGGGAGCCCGTACTAGAGTGAGCCAACCTGGCGTCGAGAGAAAGGTGTTCCGGATGAAACGAGCTTCAGCAATGCTGGTGTTTGCCGCGCTGGCCGTTGTCGGCCTGGCGGCATGCGGCAGCAGCAGCAACGACAACTCCACGACGGCGGCATCGACGCCCCCGGCGACGACCCCGGCAGCAGGAGGCGGAGCCGCCGGCGGCGGCTCGACCGTCGATATCTCGACGCCGGGTGGCAGCACCCTGGCCTACGACCAGAAGGACGTCAGCGCGAAGGCCGGCAGCGTCACGATCAACTTCGACAACAAGGAAGCGCTCCAGCACGATGTGGCCGTCGCGGACTCGTCGGGCAAGGTGCTGGGCCAGACGGACCTGGTCTCCTCCGGCACCGCGAACGCGACCGTGGACCTGCAGCCCGGGACGTACACCTTCTACTGCACCGTGCCGGGCCACAGAGACGCCGGCATGGAGGGAACGCTGACCGTCAAGTAGCGCGGACCCAGCGCATGGCGCGCGGGTCCTGTCGCGGAATCTCACCGCGGATCGAGGCATCTCACCGCGGATGAGATTCCGCGCCACCCGCGCGAGATGCGTATCCCGTGCAGCTATTCGGGAAGAGCCCGACCGACCGAGTCGGCCACGCAGGCGGGCTTGTCCGAGCCCTCCACTTCCACCTTGAAGCGCGTCACGATCTGGAACCAGCCGCCGCCGACCTCCTCGATCTCGACCACCTCGGCCGTCGCTCTGACCTTTGAGCCCGATGGCACTGGGGCGGGGAATCGGACCTTGTTCCAGCCGTAGTTGACGCCGAGCTTGAAGCCGGTGGACTTCATGAGCTCGATTCGCATCCCGTCGATCAACGACAGGGTCAGGTTGCCGTGCGCGACAGTCGTCCCGAACGGGCTCTCCTTCTTCGCCCGCTCGACGTCCGTGTGGATCCATTGGTGGTCGCCGGTCAGCTCCGCGAAGGCGTCGATGTCCTCCTGCGTCACCTCGCGCCACTCGCTCGGGCCGATCGTCTCTCCCTGCAGGGCCTTCAGCCCCTCGATGCCCTCCACCTGGACGGTAGCCATGGCTCGCACCCTACCTTTACCGCACCGGGTATGAATAGGTCCCTGAAAGGTCTGTGGCCGACGTTGATGCTGCCGCTCGTGCTCGGCCTCGCCGCCTGCGGCGGGGGCGGGGGCGGTGGCGGCAACGGCCCGGGCGCCAAGCAGCTCAACCTGGTGATCGGGAACTCGCTCCCCCTCAGCGGCGCTTCCAGGGCGCTCGGGGACTCGGGCGAGAAGGCGTCGCAGCTGGCCGTCGACCAGATCAGGCAGGCGATCGGCGAGGCCGGCGCCGACCACACGGTCCGCACGGTCTCCGAGGACCAGGGGACCGATTCGGGCACGGCGACCGAGTCGGCAAGGAAGCTCGTCAACGACGATCACGCCAGCTGCCTGACGGGGCCGTGGTCCCCCGACGCCGTCGAGCAGACCGCCAATGACGTCGCCATCCCCGGCAAGGTCCTGGAGATCGCGCCGGTCCCGGCCGGCGAGAGCGTCGCCGAGCTCAACGACCACGACCTGGTCGACAGCACCGCCCTGCCCGACCTCGCTCGAGGGCTCCGCGCTCTCCAAGGCGATCAGCGCGGGTGTCGGTGGCGCCGAGGGACACAGCGTCAACGTCGCCGCCAGCAACGACACCTACGGCGACACCATCACCCAGGACTTCACCAAGTCCTGGCAGGATCAGAACGGCACGGTCGGCGAGCAGATCGTCCTGGCATCCCCGCCGCAGGCCCAGCAGATCACCACAGGCAACCCCGCTGCCGTTCTCCTGATCGACGACGTCAATGGCTTCTCCCAGCTCGCCCCCGCGCTCTCGTCGAGCGACTCATGGGATCCCCAGACCGCCTGGGGCAGCGACCAGCTGGTCTCACCGCGGCCTCCCCGAACAGGTCGGGTCGAGCGCGATCGACGGGATGCGGGCGCTCGCACCGGGCGCACCGAGCCGCGACGCCGCCGCCTCCGCCTTCGTCCAGGACTTCAAGGCAGCCGACCCGCGCAACGTCAAGGCGGCGCCGTACGCCGCCCAGGAGTTCGACGCCACCGTGCTCTGCTACCTCGCGGCCGTCGCGGCGGGCTCGACCGATGGGCAGCAGATGGCCGACGAGCTGATCGACATCACCGCTCCCGGTGGCGACGTGTACAGCTGGCAGCAGCTCCCCGATGCGATCAAGGCGGTCGAGGACGGCAAAGACATCGACTACACGGGCGCCTCAGGCCCGATCGACATGGACGTCCACGGCGACCCGACCGCCGGCGTCTTCGACGTCTACCAGTACACCTCCAATGGCCTCGAGGTCATCGGAGAGATCCCGGCCGAGAAGCCGAACCCGGCCACGCCGTAGGCGTGGCTGTAGATCCGGCCGCGGGGTTTGTGGCGGCCGTTCATGGCGAAGCCGTCACTTCACCAACCGCACCTCGAGCGGCGGAGACAGCAACACTCCCGCCCCGTCCGCCAGCGCCAGGATCCGCGCCACGTAGGCCCGTGTCTCCGGATACGGCGGCACGCAGCTGCAGGCCGCCACGGCGCCGGGACCGGCGTTGTAGGCGGCCAGCGCCAACGGCACCGAATGGAAGCGGCGCAACAGGTCCGACATCAGGTGCGCCTGCGCGTCGATCGAGGCAACCGGGTCGAAGGGGTCGCGAAGGCCGTAGGAGCGCGCGGTCGAGGGAATGAACTGCGCGATCCCGAGCGCGCCGGCGGGCGAAACGGCCCGCGGGTTGAAGCCGGACTCGGCCATCAGCTGGGCCGCGAGCAGCCCGGGCGAGACGTTCCAGCGTGACGCCGAGCGCAGCAGCGGCTCCCTGTAGGGACCGGGAACGAAGCTCGGGATTCCGGAGCTCTGCCCGAGACCCTCCTGTCCCCCGAGCGCCCCAGCCCCGCTGACGGCATTGCCCGCTTCGGAGCACGGCGGCGGCCCCGCTTGAAATCCGAAATGCCAGGCCTCCCAGCTGTAGCGCTGCACGAAGCCGAAGCGACCCGCGTTGGCATGAAGCCAGCCGTAAGCCGGCGAAGGCCCCAGGTCGAGCTCCGTGGCGCAGCGGTGCAGGGAATGGCCCGGCGGCGCCACCCAGCGCGGATCGGGGTGGCGCGCGAAGAGCTCGGCCTGCTCCGCGTCGGAGCGAAAGCCGGAGACCACGACGAGGTCGAGGCCCGCGCGCTTCGCCGCCGCCGCCATCCGGTCGTAGGCGACCGCCACATCGGGCCGCATGCCCTCCCCGTCGCGGTAGACGAGCGCGCCCGAGTAGCCACCCCCCTCCGCCCGCGAGGGCATCCCGGTCCAGGAGGAGACCGGAGCCGAGGCCTCCGCAACGGCGGAAGCCTCCACACGGATCGGGGGGCGGTCACCGAGGCGATTGCCGCCCGGAAGCCGTTCCGGATCGACCTCGCCGACGACGGTGACGCGAGCCTGCAGCGGCGGATCGGCGGCGGCATCGGGGAAGGAGATCCGCAGGCGCGCCGGATCGACGCGGTTGTGCCGCGCGGCGCCGATCGCCGCAAGCCTGGCGCGAGAGAGATAGTCGGGTCGCGAGAGATGCCCCGGGTTGGGCGCACCGTCAGCGAGCCGCGCCGGGGACAGCAGCCGGGGCACGTCGTCGCGCATGCTGCGTACGGCGGAGAGCGCAGCCAGGTCCGCGGCCCTCTGCACCCTCCCCCTCCCCGTGGCGGCCCCGCCGATCGCGGCGAGGGCCAGCGCGGCGAGGACCAGGATCAGCCCGGCGCCGAGCACCGCCGGCAGGGCCTGGCCACGCTCACGATTCGCCACCCGCCCGGCGTCGGGCCGGCCGAGCCCGAGCAGCCGCCGCGCGATCGCGCGACCCGTCTCGGAGACCCAGCCGCCGGCCCGAGCGCCGGCCAGGGCGCGCCGAGCGGCGAGCTGTCCCGGCGGCTTGGAGGCGACGCGAGCCGGCAGCCCCCGGCGTGCCAGCTCGTCCACCGCCAGGGCTGCGAGTGGCCGCTCGGCGGGGAGTGAGACGAGCAGGCAACCTCCGGCCGCCCCCACACCCGACGCCTCCAGCGCCGGGACCCAGAGCCGCCCGGGGAGGTGCATCACGGCAAGCTCCGCGTCCGACTCCGAGATCGCCGTCGCCGCCTCGGCGAGCGGCTCATCCCGCTCGGCCACCGCCAGGTGGCAGAGGTGACCCCGCGCGGACGCCCTCACACCGGCGACCCTCAATCCGTCCTCGATCCGCCGCGACCCCGACGACGCGAGCAGGGTGGGGCCGCGGCGGCGAGCGGCCTCCCCCACCTCGACCAGCAGCGTTCCCGCCCCCGTCAGGACCGCCGCCTCGACGGCCACCGCGGCGGCCAGTCCCAGGCTCGATCCCCGGTCGGTCCCCGTGACGAGGATCGCCGGGGTCATCGGCCGCTTCCCTTGGGAGGCCGCGACCAGGCCTCCGAGCGGACCGTGAGCGCGTCTGCCACGGCGGCGAGCGGGGCGGGAGGGCGCAGCTCGACCCTCACCCTGCCGCCCTCGGCGGTCACCCGCGAGCGGCCCCGCGCCCAGCCGGGCAGCGCCTCGCGCGCGGCGCTCCGCCCGTCGCGCCCGGAGGCGCCCGCCAGGGCCCCCGCCTCCGCGGCGCCGTCGGCGATGGTCAGCGAATAGCCGACCAGGAGCAGCTGGAGGGCGAGGGCGGCCGCCAGGGCCAGCGCCGGCAGCGCGGCGAGCAGCTCGACCGAGGCCTGGCCGTCCGCCGAGTGCCTAGCTTCCATCTCCGCCGAGCGTCGAGGCGGCCGAGACGGACGGCAGCGTGACCCCGGGGAGCAGCGCCGGGACGCGGACCTTCACCCGCACGCCGTCGCCGGAGCGGATCACGGCGTCGTGCCGCAGCGATCCCGGGAGCGCCTGCCGCGCCGCCGACCTCGGGTCCGAGCCGACCTGCTCCGCTCGGGCACCGGCTCGCGCGGCGTTGCCGGCCGACCACAGGGCCCAGCCCACGGCGACGGTCTGGGCGGCGATCACCAGGCAGACCGCCAGCGCGGGCAGAACGGCGACCAGCTCGACCGATGCCTGGCCGCCACCGATCGCGGCCTCGCGCTTCGCCTTCCAGGTCATGGGCCGAACCTAGGCCCGACCGCGCCACGCGATGCGCGCGAAAGCCTACGAGTACGTCGTAGTGCTGCGCCAGACCAGGAAGATCACCCCGACGCATCCGGCCATCAGCGCGATCCAGAGGAGGACGCCGCCCGTCCAGGAGGCGAACTCGTCATAGCCGACCACCAGCAGCGCGATCGCCCCGACCGCGCCGAACAGCCCGGCCTTGCGGCCGTCGGTCAGCGTCGCCAGGGTGAGCTGCTGCTCACGGTAGACCCGGTAGACGAGCCAGGCGATCGCCGCGAAGAAGATCATCATCAGCGCCGAGAGGACCGTCGCCGCGGCGGCCCCGCCACCGGGCAGGAAGTCGATCCCGGCCGCCAGCGCGGCGATGATCGCGATGTTCCGGAGCGTCTGCAGCACCGGCGGCGATTCTAGGAGAGACGCGCCGGAGAAAATTGCGCTTGCAAACGAAACGTCGATGTGAAAGAACTGTCAACCAGTTTTGCTGCAATTTGCGGAAATCCGGTGCCCCCAAATTGCGAATCCAGGATCGCGTCGTTAGCGTTTCGACAGATGACTGAAGTCTCGACCAGACCTGAGCCCCGGTCGGACTCCGATCTGTCCCTCTCCGCCCTCCGCTTCGCCCGCCGGGTTCACTTCGGCCAGCACCGGAAGCAGACCGGCGAGCAGTTCGTCGAGCACCCGATCGCGGTTGCCCGCCTGCTGACGGAATCCGGCTACGCCGGCCCGCTGATCTCCGCCGCGTACCTGCACGACGTCGTCGAGAAGACCAACGTGGAGCTGGACGAGATCCGCGAGCGCTTCGGTCCCAGCGTGGCCGAACTGGTCGACTGCCTCAGCGAGGACCCGGAGATCACCGGCTACGGTGAGCGCAAGCGGGCGCTGCGCCGCGGGATCCTCGAGTCGGGCGGCGACCCGGTGATCATCTACGCCGCGGACCGGGTCGTCAACATCCGTGACTGGCGCAAGGTCGCGCCCGAGGACCGCGCCGCCGTGGGGGAACGCCTCGGCACCACCCTCGACGAGCGGCTCCAGCTCTGGTCGGAGGACGTCGAGGAGCTTCACGATCTCGACCCGGAAACCCCGTTCCTGAGCCAGATCGAGACCGAGCTGAACGCGCTCAAGGCCGAAGCCGGGCCTCGGTAACAACCGGTTCACATCAGGGGTTATTCCGGATCCATCGCGCCGCCTGACTGACTATCCTGCGCTTCGCCGCGATGTTGACGGCACCCGCTGAAGCCTCACCGATTCCCTGACCCCCGCCGACCACAGCCAATTCGCGATCGGCTTCGATCGCCGCGACCTGCCCAGGCTGCATGAGCTCTGGGACGAGATCGTGCTCTCCGAGCGCTGGTCCGAAGGAGAGATGACCGCCCGCTTCGAGACGGCTTGGGGGGAGATGCACGGGCTCGGGTCGGTCGCCACCGGTGGCTGGAGCGGCGCGGCCCTCTCCGCGCTCGACTTCGCCGGCGTCCGCGGCGAGAAGGTCCTCTGCCCGTCCAACACCTTCATGGCGACCCCGCTCTCGATCATCCACTCGGGCGGCGAGCCCGTCTTCGTCGACTGCAACCGCGACGACCTCTGCATGTCGTTCGAGGACTTCCAGCGCAAGGCCGAGGAGCACAGACCGCGCGCCGCGGTGCTCGTCCACATCGGCGGCCACGTCGCCTTCGAGGTCGAGCGGATCGCCGACTACTGCAGGGCCGAGGGGATCTTCCTGCTGGAGGATTGCGCCCACGCGCACGGCGCCCGCTGGGGCGATCGGCGTCCGGGCAGCTGGGGAGACGCCGGCGCCTACTCCTTCTACGCGACCAAGACGATCTCCACCGGCGAGGGCGGCATGCTCGTCTCCGGCAACGACGACCTTCTGGAGCACGCCCGGGCCTTCCGCAACTACGGTAAGCCCGATCACACCGTGGAGGGCCTCAACCTGCGGATGAGCGAGTTCACAGCGGCGATCGGACTGATCCAGACCGAGCGGCTGGAGGAGATCGTCGCCCGCAAGAACGCGGTCGCACGCGAGCGGCTCGACCCCGTCTACGCGTCTCGCCTCGAGCTCCCCGACGGGATGACATCGGGCCTCTACAAGTACATCGTCTTCGAGGAGATCGAGCGATCCACCGGCAAGGTCTACGACGACCCCTGCCACCGGATCATGGGAACCGGCGACGAGCTCCCCAACACCGACTGGGTCGCCCAGAACCACTGGTGCGTGCCTCTCTACTACGCGCCGGCGCTTGAGTCCGACGAGATTTCTGTCGAGGAGACCGCATGAGTCGCGTCCTGGTCACAGGTGGCTCCGGCTTCATCGGCTCGCACGTGGTCGACAAGCTGGCGGATGCCGGCTTCGAGCCGCGGATCTACGACCTCCGGGAGTCGGCCCATCACCCCGCGGGCTCGATCGACACGGTGATCGGCGACCTCTTCGATCAGGACACGCTCACCGAGGCGATGCAGGACTGCGACGCGGTCGTCCACCTCGCCGCCTACGCCGACGTCGGCATCGTCGCCGACGAGCCGGTCGACGCCGAGAACTGCAACGCGCGGGGCACGCTCGCCGTGCTCGAGGCCGCCCGGGCAACGGACACCCGGGTCATCTACGGCAGCACGATCTGGGTCTACGGCAACTCCGGCGAAGGCCTGATCGACGAGGACGCACCGCTCGGCCTGCCCGACCATCTCTACACCGCGAGCAAGCTGGCCGGCGAGATGTACTGCACCTCCTACGCGGAGCTCTACGACGTGCCCTGCACGATCCTGCGCTTCGGCATCCCCTACGGTCCCCGCGCCCGGCCGGCCGCGGTGATCCCGATCTTCGTCTCCAAGGCACTCAAGGGCGAGCCGCTGACGATCGCCGGCGATGGCCTCCAGACCAGGCGCTTCGTCTACGTCGAGGACCTGGCGGAGGGGGTGGTCGCCGGGCTCGAGCGAGGCACGGACGGCCGCGTCTACAACCTCGCGGGCGATGAGACGGTGACCATCCGCGAGCTCGCCGACGTCGTCTCCGGCCTGATCGACGACACCGAGATCGTCCACACCCCCGGCCGCAACGGCGACTTCGGCGGCGCGGTGATCTCGAACGAGCGGGCCGCCGATGAGCTCGGCTGGCGCGCCTCGACCCCGCTGCGCGAGGGCGTCGGCCGCTACCTCGCCTGGCTTGCGCCCGAGCGCGCCCCCGCCGCGGAGCCGGCTCTCGCAGCGGAGCCTGCCCCCGTCGCGATCGCGCCGATCGCCAAGGTCACCGACCTCCCGGGCTGGCCCAGCCGGGCGGCTTCAAGCTGGCCAAGCGCCTGGGTGGTCGCCCTGGCATGCGCCGCCGGCACGCTGATCCCGTCGGCGCTCGCCTTCCGCACCGACGACTTCGGCACCGGTCAGGCCGGCTACGTCGCGATCACCTGCCTGATCGCGATTCTTGCGACCCTCAGCCTCATTCCGCTGGGGGCCGGAGGACGGCCCACCAAGGGTGGGGTGATCGCCGGATGGCTGGTCGCCGGGTACGTCGTCCTCGAGACGCTCCCCTGGACGCGCAACATCTTCAACCTCGGCATGCCCCACAAGGGCACGATCGTGCTGAGCGCGATGGGCCTGGCGATCGCCCTGGTGGTGGCGAACGCGGCCACCCGATGGCAAGACGACGAGGAAGCCGCCGCGGACACGATCAGCTAGGGCGTGACCGGCCGGAGTCCGGCCGAGCGGATCCTCTCCACCACCATCGGCAGCGCCGCCACCGTCCCGCGCCAGCAGCCCGGCTCGCTGTAGTGATCGGCGTCGTGGAGCAGTAGGACGTCGCCGCCGTCCAGGTCACGCGTCACCTCGGCGGTGATCTTCTCCGGTGGCCTGGGGGCTCGCCAGTCGTGACCCCAGCGCGACCAGAGCAGTGAGCGCAGCCCCCGGGCCCTCACCTCGACCATCCCCGGATAGCTGAAGATCCCGTACGGCGGCCGGTAGACCTCGGGGCGCAGGCCGACGGCGTCTTCGATCGCCGCGATCCCTCGCTCCAGATCGTCGACGAAGGTGCGCGGCGCCAGGCGGAGCATGTTGCGGTGCCCGTAGCCGTGTACCGCCACGACGTGGCCGGCGGCGGCGATCTCAGCGGCCAGGGAAGGGTGACGCTCGACCTGCTCGCCGCAGAGGAAGAAGGTGGCCTTCGCGTCCGCCGCCTCCAGCGCCTCGAGCACCGCAGGCGTCCCCTCGGGATGAGGGCCATCGTCGAAGGTCAGCGCGACGCCGGCAGTGTCGTCGATCCGCCGCGGCAACCCGAGCGCCTCGGCGACGCCCGGCACGATCGGAGCGAGCGCAGGCGTCCACCATGCCGCCGCTGCGGCGGCCGAGCCGATGAGGAGAGCTGGTGCCGCTTTCACTGGCAGGATGGTGCCACTGATGGACGGGCAGCTCGCTCTCGGGTTCGGCCTGGCGCTCGCGGCGGCGTGCTGCTACGAGACCGGCTACGCGCTCCAAGCGATCGAGGCGCGCAAGGCCCCCGCCGAGCGGGCACTGCGGCCGTCGCTGATGACCCACCTGCTGCGGCGGCCGCTCTGGGTCGGCGCGACCGCCCTCTCGCTGCTCGGCTGGCCACTCCAGATCCTCGCTCTCGCCCACGCCCCGCTGACGCTGGTCCAGCCGGTCCTCGCCCTTGGCCTGCTTCTGCTCCTGGTGCTCGGGGTGCGGATCCTCGGCGAACACGTCGGCCGCAGGGAGATCGCCGCCGTCGTGCTGATCATCGCCTCGGTGGGCGTCTTTGCCTGGGCGGCGCCCCGTGAGCCGGGCGAGGTCGAGCGGAGCGCGGGGCTCGTCATCGCGCTCGGGATCCTGGCGGTCGTCACGGTGACGCCCTACCTGATCGGGCTGATCGCGCATCGCCCGTTTCCGATGCTGCTGCTGGTCGCAAGCGCGGGCGCAGCGGACGGGATGGCCGCCTTCGTCGCCAAGATCGTCGCCCAGGACGCCTCGGAGGGAGCCCTGCTGGCGGTGATCGCCTGGGCGGCCCTGGTCGCTGCGGTCGTGCTCGTCGGCGTGATCAGCGAGTCCACCGCCCTCCAGCGCTTCGCCGCCACCCGCGTCGCCCCCACGGTGCTGGTCATGCAGATCGTCATCCCGGTGGTGATGGCACCGCTGGTCGGCGGCGAGGGCTGGAGCAACACACCGCTGGGCGGCGCGGTACTCGCGATGGCGCTGGTGACCGTCGCCCTAGGCGCCGGCCTGCTGGCGAGCTCTCCCGCGGTCGCCCAACTCGCCGTCGGCGAGGCCGAGGACGGCTGAGGCGGCCGATGGCAGCCGGGCGAAGGATTCGTCCCGCGTCCCGCTCGCGTCCAGGGCGCGGACCAGCGCATCGCCAAGCTGATCGCGGTTCGCCGCGACCTCCGCCAGGCCGAAGCGCTCGAACGCGGCGTTGTTGACTCGGACGTGACCGAGGCCCCACCCGTAGGAGACGACACCGCAGCCGGCCATGATGGCCTCGAGCACCGTCAGTCCCGCGGTTGAGTGAACGAGTACGTCGGCGGCGGAGAACCAGTCGGGCATCCGGTCGGTGAAGCCCTCGACCCGGACTCGCTCCTCACCCGAGAAATGCCGCGTCAGCTCGCCCCGGAGCTCGTCGTTCCGGCCACAGAGGCAGACCACGGTCGACGCGGGGATTCCGAGCGCCTCCTCGGCCGCCCCCTCCAGGTCGCCGACCGCCCAGCCGCCACCCGAGACGATCACCATGGGCCCCTCCGCGGGCAGGCCGAGCTCGCTCCGCGCGTCGGCCTGGCTGGGCAGCGCATAGAAGCGCTCGTCGGTGAGCCCGCGGACGCAGCGCACGTCCGTCCCGGGCGCGATCTCCAGCACCTCCTCGACCGACTCGGGGTGGGTGATCAGGTGAAGGTCGACGCCCGGGTGGGCCCAGAAGCGCAGCGCCGCCAGGTCGGTGATCGCCGAGACGACGGGCATGTCGATCCTTCCCTTCTGGCGGAGGGCCCCGAGGACCTCGGTGGTGCCGGGATAGGTCGAGATCACGACGTCGGGATCCCGCTCCCGCACGGCTTTCCGGATCGGCCTTGCCGCCAGCCACTGGGTCAAATGCCCGGCGAACCAGCGCGTCGGGCGGATGTCCGTGATCAGCCTGTAGGAGAGGTCGAACAGCCTGCTTCCCCATTTGGAGTGAAAGCGCGAGCTGTCCATGACGAGCCGCCGCGTGAGCCAGCCGACGACGGCGAGCGAATCCACGATCTCGATCTCCACGCCGGGCGCCTCGCGCTCCATCCCGTCGGCGAGGACCCGGGCGGGCAGGTCGTGGCCTTCGCCGATCGACGCGCTGAAGATCAGGACCCTCAACGCGGTGGCAGGTTCTGCCTGCGCACGAGCGGCCCCAGGAACCAGAATCCGATGAACGCGCTCGCCATCACCGCCGTGCTGATCACCGCCGTGGCGGTCCCGAAGAGAAAATCGCTGATCAGCGCGATCGCCCCGCACATGGCGAGCGCCACCATCAGCATGCCGATCAGCGCGAGCCTGTTGGAGATCGTGACGATGAACTCCTTCTGCTGGCGCCGGAAGAGGATGCGGTGGCCGATGGTCGGGGCAACCAGCAGGACCGTCGCCAGGGACACGCAGATCAGCACCCCGAAGTAGAGCTTCTGATCGAAGCCGCTCAGGTCGTCGAAGCGCTGAGTGAACGGGACGGTGAGCAGGAACGCGAACAGGACCTGGACCCCGGGAAGCGCCACCCGCAGCTCCTGCAGGAGGTCGGTGAGATTTCGGTCCGCGCGCTCCTCCTCTGACTCCTGCCGACCGCTGTCCCGATGCCGATCCACAGACGCGGTGCTGCTACGAGCGCTTGACGGCGATCGCCTCGATCTTGTGAGCGGCGGTCTCAGTGGAGTCGATGGCGCGCTCGAGCAGGCCGAAGATGTCCTTCCAGCGGATCACCACCATGGGATCGATGCCGTTCGAGAACAGGGAGGCGAGGGCCTCGCGCCAAACGCGATCGCCCTCGTTCTCGAGCCGGTGGATCTCCACCCAGTAACGCTCCAGGTCGGTGAAGCTGCGCAGGTCGGTGAGCAGGGCCGAGACCTGCTCGCAGGACTGCGCGAGGATGCCGGCGAGGACGTGGGCCTGCTCCATCGGCGCCTCGATCGCGAAGAGGCCCATGAAATCGGCGGCCTCCTCGATGTCGTCGATGATGTCGTCGAGCTGCGTGGCCAGCGCGTAGACCTCGGCGCTGTCGAGGCCCTTGGGCGGCTCGAAGTTGAGGCGGCGGACGATCTCCTGCGTGATCCGGTCGCCCTCCTGCTCGGCCTTGAGGATGTCACGTGCGACCCCGCTTTCCTCGGGCCAGGTGTCGAACATGTGCTCCAGCAGCTTGGCCCCGCGCAGGATGTTGGCGCCGGCCTCGGCAAGAGCCTCGAAATAGACCGCATCCCTACTTGTCACGGAGCGGAGGGGCACCGGGGGCCAAGCTACCAGAGGTCCTAGCCGCTGACGGCGGCCGCTTCCGCGGCGCGCCGCGCATGGCGCTCGAGGAGCTCGCCCTGAGCGCTGCGCGGCGGGTCGCCGTTGGTCGTCAGCCTCGACCAGACACCGTCGCCATTGAGCTCCCAGGAGTTGGTGTTGTCCGCGAAGGCGCGGTCGAGTGCGTCGGTGAGCTGGGCGCGGTTCGCCTCATCCTCGACCGGGGTGACCAGCTCGACCCGGTTGTAGAGGTTGCGAGGCATCAGGTCGGCGGAGCCGATCAGGATCTGGGTTTCGTCGGGGCGCTCGAACGAGTAGATCCGCGAGTGCTCGAGGAACCGGCCGACGACCGACGCCACCCGGATGTTCTCCGACACACCCTGAACACCGGGGCGAAGCGCGCAGATGCCGCGGATGTTGAGGTCGACCTCGACACCGGCCTGGGAGGCACGGTAGAGAGCCCTGATGCAGGGCGGGTCGAGCAGCGAGTTCATCTTCATCCGGATGCGCGCAGGGTGTTCCGGCGAGTGTGCCTCGATCGTCCGCTCGATCTCGCCGAGGATCCCCTCCTTGAGATTGAACGGCGCGACCAGGACTTTGCGGTAGCCGCTTGGGCGCGCATAGCCGGTGAGGTAGTTGAACATTTCAGCGATGTCGTCGCCGATCTCCTGGTTGGACGTGAACAGGCCGAAGTCGGTGTAGATGCGGGCCGTCTTCGGGTTGTAGTTGCCCGTGCCGATGTGGACGTAATTGCGGACGCCCTCGCCCTCGCGGCGGGCAACGAGGATGCACTTGACATGGGTCTTCAGGCCCGGGATGCCGTAGACGACGTGAACGCCGGCCTCCTCCAGCGCCCTCGCCCAGCGGATGTTGGCGCTCTCGTCGAACCGGGCCTTCAGTTCCACCAGGCAGACCGCCTGCTTGCCGGCCTCCGACGCCTCGATCAACCCCGGGACGAGCGGCGAGTCCGCGCTCGTCCGGTAGACCGTCTGCTTGATCGCCAGGACGTTCGGGTCCTCCACCGCCTGGCGCACGAAGCGCTCCACAGACCCGGCGAAGGAGTCGTAGGGGTGGTGCACGAGGATGTCGCCCTGCCGCATTGCGCCGAAGACGTCGACCTCGCGCTGGGTCCGGCTTCCCTGCTGCAGCTGGGGCGGGGTGACTCCCTGCCACGGCGGATAGCGCAGCTCGCGGAAACCCTGAACGGAGTAGATGTCCGTGAGGTCGTCGAGGCCCAGCAGTCCCGGGCTCTCGAACACCTGCTCCGGCTCGATGTCCATCGCCTCGACCAGCTGATCGCGGAGCCGGGACTCCATGTCCGGCGTGACCTCGAGTCGCACCACCTCGCCGAAGCGACGCCGGCGCACCTCCTCCTCGACGGCGAGCAGCAGGTCGTCGGCCTCGTCCGAGACGTCGTAGTCGGTGTCCCGTGTAACGCGGAAGAGGGACTGGTGGACGATCTCCATCCCCGGGAAGAGGTCATCGAGATTGGCGGCGATCACGTCCTCGAGCGGGACGAAGGTGAGCCCGTCGCCGATCGAGAGGAAGCGGCGCAGCAGCTCCTTCGGCACCTTCACCCGGGCGGCGACCTCCTCGTCCTTCTCGGGGTTGCGAAGCAGGACGCCCCAGTTCAGGGACATGTTCGAGATATAGGGGAAGGGCCGGCCACGGCCGATCACCAGCGGCGTCAGCGCCGGGAAGACCTGGCTCGTGAAGAGATGCTCCACCTCCTCCCGTTCCGGCGCGTTGGCGTCGGATAGGGAGATGATCCGGATCCCGTGCTCGGCCAGCGCCGGGCGGATCTCGTCCGCGAAGCAGCGGTGGAGGCGGGCGCGCAGCTCGATCGTCCGCTGGCGGATCAGCTCGATCACGTCCGCGGCTGACATCGCGTCCGCCCCGCGAGCGTCGATCTTCGACTCCACCTGGTCATGGAGGCCCGCGACCCGCACCATGAAGAACTCGTCGAGGTTGTCCTCGTAGATCGCGGCGAAGTTGACCCGCTCCAGCAGAGGGACCCGAGGATCCTCCGCGAGCTGCAGCACGCGGTCGTTGAAGTCGAGCCAGGAGAGCTCGCGGTTGAAGTAGAGAGACGGGTCCGAGAGATCGGGCTCGGAGGCGCTGGTCCGCACGGCCTCGGGCGTTATCGTCGCCCCTCCCTCCGCCGCCGGCCCGCTCGATTCGGTCGTCTGCTGAGCCAGCTCGTCGGTCACACAGTCACCTTAGCGGTGACTACTAAGCCGCTCTGACGAGCTTGATGCGGGGCTGATCGACGGGCTCGATGACCCGGTCGTAGCCGTCCGCGAGCTGCATCATCGCCGCCTCCCAGGTGCGCGCCCTGGCGGCGTCGAGTCCCTGTCGGCCGAGCTTCGCCCGCCACGCGGGAGAATCGGCGAGCTGCAGGACGGCGGCGGCCAGCATGCCCGGATCGGGCTCGCAGAGCCTGCCGGTTTCGCCGTCCACCACGATCGACGAGGGCCCGCCCTCGTCCACGGCCACGCACGGCAGGCCGCTGGCTCCGGCCTCGACCAGCACCTGTCCGAAGGTGTCCGTCCTGCTGCAGAAGAGGAAGAGGTCGGCGCTCGCGTACGCCCGCGCCAGCTGATCCCCGCCCAGCCAGCCGAGGAAGGTCGCCCGGTCACCGAGTCGCTCCCTGAGCATGCCCTCCTCGGGGCCGCCGCCGGCCAGCAGCAGGTGCAGCCTCGGATCCGCCTCGTGTGCGCGGATGAAGGAGTCGGCCAGCAGGTCGACGCCCTTCTCGCGGGTCAGCCTCCCCACATATAGAACCTTGATCTGGCCCGGGTAGGAATCGGCGTCGCGGACGGCGGGGTCGAAGCGGGAGGTGTCGACACCGCGCCCCCAGCGGCCGATCGTCTCAGGCTCGACGCCGAGGCGGATGAGCGACTCGTCGCTGGCCGGGCTCGGCGAGAGGACGCGGCCGCACTGGCGGTAGAAGAGGGAGAGGGCCATGTCCATGCCCTTCTCCAGCTCGGGCGATGAGGAGCGCAGGCCGGCATAGGCGCCCAGCTCGGTGTGCCAGCTGCCGAGCACCGGGAGGTCCATGACCCTCGCGATCAACGCCGCGGTGACGCCGGCGGGCCCGGGCGCCGTCAGGTGGACCGCATCGAAGCGGCCCTCGGCCAGGACCTCGACCATCGCGGGCAGGCTCGGGATGCCGATCTCGAGGCCGGCGTAGAAGGGGATGTCGACCTCGGCGACGGCCGAGAGGCGGCGGTCGACGTTGCGGTCGGTGCCGATCACCTCGACCTCGTAGCCGGGCACGCCGAGCTCGCGGATCCGCTCGATCGTGTGGGTGACGCCGTGCACCCCGCCGATCGCGTCGGCGACCAGCGCTACGCGCTTCGGGCCCTCATGCGGCGTGAGCTTCGCCTTCTCCTTGCCCAAGAAGGCGGCGGCCGGCGCGTAGGGGATCGCCGGGATCGCGGCTCGAAAGAGGTTGCGGCCCGCCTCCACCGCGCGAGGGGCGAGCTCCGACGGCTCTCCCGCGCTTCCGACCGCCTCGACGGTCTCCTCGACGACCTCGCGCAGCCGGCGCTCATGGGTGCGGCGCGCGCGCCGGGCGAGCTCGGCGTGGCTGAAGTCCTCGGCCTGCATGTAGTCGATCAGGGCGCGGCCGGGCTCGACGCCAACGGAGCCCACGAACGCGGCGAGGAGCGCACGGGCGTCCTCGGGGCCGAGGTCTCCGGCCGACTCGCCGCGCCGGAGGTCCCCCTCGCTCATCACCCGCTCCGCGATCTTCAGGATCGCGTCGGGGTCGGGCTCCTTCAGCTCTCCGTTAATGCGAGGGTGCTCCGAGCGAAGCGAGGAGCAACCCGTTTCATGAGTATGCGCATCGGCGAGCAGCAGAGCGCGCGTCCCCAGCGCCATCGCCGAGTGCGCCCACTTGGCGGCGCTGCCCTGCTCGCCGCGGGCGTCAGCCTGGCCCTCGCGGAGGTGGCGCAGAAACTCTTCCGGCGTGGCCGCGGGGGGCGTCTCCGTGAACGTCCGCCCGATGTCCACGCCGGCATGGTCATCCGAGCCGCCGGTGCCGGTTCCACCGTGCGTCTCGATGTAGATCGCGGCCGGCATGTTGAGCTCGCGCGCGCGGGAGCCGTTACGGGTCTCCCACACCGGGAACAACTCGGCGAGCCGTCGCCTGTGCGCCGGCGTCAGCGGCGCCTCGACCGCGTAGAAGGGATGGGCCAGAGAGCAGGAGATCTCACGGGAGTGCAGGTACTCGGCGCATGCCTCCACGTCGCGGTTGTGCTCCTGCAGCCAGGCATGGTCGTCGGGATCGATCCCGAAGCAGAGCAGGTGGACGGCCTGCGGCTCACCGCTGAACCAGACGGTCAGCTCCTCTGAGATGAAGACATCCTCCCGGTCGGCGATCTCGAGGCAGCCGTCGATCGTGTCGTGATCGGTGATCGTCACGAAGTCCATGTTCCGCCGCTTGGCGAGCTCATAGACCTCCTCCGGCGGCGTCGCGCACTCCGGAAGGCCGAGGCTTCGCTGGATGCCGAGCTTGGAGATCTCGGACGCGGTTGAGTGACAGTGCAGATCGACCCGGCTGGTCGATATGGGGTTCATCCGACCCTCTTTCTCTCGTTCTCCTTGACATCACGGAGGGTGGCCGTTTGCAGGGAAAATCCCGTTACGAGGTCGTGTCCGACACGTAAAGAGGTCGTGAACGCACTCGTTGGCACACTGGGCGCATCGGCGTCGCATTCGAGAGGGGAGTGCCCGAAGGGGCCTTGTGGAGCGGAGACGAGGTGGCCGCGAGGCTGCTGGCGGGTCTCCGCCCATGGGCGTGCCGGGGCATCGCGCGCGACCAGCTGATCACGCTGACGGAGGGGGTCCTGGTCCATGAGGAGCGCGAGGACCCGGTGACGCTCGGCGACGACGAGGTGGCGATCTCCTCCCCCGCCTCCGACCGGCTGCTGATCGAGATCGACCCGTCCGAGGTCGACTGGCTGAGGCTGGGCGTGAGCTGGCCGCTCGTCGACGGGGAGCGGGTGACCGGGCTCGGTGCCCGTCACGGCCTGGATTTCGACCAGCGCGGCCGTCTTGTCCAGCTCGGCGCGGACCGCCGCTACACCGGCCCAGACTGCCCGCCCGAGTTCCTGGAGCAGGGAGGGATCCCGCAGGGCGACTACGCGCCGGTCCCGTGGCTGCTCTCCTCGGCGGGCTGGGCGGCCTGGATCGAGACATCGGGCCCCGGCGTCGAGGTGGACCTGACGGGCGAAGTGGCCTCCGTCTCGGTCCGATCGGCCTCCGGCCCCCTCCGCGTCCACCTCTTCGTCGGCCCCACACCCGCGGCGCGATTGCGGGCCTTCCTCCGCGAGACCGGCCTCCCGGCGCTGATGCCCGAGTGGGCGTACGGCCACTGGAAGAGCCGCGACGTCTACGAGCACCAGGAGGACGTCGAGGACGACTGGCGCGGCTATCGCGAGAACGAGCTCCCCCTCGACGCGATCGTGATCGACTCGCCGTGGGAGACGCAGTACAACACCTGGCGCTTCAACCCCCATCAGTTCCCGGACGCGGCCGGGCTGGTCAGCGGGATGCGCGAGGACGGCGTGCGGACCGTCGTCTGGGTGACTCCCTGGGTCAACCTCGAGTCGATCGACGGCCAGCGCCCTCCGGACGCCGAGTCCGAGCGGCTGCACTCGGAGCCCGCGGAGAACTACGCCGAGGGCGCCCAGGGGGGCCACTACGTCAGGTCGGCCGACGGAAAGCCCTATGTCGGGCGCTGGTGGATGGGAACCGGCTCGATCGTCGACTTCACCTCATCGGCGGCAAGAGACTGGTGGCGTCGGCTCTCCCGCAACGTCTTCGAGCTCGGGGTCGAGGGCGTCAAGGCCGACGACGGCGAGGGCTACTACTTCCCGCCGGACGCGGAGCTCGCGGACGGGCGCCCTGGCGTCCAGGCGGCCTGGGAGTACGGGCGGCTCTATCGCGAGACGACCCAGCAGGCGCTCGACGACGTCCACGGCGAGGGCCGCGGCGTCGTCTTCGGCCGCTCGGGCTGGACCGGGCAGCAGGCGACCGGGGTGCTCTGGGGCGGCGATCAGGCCTCGGACTTCTGGTCGCTCCGGGCGCTGCTCACCTCGCTGCTCACCTGCGCCGCGACCGGCTTCTCCAACCTCTCCCACGACGTCGGCGGCTACCTCGGCCGGCGCCTGGCCGAGCGCTGCGAGCCCGAGCTCCTGGTCCGCTGGGCCCAGCTCGGCGCGCTCACGCCGCTGATGCAGGCGCACGGCCGCTTCCAGCAGGAAGCGTGGACCTACGACGGGCGGGTCCTCGACGACTACCGCGAGGCCGTCCTGCTCCACGAGCGCCTCGTTCCCTACATCCAGGCCGCCGCGGCGACCGCCGCGCGCAGCGGGCTGCCGATCATGCGGCCTCTCTGCCTGGTCGATCCCGAGGACCCGGAGGGCTGGACGATCCCCGACTCGTACATGCTGGGCCCGTCGCTCTGGGTCTCCCCGGTGCTCGAGGAGGGAGCGACCGAGCGCCGCACCTACCTGCCCCGCGGCGAGTGGCTCGACTGGTGGACCGGGGAGCGCCTTGCCGGTGGCCGCTGGATCGACGCCGAGGCCCCACTCGACCGGATCCCGCTCTGGGTCCGGGCCGGCGCGCTCGCTCGTCACCTACCCGACCGATGAGGTAGCGCGAGGGTTGGGCGAGGAGGACGCGACCCGTTCCCTGGAGGCCACGCTCTGGGGCGAGCCGGCCCTCGGCCGCGTCAGCGCCCGGCTGGCGGACGGCACCCACATCGCCTGGCGGAATGGCGAGTGGTCGGTGACGCCCGACCGCCCGGTCCGCTTCCTGAGCCCGCCCGCGGCGAGCTAGGCCGGCCGGCGCGGCGCCGGGCTGGTGCGGCGCTGGATCTGCTCGTTGCGCTCCGCCTGATGCTCGGCCTCCTGGGCCGCCCGCTCGCGGTCGAGCCGGGCCTGCTCGGCCTGCGCCTCGGCCTGCTGGGCCGCGCGGGCGGCGGCCTCCGCCTGATGACGAGCGCGCTCCGCGGCCTTCGCCGTGCGGCGCGCCTCGCGGGACCGGCGGAGGTACCCGTCGACGGCGCGCTCGAGCCGCTTCCAGGTGCCGGTTTCCTCCTGCCGCTTCCAGAACGCGGCGAAGCGATCGATCAGCAGCTCGCGCCGAGCCTCCAGATAGACGGCGAGGACGTCGAGGCCGCGGTACGCGGTCCGGTGCTGCGCCTGGGCCGCGAGCCTCGGATCGAGGTCGGGCGCCCGGCCGGCCTTCTCCCGGACCGCCTTGGCGTCGCTTCGCTGGATCTGCTTGAGGTGCTCGCGGACGCGGGGAAGCATCACGTCGCAGTCGTGGATCTCACCGAGGATGTCCTGCAGGTCGCGCGCGCGGCGCCGGGCCGTGTCCGCGGGGCTTGCCGAAGCAGAAGCCGGTCACCTCGAGCACGTAGCGGAGGCGCTTGGCCGCGATCCGCATGTCGTGCTGGGCCTTCGTCTTCCCGTCGAGCGCCCGCGGAGCGAAGGCGAGCATCTCGTCGAGCCTCACCTGCACGATCCGCGCGGCGTTCTCGCCGAGCGAGCGGGACGGGTCGAGCTTCTTGACCGGGCGTGCCTTCACTCCGGCGCCTCCGGCCTCGTGGTGCACCAGGTCCTCCATGCTCTCCCGCAGCGCCCTCAGGTTCTCCTCCGCCACCAGGGGCGCCAGCTCCTCGTTCGCCTTCGCCCTGCTCGCCGCGGAACTGCTCGATCAGCGAGGCCACCCCGCGGCGATCGGGCGCCGCCATCTGGTCGTTGAAGTTGTGGAGCGCGGCGATCGCCACGTCGCGGTCCCGCCGCTCGCCGAGGGCGTCGGCGAGGCGCTTCACCTCACCGAGGGCCTGGCCGTAGGGCTTGGCCGGAAAGCAGGGCTCGAAGATCTCGAGCGCCGCCCGCAGGCGACGCGTGGCCACGCGCATGTCGTGAACCCGCTCGATGTCGCCGGTGTCCAGCACACCCTGTGCATGCTCGGCGAGCTCGTCGCCCCTGACCGAGACGATCTTCGCGGCAGCCTCCGCGTACGGGACGTCGGCCGTCAGGTCGGGGATTGGCTTGGGCTTGGCCACGAGAGGGCGCCAACGCTACCGCGCGCGGCGTCGCAGTCCAAGCTATGCAGCGAGCTTCTCGTGCGAGCCGTTCTCGTTGCCGTTCAGCAGCGTGAGGATGATCCCCTCGCGCAGGCCGCCCTTGCCGATCTGCAGCGGCTGGCCGAGCATCTGGGAGAACCTCTCGAGCAAAAGGACCCCGGCCGGCAACAGCTTGACGCGCCGGGAGTCGAGCTCGAAGCGCTTGGCGACCTCGTAGATCTCGTCGCTGGAGAGCACCCGGACGGCCCGCTCGAGCGTCTCGTACTCGAGCACGGCCCCGACCAGCGTCCGCAGCGACGTGGCGCTGCCCCCCACCGCGACCGCCTGGTCCGGTTGCTCGAGCTCGATGTCCTCGAAGAAGTCCGAGATGTGATCCCGCAGCTGGCGGATCTCAGCGGCCGATGGCGGATCGGATTCGAGATGGTCCTCGGTGAGCGACCCGGAGCCGATCTTGAACGACTTCACCTCGGTCACCCCGTCGGGCATGGTCCCGTAGATCACCTCGGATGAGCCGCCCCCGACGTCCACCACGGCCACCTTCCCCTCGACCGGGTGGCTGAGGGACTTGGTCGCCCCGATGAATGCGAAGCCGCCCTCCTCCTCCTCGTCGAGGACGTCCACCTCGACTCCGGCGATCTCCTCGATCTCCTCGACCACCTTGTCGCGGTTCTTGGCCTCGCGGATCGCGGCCGTCGCCACGGTCTTGACCGTCGCGGCCCCCATCTCCTCGGCAAGCCGCCGCTGGGTGGCAACGACGTCGGCGACCTCCGCGATCTTCTCGGCGGTGATCTTGCCGTCCTTCGACGCGTCCTTGCCGATCCGGGTGTAGGCACGCTGCTCCATCACCTTGCGGAGCTGGCCCTCCGACGGCTCGGCTACGAGCAGGCGCGTCGTGTTCGAGCCGATGTCGATAGCCCCGCAGAGCATCTCGAAGCTGATTCTCTCAGGGCAACCGGATCACAGCGCGGCGCCGATCAAAGCCAGGCGACGGTTGAGCGCACCGAGCGCGAACTCCGCGAGCGCTCCCTCCTCGACTCCGAGCACGTCCCATGCGCCCTCGCTCGGCGGCGAGATCGAATCGGCCACGGCGGGCAACAGTTCCTTGATCTGATCCCGTATGACGTCCGCCATCGCGGGGTCCCCGGCGACCGCCTCGCGCAGGAACCAGGTCCCGTAGGCGATGTGGCGCTGCTCATCGGAGGCGATCAGGCCGTATCCCTCGGTGAAGCCGGGGAGCAGTTCCCGCTCGCGCAGGAAGTCGAGGATGAAATGGGAAGCGGTCAGCCCGAGTGTCCCCTCGATGACCATGTGGTAGATCGTCACGAAGCGGACCTTGGCTTCCCGGTCGGCGGGGTCGAGCCGCAGCCTGTCGTGCGCCTGGACGAGTGCCTGGTCGAAGACCTGCTCGAATGCCTCGCCGAGAACCTCGCGGGCACGTGCGACGTGGGCGGCGATCGCGTCGGGATCGGCGATCACCTCGTTCTGGAAGCGGGCGTAGAACTGCATGTGGCGGACCTCGTCGACGAGCTGCGTGGAGAGGTAGCTGCCCTCCTCCTCGTCATCCTGCGCGAGGACCAGGCCGACGAACTGGGTCGAGATCCGCTCCTCGGCCACCATCAGGGAGCTGAGCGCGAAGTGGAGGAGGCCGCGCACGCTCTCCTCGAGGCCGGCCCAGTCCGCCGGATCGCGGGTCAGGTCGATCTCCTGGGAGGCCCAGTGGGCGTGCTCCCAGTCGAGGTAGAGCCGCTCGGGGTCCTTGAGGGTGAGAGTGTCGGGTGAGCTCACGCGGGCATTCTCGCGCGGACGATCGCCGAGCCGGCCTGGTCGTGGACCCGGTGGGTCTCGCGGAGCTCGATCCCCTCGAACCCGGCGGCCTCGAGCGTTCCCTGGAACTCGCTCTGCGTGAGCGCGCCCGCGATGCAGCCCGTCCACTGCGCCATGTCGCCTCGCGTCTCCGCGTCCATCTCCTCGTCGGCGACGATGTCGGTGACGGCGAAGCGACCGCCTGGCCGCAGCACTCGCGCCGCCTCGCGAAAGACCGCCGGCTTGTCGGCGGAGAGGTTGATCACGCAGTTGGAGATCACGACGTCGACCGAGTCGTCCGGGCAGCGGCACCTCCTCGATCGTCCCCTTCAGGAACTCGACGTTCTCGACGCCGGCTTCGCGCTGGTTGCGGCGCGCCAGCTCGAGCATCTCGTCGGTCATGTCGACGCCATAGGCCTTGCCGCTCGCGCCCGACGCGGGCCGCCGAGAGAACACGTCCATGCCGCCACCCGAGCCGAGTCGAGGACGATCTCGCCCTCGTGCAGCTCGGCCACCGCGGTGGGGTTGCCGCAGCCGAGCGAGGTCGAGCTTCGCCTCGTCCGGGAGCTGGTCCCGATCGACGTCCCGGTAGAGGCCCGCAGCCGCACTCGCTCCCGCCGCAGGCGTCGGGGACGTCCGTCCCGCAGCCGCAGGAGGACTCGCCGGCCTCCGATGTCGTGGAGGGACCACAACACGCCACTCGCCCCTCATCCACTGAGGTCGCCGCCGCGGCGTAGCGCTCCCGCACGGCCTCCCGGATCTCGTCATTGCCGGTCAGTTGCTCAGCCATGCGCTCAGCTCCTTCAGAGAGTCGGGGTTGACGTAGTAGTAGGCCCACAGTCCCTGGCGCTCGGAGCCGACGATGCCGGCCTCGCGCAGAACCTTGAGGTGGTGCGACACCGTCGGCTGCGAGAGATCGAAGAGCGGGACGAGCTCGCAGACGCAGACCTTCCCGGCGTGCTTGCGAAGGACGTCGACGAGCTGCATCCGAATCGGATCGCCGAGGGCCTTCGCGATCTCCCCCATCCGCTCCGCCTGAACCCGCTCGATGTCGGGGTAGACGACAGGCTCGCAGCACGGCTCCCCCGCGGGCCGCTTCTGCTTCGGAGCCATCTCCAGATCGACAGTCATCGATACACGTATATCGATTGAATAGACAGTTGTCAACCCTTACTCTTCGCCGACCCAACCGACACGACGGAGAGGGAGAATGACGACCCAACTTGAACAGACCACCAGGGAACACATCCAGCGCTCCGTCGATCTGCTTGCCGAGGAGTTCGGTGGCATCTTCTCGCGCGAGACGATCGACGCGTACATCGAGGAGAGCCTCGACCAGTTTGCGGACGCCCGGGTGCAGGAGTTCGTGCCGATCATGGTCGAGCGCTTCTCGCGCCAGCGCCTTCGCGCTCTCGCTCAGGCAGAGGGCAAGGTGACCAAGGAGGTTCCGGAGGTCCTCTTCGTCTGCGTCCACAACTCCGGACGCAGTCAGATGGCGGCCGGGCTGCTCGACAAGCTGGCCGAGGGACGGGTTCACGTTCGCTCGGCGGGCTCGGATCCCAGCCATCAGCTGAACCCGAACGCGATCGCGGCGATGGAGGAGGTCGGCGTCGACATCTCCCGGGAGTTCCCGAAGCCGCTCACCAACGAGGTCGTCCGCGCGGCCGACGCCGTGATCACGATGGGCTGCGGCGACGCCTGTCCGATCTACCCCGGGAAGCGCTACGAGGACTGGGACCTGGAGGACCCCGCGGACAAGGACCTGGAGACCGTGCGCCGGATCCGGGACGAGATCCGCGGGCACGTCGAGGATCTGATCGCCGCGCTGCCGACCGCGGAGTCGCCCGAGTAGCCGGTGGCCGAATCCAGCCTCGCCATCGGCATCAACGGCTTCGGCCGGATGGGCAGGCTCGCGCTCCGCGCTGCCTGGGGGTGGCCGGAGCTGCGGTTCGCCCACGTGAACGAGCTGCACGGCGATGCCGCGACGGCCGCGCACCTGCTCGAGTTCGACTCGGTGCACGGGCGCTGGGACCGCGAGGTCGGCGACGCCGACGGCCGGATCGCGATCGACGGTGAGTCGATCGGCTACTCGCGGCATCCGCTGCCGGGCGACGTCCCGTGGGACGAGCTCGGCATAGAGCTCGTCCTCGAGTGCTCGGGAAAGTTCCGGACGCCCGAGGCCCTCGAGGGATATTTCGCCCGAGGGGTACGCAAGGTGATCGTCGCGGCCCCGGTCAAGCACGCGGAGGCCCTGAACCTGGTGGTCGGGGTGAACGACCACCTCTATGAGCCAGAGCGGCACGACATCGTCACCGCCGCCTCCTGCACCACGAACTGCCTCGCACCCGTCGTCAAGGTGATCCACGAGGGAATCGGGATCCTCCACGGCTCGATGACCACCCTGCACGACCTGACCAACACGCAGAACGTCGTCGACGCGCCCCACAAGGACCTGCGCCGGGCTCGCGCAGCGAGCGTTTCGCTGATCCCGACCACCACCGGTTCGGCTACCGCGATCGGGCTGATCTTCCCGGAGCTCGACGGCAAGCTGAACGGGCTGGCCGTGCGGGTGCCGCTGCTGAACGCTTCGATCACCGACTGCGCCTTCGAGGTCGGCCAGGCCCACCACGGTCGACGAGGTGAACGGCCTGTTCGCCGACGGCCGCCGGCGGGCCGCTGGCGGGCATCCTGGGGTACGAGGAGCGCCCCCTTGTCTCAGTCGACTACAAGGACGACCCGCGCTCCGGGATAGTCGACGCTCAGTCGACGATGGTCATCGACGGTACCCAGGTCAAGATTCTCGCCTGGTACGACAACGAATGGGGCTACGCCAACCGGCTGGTCGAGCTGGCGCGGGAATGTCGCGCTCAGCCTTCCGGCCGAGCGGGGCCCCGGAGCGGTTCCGGCGAAGGCGTAGGGCTGGGTTGGCGAGCGCCGAAGCAGCTACCGGGGAGCCGCGGGTTGACCTTCGCAATTACGCCCTGGTCACGGGCGCGTACTGGACGGACACCATGGTCGATGGGGCGAGCCGCATGCTGGTCCTCTTCTACTTCGACCAGCTCGGGTACAGCCCCTTCCAGCTCGCCACGCTGTTTCTGCTCTACGAGTTCTTCGGGATCGTCACCAACCTAGTCGGCGGCTGGGTCGCTGCCCGCTTCGGGCTGAAGACGACCCTCTTCATGGGTCTCTCGGTCCAGATCTGCGCACAGAGCATGCTCGGCTTCGCGCCGGAGGCATGGCTGGTCGTTGCCTACGTGATGGCGTCGCAGGCGCTCTCGGGGATCGCGAAGGACCTGACCAAGATGAGCTCCAAGAGCGCCGTGAAGCTGGTCGTGCCCGAGGGCCAGGAGGGCGACGCTCTACAAGTGGGTCGCGATCCTGACCGGGTCAAAGAACGCCCTGAAGGGCGTCGGCTTCTTCCTGGCGGGTCTGCTCCTGACCGCGGTCGGCTTCCAGACCGGCGTGCTGATCCTCGCGCGCATGGTCGCGACCGCGCTGGTCAGCGTCTCCGATCCTGATGCGCGGCGAGCAGCTCGGCCGGCCCGACGCAACGGCGAAGTTCAAGCACATGTTCTCCAACAACCGCGCGGTCAACATCCTGGCCGGCGCCCGGATCTTCCTGTTCGCCTCGCGTGACGTCTGGTTCGTGGTCGGCCTGCCGGTCTTCCTCTACAGCGTGGTCGGCTGGAACTTCTGGCAGGTCAGCCTCTACCTCGCGGCCTGGATCGTCGGCTACGGGATAGTGCAGGCCTCAGCGCCGCGGTTCGTGCGCCGCCGTGCCGAGGAGGGAGGCGAACCGGACGGCAGAACAGCGGCCTGGCTTGCCTTCGCGCTGGCGACGCTGCCGGCAGGGATCGCGATCGCGCTCTCGGCGAACGCCGACCCAACGGCGGTTGTGGTTGTCGGCCTGATCATCTTCGGAGTCGTGTTCGCCATGAACTCGGCGGTGCACTCCTATCTGATTCTTTCCTACGCGGACAACGACAAGGTCGCGATGAACGTCGGCTTCTACTACATGGCGAACGCCGGCGGGCGGCTGGCGGGAACGGTGCTCTCGGGGCTGCTGTACCAGTGGCAAGGCCTCAGCGCGTGTCTCTGGGTCTCCGCAGCCTTCGTCGTGGCCGCCGGGCTGCTCTCGCTGATGCTCCCCAGGACGACCGCTCGCCGGTCGACCGGGATGAAGTTGCCCCGGGCGGAGCCGGCGTCCTAGGTGACGCCGTCACAATTGGTCGCATCGTGAGTCAGGCCGCCGTCCATCCAGATGAGGCCGCCGTCATCCGCCGGCTGTCGACGCTCGACCGCTTCCTGCCTCTGTGGATTGCGCTGGCGATGGCGGGCGGGCTGGCGCTTGGGTCGCTCGTTCCCGGGCTCAACGATTTCCTGGACAGGCTGGAGGTCGGGACCGTGAGTCTGCCGATCGCTCTGGGACTGCTGCTGATGATGTACCCGGTCCTCACGAAGGTCCGCTACGAGGAGATGGGGAAGATGCGCGGCGACGGGCGGATGTTCGGCGTCTCGCTGTTCCTGTCGTGGGTCGTCGGCCCCGCCCTGATGTTCACGCTGGCCTGGCTCTTCCTTGCAGACGAGCCCGCCTACCGCACCGGCGTCATCGTCGTCGGCCTGGCGCGCTGCATCGCGATGGTGCTCGTCTGGAACGACCTCGCCGGCGGCGACAACGACCGCGCCGCGGTCCTCGTCGTCTTCAACGCCATCTTCCAGGTCGTCGCCTACGCGCTGCTGGGCTGGTTCTACCTCAACGCCCTGCCCAACCTGCTCGGGCTCGACACCCAGGGCTTCGAGGTCAGCATCTGGGAGGTCGCGCGCACCGTGCTCATCTTCCTCGGCATCCCGCTGACCGCCGGCTATCTCACTCGCCGCTGGGGCCTGCGCGCGCACGGCCGCGATTGGTTCGAGTCGACGGTCATCCCGCGGATCGCGCCCATCACGCTCTATGGGCTGCTGTTCACGATCGTGCTGCTGTTCGCCATCCAGGGCGACGCCATCACCGGCGACCCGCTGACGGTTGCACGCATCGCGCTGCCCCTGCTCGCCTACTTCGTCGTTATGTGGGTGCTCGGGTTCCTCCTCGGCCGGGCGATGAGCCTCGGGTACCCGAAGACCGCGACCCTCGCCTTCACGGTCGCCTCGAACGACTTCGAGCTGGCGATCGCCGTTGCCGTCGGCGTCTGGGGTGCCAGCTCCGGCCAGGCGCTGGCCGGCGTGGTCGGCCCGCTCATCGAGGTCCCCGTCCTCGTCACGCTCGTCTACGTCGCGCTCTGGCTGCGGCGGCGCTGGTGGCCCGACGAGCCCGCCCGCGCTCACCCCCGCCCCCGAGCCGCTGGGTGATCGCCTTGCGGGGCCCCTCGAGTCTCGATGAACTGCCTGGACTGCACGTGAGACACGAGGCTTGGTATGTCCAGCGATGCGAATCGGACCCTCATCGTGGCCGGGGTCGACGGCTCGCATTGCAGCCTGGAGGCGCTGCGCTGGGCGGCCCGGCAGGCCGAGCTGACGGGCGCAGAGTTGCACGCCGTGATGGCGTGGAGCCTGCCCGAGATCTACAGCTACACGCCGCGTGACCTAGAGGGCGACGCCCGCAAGGCGCTCGAGCAGGCCATCGAGCAGGCGCTCGGAAAACAGCCACGCGTCCCGGTCACCGCTCAGGTGGTGGAAGGGCACGCCGCCGAAGCGCTCATCGATGCATCCCGCGATGCGCAGCTGCTGGTCGTCGGCCGCCAGGGCCATGGAGCGTTCACCGGCATGCTGCTCGGCTCCGTCAGCCAGCATTGCGTCGCCCACGCTCATTGCCCGGTCGTGGTTATCCGACCGCAGGACGGCTGACCGAGTCGACCCTGGGTGCAGTAGATCAGGCGAACTTCTTCCTTCACAGCCTCTTCACGGGATTTCGGAGTGGCCGTCGTACCTTCGAATCGATGCCTCGAAGCGAGCCGAAGCGGACGACTCGGACTCAGCATTCCCTACGACTGGTGGCCCGCCGCGCCGATCCTGAAGGAGATCGAGGCGGCCGGGTTCCGCTTCGTCCAGGTCCCCTCTCCCCCGCCCTCGGTGCTGGTCAGCCCACGTGAGGCCACCCGGCATGCCGCGGCGCTCTCCGAGGTGCTCGGCACCGCCGGCCTCCGCCCCGTCATCCACGGCCCCGGGTCGATTCGCGCCGGGACGCGCGACGGCAACCTTGCGCTCGAGGGGCTGATCTCCTACGCGGCCGAGGTGGACGCCTCGCTGGTCGTCTATCACGCCGCCAACCTCCCTGACGAGCCCGCCAGCGAGGACGCGCGCCTGGCCGAGACCCGGTCGCTCGCCGCCCTGGCGACTCGCGCGGAGCGTCTCGGGGTGATCATCGCCCTCGAGAACCTGGCGCCCGTCTACCCGTCTCCCGACGCCCTCTCCTTCACGCCGCTCGATCCTGCGGACGATGGCGAAGCGGATCTCCTCGCCCGCCGTCGGCCTCTGCCTCGACATCGGCCACGCCAACATCGTCGCCCGCCTGCGGCGCACCGACCCGCTCGAGCTGATCGAGCCCGCCCTCGACCGCGCCGTCCTCTTCCACCTCCACGACAATCTCGGTGCGCGGCGGGACGATCTCGGGCTCTCCCGAGATCGACCCGCTGCGGCTCGACCTTCACCTGCCCCCGGGGCGCGGCAACGTGCCATGGGATCGGCTCGCGCCTCTGTTCGCCCGCAAGGCCGGGGCCCCGCTGATTCTGGAGGTTCATCCGCCACGGCCCTCGGCCGCGCAACCTGTTCGAGGCCGCCGTCCAAGCTGTGGCCCCTTCGGCGGCCGCACGCGGTCGTCTAGCCCCGTCGCCGGGCATCACAGCTTCTTTGCAATCTGTGACATTCGGTAACGCCGAGCCGAATCCCGGCTCCCCAGAATCCTGGGGCGGAATGCACGCCTCCCGACGGAGACGCGCACGCAGAGCCGCCTCGGCGATCTAGGGCCCGGGGCGGCAGCGGCCCTCCTGATCGGCTGGATCTGCGCGACCCGCGGCGCAGATGTCGCTGGCGGCAATCGTCTCCTGCCCGCCGTGGGCCCTCGCAGGCGCGACGCTCGCACACGGCTCACCCTCCTGATTCGCACCGAGGCCTGGCGGACCGTCCTCGACGCTGCGGGTGGCGACCGCCTCGACGTCCCGCGTGCTGCACACCGCCAACGCGGGCTCGTTCCTGGTCGGCACGGTCCAGGGCCATGCCGCGCTCCCTACGCGTGTCGCCCTCCTTCGTCGCCTCGGAGGCGCCGCAGCTCCGGAGCTCTCGCAGGTCGCCCTCGCCGACGCCCCGATCCTCCTGCTCGAGGTCTGCACCTCGGCCCTGCTCGCCGCCGTCGCCGCCACCGCCGTCCCGGCGATCCCCGGGTGGGCGCCCGCGGCGCTGATGGGCGGCGCGCTGATCGCGCTCGGCGCGCTCCGCCTCGTCCACCTGCGCTTTCGCCACCGCTCGCTCGCGCGAGGGCTTGCCGTCCTCGCCGATCCCGGGGCGCGTAACCGGCTGGTCGGGCTCGTGTTGGCGCTGACCGGCGCCGCGCTCGTCCGCACCTGGCTGGTGCTGCTCGGCTTCGGGCTGCCGGCCGGCCCGGCCGACGCGGCGCTGCTGCTCTTCTCGATGGGAGCGATCGGGCTGCTGCCGCTCGGCGCGGTCGGCACCGCCCCGACCGCGACCGTCGCAGCGATGGGCGCCAGCGATCTGACCGAGCGCGGCGGCCGCGGGCATGGTGATCGGCACCTCGACGGTCCTGGCGGTGCTGCTCTACGCCGGGGCATGCTGGGCCTGGCGGGCACGCTCCGTGGAGCCCGCCGGTCAGTCGGCCGGGCTCGCCGAGGTCCTGCCGCTCCCCATCCCGGCGTCGGAGTCTGGGCAGGAGCTGGATCTGGCCGCATAGTCCTTTTACAGGGCATTCACGTCCGGGAGGGCCCGAGCAACGATCCTGTTTGACACCCATGCCGACGACCACAGGACACCGAGCTTCGGAAGCCACCGCCCGTCGGCTGCACGGTGCCGTCATGGACTTGCGCCGAGAGGTCGCGCGGGAAGGCGACGAGATCTTCGATCGCTGGCGGCCTCGAGTCCGCCGCGAGGAATACGTCCCAAGCGCCCGAAACCTCGCCTTCTATCTCGCCCTGCGCCACCACGACCTGCGAGATCTGCAGCTGGAGCTCATGCCGCTGGGGCTCTCTTCGCTGGGGCGCTGCGAGGCCCGGGTGATGCCCAGTCTCGATGCGGTGCTTGCGGCTGTCGCAAGCATCGGTTCGGCTGAACGCGAGCCGTCGCAGCCGGACGCGGACTCCTTCTTTCGCGGGCATGAGCTGCTGCGCGCCCAGACCGAGGCGGTGCTCGGCCCGACCCCACAGCACCGCGCGGTCCGCGTGATGGTGACGATGCCGAGCGAGGCGGCGGCGTCCTACAACCTCGTGCGGAGCCTCGTCTTCGCAGGGATGGATGTCGCCCGGATCAACTGCGCCCACGACGACGTTCCGGCCTGGGCGCAGATGGCCGAGCACGTCCGCAGCGCGGCCTCCGAAACCGGCCGCTCGTGCCGGGTCTGCTTCGACTTGAGCGGACCACGATCAAGGATCGCCTCGACGACGGTCGCTCATGAAGACCGCGTTCACCTCGAGGACAGGCTGCTGATGACCTCATTGGAGGTACCCGTGGCCAGCGAGTGGGAGCTCCAATTCGAGTGCTCCCTTCCCGAGGCCATGGCCCAGCTCGAGGAGGGGGACGAAGTCTGGGTCAATGAAGGACGGCTCGGCGCCGTGGTGGAGCGGCGCCTCGACTACGGTCTGCTCCTCCGCGTCACCGAGGCTCGCGACAAGGGGGAGCACCTGAGGGTCGAGAAGGGCCTCAACTTCCCGACGACCGAACTGGAGCTCGACCCGCTGACCCCCGCCGACCTGCACACCCTGGACGCGGTGGCGCCGATCGCGGACCTGATCGGCTACTCGTTCGTGCAGCGGCCTGAGGACATCGCCCGGCTTCAGGAGGAGCTGGCCGCCCGCAGCGCGGGCTCGGTCGGCCTGGTGGCAAAGATCGAGACGCGGCTCGCGGTTTCCAACCTTCCCGAGCTGATCGTGCAAGGGGCGGGCCAGCAGCCACTCGCGATCATGATCGCGCGCGGCGACCTGGCCGTCGAGGTCGGCAGCCGGCGGATGGCGGAGATGCAGGAGGAGCTCCTCTGGCTCTGCGAGGCCGGCCACGTGCCCGTGATCTGGGCGACCCAGGTGCTCGACAACTTCGTCAAGAAGGGCAGCCGACATCGAGCCGAGATCACCGATGCGGCGATGGCCGAACGGGCGGAGTGCGTGATGCTCAACAAGGGGCCCTACGCGACCGACGCCGTGCGCTTGCTCGACGACGTTCTCGGCCGGATGGAGGGCCACCAGTTCAAGAAGGCCTCGCGGATGCGGGCCCTGCGGTCCTGGTGATCGGCTAGCTCGACGGGAGCGGCGCCTGGCCCGGATGCGAGGCGTCTTCGAACTCGCGGAACAACCCGGTCACCACGAACGCGACCTGCTCGCCGATGTCGACGGCGTTGTCGCCGATCCGCTCCAGGGCCCGCGCGACGAGCATCATCGTCATCGCCCACTCGCGGACGTCCTGCTCGTCCCCGACCTGAACCGCGATCTTGAAGCACTCCTTGTTCAGGTTGTCGATCAGGTCGTCCTGCCGGACCAGGTCGCGGGCAAGCTCGACGTCGCGCCCCTCGAACGCCTTCTTCGCCTGCGAGAGCATCGACCGCCCCTGCTTGCCCATCAGCAGGATGCGGTCGACCATCTCGTCGTGGACGGGCGCGTCGTTGCCCGTCAGCGGGATGACCTTGGAGATGTTCACGCACTGATCGCCCATTCGCTCGATCGAGTGCATGACGTGCAGCAGCGCGGAGATCAGCCGCAGGTCGGTCGCCACCGGCGCCTGGGTCGCCAGCAGGGTGAGGATCTCCTGGTGCACCTCGAGGTAGCGGCCGTCGATGCGGTCGTCGTCGGCGATCACCAGCTCGGCGAGCTCCATGTCCTGGTGCTGGACGGCCTCCATGGTGCGGTCCAGCGAGGCGATCACCAGGTCGAGCCCGCCCAGGCAATTCCGCTCCAGCTCGTCGAGCTGGTCCTGGTAGTGCATTCGTGCCTCGGGCATCAGCCGAACCTCCCGCTGACGTAGTCCTCCGTCTCCTTCTTGGACGGCGTGGTGAACATCTTGTCCGTGGCGTCCATCTCGACCAGGCGGCCCGGCGTGCCGGCCGCCTCCAGGTTGAAGAACGCCGTGACGTCGCTGACGCGGGCCGCCTGCTGCATGTTGTGGGTGACGATCACGATCGTGTAGCGGGTCTTCAGCTCGTCGATCAGGTCCTCGACCGCAAGCGTGGCGACGGGATCGAGCGCCGAGCACGGCTCGTCCATCAACAGCACCTCGGGCTCGACGGCGATCGCGCGGGCGATGCAGAGGCGTTGCTGCTGGCCGCCGGAGAGGGCGGAGCCCTTGCGGTCGAGCCTGTCCTTGACCTCATCCCAGAGGTGGGCTCCCCGCAGTGACCGCTCGACGATGTCGTCCTTCTCGGACTTCGAGATCCCCCTGCGGTTCAGAGTGAGGCCGGCGGCGACGTTCTCGTACGCCGACATCGTCGGGAACGGGTTAGGCGCCTGGAACACCATCCCCACCAGCCGCCGGACCTCGACCGGGTCGACGTTGGGCGCGTAGATGTTCTGGTCGTCGAGCGAAACCTCTCCCTCGACCCGCGCACCCGGGGTGAGCTCGTGCATACGGTTCAGCGACCGGAGCACCGTCGTCTTCCCGCAGCCCGAGGAGCCGATCAGGGCCGTCACCTGATTCGGCTCGATCGTCATCGAGACGTCCTGGACGGCGTGGAAGTCGCCGTAGATACAGGTTCACGTCCTTGACGGTGAAGCGCTTGGCCACGCGCTCGACCTTATCGCCACCACGCGTGACGGCCCTCTTGGCCGCGCGGGCGAGATCCGTGGCCACGTTGGAGATCCGCTTCTCCTTGGTCGTGTCTGCTGTCTCGGGCATTTTCCTCCTGTCAGGGGGCATTCGAAGTCTCACGTGCGCTATCTGGTGTCCCGAAGGTCGGTGCCGAAGCGCCGGTAGATCCAGCGAGCAAGCAGGCTGAGGATCATCACCATCACGATCAGCGTCAGCGCCGCGGCCCAGGCCTTGTCGTAGGAGGCCTGTACGTCGACCCCGGGGTCCTTGTACTCGCTGTAGGCGTAGACCGCGAGGTTCTGCATCCTCCCGCTGAGTGGGTTCGTGTTGACCGAGTCGATCACCCCCGTGGTGACGAGCAGCGGCGCCGTCTCGCCGATCACGCGGGCGATCGCCAGCATCACCCCGGTGACGAGGCCGGCCAGCGCGGTCGGCAGGACGATTCGGGTCACCACCTTCCACTTCGGGGTGCCCAGCGCGTAGGCGGCCTCGCGGAGGTGGTCAGGGACGATCTTCAGGATCTCCTCCGCCGACCGGATCACGATTGGAATCATGAGGACGGTCAGCGCGACCGAGCCGATGATCCCGAGGCGGATACCCGGGCCGAGGAACGCCGCGAACAGCGCATAGGCGAACAGTCCCGCCACGATTGACGGGATCCCCGTCATCACGTCGACGAAGAAGGTCAGCGCCTTGCGCAGGCGGCCCGTCCCGTACTCGTTCAGGTAGACGGCGGCCATGATTCCGATCGGCACGGAGATCAGGGCGGCGACGCCAGTGATGACCAGGGTGCCGACGATCGCGTGCTGGGCGCCCCCGCCCGCGCCGATCACCCCGCGGGCGGACTCGGTGAAGAAGGAGCCGTCGAAGCGGGCCGTCCCGCGCTTGATCACCTCGTAGAGCACCGAGAAGAGAGGCAGCACGGCGACGCCGAAGCCGGCGACGATCCCCAGCGTCACCAGACGGTCCATCGCCTGGCGGCGGCCCTCGGTGATGAGGGACCAGACGTAGGCGGTCGGCAGCGCGATCAGCGCGGTGACGATGAAGAAGAGGACGATGGTGAAGCCGCCCGTGGCGAGCAGGATCGCGAGGGCGATCAGGGCGGACCCTGCGACCACGGCACGGAGGAACCAGTGCGGCAGCGTGCCACTGCTGACGCCCGGGCCCCCGATCGCGGCGACCCCCTCCGCCGGATCGAAGGCCGCCGCTGGATTCTCCTCGCGTCTGTCCCTCGTGTCGGTCATTGGACGTCGGACCGGGAGATGATCAGCCGGGCGATCATGTTGACGACGAGGGTGATGCCGAAGAGGACGAGGCCCGAGGCGATCAGGGCATTGACGTCGACGCCGGAGGACTCGGGGAACTTGAGGGCGATGTTGGCCGCGATCGGCGTCGGGTTCTCCTGGCTGACCAGGTTGAAGGTGACGATGCCGGACGCCGAGAGGATGATCACCACGGCCATGGTCTCCCCCAGGGCCCGGCCGAGACCCAGCATCGAGCCGCTGATCACAGCGGACTTGCCGAACGGCAGCACGGCCATCCGGATCATCTCCCAGCGCGTCGCGCCGAGGGCGAGCGCGCCCTCCTCCAGCCGGCGGGGCGTCTGCGAGAAGACCTCGCGGGCGACGGCGGAGACGATCGGCAGGATCATCAGGGCCAGGACGAGCCCGGCGGTGAGCATGGTCCGGCCCGTCACCGAGGCCGGACCCGCAAAGAACGGAATCCAGCTCAGGTGCGCGACCAGCCAGTCCAGGATCGGCACCATCGCCGGGCCCGAGGACGAAGATCCCCCAGAGCCCGTAGACGATGCTCGGGATCGCGGCCAGGAGGTCGACGACGTAGGCGAGCGAGAGCGCCATCCGGCGCGGCGCGACGTGGCTGATGAACAGGGCCACGGCGACCGCGAGTGGGACCGCGATGGCGACGGCGACAACGGCGGCCAGGATGGTCCCGAATGCCAGCGGCGCGATGTAGTCGACCAGGGTCTTGCCGTCGGGGAGGTCAGCGGTCTTCGCTGTCACGGCCGGGATCGAGTCGGCGACCAGGAAGATCGCGACGCCGGCGAGGAGGGCGAGCACCGTGACACCGGCGATCACGGCCGCGTTGGAGAAGATCCGGTCCCCCGGCCGGCGGCGCCCACCCGACGCGGAGGCGAGAATCTGGCCGGCCTGGGTGGTGGTGTCGGTGTGGGCTTCCAAAGTGTGTTCGTGGGAGACGGTCGGGGACCCCGCGCATCCTGCGCGGGGTCCCCTCCCGGTCAGTCTGGATCAGCCGCCGATCGCGTCGACCGCCTTCTGATCCTCCGTCTTGATCGTCGGGCCGATCGGCGCCGAGCCCGCGTTCTGCGCGGCTGCCTGCTGGCCGTCCGAGCTGATGACGTAGTTGAAGTACGCCTTCACCAGGTCGGTGGTGTTGGAGTCGGAGTACTTCGTGCAGCCCATCAGCCAGGAGACGAGCAGGATCGGGTAGTCCTGCGGATCCGTCGAGGTTCGCTCGACCTTGTACGCGAACACGTACTTGCCTGGGCTGAGCGCCGGGTCCTTCTTCGAGATGTCGAAGTCGTGCGAAGCACCCTCGGCGCTGGGCGCCACGTAGGTGCTGCCGACCTTGACCTTGGCGACGCCGAGGTCGCCGGCCTGGCTGTCGTCGGCGTAGCCGATCGTGCCCTCGCCGGCCTTCACCGCCTGGATCAGACCCGAGGTCTGCGCACCGGACTCGCCGGTCTTCAGCGGCCAGTTGCCGTCGGCGTCGAAGGTCCAGACGCTTGGAGCGGCCTCGTGGAGGTAGTCCGTGAAGTTGAACGTCGTCCCCGACTCGTCCGACCGGTGTACCGGCGTGATCTTCGTGCTGGGCAGGTTCGCACCCGGGTTGTCCGCCTTGATCGCGGGGTCGTCCCAGGTCGTGATCTCGCCCTTGAAGATCTTCGCGGTCGTGTCCGGGCTGAGCTGCAGGTTGTCGACGCCCGGCAGGTTGTAAACGATCGCCAGCGGCGAGATGTAGTTCGGAATCTCGACCAGCTCGCCGCCCTCCTTGGAGCAGCGCTGCTGCGCCTGCGGCAGCTCCTCCGAGTCGAACGGGGCGTCGCTGCCGCCGTAGGCGGTCTTGCCGCCGGCGATGAACTGGTCGCGACCACCGCCGGAGCCGATCGCGTCGTACGAGACGGTCGCGCCGGAGTTCTGGCCCTCGAACTTCGCGGTCCAGGCTTCCTGCGCCGCCTGCTGGGCACTCGAACCGGCGCCCGCGAGGGTCCCCGATACGCCCGACGAGCTGTTGTCGTTGCTCGAGCCGCAAGCAGCAGCGGTCAGTGCCAGGACGGCCGAGGCGGCTGAAACGAGCCACCACTTCCTATTCATTGAGTCGCTCCTTTTTCGTTTGTCGAAAAGGGACGGCGGCTCAATGGCTCGCCTCCCTCACACTCTCAGAGGCCTGGCACCCTCTCAGCGGGCAAGGCAGAGCTTGTTACCTTCGTGTGGCGCACTTGTAAAAAGGATGTAAATGCCGCCGCGGCGGGGGCGGTCGACCCGGTCAGGCCTGAGGCGAGAACCGGTAGCCGATGCCGGTGTGAGTGTGGATGAAGCGGCGACCCGGCAGCGCCCGGGCGAGCTTGGCTCGCAGGCGCCCGACGTAGACGTCGACCGAGCGATCGCTCTTCCTGTACGACCGCCCCCAGACCGTCTCGTAGAGCTCCTCGCGGGTCATCACACGCTCGGCGTTGTGGGCGAGCTCCGTGAGGAGCTGCAGCTCCCGCACGGTCAGGATCAGCGGCCGGCCGTCGACCAAGGCGGCGTGGTCGGCCGGCCTGATCTCCAATCGCCCCGCGTAGACCGGGGTCTGGTCTCCGGTTGCGAGTGGAATCGTCGATACTGAGCCGGCGCCGCCGTTCTCGCCTTCCATGGCCTCGGAGCTTTGCCGCTGGCTCAGCGAAAGTAGTTACGGTCGAGTGAACTTCCGGTAAATGCGATGTGACGGGCTCACCGGGATCACCCCGTCAGCCTTTCCGACCGGCGGTGGTCCCTGCAGGTATTCGCGCACGAAGCGCCTGGGCTCGGGACGTTGCAGCGATTCGGTTGCGTACGTCGAGATAGAGAGGACGCGCCAGGGCCGGATAGCTGCCGTCGCGGACCGAGTCGACGGTGGGTGTCACGCAGCCGTGGCCGGCGTCCAGCGCCAGTGGCCTCACCCCGGCTCCGCGCTTGAGCTGGCCGACCGGGACGTATCCCGACCGCACCTGGGGAGGCGGCAACCGTAGCGGCGAGCTCGGCCGCATCGCCGGCCACCTCGTAGTCGTTCCTCGTCAGCGGGTCGACCGGGCCGAACAGGCCCTCGGCGAGAAGCGTGGACGGGGGGCTGTCCGGCTTCCATCCAACCGGCTCGAGCTCCGCGTCGGGGAACCGCGGATCGATCTCTGCCCAGAACGTGACGGGGTCGGCCCGGCGCCAGATCGCGCGCGCCGCCTCGACGTTGAGACAGCTCGCAAACCCGTTCCGCTCGCTGACGACGAGCGCGATCCCCTCCCGCGCCACCTCGATCGGCACGTACCCCGTCCCCGACGAGCGGCAGGCCCGGCGCTCGGCACGGTCGAGCCGGCGAGCGACGGCGGCGATGTCCACCTCGCCCGCGCAGAAGAGCGCGATCGCGCTCTCGTCACCCGAGGCGCCGGCAGTGACCCGCACTCCCGGGTTGCGGCGCTCGAAGCGCTGGGCGGCGCCCTCGATCGTGTCCCGCAGGGCTGCGGCCCCGTCGATGGTCACAGTCCCCGAGAGCCCGTCCTTCTTGCGCAAGCGCCCCTCACCGCTGCCGCCGCTCTCGCTCGCCGCGATGCCGACGAGGGCCGCGACGACGACCACCGGGGCGAGCTGGAGGAGAGCTCGAAGCGCGCGAGAGGACGTCCTCGGCATTGCCGGGCGAGCTTAGCTCCGCGCCCGCCGCCCGTGTGAAGGCGAGGTGAAGGTCAGGTGAAGCGGCGCGGGCTAGCGGCCTTCGTGCGCCAGGTCCGCGGTGACTTCCTCGGCGTGCTCGAGCGGCTCCTCCACCGCCATCGGCACCTCGACGGAGGTCTCCTCGACGCTGCCGATGGGCTCCGGATCGAAGCGGTAGCCGATCCCGAAGTGGGTGTGGATGTAGCGCCAGTTGGCCGAGTGCCGCTGGAGCTTCTGGCGCAGCTTCCGGACGAAGACGTCCACGGAGCGATCGCCGTGCGCCATCGCGTAGCCCCAGACCTTCTGGTAGATCTCCTCGCGCTCGATCACCTGGCCGTGCCCCTCGGCGAGGAGCTGCAGGAGCTCGAACTCCCGGCGGGTCAGGCCGATGCTCTGGCCGCTGACGAACGCCTGGTACTGGTCCGGCCGGATCTCCAGCTCGCCGGAGACGAGCGGCCCCACGTCCTCGCGCGCCGCGGCGCGCTTGCGCCGGCGGACGACGGCCTCGATCCGCGCCATGACCTCCTCGGGATGGGAGGGCTTGGCGATCCAGTCGTCGGCCCCGAGCCGCAGGCCCCTGACCCTCTGGGCGACCGTCGACTGCGAGGTGCAGACGAGCACTCCCAGGCCGGGGATCGCGCCGCAGACCTTCTCGAGGAACTCCCAGCCCTGCGGGCCCAGCACGGAGAGATCGACAAGGAGGGCGTTGAGCTTCATCGCGACCAGGTCGTCGATGGGCACGCTGCCGGCGAGCACGCGGTGCTCCCACCCCGCGCCGTCGAGGCGCTTGGCCAGAACCGTGAGGAACGAGCTGTCGGTGTCGATCACCGCCAGCCGTATGCCTGCTTGATTGTTCATCGAGGCCCTCTCTCGGACTCGCCCTACCCCCGGGCTCAGGTCCGCTCGTCGATGGGCTGGATCATAGGGCCGCGGGCGGCGCGCCGACGGGGGTGTCAAGGTTGGTTCACGGGTTTTTCACAGGCAAATGCCGCATAAATGCGCCGCTTGCCGTATCGGGATGTTCACACAGGCGGGAGGCGCAGAGACGAGACTGCGCTTACTTTCGAGATTCCTCTCTCGTCAGCGCGCGCGACCCCTCCCTGCCCCGGGTCGCGCGCTTTTTTTTGCCTTCTCCTTGTCGCGCGGGTCTGGCCCACGCGCTGTAATCACCTGAATGGGGCACGATCATGCTCACGTTCATGCGGGTGACGCCGACGCGCGGCGGCTCGGGATCGCGTTCGCCCTGATCGTCGCCTTCATGCTGGCCGAGGTCGTGGCCGGCATCGTCGGCTCCTCGCTGGCACTGCTCTCCGATGCCGGGCACATGCTCACCGATGCCGTCGCGCTGGGATTGGCGCTCGCCGCCCTGCGGCTCGCCGAACGGCCGCCGGCCGGCAGCTACACGTACGGGATGAAGCGCGGGGAGATCCTCTCCGCGCAGATCAACGGAGTCACGCTGCTCCTGCTCGGCACGTTGATCGTCTACGAGGGCATTCGCCGCCTGATCGAGCCCCCGGACGTCGAGGGCGCGCTGGTCCTGATCGTCGCCATCGCCGGGATCGGAGTGAACCTGCTCGCCGCCCGGCTGCTCGCCGGGGCGGAGCGCCGCAGCCTCAACGTGGAGGGCGCCTTCCGGCACGTGCTGACCGATCTCTTCGCGTTCATCGCCACCGCGATCGCGGGCGCGCTGATCCTGATCTGGGGATTCGAGCGCGCCGATGGCGTGGCCTCCCTGCTGATCGCCGCCCTGATGCTCTGGGCAGCCTACGGCCTGCTGCGCGACTCGGGCCGGATCTTCATGGAGGCGGCTCCGCGCGGCCTGGATCCTGAGCAGATCGGGCGGACCCTGGCCGCCGAGGAAGGCGTCGTCGAGGTCCACGACCTGCACGTCTGGGAGGTGACCTCAGGAATGCCGGCGATCTCGGCGCACATGATCGTCGGGCGGGACGTCGACTGCCACGAGGCGCGCTGGCACGCCGCGCGCCTGCTGGCCGACCGCTTCGGAGTGGAGCACTCGACCCTCCAGGTCGAGCACGAGCCACGGGACGAGCTACTCCAGATCAACTCGGAGTAGATCTCTGGCCAGGCTCTGCCCCGGTCTGGAACCAGGCGAATATGAAGCAGGCCGCCGCGACGACGGCGGCGGCGAGACCGTGCTTGAAGTGGATGTGCGTCGACCCCGACTCGTGCCCCGGGAAGAACGATGGCAGCGAGCCCGCATCGGTCGTCCAGTAGACGATGGCGATGACGAGGAAGATGACGCCGAGAATGACGGCGGGAACGATCAGTTGGGGACGCTTGGTCATGGGACCTCCTCAGCTCAGCGCGAAGGCGACCGAGAGGACGGCGCCGACGGCGCAGCAGTAGACGGCGAACGGCGTCAGGCGATTGGTCTCGAAGAAGCGGAGCAGGAAACGCACGGAGAAGTAAGCCGTGATCCCGGCACAGATGGCGCCGACCAGCGCCTGGCCCCGGACGTGATCGCCCTGCGAGCCGAGCAGCTCGGGCAGCTTGAGCAGGCCGGCGGCGCCGATGATCGGGGTGGCGAGCAGGAAGGCGAAGCGCGCGGCCTCCTCGTTGGACAGCCCGGCAATCAGGCCGCCGCCCATGCTGGCGCCGGAGCGGGAGAGCCCCGGGATCAGCGCGAGGGCCTGCGCGGTGCCGATCCCGATGGCGTCGCGGAAGCTGAGGCTGCGGGCGATCACTTCGTCGGACCTGATGCTCTCCTCGGACCGGACCGGCGCACGACGACGCAGCGCCTCCGCGCCGAACAGCATCAGGCCGTTGATGAAGAGGAAGATCGCCGCCGTCTGCGTCGAGGCGAACAGGGTCCGCAGCGGGTGCTCGAGCAGCAGGCCGAGCAGGCCGGCGGGGATCGTCCCGATGACGAGCAGCCAGCCGAGCTTCGCGTCCGTGTCCTCCGGAGCGATGTAGCGGTCGCGAAGCGAGCGGCCCAGGCCCTTGACGATCCGCACCCAATCCTTGAGGAAGAAGAGCAGGAGCACGAACGCTGTCGCGCAGTGGGTGGCGACCAGGAAGCTCAGGAAGTAGTCGTCGTTCTGGTGGATGTTCCAGCCGAAGACCCGCGGCAACACGACGCTGTGGCCGAGGCTCGAGATCGGGAAGAGCTCCGAGACCCCCTGGAGCAAGCCGAGGACGATTGCCTGGAAGTAGGAGATCGGGTCCATGCCGGAGGGCTCGACCGGGGTCGAGGAGCGAGCATCGTAGGCGACGCCGGCTCAATCGCGCGTAATGGTGTTCTTACTTTCTGGGCCTTGCGTTAGGGTGCTCGGGATGCGATTCGGCATTCTGCGTCGGCTGTTCCCTTCCCTCATCGCCCTGGTCGGGCTGCTCTTGATCGCGCCTGCCGCGATGGCGGCCGACGGCGTCGGCACCTACGGACGCACCAACGACAAGGTGGTGACCTTCTTCGCCTTCGGGCTGATCGCGTTCTTCGCGATCCTGGTGACCGTCCTGTCCCTGATCCAGATTCGCCTCGAAAACCGCAAGCAGAAGCGCACCGAGGACCTAGAGCGCCTCGGAAGCCACTAACCCCCGCCGGATGGAGTCCGTAGGGGACGACCGCGTCGTCGATCCGCAGGCAAACCCGGATCAGTCCGAACGGGAACGTGGCGGCAGGTTCGATCCCGGCACCGACACCGGCTATCTGAGGCGCACTCCGCGCGAGTACCCGCTCTCGCCCGAGATCGGAGCGGCGCCCTTCGATCCCGGCCCCGGGGCGGGATATGACGAGCGCCGCGCCGCCAGGACTGCCAAGCGCCGGCAACGCGAGGAGCGCGAGCCGGCGGGAGTCCGCCCCACCGTCGAGGGCCCGGTCCGCAAGCGGGCCCGTGCCGCGGAGAACCGCAGGCGCGTCGCGGCGAGACGGCGAGGGCTCGTCTGGCCGACGGCGAAGGCGGGCCTGGCGGTCACGCTGGTCCTCGCCCTCGGCGCGGGCCTCGGCTCGGCGGTCGGATTGCCGGTCCCCGGCCCGGACTCCGGCGCCGGCAACGTGACGCTCAGCAGCGCGTCACTCTTCGGCGTCGACGCCGGCACACCCCAGGGCCTCGTCTCCGGCTATGTCTTCCCCTTGCAGGGGCCCCATGACTTCGGGGAGAAGGACGCCCGCTTCGGCGCCTCGCGCTACGGCCACGTGCACGAGGGACAGGACATCTTCGGCAAGACGGGGACCCCGGAGGTTGCCGTCCACGACGGCGTCGTCGTCGATCGCGGCAAGAACAGCGATCCCGACGACGGTGGCCGCGGGAACTACCTGGCCATCTACAGCCCCGCCGACAACCACAGCTTCGTCTACATGCACATGCTCAAGCCGCCTCCGGTTCCGCTCGGGGACCAGGTGCATGCGGGCCAGGTGATCGGCCAGCTCGGCTGCACCGGCAGCTGCGACGGCCCTCACCTCCACTTCGAGGTCCGGATCGGCAGGGCTTCGCTGGGCGCCGAGACCAAGGCGGTCGACCCGCTGCCGTACCTCCAGCAGTGGCCGCAGCCGACGCCCGGCTAGGATCGCCGCCATGCCCGAGGTCACCTATGAGCGGCAGGGCGCCGCCGGGGTGCTCACCATCGACCGGCCGGACCGCCGCAACGCCGTCGACCCGAACACGGCGGACCAGCTCCTCGAGGCGTATCGGGAGTTCGAGGGTGACGACGAGGCGCGCGTCCTGATCCTCACCGGTGCCGGCGACGTTGCGTTCTGCGCCGGCGCCGACCTGAAGTCGGTCGCCGCGGCGATGAACGACCAGGGGATCGCGGAGCAGTGGCTCAAGCCGCGCCCGCACGGGCCGCTCGGCTTCACCCGGATCACGTCGCCGAAGCCGACGATCGCGGCGATCTCCGGCTATGCCCTCGCGGGCGGCTTGGAGCTGGCGCTCTGGTGCGACCTGCGTATCGGCACGGAGACGGCAAAGCTCGGCTTCCCCGAGCGGCGGTGGGGCGTCCCGCTGATCGACGGCGGCACGCAGCGCCTGCCACGGATCGTGGGGATGGGCCGGGCCCTCGACATGATCATCACAGGGCGGATCGTGGAGGCGGAGGAGGCACTGGCGATGGGACTGCTCACCGAGGTGGTCGCGCCGGGCAAGCACCTGAAGCGCGCCCTGGAGATGGCCGAGGGCCTCGCCCAGTTCCCGCAGGAGACGATGCTCGCCGACCGCCGTTCCGCCCTGGAAGGCTTCTCGATGTCGCTCGAGGAGGGCCTCGCCCGCGAGGCCGAGATCGGCGGCGCGGTCAGCGGCGTCGGCGTCGAGGGAGCCGCCCGCTTCGCAGCCGGCGAGGGCCGCGGCGGCGAGGGTGCGGGCGTCTAGCGACCCGGCGTGTCCTGGCTCGTCGACGAGTGGCAGTGGCCCTACGCGACAGCGTTCGCGGCCTGCTTCCTGCTCGCGCTCGTCCCCATCGTCTGGAGCGAGGGCGGCGTCGCGGCGATGCTGATCTACGTCCAGCTCCCCGCCTACATGCTGCATCAGCTCGAGGAGCATCGGGGCGATCGGTTCCGCCGCTACGTCAACGAGCGGCTCGCGGCGGGCCGGAGCGCCCTCGGACGCGGCGCCACCTTCGCGATCAACCTCCTCGGCGTCTGGGTGCTGATCCTGGCCTCGATCCTGCTCGCCTACTACGTCGAGCCCGGCCTCGGCCTGATCGCCATCTATCTCACGGGGGTGAACGCGATCGTCCACATGCTCGTCGCGGCGGGGAGACGGGAGTACAACCCCGGCCTGGTGACCGCGATGGCGGTCTTCGTGCCGCTGACGGTGTGGTCGGCGATCGAAGTCAACAGCCGCTACGACGTCTCCACCGGGGTCAACCTTCTGGCGCTCGGCGTGGCGCTGCTCGGCCACATCGCGATCGTGGCGGCGATCGCGGTTCATCTGACCCGGTCAGAGCGGAGCTGAGCCATCGTCGGGGGCGCGAGCGTCGTCTCATCACCGCGCTCCGGGTAGCAGGATGCGCTGACGCTGTGCGACGGAGCGCAGGACCTTCCCCACGCGGGTCGCCTCGTAGGTGATCTGGAAATGCGTGAACCGGAGTGGGACGAGACCAGCCTCCGTGTGCGCCTGGTCGCGCAGTCTGTCCCGCGCCTGCTGCGAGGGGGTGCGGTGATAGCGAAGTCCGTCCGCCTCGACGACCAACCGGAGCTCGGGCCAATAGAAGTCGACGCGGAACCCATTGAGGTGCCGTTGCGTCAGCGGCGTCGGCAACCCCGCACGCCGGACCAGCCGCAGGAAACGGCGTTCGAGCTCGGAGTCGGTGAGCGAGAACGTGCGGCGGTCGATGACCTTTCGCAGCGCCGGCGCGCCATCCAGTCCCGGTCGCTCGTCAACGAACTGGCGCAGGGCCTCCGGGTCAACCAGGCCCAGCTTGTCGGCCTCGTTGACGGCAGCCTCGAGCGCGCCGCCATCAAGTCGCGCAGCCAGATCGATCAGGGTGCGGGCCGGTGTAGTCACCGGGATGCGGTCGCGGCGCGTTCGATCCGACGCCGCCAGCTCGCTGCGGCGGTGGGCTCGGATCCCATCACGGCGACGCGTCGTTTTCTCAGGCACAGACACATCGATCAAAGAAGCTGAGCGGAGCCGGGTTGTGTCATTAGACCGGATCTCGGGCCGCCGCCTAACGCCCCACAGCTCTGCGGCGCTCTCGTGGCTGAGAAGGGCTTCGCTGCCGCACGCCAGCACAGCGGCCATCCACCAACCTCGCCGGGTCAATTCGGGCCGTCCGACTGAATAAACACCGCGGTGAACGGCATGCAGGCGGCCGCGATCCACGCGGTTTCGGATTGCGTCAGGCGTAAAGCCGAGACTCAGCAGCTGGGCCCGCGTCACCACGCCGTGCTGATTGGCGGCGAGCTCCCAGGCCGCCCGACGGGAGTTTCGAGGCTTTTGCGGGGCCATAGTGCGCAAAGCCTTCGAAACTCTCGAATCGCCCCCCTCCCCGGCCGGTTTCTGGGGGCTCCCCCTTCCCCAGCCGATTTTCGTCCCTAGAGGCGGAACGAGGGCAGCAGGCGCTTCTCGGTCTCGCCCGCCACCTCGGCGACGACCTCGACGTGGCCCTCGAGGGGCGTGCCGCGCAGCTTGGTGGCGAGCAGGTCGTCGACCTGGAAGATGCCCGCCGAGTTGTTCATCTCGATCTCGATCTTGACCGGGCGCTCCTCCCCGGCCTCGATGCTGACCTTGTCGATCGCCGCCGCGGAGAGGGCGTGGATGCCGTACTGGCCACCCTCGACGGGGATCCGCGATCGTCCCTCCGCCATGTCTAGCGCGTCGGCGACTCGCACCACCCCGGCCTCGACCGTGTAGGGCTCGCCGCGCCGCCGGTGGCCGATGATCGCGTGGAGGATCTCCGAGCTGACGACCGTCCGCTCCGGCTCGTCGTACACATCGGCGAGCAGCGACCGGAGGCGCTCCTCCACCATGAAGAGGCTGTAGGCCTCGTGGTCGGCTCGGTGGATCGACATGCCGACGTCGTGGAGCAGGGCTCCTCCCGCGACTACCACCTCGGCGTCGCGGTCGCGCATCCCGTGATCGGTGACCATCGCGGGCTCGATGCCTCCCTTGACGAGCAGGCGGAGCAGGCGCAGGGAGATGTTGAGGACCACCTGCACGTGGACCCAGGAGTGATCGGACATCCCGAGCCGCTCCGAGGTGATCTGCGCCATGTACCACCAGGCCCGCACGCGCTCGTCGGCGTTGACCGCCTCGAGGAATTTCTCGAGCTTGCGGTTCCCCCGGGTTGGCGCATGGACCTGCGCCTTGGCGACAGCCTCGGCGATTGAACCGGCGCGCACATCTGGGCCCTTTGCTTCCATTGCGTCGATCTTTTCAGGGGACGACCTAGGGGGTTCCATGGCTGGACGCCAACTACGCGGTTTTGGGCTATTTGCGGGAATTCCGACCGCCGATGCAGTTACCGTGATCTCGCTTTGGCTTAAGGAACTGGGATGACGGTCTGTTCAAACACAGGCATATCCGTTCCTGAGTGCTCGTGCCGGGCCTGCCTCGTGGCCCAAATCGAGCGCCACATGCCGTCGTTGCTGAACGTAGAGACGAGCGCCGCTCCCACTGCTGAGATGGCCGCGGTCTCAACGCTCTCCCGCCTTCGCTTCGGCCGCCGGCTGCGCCGCCTGCGCAGGGCCGCCTAGCTCTAGTCAGGCCTCCGTCGGCGCCTCACCGACGGACGACCCGAGCACGCCCGCGCTGGCTACCACCACCAGGCTGATGCCGAGGACCTCGACCCCGGCGAGGCCCTGGCCGAGCGCGACGAACCCGATCACGGCCGCGACGGCCGGCTCCATGCTCATCAGCACCCCGAAGGTCCCGACCGCGATCCGCCTCAGGGCCTCGAGCTCGAGCGAGTAGGGGATCACCGAGCTGAGCACTCCCGTTGCGGCCCCGACGGCTGCCGCGCCGGGATCGAGCAGGTCTCCCCCAGCCGCGGCCGTGCCCGGCACCACCATCAGCGCGGCGGCGAACCCCATCGCCAGCGCCAGGCCCCGGCCTCCGGGAAAGACGCGGCCGATTCGGGCGCTGAGCAGTATGTAGGCGCCCCAGAACCCGCCCGCCAGCAGCGCGAACCCGATCCCGGCCGCGCTCGCCGATCCGGACGGCCGGGTCAGCAGCAGGACCCCGGCGGCAGCGCAGGCCACCCAGACCAGGTCGAGCCGCCGCCGCGACCCGAACAGCCCGACGAGGAGCGGCCCGACGAACTCGAAGGTGACGGCGATCCCGAGCGGGATCCGGTCGAGGGCCTCGTAGAAGCAGAGGTTCATCCCCGCCAATGCGACGCCGAACATCCCCGCCAGCAGGAGCCCGTCGCGACCGGCCTCCAGTGGCCCCGGGCGCCAGATCGCGATCAGGAGGATCGCCGCCGCGAGCAGCCGATAGAGCACCGCGCCCGCCGGCCCCACCTGGTCGAAGAGCGTGGTCGCGGCGGCCGACCCGCACTGCACGGAGACCACTGCACCGATCACCATCAGGGGCGCCACGGCGCCGCTGCGGCCGGCGGTTGCTGCCGGAGAGCTAATCGCCAATCACCTTGATCACGAGCCTCTTCGAGCGCCGGCCGTCGAACTCGCAGTAGAAGACGGCCTGCCACGGTCCGAGGTCGAGCCTCCCCTCGGTGATCGGCAGGATCACCTGGTGGTGCACCAGCAGGTTCTTCAGGTGCGCGTCGCCGTTGTCCTCGCCGCCGCGGTGGTGCCGGTAGTCGCCCGGGTCGGGGAGCAGCTCGCGGGCGACGTCGTTCGCAGGCTCCTTCCAGCTCGGCGGCGCGACCTTGTCGAGCCACTCGAGCGTGTCCTCCTGCAGGCCCGGCTCGTCGTCGTTGACCCAGACCGCGGCGGTGATGTGCATCGCCGAGACGAGCACCATCCCCTCGCTGACCCCTGAGGCATCGACGGCCGCCTGCACGTTCTCGGTGATGCGGACGAACTCTCGCCGCTCGTCGGTGTTGAACGTCATGTAGTCGGTGTGGGACTTCAAGTCTCCTCCTTCGACGTTTCAGGGATCATGCCCGCCATGGCGGGTCTGCTCTCCCTGGAGCGCCGAGATGAGGTCGCCGTGGTGACGCTGCAGCGCCCCGAGAAGCGGAACGCGCTCTCGATCGACCTACGGGTCGAGCTGTCCGAGTGCTTCGGATCGCTCGGCGAGGACCCCGGCGTCGGAGCCGTGGTGCTGACCGGAGCGCCCCCCGCCTTCTGCTCGGGCATGGACACCACGCAGTTCGGCGGTGACCGCGAGCACCGAGAGCGCCTCGTCGAGACCAGCATCGGCTGCTTCCGCGCGGTCGCCACCTGCGCCAGGCCGGTGGTCGCCGCGGTCAACGGCGCGGCGCTCGCGGGCGGCTTCGCCCTCGCCCTGCTCTGCGACCTTCGCCTGGCGGGCCAGGCCGCGAGCTTCGGATTCCCGGAGCTGCCGCGAGGGATCCCGCCGAGCTACGCCGCGGCGCGAGCGGCCCTGCCGGCGCCCTTGGCCGCCGAGCTCACCCTCACGGGCCGCCTGCTCGACGCGGACACGGCGCTCCGCATGGGAGTCGTCGGCGCCGTCCACCCGGACGACGAGCTGATGGCCCGTGCGATCGAGCTCGCCGGGCGGATCGCCTCAGGCCCCCGGCAGGCGATCGCCGAGACGAAGCGGCGAATCCTGCTCGATCGGGATCGCACCATCGGCCATCTGTTCGACGAGGAGGAGCGACTGCTGCGCGAGGCGCTGCTTGGCGACGGTCCCGACGAGGCTGCGTAGGCGCGATGGAGCGCCTGCGCCTGATCCGGCACTCCTTCCCCGACCAGCCCGAGCTCAGCACCGCGATCTCGCGAACGATCCTTCAGCGGGTGGCCGCCGGGGAGCTGCCACCCACGATCCGGATCCACCGGCCGGGCAACGAGGTCGCCTTCGGGCGCCAGGACCTGGCCAGTCCGCGCTACGAGGCCGCGGCCGCGGCGGCACGGAAGGCCGGCTTCGCTGCCGTCGAGCGCCTGGCCGGCGGGCGCGCCGCCGTGTTCCACAGCGGGACGATCGCGATCGCGCGAGCCTACGCAGACCCCCAACCGCCAAAGCGCACCTACGCCCGCTTCGAGGAGATGGCCGAGATGATCTCGGCCACCCTTGGCGGCCTCGGCGTCGACGCGAGGGTCGGTGAGGTTCCGGGCGAGTACTGCCCGGGCGCCTACAGCGTCAACGCTCGCGGCAAGGTCAAGCTCTCCGGCATCGGCCAGCGGATGATCCGCGGCGGCGCTCACCTGGGCGGGGTCGTCGTGGCGTCGGGCGGCCAGGAGGTCGCCCGAGCGCTCGAGCCGGTCTATGCGGCACTCGAGCTGGAATGGGATCCATCCACATCGGGAGACGTCTCGGCCGAGCTCGGCCGAACGGTCGACCCGGGTGAGATCGAGGAGGCGCTGATCGCCGAGCTGGCGAAGTCTTACGAGCTCGTCGACGCCGAGCTGGATGAGGAGACGGCTAGCCGGGCGCGGTCTGCAGCAGGCTCTGCCGGAGCTCCTCGACCGAGGTGAAGACGTCGCGTGCACCGGCGTCGCGAAGCTCCTGCTCGGAGAACCCTCCGGTGAGGACCGCCAGGGTCTCCACCCCCGCGCGCTTCGCCGCCTCGACGTCCCAGACCGTGTCGCCGATCAGCATCGCGTCGCCCTCCGCATCCACCTTGTCCAGCGCTGCCCTGATCAGATCGGGCTCCGGCTTCGTCTGCTCGACGTCCGCGGAGGTGGTCCAGGCGTCGACGATCTCGCGGGCATCCAGCAGATCGAGGTAGTGCTCCACCTCCCAGTCCTTTGCAGAGCTGGCAAGCACCACGACGTTGTCCCGCTCCCGCAGGTCCTCGATCAGCTCGCGTGAGCCCTCCATCGTCCTCACCTCGCCGATCAGCTCCCGGTAGAGCTCGGATTCAGCCTCGCGGATGTCGTCACCGGCGCGCTCCTCGACCTCGTCGCCGGCCACCGCGGCAACCAGCTGGTCGCCGCCCATGCCGATATGACGGTGCACCCTCCACAGAGGGACGATCGTGTCGTGGCGCAGGAAGGCGCGGAACCACGCGATTGCGTGGTGGTAGTTGGTGTCGACGAGCGTGCCGTCGACGTCGAGGATGGCTATTCCGGGCATCTGGGTAGTACCTACCCCGTGCCGGGGAAATATCCACCTATTGCCGACTACGGCCTGATCGCGGACGGTCAATCGGCGGCGCTCGTCTCACGCTCGGCCTCGATCGACTGGTGCTGCCTGCCCCGCTTCGACTCGGGCAGCTGTTTCGGGCGGATGCTCGACTGGGAGAGGGGAGGCCATTTCGCGATTGCACCTGTGGAGGGATCGCGGGAGGCGAGCGTCCACCGGACCTATGTCGGCCAGACCTTGGTGCTCGAGACGCGCTTCCGGGTCGAGGACGGCGAGGCGGTCGTGTTCGACTGCCTGACGATGAACCGCGAGGGCCCGACCGGCGCGGGACCGCAGATCCTGCGCGTGATCGAGGGCGTACGCGGCTCGGTCGACTTCGACATCGAGATCGTTCCCCGCTTCGACTACGGCGAGATCGACTCCTGGATCCGGCGCCAGGGCCCCAACCTCTACTCCGCGATGGGCGGCGACGATGGGCTGCTGATCTCGGCCGACGCCGAGCTCGAGTCCGACGAGCATTCTCTGCGAGGGCGGTGCTCGGTTCGCTCCGGCGAGCGCAGCCGGGTGGTGGCGGCGTATGCGGACCCGGCCTCCATCGAGAGCCAACCGGGGACGGCACCCGACCCCGAGGATCTCGACCGGGCGCTCGAGGACACGATCGCCTTCTGGGAGAACTGGACGGCCGATCTCTCGGTCGCGACGGGCAATGGGTCCGAGACGATCCGGTCCGCCCTCACGCTGAAGGCGCTTATCTACGACCGGACGGGTGCCCTCGCGGCCGCCCCGAGCACCTCCCTGCCGGAGGCACGAAAGGGCGAGCGGAACTGGGACTACCGCTACAGCTGGATCCGGGACTCGACCTTCGCCGCCCGGTCGCTCGGCGATCTCGGCTGCGACGCGGAGGCCGACGCCTTCCGGCGCTTCATCGAGCGCAGCGCCGCGGGCAACGCCGAGGACCTGCAGATCATGTACGGCGTCGGCGGGGAGCGCCGGCATGAGGAAATCCACCTTGACCTCGACGGATACCGGGGCGCCAAGCCCGTCCGGATCGGGAACGAGGCCTCGAAGCAGGTCCAGCTCGACATCCTCGGCCAGCTGGTCGAGCAGAGCTGGCGCTGGTACAAGCGGGGGCATGAGCCGGACGACGACTACTGGCGCTTCATCGTCGACCTCGCCGACACCGCGGCCGAGCGCTGGCAGAAGCCGGACCGGGGTATCTGGGAGTGGCGTGCGGGCGACCGGCACTTCACCCATTCGAAGGTGCTCTGCTGGGTCGCCCTGCAGCGCGCACTCGACCTCGCCAAGGCCTGCATGCGGAAGGCACCGGAGCAGCGCTGGCGGGCCGCCCGTGACGAGATCCGGGGGGCGGTCGAGAGCCAGGGCTACGACGAGAAGCGCGGGGTCTTCGTCCAGATCTTCGACCGGAAGCCGCTGGACGCCGCGCTCCTGCGGCTGCCGATGGTCGGCTTCATCGACTACGACGACGAGCGGATGGTGCGGACCGCTGATGCGATCCGCGAGGAGCTCGACGCCGACGGCCTGCTCTATCGCCACCGCAGCAGGGATGGGCTGAAGGGCAAGGAGGGCGCGTTCCTGCCCGCCTCGTTCTGGCTGGCTGAGGTCCTCGCGCGTCAGAGCCGGCTCGACGAGGCCCATGAGGTCTTCGACCGCGCCGTGGCGACCGCCAACGGCCTCGGGCTCTTCCCGGAGGAGTACGACCCGAAGCGCAACGAGATGCTCGGCAACTTCCCGCAGGCGCTTACGCACCTATCGCATATCGAGGCCGCGCTGGCTCTCCACCAGCAGATGCACACCGACGCCTCCGCCGCGGGGGCGAGGGTCGGTGAGGGCCTCACTTGAGGCGCCAGGTCTCGTTCTGGCACCGCGGGCAAACCGGCAGATTGGTGACGCCCGGCCGGGTTCTGATCTGCTGCTCGCACCGGCGGCAGACGTAGACCCCGGGCGTCACGGTCTCGCCGGAGAGCAGCGCGGTCCCACGGGAGTAGCCCTTCTTCATCGCCGCGCCCGCGAGATCGCCACACCGGCGCCCAGCGCCGCCGCCACGGCCCCCACCACCTTGGCGCTCTTCGGCATTCCCCCATTGAGCACGACGTCCGGGTACGCCTGCTCCGGGCGAGACCCGCTCACGCCCTCGGGGCCGTTGTCGAGCGCCATCTCCAGCAGCTGCGCCGTGTGCAGGGCCCGCCGATCGGAGAGCTGCTCGATCTGCGTCTTGCAGGAGAACCCGTCGGCGACTATCAGGGTGCCGTCCCCCGCCTCGCGGACGGCGGGAAGCAGCCGCTGCTCCGCGATGTCGACGGAGATCTCGTGATGGCCGTGCTCGAAGCCAAAGGAGCCCGCAAGCCCGCAGCAGCCGGAGTCGAGGATCTCGAAGTCGAGCCCCATGCGCTCGTACAGCTTCTGCTCGGCGCTCATTCCCATCACCGCCTCCTGGTGGCAATGCCCGTGGACGATCGCCTTGCGGCGCAGCTGCGGCACGTCCCAGCCGGAGGCATGCTTCTCCAGGAACTCCCCGAGTGTCAGGACCACGTCCTTGAGGCGCTTGGCGTCGAGGTCCTTTGGCATGAGGTTCGGCAGCTCGTCGCGGAAAGCGGCCACGCAGCTCGGCTCCAGCCCGACGATCGGGACACCAGCGCGGATCTGCGGCCGGAGCTCCGAGAGCATGCGACGCCAGAAGAGCTTCGCCGTGGCGAGCATGCCGTAGTCGTAGAGCGGGCGCCCGCAGCAGAGGGCTGACTGGGGCACGACAACCCGGTAGCCGGCCGCCTCCAGGACGCGGGTCGCCGCCTTCATCGGCTCTGGATGGAGGTAGTTGTTGAAGGTGTCCGGGAAGAGCAGGACCGGGTCGGCGTTCGGGTTCACCTCCCCCCTGCCCTCGAACCACGACTTGAAGGTCTCGTGCGCGAAGCGCGGCATCTCCCGCTGTGGGCTGATCCCGCCGAGCCTCTTCACGATCTGGCTGAGCCCGGGCGCAGAGGTGAGGAAGTTGGCCAGCCGCGGCACGTGCTGGGCAAGCCGGGCGTGCAGCATGATCAGTCCCATCGTGTATGCCTGCGGCGGACGCAGGCGGCGCTTGTAGTGGCCGGAGAGAAACTCCGCCTTGTAGGTGGCCATGTCGACGTTCACGGGGCAGTCGCCCTTGCAGCCCTTGCATGAGAGACAGAGGTCGAGGGCCTCCTCCACCTCGTCCGAGCGGAAGCCGTCGGTGATGACGTCGCCTTCCAGCATCTCGTAGAGGATCCGCGCCCGACCGCGGGTCGTGTGCATCTCCTCCTTGGTCGCCATGAAGCTGGGGCACATCGTGCCGCTGTCGGTCTCGCGGCACTTGCCCGCCCCCACGCAGCGGAGAGCGGCGTGGGCGAGGCTTCCGTCGTCCTCCGGATAGGCGAAGTGCGTCTTCGGCTCCCAGGGCGCGTAGTCCGCGCCGAGCTTCATGTTCGAGACGATCGGATAAGGGTCGACGACCTTGTGGGGGTTCATCCGGTTGTCCGGGTCCCAGATCGCCTTCATCTGCCGGAAGGCCTTGGTGAGCTCCTCCCCATACATCTTGGGTAGCAGCTCGGCACGCTGCTGGCCGTCGCCGTGCTCGCCCGAGAGCGAGCCGCCGTAGGAGACCACCAGGTCCGCGGCCTCGTCGAGGAAGCTGCGCCAGTTTCGCAGCCCCTCGGCCGTCCGCAGGTCGAAGTCGATCCGGCAGTGGACGCAGCCGTCGCCGAAGTGGCCGTAGAGCGCGGCACGGTAGGCATGCTTGCCGAGCAGCTCCTTGAACTCCCGCAGGTAGTCGCCGAGGCGCTCCGGCGGCACCGCGCTGTCCTCCCAGCCCGGCCAGTGGTCTCGCTCGCCGGGCACATATGCGGTGGCGCCGAGGCCGGACTCCCGGACCTGCCAGAGGTTCTGCTCCTCCGCCTCGTCGTCGAAGAGCTTCATCGAGGGGGCATCCGAGTCCTTGCGCAGACGCTTCATGCAGTCGTGGGCCCGCTGATCGGCCTCCTCGTCCGTCTCTCCCCCGAACTCGACCAGAAGCCAGCCGGCGCCCTCGGGGAGCAGCGGCACCTCCGACTCGTGCATGCCCTTCGCCTTCATGTCGTCCACGAGTTGCTGATCGAGACCCTCCAGCCCGGTTGGCCCGTACTCGAGGATCTCGGGCACGTGGTCGGCGGCCTGGAAGATCTCCTCGTAGCCGAGCACGAGGAGCGAGCGCGAGGGCGGGCTATGGACCAGCCGGACGGTCGCCTCCAGGACGGTCGCGAGCGTCCCCTCCGAACCGACCAGAGCCCGCGCGACGTTGAAGCCCTTCTCCGCCAGCAGCTCGTCGAGGTTGTAGCCGGATACGCGGCGCGGGATGTCCGGGAAGCGGGCCCGGATCTCGTCCGCGTATCGGTCCCGCAGTTCGCGCATCCGTCGGTAGATCTCTCCCCGGCGCCCGCCCGCGGCAATGATCCGCTCGAGCTCCTGCTCCGGGGTCGGCCCCACCCGCATCCTCTCGCCGTCGTAGGTGACGATCTCGAGCTCCTGGACGTTGTCGGAGGTGCGCCCGGCCATCACCGAGTGGATGCCGCAGGAGTTGTTGCCGATCATCCCGCCGAAGGTCGCGTACTCGTGCGTCGAGGTGTCGGGGGCGAAGGTGAGGTTGAAGCGCTCCTCGGTGACATGGGCGAGCTGATCCCGGATCACGCCGGGCTCGACGCGGGCGATCCGACGCTCCGGGTCGACCTCGACGATCTTCCGGAGCTTCTTGGAGACGTCGATCACGACCGCACGGTTCGTGGTCTCCCCGGAGAGGCTGGTCGCACAGCCGCGGGGCAGGACCGGCGCGGAGTGCTCGCGGCAGATCGCGACCGCCGTAGCGATCTCATCCGTCGTCTCGGGGATCACCACGCCGAGCGGATGCTGGCGATAGTTCGAGCTGTCGTGCGAGTAGATGGCGCGACTGCCGGCATCGAAGCGCACCTCCCCGTGCAGTGCCCCACGCAGATCTCGTTCCAGCGACTTCACGTCGACCTTCTCGATCCCCTCCGGGACCAGCTGCCCGTGGCCCAGACCGTCCTTCGCCGCGATGCCCATCTTCACTCCGCTCGGAAGCGGTCCGCATCGGAGCGCAGCTCGAGCCCCAACCCGGGCCGGAGGGCATCGGGCGTCAGCCGCCCGCCCTCCGGGTCAAGCGTCCCCTCGAAGAGCAGCGCCTCAGCCCGGACGTGATCATGGAAATACTCGAGGTGCTTGACGGACTCCATCGCGCAGCAGGCATGTGCCGAGGCGGCTGGTGCGCAATGAGCCGAGAAGGGCACCCCGTGGGCCCGGCAGATTCCGTCGATCCGCAGCAGTTCGGTCACGCCCCCGCAGCGGGTGACGTCTGACTGGAGCACGTCAACAGCGTCCGCAGAGACGAGCCGCTCCGCGTCGAAGAGGCTCCAGTTGTACTCGCCGGCGGCGATCTCGATTCCCGCCGGACGCGCCCGGCGGACCTGACGAAGGCCCGCGAGATCGTCGTTCGGAAGCGGCTCCTCCAACCAGGCCACTCCCAGCTCGCGGAAGCGCTCGGCGTGCTCGAGGGCTTCTGCCACGGAGCCGTAAGCCCCGTTCGCGTCCACCATCAGCTCGATGTTCGGGCCGATCACGTCGCGAACCACTTTGATCCGCTCGGGATCGGCGTCCGGCTCCCTGCCCACCTTGATCTTCACCGAACGCATCCCGGCTCGTACCCAACCTCGCGCCTGCTCGCGGAGCGTGTCATGGTCGTAGGAGGTGAAGCCACCGCTCCCGTATACGGCCACGGAGTCGCGGAACCGTGGCAGGGCGTCCGCGAGCGGCAGGCCCAGCAGACGCGCCTTCAGGTCCCAGAGGGCCATGTCCACCGCCGAGACGGCCATCGCGCCCGCGCCCGGCTGTCCGGCGTTGCGCAGGGCCCGGCGCATCTCGATCCACGTGCTCGGTGGGCGCATGGCGTCGACGCCGCGCACCACTTCGCTGAGCTTCGACTCGATCAGCGTGGCGACCGAGCGGTCGCCATAGGTGTAGCCGATGCCTCTCTCACGCCCGTTGAACGCCTCGACGATGACGATCGTCGTCGAGCTCCATTCGAGCGTCCCGTCGGATTCGGGCTCGTCGGTCGGGATCTCATAGGCCGTGGCCTCGAGGCCCTCGACCCGGGCGGTGACGTGCGTGGTGCGGCTGCGAACGGGATCTGGATCTGGATCCGCGTGGGTCGCCGCCCACCCCTCCGGGCTCGTGGTCCCCGCTGTCGCCCCGGGGCTCTCCATCAGCGCGCCGTGAGCTCCGCGGCCTTGCCCTTGATCGACTGCTTGATCAGCTCCCAGGACTCAGAGTCGCCCTTGAAGATCGCGGAGGCGAACGCCTTCGCCTGGTCAACCCGGATGTGTGGCGGGAGCGGCGGCACGGTCGGATCGACGTGCGCATCGATCACCACCGGGCGATCGCTCGCCAGCGCCTCGTCCCAGCCGGGTCCGACGTCGTCGGGGGTCTCCATCCGGACCCCCCGAAGCCCGATGTGCTCCGCGTAGCCGGCGTAGTCGAAGTCGGGAACGTCCTGGCTCGCCTCGAGCTTCGGGTCGCCCTCGAGCACGCGCTGCTCCCAGGTGACCTGATTGAGGTCGTGGTTGTTGAGGACCATGACGATCAGCCTCGGGTCGGACCATTCCTTCCAGTACTTCGCGATCGTCACCAGCTCGCTGTTGCCGTTCATCTGCATGGCGCCGTCTCCGACGAGCGCGATCGACGGCCGGTCCGGATGGGCAAACTTCGCCGCGATCGCATACGGGACGCCCGGGCCCATCGTGGCCAGAGTCCCCGACAGCGAGGCCATCATTCCCTCCCGCAGGCGCAGGTCTCGGGCGAACCAGTTGGCCGCCGAGCCCGAGTCGGAGCTCAGGATCGCGTAGTCGGGGAGCCGTGAGCTGAGCTCCCAGAACACGCGCTGCGGGTTGATCGGGTCGGCGTCCTGCATCGCGCGTTCCTCGACGATCTTCCACCAGCGCTCCACGCCATCGGTGATCTCCTCGCGCCAGGAGCGGTCCTCCTTGCGCTCCAGGTGAGGGATCAGGGCCTGCAGCGTGCTGCGGGCGTCGCCGATCAGATGGGACTCCATCGGGTAGCGGATGCCGATCATCCGGCCGTCGAGGTCGATCTGAACGCCGCGGGCCTTGCCCTCCTCGGGCAGGAACTCGGAGTACGGGAAGCTCGAGCCGACCATCAGCAGCGTGTCGGCGCCCATCATGAGATCCCAGCTCGGCTTGGTCCCGAGCAGGCCGATCGATCCGGTCACATAGGGAAGGTCGTCGGGAAGGGCAGCCCGTCCGAGGAGCGCCTTCGCGACACCGGCGCCGAGCAACTCGGCGGTCTCCTTGACCTCGTCCGCAGCGCCGAGCGCGCCCTGGCCGATCAGCATCGCGACCTTCTGTCCCGAGTTGAGGATCTCCGCCGCCTGCGCGATGTCGGCTTCCTGCGGGATGACGCGCGGCTGGGAAAAGCCGACGCCGGAGTGGATCGTCCCGTGCGCACGGGGCGGCTGCGTCGCCTTCTCGGACTGGACGTCGTTCGGGACGATGATGCAGGTGACCGTGCGCTCCGACTTGGCGATGCGGACGGCGCGGTCCACAGCGTGGCGCATCTGCTCCGGCGTGCTGACGAAGACGATGTACTCGCTGGCAACGTCCTTGAAGAGCGTCTGCAGGTCCACCTCCTGCTGGTAGTTGCCGCCGATCGACATCGAGTCCTGCTGGCCGACGATCGCAACCACGGGCTGGTGGTCGAGCTTCGCGTCGTAGAGGCCGTTCAGCAGATGGATGGCGCCGGGGCCGGAGGTGGCGAGACAGACGCCAGGCTCCCCCGTCCACTTCGCGTGGCCGCACGCCATGAACGCCGCCATCTCCTCGTGCCGCGTCTGGACGAACTCGATGTCGTCCTCATGCCGCCCGAGGGCGCCGAGGATCCCGTTGATCCCGTCGCCGGGGTAGCCATAGATGCGCTTGATTCCCCACTCCCCGAGTCGCTCCAACATGAAGTCGGCGGCCGTGCTTGACATGAATCCTCCTGGCTAGCTTTCTAGATCCGGTCTTACCGGCACCGGCAGCGGCGAAACCTGGATTCAGCCCCATCGTCGTGCGGTTTGCGCCCCCGCCTGGACGGGAATTCAGACGGGCACGATGGCGGGCGTCGCTCTGGTCACAGGTGCCTCTGCGGGTGTGGGAAGAGCCACTGCCCGCCGCTTTGCCGAGGAGGGATACGACGTCGCACTGGTCGCGCGCGGGCGGGACGGCCTGGAGGGCGCGCGGTCAGAGATCCAGCGAGCCGGCCGCCGGGCGCTGGCGATTCCGACGGACGTCGCCGAGCCCGAACAGGTCGACGAGGCGGCCGAGCGGACGGAGTCGGAGCTCGGCCCGATTGACGTGTGGGTCAACAACGCGATGACGACCGTCTTCGCGCCCTTCTCCGAGATCGAGCCGGATGAGTTCCGGCGGGCCACCGAGGTCACCTATCTCGGGGTCGTGTGGGGAACCCGCGCCGCCCTCCGGCGGATGAAGCCGAGGGACCGCGGGTCGATCGTCTTCGTGGGCAGCGCCCTCGCCTATCGCGGCATACCCCTGCAGTCGGCCTACTGCGGGGCGAAGCATGCGATCAAGGGATTCTTCGAATCCCTGCGGACTGAGCTGCTCCACGACGGCAGCTCGATCCAGATGTCCCTGGTCGAGCTGCCCGCGCTCAACACGCCCCAATTCGACCACTGCCGCACCCGGATGCCGAAGCAGCCGCAACCGGTCCCGCCCATCTACCAGCCGGAGGTCGCGGCGGACGCGATCGCCTGGGCCGCTCGGAGCGGTGAGCGCGAGGTGTACGTCGGCGCGCCGACCTGGAAGACGATCTGGGGCGAGCGGCTCGCTCCCGGCCTCGCCGATCGGTACCTGGCCAAGAACGGGTTTGACAGCCAGATGGCGGACGCGCCGGTGAACGGTGATCGGCCCGACAACCTGTTCGAGCCGGTCGAGGGGGACCGCGGCGCCCACGGCCAGTTCGAGCAGGGCACCCGCAAGCGCAGCCCGCTGCTCTGGCTTGCCAAGCACAAGCCCCGCTTCGGGAGCGGATGACTGGACCGACCGGCTGGAGCCTCGATCCCGGGGCGATCGGCGCCGTCGCCGCGATCGGCCTCGCCTATGGCCTCCGGGTTCGCACCCTGCGCCGCGGCCGGCGCCCCGTCCGGCCCCTGAAGCAGGCGAGCTTCTACACAGGCCTCGCGATCCTGCTGGCGGCGCTGGTCTCGCCGATCGATCAGATCGGAGAGAACCGCGTCTTCTACGTCCACATGGTTCAGCACCTGATGCTGGGCGATCTGGCTCCGCTCGCCATCGTGCTCGGGCTCAGCGGACCGATCCTGCGACCCGTGCTCGCCCTCCCCGGGATCGGGCGCCTGCGTGTGCTGGCCCACCCGCTGGTCGCCCTGCCGCTTTGGGCGATCGCCTTCTACGCCTGGCACGTGCCCGCGCTTTACCAGGCGGCGCTCGAGGATCCGACGGTCCATGTGCTCGAGCACCTCTGCTTCTTCTGGACCGGCCTGCTGATGTGGGCCGTGGTGATCGAGCCGATTCCCGGCCCGGCCTGGTTCGGCACCGGGGCGAAGGCGGCGTACGTGCTCTTGGTGCGAGCGCTCGGCGCCGTTCTCGGCACCATCTTCATCTGGGCCGGCCAGCCCCTCTATCCCGACTATGCGGCCGGCGAGCGCCTCTGGGGGATCTCGCCGCTCACCGACCAGACCATCGGCGGGGCGATCATGTTCACCGAGGGCGCCACGATCACGCTGATCGTCTTCGCGTGGCTCTTTCTCCGCTGGGCCCGCGAGTCTGAGCTGCACCAGTCCCTGCTCGACGCCGGGCACGAGCCGGTGGCAGCCTCAAGGGCCGCGCGCTACGGGCGCCGCCGCCTCGGCCCGTAGGGCCTCCTCCTCCGCCCGCTCGCGGTCGGCGTCGATCTGCTCGATCTCCTGCAGGCTCAGGCAGACCCGCCAGGTGATGAGCAGCACCACGATGGGGAGCACCCAGATCGCGATCCGGTACGCCCAGATCTGCCCGACGTAGGAGATGCCGAGCAGGACGTAGACGCGGTCGGCCGACCCGGTCATGAAGATCAGGATCACCCAGGTGAGGAAGGCCGCGCCGATCGCGGTGCGCCACGGACGGTCCCGAGGCCGCTCGAGGACGTTGTGGAAGGCGTAGTCGCCCGTGACCCGTCGCTCCAGCCAGGGCCAGGCCAGCAGCGCACCCATCACGATCAGCGGGAACAGCGCGCCTCCCCAGAAGGGATTCGGGACCACGGTCCGGTTCGCGATCACCAGGTCGAAGCTCGGCACCAGCCGCAGCGCCCCGATCAGCCAGCCGAGATACCAGTCCGGCTGGGCTCCATTGGTCCCCTGGCCGACGTGGTAGGGCCCCCAGAGCCAGATCGGGTTGATCTGGATGAGCGCTCCGAGCAACACGAGGACCGCCGCCACGGCGAAGAAGAGCCCGAGCGACCGAGGCGCCTGCCCCGGGAACGTGGGGATCCCGACCAGCTTGCGCTCGCTCCGCGGGGGGCCCGTCGCGAACTGCGTGTGGTGCCGCGAGGCGACCAGGGCGAGGTGGATCGCGATCAGCGTTCCGATGATCACCGGGAAGATCAGGATGTGCGCGATGTAGATGCGCGACCAGAAGTCCGGGTCGCCCGGGAACTGGCCTCCCCAGATGAGCAGCGCGAGATTCGCGCCGATGAATGGGATCGAGAGCGCGACTGCATATCCGATCGCGAGGCCCATGCCGGAGAGCAGGTCGTCGACCAGCGAGTAGCCGAGGTACCCCTCGAGCAACGATGTGAAGAGCATCAGCACTCCGATGACGTAGGTGAGCTCTCTCGGCTTGCGATACGCCCCCGTGAAGAACACCCGGACGAGGTGCAGCACGATCGCCGCGATGAAGACGTCGGCGGCCCAGTGGTGGGTCTGGCGGATCAGCAGGCCCGCCTTGACGTCGAAGGAGAGATGGATGACCGACTTGTAGGCCTCGGTCATCTGCTGCCCCTGCAGGGGCGCATAGCTGCCGTGGTAGGTGGTCACGGCGGTGCTCGGCTCGAAGAACAGGGTGAGGTAGATGCCGGTGGCGACGAGGACGACGAACGCGTAGAGGGCCACCTCGCCGAGTAGGAACGACCAGTGGTCCGGGAAGACGTACCGGAGTGCCTTCCGGATGAAGGGCGTCGCACCGGTCCGCTCCTCCAGGAACCTGACCAGGCTGCGGATCACGACGAGCTCGGCCCCCTGGTTCTGACGCCCCAGAAGGACGGGCCCACCGGGCCGGAGTAGTTCCCGGCCGCCCGCAGTCCGCGATCGGAGCCGATCTCGAGTGGGAGCTGCGGTAGCTTGCGGCCGGCCGGCCCGAAGATGACGCTGCCGCCGTCGGCCGGGTCGAAGGTCGAGTAGTGACAGGGGCAGACCAGGGCGGGCCTCGACTCGGCCTCCGGGAAGAGCGGGTTCCGGTAGAGGCCCACGGCGCAGCCCGCGTGAGTGCAGATCTTCGAGTAGGCCAGGATTCCCTCGGGGGCCCAGTCGCCGCGGCCGTCCGGCAGGTGGAGGTCGCTGGGATCGAGCCGCACCACCACCAGGGGCGAGCCGAGCTCCTCCTCGGACGCCCCCTGTGGATACGCGGTGTAGAACGACCCCTGCTCGATGTCGTCAGCGAGATATGGGCGGCCGCGGTCGTCCACGAGCCGCCTGCCCGGCCGCCACGGGGAGTCGTAGAGGGACTCCGTGTCGAGGAAGGGACCCAGCGATGCCGCGGGTGCGACCAGGGACAGGCCGAGCCCTCCCGCCGCTGCGGCGCCCGCGGCGGCGATCAGCCGGCGGCGGGTTATCCCGGTGGCGCTCTCGTGCGCGACCTGGAGGAGCTCCTCCTCGTCCGCCTTGGCCTCAGCCGGATAGCTCTCCTCCAGGTGCTCGGTCGGGATCAGCTGCTTGCCGGCGACGATCAGCGCGGCCGCGATCAGGCTGAGACAGGCGCCGATGGCCAGCCCCAGGTACTGGGTGCTGCGCACGTCCGCCGCGTAGAGGATGAAGAAGGTGACCCCCGCCGCCCCGGCGCCGAGGAGTAGCAGGATCACCGCCCATTCCGCCCGCGCGCTGCCGTCGCGCTCCGGCACGATCCGCTCGCGCTCCGGGCGGCGGAGCGAGCGCAGGAAGCCGAGCAGGACGACGAAGGCCAGCTTCGGGATTCGCGCCAGGGCGCGAAGCAGCGCTCGTAGGAGCCTCAGCACCTTCACGCTCTCACCCGCTCTCCGATCAGCAGGCAGATGCCGACCAGGACCACCGCCGCGACGAGCCATGCGGCGATGCCCTCAGGCACCGGCCCGATGTGCCCGATGCCGAGCCCACCCGGATCGGTTGGGTGCTTGGTGGTCTGTATGTAGGAGATGAGCGAGTTGAGCTGGCGGTCGTTGATCGCGCGCCGTGAGAAGCTCGGCATCAGGTAGGGACCGATCCGGACCGCCTCGGCGATCTGGGCGGGGGAGGCGTGCTGGAGCACCGGCACCCGCGCGTCGGTCACGTATCCACCTTGGCCCGCGATCTGGTGGCAGCCGGCGCAGTGGTCCGTGAACAGCTCCATCCCGCGCGAGACGTCACCCGTGTTCGGGCGCGGGTGTGGGATCGGCGGGCCATCGCCCAGCGAGGCGATGTACCGCGTGAGCGCGGTGATCTCGCGGTCGCTGAACGAGGGGCGCGAGCGCTCCGGCTCCTCGCCGGGATGCGAGATCGGCATGCGCCCGGTGCGCAGGTAGAAGTCCGCGGCCTGGGCCCCCGCTCCCTGCAGATCGGGGCCCGCGCCCTGCACGTTGCCCGCGCCCTGAACGGGGTTCGAGGTGCTGACCCCGCGGCCGTCGATGCCGTGGCAGCTGGCGCAATTGGCGGCGTAGAGCTCCGAGCCGAGCTCGAGGGGCGCGCGGCTCGCTTCGTTCGGTGGATGAACGATCCCGCTCGGAGGCTGGGCGTAGGCGACGATCGCGAAGGCGAGCATCGCCAGGGCGGGGACCGCGAGGATCAGCCGGCGCGTCCTCATGACTGCCCGCAGCCGTGGGCCAGCACTCCGATCCCGTTGAGCAGGATGATCGCCAGGAAGATCGGCGTGACCGCCAGCCCGACCGCCGCGAAGAAGCGCGTCCGGCCGCTCGGCGGATCGGCATCGAGATCGGCGCCCTCGGTGGCGCGGAAGAGCGCCACCGCGACGTAGCCGGCGCCGAGGGCCATCGCCACCGCCAGGACGGTCAGGACGACCGCCCAGACGTCGATCGAGATTCCCCAGTGGGCACCCGCGACGCTGCACTTCGCCTGCGTCACCCAGTAGGAGATTCCGAACTGGGCGGCCCAGGCTGCGGGCGCCCCGAGCACCGAGAACCAGAGCAGCGGCGAGACCGGCGATCTGGGAACGCCGACCTTCATAGCGACGGATAGAGCTGGGTGAACACAACCGCCACGCCCATCGCGGCGACGAAGTACGTGTAGTAGGCGGCGACCCGGAGCCCGATCAGCCGGTAGCTCGTCAGGCCGAACGCCAGGGCGCCGAGGAGCCATGCGTCGAGCACGAGGCCGACGGCGACGTGAGCGTGGTGGATCCCGAGGACGGTGAAGTAGATGGACCCGTATGCGCCCGAGCTCGGCGTGAAGCGGTGGTAGTCGTCGACGAAGAGGTTGATCTGCAGGCCGAGATAGGTGGCTTGGATCGCGGTCGCCGCGGCGACCAGCCACCAGGCGAGACGGCGCCGCGCCGCCCCGGCGGCTCTCACGGCCGCCGCCATCGGGATCGTCGAGGCGACGAGCATCCCCGTGAAGACGAGGGGCAACGTGACCGACGGCTTCGGGATCCCCGGTGGTGGCCACTCGTCGGCCCGGAAGCGCAGGTAGAAGTAGGTCGCGATCAGCGATGCGAAGAGCGTGAACTCCGTGGCGATCACCAGGGCGATCGCCCAGATCCCGCGCGGCAGAGTGCGCCGTTCGCTCATGCTCTCTGGGGCTCCTTCCCGTGCCAGGCCGCCAGCACGCAGAGGCAGGCGAGCAGGAAGACACCGGCGACGATCCAGAGCTTGAGCAGCAGGAAGGCGAAGATCCCCGACATCGCGACGGCGAGCACCGGCGGCCAGATCGAATCGGACGGCATCCTCAGCACCTCGTCCGCATGGGCATCCACGGCCGTGCTCGAGGGCGTCTCGTGTCCTCGCTCCAGGACCCTTCGCCCCCTCTCGAGGTTGCGCGCGTCCTCCTCCCTGTCCTCCCGGTCCCACATCGCGTACGGGCTCGAGACCTTCGGGATGACCGGGAAGTTGTATTCCGGCGGAGGTGAGGTCGTGGACCACTCGAGCGTGTCCCCTCCGAACGGGTCATTGCCCGCGATCTCCCCCTTGAAGAAGCTGACCGCCAGATTGACCACCACCATCAACAGGCCGATGGCGAGCAGGTAGGCGCCGAGCGTCTCGATCAGGTTGAGGCCGCTCCACCCCAGCCCGCTCGAGTAGGTGTAGTTCCGGCGCGGCATCCCGAGCAGCCCGACGACGTGCATCGGGAAGAAGGTCAGGTTCATCCCGGCGAAGGTCGTCCAGAAGCTCGCCTGCCCCCAGCGCTCGTAGTACATCCGCCCGGTGACCTTCGGGAACCAGTAGTACATGCCGCCGAGGATCGGGAAGACGGCCGCGCCGAAGATCACGTAGTGGAAGTGAGCCACCACGAAGTAGGTGTCGGTGAGCTGCTGGTCGACCGGGATCGCGGCGAACATCACGCCCGAGAGGCCGCCGAGCATGAACAGGACGATGAAGCCGAGGATCCAGAGCAACGGCGTCTTGAAGCGCGGCGTCCCGGTGACGATCGTCATGATCCAGGCGAAGAGCTGTATCCCGCTCGGTATGACGATGATCAGGCTCGCCGCGGCGAAGTAGACGGTCGTCGCCGTCGATAAGCCGACGCTGAACATGTGGTGAACCCACACGCCGAAGCCAATGAAGGCGACCAGGATCTCGGCGAGAGCGACCAGCGGGAAGGCCACCATCCGCCGGCGGACGAAGGTGGGGATGATCGCCGTGGCGATCCCGAAGGCCGGCAGGATGATGATGTAGACCTCGGGGTGGCCGAAGATCCAGAAGAGGTTCTGCCAGAGGATCGGATCACCCCCCGCCGCCACGTCGTAGAAATGGAAGCCCAGCATCCGCTGGAGCTCGAGCATGAGCAGGGCGCAGGTCAGCGGCGGCAGAGCGAAGACCAGCGCAAAGGAGACCGCCAGGAACGCGAAGCAGAAGAGCGGCATCCGGTTGAGCGACATCCCCGGCGCCCGGAGGTTGAAGATGGTCACGATGAAGTTGATCGCCGCCGCGGTGGTCGAGATCGCGTTGAAGATCAGGCCGAGCGCGTAGAAGTCGATTCCCGGCCCAGGGCTGTAGGTCTTCGAGGCGAGCGGGACGTAGTCGAACCAGCCGGCGCTCGGAGCGTGTCCTGACGCCAGCCCGATGTAGATGAAGATCCCCGAGCAGAGATAGATCCAGTACGAGAGGGCGTTGAGGCGCGGGAAGGCCATGTCCCGCGCGCCGATCATCAACGGCAGCAGATAGTTCCCGAAGGCCCCGGTGGACATCGGGATCACGAACAGGAAGATCATCGTGACCCCGTGCATCGTCATCGCCTGGTTGAACGCGTTCGGGCTGAGGACCGTCCCGTTGGGACCCGCCAGCTGGGTGCGGATCAGCAGCGCCTCGATCCCACCCGCCCCGAAGAAGGCGAGCGCCGTGAAGAAGTAGAGGATCCCGATCCGCTTGTGGTCGGTGGTCGTGAGCCAGCCGACCAGGCCCGAGCGCTCGCGCCAGATGCGCTCCAGGCGGTCGACCCTCTCGCCGGCGACCGGTTGTGCGGCGGCCTCCATCGGCTAGCCGAGGCTCCGCAGGTAGGTGACGATCGCGTCGATCTGCTGCGGCGTGAGGTTGAGCTGCGGCATCCGGTTCCCCGGCTTCGCGTGCTGCGGATCGCGGATCCAGCTCCTCAGCCCAGGCCGGTCGTTGGTGATGGTCAGCGCGGCGATCGTCGAGCGGCTCGCCAGATGGGTGAGGTCGGGGCCGATCTCACCCCGGGCGGGGGTGCCGCGGATGGTGTGACAGCTTGCGCACTGGTCGGCCATGAACTGCTGCTGACCTGACCGCTCGGCCGGCGTGGCCGGCGGCCGCGCCTCGCTCGCCATGTTCCGGAGCCAGGCCTGGTACGCGGCCGGCTGCTGCGCGATCACCTCGAACGCCATGTGGGCGTGCTGCAGTCCGCAGAACTCCGCGCACTGACCCCGGTAGACCCCCGGCGCATCGGCGTAGAGGAGCATCCGGTTATTGCGGCCGGGGATCAGGTCGATCTTCCGGTTGAGGGCGGGGACCCAGAACGAGTGGATCACGTCGTCGGTGTTGCCGATCAGGTTGATCCGGGTCCGGGCGGGGATATGGATCTCATTGGCGGTGATGGCGGTCGTTCCCGGGTAGTGCGCCTCCCACCACCATTGATGTCCGGTCACCTCGATCGACATGGAGGTCGAGCCGATGCTCGGCGGCTCGGTCTTGCCGATCACGTAGACGTTCGAGACGAAGAAGACCGCCACGAGCACGACGACGGGTATCGCCATGCCGAAGATCACGACCAGCTTGGTCTCGAGACGGCCGCCGTCCTTTCCCTTGACGAACGGCAGGCCGGGCTCGGAGCGCCGCAGCCACGCCAGGACCAGCATCCCGACGGCGCCGAAGAAGAAGATCGAGGCGATGCCGACCAGCCACCAGAACAGAGTCCGGATGTCGTGCGAGGGCGGACTGTGCGGGTCGAGCGTCGATTGCTTCCCGCACCCCGAGAGCGCCACGCCAAGTCCTGCGAATACGAGCAGCGTCCATCGCCGAAACCACTCGCCCCGCTTCGATGTGACTGGCTTTCTCACTCGACCACGCCGCCGCTTTCTCACTCGACCACGCCGCCGCCCTGAGGCGCGCGCCGAGTGGCTACCCGAGCGGAAATCGAACCAAACTGCGCCGCGGATCCGCGGACAAGGGCCCTAGAGGAGCTTCTCCTCCGAGCCCTTGTAGGCGATCTGCAGGAAGTCCGAGATCGTCACCGCGGCGAAGATCGAGCAGATGAAGCGAGTCGCCCGCGGCAACGTCGCGAAGCCCGCGAGCGTCGCTGTCGCGATCCACTGCGCGAGGCAGAACGGGCAGACCAGAAGCTCGCCGATGGCCTGGCGCATTCCGCCGGCCTGCCGCGGCTTCTCCTCGACCTCGCCGGGCCCGCCTTCCCCCTCGAACTCGGTGAACGGTGCGCGAAGCGGAGACGTCACCCGGTCCTTCGCGATCAGCCGGCTCAGCTTGTGCGTCGCGACGCCCGCGAGGAGCACATCGCCTGCGGAGATCCGCTTCGGGAAGCCCTTGCCGGCCCTGACGCGAGCCGCGAGGAAGAGGGCGGCGAGGGCGTTGTAGACCACGACCAGGATCAGGTGAGAGCCGAGCGGCTTGTCCTCGCCGTGCGCGTATTCGCGCTTGATCTCGGCTGCCTTCTGCTTGGCCTTCTCGGCCACCTGCCCGGGGGTCTCCGCCCCGTCCGAGCGGTCTCTAGCGGCGGCTTCCATCGGACGGCTAATACCCCGGCCGTGGAGGAGTGAACCGTTTCGAGGCCATCGGGCGGGGTATCGCTGGGGACATGCAGCTATCGCTACTGCTCATCGTGATCGGGATCCTCCTGGCCGTGCTCGTCAACTACGGGCTCGGCCTGGCGTGCATTCTGATCGGTCTCGTCCTGCTGATCTGGCCACGGCTTCGCGCCTCCGCCTGACTACGCGGCGCGACGCCTACCCCTCGTAGGACGCGGACGCCCCGCGCCGGCGGCCTCCGGGCCCTGGCGCGCCGGTGTCCGGCGAGCCACCCTGCCTCTGATCCTGGCGCTCCGAGCGCTGGCGCAATGCGGACATCCCGATCAGCAGGAAGACCGCGGCGATGCAGAGGATGATCACCGCCAGGAGCGGGGAGGAGAAGATGGCCAGCGCGATCAGCAGCAGGGCGACCAGGACCACCAGCCCAAAGCTCATTCCGGAGAAAGTGCCGTGAGCCGGTTTCGGCTCCCCGGCGGGAACCTCGGGGGCCTCGACCGGAACGAGTGCGTCCGGCGACTCCGCTTCCGGCGTCGTAGTCATGTGCTCCCCGATGATCCCCCGCCTGCGCGGCACCAAAACTCCGCCGCCCGGCGGCCGATGGCAGACTCCGGACCATGAGGATCCTCGCCTTCAGCGACCTGCATCGCGACCTGGACCAGGCTGCGCGGCTGGTCGAACGCTCCTCGGACGCCGACGTCCTGATTGCGGCCGGCGACTTCGCCTCGGTTCACGAGGGACTCGAGGAGGCGATCGGAGCGCTCAGCGCCATCACGACGCCCACCGTTCTCGTCCCCGGGAACAACGAGACCGAGGACGCCCTGCGCGCCGCCTGCGACGGGTGGGATGCGGCGACCGTGCTCCACGGTGAGTCCACCGAGATCGACGGAACGCCAGTTCTTCGGGCTCGGCGCCGGGATCCCGATCACCCCCTGGGATTGGAGCTTCGACCTCGACGAGGACCAGGCGGCCGAGAAGCTCGCGGGTGTCCAGAGGGCGCGGTGCTGGTCGTCCACTCTCCGCCGAAGGGCTACTGCGACACCTCGAGCGCCGGCGATCACCTCGGTAGCCAGGCGATCCTCGAGGCAATCGAGGCCAAGCGCCCGCCACTCGCGGTCTGCGGGCACATCCACGAGTCCTGGGGCGCCGAGAGCGAAGTCGGGCCCACGCGCGTGCTCAACCTCGGGCCGGCCGGGACCCCAATAGAGTTGGGCGCGTGAACGAGACCGATCAGCCGCCACGCGACCGCGACGAGTGGCGCGTCGAGGTGGCCCTCGACGAGGACCACAACGGCGCCACCCTGAGCGACGCGCTCCACCACCTCCAGCTCGACAACGAGGCCCGCAAGCTGCTCGGCGGCAGCGTGATCGTGACGCGCGACGGCCGCTTCGTCTTCGTCTACGCCTGGCACGAGGAGTCCGCCCAGGAGGCCGAGCGCGTCGTCAAGAACCTGATGCAGGACGAGAAGCTCGCCGGCGAGGTCCGCCTGATGCGCTGGCACCCCGTCGCCGACGAGTGGAAGGACGCCTCGGAGCCGCTGCCCGACGACGAGGCGGCGAGGGTCGACGAGATGCACGAGGCCGAGCACGAGGGCTCCGAGGAGGCCCACCGCTACGGCGAGTATCCGTGGGAGGTCATGGTCGACCTCCCCCACGTCAGGGACACGCAGTCCTTCGCCAGGCAGCTCCGCGCCGAGGGTCTTCCCGTGAAGCGCCACTTCCGCTATCTGCTGGTCGGCGCCCCCTCCGAGGACAAGGCGGTCGAGATCGGAGAGCGCCTCGAGGGCGAGGCGCCCGAGGGCGCGCGCATCGGCGTCCGGGGCAACCCGGACGACATGCCCCTCCCCGCGTTCGTCAACCTGAGCGCGCTCAAGCCCGGGTTCCTGCGGGACCTTGGTCTCTAGCGGACAGGTGCCCCGGACCTACGACCGCGAGAGCGTCGAGTTCGCGCGGATGCTGACGTTCACCGATGGGTTGTTCGCGATCGCGATGACCCTGCTCGTCGTGGACCTGGCGGTCCCCGTGATCAACGACACCCACAGCGTCCACGACCTTGCCGACGCGCTCGCCGACGACACGGCGACCTTCGTCAGCTTCTTCATCAGCTTCGCGGTGATCGGCCGCTACTGGGTCGCGCATCACGCCGCCTTCTCCGGGCTGGCGCGGATCGACCGGGGGATGATCGCCTTGAACCTGGTCTACCTGGCGTTCATCGCATTCCTCCCCTTTCCCACCGCGCTCCTCGGCAAGTACTTCGAGAACCCGCTGTCGATAGCGATCTACGCGATCAACGTCGCCGCCGTCAGCGGGATGGAGGTCGTCCTGTTCAGCCGCGCCCAGAACCACGACCTCATGCAGAGGAAGCTGCCGCGCGACGTCTACCGCTACGGGGCCGCGATGTCCCTATCGCCGGTCCTCTTCTTCCTGCTCTCCATCCCGATCGCCTTCGTCTCCACGACGCTGGCGGTGTGCTTCTGGTTCCTGGGAATCCCTCTCGCCGCCGTCGCCGAGCGCTGGAAGCCCGAGGGAGCCGACGAGCTGCTCCTAGGCTAGATCCCGATCACCCGGTCGCGGCCCGCCTCCTTGGCCGCGTAGAGGGCGGTGTCCGCACGCGCGGTCAGTGATTCCGCGCTCTCCTTGCCGTCCCACCGGCAGACGCCGGCCGAGCAGGTCTGCCCGTCGGGGAGCGACTCCCGCAGGCGCTCCAGCATCTCCTGGGCGTGCTCGAGATTGGTCCCCGGGAGGGCGAGGGCGAACTCCTCGCCCCCGTAGCGCGCCAGGATGTCTCCGGCGCGCAGGGTCTGCGACCAGGCGCCGGCCATCTGCTTCAGGAAGCGGTCGCCGGCCTGGTGGCCGTGGGTGTCGTTGTAGCTCTTGAACTTGTCGAGGTCGAGGATGGCGACGCAGAGAGCGGCGGCGTCCCGGTCGGCACGCGAGAGCTCGCGACCGAGCTCCTCGTCCCAGGCGCGGCGGTTCAACAGCCCGGTGAGATCGTCGGTGCGGGCCGCGACCTCGAGCCGGCCGAGCAGCTCGCCGCGCTCGATCGCGATCGCCGCCTCGAGCGCCAGCAGCCTGACCGCCCGCCGGGTCTCTCCCGCGAGCTGCTCGAGTGGCTCGTGCCAGTAGACCGCGAGAACCCCGACTGCCGTGCTCTTTCCACGGAGAATCGGCTGCCAGAGCGCCGCCCCCGCCTCGAAGGCCGGCGCCAGCTCCTGCGCGGGCTTCGCGCCGCGAAGCGCCGCGAAGCGGTCGGTTGCCGAGGTGAAGGCCTGGATCGCCCCGGAGTTGGGGGTCACGAACGGCAGGGAGACGCCCTCGGCGTCCGTTCCCGCCACGGCTGTCGCCTGCAGCGCGTCGCCCGTCCGGCTTGGCCGCCAGAGCACCGCGACAGAGGCGTGCGCGGTCCGCACGGCGGCGGAGCAGATCGCCCAGCCCACCGCCCGCGGGTCGCTCTGAGTGGCGAGCTGCCTCGCCACCTCGCCGACGGCCTCGAGGTTCGCGGCCCGCCGGGCCGCGGCGACGGTCTCGCGTCGCAGCCGCGCGGCGAGAGCGTCGACGAGCATGCCGGCGACCAGGATGCTCCCGATCGTCACCACCCAGCGGGCAACCGGCGTCGGCCCCGTGAGCTGGGTGAGGACCCAGCCATAGGCGAGGCCGACGAACGCCATCTGGGCGGCGCCCCAGCGGCGACCGAAGAAGAAGAATGCGTAGACGCCGATCCAGAGGTACCAGATCGTGTAGTAGCCGCTCGGATCGTGCCCGTAGTACACGGCCCGGGTGACGACCAGCGTCCCGGCCAGCACGACGAGCTGGATCGCCCAGCCGGTCAGCCGGTTGCGCAGCAGCAGGAGGGCGAGACCGGAGCAGAACGCGAGCACCACGTTGCTCCACAGCGCCGGAGAGTCGAACGAGCTCGGATGCGGCAGCAGCAGCGAGAGGCCGCCGATGATCCCGCCTGCGAGGAACAACCCGCCGAGGACGGTGGCCATCGTGCGCGGCTGGTGGAACTCGCGGCCGGCGCCCCCTGTCTCTAGAGCCCCTTCGCCGGTCTTCACGGGCGGCAGGATCTCACGGCCCTCCTCCCCGGGGCATCCGTAGTTATTGCCGAATCTGTCCTCTTTACCCTGAACTGGTGAACGAGAACGGCTCGATCGACCCCGGCACCTCGATGGGCGCAGTGCGCCTGACCGTCGCCGACCTGGGCAGGGCTCGCGACTTCTACCGGGACGCGATCGGCCTCTCCGAGCTCGAACCGGGAGGCGAGATGGTTCGGCTCGGAACGGACGGCCGCGCGGTGATCGAGCTGGTCGGCGACCCGGACGCCCTGCCGCGCCAAGCAGGCACAAGCGGCCTCTTCCATCTGGCCATTCTGGTGCCGAGCCGCGCGGATCTCGCGCGGGCGCTCCAGCGAGTGGCCGAGGCCGGCTGGCGGCTGAGCGGCGCCTCCGATCACCTGGTCAGCGAGGCGCTGTACTTGAGCGACCCGGAGGGCAACGGGATCGAGCTCTACCGCGACCGGCCGCGGGAGGAGTGGCCCGTTCGCGACGGCGTCCTGCAGATGGACACCCTTCCGATCGACCTCGACGGCGTGCTCGGCGAGCTGCGCCGCGAGGACGCCGGCACCGGCATGGCGGCCGGCACGCGCATCGGCCACGTCCACCTCAACGTCGGCGACCTGGCCGCGGCCGAGGCGTTCTATTCGGGCGCGCTCGGCTTCGACGTGATGGTCCGCGGCTATCCGGGAGCGCTGTTCGTCTCGGCCGGCGGATACCACCATCACATCGGGCTCAACACCTGGGCGGGCGAGGGCGCCCCTCCCCCGCCCGAGGGCAGCAGGGGCCTGCGCCAGTTCGCAATCGAGCTGCGGGGCCCGGATCAGCTGGCCGCCGAGGAGGACCGCCTCCGCGAAGCGGGCTTCGAGCCCGTTCGGGAGGACGACCGCGTCCGGGTCACCGACCCGTCGGGCAACCGGGTCGAGCTCGCCGCGTCAGCCTGACTGCGTCGCGGTGCTCTGGCCCACCTCGATCAGGTGGCCGTCGGGATCGCGCATGTAGCAGCGGATCTCGGCCCCGCGATCCTGGGGCGGGGTGAGGAACTCGGCCCCCTTCGAGCCCCACTCCTCATAACACGCCTGGATGTCGGCCACCCGGATGTTGAGGAAGGCGCTCACCCGGTTGGGCTCGGTCGGAGCCTCCAGCACGACCTCGGGCTTGTCCTCGGTGGGGCCGCCGCCCACGTTGATGATCACCCAGCCGTTGGCGAGCTGGACGATGGTCGGCTCTCCCTCCATCACCACCTCGCCCCCGAGCACGTCGGTGTAGAAGGCCGCCGAGCGCGGCACGTCGGCGCTGACGATGAAGTGCGTGAGCACGAATCCCTCGCTCGGCGCAGGAAAATCGGCCATCGAAGCCCAGGCTACCGGTCCCTACCTCGTGTCGAACCGCGTATTGCGATTTTTATACGCGCGGACAATGCCTCGATACTCCGTTGGCCTCTAATCTCCTGCCTCGATTCACCTGACCAACCTCGGCGCGCCCGCTGGCGCGCCATGCCTGCGAGGAGGCTGCCCCGAAGATGCTCAAGACCCGCGCTCAGAACGTCACATCCGCCACCTGGAGCCCCAACGGATCCGCCCTAGGCACCGTCGACCTGACCAAGGCCGACAACAACCCCTTCGGCACCAACGTCTTCTCGGCGGCGGTCCAGAAGGACGTCCTGCCCAAGGACGTCTACGAGAAGCTCCAGGCGACGCTCGAGCACGGTGAGGCCCTCGACACCTCTTTGGCGGATGCGGTCGCCGACGCGATGCGGGAGTGGGCGCTGCAGCGTGGCGCGACCCACTTCACCCACGTCTTCCAGCCCCTGACGGGTCTGACGGCCGAAAAGCATGATTCCTTCTTCGAGCCCAACCGCGAGGGCAAGTGGCTCGCCAGCTTCTCGGGCAAGGAGCTGATCCAGGGCGAGCCGGACGCCTCCTCGTTCCCCACGGGCGGAGTCCGCGAGACCTTCGAGGCCCGCGGCTACACGGCCTGGGACCCGACCAGCCCGGCTTTCATCCTGGAGAACCCGAACGGCGCGCTGCTCTGCATCCCGACCGCGTTCGTCTCGTGGACGGGCGAGGCGCTCGACGCCAAGACCCCGCTCCTGCGCTCCATGGACGCTCTCTCGCGCTCCGCGATCCGCGCGCTCAAGATCCTCGGCGACGACGAGGCGCAGCGGGTCTTCACGACCGTTGGTCCCGAGCAGGAGTACTTCCTGATCGACGAGAACTACTTCTTCGCCCGTCAGGACCTGGTGATCACCGGCCGGACCATGTTCGGCGCCAAGCCCGCCAAGGGCCACGAGCTGGACGACCACTACTTCGGAGTGATCCCGGAGCGCGTGCTCGCCTGCATTCTCGACTTCGAGAACGAGCTGGCCAAGCTCGGGGTGCCGATCAAGACCCGCCACAACGAGGTCGCCCCGGCGCAGCATGAGATCGCGCCGATCTTCGAGAACTCGAACGTCGGCTCCGATCACCAGCAGCTGACCATGCAGGTGATGCAGAGGGTCGCCCGCAGGTACGGCCTCGTCTGCCTGCTGCACGAGAAGCCCTTCGCCGGCGTCAACGGCTCGGGCAAGCACAACAACTGGTCGATGGGCACCGACACCGGCTCCAATCTGCTCGACCCCGGCGACACCCCCGCGGACAACATCAACTTCCTGTTCTTCTGCGCCGCGGTGATCCAGGCGGTCAACAAGCACCAGGGGCTGCTGCGCGCCTCGGTCGCCGACCTCGGTCAGGACCATCGCCTGGGCGCCAACGAGGCGCCGCCGGCGATCATCTCGATCTTCCTCGGCGCCGAGCTGACGAAGGTCTTCGAGGCGATCTCCTCGGGCAGCGGCGATCCGCACACCCCGGGCTCGTTCCTCCAGCTGGGCGCCGATGTCCTGCCCCCGCTGCCGATGCACGGCGGCGACCGCAACCGGACCTCGCCGTTCGCCTTCACCGGCAACAAGTTCGAGTTCCGCGCCGTCGGGTCGAGCGCCTCGCTCGCCTTCCCGAACACGGTCCTCAACACCATCGTCGCGGAGGCGATCGACGACCTCTCCGACAAGCTCGAGGCCAAGGGAACCGACGACCTGCCCGCCGCCGTGACCGCGGTGGTCAAGGAGGCCTACGACTCGAACAAGCAGATCGTCTTCGACGGCGACAACTACGACGAGGCCTGGCACAAGGAGGCCGAGGAGGAGCGCGGCCTGAAGAACCTGCGCACCACCCCGGATGCGCTTCCCGAGGTGCTGGCCGAGCCCACCGTCGAGATGATGGGCAAGTACAGGGTGCTCAGCGAGCGCGAGCTGGAGTCGCGCTTCGAGGTCTGGGTCGAGCAATACATCATCAAGGCCAACATCGAGGCCGAGACCGCGGACTCGATCGCGCGAACGATGATCCTGCCGGCGGCGCTGCGCTACCTGGCGCTGGGCGACGACGCCGGGATCGGCGCGGTCACCGAGGAGGCGACCCCGCTTGTCGACGACCTGGTCGCGACGATCAAGGAGCTCGACGACGCCAATCAGTACCCCGACGGGCTCGAGGGCCTGGAGCTCGCGATCTACGCCCGCGACAAGCAACTCGCCGCGATGGCCAAGGTGCGCGAGGCGGCCGACAAGCTGGAGAAGATCGTCCCCGACGACCTCTGGCCGCTGCCGAAGTACGCCGAGATGCTGTTCATCCGGTAGCTAGGACCAGAACTCGTCTGAATAGGCGGGGAGCGCCTCGACCATCCAGAGCTCGGCGATCTCGCCGCGGGCGACCCTGGCGAGGAAGGCGGCGTGGTTGTGCAGGCTCTTTCCCTTGCGGTCCGGTACCCGGATCTCCACCATCGTCATCGCACGCTCCGAGTCGATCCCGACGACCTGCGTGATCTGAGCGCTTCCGCCGGCCTCCTGGAGGTCCGGGACTCGGGCCATGTAGGCATCGCGGCCGGTCACGGTGTCGACCCCGGCGTCGGCATTGGTGATGTAGGCGGTCACATCCACGGCCAGCAGCGAGGCCGCCCCGTCGCGATCGCCGTCGGCGTAGGCCTGGAAGAAGGCCCGCGAGACATCTGCGGGGTCTGACTCAGTCACACCCTCACCCTAATTCCCCCGAGCGAGCTCCTGTATATTCTTTGACTCAGTCAAGGAATATGGCGAGTGCGACGAACAGGGCTGGGGATCACCGCGTCGCAGCCGTCCGCGCCTTCAACCGGTTCTATCCGCTCAAGGTCGGCCTCCTCTCCCCGGGCTACCTCCACAGCTCGTTCTCGATCACCGAGGCGCGGGTGATCCATGAGATCGCCACACACCCTGGGACGGAGGTTGCCCACCTCCGTCGCGAGCTCGGCCTGGACGCGGGCTATCTCAGCCGGATCCTCAACCGCTTCGGTGAAGAGGGTCTGATCAAGCGGGTGCGCTCGAGCGCGGACCGCCGCCGTCAGCTGGTCGAGCTGACCGCCAAAGGGCGCCGCACCTTCGCCAGCCTCGACCGGCGCTCGGGTGCGGAGATCGGCGAGGTGCTCGGCGCCTACTCGGACGAGCAGCAGCGGCGCCTCGTGGAGGCGATGGGCTCGATCCGCCGGATCCTCGGCGAGCCGCTGGAGCGACGCCGCATGGAGATCCGCCCCATCCGCCCGGGCGATCACGGCTGGGTACTCGAGCGACACGCTCACCTCTACGACGACGAGCTCGGCTGGCCTCCGGAATTCGAGGCGCTGGTCGCGCGCATCGTCGCCGACTTCCTGGCCGAGCACGACTCGAAGCGAGAGCGGGGTTGGATCGCAGAGCTCGACGGCGAGCGCGCCGGCGCCGTCTACTGCGTCCGCAAGTCCGAGGACGTGGCTCAGCTCCGGCTGCTCTTCGTCGAAGGCTGGGCACGGGGCTTCGGCGTCGGCAGCGGGCTGGTCGAGCGCTGCATCCGCTTCGCTCGCGCGAAGGGGTACGAGCGGATGATCCTCTGGACCAACAGCTCGCTGGAGAGCGCCCGCCGGATCTACGACGCCAAGGGTTTCGAGCAGATCGGCGAGGAGCCCCACCCGGTGTTCCCCGAGGGCACCGTCGGCCAGGAGCTACGCCTGGACCTCTAGGCCGCGACTCTCGACCGCGAGCTCGAGCAGCTCGTCGATCGAGTGATCGACGGCCTCCGCCAGCCGGTCGGAGTCCGGCAGGGGATCGCTTGCCGCGTAGAGGCCGAAACAGGCGTTGTCCCGGACGGTCGTCATCCCGATGGAGACCGCATGATCGTCCGCGATCGGGACGACCGGGTAGGCCGCCTCCAGCTCGCAGCCGCGCATGTACATCGGCAGACGCGGGCCCGGGATGTTGGAGACGGTGATGTTGAAGGTCCGCGGGCTCGCGATCTTGCGGCTCAGGGCGTGTTGCGCCGCGCGTGGGATGTACCTGATCGCGGCCATGGCGGCGTCGGCGCCCTCAGGCATGCCCTCCTCCTTGCGCTCGCTCATCTCGAGCCGGACGTTCTGCAGCCGCCGCGCGGGGTCGGGCTCGTCGCAGGGGAGGTCGACGAACACGAAGGAGATCCGGTTGCCGAGATCGGCGGCGTCACCCTCACGCACGTTGACCGGCACCATCGTCTTCAGCGGCACGGGGTCGCGGTCGCGATCCTGGAGGAAGCGCCGCATGCCCCCCGCCGAGGCGGCCAGCAGGACGTCGTTGACCGAGGCCCCGAAGGGACGGCCGATCCGCTTCAGGTCTGCGAGCGGGCGCGAAAACCAGGCCAGGTGACGAGCGCCGGTGATCGGCTGGTTGACGGGCTCCTGCGGCTCGGATGGGCGCATCGAGTGAGCGAGCGCCTTGCGGGCGCGGCGCGCCGGCTCAACCAGATCGGCGACGCGCCCGGGCGAGCGAGCCAGCCGCGCCGGAAAGCGCGCCAGGGAGGCTCCCTCCAGAATGCGGTCCACGACGCCGCCGAGAAGCCGCTGGGCGGGTCCCGGGGTTCTCCTCGGCCGCCAGCCGTCGGATTTCTCCGACGGTGGGATGGGAGTGGGGTCGAGCAGGAGCGATCCGAGCTCGACGGCCGCTACGCCGTCGACCATGCAGTGGTGGACCTTGCCGACGACGCCGATCCGGCCGTCGTCCAGGCGATCCGAGATGCGAATCTGCCAGAGCGGGCGGTCGCGCCGGAGCTGCGTGGACATGCAGGAGTCGACCAGCTCGGGGAGAGAGCTCGCGCTCGAAGCGACCACGTGCCGGTTGACGTCGAAGAGCTCATCGTCCACCCAGATCGGCGCGTTCAGGCCCAGCGGCACCCGGGCGATTCGCTGCCGGTAGCGGGGAGCGCGAGCAAGTCGTGACGCGATGTGGTCGCGGAGCTCCGCGAAGCTGGGCGCGGACCCTTCCTCCGGTGGCCGGAAGACCGACGCCCAGCCAACGTGCATATGTGCGCTGTCGCTCTCGACGGCCAAGAACGAGTCATCGAGCGCGGAGAGCCGTCCATTCACGTCCAGCCTCCAATCTCTCGTACCCCCGGACAGGTGAGGGTGCCCGTTGACCAGCGAGCTAAACCTACCCACTAGGCTCCGGTCATCGACTTCCTCGTCAAGAAGGACGATCTGCAGGAAACGCGCTTCGAGGACCCCGAGGCGCCCACGCTCGAGGCGGGCCAGGTGCTGCTCGGAGTCGACTCCTTCGGGCTCACCACCAACAACATCACCTACGCGGTGATGGGCGAGGCGATGAGCTATTGGGACTTCTTCCCCGCCGAGGATGGATGGGCGCGGATGCCGGTCTGGGGCTTCGCCGACGTCGTCGCCAGCGAGGCGGAGGGCATCCCGGAGGGAACCAGGGTCTTCGGGTACCTCCCCCCCGCCTCCCACCTCGTCGTGCAACCGGACCGCTCGGACCCGCTCGACTTCGTCGACACCAGCCCCCATCGCGCCAAGCTGCCCGCCGCATACAACCGCTACATCCGGGTCGCCGGACTCCCCTTCTACGAGGAGCGGAACGAGGACCAGCAGATGCTGCTCTGGCCGCTCTACTTCACCTCGTTCCTGATCGACGACTTCCTCGACGACGAGGACTTCTTCGGCGCGAAGGCCGCGGTGCTGTCGAGCGCGTCGAGCCGGACCTCTTCGGCTCTCGCGTATCTCGTCGACAGGCGCGACGGCATCGAGGTGATCGGCCTGACCTCGCCGGGCAACGTCGAGTTCACCGAGTCCCTGGGCGTCTACGACAAGGTGGTCCCGTACGAGGAGCTCGGCTCGCTCGACCGCGACCCGGCCGTCTACGTCGACATGTCGGGCGACGCCAAGGTCCGCAGCGCGGTCCACGGCCACTACGGCGACCAGCTCAAGCACTCGGCGGCCGTCGGCATCACCCACCGCGAGGACCTCGGCGGCGGCTCCGATCTGGCGGGCCCCAAGCCCGTCTTCTTCTTCGCTCCCGACCGGCTTCGCAAGCGCACCGAGGACTGGGGACCCGACGGGGTCAACGAGCGGATCGCCGAGGCCTGGGGCCCGTACGTGGAGTGGACCCGGGACTGGCTGCAGATCGAGCACGGCTCTGGCGAGAAGGAGATCGAGCGCATCTACCGCGAGCTGCTCGACGGCAGGTCTGACCCGGCGGTCGGGCACGTACTCTCTCCCTAGTGGCGTTTCTCATCGCCGTCGTGCTTGCCGTTCTCGGTGGCGGAGACCGGACTGCTCCGCATCTGCCATCGGCGTGCACCGGGCATGCGCACGGCTCACGTTTCACCGCGTCGAACGGCGCTGATGGGTGCCGGTTCCGGGCCGATGACATGTCGGTCATCGTCATGCTCGACAGCGCTCCTCAGGCCTACGCCCGGATGGAACGCGAGCAGGTCGAGTTCTGGCAGAACGTCGAGTGGTCCCATCAAGCCGCTCGCGCCGCGCCCCGCCCCATGACGAGCCTGGGACTGGGCGGATACTGGTTCCCGCTGCAGAGCCGCCTGCTGACCACCGACGGCGTCCGGCTGATCACGATCAAGGTCCGGGCTCGCTCAGCGTCACCGGCGGCACGCAAGGCGAAAGCCGTGGAGCTCGCGCGGGTCTACCTCGGCCCGCTCCGGAAGCCGGCCGGCTACTAGACCTCGAGGCGCTGCTCCTCGAGATCGAGCTCGCGCTCGACGCGTCTCATCACCTCTGCGCTGATCTCGCGCTGGTTGCGAAGCCGGACGAGCTCGGCGCGCTGCACCGCGTAGATCTCGTGCATCAGGCGCTGATAGGCGAGCGAGCCCTCCTCCAGCCCGTCCTCGTCCTCGATCTTCCCGGCTCGGATCGCGAACCGCCTCTTCCGGAAGCGGTAGAGGTTGCGGACCCGCTCGACCGTGCCGTCGCGTGTCCAGTCCTCCCCCTCGAGCTCGTCGACCCTGTCGAGAGCGGCCTTCGCGATCACCAGCCGGGCCCTGGTCTCCTCGTTCTCCTCCTCGGAGCCGTCGTCGATCACCCCGAGGCGGCGGATCACCCAGGGCAGGGTCAGCCCCTGCCCCACCACTGTCACCAGGATCAGCGAGAAGGTGATGAACTGGATCAGGTCGCGGCCGGGAAGCGGCGCGCCGCCATTGGTGTGGAGGGGCAGCGCCAGGGCCGCGGCGAGCGAGACCGCGCCGCGCATCCCCGACCAGCTGCTGACCACCCGTAACTGCCAGGTCGAGCGCCGGGCTCGCTGCGATTCCCGCCGGTCGAGGGTCCTGATGACCAGGGTCACGGTGTTCCCCCAGATGAAGCGCATCGCGATCACCGCGGCACAGACTGCGGCCGAGTAGCCGATCACCTCGCCGGCTGACCTGCCGGCGAGCCCGTCGACGATCGTCGGCAGCTGCAGGCCGATCAGGATGAACAGGGTGGCGTTGAGAAGGAACGTGAGGATCGACCACATCGCGAAACCCTGCATCCGGCTTTCCGGGGAGGCGATCTCGGGAGCACGGAACCCGAGCACCAGCCCGCACGCCACCACAGCGAGCACGCCGGACACCCCGAGCTGGTCCGCGGGGATGAAGGCGCCGTAGGCAGAGAACAGGGAGATCGTCAGCTCCGTGTTGACGTCGCTGACGCGCTTGCGGACCTCGGCGATCACCCAGCCGACGGCCAGCCCGATCGCCGCGCCACCCGCGACGTCCACGAAGAAGGTGAGCACCGTGTGCCCGGCCGAGACGCTCTCGCCGATCGCGACGGCGACCGCGACCTTGTAGGCGACCAGCGCCGCGGCGTCGTTGACCAGGCTCTCCCCCTCCAGGATGTTGACGAGCCGCCGAGGCGCGCCGACCCGACGCATGATTGCCGTGGCCGCCGCCGGATCGGTCGGCGAGACGATCGCCCCCAGCGCGAACGACATCGCCCAGGGCAGGTGGATCACCTCGTGTGCGATCACGCCGACGACCGCGGCTGTCGCCAGGGTCAGGCCGATCGCGTTGAGCACGATCACCCGTGCGTCGTTGCGCAGGGTGCGCAGGTCCGCGAAGAAGGCCGACGCGTAGAGCAACGGCGGCAGGAAGACCAGCAGGACCAGTTCCGGATCGAGGTGGATGTCCGGGATCCCGGGGATCAGGCCGAGCGCCAGGCCCCCGATCACGAGCGTGATCGGATACGGCACGTTGACCCAGTTGGCAAGCGCGTTCAGCCCGGCGGCCGAGACGAAGAGCGCTGCGATGAAGATCTGCAGATCCCCCACACCGGGAATTCTGTACGGTCGCGCGATGCGGCGCGTCCGAGTCACCTTGATCTTGTCCGCGATCGGCCTGGTCGGGGCCGGCGTCGTGGTCGGCCACGTGATCGCTCAGTCGAGCGCGCCGACGGTCGTTCGCACCCCGCTCGCCCAGAGCACCAAGGTGAAGGGCGCCAAGCACAGGACGCTGGGCCTCTCCCGAGTGGTGATCCCGGCAGGGGGCAGGATCGCGCTTCACCATCACGAGGGCACCCAGGTCGCCTACATCCAGGCGGGCGTCCTCAGCTACACCGTCAGGGAGGGGTCGGTCACCGTGATGACCGGGACGGCCGATAACCCCAGGGTCGTCCGCAAGATCCCCGCCGGGCGGACCGGCAGGATCGCGGCCGGCCAGTGGATCGTCGAGCAGCCCTCCACCATCCACCAGGCTGCAAACAAGGGCAGAGCCAAGGTCGTGATCTACCTCTCGACGCTCCTGCGCACCGGCGCGCCGCCCTCCACGCCGAACAGCTGAGCGGCGACGAGCCCGGGGCTCATCTGGCCGCGGCGCGCCCCTCTCGCAGCAGCCGGCGGAGGATCTTGCCGGAGGCCGACTTCGGGATCTCGTCGACGAACTCGACCTCGCGGATTCGCTTGTACGGGGCCACCCGCTCGGCGACGTAGGCCATCAGCTCGTCCGCGTCGACGCCGTCGTCGGTTACCACGAAGGCCTTTGGGGATTCGCCGCCGTCGTCCATGGGGACGCCGATCACGCCCGCGTCCCTCACCTTCGGGTGAGAGACGAGCACGGCCTCGAGCTCCGCGGGTGGCACCTGGTAGCCCTTGTACTTGATCAGCTCCTTCAGCCGGTCGACGATGAAGGTGAAGCCCTCGGCGTCGATGCGGCCAATGTCACCGGTTCGCAGCCACCCGTCCTCCACCAGGGTCTCGGCCGTCGCCTCGGGGTTGTTGAGGTAGCCGCGCATCACCTGCGGGCCCCGGACCCAGATCTCGCCCTCCTCGCCCTCGGCCACGTCCTCGCCGGTCGCGGGATCGACCAGGCGGGCCTCGGTGTTCGGGATCAGCGCCCCGACGCTGCCCGGCGGCGTCTCCGCGACCCGGGCCAGGCGGCTCTTGTGGCTGACCGGGCTGAGCTCCGTCATGCCGTATCCCTGCCGGATCGGCGTTCCGATTCGCGCCTCGGCACGGCCCACGAGCTCGGCGTCGAGTGGCGCCGCCCCCGAGATCACCAACTTCAGATTGGAGAAGTCGCGGCCCTCGACCTCGGGTGCGGTGGCAAAGGCGAGCACCAGCGGCGGAGCGATGTGAAGCCAGGTGACCCGATGCTGCTCGAGGATGTCCAGAAGGCCCTCGAGGTCGAAGCGCGGCATGGTGACGATCGTCGAGCCCTTCGCCAGACCCATGTTGAGCACGACGGTCTGGCCGTAGATGTGGAAGAAGGGCATCAGCCCGACGAGCGTGTCCTCCTCGGTCAGCGGCATGGAGTTCCAGGCCTGCTCGATGTTCGCCACCAGGTTGCGGTGGGTCAGCATCACGCCCTTCATCAGACCGGTGGTCCCGCTGGAATAGGGGAGGACGGCGAGATCCTCGGGATCGACATCGACCTCGGCGGGTTTGGCGCCGGGCGACGCCTTGGCGACGAGGCCCGGCGGGTCGTCGATCAAGAGCCTGGAGCCGGAGTTCCCCTCCTGCCTTCCCATCTCCTCGGGTGTGAGCAGCGGGTTCATCGGCGTGACGACGCCACCCGTACGGAGGATCGCGTGGTAGACGATCGCCCACTCGGGGCTGTTCGGGCCGACCAGCGCGACCACGTCGCCCTTGCCGATCCCCTCGGCCTGAAGCTCGGCGGCGACCGCGTCGACCTTGGCCGCGAACCCGGCGTACGTGGTGACCTCGCCGGTGGTGCTGTCGATGATCGCCGGGTGGTCGCCGCGCGCGGCCGCCCCGCCCATCACGTACTCGGGCATGGTCAGGTCCGGGATCTCGATGTCCGGCTCGGGGCTGCGGTAGATCAATCCCTCACTCCTCAGGTCGCAGCTTACGTGGGAAGATCGTGACCGTGGACATCGTCGTCGCCTATGAGTCGATGTACGGCAACACCCGCCAGGTCGCCGAGGCGATCGCCGAGGGCATCGGGAAGGCAGAGGTCGTGTCCGTCAACACCGGCGACTCGGGCGCGGCGAAAGACGCGGATCTTCTTGTCGTCGGCGGCCCGACCCACATGCACGGCCTGGCAACCTCGATGAGCCGGAAGGGAACTGCAGCCGGCGCCAAGGAGGAGGGCATCGAGCTGGAGCCGGGCGCCGCCGAAGGTCCGGGCCTGCGGCAGTGGCTCTCTGAGCGCGAGGGTAAGGACCGTAGGGCCGCCGCGTTCGATACTCGGATCGACAAGCCGCCCGTCATCACCGGCACTGCGGCGCGTGGGATCGCGAAGCGCCTGAAGCGCCGCGGCTACGACGTGATTGCTGACCCAGAGAGCTTCTTCGTCGAGGACTCCGAGGGCCCGCTCGCCGAGGGCGAGCTCGAGCGGGCGAAGGCATGGGGCTCCGAGCTGGCGAAGACGCTCGGCTAGGTCTCCCAACCGAAATAGACCTCCGTGCGGTGGATCTTGCCGTCGTCGCCGATGGTCATGACCTCGGTGTTGCGGCCGCCGCTCCCGTCGGGACGTCGCGACTCGTAGGTGACGATCACCTCCTCCCCGGACTCCACCATCCGGACGAAGTCGAAGCTCTGGCCCATCCCCGCCCCCGGCCAGCAGCGCTCGAAGAACCCGTCGCGGTCGAGCAGCGGATCCGGCGGCGCCGAGAAGGTGTAGTCGTCGGCCAGGTGCTGCTCGTAGAACTCACGGTCGCCTGCCGCGAATGCCTGGTAGGCGTCCTGGGCGAGCTGCTTCCGGTCCTCGGGCACCAACCCGTCTATTCCCGGCGCCCCAGGGCCAAAACGGCGATCCCGCCGAACATCGCGAGCAGGGCGATCGCCGCCCCGATCCTGCCCGCCGGTCGAATGGTGGACCTGCTCCTCGAACAGGGTGAGGCCGAGGACGACGCTGGCGGCGGGGTTGAAGATCGAGCTGGTGGCGACCGCCGGCGGCAGGATCCCGGTCTGCAGCGAGAGCTGGGTGATGGTCATCCCGGCGAAGCCGACCGAGATCAGGGCGTAGAGGTGCCAGTTGAGCAGCACCTCCGCGCCGTCGTCCTGGAAGACCTCGACGGCACCCTTGGTGAGCGCCGAGACCAGGCCGAAGAGGAGGCCCGAGGCCGTGCCGAGGAGCGCGGCCCGGAGCGCGCCGGCCCGCCCGAGCCCCGCGACCACCAGCGCGGTCGCGATGCCGATCAACACCGCGCCCGCAACCAGCCACTGCCCGATCGGGGCGTCCTCCCTGCCGCCCGACGGGTCGGCCAGCAGCAGAAAGAGAGCGAGCCCCGCGGTGACGACGAACGCCGCGATCACGTCCCGTCGAGTGATCTTCTGCGCCGAGAGCCAGACGCCCAGCGGCAGCGCGAAGACGATCGTGGTCGCGAGAATCGGCTGCACCACCACCAGCCGGCCGTCCCCGAGGGCGGCCGCCTGCATGCCGAAGGCGATCCCGTACGCGGCGATGCCCCCGAGCCAGACGGGATGCTGGACCAGGCGGAAGAGGATCCCGGCGCTCGCCTCCTTCGCCTCGGGCGCGTCCATCACCACCCGCTGCTGGAGCACGGTCCCGAGCGCGAACACCGCGGCGGAGCCGAAGGCCAGGATCACCGCCATGGGCGCAGCCTATGAAGGCGGTCGGGCGCCTCCCTGTGGATCCGGGATGTCCTCGATCACCCGCCCGCCGCGGCCGCGCGTGAAGAAGCTGAACGACCAGCGGATCAGCACGAGCAGCCGGTTCTGGAAGCCGATCAGGTACCAGAGATGGACCACGAGCCAGGTGACCCAGGCGGGAAAGCCGCTGAGGCGAACGGCGTGGAGGTCGGCCACCGCCCGGGCGCGCCCGATCGTCGCGAGGTTTCCCTTGTCGCGGTAGTGGAACGGCTCGTGGTCCTTGCCGCGCATGCGTGCCTTGACGAGCTTGGCGGCGTAGCGGCCCTGCTGCATCGCAACCGGCGCGACCCCCGGAAGGTCCTGCAGCGCGCCGTCCTCGCCGTGGACGCGCACCATGTCCCCGAGCGCCAGCACCTCGGGATGGCCCGGCAGCGTCAGGTCGGGCTCGACCGAGACCCGCCCGGCGCGATCGACCTCGGCTCCACTCGCCTCCCCCAGGCGCCTCGCCAGCGAGGACGCGGTCACGCCCGCCGCCCAGATCACCGTTTGCGCGGGGATGCGCTCATGGGCGCCGCCATGTGCCTCCACCGTGACGCTCTCGTCGTCGATGTCGACGACGGTGTGGCTGAGCAGCGGCGTGACCCCGAGATTCTCGAGCGAGCGGGCCGCCTTCTCCGAAAGCGATGGCGGGAAGGTGGTGAGGACACGATCGGCCATCTCCACCAGCAGCACCCGCCCCTCGCGAGGGTCCATGACGCGGAAGTCCCGGCGGAGGGTGTCGCGGGCGAGCTCCCCGATCTGCCCGGCCATCTCGACCCCGGTCGGCCCGGCGCCGACCACCACGAAGGTGAGCCAGGCCCGCTTGCGCTCCTCGTCCGGCTCGAGCTCGGCGGCCTCGAACGCGCTCAGGATCTGAGCCCTGCACCGTGAGCGCGCTCTCCAGCGACTTCACCTCGTGGGCGAACGTCTGCCACTCGTCGTGGCCGAAGTAGGAATAGCGCGAGCCGCCTGACGCGATCAGCGTGTCGTAGGGGATCGTGAGCGGCCCGGATTCGCCGACGCCGGGCTCGACCTGCAGGGTCCGGCCGTCGAGATCGACCTCCCGGACCTCGCCGAGCAGCACCCGGACGTTCCGGCGTCTCTTGAAGATCGCCCTCAGTGGATAGGCGACCTCCTCGGGCGAGAGGGCTCCGGTCGCCACCTGGTAGGTGAGGGGCTGGAAGAGGTGGAAATTGCGCCGGTCGATCAGCGTCACCTCGACCGGCATCCGAGCGAGCTTCTGCACGGCCTGAAGCCCGCCGAAGCCGCCGCCGATCACGACCACCCGATGTCGAGCTTCTGGCACTCCCGGGACGCTACCCGCCGACCGGAGCGGCCACGCCCGCGTCCTCCAGAACCGCCATCGCCGCGTTCCGCCCGTTCAGAGCGATCACCGAGCCTGCCGGGTGCGTCGCGGCGCCGCAGAGATAGAGGCCCTCGACCGGGGTCCGCGACTCCAGCCGCCGGTCCCACATCTGGTCCGGCAGGGTCTCGCCCTGGAAGATGTTGCCGCCCGTCAGGCCGATCCGCTCCTCGACGTCGGGCGGGCCGAGGACCTCGGTCTCGGTGACACAGTCGCGGAGGTCGGGCGCGTAGGTCTCGATCAGGTCGAGGGCCTGCTCGCCGATCTCGTCGCGTCGCGAATCCCAGTCTCCGTCGGCCAGCTCGTAGGGCGCGTACTGGGCGAAGGCGCTCATCACGTGCGCGCCGGGCGGCGCGACGCTCGAGTCGTAGGCGGTCTGGAAGTAGAGCTCGGCCCAGGCGACCCGCGGCTCGCCGCGCTTGCTGGCCTCGAAGGCCTCCTGGGCGGCGTCGATGCCGTGGGTGACGGTGACCATCGCGCGGTGCGGCTCGACCGAGCCCGCGGCGGTGAACGTCGGCAGCCGGCTGAGCGCGGCGTTCACCTTGACCACCGGCGAGCGCACCTCCCAGCCCTCAAGGCGCTCGCGGTAGTCCGACGGAACGGCGTCCGCCGGAAGCATTCCCAGCATGCGCTTCGGGTCGGCGTTGCTGAGCACGGAGCGGGCCCGGATCAGCTCCCCGCTCTCCAGCTCGACCCCCTCGCCGGGGACGATCCGCGCCACCGGCACTCCGGCAGCGATCGTCGCGCCCGCCTCCTGAGCGGCCTCGGCGATCGCGAAGGAGACGCGGCCCATGCCCCCCTCCACGTAGCCCCAGCTGCCACCGTGCCCCTCGACCTCGCCCATCCCGTGCATCAGGTGGACCGAGGCGGTGCCGGGGTCCTTCGGACCGGCCCACTCCCCGATGATGCCCTGGCCGAAGAGGGCGTGGACGAGGCGCTCGTCGGAGACGTAGCGGGCGAGCGTCTCGGCGATCGGCTCCTCGAAGACGATCGAGATCAGCTCGTCGTCGCCGAGGATCTCCTCGATCCGCTCGCGGCTCGGCGAGGGCCCGCGCCAGAGGTCGCCCGCCGGCCCGGCCCGAAGCAGCCCCCGGATCCGGTCGAAGGTCGCCTCGTAGGCGAGGGCGCCGCGGACGTCCTCCTCCGAGAAGCCGTTGGCGCGCATGTGGGCTTCGGTGTCGCGGTCGTCCAGGAACTGGGCGAAGGAGGTGCCGTCGGCGAACGGGCACCAGAGGTTGGGATCGGCGGGCGTGACGCGGTAGCCGTGCGCGGGCAGGTCGAGCTCGTCGATCACCAGCTGATCGAGCAGGCCGACGACGTAGGCACAGGGGCTGACCAGGTAGCGATCGTCCGAGAAGGGCTGCTCGAGGGTGCAGGCGCCCCCAAGCCGCTCGCGACGCTCGAGCACCAGCACCGACTGCCCGGCTCGCGCCAGGTAGGCGGCCGCGGTCAGCCCGTTGTGCCCGCCGCCGATGACGACCGCGTCCCAGTCGCGAGCCGCCAGCTCCGCTACAGGTGCCGGTAACCCGATCCGGCCGAGAGCACTCGAGACCTCCATCGCTCCACCCTATTCCTGAGCGTCTATGGGCAGCTCGAACCAGACATGGGTGCTCCCCTCATAGACGGCCCATTGCGAGGTGAGCTTGTCTACGAGTGCGAGGCCGCCCCTGTCGTCCTCGGTCGCTTTCTTGATCTGAGGGATTGCGACGGCCGGGTTGCCCTGGTCCGCGACCTCGCCGCGGATCGAGTCGCTCCCCTGCGAGACCGTCAGGGTGATCGGCTTCCCCGGACCGTGTTTGACGGAGTTGTTCACCAGCTCGGTGACGACAGCTGCGAGGTCCCCGAGTGTCGCCTCCGGAAGGAGGCTGAAGCGCTGCCGGACCGCCTCGCGCGCGCGAGAACCTGCGCCCGCGTTGGGCGAGAGAACGAGACGAAACTCTTCGGCGTGTGCCGCCCTCTTCTTCGGTTCCATCCTTGGAGGCCCTTGGGGACCATAAGCGCTGTGGAGGGCTGATGGGGAACGCTAGCCGGCGACGAGATGCCTGCGGAGGAACTCGAGCTGGATCTCCGCCGCTCGCTCATGACCGTCGAGGAACGGCGCGTAGTGACCGCCGGGGAGCCGCGCGACCTCGCCGCGCGGGGCGCGCTCGCCGGCGCTGATCAGCGGCTTCGGAGGCGCCACGCCGTCCTGCTCGGTGACGAGAGCGAGCAGCGGGCACTCGATTCGCGACGCGTAGCGCGCCGGCCGATACATCCCGATCCGCAGCGCCGACCAGGCGGATACCTCCTGCTGCCATTCGGGGTACCGGTTGCCCGGGTTGAGCGCCCCGGATCCGTTCAGTGAGTCGGGGGTCGTGAGCGCCGCGACCGTGCCGCGCTCGCCGGCCAGGGGGACGAGCAACGGGTCGCGGCCCAGCAGGCGACCGATCCCGTCCATGACCCCACGGCCGGTGATCCGCATGCCGGAGAGCGGCGTCGTGTGGCGGAACCCGTTCGGCGCCGAGGCGGGGCCGTCGGCGAGGGCCGAGACGGCGATGGCCGCGCCCAGCTCGGGGTCGCGGGCCGCCACCGGGAACACGTGGCCGCCGGAGAGCGAGAAGCCCCAGACGGCGACCTTCGCCGGATCCACCTCAGGCAGCGTCCGGGCGAACTCGACCGCTGCGGCGAAGTCCGCCTGCTGGTCGCCGACCTTGACGACCTGCCGAGGGCTGCCGCCGCTCTCGCCGAGGCGCCGGAAATCGAAGGCGAGCACCGAGAAGCCGGCCTCGTTGAAGCGGGCCGCGAACGGATCGGTCGCCGGCTCCTTCGCCACCGCCAGCCCGCCGGCCATCACCACGCAGGCGCCGTTCGTGCCGGGGTAGAACCAGGCGGCGCAGCGATCCTCGCCGGAGCGGAAGTAGACCTTCTGCCGGTCGACGTCGCTCACAATACAGTTGTATCGCAACTACGATACGGACGTATGGCGATAGCCACTACGGAGACCCAGGAGCGGATCATCGATGCCGCCCTCGAGGGCTTCGCGCGCGACGGCGCCGCGGCGACCTCGATTCGCGACGTGGCGTCTGCCGCCGGCGTCTCCCCCGGGCTTGTCCAGCACTACTACCCGTCCAAGGCCGCACTGCGCGGCGCCGTCGACGAGCACGTCAAGGAGATCGCGCGAGAGGCGCTCGGCGTGCACGAGTTCGAGGGCGACGTGATCGATGACCTGGCCGAGCGGCTCACCGCCCTGGTCGCGGAGAACTTCGTCGCGCTGCGCTACGTCGCCCGCGGAGTGGCGGAGAAGGACGCGGCCGCCCTGTCGATCTTCGACACGCTCACCCAGCTCTGTCGCGACCAGCTGGCCGAGCTGCAGCAGCGCGGCATGCTGCGCCCGGACCTCGACCTGGACTGGGCCGCGCTTCACACCGTCCTGATCAACCTCGGCACGGTGATCATGGAGCCCGGAGTCAGCCGTCAGCTCCGCAAGCCGTTCCTGACCAAGCGTCAGGTGGAGCGCTGGAAGGTGGCGACGACGAAGCTCTTCGTCGAAGGCGAGATCCGCTCGTCCTAGCCGGCGACCCAGTCCCTGGCCTCGTCCAGCTCGTCCATCTCGTAGACCTTGAGCTCTCCCGGCATCGCCCAGGTGAAGAGGCGCATCGCCTTCGCCACCCAGTCGACGCCGCTGACGAAGGCGAACCGCTTCCAGGCGGAGCGGTTCTGGGTCTCGAGCTTGAGCCCGGTCTTCACGTCCTCGATCCACGCCCCGGGCTCCAGGCCGTCGAAGTCGGGCAGGACGAAGAGGACCCGGGCCTCGCCCGAGTCGGTCGCCTCCTTCAGCGCCGGCTCCAGGCCGTTGACGTAGTCGTCCTTCGTGAGCTTTCCCGAGGCGCGAATCCCGATGACGCCGGCGGGTACGTCGTCCATTCGCTCGATCATGGCTGCCTCCTCGGCCGCTGGGCCGCAGTCGCTATCAATAGATGGATGCCTAACGCCCTGGAGCTTCGCAGCCTCACCAAGCGCTACGACGACGGCACCCTCGCTCTCGATGCGCTCGACCTCGAGGTGCCCTCCGGCAGCTTCTTCGGCCTGCTCGGCCCGAACGGCGCCGGCAAGACCACGCTGATCTCAGCGGTCTGCAACCTGATCCGGCTGACCGAGGGCGAGATCTCCGTCTTCGGCGAGCCGGGCGGCTCGATGGAGGCCCGGCGGCTGATCGGCATCGCCGAGCAGGAGCCCAACCTCGACCGCTTCCTGACCGTGCACGAGACCCTCGTCTACCACGGCGGCTACTACGGGATGACCGGCGAGGCGGCCTCCGAGCGCGCCGAGGAGATGATCGACGTCTTCGATCTGCGCGCCAAGCGCGACACCCGCGCGCCCAAGCTCTCCGGCGGCATGCGCCGCCGCCTGCTCCTCGCCCGCGCGCTGCTCCACGAGCCGCGCCTGGTGATCCTCGACGAGCCGACCGCCGGCGTCGACCTCGAGCTCCGCCACGAGCTCTGGCGCTACATCCGCCGCCTGCACGAGCGCGGAACGACGATCCTGCTGACCACCCATTACCTCGAGGAGGCCGAGGCGCTCTGCGAGGAGATCGCGCTGATCGGCCGCGGGCGGATCATGGCGCGCGACACCGCCGCCGGCCTCAAGCAAACCTTCGACGCCGCGACCCTCGAGGACGTCTACATGAAGACCGTCGCCGCCGGGCGGCGCGAGGTCGAGGTGGAGGAGTCACCCGCCTAGCGGGCTCTGGAAGCTCCGACTCATCGCCGGGCTGGCGCTGGCCGTCGGGCTGCTCGCACCACAAGCCGCGCTCGGAGCGGGAGCGGGATCCTTCGGCCCGACCGGCTCCATGGGCACCGCCCGCTACGCCGCAGCGGCAGCGCCACTGAAAGACGGGCGAGTGCTGGTCGCCGGGGGCTTCTACGACGACGGCGGCGGGGATCACTACCTCGCGAGCGCCGAGGTTTTTGACCCAACTACAAACTCGTTCACCTCGGCGGGAATCGGCGCGATGGGCGTTGCTCGCCACGGCGCCGTCGCGGCACCGCTCCCTGACGGGCGGGTGCTGGTGGCCGGGGGCGACTACAACGACGGCACTGATCACCCCCTCGCGAGTGCCGAGGTCTTCAACCCCGCCACCGGCGCTTTCACACCGGTGGGCGACATGGGCATCGCCCGCATTCGCGCAGCCGCGGCGCCGCTCCCGGACGGGCGCGTGCTGGTGGCCGGAGGCAACGACGGGACCACGCGTCTGTCAAGCGCCGAGGTCTTCAACCCGGCGACCAACGCGTTCACGCCAGTGAACGACATGCCAACCGATCTCGCCCGCGCCGCCGCGGCGCCGCTCCCCGGCGGGCGGGTGCTGCTCGCCGGGGGCACCGACGGCACCCCGCTGTCGAGCGCATTGGTCTTCGATCCTGCCGCCAACTCCTTCAGCTCGGCAGGTATAGGAGCCATGGGAACGCCTCGCCAAGCCCCCGCCGCGGCGCCGCTCCCCGACGGGCGGGTGCTGGTCAGCGGCGGTGTTTACATCGAGGGCCCTGGTGGCTACCAAGCGAGCGCCGAGGTCTTCGACCCCGCCACCAACTCGTTCAGCTCGGCCGGGATCGGCGCCATGAGCACCGCGCGCACGGGCGCGGTCGCGGCGCCACTCCCCGACGGGCGCGTGCTGGTCGCCGGGGGCTATGACGGGTCCACCCGTTTTTCGAGCGCGGAGATCTTCGCCGCCACCAACGCCTTCAGCTTCGCAGTCAAGGGTCGAAGTCGAAAGCTCCTGGTCAGCGTTCAGGCCGCCGGCAGGGTCTGGGTGAACGATGCGGCCGCTCGCCTCAACGCCTCGGCAGCCAAGAAGAAAAAGCGGAGGCCCCACCTCAAGTCATCCGACGCTTCCGGCCATCCCCCGACGATCACCGTCGCGCTCCATCTCTCAAAACTCGCCAGGCAAAGACTGCGACGAACGGGAAGGGTGGCGCTGAGGGCCCGGATCGTCTTCCTGCCCCAGGGAGGACTGGCCAACGCGCAGACCGCAAAGCTGAAGATCAAGGGCAAGAAGCGCACGGCGGGAGCCGGGCGCTAGGACTGCTTCCGCTGCATGAACCACTCGGTGAACTCGCGGCAGCACCTGTTCGAGTCGAAGCGCATCACGAAGCAGCTCTCGGTCGCGGCGGGGCGGCGCGACGTGGAGGTCGAGGAGTCCCCGGCCTAGGACGAGTCAGACGCGGGGAGCTCCACCTCGAACTCCTGTCCCGCATGAGTGTCCGGCCCGAACTCGTCTGACGTCGCGTGCGCCTCCCACCAGAGCCGGCCGTGCGCCGAGCTGAAGGTCGGCTTGGCGTCGGCCGGCAGCTCGATGGAGAACTCGTAGGACTCGCCGGTCTCGAGCGCGCCCTTGTGCAGGGACCCGCCGGGGACGCTGATCGAGGTGCCACCGTAGTCCGCGGTGGCGTCGCGGTAGAGCAGGAACGCCTCGAGCCCGCGGGAGCGGCCACCATCCGTCACCTTGACCGACCCCTTCACGGTGTCGCCCGGCTTGTAGCGCTCTCCCTCGACGCTCACCTCCAGCTTCACGGCAGCACCACAAGCGCCTTGTCGCGCTTGGGGTCGAGGCGCAGGCGCTTCGCGTCCCGCGCCGAGATCGTCCAGCGGAACTTGAGCGTTTCGCCCTCGTGTGAGAACGGGGCGTCCGTGGGGACTCGAAATCTGAACGTCTGCATCGGGTCGGAGCTGGAGGCGGGCTGCCACTCCTCGAAGGCCACGCTGCTGGCCGTTTGGCGGACGACCCGGTCGGGGCCGTCCGACTCCATCTGCCGCTCCTCGTAGGCGTAGAGCTCGTCGCAGACGAGTCCCACCTTCAGGTCGTCTCCGACTTTCTCGGGGTCGGTGATCGTGAGGGTGGCCTCGACCTCCTCGCCACGGCGCAACCGCTCGACGTCGCTTGAGATCTCGAAATGGGATTTTCGCTTGAACAGTGCCGTCTGCCTCTCCCGCGTTGATCCTATGTCCTCCCCAAACCCGGCCGAGGTCGAGGCAGGTGCCGAGCCCGCCGTCTGGCGGGCCCGGCGGATGTGCCTACTTCTTCTCGCCGGATTCCTCAACGCCGAGCGACTCGCCGGCGCTGTGAACGACCTTCTTCAGGAACGTGTACTGGGTCTCGACCAGCTGATCCGCCATCTTCAGCGCGGAGTCGACGATCTGCTCGGCCTGGGAGGGGTTCTCTTTGGCGAGCGTCTTGTCGACGGTCTCGGTGAAGTTGCGAACCGCCCTGATCGCGGCCTCCTGGCCCTCCTTGATCTCCTCGAGGACCTGGTCGGACAGCTCCACTGATCTCTCTTTGACGGCCATCTGCACCACCTCTTTCTGATACGTGTGCCAGCTCGTGTCTCGAATTCATCACGATCATCACGCCTGCGCCGGGGCCCGGCATCCGTGGAGAACCCCGAGATCGGCTACGGCCGGTTGCGGCCAAACAGGTCGTGAGCCTGGACCCACTCCTCGGCGACGATCGCCGAGCCGAGCGAGAGCTCGCCGCAGAGCACCGTCGCCGCGACAATCTCGGCGAGCTTGCGGACCTTCCCGGATCCGTAGCACCCGAGCAGCTCCAGGCACTCGCGCTGGGTGGCGAGCCCGGTGCCGCCGCCGTAGGTGCCGATGATCAGCGAGGGGATCGTGATCGAGCCGTAGTAGTCGCCGTTGGGGAGCAGCTCGCTGAAGCCGAGGGCAGCCGAGCATTCGGCGACGTTGGCCGCGTCCTGCCCGGTGGCAATGAACAGGGCAGCGATCCCGTTAGCCGAGTGAGCGCCGTTGTTGTTGACCCCGGCCATGAAGCCGCCGAGGTTCGAGACCTGCCGCGCTCGAAACATCCGCTCGGCCGTCGTGTGCATGTGCTCCTCGATCAGCGCGGCGGGAAGCGTCGCCTCGGCGACGACGCGCTTGCCCCGGGTGCGCAGGATGTTGACCTGTGAGCTCTTCTTGTCCGTGGCGAAGTTCGACTCGAGATAGAAGTTGGTGATGCCCTCGTAATTGGAGGTGATCCACGCGCACGCCGCGGCGGTTGCCTTGCCCGTCAGGTTCTGACCGGCGGCATCGCCGGTCGTGTAGTCAAAGCGCGTGAAGACGATCCGGCCGGCGGAGTACTGCTCGACGCCGCGCAGCCGGCCGGTACGGGTGGTGCTTTCCGCCGCCTGCTTGATCTCCACGAAGTGCTCGGTAAGCCATTCTCCGAACGCTCGCGCCTCGCGGGCGCTCTCGAAGACGAAGGCGGGCGCCCGCTGCATGGCGTCGTCCAGGACCGTAGTCGTCACCCCGCCCGCCTCGCGAAGCATCTTCATGCCTCGGTTGTAGCTCGCCACCAAGCTGCCCTCGCTTGTCGCCAGGGGAACGTAGAACTCTCCCTGCGCGTGCTCCCCGTTGACGAGCAGCGGGCCGGCGATGCCGATCGGCACCTGCGCGACCCCGGTGAAGTGCTCGATGTTCCCGGGGAGAATCGATGGATCGAAGGAGTAACTGGAGACGTGCGCCAGCTCCGCGCCCGTCTGCTCCCGCAGAAAGGCCCGGCGCGCCTCCGCGGCCTCCGGCGTGTAGTCGTCCTCGAGATCGCGCGGGATCTTCTTGCGCCGCCCCCCTGGAATCGTCATCGCCTCTGCTCCTCGTCTGGTCGAATGCCGGGCGTGATCACCTTGCCCGAGTGTGACGCGCCGGACCTCGCTTGAAGCCCGTGGTCCCTACGGACATGGGTCGTTTGGGCAGGCGTGATACAACCGCCCGCGCATGAGCCCTGCGACGATCGGGCCGGCGATCGTCGCCGACACAACCTCCTACCTCCCCACCGAGCTGACCGAGCGCCACGGCGTGCAGCTGGTGAGCCTCTACGTGGGCATCGACGGCAAGCAGGAGCGTGAGTCGGAGATCACCGACTACGACGACTTCTACGAACGGCTGCGAGCGAGCGGAGAGGCCGTGACCACCTCGCAGCCTTCGGTCGGCGACTTCATCTCGGTCTACGAGCCACTGCTGGCCGATGGGCGCGAGATCGTCTCGGTGCACATCTCCGCGGGGATCTCGGGGACCCTAGAGGCCGCGAATCAGGCGATCGAGCGGCTGACCAAGGAGGGAAAGGGCGGCGAGCGGATCCACACCGTCGACAGCCGGAGCGCGGCGGGCGGCACCGGGATGGTGCTGCTGGCGGCGATGATCGCCGCCAGCGGTGGCGCAGACCCCGAGCGGGTCGTCAGCCAGGCCGAGCGGGCACGCGACGCCGGGGGCATCTGGTTTTCGCTGGATACGCTCGAGTACCTGCGCCGGGGCGGGCGGATCGGCGCGGCGCGGGCGGCGATTGGATCCACCCTGAAGATCAAGCCGATCCTCACCTTCGCGGAGGAGGTGACTCCCGTCGCGCAGGTTCGGACGCGGTCGCGTGCCGTGGAGCGGCTGATCGACTACGCGCGCCGGCGCCACGCCGAGGGGGCCGACGCCTGGGTGGTGCAGCACATCCGCGACCCCGAGTCCGCCGAGCACCTCGTGGAGGCGTGCCGGCCGATCTTCGGCCGTGATCCGCTCTACGTCTCGGAGGTAGGCCCGGTGCTCGGGGCGCACGCCGGGCCGGGGATGATCGGAATCGGCGCCTCGGTCGAGAGCGCCTTCGAGTAGCGGCCGCCTCCGAATCAGTCCGGGTACTCGTCCTTGCGCCAGGCGCGCATCTCGTCGGACGGCTCCTTCGGCGTGCGAGCCAGAAGGAACGAGTGAAACGGCGCCACGAACGGGTCGGGCGCCATCACCTGGTAGGTCAGGTAGACGGTCCCGTTCTCGCGCGCGAAGGCGATGTAGCCCGGGCCCTCGCGCACGCCGTCCTTGATCTCGGCGCCGACCTGCTCCGACCACTCCTGCAGGAACTCCGGCGGGTCGTCGATCAACTCCTTCACGCCGGGGATCTCCCCCGACATCGCCTGCTCCTCGGTCATCGCCAGTCCCATGTCGAACGGGAAATCGCTCTCGTAGGTCGAGACGTAGGGGAACTCCCAGCCCATCCGCTTCTTGTAGGCGGCGAGCTCGTCGATCGGCGCGCGCGAGAAGCAGAGGAAGGTCACGTCGCGGTGGTTCAGGTGGACCAGCGTGCCGTCGAACTCGTCCCCGAGGCTCGTGCAGCCGGGACAGGCGCCCTTGGTGTAGTCGGGCCCGTACATGATGTTGTAGGCGAGCAGCTGTGAGCGGCCGTCGAACAGCTCGGCGAGGCTCTTCTTGCCCTCCTCGGTGTCGAACTCGTACTCCTTCTCGACCGGCACCCAGGGCAGCTCGCGCCGCTTCTCCTTGATCTCGTTGTTGCGCTCGGCGTGCTCGGCCTCGAGCTTCGCGAGCTCCGCCCGCGCCGCCTCCCATTCCTCGCGCGTTCCGGTCGTGTGCTCAGGCATCGCGGTTCCTCCTTGATCGGCTGGTTACCTGCTGAGACCGCCCGAACGACAGAAACTCATCGAGTGTCTACCGGCTCTTCCGCCGCACAAACCACTCCGTGAACACCCGGCAGCGACCCTCGGAGTCGAAGCGCATCACGAAGCAGTTGTCGTAGACGCGGGCGACCGGACCGTCGGGCGAGTCCTTGTAGGAGCTCGTCCCGGTGGCGACCGCCGCGTCGCCGTCGACGGCAAAGGCGCGATAGCGGGCCTCGTAGGTGCCGGGCTCGTCGCGCTCGGAGGCGTCGGGGTGATCCCCCTCCCCCAGCCAGGACTCGACCACCGCGGCGCGCCCCTCGATCGGATCGTCGGCCGGGTGATAGCGGTACCTCACGTCCTCGGCGAAGAGCGCCTCGATCTGCCCGCGGTCGTAGCTCTTCCAGGCCTCGACGTAGGCCTCGAGCCAGCGGTCGACGTCCTCCAGGGTCACAATTGGATCCTATGAACGAGCGCGCCCTCGCGAACCCCTGGCAGGGATTCCTCTGGCTCTCGCGCCGCGAGTGCCACCGCGTCCTGCGCCTCTGGACCCAGACGACGCTGGCGCCGGTCGTCTCCTCCCTGCTCTTCATCGTCGTCTTCGGCCTCAGCCTCGGCGGCCGGATCAAGCAGGTCGACGGCTTCGACTACGACCAGTTCATCGTCCCCGGCCTGATCGCGATGGCGATGGCCCAGGCCGCCTACTCCAACAACGCGAGCACCATCTTCCAGGGCCGCTCCGACCGCTACATCGACGACGTCCTCGCCGCCCCGATCCACAACTGGCAGGTCAACCTCGGCTACCTGGTCGGCGGCGCCTTCCGCGCCCTGATCATCGGCGCCGGCCTCGCCGCCTGCGCGATCCCGATCACCGGCGCGCCGGTCGTCCACCCAGCGCTGCTGATCGTCGCGGTGCTGCTGCTCGTCTGCGGCTTCGGCGCCCTCGGCACGATCGTCGGCATCTACGCCGAGACCTTCGACCACACGAGCTTCATCAACAACATCGTCATCCTCCCCCTCACCTTCCTCGGCGGCGTCTTCTACTCGGTCAGCCGCCTCGGCTCACCCTGGGAGCAGCTCTCCCACGTGAACCCGCTCTTCTACGTCGTGGAGACGATCCGCTACGGCTTCCTGGGCGTCTCCGACGTGAGCCCGTGGATCGCCTTCGCGGTGGTCGCCGGCATGTGCCTGGCGCTGCTGGCGTGGAGCCAGTGGCTGTTTACGAGTGGGCGGAAGTTGAAGCCGTAGGCTTCGTTGCTGCCGCTTTCACGCGAAAGCGGGAGCAAGCGGAACTGAAGCCCGAGATAAGGTCAGGGTGAAGGAGGGTAGGCGGTGTCGCTAGGAGAGCAATGGGCCGCTGCTTGGTCCCGCCACGATGTCGAAGGCCTCGCACGACTCTTCACCCCCGATTGCGCTTACGAGGATGTCGCGTTTGACGTCGTCAACCGAGGTCATCAGGGAGTCCGCGACTGGGCGATGGGCTTCCTGGGCTCCTTTCCAGATCTCCGAGTCGAACCGATCCGATCCTTCGAGGACGGCCGCATAGGTGTCCTCGAATGGGAAATGGGTGGAACCCACGTAGGCGAATTCGACGGACTGGCACCCACCCACCGGCAGTGGACCGTTCGCGGTGTAACCGTCCTTGACATCGAGGACGGCCGCATTAGGCGGTGCGCCGACTACTGGAATCTGGGCGCCGTTCGTGGCCTGCTCGAGCCCGACGACGCTTGACCGAATGATCAATGAGGCATCCGCCTCGCACGACGAGCGGACGAGGGGCGCAGCGGCTTCGCACGATTGCTTCGCGCGACAAGCAGGAGCGTCGGATCTGGAGGGCGCGCCCGCTTCGACGAGGCGGGCGTTTGCAGCTTCGGGCAGTGGGCCGCCTCCGCCTAGCAGGGCTACCTGGCCGCCGCGGCCTTCGCCTCCTCCCCAGCATCGACATTCGGCAGCGCCACGCCGGCGACCTCGTAGGCCTCCGGCTGGTCGAGCGTCTCCCGCTCCAGAAGGGCGTTGGCTAGCGACTCGAGCCGGTCGCGCTCGCGAGTGAGGAGCTCGACCACGTCCCGCTCCGACTCGTCCACGATGCGGCGCACCTCCTGGTCCACCAGCTCCTGGGTCGGCTCCGAGGCGGGGGCCGTGCCGGGCAGGAGAACGCCGTCCTGGCGGCCGTCGGTGACGGCGATCGGGCCGACCGCGTCGCTCATGCCCCAGCGGCCGACCATGCCGCGGGCTACCTGGGTGAGGTTCTGGATGTCGGACTCGGCGCCGGTTGAGAGGTCGTCGAAGATGACCTTCTCCGCGGCGCGGCCGCCGAGGGCGACCTTGATCTGGGCCAGGAGCTCCTCGCGGCGGTAGTTGTAGCGGTCGCTCTCCGGGGTGGAGAGGGTGACGCCGAGGGCCTGGCCGCGCGGGATGATCGAGATCTTCCGCACCGGGTCCGCGCCCGGGGTGAGCATTCCGACGAGCGCGTGGCCGGACTCGTGGTACGCGGTGCGCTTCCGGTCCTCGTCGGTCATCACGATCTGGCGCTCGGCGCCGAGCAGGATCTTCTCGATCGACTCCGTGATGTCGCTCTGCTCGACCTTGGCGTGCCCGTGGCGGGCGGCGGCGAGGGCGGACTCGTTGACGAGCAGGGCGATGTCGGCGCCGGTCGAGCCGGGGATCGAGGCCGCGATCCGCTCGAGGTCGACGTCGTCGGCGAGCGGCACGTCCTTGGTGTGGATCTTGAGGATCTCGACGCGGCCGGGCTGGTCGGGCGGGCTGACCGCGATGCGGCGGTCGAAGCGGCCCGGGCGGAGCAGCGCCGGGTCGAGGATCTCGGGGCGGTTGGTCGCGCCGAGAACGATCACGTTCGTCCCCGGCTCGAAGCCGTCCATCTCGGTGAGGATCTGGTTGAGCGTCTGCTCGCGCTCGTCGTTGCCGCCGCTGAGGCCGGCGACGTTGCCCGAGCGGGAGCGCCCGATCGCGTCGAGCTCGTCGATGAAGACGATCGCAGGCGCCGCCTCCTTCGCCTGCTTGAAGAGGTCGCGAACGCGCGAGGCCCCCACTCCCACGATCGCCTCGACGAACTCCGAGGCCGATAGGTGGAAGAAGGCGGCGTGCGCCTCGCCGGCGACCGCGCGGGCGAGCAGCGTCTTGCCGGTGCCGGGCGGGCCGTAGAGCAGGACGCCGTGCGGGATCCGGGCCCCGAGCTTCGTGTACTTCTGCGGGTTCTTCAGGAAGTCGACGATCTCGACGAGCTCGTCCTCGGCCTCGTCGATCCCGGCCACGTCGTCGAAGTTGACGCGCTCGGTCTCGCCGGGCTGGACGCGCCGCGCGGTGGCGCGGCCGAAGCCGCCGAGGATGCCGCCCCCTCCCGCCCCGGTCTGGCGGCGCGCCAGCCAGATGAAGAAGCCGATCAGCAGCAGCCAGGGCAGGAAGCCGAGCAGCAGCGTCCCGAGCAGAGAGCGGCCCGAGTCCGGCGGCTCGGCGTTGATGGTCACCCCCGCCTGGGTGAGGAGCGTCGTGAGCTGGCCGTGATCGACGAAAGAGGGGACCTCGGTCTTGAAGTGGTTCACGTCGAACGGCTTGTCGCCGCCCGGGGGGTCGTAGGAGGTCTCGTGCTTGAGCTGCCCCTCGATCGAGTCCCCCTTCGAGCTGATCTCGCTGACGTTCTGCGCCTGCACCTGGTTGACGAAGAACGGCTGGTAGGGGACGCGCGGGCGGTCCGGGGCACCGCTGGTCAGGAACGAGATCAGGAGGTTCACCGCCAGCAGGCCGAGCAGGAACGCGATCAGCGTCCTGCTCCGCGGGATCATCGGCGGCTTGGGCGGCGGCGGGGCGCCGCGTCCGTCGGGCGCCGGGTGGACGCGCCAGCCGGGCGGCGGCGGCTCCGCGGGCGGGGCGTTCGGCGGTGGGGTGCTCTCGGCGGGCGAGTCGGCGGCCAAGCCGCTCACTTTACGCCTGCCACCGAGTGCCGACCGACGCTCAGCGCCAGCCGATCGACTCGAGAGCTTCCTCCTCGGTCGCGCAGTTCCGCCACCAGACGCACTTGCCGTCGCGAAAGCGGAGCGGCTGCCAGAACCAGTCGACCACGGGCGTGGCGCTGGCGGCCCCGTGCCCGAGCCCGCAGGCGTGGACAAGGGCGACCTCGCCCAGGTCGTGGACCTCCTCGACCTCGCCGCGGTAGTCGGGGATGAAGTCGAGCAGGTCGCTCCACCAGCGGCGCAGCCCCTCGTGGCCGTGGTAGCCGCCCTCCATCGCCACCAGGCGAGACTCGATCTCGATCTCCTCGTCGATCAGGGCGAGCGCCCCGTCGAGGTCCCGGGCGTTGAAGCGCTCGTACATCGCCAGGACCAGCTCCGCGTTCTCCCTCGACATCCCGGCCAGTATCACGCCTCCCTAACCTCAGTGGGATGAGGGAGATCCTCGTTCCACCGCTGCGCGCCGCCGCGGTCGCCGCGTTCATCACGGGGCTCCTGCTGCTCTTCTTCAACCCGCCGTCGTTCACCCAGTTCGGCGGGCTGGTGACGATCGGGGTCGGCGCCCTCGCGATCGTCCTGTTGACGGCCTGGCTGACCGTGGCGGTGATCGGCGAGGAGATGCCCGAGCCCGAGTTCCGGCGGCTGGTCGACCGCAGCGAGGCGCTCGCCGCCCTCCCCCCTCCCGACTATCCGCCGAGCGAGTTCGACCTCCTGGTGATCGAGGCGATCGACAACCTGCCCGCCGAGTTCCAGCGCCTGCTCGAGGACACGCCGGTGGTGATCTCCAACCTCGGTCACGAGCACCGCGCCTACGGGATGTACATGGGCGGCACGGTGGCCCGCGACGTCTACCCGGACCGGATCGTCATCTACCAGGACACCCTGGAGCGCGACTTCGGCCGCGATCCCGCGCTGCTGCGGGCGCAGGTGGAGCGGGTCGTGCAGCACGAGCTCGCCCATCACCTCGGCTGGAACGAGGCGGGCGTGCGCGACCTCGGGCTCTGATCCCGCCGGCTAGGCCGGCGGGATGTTCTGGTTGCGGTGCAGGACGTTGTCCGGGTCGTATCGCTTCTTCAACGCCCGAAGGCGGTCGAATGACTCGGGGCCGTAGGCGGCGCGGACCCGCTCGAGGGGCTCGTCGGCCTGCATGTAGTTGGCGTATCCGCCGCTGACCGACCAGGGCTCGATCGCGGCCGTCGTCTCGCGGGCCCAGGCGATGTGCTCGTCGTCGTCGGCGGGGTCGACCCAGCTCGCCATCACGCTGACGTTGAAGGCAGCGTCGCGGTAGCCGAGGGCTGCGCTGTCCGGGTCGACGTCCTTGGGGGCGCCGTGCAGCGACTCGATCAGGATCGCGCCCGGCGGCCGGCCGAGGGCGGAGATGCTGTTGAGGAGCACGTCGATCAACTCGTCGGGGAGCTCGCGGACGAAGTGGCCCTTCCAGTAGTTGCGATCGACCCCGTAGCCAGGGTTGAAGATGAGCTGCTGGTCGAGGAAGCCCTGGCGCCGGACGCCGTCGTCGACCAGGCCGTCGGCCGCGCGAAGGTCGCGCAGCTCCGCGGGCTCGTCGCCGTCGCCCGTGTAGCAGGGGGCGACGGTCAGCTTCAGGTTCATCTCCGGATCGATGGTGATCTGCGCCTGCATGCTGAGATCGGTGCCGGCCCCGGCGATGGCGTCGCGGTAGAGGCGAAGTGCATTGCCCACCCCCTCGCCCGCGTACTCGAGCCGGCCGCCGACGACCCGCTCGAGTGGATGGAGCCGGAACTCGAGCCGGGTCGCGACGCCGAAGTTGCCGCCACCACCGCGGAGGCCCCAGAGCAGCTCGGGGGTGTCGTCGCCGTTGGCGCGGACCATCTCCCCTGCCGGAGTGACCAGCTCGGCCGCGATCAGGTTGTCGCAGGTGAGCCCGTACTGGGCCGTCAGGTGGCCGATCCCGCCGCCGAGGGTGAGCCCGGTGACCCCGGTCGAGCCGACCACGCCGCCGGGCGTGACCAGGCCGTGGGCCTGAGTCGCCGCGTCGAAGTCGAGCCAGGTGGCGCCGCCCTCCGAGATGGCCAGGCCCGCCTCGGTATCGACCTCGACGCTCCGCATCCGCGTCAGGTCGATCACCAGGCCGTCGTCGACCGCGCAGTGGCCGGCAGGGTTGTGGCCGCCACCGCGGACCGCGATCTCGAGATCGTTCTCCTGGCCGAAGGCCAGGGCGGCCGCCACGTCGTCGGAGTCAAGGCAGCGGGCGATCGCGGCTGGGTGCCGGTCGATCAGCAGGTTGAAGCAGGTGCGCGCGCCCTCGTACTCGCGATCGCCCTCCACCAGGACGTCGCCCGAGAGCGCATCGCGAAGCTCCCCCAGGTCGTCAGTCATCGTTCGAGGAATCGCTTGAGATCGGCGAAGTTGGAGTCGACGCCCCGCTTCACGGCTCGCGACGCGAGGGGGCCAAGGGCGCCGGCGAGGCCTCCGAGCTCCACCTCCGCGGCGAGCTCGACGACCGTGCTCTCTCCATCCTCCGAGAACCGGTAGCGATAGACGAAGGGCGTCGGCCCCGAGGTGGTGCGAATGTCGAACTCGGTCGGCCTCCGAACGGCCATGACCTCGAGCTCGTTCTCCGCCCGGCCGTCGGGCAGCTCCCGCTCCATCAGGTAGGTCGCGCCCACGCCATCGTCCCCCGCCGAGGTTCGTTGGACGGACTGGACGGCGGAGTTCCAACGTGGGAAGTTGATGGGGTCCGAGACGTAGTCGAAGACCTGGTCCATGGGCCGGTCGATCCGCACACTGGTCTCGAAGTTCATCGCCACACCTCCCAATCGCAAAGGCTATGCCTCCCGACCAAACAACGCCGACCGACAAGTTCCGGATCCTCTGCGTCGACGGCGGAGGGATCCGCGGGCTGATCCCCGCGCTGGTCATCGCCGAGCTGGAGCGGCGGATCCAGGCCGAGGCTGGGCCCGGAGCTCGGATCTCCGACTACTTCCACATGTTCTCCGGCACCTCGACGGGCGGGCTCGTCGCGCTCAGCCTGACGGCGCCCGACGACAAGGATCCGGAGCGACCGCGGGTCAGCGCCGATCAGCTGGCCGGCTTCTACACCGAGGACGGCCCTGGAATCTTCCACCGCAGTCTCCTGCAGAGGCTGAGGACGCTGTGGGGATGGCTCGGGCCGAAGTACACGCTCGGCCCCCTCGAGAAGTCGATCGAGAACCGGCTTGGGAAGACCCACCTGGAGCACGCGCTCAGGGAGGTCGTCGTCACCTCCTATGACATGACCAACCGCCAGCCCTACTTCTTCAAGCGCTGGCGGGCGAGGGAGGATCCGGAGAGCGACCGCAACCGGCCGCTGTCGGACGCCGGGCTGGCGACGTCGGCCGCCCCCACCTACTTCCCCTCGCACGAGGTCGACGGGCGGGCGCTCGTGGACGGCGGCGTCTTCGCGGCGAACCCGGTGATCGTCGCGATCGTCGAGGCGCTCAAGCGGATCGACGATCAGCCGGGCCACCTCGACCAGGACGACCTGCTGGTCGTCTCGATCGGCACCGGCCTGCACGAGGACGGCTACAGCCAGGCGCAGGTCCGCCGCTGGGGCAGGCTCGGATGGATCCTGCCGCAGCGCGGGGAGCCTCCGATCCTCGGCGCGGTGCTCGGAGGGGCCTCGGACGGCGCCGATCACTGGGCCCACACCCTGCTCAACCACCCCACCGACCCGCACATCCAGGCCGCCGACCTCGGCCACGGCCCGCGCTACTTCCGCCTGCAGCAAACCCTCCGTGAGTCGATCGCGCTGGACGACGCCAGCCGCCAGGCGCTGACCGAGACCCTGCCCGCGGTCGCCAAGGAGCTGATCGCCTCGCACGAGGCCGAGCTCTCGGAGATCGTCGGGCGGCTGCTGCGCTTCGAGCCGCTGCCATACGACCCGGCGCCTACTCCGTAGACGCCGGCGGGATGTTGTGGTTGAGCCGGAAGAGGTTGTCCGGGTCGTAGCGGCGCTTCAGTCCGCGGAGCCGCTCCCAGGTGCCACCCGGGTAGGCGGCGCGGAGGGTCTCCTCGTCCTCCTCTCCCATGAAGCCGACGTAGCCGCCCGTTCCGTTCTTGCCGAGCCGCTCGGCGAGTCCGTTGACGAACGCCTCGTGGGTCTCCGTCTCGGACCCGTCGAGGTACATCGCCGCGACGTTCACGAACAGCCCGCGGTCGCGGTGCGGGAACGCCGTGGCGTCGTTGGGCACTCGCCCGTAGGCGCCGCCCAGCACGCGCAGCTGCACGGCCTTCATCATCGCCGTGGACTTGGGGAGCTCCTCCAGGATCGCCTCCACCCCGGCCGGCTCGAGCGAGTCGCCGAAGAAGTTGGCGCCCGTCGCGAACTGCGGGCTCCGGCTCCGGGCCCTCGTAGAGCTCCGGGTAGCGCATCGGCCGCACCATGTCGGCGTAGGGCTCCGCGAGCGCGCGGAAGGGGGCGAACACCGACTCGCCCTGATCGACCGGGCCCGCGTACGCGAACAGGCCCATGATCACCGGCTTGCCGTGGGCCTCCTCCGGGATCATCGGCATCGGCGGCGCGACCATCACATTGGCGATCGTCGAGAGCTCCTCGGGAGCGGCCTTCGCCGCCTCGAGGAAGCCCGTGATCGTCTCGGTCGTCGCCGGCAGGATCAGCATGCCGCCGACGATCTCCGAGATCTCGTGCAGCCGCAGCTTGAGGCGGGTGGCGATGCCGAAGTTGCCCTCGCCGCCGCGGATCGCCCAGAACAGGTCGGGCTCCGAGTCCTCGCTCGCCTCGACGACCTCGCCGTCGGCGGTCACGACCTCGGCGGCGAGCAGGTCGTCGATCGTCAGCCCGTTCTTGCGGACCAGGAAGCCGATGCCCCCGGCGAGGGTGATGCCGCCGATGCCGACGGAGCCGCTGTCGCCGAGCCCGGTGACCAGGCCGGCCTCGCCGGTCGCGTTGGTGAACTCGCCCGCCCTGATGCCGGTCTCGACCCAGGCGGTCTTCGCGCCGGCGTCGATGTCGAGCGACTTCATGGCGGAGAGGTCGATGACCAGCCCGTCATCGTTCGTGCCGTAGCCGGCGCGGCTGTGGCCTCCGCTGCGCACGGCGAGCTCGACCCCGGTGTCCCGGGCGAGCGAAACGGCCTTGGCGACCTCCTCGGCGCTCGTGGGCCGAACGACCGCCAGAGGGCGGCGGTCGAAGCCCTTGAAGAAGACCTGGCGCGCGTCGTCGTATGTCTGTGTCCTCCGGCGCGATCACCGTGCCGTCGAGCTCGGTGCGCAGATCGGAGATGGACAGATCCGAGGTTTGTGGCGACTGGGACATCCGTGTACCCCCTGGTACCGAGATTTGCGATTTCAGTAGATCGACGTCTGACTATGGCAAAACGTGACATTGTCTAAGAGCGCTCTAATCGGGCTCTTAGGCTTCGCTGACGGCCACCGTCCACGATCGAGCCATGGAGTCCTACGCCGATGCCGCGCGTCCGGTCGCGCGTACCCACCGCGACCGCCTGGGCGGCACGACAGGGAACGAGATCCTCACCGCGGCGGCCGGCGCGTCCTCACGATCCTGCTGATCGCGGAGGGCATCACGATCCTCCGGATGGGCGGGCTGCTCAGCGTCCACATGTTCATCGGGCTGGTGCTGGTGCCGCCCGTGCTGCTCAAGCTGGGCAGCACCGGCTATCGCTTCGCCCGCTACTACACGAAGGCGAGGCCCTACCGCGAGAAGGGCCCGCCCGCTCTGCCGATGCGGCTGCTGGCCCCTGTCCTGGTCGCGATGACGATCGGGGTGCTCGCGACCGGGATCTGGCTGCTCCTGCTCGGCCACAAGTCCGACCAGGTGCTTCTCCTCCACAAGGCCACCTTCATCGTCTGGGGCGCCGTCTTCGGGATCCACTTCCTGGTCTACGCGCCGCGGATGCTCCGCTCCCTCGGAAGCGACTGGAGCGTCGCGAGGCGTCGTGCGGTGCCCGGCTCGGGAATCCGCGGCATGCTGGTCGCCGCCTCGCTGGGCGCCGGAGTGGCGCTGGCGATCTCGCTGGTCAGCTCGATCAGCGGCTACCACGGCGGCCCCGCCGGCTGAGATTCCGCGCTCACCCGTTGCGGTATTCAACCATTTGGTTAAATACCGGCGCGGATGACGCAAGCCCAGCTCGACAGGACCTTCGCCGCCCTCGCCGACCCGACCCGGCGGGCGATCCTGAAGCGGCTCGCCTCGGGCGACGCGACGGTGAGCGAGCTGGCTGAGCCCTTCCCCGTCAGCGTCCAGGCGGTCTCCAAGCACCTCAAGGTGCTCGAGAGCGCCGGACTGATCACCCGTGGGCGCAGCGGACAGCTCCGCCCCTCGAGAATCGACGGCGCGGCCCTGAGGGAGGCCGCCGAATGGATCGACGGATACAGCAGCTTCTGGAAGCGAGGATTCGAGCGCATGGGGCGGCGTCTCAATGGCTGACAAGCCGGACATCGACATGATTTGGACCTTCGACGCCGCGCGCAACGAGGTCTGGCGCGAGTGGACCGAGCCCGAGCGCTTCGCCGACTGGTACGGCGGCCCCGAGTACAAGATCGCCCTCGACGAGATCACGATGGACGTCCGCGAGGGCGGCAAGTGGACCGCCGTGATGCGCGGCCCCAAGGACCATGTGATCCACTGGAACGGGGAATACCTCGAGGTGAGCGAGCCGGAGAAGCTCGCTTTCACCGTCTCCGATCAGCCCGGCGAGGACCTCTATGACCTCTGCACCGTCGAGCTGACCGACCTCGGCGGCACGCGCACCGAGATGCGCTTCACCCAGTCAGGCGGCCACATGCCGGCCGAGGCATACCGCCGCGCCCAGGAGGGCTGGTCCGGCTTCTTCGAGCGGATCGCCGAACGACTTGCGGATGCAAACCAAACAGGAGGGAACCAATGAGCGGGAGGATCGTCGTCACCGAGTTCATGACCATCGACGGGGTCATCCAGGACCCCGGCGGCAGCGGCGAGTACGACCGCGGCGGCTGGAGCTTCGAGTACAACCGCGGCGACGAGGGCGACAAGTTCAAGTTCGACGAGCTGACGGCCGCCGATGCTCAGCTGCTCGGCCGCGTCACCTACGAGGGCTTCGCCGCCGCCTGGCCGACGATGAAGGACGACGTCGGCTTCGCGGACAGGATGAACTCGATGCCGAAGTACGTGGTCTCGACCACCATCAAGGATCCGGAGTGGGAGAACACGACCGTGATCTCCGAGAACGTCCCGGAGGAGGTCGCCAAGCTGAAGGACCAGTACGAGGGCGACATCCTGATCGCCGGCAGCGCGAAGCTGATCGAGACGCTGATCGAGAACGACCTGGTCGACGAATGGCGTCTGATGGTCTTTCCGACCATCCTCGGCGAGGGCAAGCGGCTCTTCCCCGCTGGAGGGATCGACCGCCGCAAGCTCAAGCTGACCGACGACAAGGCCCTCGGGCCGGACGGGATCCGGCTACTCACATACGAGAAGGCCTAGAGCTTGACCTCGACCCGATGGTCGTGCTCGTCCAGCACGTACACCGCCTCCGCCGTCCCCTGAAAGAGGCGGTGACGTGCCGGCGGGCTGACGTCCTCCTCGCTGTAGGCGCTTCCGCCGTGACCGACTGAGCGACGCGAGAAGACCTCGATCCCTTCGGCCGCCTCGTGGGCCGGGACCTCGTGCGCAACCCCCGAGATGTAGACGCCCCGGCCCGTGTTGATCGGCACGGTCGAGTCGAAGATGACGATCCCGACCTCCCGCCGGTCGCGCAGGTTCACCGAGTGCGTTGCATCCGGTTCCGAGATCCAGAAGTACTCGCGGTAGTCGCGGTGAGCGAAATAGACGGGCGTGGCCCAGGGCTGGCCGCTCAGGTCGGCGGTGGCCACCACCATGTAGAGGTTGCGGTCGACGATCTCCCTCGCGGCCTGAGCCTCCTCTGCTTCCGCAGCCATGACGCCAGTATCCCTCCAGCCAGCATCATCTCGTCTGGTACGCTCCGCCGCATCGAGGTCGAGCACCTCAACTGCGGAACGATGTGCCCGAGGGGGGCGCGCCTTCTCGCCGGCCAAGGCGGCCTGCTCGAGAGGACCGAGGTCGTCGCCCACTGCCTGCTGGTCGAGGTGGGCGGCGAGCTGGTCCTGGTCGACACCGGATTCGGTACCGGCGACTGTGCGGATCCCAAGCGTCTTGGCGCCGTCTTCCGGGCGTCGGTGGCGCCGGTCTGCCGGGAGCGGGAGACCGCCGTGCGACAGATCCAGGCACTCGGGCACGACCCGGCTGACGTCCGCCACATCGTCACCACCCACCTCGACGTCGATCACGCCGGAGGCCTCGGCGACTTCCCAGAGGCGCAGGTGCACGTCTTCGGAGCGGAGCTGGCGGCCGCGAAGTCGCCGCCCCTGCTGGAGCGCGCCCGCTACGTCGAGGCGCAGTGGGCGCACGGCCCGATCTGGGTCGAGCACGGCGTCGGCGGCGACAGCTGGTTCGGATTCGAGAGCATCCGCCTGCTCCCGGATCTCGACGCCGAGATCGCGATGATCCCCCTCCCCGGCCACACGGCGGGGCACAGCGGCGTCGCCGTCAACACCTCGGACGGCTGGCTCCTGCACTGCGGCGATGCCTTCTTCTTCCACGGCGAGATCGAGACACCGGGTCGCTGCCCCCCCGGCCTGCGCCTCTTCGAGACGATCAACCAGCACGACGGCAAGGCGCGCCACCGAAATCTGGAGCGCCTGCGGGAGCTCCAGCGAGATCACGGCGACGAGGTGACGCTGTTCTGCTCGCACGACCCGCAGATGCTCGAGGCCGCGCAACGGCAGCCGGCGACCGCCTGATCGATTAGTTATCTCGCCTCCCTCGGTCTAGTAAGAAAAGAGGGACAGAAGGAGGTCGAGATGGGCAAGCTGGTGGTTACGGAATTCATTTCGGTCGACGGGGTCTTCGAGGATCCGGGCGGCGCCGAGGACTACGAGCACGGCGGCTGGACCTTCGAGTACGACCGCGGCGATGAGGGCAACAAGTTCAAGATGGACGAGCTGATGGATGCGGAGGTCCAGCTGCTGGGCCGAGTCACCTACGAGGGCTTCGCCGACGCCTGGCCCTCCCGCGAGGGCTCCTTCGCGGACAAGCTCAACAGCGACCCGAAGTACGTGGTCTCGACCACGCTGAAGAATCCGGAGTGGCAGAACACGACGGTGATCTCGGAGAACGTCGCGAATGAGATCTCCGAGCTGAAGGAGCGGACGAACGGCACCATCCTGGTCGCCGGCAGCGCCAAGCTGGTCGCGACCCTGCTCGAGAACGACCTCGTCGACGAGCTGCGGCTGATGGTCTTCCCGACCGTCCTCGGGAGCGGCAGGCGCCTCTTCCCGGACGGGATCGATCGCCTCAAGCTGGCGCTGACGGAGACGCGGACGGTCGGCCCGGACGGCGTCCTCGTGCAGACCTACGAGCGGACCAGGTGAGGAGGGACAGGCGATGGATCAGCCCACGGCGGAGAACGCACTGAAGGAGCTCGAGCCCCTGGTCGGAGAGTGGTCGCTGGAGGCGATACCTCCGGGCGGCCCTCCCTGGCCTGGCTCCGGCAGCGCCGAGATTCGAGTGGATGGAGGGCGCGCCGTTCTTGATCGAGCGCTCCGCCGCGCCGGATCCGGCACCGGATGGCGTCAGCGTGATCGGCTGCGACGCCGCCAACGGCACCTACTTCCAGCTCTATTCCGATGAGCGCGGCGTCTGCCGGATATATGAGATGAGCATCGGCGACGGCGAGTGGAAGCTGTGGCGGGAGGGCGAGCCCTTCGCCCAGCGCTTCACCGGCCGCTTCAGCGACGACGGCAACCGGATCGAGGGCCGCTGGGAGGCCGCGAAGGACGGCACGAGCTGGGAAACCGACTTCGACCTGAACTTCACGCGGGTCCGCTAGCCAGCGCAGAGACGAAGCGCATGTACTAAATTTTCGCGGCGCGAGACGCCCGGGGAGTGCGGATCGCGGTAACGGGAACTGCGATCGGCGGCGAGCAGCCGCCGGGGAGAGAAAGAGGTACTCACACATGCGTCTTCGCCACCTGACCATCGCCGGGGCGGTCGTCGCCTCGTCGCTCGCTCTGACGCTAGTCGCCACGGGCGGCGCCTCGGGCGCCTCGCTGCCGAACACGAAGGTGATTCCGGGCGCGTGCGCGCTCGATCTGCGCGCCAACCACTCGCACTGCGACCTCAACCTGATCGCGACGCTCAAGGGCGAGGCCAAGGCCGCCGCGGCTCCGACCGCCGGCTACGGCCCGGCCGACCTGAAGAGCGCCTACGCGCTGCCGTCGAGCGGCGGGGCGGGCCAGACCGTCGCGATCGTCGACGCCTTCGGCGACAACACCGCGGAGGCCGACATGAACGCCTACCGCTCCAACTACGGCCTGCCGGCGTGCACCACCGCCAACGGCTGCTTCAAGAAGGTCAACCAGAACGGGGTCCAGGGCAGCTACCCGACCAACGACCAGGGCTGGGCGCTCGAGACGCAGCTCGACCTCGAGATGGTCTCGGCCACCTGCCCCGGCTGCAAGATCCTGCTGGTCGAGGCGACCTCCAACGTCAATGCCAACCTGTACGCGGCGGAGGACACCGCGGCCAGGCTGGGCGCCACCGAGATCTCCAACAGCTACGGCGGCGGAGAGGCGAGCTCCGAGACGACGGACGACGCCCACTTCAACCACCCGGGGGCGGCGATCACCGTCTCCTCCGGCGACAGCGGGTTCGGCGTCGAGTACCCGGCGGCCTCGCGGTACGTGACCTCGGTCGGCGGCACCTCGCTCAGCCACGCATCGAATGCGCGCGGCTGGACCGAGACCGCCTGGAACGGCTCGGGCAGCGGCTGCTCGGCATATGAGCCGAAGCCCGCCTGGCAGACCGACTCCGGCTGCGCCAGGCGCACGGTCGCGGACGTCTCCGCGGTCGCCGACCCGAACACCGGCGTCGCCGTCTACGACAGCAACTGCAACATCGTGGGCCAGATCCTCGGCCAGTGCTTCAAGGGCTGGGGCGTGGTCGGCGGGACGAGCGCCTCGGCGCCGATCGTCGCCGGCGTCTACGGCCTGGCCGGCAACGGCTCGAGCGTGAACTACGGCTCGTTCCCCTACAGCCACACCGCGTCGCTGTTCGACGTGACGTCGGGGAACAACGGCAGCTGCAGCCCGGCGTATCTCTGCACCTCCGGTGCGGGCTACGACGGGCCGACGGGCCTCGGGACCCCGAACGGGACCGCCGCCTTCTAGACGGCGCGCCCCCGGTCACAGATCCGACGTGAGAGGCGGGCCCCCTCGGGGGCCCGCCTCGTCTTCCTAGTCCGTTGCGCCGATCGCCGCCACCGGGACGGGCGCCTCCATCGGCTCGCGCTCGATCTCGCGCTCGCGGACCAGCCAGAGGGCCAGCACCGCACCCGCGATGCACAGCAGGCCGCCGAGCGTGAGCACGTCGTTGAAGCCCGCGAGGAAGCCTTCCCGGGCGGCATTGGTTGCCGCCTGGCGGCTCCCGGGCGGGACCGACGCCACCGCCTGGTGCAGGCTCCCCGACGACGCCGCCTCGACGAGCTGGCGTGGGTGGTTTCCCGAGGCGAGAGGTGTGCCGTCCGTCAGCTCGCGGAACTTGTCGGCCCCGCGTCCGATGAAGATCGCTCCCCAGACGGCGACGCCCACCGCGACGCCGACCTGGCGGAACGTGTCGTTGATGCCGGCCGCCATCCCGCTGCGCTCCTTCGGCACCACGCTGAGCGCCACATCGGCGATCACGGGGTTGAGGAAGCCGACGCCCGCGCCGAGGACGAGGAACCCGCCCAGCAGGGTCGTCCACTCCGACCCGGCGTCGACCCCCGACATCAGCAGCAGCCCCGTTCCCGCCACCGCGAGGCTCGCGCTCATCAACAGACGCGCGGGAACACGGGACAGCAGCGCTCCAGAGATCGGTGCGGCGAAGAAGCTCACCACGGTGACCGGCAGGTAGCGCAGCCCGGCCTGGAGGGGCGAGTAGCCCAGGTAGTTCTGCAGGTACAGCGTCAGGTAGAGGAAGAGCGCGAAGGCCGAGGCCGAGACCGCGAAGGCCCCCAGCTGCACGCCGGTGAACGAGGGCCGCTTGAACAGCCCCAGCGGGAGCATCGGCTCGCTCACGCGGCTCTCGATCGCTGCGAAGGCACCCATCAGGAACGCTGACCCCGCGAACAGCGAGACGATCATCGTGCTGCCCCAGCCCTCGTCGTTGCCCCGGACCAGCGCGAGCACCAGCATGAAGAGGGAGGCGCTGAAGGTTGCGACGCCGGGCCAATCGATCCGGGTCGCGTTCGGGTCCCGGCTCTCCCGCAGCTTCAGATAGGTGATCACGATCGCCGCCAGCCCGATGGGAACGTTCAGGAAGAAGATCGACTGCCAGCCGAGCCCGTCGGTGAGCGCTCCACCGATCAGCGGCCCGACCGCGACGGCCACGCCGATCGAGGCGCCGTAGATCCCCATTGCCGTGCCACGCTCACGTCCGGCCGGGAACTCCTGGGCGACCAGCGCGAGCGAGACCGCGAACATGATCGCCCCGCCGACACCCTGGAGCGCGCGGGAGAGGTTGAGGAAGGTCGGATCGGGCGAGAACCCGCAGAGCAACGAGGCCAGCGAGAAGATCCCGAGCCCTATCGCGAAGATTCGCCGCCTGCCGAGCCTGTCGGCAAGCGATCCGGCCGTCAGGACCAGCGCGGCCAGCGTGAGTGCGTAGGCGTCGACCACCCACTGCAGATCGGTGAAGCTGGCGCCCAGGTCGTCCCGGATGGACGGCAGCGCCACGTTGACCACGGTGATGTCCAGCAGCAACATGAAGGTCGCCACCGAGACGGTCATCAGGGTCCACCATTTACGAGCCATGTCAGCCTCCTGCGACCGTCACACCGGCCGCGTTGCGTTCGTCAGTGATATGACGGACCCGACTGAGAGGACGTGACGAAAAGTGAGCAACGACACACTTCTGGCCCAGGAGTTCGAAGAGCACCGGCCCCACCTGCAAGCGGTCGCCTACCGGATGCTTGGCTCGACGGGCGAGGCAGATGACGCGGTCCAGGAGGCGTGGCTTCGCCTCAGCCGAACCGATTCCGATCAGGTCGAGAACCTGCGCGCCTGGCTCACGACCGTCGTCGGCCGGGTCAGCCTCGACATGCTGCGCTCGCGCAAGGCGCGGCGCGAAGCGCCGGGCGGCGAGGAGCACATCGAACCGATCGTGACCGAGCTCACCGAGGACAACCCCGCCGAGGAGGTGGAACTGGCGGACTCGGTCGGTCTCGCGATGATGGTCGTGCTGGAGACTCTCTCGCCGGCTGAGCGAATCGCCTTCGTCCTGCACGACATGTTCAGCGTCCCCTTCAGCGAGATCGCCGAGATCACGGGCCGTAGTGCAGACGCCGCGCGGCAGCTCGCAAGCCGCGCCCGGCGACAGGTTCGCGGGTCGGTGCCTCCACCCGATCCCGACCTGGAGGAGCAGCGCAAGGTCGTCGAAGCCTTCCTGGCAGCCGCACGGTCCGGAGACTTCGAGGCCCTGCTCGAGCTGCTCGACCCCAACGTCGTGCAGCGGATCCACACGGCCTCTGGCGACCGGCAGTGGGCGCCCACCGCGGTCGGGGCCGAGAACGTGGCCAAGCGTGCCATGTCCGCCGGCGGCCGGTTCGCCCCCTACGGGCGCCCCGCGATCATCAACGGCAACATGGGCGCCGTGGTCGTGATCGACGGCAGGCGGCGTGCGGTGAACGCCATGACCATCACGAACGGCAAGATCACGACGATGGACGTATTCGTCGATCCGGCCGAGGCCCCGTAACCCTGCATAGCTCCCTCGACGCTGGCGTTAGAGAAGGCCAGAGTCAGGGAAAGGAGCTCTTATGCAGGGAGGATCGGCGCGTAGCAAGGCCGGAATCGCATTCGCGGGAGCCCTGATGGCGCTCGTGGTAGGACTGATCGCAAGCACTGGCGGCGCCAGGGCAGCGGTCGGTGACACTGATCTTTCGATGACCAAGGCCGACACAGCCGACCCGGTCACGGTGGGCGACACGTTCGGCTATGTGCTCACGGTCAAGAACACGGGCTTCGTGGACGATGCGGGCGACGTGGTCACGACCGACCCCCTCCCGTCGCAGGTGTCCTACGTCTCGGCCACTCCCTCGAGCGGCACCTGCCAGAAGTCGGGCAGCAAGGTGACCTGCAACCTCGGCAGGGTCAATGCCGGGGCCTCGGCGAGCGTGACGATCATGGTCAAGGCCTCGAAGAGCGGAACCGCGTCGAATACGGCCTCGCTGACCAGCGCCGACGACACGAACGCAGCCAACAACCTGGACACCGAGACGACGGTGATCAACAAGAAGCCGCCCAATCCCAAGAAGCCGAAGGGCCGGCCGAGCTGCGCCGCGCCGACGATCGTGGGAACCGCGGGCAACGACGTGCTGACGGGCACCAACCGCGCAGACGTGATCGTCGCCCTCACCGGGAGCGACCAGGTCTTTGCGGGCGGCGGCAACGACTTGATCTGCGCGGGCGGCGGCGCCGACCGCGTCAATGCAGGGCCGGGCAGGGACTTCGTCATCGGGGGCAGCGGGCCGGACAAGCTGATCGGCCGCGACGGCGGAGACACCCTGAAGGGCAAGAAGGGTCGCGACAAGCTGCTCGGCGGCAAGGGCGACGACCTGCTCAACGGCGGCAAGAAGCGCGACAAGTGCAAGGGCGGCCCAGGCCGCGACACGCTCATCCGCTGCCCGTAAGGGCTACCGCAGCTCAATCGGGTCCAATCTCCCCGGCGCGCCGGGCCGTAACCGAGGTGTGGCTGCCAGCCCTGCCCTCCGATCCCTCACCCTGGCGGGGCTGGCGGCCGCCATCGCCTAGCGTCCCTCGGGCAATGAGCCGAGACCACTTCCGCAAGGCGCGCTGGTACGCGGTGCGGCCCGCGGCGAACCGCAAGCCGGCCACCTACCGTTGCCCGCTCTGCGGGGGGATGCTCCCCGCCCTCAGCGAGCACATGCTGGTCACGCCCGAGGGCGACGCCTCCCGCCGCCGCCATGCGCACTCGGCCTGCGTGATGGCGGCCCGGAAGCAGGGGCGGCTGCCGCTGCGCGAGGACGTCGAGCCGGCCGCTCCCGGCCTGTTGTCTCGGCTCTTCGGGCGCGGGTAGGCTCAGGGCAGATGGCGCTGAAGAAGATCGGTCTCGTCACCGCATCGGCGCTCTGCTCCATCAACCTGTGGACGGGTGCGCCGCTGTTCGCGGTCTGGGTGGGCTCCAAGGTCCAGGGCAACCTGAACAACCTGAGCATGACCGCCGTCTTCTCGGTAATCGTGGTCCTCGCTGCGATGGTCTTCCTGCTCGCCTGGGCGCTGACCTGGCTGAACGCCAAGTACGACGACCTCACGGGGCGGCATCCGGAGGCTCGCCATACCTCCCCTTGGCTGCGCAGCATGCGCGACGAGCGCGAGCATGACGTTCGCGAGAAGTACGGGATCAGCCCCGTCGAGCGCATGGTGGTGACCTGCGCGGTCGCCGGCGTGCTCGCGTTCGAGCTCTGGTTCTTCTTCTTCGCCGGCTCCTCCCTCCCCAATGGCTGAGCGCGTCGCCATTGCTCCGCGGCGAGCTCAGGAGGCCGAGCTGCCGGAGCTCGCCAGGATGCTGGCGCGGGCATTCCTCGAAGACCCGGTCGCCATCTGGTCGTGCCGGCCGGATCGCCTGCGGCCCCGGGTGCTGGAGCGCGTGTTCGCGATGCGACTGCGGGACCTGCACGTCCACGGGGAGACCTGGACCACCGACGATCTACAGAGCGTCGCCGTCTGGTCCCCGCCCGATCGGTGGCACACGACGCCGCGACAGGACCTGGCCTACGCCTCCACTCTCCTCCACCCGCGGCTCCTCCTTCGCATGCCGATGGTGGTCCGGGGGCTGCTCGGGATTCAGGGACTTCACCCGGCGGAGCCGTCCCACTGGTACCTGGCGATCCTCGGCACCGACCCGGCGGCCCAGGGACGCGGCCTCGGCTCGACGATGATGCAGCCGGTGCTGGAGGAGTGCGACCGGGACGGCGTCGGCGCCTACCTGGAGTCATCGAAGGAGCAGAACCTGGACTTCTACGCGCGTCACGGCTTCCGCGTCACGGCCGAGAAACGACTGCCGCGCGGCCCCCGCCTCTGGCCGATGTGGCGGGATCCGCGCGGGGTCAGTGGGGGAGGTTGATCCAGACATCGGCGCCGCTGTCGTTGCGGTTCGCCGCGTGAGCGCTGCCTCGGTGGGCGCGTGCGATCGCCTCGACGATCGCGAGGCCAAGCCCCGTGCCGTCGCCGCCGCGGGCGGGGTCGGCGCGGCTGAAGCGCTCGAAGGCGCGGTCGAGGAACTCGGGTGGGAACCCGGGGCCGTGATCGGAGACGTGGATCTCGAGGTCGTCGCCGTCGACGGCGGTGCTCAGCGTGATCTCCCCCGCCCCGTGCTCGATCGCGTTCTCGATCAGGTTGGTCAGCGCCTGCTCCAGCCGGACCGGATCGGCGTCGACGACCAGGCCGTCGGCCGGCTCCACCGTGAGCGAGCGGCCCGACTCGCCCAGGCGCGCCGCGAACCGCTCCCGCACATCGCTGAGCAGGTCGGCGACGCGTACCCGGCGCAGGTGGAGCGCCAGCTTGCCCTGCTGCGAGCGGGCCAGGACGAGCAGGTCCTCGGCCAGCGCACTGAGGCGGTCCACCTCGACGATCGCCGAGGTGATCGCGGCGCGCATCTCCTCGGGGGTCTTCGCGTAGCGAAGGGCAAGCTCGAGCTCGGTCTTGTGGAGCGCGAGCGGCGTGCGCAGCTCGTGGCTCGCGTCGTCGACGAAGGTGCGCTCCCGCTCGAGGGCGGCCTCGAGCCGGCCGAGCATCCCGTTGAGGGTCTCGCCGAGACGGCGAAGCTCGTCGTTTGCCTCAGGCAGCGGCAGTCGCTGGTCGGGCTCGGCCGCCGAGATCTCCGCGGCGCGCCGGCGCATCGCCTCGACCGGTCGCAGCGCCGTGCCCGAGACCGCGTAGCCGGCAAGGGAAGCGAGCAGAAGGGCAACGGGCCCTCCGATCAGGAGGATCGTCCTCAGGTTCCGGAGCGACTCGTTCCGGTCGTCAAGCGAAGCCGCGACCACGACGACGAAGGTCCTGCCACGCGCCTGGGCGGGCCTCGCCAGCAGCCTCGCCTGGCCCGTGATGCTGCGGACGTGAGGGCGGGTGATGACGAAGGACTCCTGGGCGGCGCGCGCCGCCTCGGCGGGTGACAGCTGCGGGTGATTCGCCAGCTGGTCGGTGGTCGCGTATATGCCACCGCCGGAGGTCAGCACCTGGGCGAAGCTCTCCTCCCGGCCGAGCAGGCTCGTGGACTTGCTGAGGTCCTTTCGCGCAACGAGCGATGCGATGTCATCCCCGTGCGAGCGCAGGCTCTGATCGATCTGCTCGCTCAGCTCCGTGTCAAAGCGGGAGTAGACGTAGAACCCGAGCGCCGTGAGCAGAACCGCCATCACGATCGTGAACGCGAGCGTCACCCGAAGCCGGATCGGAATCCGCGTCATGCGCCACCGTTCTCCCGCAGCCGGTAGCCCGCGCCGCGCACGGTCTGAATCGACTCGACCCCGAAGGGCTTGTCGATCTTCCGTCGCAGCAGCCGGACATAGGAGTCGACGATGTTCGAGCGGTTCTCGTACTCGTAGTCCCAGGCGTGCTCGAGCAGCTGGAAGCGGGAGAGAACCTCGCCCGGGCGCCGCATGAAGACCTCGAGCACGGCGAACTCCTTGGCCGAAAGCTCGATCTCCTCATCCCCCCGCCAGACCTGGCGACTGGCCGGGTCGAGTCGGAGGTCGCCCACACGCAGCTCCGGCGAGCGCTGCCCGTTGCCCCGCCGGGCGAGGGCTCTCAGACGCGCCAGCAGCTCTGCGTAGGAGAAGGGCTTCACCAGGTAGTCGTCGGCGCCGGCGTCGAGCCCCGCCACGCGGTCGGGCACTCCGTCGCGCGCGGTGAGCATCAGGATCGGGGAGATCACCCCGTCGTCTCGCAGCCGGCGGCAGACCTCGAGGCCGTCGATGCCGGGCAGCATCAGGTCGAGGACGATCGCGTCGTACTCGGTGGACCCCGCCATCCAGAGCGCGTCCTCTCCCTTGCCGGCCAGATCGGCCGCTATCCCCTCCTGACGCAGTCCCCTGCGGATCAGGCCGGCCATCTTGGACTCGTCCTCGACGATCAGCACGCGCATCTGGGCTCACCGAGATTGTCCCGCGAAGATGAACGCGGGATGAAAGAACCCCGCTGAGGTCCGGCGCTCTTCCACGCATAGCACTGAGGGTGGCTCCCTCAGTCGCCTTGCTCTTCGAGGATTTGCTTATCCGGAACGTGGTCCCGCTCTGCCGGGATTGCCACCGATCGGTGACGTTCCCCGGGATCTGAGCCTCTGACATCGCTCCCGCAGCCTGAGAGGCGGATGAAGCTTGGCCCCGACGGTGGTGTCGGGGCCAAGCTCAATACCTGCGCTACGGACTCGGCGGGTTATCCGGGTTGCTCCCACCCCTACAACCCCCGTCTTCAACTGTGTCGCCAGGACTCGGCACTGCTGCCTTAAGCCCCTGGCTGACGAAGCTGAACCCGTAAGACTGCACTATGCCGCCGGGTGCGTTGCCGTCATTCAGCCCAGAGAAGACGCAGATTGAGTTGGCATGTGACGTCGCCGCCTCATTCAGCGTATGGCTTCCCGGAGGGCCGATTACTTCACTAGCGGAAGCGGCACTCGCGGTTGTACCCGCAAGGGCGGCTGTACAGAGCGCAGCGACAAGCGTCGACTTCTTGCGCATTGCATTCCTCCCCATCTAGAGGCCGTAGCGTCGCAAGCGTTGCCCGGCCCGATTTGTGTGGTACCGAACATACGCCCGCAAAGGGGCCGTCCACAGTGACATCGCCCACTCAGTATCTCTCGACACGATGCTGCTTTCCATGCAAGGCAGCGGCTTCGAAAATCACACCTCCATGCGTTGAAGGGGGGTCCGGCTAGCTCTCCGCCACGTCCCGGCGCAGGAAGACGAGCGCGGCCGCCGCGAGCGCCGGGAGACCGTAGAGGGCGCAGACCCAGAGAGAGCGCAGGATCGGGTCCCAGTCGGCGGGAGTGCGAAGCAGGCCCTGCCAGGCGTTGAACTGGGTGCTGAGCAGATAGGGATGCAGGCCGCTCAGCCCGGGCAGGATGCCCACCAGCTGGACCAGAAGCGAGAACATCAGGGTCCCGACGATCGCTGCGCCGCTGTTGCGGAACACCGTCGAGAGCAGCAAGCCGATGCAGGCGATCGCCAGGATGGGAAGCAGGTAGACCAGCAGGCTGGCGCCCACCAGCTCGAGACCCTTCGGCGCCGAGACGACCGTCCCCGAGAGCGTGGTCACCGGGTTGAATCCGGAGGCGAGGATCCCGGCTCCCAGCGCCACGACTCCGGCGATCGCGATCGCGAGGACGGCGTAGGTTGCCGCCGCCAATGCCTTGCCGGCGAAGATCTGGTGACGCTCGACGGAGCGGGTCAGGATCATCTTCAGGGTCGCGTTGCGGTCCTCCGAGGCGACGATGTCACCGGCGACCAGCGCCGTGATCAGCGGGAACAGCCAGATCGAGCCGAACAGCAGGAGAACGAGGGGGACCGCCAACCCCGTGTCGTGGACGTACTTGCCGAAGGCGACGTCGTTCGGGTGCCCGCCGCCGGTCACGAGGGCGATCACGAAGATGATCGGGACCGCGGCCGCGGCCCCAAGGCCGAGGTAGGTCCGCTTCTGCGCACGGAGCTTCCGCAGCTCCCAGCGGTAGACGGTCAGCACACCGGGCCTCATGCCAGCTCCTCGATCAGCTGCTTCGTGTGCGCCGCCCGGTGGGCGCCATCGCCCTCCGTGAGCTGGAAGAAGAGGTCCTCGAGCGTCGCCTGCTGCGGGGCCAGCTCAACCGCCGGCGCACCCGATTCGGCAAGGGCGACCGAGAGGGCCGCGACGGCGTCCTCGCCTTCGGCCTTGAACACCAGTCCGCCATCGGATGTCGCGAGCTCCTCGATCCCCGGCTGGGCCGCGCAGACGCTCCTGGCCCTCGCATCGTCGGTGGTCCGCAGCCGATAGCTGACTCCGGCCTTGCTGCGAAGCTCGGCAAGGGACCCCTCGTAGGCCACCTTCCCGTTGCGGATGATCGCGACGCGGTTGCAGAGCTCCTCCACCTCGTTCATCTGATGGCTGGAGAGCAACACCGTGATCCCGCGCTCGCCGAGATCGCGAATCAGCATCCGCATGTCTCGCATCCCCGCCGGATCGAGCCCGGTGGCCGGCTCGTCCAGCAGCAGCAGGCGAGGGCTGCGAAGGAGCGCCGATGCAATGCCCAGGCGCTGCCTCATGCCGTGCGAATAGCCCTTGACCTTGTCCTTGGCACGGTCTCGGAGCTCCACGATCTCCAGGACCTCTTCGATCGTCGCCCTGCCCTCCCCGCCGTCGAGCGCCACGCAGAGCTTCAGATTGTCCAGCCCGCTCAGGTATGGGTAGAACATCGGCGCCTCGACGAACCCGGCCACGCCGTCCAACGCCGCGACGCTGATCTGCGGGTCACGCCCGAAGAGCCGCACGGAGCCCGCACTGGGACGGATCAGCCCCAGCATCATCCGCAGCGAGGTCGTCTTGCCGGCACCGTTCGGCCCGAGGTACCCGAACACGTCCCCGGGATTGACCGTCAGGTCGACGTCGTCGACCGCGGTGATCTCCCCGTAACGCTTGACGAGCCCCCGGACCTCAATCGGCGGAGACTCCGCCATCGACTACAGGTCTTGCGCGGCGGCCAGCACCGTGGCCGGCGGAGCCGAGGCGAGAACCGTGTACTGCACGCCGTTGCGCTGGAACCTCACCATGGTCCCGAGGGCGGTGTCGAGCTCCTGGCCCTGGGCCCCGTTCACGGACACCTGCGGAAGGCTGAGCTGGCCGTGGTCGCCGCCGCTTGATGCAGACGTGCCGTGAGACGCCTCGGCCGGCTGCTCGATCACGGCGAGCCCGCCAAGGCCCTTCCCATAGGTGATCAGCGCTCCGGCGTCCTTTCCGCTCTGGATGAGCCGGACCTCATTCTGCGGAAGGCCCGCAAGCGTGTCGGGGGCGCTGACCGGGAAGGAGGTCTGCTGCTGAACCGCCTGCAGGCCGGTGACTGGATTCGCGTCGCCCGTCCCGTTGTCGCGGTGGGCGGGCGGGCTGACGTCGGTGATCTGGGCGTCGGGCGGCGGAGTGACGTCGAAGACCGAAGATGGAACGTCGCCGTAGGAGATATCTGTGACCTTCAGCTCGAGCACCGGCGAGCTGTCGCCCTTCGCGTAGACGGCGACCCGCAGGGGCGTGCCGTGGGTCGCGTCCCAGGCGAGCTCGGCGCCGCCGAGAAGCCCGGCGTTGCTCTTGGGCTCGACGCGGACGGTGTAGGCCGGCTGGCCTGCGATATCGGTCGGCTCGGCTCCACCCACCGCGGCGTGCTCCGCGAGCCTCGCGATTCCCTTCTTGACCTGGTCGAGCGAAGGCGGCTGCTCCTTAGCCGAGCTCGCCCCATCGGCGCCGCCATGATCGGCGGGGAGGGTTCCCTTGTAAACCGTGTTGGAACCGGAGTCGTAGACGAACCAGCTGTGTCCGTCCGAGAGCACCTGGCTGTCGCTCGTGGCGCCCTCGGCATTCGAGTCCGCCTGGAGCTCGAGGCGGAGCTGCCCATCGGAGGTGGCCCACAGCCGTCCGGAGGCGCCGGTCAGAAGCGGATCCGCTCCCTGCACGCTGGAGCCGGCGATCAGATCGTTGGTGAAGTGGATGCGCGCGGTGACTCCCTGGACGGTGGGCGCCGTGAGCGCGTCGTGCACGGCAACCGGCAGGGGCTCCGCGGGAGGCGTCGGCCCGCCACCCGTTGCGGCCATTGCCAGTGCGGTGGCTCCCACCCCGACGGCCGCGGTCGCAGCGCAGAGGGCGATCAAGCGGCGGGTGGAGATGCGGCGCAGGTATTGCATCCCCATAAAGGCTACGCCCCGACCCTAAGGAGCATTCGAGATTCAGTGCTCATGATGCGCAAGCCAGGCCGCCCAGCCGAACAACGCCAGCGCACCGAAGGTCAACAGTGCGCTCGCCGAGACCGCGCCATGGAACATCGAGCTGAAGGCAAGCAACGCGCAGACGACTCCTCCCCAAGCGCTCGTGCCCCAGATAGGTCGGAGATTCATGATCGTCCTTATCCCGTGTCCTCCAACTTGACGCAGGCTCGCGCGAGCGAGTAAACGCCACGTGAAAGCTTGTTAAGTGAGCCGCGCAGCTAGCCTGCGGCCATGGCCGACATCACGACGATCGCGGAGCTCGGCACGGCGGGCGGCACCCTGATCCTGGCTGTCGCCACCTTCGGCTCGGTGCGGTCCGCGAACCGGGCCGCGCGGGTTGCCGAGCGCTCGCTGCAGCTTGGCCTGCGTCCCCTTGTGGTGCAGTCACGGCCCGAGGACCCTCCGGAGCCCGCGATCTTCGGCTCCGGAAAGACGCTGATGCCCGGCAACGGCCTGGCATCCATCGAGCGGGAGGGGGACACCATCTACATGGCGATCCCGCTGCGCAACGTCGGCGCCGGCATGGCGGTCCTGCACGGCTGGCACATCGTCGAGGGCTGGGCACGCCAGCGCGGGGAGAGGCATCCCGACCTCGAGGACTTCCGGCAGCAGCTTCGCGACCTCTACATCCCGCCCTCGGACACCGGCTTCTGGCAGGCGAGAATCGCCCAGCCCGACGATCCCTACCGCGCGCCGATCGAGGCGGTCCTCGACGGCGAGGCGGAGGGGGTCGGGATCTTCCTCCTCTACGGAGATCACGAGGGCGGCCAGCGAACGATCAGCCGCTTCGGGCTGCGGCCGCACGAGGAGGAGGGCCGCTGGATCTGCTCGGTAACCCGCCATTGGAACCTCGAGGGCCCCGACCCCCGCGCCGACGCGCGCTAGCTCACGGAGGGGGTCGCGACGAGCTGCTCGAGGACATCGGGGCCGGCCTCAAGCATGACCTCGATCGAGGCGATCCGGTTGCGGCCCGCGTGCTTGGCCTCGTAAAGAGCCTGATCGGCGGCGCTGAAGAGTCTCTCGAACTCGAGCTGATCGCCGGCGGCAACCCCCACGCCAAGCGACACGGTGATCTCCACTCCTGAGGGCTTGGCCCTCTCCACCGCCGCCCTCATCCGCTCGGCGAGCCCGCGGGCTTCGGGAATTCCTGCTCCCGGGATGACCGCCAGGAACTCCTCCCCGCCGATCCGGTAGAAGAGCTCGAAGGTCCGCAGGCACTTGCGCATCTCGTACGCGGTCGCCTGCAGCACGGCGTCGCCGGCCTCATGGCCATAGGTGTCGTTGACGTCCTTGAAGCGATCGAGATCCGCGGCGATCATGCAGATCGGCGCGTTCTGCTGCTGTGCCTGCTGCTGGAGCTCCTCGAAGCGAGGCAGGAGGGACTTGCGATTGAGTAGGCCGGTGAGCGGGTCCAGCACCGACTCTTGCCGGTGCTGCATTTCGGCACCCTGGATCGCCAAGGCGATTGCCGCAACGGATGCCGTGAGCGTGACGCTGACGATGCTCAGGGCGGGATGGGCGATGAGCGCGGCCGCATCGACGGTCACGCCGACGATCACGACCAGCAACGCCTCGATCGCGACGCCGACGGCGACGACCTGCGCCCGAAAGCGCACCGCCGACATCGCCACGGGAACGACCATCCAAGGGAGGATCGGGCTGACCGGCCCACCGGTGACCGCGGCGGCTGCGGCGATGGCGAGCTCGATGCTCACCATGCCGGCTGCCGCGGCCCGCTCGGGGTGCTCGAGGCGGCGCATCGCCGGGTCGACACACGCCAGGACCAGTGCGGCGACCACGAAGATGGGGACGAGCCACCAGCTGAGGATCGGAGCGAGTACGAGGATGCCGACGCCGGCACAGACGGCGCCAAAGGTGCGGGCCTTCCGCACGCGATCGCTCGTATCGACTGCGCGCCTGCGGTCGAGCTCGGTTGGGCAGAGCCAGGACATCAAGAACATGGTCGGCCATCGGGGGGCGAACATTCATCCGTGCTAGCAACGTTGGACGACTGCGGGTTTCCCGCAAGTGCGCATCCACCGCGCAGATGGCCCCCACTAATGAGGAGGCTGAGCCTTTAGGTAAAGCGCTTGACGAACTCGAGCGCTGTGTTCGCGACCTCCTGCCAGCCCGAGTCAATAGTCAGGGAGTGGCCGCGATTCGGGATCTCCTTGATCTCGGTCACCGCCGGGTTCCTCTTCTGGCGCTTGTAGGAGGCATTCGCGATCGCCCATGGGACCGTGTGGTCCTTCTCGCCGTCGATGATCAGGAGCGGGCCGCGGTCGGGATTCTTCGTGTCCACCTTCGCCTCGGTCCATGGGTTCAGGTTGGCGTTCGCCATCTGGATCAAGGCGAGCGCCGACCCGGCCACGTGGTACTCGTCGTAGAGCCGCTTAGCCTCGTCATCTGACTCGATTGCGTTCGTCCAGCCGTATCTGAACTGGTCGAAGCTGAGGGTCACCGCGCGGCCGCGATTGAGCGGATTGGTCAGGATCGGCGCCGAGACCTTGATCGTGGAGACGGGCAGGGGCAGGACGCCGCGGAACGGACCTGGATCGATGGCGACCGTTGCGGCGGACAGGCCACGGCCGGCAAGTATCTGGGCCAGCAGGCCACCGGTGGAGTGCCCCATCACGATGGGCTTCTTCTCGAGCGCCGCGATCACCTCGGCCGTGTGGTCGGCGATCTGCTTCAGCGTCTTCTTCGCGAGGACGTCGGGGTTCGCCCTCGCCTGCTCGACGGTCTCGGGATCGTCCGGCCAGTCGGGTGTCAGCGGCGCGTAGCCGGCCTTCTTGAAGAACTCGGCCCAGTTGGCCCAGCTGCTCGGCAGCAACCAGAGGCCGTGGATGAAGACGACCGGCGTGGTGCCCGAGCCGTTCGCCGCCTCGATCTCCTTGCTCTCACGCTCCGAAATCGCCATGCGCGAACCCTATTCGTCTGGGGAATGGAGCCGGCCGGTTTCGAACCGGCGTCCTCGGGATTCGGCGATCGGCTTCTACAGGCATAGCCGGCGCTTCGTTCTCGCCCCTTGACCTCTGCAGCCGGCGAGAGATGCCGAGGGGCCAAGTCCCTTCGATTTCCCCGGCTGGTCGGGACGGGCCGACCGGGTGAGCCCGATTCTGATGCCGGTGATCCCTTCCCTCGGGCTCGGAAGGGCCGACACACGCTGCTTAGGTTCTAGCTAAGCGGCGAGAGCGAACTCATGGTCCGCACGTATTGGTTGGTCCAGGTGTTTAACGAGGCCTCCTGGAACCTCGGCCTGCAACCTGATCGCACAAAGGCCCAAGTCGAATCCAATTTCGGCCCCGTGCTATGTCGAGTGGCAATGGTAGCCGCGAAGGGCGTTTGAGTAGCAGGGCCTACCCGTGCGGCCGGAGTGACTTTGGCAGCCTGACCGTGCCGCCGTTCGTAGCCGTCACCGCCTGGCCGTCAGGCCCGGTGAGCGAAATCGAGATGGCGATCTTCAGCTTGCCCAGCTTCTTGAGGAGCTTTTGGCCGCGCTTCGCGAGAGTGATGGTGATGGACTGGGAGATGCCCGGGGAGACGTAGATCGTGGTGGCTGACGCCAGGACCGAAGCCTTCTTCGCGCCGTGACCCGTGATCGAGCCGGTGCCGGTGCAGACGACCATGCCGTCGGGGCAGCTACCCAGCACCCCGGCTTCCACCGCGAGGCCGCCATAGGCGTTGTTCAACGCGTGCGGCTTCCCGGTCACAGTCAGTTGCGCGGGGTCGGCCCCGAACGAGGGCGCCACGCCGACGCTGGCCACGCAGATCGCCGCGAGGAGCGACACCAGGGACACGGATCCCAATCGCTTGACGAGACGAGGCATCACATACGACCATACGAACGAGCTGGCCAAGAAGATTGCGGACATGTCCTCTAGGGACAGTCGGCAGTCACATAACAGCGCAGCGGAGGCTCCCTGGGGACGTGCGGATAGGTGGCGACGGTGGCGCCGACCTCCGCGACCGAGGAGGCCTCGTCCGTTGCGAAGGTGACGGGGTCCACGCCCGGCATCAGCAGCTGGCGGCAGAGGCCGGTGCCGATCAGGCGCGAGGGGTCCGCGGGGCCCGGATGGGTGAGTGCGTCGATCGCGATCGCGTAGGCGACCGGGTCATAGGTGCCGATCGCGAGGTGGTCGCTCACGTCCAGCGGGCAGATCTGCTGGATCGCCACGTTCGTGATCTCGCCGCCGCCGCCGTGCAGGGAGCTGCCCTGTCCGGTGATGTTCGGGAAGACGACCTCGTCCAGACGCGTGTAGGCAACCGTGTACGAGATCCCGGGGAAGGTCTCCTGGTAGGAGTTGAGCGCCTGGATGAAATCGGCCTTGTCGCGCTGCTGCCAGAACGCCGGCGCACAGCCCGGAATGCAGACCGGGTCCGCGTCGAGGGTCCCGTGGTTGCTGGGCGAGAGGCCGATCTCGTCGTCGACCATCGTCCGCGTGTCGGGCCAGAACCGGAACGCCCAGCGCGGCACCATGCCCCCCTGGCTGTGGCCGATGATCGAGATCCTCCGGCCGGCGCGGGCGTACATGGTCCGGATCGCGTTGACGACGTACTCGCCCGCGACCTGGATGTCGGCCATTCCATTCCCCGGCAGTGCGACGACGCACCATGGGATGCCGAGCTTGGTGAGCGCGGGCTCCCAGTTCCACGAGAAGTCCGACTTTGGGCTGTAGGCGGTCCCGGGGACGAGCAGGACCGGTCCCAGGTTGCCGGCCGCCAGGTTGCCCTTGCAGGTCAGCGCGGCATCGAGATCGCCCTGGGGGACGCTCAGCGCGGGCCCGGGCCGATCGGGCGGCGCGTACGTGATCGCCTCGGCCGTCGCGGGAAAGAGGATCGCCGCGCCGATCGCCACCAGGGTTGTCAGCGTCCTCTTCATCTCGCCCCTCCCTGGCGTGGGTACTAGCGTCTCTTCTTCTGCTTCGGGCAGCTCGCGGTGACGTAGCAGGCGAGTGGCGGCTCGGCCTTGATCTGCGGGGCGGTGGCCGTGTTGAACGCCAGGTCCGCCCCCGCGGAGGCGAGATCGGTGGCATAGGTGGCCGGGTTGATCCCCGGCATCAGCGGCTGGGTGCAGACGCTCGACGGGATCCGGGACGGGTCGGCGGGGCCTGGATGATCGAGGGCGTCGATCGCCAGGGCATATGCGACGTTGTCCTGCGTCCCGATCGCCAGGTGCTCCGAGACGTCCAGCGGGCAGATCTGCTGGATCGCCTCGTTGGTGATCTCTCCCCCGCCCCCATGCAGCGAGGAGCTCCCCGAGTCATCGGAGTTCGGCGTCACGATCTCGTCGAAGTGGCTGTAGATCTCCGTGTAGGAGATTCCGGGGAAGGTCTCCTGGTAGGAGTTGAGCGCCTTGATGAAGTCCGCGATGTCGCGCTGCTGCCAGTCGGCGGCCGCGCAGCTGAAGGTGCAGAGGGGATCCGCGCCGGTCGTCCCGTGATTGCTGGGGGCGAAGCCGATCTGGTCGTCCACCATCGCCCGCGTGTCGGGCCAGAAGCGCAGCGGCCAGCGGGGCAGCATTCCCCCCTGGCTGTGGCCGATGATCGAGATCCTCCGGCCGGCGCGGGCGTACATGGTCCGGATCGCGTTGACGACGTACTCGCCCGCGACCTGGATGTCGCCGAGGGCGTTGCCCGGCAGCGTCACCGCGCACCATGGGATACCCAGCTTGTTGAGCGCGGGCTCCCAGTTCCAGGAGAAGTTCGAGTGCGGGTTGCTGCCGGTGCCCGGGACCAGGAGGACGGGGGCGCGGCCGGCGCCGGCGAGGTTGCCGGTGCACTCCAGGCTGGCATCGAGCTTGTCCTGGGGAACGCTCAGCGCGGGCCCCGGCTGGTCGACCGGCGCGTAGGTGATCGCCGCGGCCGAGGCAGGCACGAGCAGCGACGCGGCCGCGATTGCGCCGACGAGCCCTCTGCCCAGGAGCCCACTCCTCACGCCCGCGACCCTACCAATTCCTGGGTAGGGCTGAGACAGTTCCCCGGGTGTGTCTCGGCCCCTTAGGGCCGCTTAGCGCGCGGCGCTAGATTGGATCGAGACCATGGAAGCCAACCAACATCCGGTCGAGCCGATCCACCCGGGCTCCGGCCGTGGCGAGGGGCTGCTGAAGCGGATCGGGAGCGCCCTCGCCGCCATCGGGCTTGTGCTCGCCAAGCTCGGCGCGAAGGCGAAGCTGCTGCTGGTGGCGCTGCCGAAGCTGAAGCTGTTCTCCACCTCGGCCTCGATGCTCGTCTCGATCGCCGCCTATCAGCTGATCTTCGGCTGGCTCTTCTCGATCGGCTTCGTGCTCCTCCTGCTCCTCCACGAGCTCGGGCACGTGTTCCAGCTCCGCCGCGAGGGAATCAAGGCGTCGGCGCCGATGTTCATCCCGTTCATGGGCGCCGTGATCTCGGCGAAGTCGATGGGCGACGACGCCGCCGCGGAGGCCCGCGTCGGGCTCGCCGGCCCGATCCTCGGATCGATCGCCACCCTGGTGCCGCTCGGCATCTGGCTCGCGACGGGCAGCGACTTCTGGCGCGCCCTCGCCTTCATCGGCTTCTTCCTCAACCTCTTCAACCTCGTCCCGGTCCTGCCGCTCGACGGCGGGCGGGCGATGGCCGCGCTGTCCCCGTGGGTCTGGCTGGTCGGCTTTGCCGGGCTGGTGGCGATGGCCTTCGTGTTCCCGAGCCCGATCCTGCTGATCATCCTTCTGCTCGGCGGCATGGAGACCTGGCGCCGCTGGAAGACGCGCAACACCCCCGAGGGGCGCGCGTACCACCGCATCCCGACGCGCACCCGCGTGCTGGTTGCGGCCACCTACCTCGCTCTGATCGCCGCCCTGGCGCTCGGCACGTCGGTGACGCACCTGCCGCGCGGCTTCTCGGACGTCTAGAGCGTCAGCTTCGGCTTGATGTCGCGCAGGAACTGGCGCGGCATCCCGGGGACGTCAGCGAGGTCATCGAGGGACTTGAAGCCCTGCTGGCGCTCGCGGTACGTGATCACGCGAGTCGCCTGCGTGACCGAGAAGCCGACGTCGCGCAGATCCTCGAAGGTGGCCTGGTTCAGGTTGGTTCGGTCGCCGACGTCGACCTCGGGCTGCGGTTCGGCCCTCTCGGCTTCCTCCTCCTTCTCCGGCTCCTCCTTGGATGCCCGCTCCTGCTGCTCGGGCTGCTCCTCCTCTTCATCGTCACCTTCGTGGGCGGGTCCGACGCCCAGGATGGCTCCGACGGTGCGGCCCAGGATGCTGCCCCGGTCCTCATCGTCCTCGCCCTCGGTGTCCTTCTCCTCCCGTTCCGCCTCGGCGGCGGGCTCGGAGCTGCGCATCGAGACCACCCAGTCGTCTTGTTCGGACTCCGCAGGCTTTGGAGGCGGCGAGGTGCCGGGCTCCTCGGCCGTTCGGATCCCGGCCGCGGCGGCGCTCTCGGCGGCGCGCGCCTTGCGCTCCGCCTCCTCGGCGCGAGCCTCCGCGGCACTGACGCGCTCCAGGACCTCCCGAAGCCTGGCTTCGCGCTCGTCCTCCTCCAGCTTGAGCTGGGCGAGGCGCTCCGCGTCGGCCGCGCGCCGCTCCGCCTCCTTGGCTCGCATCTCGATCTCCTCGAGTCGCCTGTAGGCGTCCTCCATCGCTCGCTCGCGCTGCTCGCGCTCTGCTCGGAGCCGCCGCTCGGCCTCCTCGACCGCGCCGGATAGGCTGCGGGTCTCGCCGCCCGGCTTCCCCTCGAGCTCCGCCCGGGCGCCCTGCTCCGCGTCCGGCCTCAGCCGGGAAGTCTCGACTCCATAGCGCTCCTCGGTCTCGGAGCGGACCCGCTCCTCGGCCTCGCGCCGGGCCTGCTCGGCCGCCTGCGCGACCCGGGTATCGGCGTCGCGGCGCGCCTGCTCGATCGCCTGACGAGTTCGCTCCTCGACCTCCTGTCGCACCCGCTCCGACTCCTCCCGCGCGCGCTGCTCACTCTCGCGGCGGATGCGCTCGGCCTCCTCGCGGAGCATCGCCTCGGCCTCCTCGCGGGCCTCCTCCCGGGCCTGCCGCCTGGCCTGGTCGGCGGCCATCTTGATCAGCTGCTCGGTCTCCTCCTCGGCACTCTGGGCCCGCTGCTCGGCGGGGGCGGCCGGCTCCGCGGGGACGGCCCGCTCCGGAGGTGGCGGTGGTGAAGTGGGTTCGCGCTCGGGAGGAGCGTCGTACGGCCGCGGCGGCGTCACGTCGGGGGGCAGCGCGGCGCCGGCCTCGACGGGCTCCTCGGGCTTCTCCTCGCCCTCCCGAGCGAGGCGGTCGATCTCCTCCTGGAGCGACCCGCCCCCGGCAGGCGGGGACAGCTCGACGGGCTCCTCGGGCTGACTCGGCGGCTCGGGAGACTCGGGCGCCGAGGCCGCCAGCTCCGCGCCCGACGCATCGGGGACGGGGGTTTCCGCCGCCGCCGCCGCCGCCTCCTCCTCGGAAGCGGTTCGGCCGAAGCCGGCGGGAGCGCTCTCGGGCTCGGGCGCGATCGGCGTCAGTGCCGTGTCATCCGGAGCGTTGGGCTCGGGGCCGCTGCCGGGCGGCACCCACTGGGAGGGTGCAGGGGCGCTCGGCTCCTCGACCTTCTCCTCCTCTTCCTCCTCGGGCTTCTCGGGCTCCTCCGGTTCCTCAGCCTTCTCCGGCTCCTCGGGCTTCTCCGGCTCCTCGGGCTTCTCGTCATCGAGCCCGGTCGGCACCTCCTCGAGATCCTTCTTGGCCTTGTCATCTTCCTTCGCCTCGGCCGCCTCTGAAGCGCCCTCGCCAAGACCGAGCGCCGCGGCAAGCATCGTGGACTTCTCGTTCTCGGCCTCTGCGCCGGCCTTGACCTCGGCGCCCTCCTCCTTGGGCGCGGGCGGAGCCTCCCCCTTGCGCTCCGCCTTCCGGCGCGCGCGCTCCTCCTTGCGCTTCTGGCGCTCCTCGCGCCGGCGCTTTCGCTCCTCCTCCCAGGCGCGGCGATCCATGTCCTCGGCACGGCGCTTCTCGTCGGCGACCCGCTGGCGCTTGGCCTTGCGTTCGCTGCGCCGGTCCTTGCGGCTCGGCTTGCCCTTCGCCTTCGCATCGCTCTCAGCTTCCGCGTCAGGCTTGCCCTTGAGGTCCGGCTTGGTCTCGGCCTCCGACTTCGCCTCAGCCTCCGACTTCGCCTCGGCCTCCGGCTTGGCCTCAGCCTCAGGCTTCGCCTCGGATTTGGCGGCGGCCTGCGGCGGCGGCGCCTCGGCGACCCGGCCCTCGGCCTTGGCCTTCTTCTTGGCTCGGCGCTTGTCGCCCCGCGACACGCGCGCCCCGGATTCGCTCTCCTTGCGGCGCCTGCGACTGATCAGCAGCAGGAGGATCAGGAGCAGCACGACGGCGCCGGCGATGGCGTAAGCCTCGGGCGAGTGGTCCTTGAAGAAGTCGGAGACCTTGTTGGTATCGATTGCAGCAAGCATCGACGTGCACAATCCTTGCACGGGACTTTCGTTCTCGTGCATTGACCTTTGCCCTGCTATCGGGCGAAAGCTTGCTTAGCTCAAACGCTGCTTGAAATCTCGCTCTACCTCGCGGCGCAGATCACGGTCCGCGATCTCGCGCCGCCGGTCCCGGCCCTCCTTGCCCTTCGCCAGGGCGAGCTCCACCTTGGCCCTCGGGCCCTTGAAATAGATGCGGGTCGGGACCAGCGTCAGCCCGCGTTCGGCGGTCTTGCCGATCAAGCGCTCGATCTCACGGCGGTGCAGCAGGAGCTTCCGCGGCCGATCGGGATCGTGGTTCTGGTCCGAGGCCGGGAGATATGGAGGGATGTGAGCGCCCCGCATCCAGACCTCGCCCTTCTCCACCACCGCGTAGGCCTCATTGAGCTGGGCCTTGCCATCGCGGAGCGACTTGACCTCGCTGCCGCGCAGCTCGATCCCCGCCTCCATCTTCTCCAGCACCTGGAACTTGTGCCGGGCGCGGCGGTTGGTGGCGACGTCCCCGCTCACGGGGGTTCTCGGGTCCTTCGACTTGGCCATCAGCCTTCTGAGGGAAGCAGGTCCACCCGTCCCCGGGGCGCCTCGACCCGGTCGACGGTGATCGTGGCGGGATCGCCGATTCGAATCGCCGGTCCGCCACGCGAGCCCAGCAGCATCGTCTCAGTCGCGTCGAGCTCGTAGCGCTCACGCCCGCCGATCCTGCGGGCGGGGAGAAATCCCTCGTAGACGTCGGCGAGTGCTCCACCGAAGCGGACGAAGCATCCGGCGCCCACCACCCCTGAGACCTCTCCCTCGAAACGGGTGTCGGGTCCTCGCTCGAACAGCTCCCGCTGGAGCAGGAACGAAGCGCAGACCGAATCGGCATCCCGCTCTGTCCGGGTCGCGTCGCGCTCGCGCTCCGAGCAATGGGCGCCCAGCTCGGCGAGGCCCTCGGCGCGGGGCGCCTTCTCTCCCGCCCCAATCGCAGAGAGGAGGGCGCGGTGGGCGATCAGGTCCGGATACCGGCGAATCGGCGAGGTGAAATGCGCATAGGCGGAGCTCCCCAGGCCGGCGTGGCCGAGGTTGCGGTCCGTGTAGTGAGCCGGTTTCAGCGAGCGAAGCACAAGCGATGTATAGGCCTCGCGGCCATGGCCCCGTCGCTTGGCCTCGCGGGCCACCAGACGGCTCGTCTCGCCGGCGAGCTCACCGGCCTGCTGGGGAGAGATCCGGTCGGGGAGCGGAGGCGTCGGCAGGTCGAGCGCGGCGAGCTGCTCGATCAGCCGGCGGATGCGATCGGGATCGGGCTGCTCGTGCACTCGATAGAGCGTCGGGACGCGGCGGCGCTCGAGCAGCTCGGCGACCCGCTCGTTGGTGAGGATCATCAGGTGCTCGATCAGCTCGTGCGCCTCGGTCTGCGGCACCGAGTGGGCGCCCGTCACCTGGCCGTCCTCGAAGCGGAACTCGGGCTCGAAGCTCTCAACCTCGAGGGAGGACCGGGGGCGCCGTCCGGCGAGAGCCGCGGCGGCCTCCCTGGCGAGCTCGAGGGGTCCGGCGATCACCTCCGGCGGCTTGGCCCGTCCGGCGAAGATCTCGTCGAGCTGCTCGTAGCTCAAGCGGACGTCCGAGCGGATGCGGCTGCGGTGGAAGCTGGCCGAGAGGGGCTCGCCGGCCTCCGAGAGCTCGATCTCCGAGGTAACCGCGAGCCGATCCTGCTCTGGGGCGAGACTGCAGGCATCGCTCGAGAGCGCGTGCGGCAGCATCGGCGCTACTAGGCCCGGGACATAGGTCGAGTTCGCTCGCCGGTGTGCCTCCTTCTCGAGGGCGCTTCCGGGACGAACGTGGGCGCCGACGTCCGCGATGTGTATCCAGAGGCGCACACCCCTGTCGGTCCTCTCGGCCGAGACCGCGTCGTCGAAATCGTGGGCGCTCGCGGGGTCCACGGTGAAGGTGGGGAGATCTCGGAGGTCCCGGCGGTCGACGTTCATGGCCGCGGCAGCCACCGGGGCCTCCGCCGCCTCCTCCTCGACCCGCTTGGAGAAACCGGTTCGCACCTGCCTGTCCTCGAGCATCGCCTCGATCACATCCGATGCCAGGCCGGGATCGCCGAGCTGACGGACGACACGGGCGCGGCCGCGACCCTGACCGAGCTCCACCAGGGCCATTCGCCCGGGGTTCGCGGCCCGGCGCCCGCCGCCGAGCTCAATCTGCTCGCCGCGTTCGAACAGCAGCTCGCCGACCAGAAACCGGCCGCGCTTGGAGACGAGGACTACGCGTTTCAGAGCTGTTGACCCAGCACCTGAAGTGCGCGCTGCAGCCCCTCGTCCGGCTTGGTCGAGGGCTTGTCCTTCGCCTTCACCTGGGGGGCGATCCCGGTGCCGTTGATCGATGTCCCATTACGGGTCAGATACTCCCCCACCGTCAGGTCGAGCGCACCGTCGTTGTTCAAGGGGATCACCTCCTGGAAGGTGCCCTTGCCGAACGAGGTGGTGCCGACGACCTTCGCGATCCCGGCCTGCTCCAGCGCGGCCGTCACGATCTCGGAGGCGGAGGCGGTGTCGCCGTTGATCAGCACGACCATCGGGTGACGCGGCAACGGATCGCCGGTGGCGTCGAAGGTCCGGGTGTGCTGCGTGCGCCCGTGGGTGGAGACGATCACGCCGTTCGGGACGAAGATGCTGGAGACGAGCACGGCCTCCGTGAGCAGGCCGCCGCCGTTGCCCCGCAAATCGAGCACAAGACCCTGCGCTCCCTGCGCGTAGAGATTCTCGACCTCCTTGCGCAGCTCCCCGTGGGCTCCGGGAAAGAACCCGGCGAGGCGCACATAGCCGATCTTGACGCCGTGGACCTTCTCGATCCGACCGGTGACCTGCGGGATGCTGACCTCGCGCCGGGTGAGCGTGACGTCGCGGCTGCTCCCGTCCTTGCTTGCGACGGTCAGCGTCACGGTTGTCCCCTCGGGCCCCCTGATCCGGCCGGTGACCGCGTCCGCGTCCTGGCCCGCAATCGACTTCCCGTTGACGGCGGTGATCACGTCGCCCGGCTCAAGCCCCGCGTCCCTCGCGGGGGTGTGCTTGTAGACCGTCGCGACGCGCAGTCCGCGGTCGACCTCGTTCACTCCGACGCCGATGCCGGACAGATGCGAGCCCTGCTTGAACTGTGCGTAGTCCGATGGCGTGAAGTAGTGGGAGAAGCGGTCGCTGTAGCGCTTCTTGATGTGGTCGATGATCGAGCCGATCGACGCGTTCTCCAGGTCCTTGTTGTCGACCGTATGGAAATAGTCATCGTGGATGACGTCGATCGCCTGGGCCGTCGCGTCCTGGCTCTTGTTGCCGAAGACGTCGTTGACCCCGTTGCGGATCGCGTCCACCTGCCCGCCGGCGACGATCCCGACGACGAAGGCGATCGCGACCACAGCCGCGACTGCGAGTGTGCGCCGGGTCAAATCCGCAGGAAGCGACGCAGCGTCAGGCCGCTGCCCATCGCCGAAACGCCCATGGCCACGCACAGCAGGACGAGCGCGAGGTTGGCGAAGCCGATCGTGTGCCCCGAGTTGATCAAGTTGAAGTTGTTGGCCAGCGGATCCACGATCACCTGCTTACCGACGAACAGAAAGCCTATTGCGATCGCTGCGCCGACCAGGCCGCAGACGAGTCCCTCCACCATGAAGGGCCAGCGGATGAACCAGTTGGTGGCCCCGACCAGGCGCATCACCTCGACCTCGCGCCGGCGCGCGTAGATGGAGAGGCGGATCGTGTTGGCGACCAGCAGCAGCGAGGCGACCAGCAGCAGCGCCGCGACAACACCGAGCACCCAACGGATCGCGGTGGTGGCACCGCTGATCTTGCTGGCGTCGTCGCGCGAGTCGCCGATGTCGCTGATCAGCGGGCTGATCGGCGCCGGGGTTCCATTGGGCCCGGGCGGGGTGATCGCGGCACGCACGCTCGGCAGGTTGGAGAGGTCATCCGGCGCGACACTGAACGAGGCGGGCAGAGGGTTGTGAGAGCCCGGCAGCTGCGCCGTGATGTCCTGGCGATTCTCCTGCTTCAGGCGCGTGCTGAGGATCTGGATCGCCTGGTCCTTGGAGACGAACTGGACCGTCTTCACGTGGGGGATCGCCGCGAGCTTGGCCTGCAGAGCCTGGATCTGATTCGCGGGCGCCTGCTGTCCTGCACCACCGCTCACCGGTGCGCCGGAGCTGTTCACGTCGTTGAGAAAGACGCGCAGGCCGACCTGATTGCGTACCTCGTTGGTCTTGCCGTTCGTGGTCTGCAGTACGGGGATCAGCACTCCGAGCAGCAGCACGGTGATGCAGACCGTGACGATCGCCGCCAGGCTGGGGGCCGCGCTGCGCCGGAGCGCGCGTATTCCCTCGCCGATGAAGAAGAAGAGTCGCCCCATGAGTGCCGCCTAGTAGCGGGGCTCCTCGCCCTCGACGCCCATCTCCTCGCGAAGGCGAAGCGCGAACTCGCGGGTCGACTCGTCGTCGGAGGTGTAGGTGCCGGCGGCCTGGTCCCGCACGACGCGGCCGTCCTGGAGGGCGATGACGCGCCGTCGCATCTTGTCGACCATGTCGCGGTCGTGGGTGACGACGACGACGGTGGTGCCGGTTCGATTGATCCGGTAGAGCACCTGCATGATCCCGATGGACGTGTTGGGATCGAGGTTCCCGGTCGGCTCATCCGCCAGCAGCAACGGCGGGTGGTTGACGAACGCGCGGGCGACGGAGAGGCGCTGCTGCTCGCCCCCCGAGAGCTGGTCGGGGAAGTTCTTCACCTTGTCGGCGAGGCCGACGAGCCGGAGGGCGTCGGGCACCTTGCGGCGGATCTCAGAGCGGGAGGCCCCGATCACCTGCAGCGCGTAGGCGACGTTGTCGTAGACGTTCCGGCTCGGCAGAAGCTTGTAGTCCTGGAAGACGGTGCCGATCCGACGCCGCAGCTGGGGCACCTTCTTGTCCGCAAGCGACGCGATGTCCCGACCGGCGATCAGCACCTCACCCTCGGTCGGCTGAAGCTCGCGGATCAGCGTCTTGATCAGAGTCGTCTTCCCGCAGCCGGTCGGCCCGACCAGGAAGACGAACTCGCCTCGGTCGACGCGCAGGCTGACGTGCTCGAGCCCGACGTGCCCACCCGGGTAGACCTTGGTGACCCTGCGCATCTCGACGATCGGCGGACGGGCCCGCTGCTCGGTGAGATGCTCGGGCCGGCGCGCGCTCTTCGTCGGACGCGCGCGAAGGATTTCGGATGTCTGTCGTCTTGCCATGGATGAAGCGTGGGCAACCCCCGCCGAGCCGCCTCACAACGAGGCACAGGGTAGGGAACGCTCTAAAGCGCAGCGCAAGTTCTCGTTCGCACTGCAACACGGCGCCCGGCCATGAGTCGCGGACCCACCGGCCACGGACCGATGGGGTCAGTGGGTGATGAAGCGACGGCGGGGCCGCGTGGCGTCTACGCGGCCCCGCAAGTCGCCTTCTCGTACTCCGGTGGCGTCCGATGACACCGGAGATACGTCTTCGCCCCGGTCATCCCCCGGATTACGGCGTGCCGCCTCCTCGGGAAGCCCGGGCGGCAGAGAAGTGGGTCGGCTGTCGGGGTTGGGCGAGTTCATCGGGTCCGGTTGAGATTTCGCCGGCCCTCGTCGCCCCCCAAACGACTCGTTCCTGCGCAAATAGCGGGGAAGGCGGGTCCAAAACTCGGCCTCGCGCCTACCCGGTTCTTTTAAAACTAGGTCAGCCCAACTAGAATAGCGGAGGGTTTCGGAGGAGCGAGAAGATCGACGTCAATGGTGGCGTCGGCCGCGACTCCGCAACAAGCTTGGAGGCACGCCCTGCAGGGGCAGGGTCGGGTTTCCTCGGCAAGCAAGGATGAGCGGAACCGAGGATGACTTTGTGAACAGCAGGCACTCCGAGCGGATCTCGGGACTTCAGATCTCCCTGCCCCATGGGAGCTGCGCACCACAAGGGGATGGGGCGTTGAGGCGAGCGGGTGGAGCGGCCTAGCGGGGCCGCTCCACCCCGCCAATTAACGGCGTCGCGGGCGACTAATCCGGCTTGTTGCCGTCGACCCCGGCGGCAAGAGTGCTCTCGCCAACCGACGGCGTGTCGCTCTCCTCCGTCCCCTCGGCCGGCTCGAGCAGGAACAACTCGACGGCAAGGTCCGGGTCGACGTGGATCGAGCTCATGTACGCGATCACCTTGCGGCTTGTCGCCTCCTCGACGACGCGGCGGAATTCACCCTCCATCGCCATCTGGAAGCTGCGGCGCATCTGATAGACGGACTCGACCTGTCCGGTATCGAGAAGCGTCCGCTCCACCCTGGTGAATCCACCCCTCAGGATGGACACGACCATGTCGCCCACCAGCGTGGGTCTTGGCCTTGGTCGGCCCCTTCCCGTAGTAGCGGGAATGAAGCTGAACGAGGCCGGTCGAGATCTGAGCAAGGGTCTCTCCCCTCGCCGGTCCAGGCGGTGATCCATGCGGGGAAACGGCAAACCTCCAGACAGAGTCCGGTTGCCGCCCCTCTTCGTAAGCGATTAGCGCGAAGGGAAGAGTTGCGGGAAGACCCAACGAGCGCGCGGCATCCTGAGAGAGTCGAAGTCGGTGGCAGCAACGCCACGCCGCCACAACCCAGGGTACTCCTATTGCTCCGCTGAATCAGGATCTGCTCGGGAGAGGTAGTCTCGTAGAGCCGCCAGCGGCGCACGGCGACGTTTGGCGGAGAATCAGAGAGCGATCGGACGACCAGCCTGCGTTCGGACAGCTGGCCGGACAATCGCCCCGAGTTGTCGACGGATACACGTCCGGCACGAGAAGAGGTGATTGCGATTACCGATCGACCCGAAGACCGAGGTTCGACAGGCGGCCCGGATGATCCGGGCGACCCGGGTGAGGCGCGCGAGCCGCCAACCTCGCAGCAGGTCCACGATGAGATCGCCCGGGAGATTCTCCGCATCTACGAGGAGTCGTATGGGAACGGAGCGGGTGCTGCCCGCGCTCTAGTGACAGAAGGCTGGGTAACGGTGATCCTCGACGATCTGCAGCTGCTACCGAACGAGAAGTTCCTGGTTGAGAACGGGAAGGGCGAAACGGTGATGCAGGTGCGAACCCAGTACCAGCACGCGATTCAGGCGACCTTCAAGGCCGCCATAGAGCGGGCGACCGGCCGCTCCGTCATCGGATTCGCCAGCACCACGAGCATCGAAGAGCCGCGTTTCGCCGCCGAGATCTTCAAGCTGGGGTAGCGCTTCGCCGCCAGATCGCGGCCACAGGCGGCCGCTAGGACAGGGGTCCGCCCTGGATGGGCGGGTGCTGCACTATCGGCTTCTTGAGCAGGGCCTCGCGGGCCAGGTCGGCGATGCCGCTGGCGGTCAGGCCGAAGTGCTCCATGCAGGCCTCGGCGGTTCCGGAGACGCCGAACTCGTCCTGCATGCCGAGCGCGAAGACTGGGACCGGATGCTGCTCGGCGGCCACCTGACGGATGGCGTCGCCGAGCCCGCCGACGACGCGGTGCTCCTCGGCGGTGACGGCCAAGCCCGTCTTGGCGAGGGAGCGCAGCACGCTCTGCGAGTCGATCGGCTTGATGATCGAGACGTTGACGACCTCGGCCTCCACCCCGTCCTCCCGCTCCAGGGTCTCGGCCGCCTCCAGCCCGCGCCAGACCATGTGGCCGCAGACGAAGATCGAGATGTCCTTGCCCTCTCGCAGCACGTCGACGCCGGCTCCGAGCGTCTCCGGGATCTCCTCATAGACGACCGGCGTCTTGGGCCGGCCGAAGCGCATGTAGAGCGGACCGTCGAAGCGCTCGTAGGACTCGATCACGGCCGCGTAGGCCTGGTTGTAGTCGGCGGGGACGATGACCTGCATCTTCGGCATCGCCCGCATCAGGGCGAGGTCCTCGATCATCTGGTGCGAGGCACCGTCCTCGCCGAGCGAGACGCCGCCGTGCGAGGCGCCGATCCGGACCTTGAGCCCGTTGTGGGCTATGCCGAGCCGCACCTGGTCGTAGGAGCGGGAGGTGGCGAAGATCGCGAAGGTCGATGCATACGGGACCTTGCCGGTGGCGGCCAGGCCGCAGGAAATCGACATCATGTTCGCCTCGGCCGCGCCGATGTTGAAGAAGCGCTCTGGGAACTGCTTGCCGAACTTCATCGACTGAGTTGAGACCGCCAGGTCGGCGTCGAGGGCGACGACCTCGGGGTAGCTCTCCCCGAGCGCGACGAGGGCATCGCCGTACGCCTGCCGCGTCGCGATCGATTCCGTCTGGGGCTCCGCCGCCTCGATCAGCTCGCTCGCCATCAGCTCTCCCCCCTCAGCGCTTTGTCCTGCTGGCCGAGCGTGGCCTCGAGCTCCTCCATCGCCTGCTCGGCCTGCTCGGGTGTCGGCGGCTTGCCGTGGAAGCCGAAGCGATCCTCCATGAAGGAGACGCCGCGGCCCTTCTTGGTCTGGCAGACGATCGCCGCCGGCCGATCGAGAGTGCGGCTGCGCTCCAGCGACTCCACGATCGCATCCATATCGTGACCGTCGATCTCGACCGCGTCCCAGCCGAAGGCCTCGAACTTGGCGCGGACGTCGCCGGTGTCCATGACCTCCTCGGTGGTGCCGTCGGTCTGCAGGTGGTTGTAGTCGACGATCGCGGTCAGGTTGGGAAGGTCGAAGTGCGCGGCGGACATGGCGCCCTCCCAGCTCTCTCCCTCCTGACAGTCGCCGTCCGACATCAGGGTGAAGACCTGGGCGGTCTCGTCGAGGCCGTCGAGTCGCAGCGCCAGGCAGATGCCGACGCTCATCGAAAGGCCCTGGCCGAGGGAGCCGGTGGAGACCTCGATCCCGGGCGTCCTGGTCATGTCCGGGTGGCCCTGGAGATGGGAGCCGATCTGACGCAGGCCCATCAGATCATCCGCCGGGAAGTAGCCGTGCTCGGCGAGCGCGGCGTATTGAATAGGGGCCGCGTGGCCCTTGGAGAGGACGAAGCGGTCGCGCTCAGGCCACCTCGGGTTGCGCGGATCGTGGCGCAGCACCCGGTAGTAGATGGCGGCGACGATGTCCGCCGCCGACAGGGAGCTGTCGAGGTGGCCCGACTTGGCGACCGCGAGCATGCGCACGCAGTGGATCCGCAGGACGGTGGCGTAGCGCTCCAGCTCGGCGACCGAGGGCTTGCCTCCCGCCTTGCTGGGCGGCTCGGGCGTGGGGTCTGGGACGGGCTTCAGGTGCGCCATCGGCGGCTCAGCTTGCGCCTGGTCGTACGGAATGGCCTTGGGCTGCGGCTTGCTCAAGACCGGGCGGCGAGGGTAGCAGCGGGCGGCACCGGTGGGGACCCTACAAGCACCATCGGCCGCCACAAACACCGCGGTCCGAATCATCGACGGAACCTGCGAGACACATAGCCTCTCTTCCATGAAGCTCGGAGCGATCGCGCTCGCGGCGGGGCTCGTGATCGCGGGCTGCGGCGGGTCGGGCGGCGAGGATCGTGCGACAAACGCCGCGACGACGCCGGCCCCGGCGCCCGGAGCCCAGGGGGCGAGAGCACACGGCAAGCTGCCGCCGGGAGCGGTCGGGCCTGTCGATACCTCCGAGGAGGCCGCCGAGGGTCCCGCCGCCAGGGAAGCGAGTCCGGAGGCCCCGGCAAATGGGCCGAGCGCCACCGGAGAGCTGCCGGACCCCGACGGCGCCGCGGTCTCCGCGGTCGTGCGCGAGTACGTCGCGGCGCTCGACCGTCACGAGGCGGCGCGGGTCTGCGCGCTGATCGTCACGGGCGGCCTCGACTTGAGCGACCTGCCGAGGCGCCGCGGGGGATGCCGCTCCTCGTTGCGTGCCTCGATCGGCGTTCGCCCGGCAGGCGGCGGGCCGGCCTGGCGGCGTACCGAGGTGGTCGAGGTGAAGCCGGAGGCGCTCGGCGACCGACGCGCCAGGGCGACGACCACCGTCACCCATCGCTTCGCGGACCGCACCTACGTCTCCGTCGAGGACGACGTGATCTACCTGGAGAGGGCCGGAGGCCGCTGGCTGCTCGCCAAGCCCAGCGCGACCCTCTACCGAGCGGTCGGCTATGCCCAGCCTCCGCTGCGGGCGTTCGGGCCTCCCCCCGGCTGGTGATCAGAATCGGTGGTTGCCGCCGCCGCGCGGGCCGCGCTCGCGCAACCGCTTCGGGTGCTTGCGGCTGACCCCGACGATGGACGCGTTCGCGTCGCTCGCGCTCGGGTTGAGGACGGTCACGTAGGCGAGAGATCCGGTCAGCGCGTCCGACCAGAGCACGCCGGCCGCTCGCTTCAAGGTGAACAGGACGCGGCCCGCCCCGTGCTGGTGGCGACCGCGGACCATCAGCCTGCTGCGCCGGGCATCGCTCCGGACATAGGCGAAGGAGCGGCCCTCGACGGCGGGATCGAAGAGGAGCAGCCTGTGCGAGCGGACCAGCGCTCGATGCTTGTGGGTGCCCATGACCCACTGGACGACCCGGCTTCCACGCGGTGTTGCGATCGCGTAGACCAGGACGCTCCCGTCGACGGCGGGCGGGCTGAGCTGCGAGGCGCCGCCCTCGCTCGCCAGTAGAAATGGCGGCGCGGGTGACGCGGGGTTGGCGATGTAGCGGATGTAGATCCCATCGCCTCCGCCCGCCGGGGCCCTGTAGGCGAGCCATGAGTCGGAGATCGCGATCGCGTCGGCGCCAGGGGCATTCACCTTCGCGATCGGCCTGAGCGTGTTTCGGTCCAGCAGGAGCACCGCGTTGCCGCCCACCGTGGCGATGTAGCGCCCGCCGATCGCCGGGTGCTTGCCCAGCAGTGCCACCTCGCGACCGCCGCGACTGATGACCGCCGGGCCGCCCAGTCTCTGGAAGAGGAGGGCATCCGCCGTGGCCGCCGGGTCGGTGGCCCGCGGGACATTGGTGCCGGCGGCACCGGCGCTGCCTGGGGCGATGATCAGCGCGACGGCGGAGACCAGCAGGGCGGCCGCGTCCCCGCGTCGCAGCCCGAGGTAGACGCCGTCCCGCTCGCACATCAGCTCGGTCGCGCGGATGCCCGCCGCGCTCCCCGCCAGCGGCGCGAGGATGACGATCGGGATCGCCCGCCCGATCCCGAAGGCGGCACCCAGCAGCAGCCCGAGCGCAGGGTCGCCGATAGCCAGGCTGACGCCCGCCAGGGCCCAGACGCCGAAGGAGAGGACAAAGGTCGTGAATCCGACGCCGAGCAGTACTCCGTACAGGGCAGCAGCAATGGGCATCGGCATCACCCGCCGCCAGTGCTCTGGGAGCTGGCGGCGGATCTGGGGCACGATCCTGGTTCCCCGGACCTCCAGTGCGGCGGCCGTCAGGGCGATCGCGGCCGCTACGACGTATGCCGCCCGGCCGCCGGCGCCGTGGAGGAGCTGGCCGAGCCAGGCGAGCGAGCCGAAGGTGAGCAGGCCCCCCGCGATCGCGCCGGGCAGGAAGGTCGCGCAGGCGGCCGCCGTGATCCGCCTGCCCCCGGTGTGGCCAGTGGGCCCGATCGTGTCGATTGCCGAGAGCCCGCAAGGGGAGAAGGTCCCTGTCGCTCCGATCAGCAGGGCGGCGCCAGCGAGCGCGATCTCCACCGTGCCGCTCATCATCAGCAGGGGACCTTGGTGTCGTAGTACTGGACGCAGAACACCTTGCGGCCCCGGTAGCAGTAGCCGGTGAGCGCGGCGTCGCCGTTGATCCGCGTGTTGTGGTGCGCGCAGCAGTCGCGAAGCTGCCGCACCTTCCCCCCGCAGCATCGATACCACGAGCCGTCGTTGTGCGGCTTGAAGCCGTAGATGTCGCCGGCGCGAACGCAGAGCTGGGTGCGCGGGGCCGGGGGCAGGGGCCGCCCCTCGGCGTCCCGCAGGAGCTCACCATGGTCATCAACCGGTTGCCCGGCGTCGTTGACAGGCCGGCCGATGTCGTCGATCGGGTGCCCGTCGCTCGCCCGCAGCGGAAAGCCGCGCGAGTCGATGCGGGGCAGCCCGGTCGGGTGCGGGCAGGAGCCGGTCGTGAAGGTGTGGCCGCAGAAGTGGAAGGCCTCGGAGTCGCCGGGCTCGATCAGCGTGCCGACGGTGCGGGCGGCGGTGAGCGCGACCAGGGCCCCTCCCACGCGCGCGAGGAAGCCGCGCCGCGAGGTGTCCCGGGCCAGCGAATCGGTGATCCGGTCGAGGTGCTCAGGCACGACGACGCTCGGCAGTGGCCAGGACGCTCTCGAGCTGGGCCAGGTTGTTGAACGTTCCCTTCGCCAAGACGGTGCCGTGGTCGTCCAGCGCGATCGCGTAGGGGCTCCCGGGAATCCCCAGGTCGCGCCAGAGCCCCGCGTCCGCCACCTCGTCGAAGACTCCGACCGCGACATCCGGATCGTTGCCGACGTTCTCGATCGCAGGCGACAGCGTCTGGCAGAGGTGGCAGCCCTCGGAGCTGAAGACGGCCAGGCCCAGCCTCTCGGTGCCCGCCGCGAGCCGCGCGGCGAGAGCGTCCGGCCGCGAGCCGACCTCGGGTCCTTCCCCGGCGATCTCGAGGGCCCCCTGCGTGCCGAGCCGGAGCCGCAACATGCCGACCTCCCGGGCGAGCGCCAGCAACGCGACAGCCAGTCCGGCGCACGCGAGCAGGGCCACGCCGACGGCGATCCCGAGCCAGGCCTCCGTGCCGAGCGCGATCTCCTCGGCCAGCGGAACCAGCGCAAAGCCCGCGGCCAGCCCGAGGTTGCGAAGCACACCCAGCCAGGAGACCTTGGAGCGCGGGCCGAAGCAGGCGCACGGGCTCCCGGCGCGCCCGCGGAGGATCGCCCCGGTGGTGAGAGCGGCGAAGAGCAGCATCAGCCCGGCGGCGGCGTAGGCCGCCGGGTCGGAGCCGAGCACCACCGCCACCGCGAGAGCCAGCTCGACGGCGATCATCCCCGCCCAGGCGAGGGGCCTCACGGGCCCGCCGGCGAAGCCGAAGCTGTCCATCGAGGCGATGCTGGCGCGCGGCGAGGCGAGCTTCGCGAGCGCGGCGCCCGCCAGCACGATGCCAAGCCCGACCCGGAGAAGTGTCTCCACCATCCCTCCGGCCGCAACCTAGCACCAGACCGGGCGGCTGCCTTCAGATCAGGCCAGGGCGCGTGCCTTGCGCTTGACCCGCTTGATGCAGCGCCGCCGCTTCTTCTTCTTCTTACGGATGCGCTTGCACTTCTTCAGCGCCTTGGCCGCGTTGAATGACTTGGCGGTCCCTGCAGGCGGAGCAGCGGAACCAGGGGGCAGCCCGGCGCTGCCGAAGATCCCCTCGGCGGGCAGGCCGTAGGTTGACTCGAGGCCCGAGACGTCGGACTGGATCAGCGAGCGCATCGTCGGCCCCGCCACGCGTGTATAGACGCCGGGCGCGTTGGCCTCCGCGCAGCCGTCGCCCCAACCGGTGATCCCGACCAGCCTGTACCCGCCGCCCTGGAGCGGGGCCTCGAGCGGGCCGCCGCTGTCGCCGAAGCAGGTGTCCACCCCACCGCTCAGGAAGCCCGCGCAGACCATGGTCGCGGCGTCGAAATCGCTTCCGTAGACGCTGTCGCTGCCACAGGTCGAATCCGGGATCACGTCGACGGTGGCCGCTCGCAAGGCGTCCTCGGTGTCGCTAGCCGTCTCGCTGGCTGTGCCCCAGCCGCTGACGTCCTCGGGGCTACCGTCGTCCCAGAGAGAGCCCTCGTCCGTCCCGGCGATCTTGATCGGCGTCTGGCCGGAGGCGGAGTTCAGCACGAGATAGGCGACGTCATACCTCGGAACGCCGTCACCCCTGTAGTTGCCGTTGTAGTTGCTCTGCAGCGCTACAGCCTGCACTCCCTGTTCTATTCCCTGGCTCGTGTCGGTGAGCGTCGTCCGGCCAAGGACGACGTCGACGTCGTTGGGGTCGATCCGGGCGGTGTTGTCCCCGCCCGGGTCACTGATCGCGCAGGTCAGGGAGCAGTCGGGGTCTGTATCCGCCACGCAGTGCCCTGCGGTGATGACGATCCGCGAGGTGAGCAGCGACCCGCCGCAGAACTGGCGGTCGTGCGCGTTCTTGCTGGACTGAGCGGTGCTGAGCACCACCGCCGCCTGCCACGGGTACTGCGAGATCGAAGCCGCCGACCCGCCGACGATCTTCGGCTGGACCGGACCCTTGTTCTGGGCGCTTGCGGTCGCGGCCGCCAGCAGCGTCAGGGCCGCGAGCGCGCCGATGGGGACGAGTCGGGACCGCCTCCGCATCATGGGAATTGAACCGGGTTGAGCTGAAAGGCGCGTAAGTGGCTACCCGATTGCGACCATGCGCTCGATTGGGAGCGTGGCGCGCTCAGCGATCTCCGGCGGGACCTTCACCTCGTAGCGGCCCTCTCGCAGCGAGTCGCGGACCTTCGGCAGGGTGATCATCTTCATGTACTTGCAGAAGGCCATCCGGTTGGCCTCGATCAGCTTCGCCTCGGGCGCGGCCTGCTGGAGCGGGTAGAGCATCCCGTTCTCCGTGGCGACGATGTACTCGCCGTCGGGGTGCTGCTCCATGTAGTTCAGCATCCCGCCGGTGGAGAGCATCTGCACGCCCTCGGGATCGATGTCACCGGAGGCGACGTACTCCATCGCCTGGGTAGCGCAACCGCACTCCGGGTGGATCAGAAACTCGGCGTTCGGGTGCTCGTCGCGGACGGTCTTGATGTCGTCCGGGCGGATGCCGGCGTGGACGTGGCACTCGCCGTCCCAGATGTGGAAGCGGGCGCGGCGCGCCGGATCCTCCTTGATCCCGGTCTCGCGCTCGACGAAGGCGCCGAGCCACATGTCGGGCCCGAAGAGAATCTCCGTGTCGGGGCCGTGCTCGCGGAGGATGTGCTCGACGACCTGCACGGCGTTGCCGGAGGTGCAGCAGTAGTCGGTCTCGGCCTTCACCTCGGCGGAGGTGTTCACGTACATGACCACCACCGCGCCGGGGTGCTCGGCCTTCCAGGCGCGGAGCTGGTCGGCGTTGATCGACTCCGACAGCGAGCAGCCGGCGCCGAGGTCGGCGATCAGCACGGTCTTCTCGGGACACAGGACCGAAGCCGTCTCGGCCATGAAGTGGACGCCACAGAACTCGATCACCTCGGCGTCGGCCTTTGCTGCCTCGCGGGAGAGCCCCAGGGAGTCTCCGACGAAGTCCGCGACATCCTGAAGCTCGGGCAGCTGGTAGTTGTGGGCGAGGATCACGGCGTCGCGCTCGGCGGCCAGCGCGCGCACCTCGTCGCTCAGGGTCGCGATCTCGTCCTCGCTCAGCTTGGCGGGAAGCTCGTTGACGGTAGGTAGCTCAAGCAATGGAAGCCAGCCTTCCTGTGGACCTTATGTTCGCCGCCCCGGTCTCGTACATGCGGGACCTCGAGGTAGGCGAATGAACTGACTAAAGATTAGCGCGCGCCTAACCTTGGTCCCATGCCTGAGCTGCCCGAGGTCGAGATCACGGCCCGCCGCTTGAGCACCGCGCTCCAGGGAGCGGAGGTGGAGTCGGCGCTGGCCGCCGGCGTGGCGACGCTGAAGACATTCGAGCCGAGCCTCGACGCGCTGACGGGCGCGCAGATCGAGGGCGTGCGGCGGATCGGCAAGATGCTTGCGGTCGACGTCAATCCAGCATCAAACGGGTTGCCCCTGGCGGGGCAGCCTCGCATCACCGACGGGGCCGGGCCGCTCACCCTCCTGATCCACCTGATGTCCGCGGGGCGCCTCCAGCTCTTCGACAAGCGGGCCTCGCTGAAGGACCGGCGCTCCCGCCTGCTGGTCCGGATCGCGGACGGCCGCGAGCTCCGCCTCCGCGAGTTCGGCACCAAGCAGGCGGCGTGGGCCAAGCTCCTCCGCCGCGGCGAGGTCGATGACGACGAAATGGTCGCCACGCTGGGGCCCGACGCCTGGCCCGCTCCGCCCCTCGATCGGTTCCGGGACGCGATCGACCAGCCGCGACACCTTCATCCACTATTGCGCCACCAGCGAGACCTCGCCGGCATCGGCCGCTCCTGGGTCGACGAGATCCTCTGGGAGGCGAGGCTCTCGCCGTTCAAGAAGGGGTCTGAGCTCCGCGGCGAGGAGGTCAAAGCCCTCCACGACGGTCTGCACGTCCTCGGAGACGCGATCGACCAATACGAGGAGGTGATCGGCGAGCAGATCCCGGACAAGATGCCGATGCCCCTCCAGGTCCACCGCCGCGAGGGGGAGCCCTGCCCTCGCTGCGGCACCACGATCGAGGCGGTCTTCTTCGCGGAGCACCAGATGAACTACTGCCCGGAGGAGCAGACCGGCGGCCGGGTGCTCAAGGACCGGCGTCTGTCTCGGCTCTTGAAGTAGCGACCACGGTGGCCGTTGCGGCGCTGCGGCGCGAGGCGTCAAGGACCTCGAGCCCCGTCACCGCGTCCCAGGGATCGACCGGGGCAGGCGATCCTTCCCGCAGAGCTCGCTCGAGGCCGATGTAGAAGCGCGGCCAATTCCCCCTCTCGCTGGCGACGGCTTCGCTTCCCTCCCCCGTGATCAGCCGGCCCCACCGCTCCGATGGCTCGACGCCCCACCCCTCGTCGCCACCCGGCCGGGCGCCCGAGCGGAGCTCATCCTCCTGCCCGTCGACGTCGGTGATGAGGTACGCCGCGCGGTCCCCGAGCACGCGCAGGCGAGGCCCAGGCGCCGCCGCGAGCAGCGACGCCCAGAGGTGACTCCGTGCCCCGGTGCGGTGCTCCAGGGCCAGAAATGCGTCATCGTCGGCACCGCCTCGGCGACTCTCGACCTCCGCATAGACACGAACGACCTCGCCGAAGAGTTCGATCGCCTGGTCCACAAGGTGGCTGCCGAGATCGAGCAGTGCGCCCCCGCCGGCCTCCGGTGAAGAGACCTCTCTCCAGGGCTTACGTTCGGAGAGCGCAGGCCGCCAGCGCTCCAGCCTCGACTCGTAGCGCAGAACCTCGCCCAGCTTTTCCTCGTCCAGCAGGCGACGCAGGGTGAGCTGATCCGAGTCCCAGCGGCGATTCATGAACACGGTGATCAGAACCCCGAGCTCCTCGGCCCGCTCCACCAGAGCCCGACCCTCGGCCGCGGTAGGAGCGAGCGGCTTGTCGACCACCACCGGCAGCCCGGCATCGATCGCGCGGCGCGCCAACTCCACGTGGACGTCGTTGGGCGCCGCCACCACCACGAAGTCGTGCTCCGAGGCGCGCTTGAAGACCTCCGACGCGTCGGAGACCACCTCGGAGTCCGAATGCGCGCGCCTCGCCTCGGCCTGCCGCTGCGGGTTGCCGGTCACCACGGTGCTCACCGTGAGGCCAGGTGTGGAGGCGATCAGAGGGGCGTGGAACACCGAGCCCGCCAACCCGTACCCGATCACGGCCCCTCGCAATTGAGCCATCCGCGGGATCAGCGCCCGGTGATCTGGCGGACCACGCCGCGGCCGATCCTGAGCGGGTGCCCGACCAGGGTCTGAAGGCGGCCGGTGAGGCTGAGCGGGTCGCGGGCGATGCCGAGCTGGCGGAAGACGGTGTTCTGGTCGAAGTAGATGCGCTCGCAGGTCAGCTTGTCGCCGTCGAACATGAACATCGCGAGGACCGGGAGCTCGTATTCCCTCCCGGTCGGAGGGAGGTTCCGCAGCGGTCCCTTGTGGGTGCCGCGGATGACCGCCTCCACCAGAACAGCGTCGTCCGCGTGGTGCAGTGCGAGCAGCTCGTTGCGCTGATCCGGGAACGCCGTGCGGCTCTCCTCGAAGTAGCCCGCGACCTCCTCGGGGCCGTCGTAGACATCGCCCGTGGCGATCAGCTCATAGCGCGGATGATCGAACGTCTCGAGGGTGACGTCGAACTCGTGCCGGTTCTCGGAGTCCATGTGCTCCCGGACGAGCTCCTCGCGCTTCTTCCTCAGCAGGGGGTTGGGCGCCATGTCGCTACCTGCCGGTCACCCGCCGGACGACGGCGCGGGAGATCGTCAGGGGGTGGCTCGCGGCCGTCTCGAGGCGGCCGGTGAGGGTGGCGGGATCGCGGGCGATGCCGAGCTGCTGGAGCACGGTGGCCACGTCGTAATAGACGCGCTCGCCGACCAGCGCGTCCCCCTCGAAGACGAAGATGGCGATGAACTGCTGCTCGATGCGGCGGCCGGTGGGGGGCAGTCCACGCAGGGGCCCGGCGTGGGTGCCGCGCGCCACCGCCTCCATCAGCACGGCGTCGTCGGCGCTGTGCAGGGCGACGATCTCGATCTGCTGATCGGGGAACGCCCGGTTGAGCTCCTCCCAGTGGGCCCTCACCTCCTCCGCGCCGTCGTAGACCTCGTCGGTGGCGACGTACTCGTAGCGCGGATGCTGGAAGCTCGCGAGCGCGGTTTCGTAGTCGGCCGCGTTCTCGGCCTCGACGTGCTTGCGGACGAGCTCCTCGCGCCTGGTCGCGACTGTATCGAGAATGGCCATCATCAAACGGGTTGCTCCTCAGCTTCGCTTACGGAGCACCCTCGCATATCTATATGTCCAAGGTCATGCTGAGGTCCAGTGCCGGCGCTGAGTGGGTGAGCGCCCCGACGGAGACGAAATCGACCCCAGTTGCAGCGATTTCGGCGACGTCCTCGAGCGTGACCCCGCCGGAGGCCTCCAGCTCCGGGCGGCCGTCAGCCCCGCGTGCCTCCGCAACCGCCTCCTGCAGCTCCCCCGGGCTCATGTTGTCGAGCAGGAGCCGGTCCGCGCCCGCCTCGATGGCCTGTCGCACCTCGTCGAGATCGCGACACTCGACCTCGATCGGGAGCTTCGGCTGCGCGGTGCGCGCGCGCCGCACCGCCTTCCCCACCCCGCCTGCCAGCGCCGCGTGGTTCTCCTTGATCAGGATCGCGTCGTAGAGACCCATCCTGTGGTTGGTGCCGCCACCGGCGGCCACCGCTGCCTTCTCGAGCGCACGCAGGCCCGGGGTGGTCTTGCGCGTGTCGAGGATCCGGGCGCCCGAGCCCTCGATCTCCCGGACGAATCTCGCCGTCAGTGTGGCGATCCCTGAGAGGTGCCCGAGCAGGTTGAGGGCGGTGCGCTCCGCGGCGAGCAGCGACCGGGCCGGTCCCTCGGCGCGCGCCACCACCGCAGGCACCTCGTCGCGCCACTCGGACTCGGGCGCGACGGCCTCGAGCCCGCCGGCTCCCGCCTGCCGGAAGACCTCCGCGGCCACGTCCAGCCCGAAGAGCACCCCCGGCGCCTTCTGCGTGACCGTCGCCCGGCCGGACGCGTCCTCGGGGACCACAGCCTCGGCGGTTGCGTCGCCCTCGCCGAGGTCCTCGAGCAGGGCTCTGGCGACCAATTCACGGGTGTCGGCGTCTACCTCCAACTGGACACCGCAGCGTCTCACGAAAGCCCGGTGTGCGACGTTTTACCGACGGATGTCAAATGAGACCCTTCCCCCCTTCCAAGCGCTGCTCGACGAGCACGGCACCGACGTGCTCGGCTTCCTGGTGGCCTCGGTCGGTCCCCACGACGCCGAGGACTGCTTCCAGGAGACCTTCATTGCGGCGCTCCGCGCATATCCGCGCCTGGAGCACGCGAGCAATCTGCGCTCCTGGCTGCTCACGATCGCGCATCGCAAGGCGATCGACCACCACCGCGCCCGCGGGCGCCGCGCCGTTCCGGCCGGCAGCCCGGAGGAGGTCGCAGGGGGCAGGCCGAGCACGAACAGCCGGCCCGACGAAGCGGTCGCCGGCGGAGACCCCGAGCTCTGGACGGCCGTCAGTGGCCTCCCGCCCAAGCAGCGCAGCGCGGTCGTGCTGCGCTTCGCAACCGACATGTCCTACGCCGGCATCGCCAAAGCACTCGACTGCTCGCAGGACGCCGCCCGGCGCAGCGTCCACGAGGGACTTCAGAAGCTGAGAGGTGAATTCGCATGAACCCGCTGTCCGACAAGCAACTAGAGAAGATGCTCCGCCACACCCCGCCCGCCGGCGACCTCGACCGGGCAGTCCAGCGCGTCCTCGCGCAAGCGGAACGCGATGGGCTGATGGATGTGGCGTACGCGCCCGTCGACTCGCCCTTCGGCAGGCTGATCGTCGCCCGCACCGATCGGGGCGTCGTCAGGCTTGCGCTGCCCAAGCACCGCGGGGCCGAGCAGGACGAGGACGAGGTGCTCGAGGACCTCGCGCGGTTCGTGTCGCCGCGGGTGCTCGAGTCCCCGAGCCGGCTCGATGAGGAGCGACGCGAGCTCGATGAGTACTTCGAGGGCAAGCGCGACCACTTCGAGGTGCCCGTCGACTGGGCGCTGACGCCTCCGGGCTTCCGCAATCGCGCCCTGCACGCGGTTGCGCGGATCCCCTATGGCGAGACCCGGACCTACGGCGAGATCGCCAAGGCTGCCGGGAACCCGCGCGCATTCCGAGCGGCAGGCACCGCATGCGGCCGCAACGCGATCCCCCTGATCGTGCCCTGCCACCGAGTCCTCCAGGCGAGCGGCGGGGTCGGCAATTACGGCGGCGGCCCCGAGATGAAGCGAGCTCTGCTCGACCTCGAGGGCGCGCTCTAGACCGCCCCGTCGTCCTGCTGCTTCACCCGGTGACCAGGATCACGCCGGGAAGACCGCCATCGTCGCCGTGAAGCCGTGCAGGAAGTTGCGACCGCCGACCGGGCCGATCTCTCCGGCGCAGAAGAACCCGGCGGTCGGCGCTCCGAGGGAGTCCTCGACCGCGGCGGCGTCGTGGTCGGGCAGATCGAACATGTGGGAGCCGCGGCCGTTGCAGGTGAACAGAAGCGCCCCGGCCGCGCCGTCCGAGCCGAGCGCCTCGGCCTGGGCGCGCAGGGCCTCGCGAAGGTCCTCGTCGGCGGAGGCGGCGTCGCGGACGTGGAGCCGCACCGTCTGGCCGACCCGGACAGGCTCCCCGATCGCGATCGCGCCGGACTCGCGGTCGGCACCGATGATGGGCCTCACGAGGAAGTCGCCGCGCTCGTACTCGGGGCGGTTCTCGTCGATCACGAGGCCGATCAGCACGCCCGAGGCAGCCAGCTCGCGCTCGTGCTCGGGGAGCGCGGCGATCACCTCGCCCAGCCGCTCCATCGCCGGCTTTCCGGCGAGCTGGCCGATCACGTTGGCCTCGGCGCCCGTGATCGTCATCTCGGGCCCGACGGGACCGGCGCCCTGGGAGACGCAGGGCAGCACCTGAGCTCCGCGTAGCCGCACGGCGACAGCGCCGTCGGTGTGAACCTCGCCGTCGCGCAGCAGGACGGCGCCGCCGGCGAACGAGGCGCTGGCGAGCCCGCCCAGCACCGGCACGTGGGGCCGCGAGCGCTCGAGCGCCGCGAGCAGCTCCTCAGGAGGGAAGCTGAACGGGTCGCAGAGAGCCAGCAGCGACTCGTCGGCTGCGGGTTCGTCGCCGGCCGATTCGCCGAGCGACTCCGGCAACCCGAGCAGGCGGAACCCCTCCGCGTCGCGCTCGGCGGTCAGGTGCATCGTCTCGAGCTCGGCGCCGGGCAGGGACGCTCCCCAGACCACGATCCCGGGGGTGTCCTCGAGCTCCCGTCCGGCGGCCAGTGTGCCGCCCGCGCCGCAGCCGATCAGGACCCTCGGCTGGAGACGATCATGAACCTCGGAGAGGAGCCACTTCGCCATGCCGAGGTGCTGGCCCGACGCAAAGACGACGGCCAGGTCGCAGGGCGGATCGAGGCCGGCGCGGGCGCGATCGGCGGCCTCCGCGGCTGCCTCGACCGTGTCGAAGCTCTCCGATGCCCCGACCGAGCTGCGAACGGTGGACGTCTTCGCAGAGCCCACGCTAGGAGTCGGCCGTGGGACCGGAGTGGGCGGCGGCGTAGTTCAGGTACTCGCGAACGAACCCGTCGATGTCCCCGTCGAGCACGCGGTTCGTGTCCCCCACCTCGAAGTTGGTGCGATGGTCCTTCACCCGCTGGTCGGGGTGCAGGAAGTAGCTGCGGATCTGCGATCCCCACTCCGCCGACTTCTGCTCCCCGCGCTCCTTGGCGAGCTCCTCGGCGCGCTCCAGCTCCTTGCGCTCGACCAGCCGAGAGCGAAGGATCTGCATCGCCGTCGCCCTGTTCTGGATCTGCGAGCGCTCGTTCTGGGACTGCGCGACGATCCCCGTTGGGACGTGGGTGACGCGAACCGCCGAGTCGGTCTTGTTGACGTGCTGGCCGCCGGCACCGGAGGCGCGGTAGGTGTCCACGCGGATGTCCGCGTCGTCGATCTCCACGTCGATGTCGCCCTCGACCAGGGGTGCCACGTCGACCTGGGCGAAGCTCGTGTGCCTGCGGGCGGACGAGTCGAAGGGTGAGATGCGGATCAGCCGGTGAACACCTCGCTCCGCCGCGAACAGCCCGTAGGCGTTCTCGCCGCGCACGACGAAGGTCGATGACTTGAGGCCTGCCTCCTCCCCGGGAGACGCCTCCTTCATCTCGACCTTGAAGCCACGTCGCTCGGCCCAGCGCAGGTACATGCGCAGCAGCATCTCCGCCCAGTCCTGGGAGTCCGTGCCCCCGGCACCGGCGTTGACCGTGACCACCGCGTCGCCGGCGTCGAAGCGCCCCGAGAAGAGCCGCTCCTCCTCGAGCTCGGCAAGTCGCCGCTCGACCGATTCGAGCTGCCCGGTGAGCTCCGCGGCCATCTCCTCGTCCTCCGTGGCGAGCTCGGCCAGCTCGGCGAGATCGCCGACGTCCTGACTCAGGGAGCTGAAGCCCTCGAGCCGTTTCTTGGCGCGGGCGTGCTGCTCGGAGATCTCGGCGGCCTTGGCCTGGTCGTCCCAGAACCCGGGCCGCTGCATCTCCCCCTCCAGCCGATCGATCTCCTCACTCAGCGCCTCCGGGTCAAAGGTAATCCGAGAGCAGCTTCAGCTGCCCCCGTATCTCTGCGAGGCGCGCGGAGATTCCCTCCTTTGGAAGCGTTTCGGCCATAAGTCTGCGGGTTTCCCCTTACAGGGTATTCCGGAGCGTCCTCTACCGTGTGGCCCGGAAGGGAGGCTGATGGAGAACGGAAGCTCCAAGCGCAAACGGCAACCACTGAGCTGGGTGCTTCGGAAACTCGCGCATGGGCTCCCGCCCCTTCCCACGATCGGCGGCCGAGCTCTCGCGACCCGCGTCGCAGGAGTGCTGCTCGTCGGCGGGGCCATCCTGATCGCGGTCACCGTCGCCCTGCCCCCAGCCGCGGAGGGCTCCGACCTGCTGATCCTCGGCTATGGCGCGGTGGCCGCCGTCTGCGGCGCGCTGATGCTGAGCAGGCGGCGGGTCAGCGAGCCCGCCCTCGGCCTGGCGGCGGCCCTGGGCACCGCCCTGATCACCCTGGCAACGCTCGAGGGGGGCCACATGACGGGCACCGAGGACAACGAGGTCCTCTTCCTCTGGGTCTCGCTGTTCTCGTTCTGGTTTCTCGATCTCCGACACGCCCTGCTCCAGCTCGGCCTGATCGGCGTGGCCGACGCGATCCTGCTGATCGACCAGCATCCGACCTTCGCGGACGGAGTCACCCGCTGGCTCGTCCTGGTCGCGACGCTCCTGGTCACGGGGCTGCTGATGGCCTGGATCCGCCGGTCGCTGGAGCGCGAGCGGGAGGAGACCGCCCACCTGGCGGTCGTCGCCGAGCGGATGCGGATCGCGCGCGACCTGCACGACGCAGCGGGTCACGGCGTCACCGCCGTCTCGCTCCAGGCCGCGACCGGCATTCGCGCCATCGACGACGGCGCCGACGTCGAGGAGGCACGGGCTGTGCTGGAGGAGATCAAGAAAACTTCCCGGATCGCCCTCGAGGACATGCGCAAGCTGCTCGGGCTGCTCCGCCCGACCGACGCCGCCTCTCCGGAGCGCGACCGGGTCAGCCTCTCCCACCTGGACGAGATGATCGACGAGTGCCGCGCCGCCGGGCTCACGGTGACCGTGGAGACGTCTGGCGACCGCCTGGACCTGCCGCCGATCCTCGACCAGACCGCCTACCGGATCATCCAGGAGGCGCTCACCAACGTCCTCAAGCACGCGGGGCCTGGGGCATCGGCGACGGTGGGGCTCAGCTTCGACCCGACGAGCGTCGAGCTCGAGGTGACCGACGACGGGCCGGGGACCGTGGGCAGCGTGGCGGCGGGCACCCGTCGCGGACTGATCGGGATGCGCGAGCGGGTGGAGCTGTTCGGGGGCCGCTTCTCCGCGGGAGCGATGGCGGGCGGCGGGTTCCGCGTGTTTGCCCGGCTGCCGCTCGGCAACCCGCTCGAGAGCGTCAGCCAGCGAAACTGAGGCCCTATCCGGGGACAGTCGCGCTGATGATCCAGGTCGAGGCGGGCGCCAAGACCTTCCCGTCGGCCTGCTGATAGTCGGATAACACCTCGCGGATTTCGCCCTCGACCTTCGGGCGTATTCGCTCGACCTCATCGGCCGGGCAGATCCGAAGCAACTCGGCGGCGGGACCGATGGCCATATTCATGGAGACAGCCTGATCGAGGTCGTTGCCGATCTTGATCGGCAGATCGCAGCGGGTGAACGTGGGGTGCTCGAATCCAGCGATCTGCAGCTGCTCGGAGACGGTGTCGGGGTTCGCCATCGAGAACGGACCCGGGCCGCAGCGCACGTCCTCGGGCTCCTCAGGCTGGTCGAGGTACTGCTCGGCCACCTGCTCGGCCCGGTAGAGCCACTCGTTGTCCAGCTTGCGCCGCCAGACGGTCGCCACCAGCTGGGCGCCTGGCCGGAGAGCGCCGCGGATGTTCCGCAAGGCCTGAACGGGGTTGGCGAAGAACATCACCCCCATTCGCGAGAAGGCGTAGTCGTAGGGCCCCTTCAGGTGCCCCACCTGAACGTCGGTGACGAAGAAGTCGACGTTCTTCACGCCCGCCTCGGCCGCCTCCTCGATCGAGGCCTGGATGAACGGCTCCGAGACATCAACGCCCACGGCCTCGCCCTCAGCGCCGACGATCCCGGCGAGCTTCTGGGTGGTGTCCCCGAAACCGCAGCCGATGTCGAAGACGCGATCGCCAAGCTTGGGCAGGTGCATGCGCATCGCGGCCTCGCCATGCTGTGCGAGCCCCGCAACGACCAGGTAGCGGTACTTGACGAAGCGCTCGAAGAGCACGCCGCTCCAGGCCTCGGTCGCCTCCTCGTTCTCGGGCGCTACCGCCGTTGCCGGGACCGTTCCGTCGCTCCCTACAGTGGCCTTCTCCACGGGCCCATGGTACGCGGAGCGGTCCGGGTGTTACACATGCGGGATGATCCCGCTCGCCGTTGCAGCGCTGATCGTCGCCGCGGCCGCCGGCACCTCACCGGCCGCCGGGTCGAAGGCGCCCGGCCCCTACCGGGCGGCGGTCCACATCTCGGGCAAGATCGGGGCGCGCCCCGCGGCGAGCCGCGGAGAGACCCGGGCGCAGGGCTACGTCGCCTCGCAGTTCCGGAGCGCCGGGCTCGCGGTCTCCGTCGACAAGTTCGCCGTACCCGGCAAGGGGACCTCGCGAAACGTCGTCGGCGAGCTCGACGGCCCGGGCGCCTGCCTGCAGATCGTGTTGGGCCATGTGGACAGCGGCCCAGGCGGGCCGGGCGCCAACGACAACGCATCGGGAGTCGGCGTGCTGGTCGCTCTCGCGGCGAGGCTCGAGTCGCTCGATCCGCCCTGTGACGTTTGGCTCGCCTCGACCGGGGCGGAGGAACGAGGGTTCACGCATGCCGCAGACCACCTCGGAGCGGCGGCGCTGGTGGACCGGGTTCGGCGGCTCGGGCGGGCGGACAACCTGCGCTTCGCCTACGACAACGACGAGGTCGGCCGCCTCGGTCGCTTCTGGCTGCGATCGCCCGAGCCGGGACCGCGAGACGGGGTCGAGGGCGTGATCCTGGCCGCGGCTCGGCGGGCCGGGGTCACCGTCCACTGGGTCCGAGATGACGGGACGGGAAACTCGGACGAGCGGGAGTTCAACCTCGCTGGCCTTGGCGCCGCGGTGCTCGAGGGGTGGCACGCTCGGGAGCCCTGCCGGGAGCTGCCCTGCGACAGGCCCGGCCGGCTGCAGAAGCGCTCGCTCAACCGGGCGCTTCGAGTGGCCGAGGAGGTCCTGAAGAGCGGCTAGACGCCGCTGAGGCGGAATTCCTCGTCGAACTCCGCGAAGAAGGGCTCGCCGATCTCGCTCGCGCTGTCCGGCCCACTGCCGAAGAGGCGCTCGAAGAACTCGGCCGTGCGCAGGGCGGGCCTCACCTCCCAGCGCGTCCGGGTAGGTCCCTCAGCGGCCATCTGGTGCGAGGTCCCGGCCGGGACCTGGAAGCTCTCGCCCGCCTCGTAGAGACGCTCCTCGCCGTCGATGATCGTTCTCATGGAGCCCTCCAGGACCTCGAATCGCTCGACCTGCTTCGGATGCAGGTGGGCGGGCGGCATCCCGGCTTCGCCGGTGTAGCTCGCCTCCATCTCCAGCAGCTCGCCGCCGGTCTCGTCGCCCGTCTGGACCAGGCGCAGGCGCATGCCACCGAAGCCCTCGATCTCCTGGCCGGGGTGGGGCATCAGCTATTCACGGCTTCGCCATCAGGCTGGGGCGATGACCACCGCCCCACGCAAGTCGCTCCGGGCTACGCCCTCCGCTCCGAGATAGGGCGGTGGTCACGCCCCATGGCACTTCTTGTACTTCTTGCCCGAGCCGCACCAGCAGGGGTCGTTGCGGCCGATCTTGTCCTTGTCGTCCTTGACGACCGTCTCCTGCTCGGGGATGGTGCCTCCGCCGTTGCCCGCCTGGGCAGTGCCCTCGATCGCCTGCTCGGCGGCGGTGTCCGCCCCGGTCGCTGTCGCGACGGCCGCCTGGCCGAGGGCCGAGGGCTGCTCGGCGGTGCCGCCCGAGTAGTCGAACCCGCCGGCCTGCTGGGTCGGCGCGAACTGCTCCTGGGCACGCGGGGCCACCTCCACCTCGACGTGGAAGATGAGGCGCGCGAACTCCTCCCAGATCGCGTGCATGAGAGCCTCGAACATCGTGAAGCCCTCGTTCTTGTAGGCGACCAGCGGGTCGATCTGGGCGAAGCCGCGGAGGTGGATGCCCTCGCGCAGGTAGTCCATCTCGTAGAGGTGCTCGCGCCAGCGGTTGTCGATGATCTGCAGCAGGATCGCTCGCTCGAGCTGGCGCATGATCTCGTCGCCGAAGTCGCCCTCGCGGCGGTCGTATGCGGCCAGCGCATCGGCGAGCAGGGTCTCGCGCAGCTCCTCGCGGTCGAGGTTCTCGAGCTCCATCCCGGCCACGTTCACCGCCGAGGGCCAGAGCTGCTGGACCTGGGTCTGGAGCTCCGCGAGGTCCCAGTCCTCGATCACGTCGCCGGGGGTGTAGTCGTCGACCAGGGAGCTGACGACCTCCCCCACGCCCTCGCGAGCCGAGTCCGACATGTCCTTGCCCTCGAGGATCTCGCGCCGGTACTTGTAGATGACGCGCCGCTGCTCGTTCATTACGTCGTCGTACTCGAGCACCCGTTTGCGGATCAGGAAGTTCTGCTCCTCGACCTTCTTCTGGGCGTTCTCGATCGTCCGGCTGAGCATCTTCGCCTCGAGCGGCTCCTCCTCGCCCTCCTCGTTGACCGGGCCGAGCCGGTCGAGGATCTTGTAGATGCGCTCGCCGGCGAAGAGGCGGATCAGGTCGTCCTCGGCGGAGAGGAAGAAGCGGGACTCGCCGGGATCGCCCTGGCGGCCCGAGCGGCCGCGAAGCTGGTTGTCGATGCGCCGCGACTCGTGGCGCTCGGTGCCGCAGATGAACAGGCCACCGAGCTGGCGGACCTCATCGGCCTCGGCGTCGCAGCTGGCCTTCAGCTGCTCCACCATCGCCTTCTCCTCCTCCTCGTAGCTCTCGTCCCCAGGGGTCACCCCGAGCTTGCGGAGCTCCGACTCGGCCATGCCCTCCGGGCTGCCGCCGAGCTTGATGTCGACGCCGCGGCCGGCCATGTTGGTGGCGATCGTCACGGAGCCCTTGCGCCCGGCCTGGGCGATCGTCTCGCCCTCCTTCTGGGCGTGCTCGGGCTTCGCGTTGAGGACGACGTGCTCCACTCCGCGGCGCTTGAGCTCCTCGGAGATCATCTCGGAGACCTCGACCGAGATCGTCCCGACGAGGATCGGTTGGCCGGCCTGGTTGCGGGCCTCGATCTCGTTGACGACGGCCTTCCACTTGCCGCCCTTGGTCTTGTAGATCTGGTCGTTGTTGTCGGCCCGGACCATCTCAACGTTGGTCGGGATCTCGACGGTGGGCATCTTGTAGATCTTCATGAACTCCTGGGCCTCGGTCAGCGCCGTGCCCGTCATGCCCGAGAGCTTGTCGTAGAGCCGGAAGTAGTTCTGCAGCGTGATCGTGGCGAGCGTCTGGTTCTCCTCCTTGATCGCGACGCCCTCCTTCGCCTCGATCGCCTGGTGGAGGCCCTCGGACCAGCGCCTTCCCTCGAGGATGCGGCCGGTGAACTCGTCGATGATCATCACCTCGCCCTCGACCACCTCGTACTCGACGCCGCGCTTGTAGAGGGACTCGGCCTTGAGCGACTGGATCAGGTGGTTGACCAGGGTCCCGTGCTCGCCGAGGTAGAGGTTCTCGACGCCCAGGAACTCCTCGGCCTTGGCGATCCCCCGCTCGGTCGGCGCGACGGTCTTGTGCTTCTCGTCGTACTCGTAGTCGTAGTCGGCCTCGCGTGTGTCCTTCGACTCACCGAGTGACTTCAGCTTCTCCTTGTGCGCCTCGCCCACCAGCTGCTTCGCCAGGCGGGCGAAGGTGTAGTAGAGGTCGGCGGCCTGCTCGGGGCGGCCGGAGATGATCAATGGCGTCCGGGCCTCGTCGATCAGGATGTTGTCGACCTCGTCCACGATTGCGAAGTCGTAGCCACGGTGCACGCACTCGTCGAGCGAGCCGGCCATGTTGTCGCGCAGGTAGTCGAACCCGAACTCGGAGTTGGTTCCGTAGGTGACGTCGCAGGCGTACTTCTCACGCCGCTCGGGTGGGTCGTCCCCCTCCTGGATTGCCGAGACGGTCACGCCGAGCGCCTCGTAGATGGGGCGCATCCATTCGGCGTCGCGCCTGGCGAGGTAGTCGTTGACCGTGACCAGGTGGACGGCGTTGCCGGCCAGGGTGTTGAGGAAGACGGGGAGCGTCGCGGTCAGGGTCTTGCCCTCGCCGGTCTTCATTTCGGCGATGGCGCCCGAGTGGAGCACCATGCCGCCGATCAGCTGGACGTCGAAGTGGCGCTGCCCGAGGGTGCGCCTGCCCGCCTCACGGACGAGCGCGAACGCCTCCGGGAGCAGGTCGTCGAGCGACTCACCCTCGCGGGCGCGCTTGCGGAGCTCGTCGGCCTCCGAGCGGAGCTCCTCATCGTCGAGCAGCTCCATCTCGGGCTCGATCCGGTTGATCGACTCGACCCGCCCCTGGTACTCCTTGAATTGCTTCGACTCGCCCATGCGCAGGGCGCGGTCGATGATTCCTCTGGCCATTGCGAGTTAGGTTAGCTGGCGCGTACTACGCGGTCTCGCCCCGCAACCGCTGCATCATCTTGCGGGTCCTCTGGCGCTTGCGGCGCTTGTCCCGGTGCTTCTTCACCTGGCGGCGGATGTCCTCGGCCATCTCGTGGATCGAGTGGAGCATGTCCGGCGAGGCCTCCTTGGCCCGCAGCGTCACGCCCTTGAGCCCAAGGGTGGCCTCGGCGACCATCCGGTCCGCGATCCGAGGGTTCTTCTCCTCACAGAGCTCGACCTCGAGGGTGGCCAGCTCGGAGACCTGCTTGCCAACCCGCTGAAACCGCTGGATCACCGCCTCGCGAAGCTCGTCGGTGACCTCAACGTTCTTCCCTCGGACCTCGATCCTCATCCGGCCTCCTTCCGTCGGGTTGGCCTTCTGATGCTACGCCCGACGCTCTCCCTCGGCAACCGGTGCGGTCAGCGCCGCGTGTGCTGCTTGTGAGGGCGCTTCTGGACCGGCACCCGCTTGAAGACCTTCCGCACGCGCGGTTCGGCCGGAACCGTCGGCACCATCGACTGATTGCCGCCGATGATGCCCCCGGAGGCGTTCAGGAAGAGGGTGGTCTGCGCCTCGTTGAGCCCCGTCGCATAGGGATGCGAGCAGACATCGGGCGGGAAGCGGGAGACCCTGGCCGCCCCGGCCTTCCCCTTGCCCCCGTGGGCGACCGCGTCGACGAACGCCGCGAAGGTGACCGAGTCGACGGCGGTGCCGATGTGGGAAGTGGTGCGGCCCGGGCAGACGCCCTGGATGAGGATGTTGCTCGCCCCGTCGAGAGCCGAGGTCGGGTGTTTGCCGCCCTGCGGCTGGACCGTCTCGTCGGTCAGCGAGCGAACCGTCGTGTACGAGACGTTCCCGGGGGTCTCATCCGGCTGCGAGTTGATGGCGCGCAGCAGGTGGGAGCCCTTGGCCTGCTGCCAGTCCGCCGGCGGGCAGGGCGCGCTTGCGGAGCAGCTTCCCTGGCCGAGGCTCGTGCCGTGCTGTGTTCCCGCGGCGGCGACCACGTCGCTCACCTTCTTGCGCAGGTCGGGCCAATAGGTGAGCGCGAAGCGCGGCAGGAGGCCCCCCTGGCTGATGCCGATCGCGGCGACCTTGCGGTGAGCCAGGGCGAACTCCTTGCGCAGTCCGTAGACCAGGTACTGGACCGAGATCTGGATGTCCGCCGTAGTGAAGTCGGGGAAGTTGACGTAACAGACCGGATGGCCGTAGGCCTCGAATGCGCCCTGGCCGATCAGATAGCCCTGGTCCCCTGTGGCGCCGGTCCCGGTCACGAACATCACCGGGGTCGCGGACGCGTTGGTCGGGTCGATCGGGCACTTGAAGGCCGCCTCGAGCTCGCTCTGCGGCACCGTCAATCGTGGACCGCTCGCCATCGCCGAGGCGGCACCAACGGTGAATAGGCTCAGGGCGGCTAAACAGGCCGTGAGCGCGAGCTTCCCTGCCGTGCGCATTGCGCGAACCATAGTGCTCAGAGAGCGTGTGCAAGCGTCAGGGCGACGATGCGCCCGGTACCCGCCTCGCGCAGCGCATGGGCGCAGGCCGAGAGCGTGGCGCCGGTCGTCCAGACATCGTCCACCAGCAGCGCCTCCCGCGGGCACGCCATCGCCGCCCAGACGCTGGGTGGATCGGCGAGGCGCTCCGACCGCCTCCGACCCACCTGGCGGCGGCCCCGGCCCCGCCTCAGACAGGCGCAGAGCGGCAGGCCGGAGCGCCGCATGACGGCGATCGCGATCTCCTCGGCCGGATCGAAGCCACGCCACCGCCACCTCCACGGGCCCGCCGGCACCGGCACCACCGCATCGACCACCTCCGGTCGTGGCAGCGCCCTCAGCATGGCGGCCGCCGCGACATCCGCCAGCGCCAGTCTGCGCGCGTACTTGAGGCCGTGCACGACCGACCGCGCGACCCCCTCGAAGGGCGAGGCGGCCACCGCGAGATCCACACCGGGCGGCCCCGGCTCGATGGCCCTTGGCGCCGCGGCGAGGTCGGCCTCGCAGCCCCGGCAGAGGATCTCCCCCGGCGCGCAGGCGCAGCCGCAGGCCGCGCAAAGCGGCGGAGCCACCAGGGAGACGATCGGCTCGAGCAATGACGCGGGAATCGGACAACCGTCCGGACCGATGGGTGACGAGAGGCGCGCCGGCTGCCAAGGAAGTACCGTCGGACCACAACACAGGGGAAGAATCAACGAGGGGAGAAGAAATGGGACGTTTCGACATCACCCCCGAGATGGCCGAGGAGTGGCGCGGGAAGTACCGGTCCTCGGTCGAGCCTCATGTCGATGGTGAGGTCCTCGCCGTCGGAGCCTTCCGCCCGACCGGCGCCGGGACCAAGATGGCGATCAGCAAGCTCCAGGTCGGGGCGCTGGCCTACGGGGCCGCCCACAAGCTGGGCAAGAGCAAGGCCGGCGGACTACCCGGACAGTTCCTGCTCGCCGTGACTCCCGACAAGCTCTATGCCTTCAAGTACAAGCCGGGACGAAGCGGGGTCAAGATCAAGGAGGAGTCGGCGTCCTGGGACCGCACCGGGATCAAGGTCGGGACGGATGACCGCCAGACGACGACCCGGCTGACGCTCGAGTTCGCGGATGGCCAGAAGATCGTCTGCGACCAGGAGGGGCTCGGCGACAACCCCTGGGCGGACGATGTGGTCCGCGAGCTGCAGTCCTGACTCAGCCGAGCGGCCGGTCAGCCTCGACGCCGTAGAGGCCGCCGACGACCAGCGCCCCGGCCGGGACCTCCGCGCCGGGCAGCACGACGCAGTCGCGCAGCATCGCCCCGGGGCCGAGGCGGCATCCGTCGCCGACCACCGCGGGGCCATGGAGGTTCGCCCCCGCTCCGACCTGGCAGCCGGGCCCGATCAAGACCGGGGGCTTGACCTTGACCCCGTCGAGATCGGAGCCCTCTCCGGCGTAGACGCCCGCGGCGACCTGAGCCGCCGGGGGATCGACGCCGACCGCGCCCGAGAGCGCGTCGAGGTTGCCCTGCACGAACTCGCCGACCGACCCCACGTCGTTCCAATAGGCGTCGATCTCGTGCGAGTAGAACGGGATGTCGCCGTCGAGCAGAGCCGGGAAGACGTCCATCGCCCAGTCGACGAAGCCGGGTGGCTGGTCGTCGTCCCCCGCCGGGCTCTTGTGGTCCGGCGGCGGGAAGTGGTCGAAGATCTCCGCGCGGAACATGTAGATGCCGCAGTTCGCCAGATCGGAGAGCGCCTCCGCGGGCTCGGGCTTCTCCTGGAAGCCCTGGATGCGCCCCTCGTCGTCCGTGATCGCGACTCCGAACTGCGTCGTGTCGTCCACCCGCTTCGTGGCGAGGGTGGCGATCGCTCCGCGCTCGACGTTGGCCTCATGGGCCTCTCGCATCGCGCTCAGGTCGATGCCGGTGAGAGCGTCGCCCGAGATGATCAGGAAGGAGTCGGTCTCCCCCAGGAAGTCCCGGACCTTTCCCACGCCGCCGGCGGTCCCGAGCGGCTCGGGCTCCTCGCTGTATTCGATCCGCAGGCCGAAGCCGGAGCCGTCTCCGAGAACCTCGCGAATCTGCTCGGGCAGGTAGGAGAGGTTGGCGACGACGTCCTCGAAGCCGTGGCGCGCGAGCAGCTCCGCGATCCAGGCGACGATCGGCCTGTTCAGAACGGGGGCGACCGGCTTCGGCATCACATAGGTGAGCGGCCGGAGCCGCGTGCCCAGCCCCGCCGCCAGGATCATCGCCCTCATGAGGGCGACAGGTTCTCAGACTGCGCTCACCGTCGCCTTACCGGTGCTTCTTCTTGTGGTGCTTGTGCTTCTTGCACTTCTTGTGCTTCTTGTGCTTCTTCGAGGAGAGGGCGCGATGCTTCTTGTGCTTGTGCTTCTTGCACTTCTTGTGCTTCTTGGCAACCTGCGCGGCCGGGCAGCAGGAGGGCGGACTCGCCGCACTCCCCGTACCGGCTGGACAGGCCGCGGGGGCCGACGCTGGGCTCGAACCGACGATCCTGTCCACCGCGTCGCCGTTCGTGACGTAGAGGTTGCAGCTCGCGTCCTCGCCGAACGACTGGGGTCCGCTGAGGGCCCCGGGCGCGGTCTCGGCACGATCGCCGGCGGCGAACGGAATGCCGAGCTGAATCGAACGGAGCTCGCCCTGACAGAAGTCCACGTAGAGGTACCGCCCCGCCAGCTCGGGGATCTGAGTCCCCCGGTAGACGTAGCCGCCCATGATCGCGCAGCCGAAGGCCTCGTCGCCGCTGCCGGGATCGCTGTGCGGATAGGCGAAGACGGGCAGCCTCGTACCGCCGGTGGAGCACGGATTGGAGGTGCCCTGGTCGTAAAAGCCCTCGCAGCTCGGCCAGCCGAAGTTGGCCCCCCGGCCCAGCCCGCTGGACGCCGGTGCGAAGTCGACCTCCTCCCAGGTGACCTGGCCGACGTCCCCGATGATCAGGTCGCCGTTCGCGTGGTCGAAGGAGAACCGCCACGGGTTGCGGAAGCCGAGGGCCCAGATCTCGTGGCGCGCCGAGCCGGACGTGGCGAACGGGTTGCTCGGCGGGATCGAGTACGCCCCCGGGGTGCTCCCGTGCGGGTCGATGCGCAGCATCTTGCCGTTGAGAAGAGTGGGATCGGGGGCCGTCGCGCCGCCGGTGCCACCGTCACCGACCGAGACGTAGAGAAGGCCGTCCTTGCCGAACTGGAGCTGGCCCCCGTTGTGATTGCCGGCGGCGGCGCTCGGACGCGTGATCGTCAGCACCGGCCGACGGCTTCCGACGCTCGCCACGTTGGGGTTCGAGCTGACGTGGAACTCGTCGACGTGCCCCAGCCCATCGTCGCCGTCCACCGCCGCGGTCCCGGTGTAGAAGACGTAGAAGAGGCCGTTGCTCGCGTAGTTGGGGTCGAAGGCCATCGAGAGCAGGCCGCGCTCGCCGGCCTCGGTGGTCCGGCCGTGGATGTCGAGGAACTGGCTGGTGACGCCGTCGTGAACGACCTGGATGTAGCCGGCGCGCTCGACCACGAACAGCCGCGGGTCGCCCGGCGGCGCCGTCACGTAGATCGGGCTGTTGAAGTTCCCGACGGGCTGCAGGCTCACCGCATCGGCACGCGCCGCCGCCGACAGCAGCACCAGCAGGGAGCCGACGAGCAGGGCGATTCGCGTCCGCGCTCTCATCCCGCTAAATGATCCCCCGTGCAGCGGCGCGCCAAGCGCCGCTAGACAAACCTAGTAGCGGTAGTGGTTGCCCTTGTAGGGGCCCTCGACAGGCACGCCGATGTAGGCGGCCTGGTCGGGCTTGAGCTCGGTCAGCTCGACGCCGAGCGCGTCGAGGTGTAGGCGGGCGACCTTCTCGTCCAGGTGCTTGGGCAGCACGTGGACCTCCTTGCCGTAGGCGTCGGCCTTGCCGAACAGCTCGATCTGGGCGATCACCTGGTTGGTGAACGAGTTCGACATCACGAAGCTCGGGTGGCCGGTCGCGTTGCCCAGGTTGAGCAGGCGTCCCTCCGAGAGCACGATGATCGAGTGGCCGTCGGGGAAGCGCCACTCGTCGACCTGCGGCTTGATCTCGATCCGCTCGATCCCGTCGAGCTTCTCGAGCCCGGCCATGTCGATCTCGTTGTCGAAGTGGCCGATGTTGCCGACGATCGCCTGGTGCTTCATCGCCGCCATGTGGTCCACCGTGATCACGTCCTTGTTGCCGGTCGCCGTGACGAAGACGTCGCCCTCGCCGAGCACGCTCTCCAGCGCCCGGACCTCGTAGCCCTGCATCGCGGCCTGAAGCGCGCAGATCGGGTCGATCTCGGTGACGATCACCCTGGCGCCCTGCCCGCGCAGCGACTCGGCACAGCCCTTGCCGACGTCGCCGAAGCCGCAGATCACGGCGGTCTTGCCGCCGATCATCACGTCGGTGGCGCGGTTGATGCCATCGATCAGTGAGTGGCGGCAGCCGTAGATGTTGTCGAACTTCGACTTGGTGACCGAGTCGTTGACGTTGATCGCCGGGAAGAGCAGCGTGCCGTTCGCCTGGCGCTCGTAGAGGCGCACGACGCCGGTGGTCGTCTCCTCGGTGACGCCCTTGATCCCCGCCGCCATCTGGGTGAACCGCTGCGGCTCGGCCTCCAGGCTCGCGCGGAGGATCTCCAGGATCACCTTCTCCTCCTCGGACTCGGCGGTCTCCGGGCCGGGGACCGCGCCCGCGGCCTCGTACTCGACGCCGAGGTGCACCAGCAGGGTGGCGTCTCCGCCGTCGTCCAAGAGCATGTTCGGGCCGGTCTCACCGTGAGGGCCGGGCTCGGGCCAGGTCAGGGCGTGGCCGGTGCACCACCAGTACTCAGCCAGCGTCTCACCCTTCCAGGCGAAGACAGGGACGCCCTGCGGGTCCTTCTGAGTCCCCTCGGGTCCGACGGCAACCGCCGCGGCCGCATGGTCCTGTGTGGAGAAGATGTTGCAGCTCGCCCACCGAACCTCCGCGCCGATCGCGACCAGCGTCTCGATCAGCACCGCCGTCTGCACCGTCATATGAAGCGATCCGGTGATCCTGGCGCCCTTCAGCGGCTTCGACTCGGCGAACTCCTCGCGCGTCGCCATCAGGCCAGGCATCTCGTGCTCGGCGAGCCGGATCTCCTTGCGGCCGAACTCGGCCAGGGAGAGGTCGGCGACCTTGAAGTCGAGGTCCGTGCTGGTCGGTGCGCTGGTGGCGGTGCTCATACGGTGAGTGGTCTCCTGGATCGAGGTTTGACGAGGCCCGAGGTTACGTTATGCCTCGAATGGACGAGGGCATCCGCGTCGCAGAGGCTACGGTCATCCCGCTCGACGAGATCGAGCTGCGCGCCAGCCGCTCCTCAGGACCGGGCGGCCAGCACGCAAACGTGACCGCCTCTCGGATCGAGGCGGTCTTCGACGTCGAGACATCCAAGGCGCTCAGCAACGACGAGCGTGAGCGGTTGCTTCGCAAGCTCGGCCCTCGCGTCACCGCCGTGGCCCAGGACGCCCGCAGCCAGGCGCGCAACCGCGAGCTGGCCCTGGAGCGGCTGCGCGAGAAGCTCGCCGACGGCCTGCGGCGACCGAAGCCGCGGCGCCCCACCAAGCCGTCGCGGGCCGCTCGCGAGCGCCGAATGGAGCAGAAGCGGAGAACCTCTCAGAGAAAGGCGCAGCGCAGACCACCGAGCGAGGACTAGGGCCGGCCCATCTCCCGCTTGAAGCCCTCGAGCACGTCGACCGCCAGCGGGTCGACGCCTCGGGCGTTGGCGAGCTCGATCGCGAGGAGGTCGCCGAGCATCACCGTGTGGAGGGCGCGCTCGGTGCGCGTCTCCCCCTCGGTCTCGATGTTGATCACGCACGCGGCGTATGGCTCGATCGCCCTCGCCGTCAGCTCGAAGCGCTTGCGCTCGCGCGGGTGCTGATCGCGGTCCTCCAGGAAGATCGCGGCGAAGCGGCCGTCCGCGCCGGACCAGCCCTCGATCTCATTGTGGTCGGCCTCCGGGAGGACTGAGGAGAAGGCGGGAATCTTGGCGTTCTCGTTGATCTGCGTCTTCCAGCGATATGCGACTGGGGCGGTCAGGTCGCTGCCGTGGACGAGCGGCGTGGCGTCGCCGATCTCCGCCGCCAGCTCGCGCGCACGGGACTCGGCTGCGGCCAAGGCCGTGCCGATGTGGGAGGCGGCCGCATCGATCTCGGTGTGGATTCGCGGCCCCGCCAGCGAGAGCGCCGCAAGCTCGGCCGCGACGCAGAACATGTAGCCCACCGCCGCTCGTGGCTGAAGCCCCGCGGGGAGGCCGATGACCGGAACGGCGTCGGCGCGGGCCGCCTCGGCGAGCTCGCCGCCGGTGGTGGCGACCAGCCGGTGGGCGCCGAGCGCCTCGGCCGCCGCGTAGCAGGCGAGGGTCTCCTCGGTGTTGCCCGAGTAGCTGGAGCAGAGCACGGCCGAGCCGGCCGGCGCCCAGGCCGGCAGCTCATAGCCCCGGGCCACCATCATCGGCTTGGTGAGGCGCTCGGAGAGCGCCGCGATCGCGAGATCGCCGCCGATCGCGGAGCCCCCCATGCCGCAGACGAAGGCGGCGGGCGCCTCGATGGCGCCGGGGCGCGCGGTCTCGATCCGCCAGAGCGCGTCGCGCAGGTGATCCGGCATCGCGCGGACCGCGTCCAGCATGTCGCCGCCGATCACTGCCATCAGACCCGTTCCCCCTCTCCGACCACCTCGCCGTCGAGCTTTGCTCCGGCCTCCACCGTGACCCCGGCGCTGAGAATGCTGTTCGAAACGGTGGCGTTGTCCTCGACCACGCAGCCGTCAAGCAGCACCGAGCGCTCGACGGTCGCGCCGTCGCCGACCCGGCAGTTCCGGCCGACGACGCACGGCGGCTTGAGCTGCGCCGCCGGTGAGACCTCGCTGCCCTCCCCCACGATCGCCGCCCCGTCGAGACCGGCGCCGACCACCGTCTCAACCCGGCGCTCGAGAATGTCCCAGTTCGCCTCCAGGTAGCGATCCGGCGTCCCGATGTCGATCCAGTAGCCCGTCAGGCGGATCCCGTAGAGGCCCTCGCCGACCATCCGGGGAAAGACCTCGCGCTCGATGGAGACCGCCGTGTCGGAGGGAATCAGGTCGAGCACCGAGCGCTCCAGCAGGTAGGCCCCGGCGTTGATCTCGTCCGTGTCGATCTGGTCCGGCTCCGGCTTCTCGAGGAAGTCGACCACCTCGCCGTCGTCGCGGCGGTGGACCAGGCCATAGCCGGTCGGGTCGGGTACCGGGTAGAGGGCGATGGTCGCCCGCGCCCCGGTGCTTCTGTGCTGCTCGATCAGCGCCGTCAGGTCGAGGTCGCAGAGGATGTCGCCGTTCAGGACCAGGAACCGGTCGGCGAGCATCTCCTCGGCGAACCTGATCGCGCCGGCCGTGCCGCGGGCGTCCGGCTCCTCGGCGTAGCGGATCTCGACTCCGGGCTCCAGCGCGGCCAGCGCAGTCCGTATTCCCTCGGCGAGGAAGCCGCAGGAGACGATCACGTCATCGACGCCGTGGCGGGCCAGCCAGTCGATCACGTAGGCGATGTGGGGCCGGCCGGCCAGGGGCAGCACCGGCTTCGGGACCGTGTAGGTGAGGGGCCGCAGGCGAGTGCCCTCGCCCCCGGCCAGGATCAGCGCCTGCACGTCAACGCTCCGCCACCGCCGAGCGGTCGGCGGCGCTCGGGCGCCCGATCCCCTCGTAGGTGATTCCGGCGGCCGTGAGGGCGGCCTCGTCCAGGTAGTTGCGGCCGTCGATCAAAAGCGGAGTCTTCATCCTGCTTGCGACCTCGGCCCAGTCGAGCCGGGTGAACTCCGGCCATTCGGTGACCAGGACGGCCGCGTCGGCTCCATCCAGCGCGTCGAGTGCGCTGCCGGCCATCTCAACCCCCGGCAGGAGCGGCGCCGCGATCTCCTGGGCGACAGGGTCGTAGGCGACGACCTTCGCGGCCTCGCCCTCGAGACGGGCCGCGAGCACCAGGCTCGATGCACCCCGCATGTCATCGGTATCGGGCTTGAAGGCCAGCCCGAGGAGCGCCACCCGCTTGCCGACGAGCGAGTCGAGGTGCTTCGAGAGCTTGGCCATCACCCGCCGCTTCTGGAGCTCGTTCACCTCTATGACCGAATTGAGCAGCTGGAAGTGGTAGCCCGAATTGGCGGCGAGCATCTTCAGCGCCGAGACATCCTTCGTGAAACAGGAACCGCCATAGCCGATTCCCGCCTGCAGGAAGCGCGAGCCGATGCGGGCATCGAGCCCCATCCCCTGCGCCACGTCGGTCACGTCGGCGCCGAGCTCCTCGCAGACGTTGGCGATCTCGTTGATGAAGCTGATCTTGGTCGCGAGGAACGCGTTCGATGCGAGCTTGACCATCTCCGCGCTGGAGACGTCGGTGCGAACGATCGGTGCGCCGAGCGGTTCATAGACGGAGGAGACCGCGTCCGCCGCCCACTCGTCACCCGCGTCAGCCCCGACGAGCACTCGGTCCGGGTTCATGAAGTCCTTGATGGCTGTGCCCTCCCTGAGGAACTCGGGGCAGGACACATAGGCGAGATCGGGAGCATCGCGGTGAATCGTCCGGCCGGTGCCCACCGGCACCGTGCTCTTCATCACCAGCGCCTTGCCCGCCGGATCCCCGATCTCCTCGACCGCCCGGTTGACGGCCGACAGGTCCGCATCGCCGGAGTAGGTCGGCGGGGTCTGGACGCAGACGAAGACCAGGCGTGGACCGTCGAGCAGCTCAGCCATCTCGGTGGTGAACGTGAGCCGCTCGCGGTTGCGCTCGATCATCTCGGACAGCTCCGGCTCGTGGATCGGGATCTCGCCGCGATTGAGCGACTCGACCTTCTCCGGGATGATCTCCCTGACGACCACGCGGTGACCGATCTCCGCGAAGCAGGCAGCGGTCACCAGCCCGACCCAGCCGGCCCCGACTACCCCGATCGGCTCCCTCTCGGTCACAGACTCTCTTTCCGGTCAGGTCCCCGGGAGCAGCCGGAAGCCCTCGGCGATCTTGAGCATGTCCTCGTTCGAAACGGTCTCGATCAGCGAGTTCGACACCCAGAACGAGCCCTTGTCCGTCTGCCAGGCGACCATCCGCAGCCGGTCGCCGTCGTAGTAGAGCTTGTAGTCGCGGTCCCCGATCGTCTTCTCGTCGGTCGGGTCGGAGAGGATCGGCGGATCCGTCCAGCTGGTGCCCTCGAAGCCGTAGTAGTCGCCGAGCGTAGGCAGGGAGAAGACCCACTTGTAGGCGGCGCGCTGGCTGTGTGGCGGCGACTGGTCGCCCTTCCCGTTGATCTTGTACACGCGGGGCTTCTGGGCGTAGTCGCTGCCAGTCTCGAGGACGGTCGGGTAGTAGACCGGGACCTTCTCCTTGCGCGCCCTGATCGCCTGAGCGAGCTGCCTGCCGTAGCTGGTGCGGACGAGCGTGCTCGGCAGAGAGGAGCCCGAGGACTTCTTCTTGGGGACCACCGGCCTCGACTTGGTGTGATCCGGCGGCTGCTGGGGGGAAACGGCCTTCTTCGGCTGGGCGCTCGAGCCCGCCGGCCCCGGGGTGCCCTGCACTCCCAGGAACTGGTTCACCGCTGTCTTGATCTCGTCCGGGGTGGCGGTCACGTAAGACGGGCCAAGCGTGCCGTTGAAATGGATCTCCTTGATCTGGGCGCCTCGCAGGTCGAAGAACAGCCTCAGCACCTGAAGCATCTCCTCCGCTGAGCCGATGTCCGACGAGGTGTAGGTCGTGAAGATCTTGACCAGCTTCTTGCGGTCCTCGATCAGCCGCGACGGCGGCACCTTCGCGCGCGCCTCTCGCAGGAAGGCCTGCTGGCGGGCGGCGCGGACGATGTCGTTGTCCGTGTGGCGGTACCGGGCGAACGAGAGGGCGTCGAAGCCGCAGAGCGCCTGATATCCGGGCTGCAGGTTGATCTCGGAGGTGCCCGTATTCGGCGCGATGTAGTAGCGGCGGTCGACGTCGACGTACACGCAGCCGATCGCGTTGACCGCCCGGGCGAAGCCGGTGAAGTCGACGTTGACGAGGTGGTTGACCGGCATCCCGGTGAGCTGCTTGACGGTCCGGAGGGTGAGCTTGGGACCGCCCAGCGAGTACGCGGCGTTGAGCTTGTCGGTCCCGACTCCGGGGATATCGACCTTGAGGTCGCGGGGAAGCGAGAGGAGCGCGATCGCCCCTCGGTCCGGGATCGAGCCGCAGCAGCATCGTCGTGTCGGAGAGGCCGAACTTGCCGCTGATGGCCTGGTTGCGCTTGTCCGAGCCGATGATCAGGATCGTCTGCGGCCCGGAGCTCGTCGTCTTCGTCAGGAACGGGTCCAGACCCTGAATCTCGGCTGTGGTTCTTGAGCGCGTTTGCGATGTCGGACAGGTAGAGGATCAGGCTGGCCGAGGTGGCACCCGCGATCGAGCCGACGATCAGGAACGACGCCGTCAGGAACCGCAGCCAGAGCGGAAAGCCGATGTGGCTCCGCACGGCCTTGAAGCCCGAGGTGATCTTCGGCCCCGCCGCCTTCTCGACCTTCTCGAACCCGGAGGTGATGGCGGAGCCGGCCCGCTTGACGCGGTCAGCCGCCGCACCCACCAGGGTGGACTCGTCGGCCTCGGCCTCGGCGGCCTCCAGCCCGTCCCACTCCTGAGTCTCGGCGGAGACGACCTGCTCGAGCTCGTCCTCCTCATCGAGCTCTTCATCCTCGTCGTCGAGCTCTTCATCCTCGTCGTCGAGCTCTTCCTCGTCGAGCTCTTCCTCGTCGACGTCCTCGTCGTCAGGCTCCACCTCGTCATCGACGTCCTCCGGGACCTCGTTGCCGAGCTCGTACTCCTCGGTCTCGTCGGGCCGCTGGTCCTCGTCGCCGTTGCCGTTGCCCGGCTTTCCCTCCGGGCTCACGCCATCATCCCGGGGAAGCTCTTGACAAAGCCCTCGAGCGCCTGCCGGTAGCTGTGCAGCGAGCTGATCGAGACCCACTCGCCGGGACCGTGGTGGCCGTCGCCGATGGGGCCGAACTCCACAGCGGGGACTCCGGCTGCGAGGAAGGAGACCGCATCGGAGGCCCCGTCGCGGCCGACGCTCATCACCCGCTCGGGATGATGGGGGGACGCTGCCTCGCAGAGCCCGCGCACGAAGGGCGAGTCGGGCTCCACCACCGCGGGCGGGCGCCGGAACGTGGCGAGCACCCGGGTGTCGGGCAGGCTGCTCACCTGCCCGAGGATCTCATCTGGATCCTGATCCGGCAGGAAGCGGATATCGACGTCTATGACGCAGGTGTCGGGCACTTTGTTCAGGGCGTCGCCGCCCATGATCCGACCGAGATTGATGGAGGGGCGGTCGAACAGGGCGGAGCTGTGACGCGCAAACGGTAGCGATTCGATGCCCCTGAACACCTCAACCGCCTTCACAACCGCGTTGTCCCCGAGCCACGGCGTGGCGCCGTGCGCCGAGCGGCCCTGCACCTCCAGCCTGACCGCCAGCACGCCCTTCGCCTGCACGCCGACCTGGAGGTTGGTGGGCTCGCCGGTGATCGCGAAGTCGCCGACGAAGCCGCTCGCAACCAGCGCGTCGGAGCCTCGGTTCTGCTCCTCCTCCGATTCCTCGTCGGAGACGATCCCGAGCCTGAGGCGCACCTCCTCCTGGTCGCGGAGGTCGTGCAGAACGACCAGCATCACGGCCAGCGCGCCCTTCATGTCATAGGCGCCGCGGCCGACCAGCTGGTCGCCGTCGATCCGCGGCTCGAACTGATCGAGGCCACCGGGCACCACGTCCATATGGCCGTGCAGGACCAGGGTCGGCGCGTCCTCGGGGCCGACCTCGGCCCTGGTCACCGGGAGCCCGCGAGACTCGGTCTGCTGCGCCTGGATGTCGTTCGACTCGAGCCAGCCGCCGACGAACTCGGCAGCGCGCCGCAGCCCCTCCGCGTTGGAGGTGTCGAAGGCGATCAGTCGCTGCGCGAGCGCCAGCTCGTCCATGGGGAGATGCTAGGTGCCGCTAGGACTCAGCGCCGGCGACGGCCAGGAACGCCTCGGCGCGCTCCTTGTCCTTCAGCGCCTGGGTGTGGGCCCCGGAGCCCTCCTCGGACTCGCTCAGCCGGGCGTCCGCATCCTCGATCCGGTTGCGCAACTCGCTCGTGTCGAGGCTCTCAGGCGGTACTGCCTCCCCAACCAACACAGTCGCCCGGTTGGCGAAGACCTGAAGCCAGCCCTCTGCCTGGGCCCAGCGCTGAACGTCCCCGTCAGGCATATGGAGGCGAAGCTCCGTCGGGCGAAGTCGCGCCAGCACGGGGACGTGGTTGGCCAGGATCCCGATCTCCCCCACGGCGGTGCGGGTGGAGAGCTGCTCCACCTCCCCCTCGAAGACCTGGCCCTCCGGGGTGAGAACCCGAACGCTGACGTTGTGATCGGCCATCGGCTAGGCCGCCGCCTCCTCTGGGCCCTCTTCCTCGGCCTTCTTCTCCTGCTCGGCCGCTTCAGCCTCGGCCGACTCCTCGGGCTCCTCGGCGCGCATCTTCTTCGACGCCTCGATCACCTGGTCGATCGTCCCCTGCATGTAGAAGGCACGCTCGGGGATGTCGTCGTGCTCGCCGTCGACGATCGCCTTGAAGCTGCGAACCGTCTCCTCGACCGGGACGTACTCCCCGTCGCGACCCGTGAACTGGGAGGCGACGAAGAACGGCTGGGAGAGGAAGCGCTGGATCTTCCGCGCCCTCGACACCGTCTGCTTGTCCTCGTCCGAGAGCTCGTCGATCCCGAGGATCGCGATGATGTCCTGCAGCTCCTTGTAGCGCTGCAGGGTCTCCTGGACGCGGGTCGCCGTGTCGTAGTGCTCCTCGCCGAGGATCTCCGGCTTGAGGATGGTCGAGGTCGAGTCCAGCGGATCGACCGCCGGGTAGATGCCCTGCTCGACCAGGGACCGCGTCAGCACTGTGGTGGCGTTGAGGTGGGCGAACACCGACGCGGGGGCCGGGTCGGTGAGGTCGTCGGCCGGGACGTAGATGGCCTGGACCGAGGTGACCGAGCCCTCGCGCGTCGAGGTGATCCTCTCCTGGAGGTCGCCCATCTCCGTCTCCAGGGTCGGCTGGTAGCCGACCGCGGAGGGCATCCGCCCGAGCAGCGCCGAGACCTCGGAGCCCGCCTGGACGAACCGGAAGATGTTGTCGATGAAGAGCAGGACATCCTGGCCGCCCTGCTGGCGGAAGTACTCCGCCATGGTCAGCCCGGAGAGCGCGACGCGGAGACGCGCGCCCGGCGGCTCGTTCATCTGGCCGAAGACGAGCATCGTCTTGTCGATCACCCCGGACTCCTTCATCTCGAGCCAGAGGTCGTTGCCCTCCCGGGAGCGTTCGCCGACGCCGCAGAAGGCCGAGAGGCCCTCGTGCTCCTCGGCGATCGAGCGGATCAGCTCCTGGATCAGGACGGTCTTGCCGACGCCGGCGCCGCCGAACAGGCCGACCTTGCCGCCCTTGGCGTAGGGGGCCAGCAGGTCCACGACCTTGATGCCCGTCTCCAGGATCTCCTGGGAGGGCGCAAGGTCCTCGACCTCGGGCGCGCGGCGGTGGATCGGCCAGCGCTCCCCCGCTTCGAGCTCCGGGCCCTCGTCGATCGTCTCGCCGAGGAGGTTGAAGATGCGGCCCAGGGTCTCCTTGCCCACTGGGACGGTGATCGGCCCGCCGGTGTCGATCACCTTGTCGCCGCGGCGCAGGCCGTCGGTGGCGTCCATGGCGATCGCGCGGACGCGGTCGTCTCCCAGGTGCTGCTGCACCTCGCAGACCAGGTTCAGCTCGGTGCGGCTCTCCTCCGGCGGGACCTCGATCTTGAGCGCGGTGAAGATCTCGGGGATGTGGTCGGGGAAGACGACGTCGATGACGACGCCCGTCACCTGCTCGACGGTCCCCACGTTTGTTCCGTTGTCAGGCATTCGTCTCCTTCTCTATTCCAAGTTCTTACGAGACGCCTTCGGCGCCCGCGACGACTTCGAGGATCTCCTGAGTGATCTCAGCCTGCCGCACCCGGTTCATCTCCAGGGTGAGGTCCGAGATGACGTCCTTCGCGTTCTCGGCGGCGTTCCGCATCGCTGTCATGCGCGAGCCGTGCTCTGAAGCGGTGGACTCGAGCAGCGCCCGGTAGACGTTGAGCTGGGCGTACTCGGGAATCAGCTCCGCCAGCAGCTCCTCCGGCTCGGGCTCGTAGTCCCAGAGCGCCTTGCGGTGGGCCTCGGCGAGTCCCTCGTCGAGCTCCTCCGGCTCATCCGGCGTCAGCTCCTCCACTCCCTCGCCGAAGACATCGGCCTGCTGGACCGGGAGCAGCGTCTGCCGGCGCACGTACTGGGTGAGCGGCGAGACATACCGGTTGTAGATCAGGTCGACCCGGTTCAGGTCCTTGTCGACATATGAGGCGACCAGAGCGTCAGCGATCTCCCTCGCGTTGGCGAACGCCGGACGGTCGGTGAAGCCGACGTACTCGCCGTGCAGGTCCTCGCCCCGGAAGCGCATCGTCGAGACGCCGCGGCGACCGACGATCGAGAAGCGGACCTCCTTGCCCTCCTGCGAGAGCTCTCGCTGGAGCTGCACCCCGGCGCGGATGATCTGGGAGTTGAACGAGCCGGCCAGGCCGCGGTCGCCGGTCACCAGCAGGATGCCGACGTTGCGCTCCTCCTCGTGCTCCTGGAGGACGGGCAGGTTGCGCGCCTCGACGCCGGCGGCCTCCGCGACCTCGCGGGTCATCTTGCGGAGCTCGCGCGCGTAGGGGCGCAGCGCGTCGATCCGCTGCTCGGCCCGCCGCAGCCGCGCGGCGGCGACCATCTCCATGGCCCGCGTGATCTTCTGCACGTTCTTCACGGAGGAGATCCGGTTCTTGACTTCCTTGCGAGTTGCCATAGATCAGGCGACCGCAGGCTCCTCGGAAGGCTGCTCGCTCGGCTGCCCGCCCTTCTCGGGCTTCTGCTCCTCGTCGCGGGACTTGATCCGGTCCGACTCGCCCTCCTCGAGCGGGTTGCCCTCCTGGTCGAAGTCGGGGCCGAAGTCGTCGACCATGCCCTCGATCGACTTGCCGAGCGCCTCCTCGTCCTCGTCGGAGAGCTGGCCGGTCTCGTTGATCCGATCGAGCAGGTCCTTGTTCTCGGAGTGGAGCCGGTCGATCAGGTCCGCGAGGAACTCGGTCACCCGCTCGGTCTTGATCCGGTCGAGGTATCCCCCGGTTCCGGAGTAGATCGAGGCGACCTGCTCGGCGACCGGCATCGGCTGGCGCTCCTTCTGGTTGAGCGCCTCGACCATCCGCTCGCCTCGGGCGAGCTGCTTCTGGGTCTCGGGGTCGAGCTCGGAGCCGAACTGCGCGAAGGCCTCGAGCTCGCGGTACTGGGAGAGGTCCAGTCGCAGCTGGCTCGCGACCTTCTTCATCGCCTTGGTCTGCGCGTTGCCGCCGACCCGCGAGACCGAGGTGCCGACGTTGATCGCCGGACGGACGCCCGAGTAGAACAGGTCCGTCTCCAGGAAGATCTGGCCGTCGGTGATCGAGATGACGTTGGTCGGGATGTAGGCCGAGATGTCGCCGGCCTGCGTCTCGATCACCGGCAGCGCCGTCAGCGACCCGCCCCCCTGGGCGTCGGAGAGCTTCACCGCCCGCTCGAGCAACCTCGAGTGGAGGTAGAAGACGTCGCCCGGGTAGGCCTCGCGGCCCGGTGGGCGCCTCAGCAGCAGCGACATCTGCCGGTATGCGGCCGCGTGCTTGGAGAGGTCGTCGTAGATGCAGAGGGCGTGCTTGCCCTGGTAGAGGAAGTGCTCGCCCATCGCGCAGCCCGCGTAGGGGGCCATGTACTTGATCGGGGCGGCCTCGTCGGCGGGCGCGGCGACGATGATCGTGTTCTCCATCGCGCCGTTCTCCTCCAGGGTCTCCATCACCTGGACGACGGTGGACATCCGCTGGCCGATCGCGACGTAGATGCAGACGACGTCGGAGTCCTTGTTGTTGATGATGGTGTCGATTGCGATCGCCGTCTTGCCGGTCTGGCGGTCGCCGATGATCAGCTCGCGCTGGCCGCGGCCGATCGGGATCATCGAGTCGATCGCCTTGAGCCCGGTCTGCATCGGCTCCTCGACCGGCTGGCGGTGGACGACGCCTGGCGCCTTGAACTCGGCGGGACGGGTCTCCGAGGTGTTGATCTCACCCTTGTCGTCGAGGGGACGGCCCAGCGGATCGACCAGGCGGCCGAGCAGCTGCTCGCCCACCGGGATCTCGAGCAGCCTGCCCGTGCGCTTCACGGTGTCGCCCTCGCTGACCTTGTCCCACTCGCCGAAGAGCACGGCGCCGACGTTGTCCTCCTCGAGGTTGAGCGCCAGCCCGACCACGTCGTGCGGCAGCTCGAGCATCTCCAGGGACATGCAGTTGTCGACTCCGTGAATGCGGGCGATTCCGTCGCCGATCTCGAGCACGGTCCCGACCTCGGAGAGGTCCGCTGACTCCACGTCCATGCCCTCGATCCGCTCGCGCAGAATGCTTGCGATCTCGTCCGGCTTTATCTCCATCTCTCTACGTCACTCCTTTGCCTACGCCGCTTGAGCGACGCTCTTTCGAAGTTTCTCGAGCCTGTTCCTGATGCTCGTGTCCAAGACCATGTTTCCGACCTGCACGACCAGGCCTCCGAGGATGTCGGGGTCGACTCGGCTCTCCAGCTCGACCGTCTCCCCTGTCTGCTGCTCGATCTCCGAGCCGATCCGCTGGGCGATCTCCGGGTCGAGCTCGACGGCGCTGGTCACCGTGACGCCGAGCCGCTTGTTCTCCTTGTCCCAGAGCGAGTCGAACTGGCGGCGCATGCGGAAGATCACCGGCATCCGGTGCTTCTCGATCAGCAGCTCCAGGAAGTTGACGAGCTCCGGCTCGGCGCCGTCGATCGCCTTCTTCAATCCGTCCCCCTTCTCCACGGACGAGAAGTAGGGGCTGAAGAAGAAGAGCTGCATCTCCCGATTCTCCGCGAGCGCGTCGGCGAACTGGCCGAGCTGCTCGCGGATCGCGTCGAGCTTTCCCTTCTCCTTGGCCACCCCGAAGAGGGCGTCCGCGTATACGCGAGCGATGTGCTCCACGCTAGCTCGCCGCCTCCTCCGTCGCACCGCTTTCGCTCAGGCTGGAGAAGTCGACCTCGCTGAGGGCCTCGTCGATCAGGCGCCTCTGGTCGTCTCCGGTGAGCGACTTGCGCGTGACCTTCTCGGTGGTCAGCACGGTCAGGTCGGCGACCTCCTTGCGGATCCGCTCCAGGGAGCGGCGCGTCTCGGCCTCGATGTCGCGGCGAGCGGCGGCGAGCAGCTCCTCGCGCTTCTCGCGGCCCTCGTCCGCCGCCTGCGTCTTGGTCGTATCCGCCGCCTTGCGGGCGCGGGCGACGATGTCGTCCGCCTGCTCGCGGGCCTCCCGCAGGCGCCCGCGGTACTCCTCGAGGATCTTGTCCGCCTCCTCGCGGGTCTTCTCCGCCTGGTCGATCGAGTCGCGGATGGCGTTGGCGCGCTTGTCGAGCGCCTCCTGGATCCGCGGGAACGCGACCTTGCTGAGCACGTACATCGTGATCCCGAAGACGAGCAGGGTCCAGATCATCAGGCCGAGGTTCGGCGAGACGAGGAAGCTGCCGCCCGAGGCGACTATGTGAGTTGCCGGCTCCAACGGCCTAGAGGAAGAAGGCGATCAGGCCGAAGATGAACGTGTAGAAGGCGACGGCCTCGGTGAGCGCGAAGCCCAGCCAGCGGATCGACTGGAGGTCGTCCTTCATCTCGGGCTGGCGCGCGACCGACTCGATCTCCTTGCCGAAGATGAATCCGATCCCGATGCCCGCTCCGATCGAGCCGAGCCCGGCGCCGACGCCGAGCGCGATCGCCTTGCCGGCGTCGGTGATGCCCGTGCCGACGTCAGTCGTCGCGGCGATGGTCAGTGGGTCAATCACAACTGCTCCTTTCTAATGCGATTCGGCGACTGCGCCGCCGATGTAGATGGAAGAGAGGGTGGCGAAGATGAACGCCTGAAGCGTTGCGATCAGCCCCACCTCCAAGATGAAGAAGACGAAGGCGAGCGGAAACGTCAGTGCCCCGAGCGCGGACAGGCCGAGCAGCACGGCCAGTCCGCCGCCCATGAAGAGGAGCAGCAGGTGCCCGGCGAGGATGTTCGCGAACAGTCGCACGGAGAGCGAGACGAGCCGCATGAAGTGGGAGAGCAGCTCGATCGCGAAGATCAGGCCCTTGGCGACTGGGTTCATGTCCTCGAGGCCGGCCGGAAGGAAGCTGCCCAGGTACTTGAAGAGACCCTTGGCCCTGATTCCCTCGACGTGGTAGCTGATCCAGACGACGAGGGTGAGGGATAGCGAGAACGAGATGTTCGCCGTCGCCGCATAGATCGCGAACGACGGGATCGCGAGCCCGAAGATGTTGATCGTCTCCGCGCTGTTCGTCGGCAGCGGCAGGTAGCCGATGATGTTCGAGAAGGCGATGAAGAAGAAGAGGGTCGCAATGAACGGGAACCACTTGGTCGCGTATGAGCCCGAGAGGTTCCCGCCGGTGATGTTGTTCTTGGTCATGTCGTAGGAGACCTCGACCGCTGTCTGGACGCGGTTCGGCTTCATCTCCATGCGGCGGGCGATGGAGACCATCACGAAGATCGTCAGGGCGCTGGCGAGGAGCAGATAGAGGACGGCGCGGTTGATCGAGAAGTTGATCCCGGCGATGTGAATCGGGATCCAGTCGTGGAGCTTGAACTCGTCCTGGGGCTTGAACTCGTCGTTCTTGCCGTCGTTGCCGAAGATCAGCAGCAGTGCGATCGTGATCGCGAAGTAGACGCCCGAGCCCGAAGAGAACCTTCTGCTTGGTGGACCAGGAGGCCATCAGACCGGTCGGGTCTCCTCCGGCGCGATCAGCCTGGAGAGCAGCCGGCCGCCGAGATGGACCGTGAACAGGACCGCAGCGAGCACGGCCGCGGCCAGGCCGGCGTCCTTGCTGTCGAGCACGCCGACCAGCAGGACGGCGAGCGTGACTGCCCAGACGCGCCCGAGCGTGGTGGCGCCGACCCAGCCCATTGCGGCGCGCCGATCGCCACGGGCTGCCGCCTGGCGCACGGCGCGGTTGGTCAGCACCTCAACCCCATGTTGCGCGATCCAGACGAGCGCGACGACCAGGTAGGCGGTCATCGGCAGATCGGCAACGACGAACACCGGCAGGGCGGCCGCGAGCAGGACGAGGTCGACGTAGCGAAGGGCGATGGCCATGCGGGATGTCCCGACGGCGCTGGGGCCGTCTAGCGCGAGCGTAGACAAGAGCCATCCCCACGGTGAATCTCCCTGCGATGCCAGGGCACGTCAGCTGATCTGTCGATGTCGAACGAGCGCATGAAGTCCTTGCCCCCCACCATCAACGGCGGCCCATGAACTCCGCCGCCGCATCACCTCCGGGGCATGCCGGAGGGCGGCGAATCCTAGCGACTGGACCCCAACGGCGGAGCTTCTCTCCGGGCCCCGGATTTGTTCCGCGTCCAGCAAAAAGCGGCCGCCGGCAAAGCCGGCGGCCGCCTGGCCACGCCCCGCGAGAGGAATGCGGTGCGCGATACCTGCTCTAGAGCAACTTTGGAGCTGGGGTCAGAACGCGAGCAGGGCGAACGTCTTTCCGTCGACGAATGCGGCGTCGCTGTTGTTCCAGACCTTCACGGTCAGCGCGTTCGTCTGTGGGTCAATCGTGGAGGCCGCCGTAACGGCGTTCGCGGGGTTCCCGCCGCTGCTCGACGAGATCGCGGTGCCCGAATCGATCCCAGCGAGGGTGACCGTGTACCTACCGACCGCATCTCGGTGGATTTGAATTGCGTCGGCGGCGTGGCTCGCGCAGTCGAAGCCGGGGACAACCGCATCTGGCTGAGCGTCCGTCAGCGCCGAGGTGTCGATCACGACTGACGCCTTGAGCCAGCCGGTCTGGCACTGGCCGGGGGCGGCGCCGCCGAGCCGGGCGGCGTTCACCGCGTTGAGCGCGTTCGTCGCGTTGGTCGCGTGGTTCGCGTTGGCCGCGTTGGTGGCATTGGGGGCGACCGCGTCGGCCGCAAGCTTCGGCGTCGTCACGGCGCCGTCGGCGAGCTTGTCGGTGGTCACCGCGCCGGTCTTGATGTTCTTCGTCTTGACGCTGTTCGGCTTGATCTTCACGGCCGAATAGCCGATCCCGCCCATCGCCGCAAACAGGGCGACGAACGCCACCACCAGCGCGGGGGTGGGCCGAGGGATGAGCTTCTTGATCTGTCGCATCTCGAACTCCTTGGGTTGATTGCAAGCCCAAGGACGGGTGTGGCCCGTATTTATTCCCGGGAGCACGCTCGGAATATTTCGGTGGCTCCCGCGTCTTACAGAGAGGACGTATGAGCCGAGATCCCGAACAAGACGAGCTCGACGAGCGAACGCTTCGCGGATTGGTGCGGCTCGCCGACGGGTCGCTCCGGGGCCCGGCGCGGGCCGAGCTGGAGGCCAAGGTCGCGGCCTCCCCCACCCTGCGCGCTGCGCTGGAGCGCCAACGCAGCGCTGCCACCGCGCTCCGCGGCCTCAATCTGCAGGCCTCCCCGGCCCTTCGCTCTCGGATCGCGGCCGAGCGCGCGACGACCACGCGACCGGTGCGCCGACGCCGCCTCGCCATCGGCGGCGCTCTTGCCGGGGCGATCGCCGCGGCTGCTCTGGTCGCCGTGCTGATCGTGCCATCGGGTGGAGGGAACCCAACTGTCGTGGACGCAGCCCGGCTCTCCGGTTACCCGGCCACGGCCTCGCTCGCCGTCGACGCCTCGAACCGGAAGCTGCTCGCCGCGGACGTCGAGGGGGTGCCCTTCCCGAACTGGAGAGGGGAGTTTGGCTGGCGGCAGACCGGGACCCGCCTCGATGGGCTCGATGGCCGGATGGCCCGGACCGTCTTCTACGAGCGAGGCGGGAAGCGTGCCGCCTACACGATCGTCTCAGGCAGGGGGATCCGGGCACCAGAGGGCTCCCGGCCCGCAACGAGGAACGGCGTCGATCTCCACTCCCTCAGCGATGGGAACCGCCGGGTCGTGACCTGGTGGCGCGACGGCAGGACCTGCGTCCTCTCGAGCGCCAACGTCGGCGACCGCGAGCTGATCAAGCTCGCGTCCTGGAAGGGCGATGGGGCGGTGCCGTTCTGAACGCGATGCTCGTCCAGGGGGATAGGCGTCGGCTGGATCCCGAGACCGCCGGCGACCACATCGACACGCTCTTCCGAACGGCGCGCGCGATGTGCGGATCGAGCGAGCTCGCCGACGACCTGGTCCAGGAGACCTACGTCAAGGTTCTCGCCCGCCCCCGGCTGCTGCGCCGCGACGACGACCTCGGCTACCTGATCAAGGCATTGAGGAACACCTGGTACAGCCACCTCCGCAACGAGCGCACCCGCCGAGCCGCGACGGATTCAGGCGAGAAGGCGCTCGAGAACCTACCGGCACGCACCTCCGCCGGCGATCCCGAGTCCTCGCTCGAGGCGGGGGTCGTGCTCGATGCGCTTGCCGACCTGCCTGAGGGGTATCGCGAGGCAGTCGCCGCAGTCGACGTTGCGGGCCTCAGCTACGCGGAGGCGGCCCGTGCCCTCGGCGTTCGCCAGGGGACAATCATGAGTCGCGTCTACCGGGGGCGCGAGCAGGTTGCTCTGGCGGTTGGGTCGCCTTGACGTCCGGCTGACCGGCGGCCTCGGGGACCGCCTCGATCTCGCCGGTGTCCGGATCGATCGTCGTCATCTCGCCGGTCGACGGGTCCACCGCGGCGAAGGTGCCGGTGTCCAGCTCGTGCTGGACGCCGACCTCCACCTCAGCCTCCTCAGGCGGTGGCGCCTGAGGCCCGCGAAGACCGACCATCTGCCAGCCGCGGACCCGTTTCAGCTTGAGGATCTCGAGCACGGAGATCACGTAGATGCTGGCCGCCAGCGCACCTGCCAGGCAGAGCGCCATGAAGATCGTCCAGCCGGCGTTGAAATGGCCGTGGTTGTCCGTATAGGGGACGAAGCGGAGCGCCAGCGCCACCAGGGCGAGCACCAGCGTCCAGCCATAGAGGTAGGTGATCGTGCGCCTTTGGCTGAACCCGATCCGCGCCATGCGGTGGTGGAAGTGCTCCGTGTCGGCGCGGTAGATCGGCCGCCTGTACTTGAGCCGCTTGGCGACCACGAAGCCGGTGTCGAGGATCGGAACGGCCAGCACCGCCAGCGGGAAGAACAGAGCGACCACGGCGTTCGTCTTCAGCGCGCCCTGGACGGTGATCACCGCCATCAGGTAGCCGAGCAGATTGGATCCGGTGTCCCCCATGAAGCTGGAAGCCGGCGGGAACCCGTGGCGCAGGAATCCCAGCGACGCGCCTGCGGTGACCGCAGCCAGCACGCCCGCCGCGTTGCGATCGAGCGACAGCGCGATCACGGCAAGCGCCGCCGCGGAGATCAGGCAGACGCCCGCCGCGAGCCCGTCCACCCCATCGATCAGGTTGATCACGTTGGCGACGGCGACGATGCCGAACACGGTCAGGACCTGGCCGAGGTCGATGGCGCCGATGCCGGGCGGGTTGAAGAGCTCGACCGAGGCGGGGTCGACACGTCCCAGGAACGGCAGCGTGAAGCTCGCGACCGTCACCCCGGAGGCGACCGGGATGATCGCCGCCGCGGTCTGGCCGAGCAACTTGATGCCGGCCGGCAGGTCGACGAGGTCGTCGATCACGCCGACGGCGGTGATCACGATCGCGCCGGCGAGGATCGAGCGGGTCTCCTGGTCCCACGGCAGGAAGATCGAGCCACCGATCAGGACCGCCACCAGCACCGCCAGTCCTCCGAGCTTCGGCGTCGGGTGCACGTGCAGGCTGCGCTCGTTCGGGTAGTCGATCGCCCTGTCGCCGATCCCCCGAGCGAGCGACTCGGTCGCCGGGACCAGTGTCCAGACGGCGGCGCCCGCGAAGATGAAGGCGAAGAGGGCGTCGAGCGTGTCGGGCATTACGTCTGCGCTCCGCCTGCTCCTGCCGGCGCCGGCTCGCGCGCGTAGCGGTCGAACCAGAGGGTGAAGGAGAGCAGGCCCCAGATCTGCCGGCTCAGGTCCTCCTTCCCCGAGACGTGCCGCTCGAGGACGCCGGTGACCGCGTCGGGCCGCAGGTAGCCCTGGCGCTCGACGGTCTCCGCCGAGAGGACGTCGCGTGCGAAGGGCTCGAGGCCCCCGCGGAGCCAGGCGGCGACCGGGATCGAGAAGCCCTGCTTGCGGCCTCGGATGATCTCCCTTGGCAGGAGCGGCTCCACCGCCTGCCTGAGCAACCGCTTCTTGGAGAAGCCGCGCACCTTCTGCCGGGTCTCCAGCGCGAGGGCGAGCTCGGCGACGACGGGGTCGCAGAAGGGCACCCGGGCCTCTAGGGAGTGGGCCATGCTGGCCCGGTCCGTCTTCACCAGCAGGTCGTCGACCAGGTAGATCCCGAGATCGAGGTCCTGCAGGCGCGCCAGCTCCGGGGCGCCCTGGGTCTCGGCGTAGCGGGCGCGGTGAAGGTCGAGCGGGTCCGACGCCGGTGGCGCCGCGAGCAGCTCGCCCTGGGCATCGGAGGAGAAGATCTCCTTCCAGGCGTGGTGGCGCTCTACCGGGGGCAGGTGCGCCCCGCGCATGAAGCGCTTGGCCTTGTAGTCGAAGCTCACCTTGCCCGAGGAGCTCGGCAGCAGATCGACCAGCGGCCGCAGAAACGGAGCGGCCCTGCCGACCCGCGGCGCGAGCCTGTCGGCCACGTAGGTGTAGTAGCCGCCGAAGAGCTCGTCGCCGCCCTCGCCCGAGAGCACCACCTTGACGGTGTCGGCCGCCAGCTGCGAGACCAGATATGTGGGGAGGGCCGAGGAGTCGCCGAAGGGCTCATCGAACGCCTCGACCAGGCGCGGCAGCAGATCGACCGCGTCTGGTCGGAGGATCAGCTCGTGATGGTCCGTGCCGTAGCGCTCGGCGACCAGCCGCGCCTGGGCGAGCTCGTCGAAGGAGCTCTCCTCGAAGCCGATGGAGAAAGTGCTGACGCGGTAGCCGCTCTCACCCGCGGCCATCGCGGTCAGGGCCGCGGAGTCGATCCCTCCGGAGAGCAGCACCCCGACCGGCACGTCGGAGACCAGGTGCGCCCGAACCGAGTCGCGGAGCCGCTCGCGGAGCTCCTCGGCGAGGACGTCGTCTCCCTCGGTCCGGACCTCGCCGGCGGGCGCCGGGGTCGGCCGCGCGTACCGCGAGACCGTCACCTCGCCCCCCTCCATCACGAGGGTGTGGCCCGCCGGGAGCTTGCGCACCTCCTTGAAGATGGTCAACGGCGACGGGATCGAATTGAAGGCGAGGAACGACTCCAGCGCCTCCGGGTCGATCTCGCGAGAGAAACCGGGCTGGCGGAGCAGCGCCTTGAGCTCCGAGGCGAAGGAGATCTCGCCGCCGGCGACGCGGTAATAGAGGGGCTTGATCCCGAACGGGTCCCGGGCCAGGACGAGGCGCCCGTGCCGCGCGTCCCAGATCGCGATCGCGAACATCCCGCGGAGCGCCTCGACGAAAGCGGGGCCGCGCTCCTCGTAGAGATGGACCAGCACCTCTGTGTCGCTGTGGGTCGTGAAGGTGTGCCCCCGCCGGCGGAGACCGTCCATCAACTCGCGGTAGTTGTAGATCTCTCCGTTCTGGATCACCTGGATCCGGCCGTCCTCGTTGGCGATCGGCTGGTCTCCCCCCGCGAGGTCGATGATCGACAGCCGGCGCATGGCGAGCCCGGCCGGGCCATCGATGACCGAGCCGTCGGAGTCGGGGCCGCGGTGGACCAGCGTCTCGTTCATCGCGGCGAGCGCCGCTGGGTCCGGGGCGGTGACCCCGTCGAGGCACACGAGGCCGCATATCCCGCACATGGCCGCGAGTGTACGGGCCGGTCCCGTCGGGGACGTACCCGTGGGGGGCGGGCGCCTCTAGTGCTTCGACTTCTTCGACGTGCCCTGCGCCTTCAGCCAGGACTTGGCCTCGAGGGCGACGTCGTCGGTGAGATTGCCGAGCGCGATGTTCGCATCGACCAGGTGCAGGCCCCAGGTGGCATCCGGGACCGCGTGCAGGGTCGGGGCGCCGCCGACGGGACTGACCTGCAGCACGTGCGCGTTATTGGACGCATCGCAGGCGCCGGTGTAGCCCTGGACCTGGAACCAGGGCGTGGTCGCGCCGGTCGGCATCGGTACGCCGACCGCTCCGGTGGCGAGGCCGATCGTCGTCCCGGGCGCGAAAGGCGCCGTTGGGAAGACCGAGGTGAGCGGCGCCGAGCCGCCGCCGAGCGCCGCGGGGTTCGTGCAGAGCACGTCGCCCGTGGTCGGCAGGCCGGGGGCGGCGAGTGTCCCGGGGCGCCCAAACTTCGTGTCGTTCGGCACCGGGGCGTCGAAGGTGGAGAAGGCGATCACACAGCCGGTCTGCTTCACCTTGCGGCAGCCGGGGATGTTCTTGAAGTCGCCGCCGACGTTGCCGCCTGCCCGCACGGTCACGTTGCCGCCGAGCAGCACCGCCGATACCAGGCGCTTGCGCACGTTCTTGTGCCGGTCGATGAGCTGGTGGATCAGCTCCCGCAGGACGAAGCTGCCCTGGGAATGTCCGATCAGGACCACGCCGCGGCCCTGGTTGTACTTGCGCAGGTAGGTCTTCCAGGCGGCGGCCACGTCCCCGTAGGCGATCTGCTGAGCGTCGGGAGGGATCGAGGCGCCGTTGAGGATCGCTCCAAGGGTCAGCTGCCGGTACATCGGCGCGAAGACCCGGCAGTGCAGGCCATAGCGGGCCGCCTGATAGAGAGCGATCGAGCGCTCCTCCGGATCGATCGAGAGATCGGAATTCGGAGTCTTGTCGTCGCTGACGGTCGGATAGACGTAGAAGCAGTCGACCTTCTTCCTGTTGGGGTCCGGCTTGGGCGTGGTGGTGCCGGTGATCTGGCCGGACGGCGAGAGCAGTGTGGTGTCGAAGCCCGGCGCGCAGGGGTTATTCGGAATGCCCGGCTTGCAGAGCCAGGTGGTCGTGTCCTTGACCTTCTTCGGCTTCTTCGCCGCGAGAGCGGAGGGCGCGAGCAGGCAGCCGAGCGCGAAGGTGAAACCGATCACGATCCAGAACCTGCGGAAAACCTGACTCCCCAGCATCGCCGGACAGCCTACTCCTCACTGAGACACAACGTCGTCAATGTCCCGCCGTCTAACGGTCCCTGCCGCGCAGGGTCAGGCTGACGATCCGGGTGACGGTGGCGCCCAGCACCCGCAGGTAGAGGCGGATCGAGCGGTCCGCGATGTACTCCAGGTCGTGGATCAGCTTGTCCTCCCACGAGTCCTCGCGGGTGATGCGGGTCTGCGCGAAGCCGGTCACCCCGGGGCGCACGACGAGGCGCTGCCAGTACTGCGGGATCTCCTCGCAGAGCCTGTTGAAGAACGCCGGCCGGACCGGGCGCGGGCCGACCATGCTCATGTCTCCCCGGATGACGTTGAAGAGCTGCGGAACCTCGTCGATGTGGGTGAGGCGCGCAGCCTTCCCCACCATCGTCACCTCCTCCTCGGTGCGCCGGCTGAGCTCCTCGCCGTAGGTGTTGCCGAGGCGAGCCTCCGCCCCGGGCCGCAGCGTCCGCAGCTTGTACATGGTGAAGACCCGGCCGGCCCGCCCGACCCGCTCCCCGCGGTAGAGGACCGGCGTGCCGGAGGTGACCAGGGTCGCCAGGGCGAGCAGCCCGAGCAGCGGCGAGAGCACGATGAGCGCGGATCCGGCGATCAGCAGGTCGAGCGCGCGCAGGGCGACGTCGACGCGCCGCGGGGCGTAGACCTCGGCGGCGAAGTCCGAGACCTGCTCGGCAACCGTGCTCGGCTGCTCAGTCTGAGTCGCCATCCGGCTCGGCCGCTCCGAGCATCAGGTCGACGAGCAGCTCGGGATCCCGGCGCACGCGCTCGCCCTGACCCGTCTTCTTGACCAGCTCCAGTGCTCGCGGATCGGTCAGGGGCCGAAGCCGGTTGGAACGGATCAGCGCCTCGTCCACTCCCCCGAGCCGGCCGCCGTAGGTCGTGTAGACCGGAGTGCCGAGCGCCACAGCCTCGCGGTTCATCGTGCCGCCGGCGGAGACGACGAGGTCGGCGAGCGCCACGAGGCTCTGGGCTTCCACGGCGTGATCCGGAACGATCAGGGAAGGCAGGGCGAGCTCCTTCACGTAGGTCCGCTGCTCCTCGGTACGCGGCAAGACGACCGCGCGGACACCGGGGTCAGAGCCTACTCGCGCGAGGACCTGCGGGAACAGGGGGTTCGACTTGCGGTGATAGAGCGAGACGTCGGGCGGCGGGCGCACGACGACCACGACGCGCTCGGTGTCGACGCCCAGCCTCTCGAGGGCGTCGGGGTCGACCTCGAAGTCGGCCAGGTAGTACTCCTCCTTGATGCCCGGGTACCGGAAGAGCTTCTCCGGGCCGACACCGAATCGCTTCAGCCGCTCGGGCGGCACGGAGTCCGGGAAGATCACCCGCTTCGCCAGGCGGCAGCCGACATGGTGCTGCGCCACCGCGAACTCGTAGTCGTGCATGTTGGCCTCGGGAATCCCGAGCAGCCGGGCGGCGATCGCGATGTCGTTGGAGCCGTGCGCGATCGCGAGGTCGAATCCCGCCCCCTTGCCGTAGCGGCGCATCCCCGACGTCCGCTGGATCAGCCGCATCAGCTTGCGAACGCGCGAGGCGCCGCCGTGCCTGCCGATCGAGGTGTGCTCCATGTGGTGCAGCTCGAGGAGCTCCTGGGTCTGGGTGTACTCGCGTGAGGTGACGAGCACCTCGTGCCCCTGCGCGCGCAGGCGCTCGATGATCGGCCGGAGCACGAGCACGTGCGCGGGCCCGCTCATGTCGGCCCAGATCTTCAAGCGCCTCTAGACCGCGGCGGCTGAGAGCTGCGGATAGAGGGGATAGCGCTCCATCAGGGCACGCGACCGCTCCAGGAGGGAGTCCTTCTGCGATTCGAAGTCATCGGAGAGCGCCGCGACGATCACCCTGGCGATCTCGCGCAGGTCGTCCTCCCCCAGGCCGCGGGTCGTCAGCGCCGGGGTGCCGATCCTCAGCCCCGAGGGGTTCATCGGCGGGCGCTCGTCGAATGGAATCGCGTTGCGGTTGACGGTGATCCCGACCTCCTCCAGGCGGGTCTCCGCGGTCTTGCCGTCGAGGCCCGTGTTGGTGAGGTCGACGAGGACCAGGTGGACGTCGGTGCCGCCGGTCAGCACGTCGATCCCGCCCGAGATCAGCTCGTCGGCGAAGGCCTGGGCATTGGCGATCGTCTGCCGCTGGCGCTCGGCGAACTGCTGGCTCTGAGCGATCTTCAGCGCCACCGCCTTGGCGGCGATGATGTGCATCAGCGGGCCGCCCTGCTGGCCGGGGAAGACCGAGCGGTTGATGTCGGCTGCGAGGTCCTCCTTGCAGAGGATCATCCCGCTGCGGGGCCCGCAGAGCGTCTTGTGGATCGTGGTCGTGACGACGTCGGCGTGCTCGACCGGATTGGGGTGCTCGTCCGCGGCGACCAGCCCGGCGAAGTGCGCCATGTCGACCATCAGCTTCGCGCCGACCGAGTCGGCGATCTCGCGGAACGCCGCGAAGTCGAGCTGCCTCGGATAGGCGGACCAGCCCGCGACGATCACCTTCGGCTTGTGCTCCTCCGCGAGCTGCGCGACCTCGTCCATGTCGACGAGCCGGTCCTCGCGGCGCACGTGGTAGGCGACGACCTTGTAGAGCTTGCCCGAGACGTTCAGCTTCATCCCGTGGGTGAGGTGGCCGCCGTGGTCCAGCGCCATCCCCATGATCGTGTCGCCCGGATCGATCATCGCCATGTAGGCGGCGTTGTTGGCCTGGGCGCCGGAGTGAGGCTGGACGTTCGCGTGCTCGGCGCCGAAGAGCTCGATCGCCCGGTCGATTGCCAGCTGCTCGGCGACGTCGACCTCCTCGCAGCCACCGTAATAGCGCTTGCCCGGATAGCCCTCGGCGTACTTGTTGGTGAGGACCGAGCCGGCCGCGTCGAGCACGGCCTGGGGCACGAAGTTCTCCGAGGCGATCATCTCTAGCGTCCCCTGCTGGCGGGCGAGCTCGCGGTCGAGTACCCGGGCGATGTCCGGGTCGACCTCGGCGAGATGGGCGGTCTGGAAGTCGTCTGGCAGGTCGGTCAATTCACGGCCACGATACATAGGCTCGCGGACTTGACATTAATTGACCGATTGGTAAATAATGCGCCGTCCCCCGCATCGATCTAGGAGGAGAGATGACCGACGCCACCGCCATTACCAACGGGCACGAGGAGCTTCACACCGAGGACGAAGCGCTGTCCGTCCTGATGGACGCCGACATCGACAAGGTCATGTCGGGCCTCGACAAGATCATCGAAGCTGCCCCCTCCTACAAGAAGCTCTTCATGCGCTGGCAGCGCCAGCAGTGGTCCACCGAGGACTTCGACTTCACCGAGGACGCCAAGCAGTGGGCGGACCCCGACCTGATCAGCCAGGAGGAGAGGGACTTCCTGCTCTTCGGGTTCTCCCAGTTCTTCCTCGGGGAGGAGCGTGTGACCGTCGAGCTGCTGCCCTTCGCGCTCGCCATGCGCGACCACGAGGCGCAGGCGTTCCTGACCACGCAGATCTCCGATGAGGCGAAGCACATGGTCTTCTTCGATCGCTTCTACCGCGAGGTGCTCGGGATGAAGGCCTCCTCGATCACCGAGATGCTGGCCACGCAGCGCCACAACGTGAACGAGCAGTGGGAGGAGCTCTTCGACGGGATCCTCCACGAGTGCGCCGAGCGTCTCCGCAAGGACCCAAGCGACTTCGCCGCGCTGGTCCGCGGGATCACCGTCTACATGGTCGTGATCGAGGGCACGCTCGCCCTCACCGGGGCCCGCTTCATCATTCGCAACCTGAAGGAGCGCGAGTGGTTCCCCGGCTTCACGGCCGGCTTCACGGCCGTCAACCGGGACGAGTCCCGCCACGTGGGCTTCGGCGTCAAGTTCCTCGCCGACGCGATCAAGGCCGACACGGCGAACGCCAAGATCATCGAGGACACCCTGAAGGAGACCCTTCCGGTCGCCACCCTCGTGTTCGTCCCGCCCGGAGTCGAGGACCCGTACAACTTCACGACGCCCTTCTACGACTCGAAGGAGGTCTTCGAGTACTCGCTGAAGGCGCTCTCGAAGAAGCTGGCCGCGATGGGAATGGATCCGGCCATGCTCGCAACTGCATGACGTCAGCGGCGGCCACAAACACCGCCGCCGGATCTACGGCGGCCCCAACCACCGCCGCCGCGACTCCGGCACGTCGCGGGCGACCCTCCACGGGTGCCCGCGAGCGGATCCTCGAGGCCGCCATCGAGGTCCTCAAGTCCGACGGCTACGCGGGCCTGACGATCGCCAAGGTCGCCTCCGCCGCCGGCGAATCCAAGCCGCTGGTCGTCTACCACTACGGCTCCAAGCAGGGACTGGTGGAGGCGAGCGGCCGCGCGGTCGCGGAGCTGATCACGGCAGAGGCCCTGGCCGCAGTGGAGGGGGCGCGGACCGTCGAGGACGTCATCCGGGGCGTCGTCGACGGCGTCGCCCGAGTGCTCAAGCGAGATGAGCGACTCGCCCGGCTCTATTTCGACCTGGCCGCGGTCTCCGTCGTCGAGCCGGAGGTTCGCCGCACGATCACCCAGGTGAACGAGGGCTGGCAGCAGGTGCTCATCGACCTGCTCGAGAACGCCGAGGACGGCCCGCCGCCCGCGCAGGTGCGGGCCGTTGCGCTGATGATCAACGCTTGCCACCAAGGGCTCGTCCTGGAGCGAATCGAGCGGGGGGAAACCGCAGAGTGGAAGCGGGCGCGCGAGCTGTTCGTTCGCAGCACCGTGGCTGCCGCATCTCACACTCGCGCCTGAGCGCGCGTCCTAGGCTGAGCACAGTGTCAGAGCGGAACCTCGAGATCGTCCAGCGAGCAATCGAGGTATTCAACGAGGGCGGGGTCGAGGGAATCATCCCCTTCGTACACGCCGACTTCGAGGCGACCACCCCGCCGAATCTCGCTTCCGAGCCCGACACCTATCGCGGCCCCGACGGCATCCGCCGCTGGTTCGACTCCTTCGATGAGGTCATGGAGGAGATCCGCTGGGACGCGCACGGGTTCCACGAGGTGGGCGACCTGGTCGTCGTCGAGTTCACCCTTCGTGCCCGCGGCAAGACCACCGGGCTCGACTTCGGGCAGGACGCCGTGATGGTCTGGTGGCTCCGCGACGGCAAGGGGATCCGGATCGAGCTCTTCGAGACGCTGGACGAGGCGCTCGCCGCCGCGGAGGCGGGATCGGGATGAGCATGGCATCGGTCTATCGCGAGCTCCTCGGCGAGTCCCGCGACGCCTTCAACGCCCGCGACCCCGAGGCCTGGGTGGCCGCATGGAACGCCGACTGCGAGTGGCATCCGTTCCTCACGGCCCGAGAGGAGGGCGCCCTCGGCTACCACGGGCACAACGGGATCCGCGCCTGGTTCGAGGACGTCGACGAGATGTTCTCGGAGATCCATGTTGAGCTCGACCGGTTCCGTGAGATCGGCAACCGATTGCTCGTCCTGGGCAGGATGAGAGCCACCGAACGCGTCAGCGGCGCCGAGGTCAGCTCCGAGGTGGCCTGGGCGGTCGAGCCGCGGGGCGAGCGGCTCCAGAAGGGATGGGCCTACGGGAGTCACGCCGAGGGCGAGCGCGCCACCGAGGAGGCCGCGCGCTAGTCCGCGGCGATCGCGCCGAGCAGGCGATCGACCTCGGCGCTGTCCAATGCCCCCTCGCGGAGCACCTGCCAGCGACCGTCTGAGTCGATGCCGGTGACGTCGACCACGGTCGAGGGCTCGCCGATCAGCTCACTCGCGTCGATGGCGAGGTCGACCGCACCGACGATCCCGTCGTCGATCTGGTCGAAGCGGGTAGGGGCGGGCTCGCCGCTGCGGTTGGCGCTCGTCTGGAAGACCGGGGTCATCGCCCCCGCGAGCGGGCCCTCGATCAGACGGACGCCGAGCCGTGCCGGGTCCTCGCGGCAGGCGAGCGGATAGCGATGCTCCGGATTGGCGATGATCAGGGTCACCGGCCCCGGCAGCAGCGCGGCCAGGGCCTCACGCGTGCGAGGTCCGAGGCCGGAGACGAGCTCGCGCATCGCCAGCGGCGAGAAGTACATCACCGCCGAGGGCTTCCCCTCGCCGCGGCCCTTGATCGCGTGGATGCGCTTGATCGCGTCGGAGTTGAGCGGGTCGCAGGCGAGCCCGTAGAGCGTGTCGGCGGGGAAGATCGCGACGCCTCCCTCCCCCACGCAGCGCTCCAGCGCCGCGCGGGCGGCGTCCGCCCCTTCGCGCTCGATCGAGACGATCTCGCTCATCGGCCGATCACGACGCGGTCGAGCCCGGCGAGGTCGCGGCGAACCTCCACCTTCGAGTAGCCGGCGCCGCCGACCAGCTCCTCGACCGCTGCGCCCTGCTCCGCTCCGATCTCGAGGGCCAGGGCCGCCGGTGGCTGATCGAGGCCGCCGACGGCATCGACCAGGGCCTCGATCGCCTCGAGGCCGGTGGGGCCGGCGACCAGCGCCTCGCGCGGCTCGTGCTCGCGGATCTCGGGAGCGAGCCCCTCCCATTCGGTCTCGCTGACGTACGGGAGATTGGCGACGAGCAGGTCGAACCGTCCGGCGTCGCCCAGCGAGGCGAACCCCCTGACGACCACCTCGACGCGATCGGCCAGGGCCAGCCGATCCGCGTTCGCCTGGGCCACGCGCGCGGCGTCCATCGAGGTGTCGATCGCCATGACCTCCGCCTCAGGGAGCTCGTCGGCGACGGCAAGGGCGATCGCTCCGCTGCCTGTGCCCACGTCGAGCACCCTCGCCGGCGCGGCTTCCAGCGCGACGTCGACGAGCAGCTCGGTCTCCGGCCTCGGGATCAGGACCCGCCGGTCGACGATCAGCTCGATCCGGCGGAAGCCCTTGCGGCCCAGGATGTAGGCCACCGGCTCCCTCTGCACGCGCCGCCTCACCATCGAAGCGAACTCTCGAGAGGCTCCCACGGGGAGGCGCAGGTCCGGCTCCGCGGCGATCCGGGCGCGGTCCCAGCCGGTTGCGTGGGCTATCAGCAGCTCGGCGTCGAGGCGCGCGGTCTCGCATCCGGCGGCATCGAGCGCGCCAACCGCCCCCTCCAGCGCATCGCGGACTGCGGAGGTCTCGGCGCTCAAGCCTCGGCCGTCTGGGCCTCTAGACGCCGCCGCTTCTCCTCGGACGCGAGTGTGTCCGTGAACTCGTCGAGCTCCCCGCCGAGCACCCGGTCGACGCCGCTCGCGGTCAGCTTGACGCGGTGGTCGGTGATCCGGTCCTGGGGGAAGTTGTAGGTGCGGATCTTCTCCGAGCGCTCGCCGGATCCGACCTGGGCGCGGCGCTCGGATGCGATCTCCTTCTGCTGCTCCTCGATCTGACGCTCCAACAGCCGGGCACGCAGCACCCGCATGGCCTTCTCCCGGTTCTGGTGCTGGGACTTCTCGTCCTGCATGGAGACGACGAGGCCCGTGGGCTTGTGGGTGATGCGGACGGCGGAGTCGGTTGTATTGACCGACTGCCCGCCCGGCCCCGAGGAGCGGTAGACGTCGACCTGGAGGTCGTTGGGATCCACCTGGACGTCGACCTCCTCGGCCTCGGGCAGGACCGCCACGGTCGCGGTCGAGGTGTGGATGCGGCCCTGGGACTCGGTCTTCGGGACGCGCTGGACCCGGTGGGTGCCGCCCTCGTACTTGAAGACGGAGTAGGCGCCGTCCCCCTTGATCGCGAAGGTGACCTCCTTGAACCCGCCGACCTCCGAGGGGGACTGCGAGAGGGTCTCCACCGAGTACCCGCGCCGCTCGGCGTAGCGGGTCAGCATCTTGAAGAGGTCACCGGCGAAGAGCGCGGCCTCGTCTCCCCCGGTCCCCGCTCGGATCTCGACGATCACGTTCTTGTCGTCGTTGGGGTCGCGCTCGACCATCGCCAGCCTGATCTCCTCGGCGAGCTCCTCGAGGCGGCCGGGGGCCTCCGCGATCACGTTCTTCAGCTCGGGGTCCTCCCCGTCCTCGGCGAGCAGCTCGCGGGCGCCCTCGAGGTCGTCCTTGAGCGTCAGCCATTCCCGCGCCAGCTCGTGGGCGGACTGCATCTCGCGGTACTCCCGCCCGACCTCCGCTGCGCGCTCCCGGTCCGAGTGCAGCTCGGGATCCGCCATCTGCCGCTCCAGCTCCGCGAAGCGGCTCTCTATCTGGCCGACCAGCTCATCGATCATGCTCCCGATTGTCGCGCACCAACCCGACCCAGCCCAGACTCTCCACCGCAGGCACCCACGCGGCAGGCCCGGCCGGCACCTGCACGCCCGGCTGCTGCGCCACCGGCCGGCTCTGCTCAGCGCCGGCTATCTGGCAGCGCTGCTCGCCGTCGTCGGGCCCGGGGTCCTGGCCGGCCTCTCGGACGACGACCCCGCCGGGATCACCACCTATTCGATCCTGGGCGCGAAGTACGGATACGAGCTCCTCTGGGTTCTCGCGCTCTCCACGGCCGCACTGATCGTCTACCACCTCGTCGGCGCTCGCATGGGTGTGGTCACCCGCAAGGGCTTCCTCACCCTGCTGCGGACTCATCGCAGCCAAAGAGACGCACACATCGTGCTCGCCGCGCTCATCGTCGCCAACGTGGGCACGATGTGCGCCGAGTTCGCCGGAGTCGCGGCCGGCTTCGAGCTGGCGGGCATCAGCCGCTACGCCACCGTACCCCTCGCCGGGATCGGGGTCTCGGCGTTGGTCCTCCGTGGCTCCTTCCGCCGCGTCGAGCATGTCCTGCTCCTGCTGAGTTCGGTCTTCGTCACCTACATCGCGTCGGGAATCCTGGCCCACCCGGATTGGAGCGCCGCCGCGAAGGGCCTCGTTGTGCCGCATCTTCCGCTGACCCGTGACGCGGTTCTGACCGCCGTCGCCACGCTCGGCACGACCTTGGCGCCCTGGGGACTGGTCTTCATCCAGTCCTACGCAGCCGACAAGCGACTGAAGGTGAAAGATCTGCACTTCGAGAACATCGACGTGATCCTGGGTGCGCTCATGACGGGCGTGATCGGGTTCTTCGTCGTCATCGCCTGTGCCGCGACGCTCCACGTCAACGGCATCGAGATCAACGACGCCAGCGACGCCGCCAAGGCCCTCGAGCCGCTGGCGGGAAGCGGCGCCTCCACCCTGTTCGCGATCGGCTTCATCGGCGCCGCCCTGCTAGCCGCGGCCGTGGTTCCTCTGTCGACCGCGTACTCCGTGGCTGAGGCAGCCGGCAAACCCGCCGACGTCAACGACACCTTCTCGCAGGCACCGCTCTTCTACATCAGCTACGGCGTCACCGTCGCAATCGCCGCGATGCTGGTCCTGATCCCGGGCGCCCCGCTGATCCAGATCCTCTTCCTCTCGCAGGCCCTGAACGCGGTCCTCCTCCTGGTGATGCTGCCGTTCATGCGCCGCCTGGCGGCTGACCGCGAGCTGATGGGCGACGAGGCCCTCGGCCAGTCCGGCCGGATCGTCACCGGGGTCGCACTCGGCCTGATCGCCGCATCGGTGCTCGCCCTGGCGGTGCTGACGGTCTTGGGCTGACTAGGAGGTGCTGCTGGTGACCGGCGGCGGCGAGGAATACGAATAGCCGCTCGATCCCGAGGAGTAGCCGCTCGAGTAGCCGTCGTAGGGCTGGGTGTACGGATCGGTCCCGGAGCTGCCGTTGCCGCTGGTGGAGCTCCCGTTCGAAGAGCCGGTCGCGGTATTGCCGGAGGAGGCCTTCTTGGCGCGCGTCGCGGCCTTCGGGCCGAGCGCCGGATCCTTGCCGGCGGCCATCTGAGCGGCGATCAACCCTCCGATCGCCAGGGTCGCCACGATCGCGAGGACCGCGAGCTTGGCGGTCAGGGCCTTCGTGGACTGCAGCGCCCCACGGGAGGAGTACCGGCGCCGCTGAGCCGTACGGGCATCGCGCGCGGAACGAGGACGCTCCACGTAGCGCCGAGGAACGCGTTCCGGGTATCGACGGTCGGGGCTCATCGAGCGGGTTCGTAGTCGTAGGGGTTTGCGTGGGCCGCCCTGGGAATCTGCTCGGAGGGCAGTGGGATCCGGCGCCTCGGGCGGCCTTGCCTCGGCTCATCGCTCGGCAGGAGGCGTACGGCCGCCATCACGGCGAGCGGCGCCACCGTGGCGATCAGGATCAGGACCAGCCAGAAGGATCGGGCGTCGGTGCCGGCGCCCAGCGTGTGGACGACGGCGAGAACGTAGACGGCGAGCGTCCAGCGGTGCATCTTCCGCCACAGCTTCGGGCCGATCCAGCGCCGCACGTAGAAGCTCAGGCCGAGCAGGGCAGCGAGCCAGCCGCCGACGACCCCGAGGCCGGTCCAGAGCGGCCTGTGCGACATCACGAACGGGATCGCAATACCCGACAGTCCAGGACGGAGATATGTGTCACCGAGCAGGGCGAGGCCGTGCGCGGCGATGAAGATCAGGGCGGTCAGGGCGGTCGCCTCGTGCGCCTGCTTGAGCTTGGCCATCGCGCCGGGACCCTTGGCGGAGCGCATCGCCATCGCGAGGCCCAGGCCCACGGAAACCGCGGCGAGGACCAGGGCCACGACGCCGAAGGCGCGGCTGGCGATCCAGAAGATGTGCTGGCCGGGATCGGTGTAGGCGTTCACGCTGCCACCACCGCATCAGTCTTCGCTGGCGCGCTCTCGAGGGAGCCGATCAGCTCGACCGAGCCGTCGTCGAGGACGATCAGCCCGCCGTGCTGCGCGAGGATCTCCCGCGCGGCCGGCGGACCCGAGAGGAAGGCCATCTTGGCGAGAGTCTCGGCCTCCAGGGCGGTTGCGCCCAGCGAGGTGGCCTGGATCAATCCGGTCCAGGCAGGCCGGCCGGTGGAGGGATCAAGAAGGTGGTGGGCGAAGCCGTCATCAGTCCGCCACAGGCGGGTCTTGATCCCGCTCGTGGCCACCGCACCGCGGTCCAGCATGAACTCGTGCGCGACGCCCTGCTCGAGGGGGTGGTCGATGCGGACCTGCCGCTCGAGCGGGCGCTCACCGCCCAGGCGCAGGTCTCCGCCCGCGTCGACGACGAACGTCGAATACCCCGCCAGCCGATCGGCGGCGAGGTCCGCAGCAAGCCCCTTGCCCGTGCCGCCTGTGTCGATTCGGATCCCCGGCGGCCTCGTCACCATTCCCGCGACGGTGTCGACCGAGACGCTCCGCCAGCGAGAGTCGAACCGGGGAGAGGCCGCCGTTCGCTCGGGCGCGACCGCCAGTGCTTCGTCGATGCCGGCGGGGGTCAGATCCGCGCGCGAGGTCGCGTATCCCGCGTCCTCGAGCTCGCCGACCAGGGTCGGATCGACCAGGCCATCCGAGCGCCGCGCCGCCCAGAGGGCCGCATCCACGGCGACCGCCAGGGTGGGACTGACCGAACACGATTCCCCGGGATCCGCGTTGAGCGCGCAGAGCTCGCTGCCTGCGTCGAAGCGGGTCAGCTTGCGGTGGAGGAGCCGCAGGAAGAACTCGATCTGGATTCCCATCGCCTCGCCGGATGGCAGATCCGGCCGCACCGGCGCACCGATCAGCACGCGCACGTGCGAGCCGAAGAGCCCGAAGCGCCGGTCGCTCTCCACGTATGGCCGGGACGGGTCCGAGATCACGACCGGGATAGTCGTCCGGGGCCATGAATCCGCCGTAAGCGGCCGATGAGAGTTCTCTTAGAACTTTCAGGCGGCGAAAGGACGCCCGCCTAGCATTCGCCTCATGCGCATCTTGGTCGTCGAGGACGAGCGCCCCATCGCCGAGTTCGTTCAGCGCGGGCTGGAGGCCGAGGGCTACTCGGTCACGTGTGCGTACGACGGCGAGGAGGGCCTGGCAATGGCGCGCACCGGCGACTACGCGCTGGTCGTCCTCGACCTCCTCCTCCCCAAGCTCGGCGGGCTGGAGGTGGTGAAGGGAATCCGCGAGCGGGACGAGGCGCTGCCCGTGATCATGCTGACCGCCCTTGCCGAGACCGACGACATCGTCAAGGGCCTGGATCTGGGCGCCAGCGACTACCTGACGAAGCCGTTCGCCTTCGCCGAGCTGCTCGCCAGGATCAGGGCGCATCTGCGACAGCCGGGCCAGGTGAACGCGGCATCCCTCGAGGTCGGTCAGATCAACCTCGATTTCCGGACCCGGGAGGTGAAGCGGGCGGGACGGGGCGTCAAGCTGACCGCTCGGGAGTTCGAGCTGCTCGCGTACCTGATGCGGCATCCCGACCAGGTCCTCTCACGCGCGCAGATCCTGAACGCCGTGTGGGGCTACGACTACGACCCCGGGACGAACGTCCTCGACGTCTACATCGGATACCTCCGCCGAAAACTCAGCGAAGGCAACGGCGATGCCCCGATCCAGACGGTGCGCTCCGCCGGCTACCGGCTGGTGAGCACCGATGCGTAGCCTCGTCCCGCGCGGGATCCGGCTGCGCCTGGTGCTCGCGATCTCGGCCGTGAGCGTGGCCGCGGTGGCCGCAAGCTTCTTCGCGCTCCACGAGACCACCGCGGCCAACCTCCGCAGCCGAATCGACCGGGAGCTCAACGAGCAGTACGTGGAGTTCCAGCAGCGCGCGCTGAGCAACGGGAAGGTGCGAGATGCCGCGGCCCTACGGTCGACCGGCGAGCGCTTCGTCGCCGGACAGCGCTACCACCCGGAGGCGCGCATCTACCTGATCTCGCCCCAGGGCCTCCCCCCCGTCACGAACCAGGAGAGGATCGTCAACGAGGAGCTGGCTGAATCGGGATCGGGAGACAGCGAGAATGGAGAGGCGGGAGCCGGTGGGATCGTCTCCGCCAAAGACGGACTGACGACGATCTCCACGGACGAGACGGGCAAGCTCCGGGTTCTGACGGAGCCGATCGTCACCGGCGGGGCGAGGATCGGGACCTTTCGGGTGGCCGACCCGCTCACGTCTGTGGACCAGGCTCTTCAATCGCTGCGAAACAGGTTCATCGCCGTCGGGCTCGGCGCCCTGGTGCTCTCGGTGATCATCGCCATCTGGCTGGCGAACCTGATCACGCGGCCATTGCGCAGGATGGCCGCGGTCGCGTCGGCGGTTGACTCGGGAGACCTCTCCCACCGCATCGACTACCGCGGGGACGACGAGGTGGGCGTGCTCGCCGAGGCCTTCAATCACATGCTCGATCGCCTCGAGGAGGGCTTCCGCCTCCAGCGAGACTTCGTCTCCGACGCCTCGCACGAGCTGCGCAGCCCGCTCACCGTGCTGCGCGGGCGGATCGAGCAGCTCGCCGACCGCGCCGGGGATCGCGAGGCAATCGCCGCCGAGGCCGACGAGCTGATGCGCGAGGTGCGCCGCATGGAGCGGCTCACCGACGACATGCTCACCCTCGCCAAAGCCGAGCGAGGCGGGCTCGTGCAGCGCCGCCGCGTGCCGATCGACGACTTCGTCGAGGACTTCCGCCGCGACCTGCCCCTGCTCGGGCCGCGGCACTACAGCGTCGAGTCGAGCGTCCACGGCGACCTCGAGGCCGATCCCGACCGCATCGCCCAGGTGCTCCGCAACCTGGTCACCAATGCGGTCCGGCACACCTCGGAGGACGGCCACATCGAGATCACGATCGCCTCGGAGAACGGCACCACGGTGTTCGCCGTCAGCGACGATGGCACCGGCATCGAGCCCGACCAGCTCGGGAGGATCTTCGACCGCTTCCATCGCACGGACGAGGGCCGCAGTCGAGCCGAGGGAGGGAGCGGGCTCGGGCTCGCGATCGCCAGGGCGATCGTCGAAGCGCACGGAGGCTCGATCGCCGCCGAGTCGCAGCCTGGCGACGGGGCGACGATCCGCTTCTCGATCCCCGGCTACACCCTGGGCTAGGGAGCGATCCGCTCGCCCGTCTCGGCGTCGATCAGCGTGATCGCCTCCGAGGGGCAGGCGCGCGCGGCGTCGACCATCTTGCGCAGCGGCGCCGTGCCCACCAGGTGGGCGGTGTCATCGACTTCGAACGCCTCGGGCGCCAGCTCGGCGCAATCGCCATATGCGAGGCAGGCATCTCTGTCTATGTGGACCTTGAGCTTCATGCCGGCCATCCTGGCCGGCAGGGCTGAACCGGCGGTAAGGCGCCGGTGAGAGGTCTCTTACTCGCGCGAACCTAAGCGACGATCTCGATCGGCTGCTTGCTCTTCGCCTCGTACGGATCCTCGACGGCGAGCACGGCCTGCAGGGCGCGGATCGCGACCTCGAGCTGATCGAGGTCGGGCTCGCGGGTGGTGAGGTTCTGCAGCATCAGGCCCGGCCACATCACGGCCCGCACCCAGCGCTTGTTGCGGTGCTTGCCCGCCCACTTGATGACCTCGTACGAGAGACCGGCGATCAGCGGGATGCCGAGGATGCGCGAGAGGACGAGCCAGTACCAGGCCGGCAGGCCGATCGGCGCGAAGACGAAGATCGCCAGCACCATCACGATCAGCAGGAAGCTGGTCCCGCAGCGCGGGTGCAGCCGCGAGTACTCCTTGGCCCTCACCGGGGTCAGCTCATCTCCGGCCTCGAAGCAGGAGATGGTCTTGTGCTCCGCGCCGTGGTACTGGAAGACGCGCCGCAGGTCGGGGAGCCGGCTGATCAGCGCCAGATAGCCGATGAAGATGGCGGTTCGCAGGACACCCTCGACGAGCCAGAAGAGCAGCGCGGAGCCGAGCCAGTCCTTGATCAGGCTGGTTGCGCCGACCGGGACGACGAAGAAGAGGCCGACGGCGAGCAGCAGAGAGAAGAAGATCGTCACGCCCCAGGTGAAGCCGCCGATCTCCTCCTCTTCCTCACCGTCGGCGAGCTGCGCGTTGGCCGAGATCGCGAGCGCCTTGAAGCCGATCTTCAGGGACTCGCCGAGCGCGACGACTCCACGGATAACCGGCAGGCGCAGGATCCGGCTGCGCTTGGCCCAGGAGACGATCGGCTCGGAGGTGACCTCGATGCGCTCCTCCGGGGTGCGGCAGGCGACCGACCAGGTCGAGACGCCGCGCATCATCACGCCCTCGAGCACCGCCTGACCGCCGATGGGAGCGTCGCCTACGGCGACGGGCTTCCCGTCCGGCATCCGCTCGGACTGGGCGGCCTGCGGCCGCGATCCGTTCTGGGATGAGGCGGGCTCGGAGCTCAACGGGCGCGCTTGGCGGCCCGGCGACGGAACCGCTCGACCCGGCCGCCGGTGTCAACCAGCTTCTGCTTGCCCGTATAGAAGGGATGGCACTGCGAGCAGATCTCCACGTGAAGCTCGGGCTTCGTGGAGCGCGTGTAGAAGTCGTTTCCGCACGAGCAATGGACGTGCGAGAGGACGTATTCGGGATGGATGTCTGTCTTCATCGCGTTCAAGTCTAGCCAGGCCAATGAACACGGCCGCAGGCCCCAAGGAGCGGGCCGCGATCTGTGCGCTGACTCACGTTGACATACAGGCTGTAGGTCAGATATACATACAGCCTGTATGCGAGATGACAGGGCGCTCCGGAAGGAGCGACCCGATTAATTCGAGGAGGGACGCCCGATGACCACCGCCACCGACACCGATACCGCGATCCAGATGCTCGCCCAGCGCTATGGCGAGGCCTGGAACCGCCAGGACCTCGACGCGATCATGGACATGCACACCGACGATTGCGTCTTCACCGCGTTCGCCGCCGGGTCTCCCCTGGCCAAGGGCAAGGAGGCGGTTCGCGAGGCCTTCGCCGCCTACATCGCGATGATGCCCGACATCCACTTCGCCGAGCGTTCCCTGCAGCTCGGCCAGGACCACTGGGTGCTCGAGTCGACGATGAGCGGGACCGTCGAGCAGGCGATCCAGGTCGAGGACGAGTTGTTCGGCACCGCGGGCGCCCGGGTCGAGGTCCCCTGCGTCGACGTGATCGAGGTCCGCGACGGCCTGATCGCCAGCAAGCACACCTACCTCGACTCGATAACCATGCAGCGCCAGCTGGGAGGCGAGCAGTGACCACCGCGACCGCCAACGGATCGGCCACGAGCGCGGAGGCCCAAGCCTGGGTAGAAATGTTCACCGAGGGCTGGGCCGACCCCGTCGACACCGACACCTTCTGCGACCACTTCGACCCGTGGCTCCACGAGGACGTCAAGATGATCCAGCCGTCGATGCGCCCGGTGGTCGGTCTGCACGGCTTTCGCGAGGAGTTCGCCCGGCCACTCTTCGACCTCGTGCCGGACCTGCATGGGATCGTCGAGAGCTGGGCATCCAGTGGTGACGTCGTCTACATCGAGCTGCGGCTGGAGGGAACCATCGGCGGGCGCGGATTCACGATGCACAGCTGCGACCGGATCAAGCTCCGAGGGGGCAAGGCCGTCGAGCGGTTCGCCTACCTCGACGCGACCCCGCTGGTCAAGACCGTGGCGCTCAGCCCGCGCTCCTGGCCGAAGTTCCTGAAGACACAGCTCCGTAGCCTGAGGAGGCCAGCATGATCAAGCTCCCAGAGGGGAACATCCACTACCGCGAGTCGGGCGAGGGCCCTCCCATCGTCTTCGTGCACGGCCTGCTCGTCGATGGACGGCTCTGGCGCAAGGTGACTCCACTGCTGGAGGACCGCTTCCGCTGCATCGTTCCCGAGCTCCCGCTCGGCTCTCATCCGGAGCCGCTGAATCCCGACGCCGACCTCTCTCCCCCGGGGCTCGCGCGGATCGTCGCGGGCTTCCTCGAGGGGCTCGACCTGCAGGACGTCACCCTCGTCGGCAATGACACCGGCGGGGCGATCTCCCAGATCACCGCGGCCAACCACCCCGAGCGGATCGGCAGGCTGCTGCTGACCAACTGCGATGCGTTCGAGAACTTCCTCCCGCCGGCCTTCCGTCCCCTGCAGTGGGCCGCGAAGGTGCCCGGCGGCCTGACGGGAATGATGGCCGGAATGCGCTTCGCGGCCCTTCGCAGGCTGCCGATCGCATACGGCTGGCTGATCAAGCGCGACTTCGCCGGCGCCCCGACCCGCGAGTGGGTCGATCCCTACCTGACCGACAAGGAGATCCGCCGCGACACGATCAAGGTCTTACGGGCAATCGATCCGAAATACACGTTCGAAGCCGCCGAGAAGCTGCGCACCTTCGATCGCCCGGCGATGCTCGCCTGGGCTGTCGAGGACCGCTTCTTCAAGCTCTCCTTCGGGGAGCGCCTGGCGGAGACGATCCAGGGCGCGACCCTGGAGAAGATCGAGGACTCCTACACGTTCGTCTCGGAGGATCAGCCGGAGAGGCTCGCGGAGCTGATCGGCGCCTTCGCGGAGAAGGTCAGCAGCCCCGCAGCTTCCGCGTCAGGCTGACCTTCCGCCCGTCGAGCGAGCTCACCACAGCCTCCACGCGGCCCCCATTGGCGGCGCGGGGCAGACGGGTCCTGATCGGTGGCTTGCCGTCCCGGCCGATCTTCTTCCTCCGCAGGTAGAAGGTCGCCTCCTGCGGCTTGCTCCTGCCGGTGACCAGCGCCGTGGTGCAGTGGCGCAGCTTCAGCTTCATGGCCGGCCGGCCCCTGCAGGTCCTGCCGCCGCAGTCCGCCACCCGGCCGAGCAGCGCCTGCAGTGAAGCCCTCACCTGAGAATAGGCCGGGTTTCCAATCGCGTTCTGCAGCTCGAACGGGTCGTTGCGCAGGTCGTAGAGCTCCTGCTCGCCGGTGCCGTAGTTCGCGTACAGGTAGCGGTCGGTGCGCACGCCCTGGTAGTTCAGCGGCGGATCCTCGGGGTCCTCGGTGGTGTCGGGCGTGAAGTAGGTCTCGAGGTCGAGGGCGCGGCCCGGCCAGTACAGCTTGTCGCGCATGATCGGCAGGAGCGACATCCCGTCCTCCTTGCGTCCTGCCTTGGCGTGGGCGAAGTCGAGAATCGTCTCCGCCAGGTCCACGTTTCCGACCGGCTGTCTGCGGTGAACGCCCTGGGACACTCCGGGACCGCGGATCAGCAGCGGCACCCGGATCGACGGCTCATAGATGCGGACCTTCCCCTGCGGCACCCGATGCTCACCGTGGAAGAACCCGTTGTCGGAGGTGAAGAGGAGCACGGTGTTCTTCAGCTCGCCCTGCTGCTTCAGGGTGCTGACCACGTTCTGAACGAGGTCGTCCACCCCGAGCAGAGCCTCGGCGCGGGCGCGGTAGCGCGCGTCCACGGCATTGACCTGGGTCTGGTCGAGGATCGGCAGTTTCTTGATGTTGGAGGGCTTGTCCGAGACGTCGGCCTCGTTGAAATCCGGGTTCCTGGGTGCGGTCAGCCCTGCCAGTGCTCCCTCGTATCGCGGCGCGGCGCGCGGGTTGTCGCCGGCGCAGCTGCAGGCGTTGGCCTCCTTGTGCGGGTCGCGCGGGGCGACCGAGAGGTAGAACGGCTTCCGGCTCGGCGCGCGCCGCCGGATGAAGTCGGCGGCCTTCTGGGAGTAGAGGTCGGTCTGGTAGGTGGCGGGGTCCACGGCGTCGGGGGTGGTCCCGTAGTGCACGATCCGGCCGTTCTCGTTGAGCGAATAGCCGTAAGCGGTGTAAGTGCCGCCGGTGAAACCGTCCGGCTTGTCGAGCGAGCCGTACCACTCGTTCCAGCCCGGTGGCACGTCCGAGTCCGGCGCGTCGCGGCCGTAGCCGTTCAGGAACTTGCCGATGTGCCCCGTGTAGTAGCCGGCGCGCTGCAACCAGACCGGGAGCGAGTTGCCGAGGGTCGGCCGGAGCCTGCTGTAGCCGCCCGAGGGGAGCTCGTTGCCCCGCACTCCGTGGTTGTGCGCGTACTGGCCGGTGAGCAACGTCGACCGCGATGGGCAGCAGAGGGAGTAGTTGACGAAGGAGTTGTCGAAGGTGACGCCATGGCGCCCGATCGCGGCGTTCGTCTTGGTGAGGAAGCGCTGCTGCTCGGCCGACTGGTCGTCGTCCATGATCATCACGATGTTCGGGCGCTTCTGCTTGGCGGCGGGCCGCTTCTTCGCCTCGCTGCCGCCTGGCGCCAGGGCCACCGCAGCGCTCAGCAGTCCCGCCAGCAGCAGTGCGCCGACGACCCGCCTGACGATCGTCCGCGCCGAACCCCCCATCACCGTTGCCGCCCCCTTCCCACGTCCAGATAACCGCTTGTCGGGCGGCGAGTTGCGGTGCCGCGACGATACGGCCACGGCTCGCGAGCCGGGCTAAGGTACGAACCGTGTCAGAGACAGGGGAGGTCGAGTCCGAAAAGATCTCGGTGGTTCTGGCGGACGATCACGCCGTCGTCCGCAGCGCCCTGCGGCTGATGCTTGAGCGCGAGCCCGACATCGAGGTGGTCGCGGAGGCAGGCGACGCGGACTCGGCCGGCCGGTACGTCAGCGGCCACCGCCCCAAGGTCCTGATCCTCGACATCAACATGCCGGGAGGGTCCGGATTGGCGGCGATCCCCTCGATCAGGGAGCAATCGCCGGCTACGGAGATCGTCGTGCTCACCATGCAGGACGAGACCGCCTTCGCGCGGGAGGCGCTCCAGGCCGGCGTGCTGGGATACATCCTCAAGGAGGCGGCCAGCGAGGAGCTGGTCAAGGCCGTCCGCATGGCCGCCGAGGGCAGGACCTACCTGCAGCCCGAGCTCGGCGCCAGGCTCGCCGCCGAGCCCGATGCCGTGACCCCGGATGATCTCTCCGAGCGCGAGCTGGAGGTCCTGCGGCTGATCGCGCTCGGCCATACCAACAACGAGATCGCCGAGCAGCTGTATCTGAGCGTGCGCACGGTCGAGTCACACCGGGCGCACATCCAGCAGAAGCTCGCGATGACGACGCGCTCGGAGCTCGTCCGCTACGCGATCGAGCGAGGCCTGATCGACGTCTAGCGGCCGCTTGTGGCGCGACCTGATGGCGAAGCCGGATTACCCTTCGTCGGCGCGGGTCGTGAGCGGAATCTCGGCCCGCACCCGGGTGCCGGATCCGCGGTTCGAGGTGACGTCGAGCGTCCCGCCGAGCAATGCGGCGCGCTCTCGCATCCCAACCAGGCCAAATCCCTCTCGGACCAGGTTGGGCTCGAAGCCGACCCCATCGTCGGCGACCTCGATCTGGATCGTCCCGCGGGTGGCGCGGACGGCGAGTTCGGCGCGGCGGGCCATCGAGTGCTTCGTGACGTTGTTGAGGGCCTCCTGGACGAGCCTGTAGACGGCCGTCTCGAGAACCGGCGTGGGGCGCGCATCCTCCTCGCTGGCAAGGTCGAAGTCGCAGTCGACCTTCAGGTTGGCCGCGTGATGGTGCTGCTCGGCCAGGGCCTGCAGAGCCGCCTGGAGGCCGATGGTGTCCAGCGAGGCCGGCCGCAGCTCGGTGATCAGGCGGCGCAGCTTGACGATCTCGTCGTCGATCTGCTCGACCGCAGCCTGACCCGTCTCGTGCAGCCGGTCCCCGGTCTCCTCGCGAAGTGCCGACGAGAGGCGCATGCGGAGCACCGCCAGGGCCTGAAGCGTCTCGTCGTGGAGCTCGCGGGCCCAGCGGCTGCGCTCCTGCTCGGCGGCGTCGATCGTGTTCTGGAGGCGCTCCTCGGCCATCGACCGGGCGGTCGCGACCCCGGTCGCGGCGCTCGCGGCGAAGGCCTCGAGCAGCCGCTGATGCTCGTCATCGAAGCGTCCGGGGTCGCCGATGCGGTCCAGGGCAACGACCACGCCGAGGGGATCCCCGCGGAAGAGCAGAGGCGCGAGGAGCGCCCGGCCGCTCTCCTCGGCTCCGAGATCGGCGCCGGTGAACTTGCCGAGCAGCACCTTCTCCGAGGTCTCCTTGGCGCGCATCTTGAGCCCCGACACCTTTGGATCGAGCCCGCCGGCGACCGCCGCCGTCGCCGCCACCACGAGCTCGTCGCCCTCGCGGAGCAGGATGACCAGGGCCCTCGCTTCGACCAAGGCGCGGCCTCGCTCGACGATCGCCTCCAGGACGCGCTGCAGGTCGGTCTCCCCGCCAACCGCGATCGCGACGTCCGTCGCCGCCTGCAACCGCCTCACGGCCCTGCGGAGCTCGTCGCGGTCGCGCCGCCGGTCCGTGATGTCGCGGATCGCCGCGAGGGCCATCATTCCGCTGTCCGTCGCCACCGCCGAGAGTGAGATCTCGCACGGAAACTCGGTCCCGTCCTTGCGGCGGGCATAGAGGTCGTGGCCGGCGCCCATCGGGCGGGTGCGCGGCGTTTCGAAGTAGCCGTCCCTATGCGCGATATGCGCCGGTCGAATGCTCTCCGGCACGAGCATCTCGACGGGCTCGCCGATCAGCTCCTCTCGCGCGTATCCGAACACCGCCTGCGTGCGCGAGTTGACCAGCCTGATCTCGCCGGTCTGGTCGACGCCGATGACCGCATCCGGGGCGAATTCGAGGAACTCGCGCTCGAGCGTCTGGCTCGCATGGTCCGCCACGGCGCGAGCATAGATCAGCCCGCGGGGGCGGACAGCACCTCGAATCCCGGTACGCGCGACTAGCGACCCACCGACCGGGTAGCCGTCACGTCATGCGGAACCGAATTCGCTCAGCCGCCGCCTGCCTGGCCGCCGGATCGTCCATCCTGCTGGTGGTGGTGGGCTGTGGCGGCAGCGACTCGGCGACCGTGAGTCAGAGGACCTCGCGGAGCGGAGCGCCGGAGCCGGGCGTGACCAAGCAGCCGCTGACCCCGGCCAGCAGCGCGGCCGCGAGCTCTTCGTGGATCACTGCGGCTCCTGCCACACCCTCGACGCCGCCGGGACCGTGGGTCAGATCGGGCCTGATCTCGGGGACATCGCTGTGAACGAGGGGGACGTCCTGCGAGCGATCAGGATCGGTGGGGGAAGCCACAGCCACGGAGCGGGCGGTCGCACCGGGAACATGCCGCGAAACCTGGTGACGGGCAGCGACGCGCAGGACGTCGCGGCGTTCGTGGCCGCCAACGCGTCGGGCAGCAGCACGCCTTAACCGGTTTCGCCATCAAATCGCGGCCACGAGCGGCCGCCCCACATGAGTCGCTACGGGCTTCGCCCTCGCTCCAAGATGGAGCGGCCTGGTGGCCGCTAGACCTCCTGGTAAAGAGGGCCGTCGCCGCCCTCGGGCAGGGTTAGCCTGCCGCCCTTGGCGGTGATTGCGCCGCACTGCACGCAGTTCGAGGGGGTGACGTGGACGTCGACCGTCTCGGCGCCGCTCTCGAGCTGCTCCTCAGGGATCTCGTAGACCTGCGCCGGGCACATCGAGACCCAGGTCTGGGCGACCTCCTTGGGCACGCGCTCCTGGATCCGGATGTGGTTCGGGGCATCGTCCCGGGTCGCGTTCCCCGAGAGGAAGACGGAGTTGAGCTTGTCGAAGAGGTATTTGTTGTCCGGCTTCGGGTAGTTGTTCGCCCCGCCGTCGATCTCCACCGGGACGTCTGCGTCAGGCTCTGCCTTCCAGTGGCCGCCGGGGAAGGCGCCCTTGGTGATCGTCATCGCGCTGGCGAGCGCGCCGCCCAGGAAGAAGCCCTTGGAGAAGACCTGGCGCATGTTGCGCGACTCGTAGAGGTCCTTCTCGATCGGCGACTTCTTCACCTTGTGCTCGTAGTTCTCGAAGTTCACGGATTCGGCCTTGAGCGACTCGACGATCGCCTCGGCGGCGTACATGCCCGAGTGCATCGCGTAGTGGATGCCCTTCAGGGTCGGAACGTTGACCATCCCCGCGGCATCGCCGGTGATCATCATGCCGGGGCTGGAGAGGCGCTTCGGCATCGACCAGTAGCCGCCCGACGGGATCGTCTTGGCGCCCCAGCCGACGCGCTTGCCGCCCTCGAGGATCTTCTTGACGAACGGGTGGGTCTTCACCTCCTGGAGGGCGTCGTGGCAGGAGAAGGTGGCGTCCGTGGTGTCGAGGCCGACCACCAGGCCGATCGCGACCTTGTCCTCCCCCATGGGGTAGATGAAGGTGCCGCCGAACTCGTTCCACTTGGCGCGCTTGCGCAGCGGCCAGCCCATGGTGTGGATCACGCGGTCCAGAGGCTTCTCCACCTCCCAGACCTCCTTGACGCCGATCTCCCAGCGCTGCGGGTTCGGGCCGCGCAGGTCGAAGTAGTCGAGCGCGGCGTTGGTCAGGTGCCCGATGGTGCCCTCGGCGAGGACGGTCGCCCTGGCGACCACGTCGGACCCCGGCTCGAAGTTGGAGAGCTCCTCGCCGTCCTTGCCGCGGCCCTTGTCTCCCGAGCGAACGCCGCGGACGATGCGGTCCTCGACCAGCAGCTTGTCGGCCGCGGTCTCGCTCAGGATGTAGACGCCGGCCTCCTCCGCCTTCTCCGCCAGGAACCTGCCGAGCTTGGCGACGGAGGTGACGTAGTTGCCGTGGTTCCTGAAGTTGGGCGGCATCGGCTTGAGCGGCAGCGCCATCTTCTTGGTGAGGAGGTACACCGCGTCCTTGGTGACCTCCTGGTAGACGGGCCAGTCCGACGGTTCCAGGTCCGGGAAGAGCTCCCGCATCGCCGACGGCTTCATGTTGGCCCCGGAGAGCAGGTGCGCGCCCGGCGTCTTGCCCTTCTCGATCACGGCCACCGGGACCTCGCCCAGCTTCTCCGTCAGCTCCGGCTCGTTCTCGAGCAGCTGCATGAGCTTGTTCGCGCAGGCGAGCCCCGCGGGACCGCCGCCCACGATCGCCACTCCGACCTCGATCCGCTCCTCCTCGGGATCGGTGATCGGTGCGATGAACTCCTCCGCCGGCTTGACCGGCGGCGGGAACTCTGCCGGCTCGACGGGCACTACGACCCCTTCTTGGCCTTGATCGCCTCGGTCAGCTTGGGGACGATCTTGTGCAGGTCGCCCACCACGCCGAGGTCGCAGAACTCGAAGATCGGAGCGTTCTGGTCCTTGTTGATGGCCAGGATGTTCTCGGAGTTCTGCATGCCGACCTTGTGCTGGATGGCGCCGGAGATCCCGAGCGCCAGGTACAGGTTCGGCGCGACCGTCTTGCCGGTCTGCCCGATCTGAGCGGCGTACGGGTACCAGCCCGCGTCGACGACCGCTCGGGTCGCCGCCACGGCGCCGCCCATCGACTTGGCCAGCCCCTCGGCGAGCTCGAAGTTCTCGGCCTTGCCGAGACCACGGCCACCGCCGACCAGGATGTCGGCACCCTCGATGTCGACGTCCTCGCCGCGCTGCTCGCCGCGGGTCACCATCTTCGCCTTCGTCGACCACTCGGACAGCTCGACCGCGACATCCTCGACCTCCGCGGTGCCGCCGCTCTCGTTCTCGTCGAAGGCGTTGAGGCGCCCGATGATGATCCCGGGCTCCTCGACATAGCCGACGTCGGCGATCTGCGAGTCCTGGAGGATCGGCCGCTCGGCGACGAGCTTGCCGTCGGCGACGTTCACCGCCGTCACCTCCATCGTCACGCCGGCATTCAGGCGCGCGGTCAGTCCGGCTCCGATCTCAAAACCGAGCAGGCCACCGCCGAAGAGCGCGTAGGAGAAGTCGTTGTCGGTCATGACCTTCGCCATGACGTCGACGATCGGCTGAGCGAGCCCCTCGGGGGCCTCCTTGCAGCGATAGACCTTGGTGACGCCATAGGCGCCCAGGCCGGCCGCGGCGTCGTCGGCGACGTCGCCGACCACCACAGCGGCCGCCTCGGTGCCGAGCTCGCCGGCGAGCTTCGCCGCCTCGGAGAGGGCGCCAAGGGAGTTCTTGTTGAAGTTGCCCTCGTCGTCGTGCAGGGCGTAGACCAGAATCCCGGGCATCTAGATCAGCTTCCTTTCGTCGAGCCAGGCGACGATCTTCTCGACCGTCTCGTTGGTGTCCTCGTCCTCGATGATCTCGCCGGCCTCCTTCTCGGGAGGCGGCTTCAGCTCGAGCACTGCGGTGCGCGAGCCACCCTCGCCCACCCGCTCGCCCTCGATGCCGACGTCGCCGATCGCCTTGGTGTCGAGCGGCTTCTTCTTCGCGCCCATGATCGCCTTCAGGCTGGGATAGCGCGGCTCGTTGATCGCGTCACCGACGCTGATCACTGCCGGCGTCTCGATCTCGACGGTGTCATAGCCGTATTCGGCCTGGCGCTCACAGGTGAGCTTGCCGTCGGCAACGTCCATCTTGATCACCTGGGTCAGCGACGGCATCTTCAGGTGGTCGGCCACGACCGCGCCGATCGTGTAGCACTCGCCGTCATCGGACTGCTGGCCGAGGAGGACGAGGTCGGGGCTCTCGGACTCCAGGACCTTCGCCAGGGCGTAGCCCGTGGCGCAGACGTCCGAGCCGGTCAGGGCGTCATCGGTGAGGTGCACGGAGCGATCGGCGCCGAGCGCGACGGCCTTGTGGAGGGCGCGCACCGCGCTCTCGGGGCCCATGGTCACGGCGACGATCTCCTCGACGTCGGTCCCACCCTCCTTGACCTGCATCGCGGCCTCGAGGGCGTGGGTGTCGAAGGGATTGAGGTTCTTCTCGCCTGAGCGGTCCAGGCGCTTGGTCTCCGGGTCGATCCGCTTGTCTACAGCGGCGTCCGGGACCTCTTTGACGAGCACGCAGATCTTCAAAGTTCGGGTCCTCTCTTGAATCGGGTGCTCCCGGGGGAGGAGCCCCATCGCTCAACGGGCGGCGCGGGATATTAGCGGCTGCCCCGACTGGTTGACTGACCAGTCAATCGGTATCGACCGACCATGCTAGACGGCCGGCTACCCGAACGCGCTAGTCGCCGAACCTGGCGACCAGGGGCTGTCCGCCCGAGGCGCCGGACAGGCGCAGGACGGAGACGTGTTTCGGGTCGACCGGGATCGAGCCCCCCGAGCCGCCCCAGGCGTCCAGGTGGAACCAGGGCAGCGGGATCTGGCTGCCGTCGTCGGTGACCAGCTCCGCGCCGGTCACCCCGGCGCGATGCGCCTGATCGACGTCGATGTGGACCCAGGAGGGCGAACCCTCGTAGCTGAAGACGGTGCCGACATGGGTGTCCGCCGCCCTGAGCGCATAGGACTCGAACTCCTTCCCGTTCGCCTGGTCGAGGGTGTGCTGGTAGTGCGAGGCGAGGCGCAGGTCCGGAGCGACGATCGCGAGCACGATCGCTGCCGCGGCGAGCGCCGCGGCGGCGGGGGCGAGCACGAGCCGCAGCCGGCGCCGGCGCTTGGGCTGGGGAGCCGGCAGGACCTCGTCGAGGACCCGCGACTCGAACCCCACCGGGGGCTCACGGTGCGGGGCGAGCAACAGCAGCTCGTCGGCGACTTCGGAGTACTTCTCGACCTCGGCGCGGCAGTCCGGGCACCTGGCCAGGTGCTCGAGCGCGCGACCGCGCTCCTCGCCCTCGACGATGCCGAGGGCAAGCTCGACGGCCAGCTCGCGGGTCTCCTGGCAGCGCGGATCCATCACTCCGGGACCTCCAGCTCCTCGCGGAGCTTGAGCATCGCAGTCCGGATCCGGGTCTTGACCGTGCCGAGCGGAACGTCGTCGAGATCGCTGATCTCCCGCGCCGTCCGCCCCATGTAGGCGGAGAGGACCAGAGCGCGGCGCTGGTCGTCGGGAAGCTCGGTGATCGCCGAGCGCAACTGGTCGCGCTCATCCGGCTGCAGGCCCGCCTCGTCCGCCCCGGGGGTCTGGTTCTCGATCGACAGCTCGGCCGCGATCACCTCGGGATCGACCGGGTCGAGGCGCTTCATCCGGGTCACGTCGATCGCGAGGTTGCGGGCGATGGAGAGAAGCCAGGTCGAGACCCGGCCCTTGCGGGCGTCGTAGTTGCCGGCGTGCCGGTAGACCCGGGCGAAGGTCTCCTGGGCGACCTCCTCCGCGATCGGCGGCTGACGAACGATCGTCATCGCCAGGCCGTACACGCGCCCCTGAAAGCGGCGGACGAACGCCGCCGCGGTACGCGGGTCACCGGTCGCGAAGCCGGCGAGCAGTGCCTCGTCGGAGGGGTCCACATCCATTCCTACGTTGAAATCGTCGCCTGGGATTGAGGCAATCCCGGCTGCCGTCCACGGCGTAATACGTGCGAGGGGGGACCAAAGATGATTCCTCCACGGTAAAGGAGCACTCTTGAAGCGCATACATCGTTTGATTCTCGCCGGGGCCTGTGCAGGCGCGCTCGCCATCGGGCTCGCGGCCTGCGGAAGCAGCAACGACAGCTCGAGCACCTCAGCGAGCCCCAGCACGCCGGCAGCCACCAACGCAAGCAGCGCCCAGGGTGGTGCGGCCGCGACGACCGGCGGCACCGCCGCGGGCGGCACCAGCAGCTCGAGCGGTGGCAGCGGCGGCGGCGGTTACGGCTACTAGGAGGCGGAGGCGGCCTCTCGGCCTTCGACAGCACGCTGCACGAACTCGACGATCTCATCGGTCGGCGCGCCCGGAGTAAAGACCTCGGCGACCCCGAGCTTCTTTAGCTCCGGGATGTCGTCGGCCGGGATCGTCCCCCCCACCGTCACCACGACGTCGTCAGCTCCCTGGGCGGAGAGGAGCTCGACCACGCGCGGCACCAGGGTCATGTGCGCGCCGGAGAGGATCGAGAGGCCGACCGCGTCGGCGTCCTCCTGGATCGCCGTCTCGGCGATCTGCTCGGGCGTCTGGTGCAGGCCCGTGTAGATCACCTCCATGCCCGCGTCACGCAGCGCGCGGGCGATGATCTTCGCCCCGCGGTCGTGACCGTCGAGCCCCGGCTTGGCGACCACGATTCTGATTTTTCTGACGGTGTCGGTCGGCACTATTCAGTGATCCGATCGTTCGATGGCGACTTAACCGTAGTTGAACAGGAAGTTTCTACGGTTTCCAGCGCGGTATTCCGATACGAGAATGAGAAGTGAACAGGGGAATCGGTTCAACAGGAGGCGCAGCTTTGTACGACGTTCTCTTTCTAGATCGCATGCATGGCGAGAGGGTGCTGGCGAGCGGTCTCGATCACGACGACGCCTGTGCCGTCGCCCGGACCGAGTCCGAGCGACGCGGCATCGGCCGGATGTTCCTCGCGGGGTCCGAGCTCGGCCCCGTCGGCGACGTCATCGTGATCGTCGAGTCAACGCGGCACGCCGCCTAGCCGGCGCCTTCGCGTTCTAGCCGCCGCGCCTCGCGAGCCTGCGGAGCTCGCGCGCCAGCTCATTGGGATCGACCGACTCCTCGTCTCGCCCCCTGCTGTCCTCGGCGGACGCGTTGGGTCCGGGTGGGGGCGGTTGAGACCTGGGTCCGTGCCGGTAGTGCCAGAGCATCGCGTCGAGCACCGTCTGCGGCACCTGGTCCGTGGCGCTCAACGGCTGGCCCTTCGCGGCGGCGATGTTGGCGGCTGTGGCCGGATTGACGCCTGTGAGATTGACGCCCGGAAGGATCGCGTTGTAGGGCGACGAGTTCCCGGGGTTCGGCGTGAGGGCGTCGTAGAGGGGGACCGCGAGCGCCTCGCCGAGGTTGACGGACCGGAGGCCCGAGATGATCTCGAGCGTGCGCAGGAACGAGAGCTGGTCGTAGCGGTTGTGGACCACCGCCCCCTGCTGGGTGTAGGGGCTGATCGCCAGAGCGGGAATGCGGTGAGCGTCGACGTGGTCGGCGCCGTTCTGGGAGTCATCCTCGACCACCAGGATCAGCGAGCTGTTCCAGATCGAGGAGTGTGAGATCGCGGAGACGATCTGGCCCAGGGCCCAGTCGTTGTCTGCGATATCCGCATCCGGCGTGCGCTTGCCGGGGGAAAGGCCCTCGGTGTGGTCGAGCGGCAGCGAGAGGTAGTTGAAGGTCGGGACCGAGTTGGCTGCCAACTGGGCTTGGAACCTCGTGTTGAAGCAGGTGAACCTGGACGCGTCTCCGGGCTGGGAGCCGGGCGGCAGGCTCGAGTCGTAGACGTTCCCGACCTTCGGGCCGATCGCCGGCGTGTCGAAGATCGAAACGTCGCTGTCGTAGCAACCGCCGTTCAGCTGGACGTCGGTCTTGGTGATGCTGAACACCTGAGCGTTCTCCGCGGTCTGGTCCGGGGACCGGTCCCTATCCGGGAACGGCGAGATGCCGGCCAGAGCCTCGCCGTAGTTGTAGAAGGAGACGCCCTCCTGCAGCATCCGCTGGAAGATGTAGCCCTTCGGTGGCGCGCTCACCTCGTAGGCGCCGAAGTCGTAGGGCCGGTTGCGGCCCGCGTAGTTCTGGTGCCAGTTCTTCGTCACGTAGTCGGAGACGGCGCCCGCCGCTGTCCAGTAGTGGCCGTCGATCGACGCCTCGGAGTTCGCGTACACGTGGTCGAGCAGCGGGAACCGCTGGACCAGCGCGTGGAGGTTCGGCGTGATCGAGTTGCCGAAGAGGGTCAGCCCCGGGTCGCCGTCTCCCCGCGAGTCGTCGCCGAGAACCTGGTCGTAGGTCCGGTTCTCGCGCACGATGTAGAAGACGTGCTTGATCGGCCCATCCGCCCGGATCGGGGTGTCGGCCGGCGCTGTGCGGGCATCGGCGGGCACCACCTGCCGGTCGCTGATCGGCGTCAGCTTGCGGATCTTCTTGTCGCTCGGATAGTTCAGGACCCCCGAGGCGCCGTCGACGATCGAGGGCAGGTACTGATCTAGGTAGTTGTCGTCACCGGTGTTCGGGTTGGGGCCACCGGGGTTCGGTCCGACCCCGAGACCCCTGGCGGATACCCAGACCAGCTGGCGGCGTTTGGGCGTCGCCGCCGCCATCGTCGGATAGGACCCGGTCGGTATGCGGCCGACCAGCTGGAACGGCCTGGCCTTGCGCCGGCGCGACTTGCCCTTCCCCTTGTGCTTGGCGGCGGACACGGCGCCGCCGACGCTCTTCTTGCCGCCCTTCCCCTTCTTCTTCTTCTTCTTGCCGGGCGGCTTCCCGCCCTGACCGCAGCGCTTCCCCTTGGAGAGGGCGAAGATCGCCACCGCGTCCTCCCCCGAATCAGCCGAGAGCAGGTCGCAGCCGTCCGGTGTCACGCTCACGTAGGTCGGTGAGGTGCCGATCCCCTGCGAGCGCTCGACGGAGAGCGTTCTCGCGACCTCCATCGCGTTGGTGTCGATCACCGTGATCGTGTCCTGGTTCGCGTTTCCGACGAAGGCGAAGTGGGACTTCGGATCGACGGCGATGCTCTCCGGATGCGAGAGCGGCGGCGCGACCGTGATCGTCTTGACCACCTTGGCCGCCGCAAGATCGATCGCCGAGACGGTTCCGCCCGTCTCGCTCGTCACCAGGCCCGTCTTTCCATCGGTCGTGATCCCGGCCCCGTACGGGTAATGGCCGACCTTGACGTACCGGACGCTGCCGCTCGCCGTGTCGATCACGGCCGCGGAGTCCGCCAGGTTGAGGGCGACCAACAGGGTGCGCCCGTCGGGGCTGACCGCGATGTCACGCGGCCACGACCGGTGAGCCACCGTGCCCGGAGGGAAATCCTGGACGGCGGGTGCGTCGGTTGGTGGCGGGACGGGGATGGTCCCCGCCCTGCTTGCCGCCCCGGTCTTCGGGTCGTAGTGGAGCACGTGGATCACATCGCCCTCACTCCCGGGGACGCCGGGGTCGGTCTGCTCGGCTGCGTGCGATGAGTTCGCGACACCCGAGACATAGGCGGTGTGTCCGTCCGGCGACATCGCGACCCCGCCGCTCAGACCCGGGAACGGGATCGTCTGGACCAGCCTGCCGACCTTGCGCCCGGCGCGGCGGTTGCAGCGCTTGGAGCCGGTCTGCTTGGCCTCGGCCGCGTGGCTTGATCCGGCGGCGGTTTTTGTGGCCGCCGTTTGCCTTGGCTTCTTGCCCTTGCCCTTGTGCTTGGGGCACGGCGTCTTCGCGACCTGGACGATGCGGACGTCGTTGCGACCCCGGCCCGTGGACAGAGCCCAGAGGTAGCGCCCGTTGGTGGTCACGGCCCCACCCGTCGGCAGGTTGCCGAGTGGAGTCAACCGGCCCTCGGGCTCGAGGTGGCGCCCAGACGGCTGGATGCCCGTCGAGGGCCCGATCACACCCAGTGGATCCTGCGTAACGCCGTAGGCGACGGTGGCCCCGAGCGCAACGATCAGGGCGACGAGTCCCGCGAGTCTTCCCGGCCTAACTCTCCTCACGTGACGGTACTCATACCACCACGGCCGTTCACACGGGTGGCCGCAACTGAGGCCCCCTCGACGGTTTGTCACAAGGGGGCCCAAGACGGCCCGCCAGGGAACGAACAGTCAACCGAAGGGGGCAGCACATGAAGCGATTTCGAAGGCCGAGCCCGGCGCTTTTGCTCAGCATCGTCGCCGTCGTGATGGCGGTGACCGGGACCGCGATGGCGGCCGGCACCCTGAAGCTGGCCGATTTCGAAGGAACGAGTCGTGACAGGCTCGCCGGCACCGGCGTGATCCAGTACGCGGCACAGTCCTACGACACCGGTACCTCGGCGAAGTTCGATGACATCCACACCTACACCGTCAAGTGCGAGCTGGCCAAGAAGGCCACCTCGGGCGGGTTCAAGTGGACCGACAACGTGCCGCCCAAGCCGGGCAACCAGGGCACCACGGACAAGCAGCCCGACTATCAGGTGCTCGACCAGTTCCCGAACGGCGGCGGCTACGTCGTCCGGATGTACATCAGGCCTGGCGGGAGCGCTGAGCATCAGCATCTCGCCGTGTACGCGAACTGCGTCAAGTCGAGGCAGCAGAACGGCGTTCCACCGAGCTAGCGACCGCCAGGCCGCTCCACTTCGGAGCGGAGGGCGAAGCCCGGAGCGACTTATGTGGGGCGGCCGCTCGCGGTCGCGACCTGATGGCGAAGCCGCCCCACAGTCGCCTCAGAAGACCGGCAGCTCGGTGTACGAGCCGAAGACCTGCTGGAGGGCGGCCACCATCTCGCCCTCCGAGACACGGGCCCGGGCGCAATCGAGAATGGGCGGCATCAGGTTGGCGTCCGTGGCCGCCGCCGTCTTCAGCTCCCCGAGCGTCTTCTCGACCTCGGCCGAGTCCCGGCGCGCCTTGGTGGCCTCCACCCTCCCCCTCTGCTTGCGCTCGAGCTCCGGATCGATTCGCAGGATCGGGATCTCCTCATCGTCCTCCTGCACGTAGTCGTTGACGCCGACCACGATCCGCTGCTTCGAGTCCACCTCCTGCTGATAGCGGAATGAGGCGTCTGCGATCTCCCGCTGAGGGAAGTTCTGCTTGATCGCCTCGACCATGCCGCCGAGCTCGTCGATCCGCGCGAAGTACTCGTACGCAGCCCGCTCCATCTCGTCGGTGAGGGTCTCGACGAAGTAGGACCCGCCGAGGGGGTCGATCGTGTTGGTTACCCCGGTCTCGTGGGCGATCACCTGCTGGGTCCGCAGTGCGATGCGAACCGCCTCCTCGGTCGGCAGAGCGAGCGCCTCGTCGTAGGAGTTCGTGTGGAGCGACTGGGTGCCGCCCAGCACGCCGGCGAGCGCCTCGATCGCGGTGCGGATGATGTTGACCTGAGGCTGCTGCGCCGTCAGGGAGACGCCGGCGGTCTGGGTGTGGAAGCGCATACGCAGCGACTCGTCGCGCTTGGCCCCGTAGGTCTCGCGCATCTCCCGCGCCCAGATCCGGCGGGCGGCCCGGTACTTGGCGATCTCCTCGAAGAAGTCGATGTGGGCGTTGAAGAAGAACGAGAGCCGCGGCGCGAAGTCGTCGATGTCGAGCCCCCGCTCGATCGCCTGCTCGACGTAGGTGAAGCCATCCTTGAGCGTGAAGGCCAGCTCCTGCTGGGCGGTCGAGCCGGCCTCGCGGATGTGGTACCCCGAGATCGAGATCGGATGCCAGCGCGGCATGTGCTCGGTCGACCACTCGATCATGTCGCCGACCAGGCGCATCGCAGGCTCGATCGGGAAGCACCACTCCTTCTGGGCGATGTACTCCTTGAGGATGTCGGTCTGGATCGTGCCGCCGAGCCGCTCGGGGCCGATCCCCTGCTCCTCGGCCGTGGCGACGTAGAAGGCCAGGAGGATCGCCGCAGGGGCATTGATCGTCATCGACGTTGTGACCTTGGCCAGATCGATCCCAGCGAACAGGGTCTCCATGTCGTCCAGCGTGTCGATCGCCACCCCCTCCACTCCGACCTCGCCGAGCGAGCGGCCGGCGTCGGAATCGAGGCCCATCAGCGTCGGCATGTCGAATGCCGTGGAGAGCCCCGTCTGACCGTGGTCGAGCAGGTAGTGGAAGCGCTCGTTGGTCTCCTCGGCGGTGCCGAAGCCGGCGAACTGGCGCATCGTCCAGAGCCGTCCCCGGTACATCGACGGGTAGACGCCGCGGGTGTAGGGAAACTCGCCCGGATAGCCGAGATCGTGCTCGGCGTCGGCCCCGTCGCGATCCTCTTCGGTGTAGAGGGGCTTCACCTCCTGGCCGGAGATGGTCTCGAAGAGCGCCTCGCGCTCCTCGAGGCGCGAATAGACCTCGGAGAGCCACTCGTGGGCGCGTCGCTGCGCTTCGGGCTCAACGGCCATGGCCGGAGTCTAGATTGAAGGTCAGTCCGCTCGGGGCGAACGCCCGCGCCGGCCCTCGAGGAGCGCGGCGTCCGCCCTGTCGACCAGGTCATCGAGCGTCTCGTCCGGGCGCAGCGCGGCGAGCCCCACGGAAACGGCGCCGCCGCCTGCGCGGACCATCTCCTTGACCGTCTCGAAGCGCTTCTCCGCGTGGTCCAGATCGAGGCTGGACATCGCGCAGACGAACTCGTCGCCGCCGAAGCGCACGATCGGCTCGTATGAGCGGATCTTCGAGCGCATCGCCGCGACCACCCCTCGAAGCAACCTGTCCCCGGCAGGGTGGCCGTCGCGATTGTTGATCTCCCGGAGGCCGTCGACGTCCACGAACGCCAGCACCAGACGGCCGTCGCCGCGGCGCGCGCGATCGATCTCGGCCTGGAGGGCTTCGTCGCCGGATCCCCGCCTGAATGCCCCGGTGAGCTCATCCAGATGGGCGCGACGAAGCTCCGCGAGGGCTTCCTCGCGCTCCTCCGCCGCGCGCTCTCGGTCCGTGGCCGCCTGAGCGCGGTCATCCGCCGCCCGGGCGCGGTCCCTCGCCGCCTGGGCGCGGATCTCTGCTGCGTGAACCAGGGCGGAGCGCAGCGGTGTGCCGCGCGACCCCATCTTCCGCTCGATCTTCGCCGACTCGCTGTCGCGCCGGTTGGCCTCGCCGTCGCGATCCCGCGCGGTCCGGTCGCGGCGGGAGGCGGTCGCGTCGCGCTCGGTCGCCTGGCGGGCGCGGCGCTCGGCGGCGGCCGAGCGAGCCTGGGCCGACTCCCTCCGGTCGCTCGACCCCTCCTGGCGCTCGGCGAGGCCCACGTCGTGGGCCGCCTGTGCGGCGGTCCCGGGATGGTCCTCCAGCTCCCTGTCGGACAGGGCCTGATCGCGGTCCGATGCCAGCTGGTCTCGATTGGAGGCCTGCTGGTCGCGGGCCGAAAGCTCCTGGTCCGCGTCGGAGGCGGTCTGATCCAGGTCGGAGGCGGTCTGGTCAAGGTCGGAGCGGCTCTGGTCCGACGATGCCGCACCCTGATCGTCCGCAGCCCCGGCAAGACGGGTCAGATCAGGATCTGACCTCCCCCCATTTCCTTGGCCCGCCGCGGATCCCCCGGCTTGTCTTTTCGCCACTGCTCTCCAATCCCGCGCCTGACGTCGGACGTTGCCCGCCGGCAGAACGCTTGAACCCCACGAGTGTCGCACATGCGCGCACCGATTCCGACGGGGTTCGGGTCAGCGGCGCAGGGAGCCGGAGACCCCGCCGAGCCGGCCGCTGTGCCGCCGCCTGCTGGCCAGGGCGCCGGCCCCTCCCGCTGCGGCGAGCACAGTCGCGCCGGCGATTGCCAGCTTCCGGCCCAGCTTCTCGAAGCGCATCACGCGCCAGCCCTCCCGGCGCGCGATCTCGAGCAGGTCGGCGTCCGGGTTGACCACCACGGCTTGGCCGACGGCCCGGAGCATCGGCAGGTCGCTGGCCGAGTCGGAATACGCGTAGGAGGCCTCCATGTCGATGTCGTGCTTCTCGGCGAAGCGCTGCATCGCCTCGACCTTGCCCTCGCCGTAGACGAAGGGGCCATCCATCTCGCCGGTGTACTTGCCGTCCGCCCCGACCGCCCAGCGGGTCCCGATCCCGCCCTCCATGCCGAGCACCGCGGCCAGCGCCTTGACCAGGTCGTTGCCGGCCGCGCTGACGATGAAGGTCGCCCGACCCTCGTCCTGGTGGCGATGCACCTCGTCGAGCATCTGCGGGTAGATGCGCGGCAGGATCCCGGCTAGCACCGCCGGCGCCATGCGCTCGACGTCACGCTCGGGGATCTCGGCGAATATCCGCTTGGCGACGTCGAGGACGGCGCTCGTCTGCTCATCGGACGAGCCGCGCAGGCGGTAGCGGAGGTGGTCCCAGCCCCACTTCGCGAGCTGGCGGCGGGGAACGAAGCCACGCTGGTTGGCGACCCGCGCGAAGACCATGCCGGACGAGCCGGCCATCAGCGTCTTGTCGAGGTCGAAGAAGGCTGCTCCGGGCATCGCCCGGAGCCTAGCCGGGGCCAGGACGCGGGACGACTAGCCTCCGTTGACCTCGACCACGATGGCGTCGCCCTGGCCGCCGCCTGAGCAGATCGCCGCGCAGCCGAGACCGCCGCCGCGGCGCCTGAGCTCGTGCACGAGAGCGCCGACGATGCGGGCGCCGGAGGCGCCGATCGGATGGCCCAGCGCGATCGCTCCGCCATTGACGTTCACGTTGTCCTCGTCGATGTCGAGCATCCGCACCGAGTTGATCGCGACCGAGGCGAACGCCTCGTTGATCTCCCAGAGATCGACGTCGCCCGGCTTCTTGCCGATCTTCTCGAGCGCCTGCATCGCCGCCCCGGCGGGCGTCCTGGCGAGGTAGGCGAAGTCGTCTGCGACCTGGCCGTAGGCGAGCACCGTCGCGATCGCGCTCTTGCCGTTCTTCTTCGCCCACTCGTCCGATGCGACCACGACGGCGCCGGCGCCATCGTTGACCCCGGGCGAGTTGCCGGCGGTGTGAGTGGCGTCGTCGCCGCCGACCGCCTTGAGCTTGGAGAGCACCTCGAGGGTCGTATCCGGCCGGATCGCCTCGTCCGCGGCGACCTCGTTCTCACCCTTGCGCGACTTGACCGTCACGGTGACGATCTCCTCGGCGAGCTTGCCGTCCTCTGTCGCCTTGTGAGCGAGCTGGTGGGAGCGCTCCGCGAAGCGGTCCATGTCGGCGCGCGTGATCTCAATCTCGTTGGAGACCTCGCTGGCCTCGTTGATCATCTGCTTCTCCGTGAAGGGGTTGGTGAGCCCGTCGTGGGTCATCGCGTCGATCGCCGTGACGTCCCCCATCCGGAAGCCGAAGCGGGCACCGGGCAGTAGGTACGGGGCCTGGCTCATCGACTCCATGCCCCCGGCCACTCCGATCTGGAGGTCGTCGGCGCGAATCGCCTGATCGGCCAGGCCGATTGCCCGCATGCTCGAGGCGCAGACCTTGTTGATCGTCTCCGAGGGAACCTCCTTGGGGATCCCGGCCTTGATCTGGGCCTGCCGCGAGGGGATCTGGCCCTGGCCCGCCTGGAGCACCTGGCCGTAGACGACGCCCTGGACCTCGTCGGCCTTCACGTCGGCGCGGTCGAGCGCCTCCGAGATCGCGGTGCCGCCCAGGTCGGTGGCATCGAGGGACGAGAGCCCTCCGCCCATCTTCCCGAACGGGGTTCTGGCGGTGGAGAGGATGACCGTCTTCGACATCTGCGCCTTTCGTCTGGCGCGCGGCCGATCCGCGCGCAGTTCCCAAGTGAGGGCCCAATGCTAGAGGGCTGACGTGGGTCATCCGCGCACGCGGATGAGCCCCGTCAACCCTCGCGTCATTGCCATACTGCCGCCTCCGTGCGAGTCGAGGTCACCGACAAGGCCCTCTCCGAGGTCGATTCCGACCTCCTCGCGGTGCTGTTCTTCGACGGTGACGATCTGCCGGAGCCGCTCGCCGGCGCGCCCGGCTCGGACGACGTCAAGGGCGCCTACCGCAAGACGGCGCTGATCCATCCGGAGAGCCCCCGTCGAGCCCTCGTAATCGGACTTGGCGACCGGGACGAGTTCGAGCCCGAGCGCGCGAGGGTTGCGGGGGCGATCGCGGCCCGAACGGCGGGCTCGGTGGACGCGACCTCGATGACGATCGCCGGACCGGACTCAGAGGACCCAAAGGCGCTCGCGACGGCCGTAGTCGAGGGAGCGATTCTCGGCTCCTACCGGTTCGACCGCTTCAAGTCCAAGAAGGACGACGACGATGGGGCCAAGGACCTCGATCAGCTCTCGGTGATCGGCGACGGCGGGATCGCGGATGCCGTCGAGTCCGCCCGCGTCTCCGCCGAGGCCGAGAACTTCGCCCGCGAGCTCCAGGACCTGCCCTCGAACGTCGTCACCCCCTCGTACCTGGCGGGCCGCGCCAAGGCGATCGCCGACGAGCATCCGTCCGTCACCTGCGAGGTCCTCGGCCGGAAGGAGATCGCCGACAAGAAGATGGGCGGGCTCGTGGCCGTCTCGCAGGGCACCGCCGAGGAGCCCCAGCTGATCGTGCTGCGCCACGAGGCGGGCGGCGACGGCGAAACGCTCGGCCTGGTCGGCAAGGGCGTCACCTTCGACTCCGGCGGGATCTCGATCAAGCCGTCCGGCGGCATGCACGAGATGAAGATGGACATGTCGGGCGCCGCCGCCGTGCTCGAGGCCGTCTCCGCGATCGCCAAGCTCGAGGTCCCGATCAACATCCTCGCGGTGATCCCCTCGACGGAGAACATGCCGAGCGGCACCGCCGTCAAGCCCGGCGACATCATCACCCAGCTGAACGGCAAGACCGTCGAGGTCAACAACACCGATGCCGAGGGCCGCCTGATCCTCGCCGACGCCCTCGCCTACTCGGTCGAGCTCGGCGCGGACAGGATCGTGGACCTGGCCACGCTGACGGGCGCGGTGATCGTCGCGCTCGGCTCAACCTACGCGGGCCTGATCTCGAACGACGACACCTTCGCCACCGAGGTCGAGGGGGCGGCCGGCCGCACGGGCGAGCTCGCCTGGCGCCTCCCCCTCCACCCGGAGTACAAGGAGCTCACCAAGGGGTCGGTCGCCGACCTCACCAACGCCTCGTCGAAGCGCAAGGCCTCCACGATCTACGCCGGCTCCTTCCTGGAGGAGTTCGTCGACGGCAAGCCCTGGGTCCACCTCGACATCGCGGGAACGGCCTGGGACGTCGGGCGGGAGTACACGGGCAAGGGACCGAGCGGATTCGGGACGAGGTTGCTCATTGACCTTGCGCGGTCGCTTTCCGCCGGTTAGGCTCGCGCGCAGTTACAGGGGGCCAGAGGAGGGAGAAGCCGTGCGGAAGGGTCGTGTGATTGCAATTCTCGGTGCTCTTGCGATCGCCACAGGGTTGCTGGGCGCCTCGACGGCGTCCGCGGCAACGCTGGTCGGCGACTACCAGTTGCAGGGCACGAAGGCGTCTTCCGGCCCCGGCCCCGATCTGACTGGCATCAACGGCCTGGGGACCTATCAGTCGGAGAGCGTCATGGGGACGACGCGTCAGGTGCTCGCCTTCCCCCAGGGCACCGGCCTGCAGATGAGCCCGACCGGACTCACGTCCGCCAACCATTCCGTGGTGATGACCTTCCGCCTCCTCGAGGACACCGGTTACAACCGGATCCTCGACTGGTCCCATGGAACCCTCGACAACGGCATCTATGACAACGACCGGTATGCGAACTACTACAGGCCGGCCGGGCAGGGCGTCACGAGCAACGGCACCGTATTCGGGTCCAATACGTACTCGACCATGGCGGTGACCACCGGGAACACGCTAGGCACTCGGCTGTTCGTGAACGGCACCCCCGTGGTCCAGTCGCCCTACCAGGAGACGATCATCGGCGACGCGATCAGGTTCTTCGCCGACAACAACGGTGAGGAATCGGCCGGCGCCGTCTCCTGCATCCGCGTTTTCAGCGGGATTCTGAGCGACGTGGAAATCAAGGCGGTCGGTGCCAGCGCGACCTGCAAGGCGCCTCCTCAGGCCCAGCCCTCTCCGCAGCCTCAGCCCCAGGCACAGTCGCCTGGCATGACCACGAAGAAGAAGTGCAAGAGGCACAAGAAGAAGCACCGCTCGGCGGAGTCCGCCAAGAAGAAGTGCAAGAAGCACAAGAAGAAGCGCTGAGCTAAACCGCGAGCAGCCGCAGCAGCCGGCGGCCCAGCACCCGGTCGCCCTCGACCCGCACGCGGCCGCTCGCGATCCGGCCCAAAGCGCGGCGTCCGCGTGGCCGCCGGGGATCCGGAACGCCGTGGAGGCGTCCACGCAGGGTCGGCACCGTCGCGAAGTGGACGATGTCGGGGAGGCGCCCAGAGATCACCAGGTCCGGCTTGCGCGCGTCGCCGTCCTCAACTACCACGCTGCGCGGCTTGAAGTGGACCCGCAGCGGCGAGAAATCCTCGGCGAAGCGGAAGACGACACGCCCGCGCATCTGGGCCGCCAGCTCGGGCTCTCGCGCGATGCCGCGCTCGATCAGGCCGAAGATGCTCGGCGCGACGCCGTCCTCGACCATGCGTCCGAGGCGGATCGTGGGAGCGCGGCCATTCGAGCTCACCCCCCGATCGTAAGCGCGGCGGGAGCTAGATCTCGAACAGGAGGCAGGTGCTGGTGCCGGTGGCGAGCAGCTTGCCCGTCTCGACGGAGGTCAGCTTCGCCTCGGCCGTGGCGGTCTTCCGGCCCTTGTGGATCACCTCGGCCTCGGAGCGAACGGCGCCGGTGTCGCGGGTGATCGGGCGCAGGTACTTCACCTCGAGTGTCTGGCTGGTGTAGCCCACCCCTGCCGGACAGGTCGTGTGCACGGCACAACCGAGCGCGGAGTCGAGGATCGTCGAGGCATAGCCGCCATGTACCACGCCGATCGGGTTGTAGTGCTCCTCCCCGGGCTCGCCGATGAAGACGGCCCTGCCCTCCTCCAGCTGATCGATCGAGAAGTTCATGACCACCGCGATCGGCGGCGGCGGAATCTCCCCGGACTGGATCGCGCGGACATACTCGAGTCCGGCCATCCTCGCGCCGACTGTGGCGCTCGCTACGGGGTCCTGCCAGCTGATCGTCCGGCTGCGTGTCTCCGGAGCGGCGTCGATGCTCACGCGCGCTCCCGGCGGCGGCGGGCGCGCTTGCGCCCGCCGTGGTCGCGGCTCGGCCGAGCCGGATAGCGAAGGTCAGCGAGAATCTCGTCGGAGCTGATCCTGATCTGCTCTGGATGGAATTCGAATCGGAGTGCTCTCATCTCGGCTCCTCGGTCCGTTGGTTGCTTCACGCAACTACAACGGTGTCGACCCTACCAGCGTGAGTTGCGTGATGCAACCAAGTGTGCGAACATCACAGTCGTGCTCGGCAACGAATACGAGGGACAGATCTGCTCCATCGCCCGCAGCCTCGAGCTGATCGGCGAGCGCTGGACGCTGCTGGTGGTGCGGGAGATCTTCCACGGCCGGCGGAAGTTCTCGGAGATGCAGCGTTCCCTCGGTGTAGCGCGGAACGTCCTCACGGCCCGCCTCCAGCGCATGGTCGACGAGGACATCATCGAGCGCCGCCCGTACAGCGAGCGGCCCGAGCGCTACGAGTACTTCCTGACGGAGAAGGGGCTCGACCTCTGGCCGGTGATGACCGCGCTGATGTTCTGGGGCGACAAGTACGAGCCCCTGCCGGACGGTCCCCCCGTGCTGGTGATCCACAAGGGCGAATGCGGCGGTGTGATCGACGAGCGCCGGATCTGCACGAAGTGCGGAAAGCCGCTGACGGTCCGCGAGACGCGCGCCGTCGACGGACCAGGGGCCAAGGCCGCCCGGCAGCCGGCCGCGGCCTAGCCCGTCTTCCTAGACTCCCCCGCGCCGTGGACTTCGACCTGACCGACGAGCAGCGCCTGCTGCGAGACACCGTCCGCGACTTCGCGCGCAACGAGGTCGCGCCGGTCGCGGAGGAGCTCGACCGCACCAAGTCCTTCCCATACGAGCTGGTCGAGAAGATGGCCGGGCTCGGGCTGATGGGAATTCCCTTCCCCGAGGAGTACGGCGGCGGAGGGGCGGACACGCTCGCCTACGCGCTGGCGGTCGAGGAGCTGACCAGGATCGATTCCTCGGTGGCGATCACGATGGCGGCCCATACCTCGCTGGGGACGATGCCGATCTACCTCTGGGGCACCGACGAGCAGAAGGACGACTGGCTGCCGCAGCTCTGCAGCGGCCAGAAGCTGGCGGCGTTCGGGCTCACCGAGCCCGAGGCCGGCTCCGACGCCGGGAACACCCACACCCGGGCGGAGCTGGATGACGGCGAGTGGGTGGTGAACGGCGCCAAGCAGTTCATCACCAACTCCGGCACCGACATCTCCGGCTGCGTGACGATCACCGCCGTCACCGGCCAGGAGAACGGAGACAAGGAGATCTCCAACATCATCGTCCCCAACGGGACCCCCGGCTTCGAGGCCGGCGAGCCGTACCGGAAGATGGGCTGGAACGCCTCGGACACCCGCCCGCTGAGCTTCGACGACTGTCACGTTCCCGAGGGCAACCTCCTCGGACCGCGGGGCAGCGGGTTCAAGCAGTTCCTGGCGATCCTCGACGGCGGGCGGATCGGCGTCGCGGCGATGGGCGTCGGGCTCGCGCAGGGCGCGCTCGACGAGGCGATCTCATACTCCAAGGAGCGCCAGGCCTTCGGCCAGCCGATCGGCAAGTTCCAGGCGATCCAGGCGAAGATCGCCGACCTCTCCGCCCAGATCGAGGCGGCGCGCCTGCTCGTCTACCGCGCGGCGATCCTCAAGGACCGCGGCGAGGCGTTCACGCTGACGGCGGCCCAGGCGAAGCTGATCACCGGGCGGCTCGCGGTCCGCGCCACCGAGGAGGCCGTCCAGATCCATGGCGGCTACGGCTACATCGAGGAGTACCCGGTCTGCCGCTTCTACCGCGACGCCAAGATCCTCACCATCGGGGAGGGCACCGACGAGGTGCAGCAGATGGTGATCGCCAGGCAGCTGGGCGTCTGACTAGTCCTCAGCCGGGACCGCGGTGATCTCGTCCGCGTCCTGCTCGGCGACCTCGGCCGCCCTCCCCTGCCCCTCGCGGATCCCCCAGTGGGCGCAGAGCTCGAGCTCCTGAAGCGCCGTGAGCGATTCGTTCGGGCGAAAGCGCGGAGCCTCGCGGGTCCAGTCGCGCTCGTAGGCGGCCCAGAGTCGGCCGGCCCCCTCGGCGACGTGCTCGAAGGGGATCGCCGTGCAGCCCGCCAGCGGGCCGAGCCGGATCAGGGCCCAGCGGGGCTCGCCGTCATTTGCGTCGACGTGGATCCCGGCGATCCGGCCGAGGGTCTTGTTCTCGAGGCCGTCGATCTGCATGCCGTCCCACGCGAGCGCCTCCTCGAGGCTTGGGACGGTCTCAGCCATCCTCGCGCTCCAGCAGGTCCCTGGCAGCGCTGGCGGGGTCTATCTCCCGCTTGACGACGCGGTCGAGGAGCTCGCGGACCGATGCATCGTCCGCGACGGCCTCCTCCAGGCGCCGTCGCATCCTGGATGCCGCCAGCTCCAGAACCTCGTTTCGGAGGTTCCGGGCGCGCCTTTCCTCGAGCGTCCCCTCGGCCTCGATGTGCTCGCGGTGCTCGGAGATCTTCTCGGCGAGCTCGGCCACGCCCTCGCCCTTGACCGCCTCCGTGCGGACGATCGGCACGCGCCAGGAGGTGGGCGGGCCGAGCGAGAGTACGCCGCGGATCTCGCGGATCATCGTGTCGGTCATCGGGTGGTCGGACTTGTTCACGACGATCACGTCGGGGATCTCCATCACCCCGGCCTTCAGGGCCTGGATCGAGTCGCCGGATCCGGGCATCAGCACCAGGACGATGGTGTCGCCGTGGTCGACGATGTCGATCTCGGCCTGTCCCACCCCGACCGTCTCGATGAAGACGTCGTCCTTGCCGGAGGCGTCCATCAGCAGGGCCGCCTGGAGCGTGGCCTCGGAGAGGCCGCCCAGCGCGCCTCGGCTCGCCATGGAGCGGATGAAGACCCCGGCGTCGAGGAAGTGATCGGAGAGCCGGATGCGATCGCCGAGCAGGGCGCCCCGGGTGAAGGGGCTGGAGGGGTCGATCGAGAGCACCGCGACCTGGCGGTCGGCCTTCCGCATCTCGGCCGTCAGGGCCCCGATCAGGGTGCTCTTCCCCACCCCCGGCGGTCCCGTGAGCCCGACGATCCGGGCCTTGCCCGTCCGCGGGAAGACCTCGCGAACCAGCTCCCAGCCGGCCGGGTCGTCGTTCTCGATCAGCGTGATCGCGCGCGCGAGCGCCCGCTTGTCGCCCGCGACGAGGCGTGCCGCCAAGCTCTCTTCGGTCTTCTGAGCCATCCCGTCGCAGTCTAGGTATGGGGGCGGAACCTAGAATCGCCGCCCGTGTTCCACGCGCTCCGCTTCTACCGCCGCAACGGCATGCTCAACCTGCGCTACGGCCGCCTGCTCTGGCGGTATCTCTGGCGCCGGTTCCTGACCCCGGCCGGCTGGCGCTGGAAGACGGACGGGCCGGTCTTCTTCGGCAAGCACCTCCAGCTCCAGATCGCGAAGGGTGCGGAGATCCGATTCGGGCGCTTCTCCTGGATCGGCGACGGGACCAAGATCCGCAGCCACGAGGGTGTCGTCGAGATCGGTGCCAAGACCGTCTTCGGCCAGGAGTGCACGATCTCCTCGTACAAGCGGGTGAGCGTCGGCGAGCAGTGCGTGATCGCCGACCGGGCGATGTTCATCGACTTCGACCACGGCGTGGTCGAGGTCGAGCGCCCGATCCGCCAGCAGGGGATCTACACGCGCGAATGCGTGATCGGCTCGAACGTCTGGGTCGGCTACGGCGCCTGCTGCCTGCGCGGCGTCCGGGTCGGCGACAACGCGATCGTCGGCACCAACTCCGTCGTCACCCGGGACGTGCCCGCCAACGCGGTCGTCGGCGGCGTCCCCGCCAAGGTCCTCCGGATGCGGGACGCGCCCGAGACGTTGAGGTGGCCAGATCCCGTCGAACCACCACCCCAATAACGCTGATCTGCATATACTCAGTTCTGGGCGCGGAGCCCGGGGTATGTTTTCGGCAATGAGGCCAGAGGGGACAGATAGGAGAGGCATGAAGCGCACTCCACGGCGTCTGATCGGGATGTTCATCGCTGTTGCCGCGCTGCTCGTCGCCGTGCCGGCCTCAGCCCAGGCGCTCTCCCTCAGCGGCCTGTCCGCCGCTCCCGCAAGCAGCCAGGCGGGAGCCCACAGCAACTTCCACATCCACATGGACTTCAGTGGGGGCCAGGTGAAGAACCTGACCGTGGGGCTGCCGCCGGGACTGATCGGCGATCCGAACGCCACCCCCTTGTGCACGGTCGCCCAGCTCAACGCCGACGCCTGTCCCGCCAACACCAAGGTCGGCAGCGTGACCGCAAACGCCACCGTGACCGTCGTGCTGGTGCCCGTAACTGTCAACGTCAACGGGGACCTCTACAACCTCACGCCCCAGCCCGGCGAACCCGCGCGCTTCGGGATCGTCCTGCGGCCGCTGGCCCTCCCCCCTCCTCTCCCGAGCGTGCTGCCGCCGATCATCCTCCAATCGGGCGTCCAGCTGAGACCTGACTTCGGCCTGAATACCGTCATCAACAACATCCCCAGAACGACCCTGTCGAGCGGCGACACGAAGATCAACTCACAGGACATCACGCTCTTCGGGACCGCGCCGGGGACTGGCAAGCACTTCATGCGCAACCCGACCTCATGTGGCAGCCACACGACCAGCTTCTCGGCGACTCCTTACACGGGCGCATCCGCCAGCGGGCACGCCAGCTTCTCCACGACGAACTGCGGCGCCCTGGACTTCTCGCCGGCGTTCACCGCGGAGGTCGGCGGACCCGGGCAGACGGCGAACGGCGTCGCGACGAACGCCAGCACCTCGATCCTCCAGGACACGGACGAGGCGGGCCTGCTCAAGGCCGTGGTCAAGGTCCCCAGCGACCTCAATCCAAACGCGACGATCTTCTTCGGCGGGGCCTGCGATCAGGCCAGCTTCAAGGCCGGAACCTGTCCGGCCAACACGGTCGTCGGCTTGGCGACCGCCGCCTCACCGCTGCTCAGCCAGCCGCTCGTCGGCAACGTGGAGCTGGTCACCGGCAGCGGCCCGATTCCCAACCTCGGCCTCGACCTGAAGGGCCAGCTCCACCTGCTCTTGCAGGGAAGCGTCGACATCAGCGCCGGCAACACAGTGACCTTCGGCGACGTGCCGCCGGGGTTGCCGGACATCCCGATCTCGCGCTTCCAGCTCACCTTCACGAACCCGCCGGGGCTGCTCGGGACCGCGCGAGATCTGTGCACGCCGCCGCCACCGGTCTTCCACGCCGATTTCACCGGCTACAACGGGGCCACCACGTCGGTGGACTCCCCCGCGACCGTGGACGGCTGCGGGGCCACCAACGGCGCCAATGCGACCAAGTGCAAGAAGCACAAGGCCAAGAAGAAGCACAAGAAGAAGCACCGCGCCGCCGAGTCCAAGAAGAAGCACAAGAAGCACAAGAAGAAGCGCTCCTGCAAGAAGAAGCACCACAAGAAGCACAAGAAGCAGCGGTAAACGGCTTCGCCATCAGATCGCGGCCACGAGCGGCCGCCCATCCCAAGTCGCTTCGGCCTTCGGCCTGCGCTCCTGAAGAGAGCGCCTGTGGCCGCTGAGCGCTTCCTCGCAGAAGAGGAGCACGCCGCCCGCCAGGGCGACGATGCCCGTGATCCAGAACACCAGGCCGCCCGCATTGATCGCCGCGGCGATCAGGGCGATGCCGACCACGACTAGGGGCAGGCCGAAGGAGATCGGCACGCTGACGTTGAGGCCGGGGCCGAAGTCCGGCGCCTTTCGCTTGGGACGCGACTCGCGGGAGGGATAGACCTCCCGCCGGCCTTCAGGCAGCCGGGTCACGGCTACCTGCCAGCTCTGCGTAGATGCCCTGTGTCCGCTCCGCGACGTCGCCCCAGTCGAACCGGCTCAGGTGCTCGAAGGCCTCGGCTGTGAGCCGGCGGCACAGCTTCGCGTCGTCCAGCACCCGAACCGTCATCTCGGCCAGCGACCGGGGATCGCGGGCGCGGAAGCGCAGCCCGACCTCGTCGTGGGGGACCACCTCCCGCAGCCCGCCGGTGTCCGCGACGATGCAGGGGCAGCTCGACGCCATCGCCTCCAGGGCGACCAGGCCGAAGGGCTCGTAGATCGAGGGGACCACGCAGACGTCGGCGATCGCGTAGAGCGAGTGCAGGACGTCGTCGCCGATCCAGCCGACGAACGTCCCGTGGGACATCAGTCCCAGCTCCTCGGCCTGCCGCCGGAGCTCCTGCTCGTGGGTGCCGGAGCCGGCGACGATGAAGCGGGTGTTGGGAACCCGCTCGATGATCTGCGGCAGCGCCTCCAGCGCGAACTGGAAGCCCTTCTCGTAGACCAGGCGGCCGACGAGCAACACGAGCGATTCGTCCGGCTCGGCGAACTCGGCACGCAGCCGGCGGAGCGCATCGTCGTCCCGAGGCTGGATCTCATCCGGGTCGATCCCGTTCGCGATCACCTCGATCGAGACCTCGGGCACCCCGAAGACGTCGACGATCTGCTCGCGCATGAAGGTCGAGCAGGCGATCACCCTGTCCGATCGGTTGGTGATCCAGCGCTCTACCCCGTGGATGTAGGACTGCGGGTGCTTGTCCACCCATCCCTGGTGCCGGCCGTGCTCCGTGGCGTGGATGGTGGTGACCAGCGGGGAGTCGAAGCGCCGGGCGAGGTGGTCGCAGGCGTTGGCGACCAGCCAGTCGTGGCCGTGCACCAGGTCGAAGTCGAAGCGGTCGCCCAGCTCGACGCCGGCGGCCAGCATGTCCGAGTTCATGCGCTCCACCCAGGCGACGAATTCGTTGAGCTCCGCCGGGCGGTTCGGCTCCCTCACCCGGTGGACGTGGACGCCGGCCATCGCCTCCTCGGATGGGGACTCCTCCCCGCCGCGGGTGAGGACGTGGACCTCGGTGTCGCGCTCCACGAGCGCCTCGGAGAGCTTTCGCACGTGTCGCGCCAGCCCTCCCTCGATCAGAGGGGGGTACTCCCACGAGAGGATCAGGACGCGGTTCATGGACTAGGGCTCGAGCAGCGGCGCGAGGCTCAGGTCTGGGGCGAGATTGCGCACGCGTGCGTCGACTGCCTCGGGGGAGTCTATGGCCTCGAGCAGTGACTGAGCGTGGGCGGTCGCCCGCGTGTACGGGTAGTCACCGGCCTGGCCGCGGTGGTCCATGAACGCCCAGTCGCTCGACTGAAGTGCGAGCAGCTCCCTGGCGGCGCGCAGGGCCGAGGCGCCGTCAAGGGTCCGGAGCGCCAACGCCCGCAGCAGGCGCAATTCGCTGCGGCGGGTCGCCCAGACCAGGTCCGAGACAGACGGCGAATCCCAGGTCTCCAGGCTCTTCCCCTCCCCCCAGCTGGCCACCGAGGCGGGGCGGTCCTCGCCCTCGTGCTCACGAAGGGCCTGGGGCAGCGTGAGCAGGCGCACGCCTTCCAGCTCGGCGCCCTTGAGCACCTCCCGCAGCCAGATCGGCCCCTCCGCCCACCAGTGGCCGAGCAGCTCGGTGTCGATTGCGAAGACGCAGAGACCCCGGCGGCCGCCGTCGGTGCGGTGGCGCTCCAGGCGGTCGCGAACGGCTGCGAGGAACGAGGCGGCGTGCTCGGCCGCCCGCTTGGCTGCAACGGCGGGGTCGTAGGGCTCCCCGGAGATTGACCACAGCCGCATCCCGTTCGCGGACTGGCGGTGGTACTCGAGGTATGCCGGGTCCGACGGATAGCCCGCGTCCGACCAGACCAGCCGCACCGTGGGCCAGTCGATCGTGAAGGCGACCGGACCACCGGGCAGGCGGATCGGGGCGAGCGCCGCGGTGCCGTGCTCCGAAGAGCTTTGGTCGAGGCAGGTGTAGGCCAGGCCGCGCTCGGCGAGGATCCCCTCCAGGCCGGGGGCGTAGGCGCACTCGGGCAGCCAGAAGCCTGGCGTCTTGCCGAAGCGGCGCTCGTGGGAGCGGAGGCCGGCGTCGACCTGGAGGCGGCGCCCCGACAGAGTGGCGAGCTTGGGAAGCACGGCGTGCGTCGCCGCGGATGCCATCAGGGCGATGCGCCCCTTCGCGTGCGCCTCCTGGAAGGCGCGCAGCGGGTTGCCTCCGAGTTTCCCCAGTTTCTTCATCGCGCGCGTGTAGTGGTCCGCCTCCGCCTGGGCGGCCGGCCGAACCGCGGCGCCCGCGTCCGCGACGTCGCGGTCGGCGGCGTCGACCCGGTGGCGGCGGAGAAAGCGGAGCATCCTCTCCCCCACGCCCTCGGCCTCGAGCTGGTCGGCGAGCACCGGGGTGATCGTCATCGTCACCCGCTCGGCGACGTCCAGCACCGGCAGATGGGAGCGCGCGAACGCGTCGAAGAGCCACTCCTCTCCGAAGGGGTAGGTCCCGAAGCCCTCGACGTAGGGCATGTGCGAGTGGAGGACGATCGCGAGATCGCCCGCCGTCCGCTCAGGCATTACAGACCGCAAGGAAGTCCAGCGCCCGATCGAGGTCGCCGGCCCGCAGGCGGAAGTCCCGGGCGCTGATCGCCGGGATGAAGCGGTCATAGAACGGCTTGGTGAGGTGGAGCGCCGGGTGGACTCGGTCCCACCCGGCCCGGATTGCGATCTCGTGCGCCCGGAGCTTGCGGGCATGGAAGAGACCGAGCAGCTCGACCCGCTCGAAGTGGGGCTGGAGCAGCTCCCGGTACTGGCCCGCGTCGTACTCCCGCAGGTGCCAGGGGTTGTCGGACTTCTCCGCGCCCGGCGGCGCAAGGGTGAGGCGGTTGGGCGTTGAGATGTAGGCGACCGGGGCGATCCGGGAGATCGCGTCGACGAGCTTGTCGGGTTCGTGGATGTGCTCGATCGTCTGCAGGAACACCACGGCATCGACTTCCTGGTCGAAGTCCTCGACGAGACCCCGTCGGAAGCCCAGATTCGGGCGCCGATAGCGGGAGCGGGCGTGCTCGAAGGCATCGGGGTTGGCATCGACGCCGGTCACCTCGGCGGCGCGCTGCGCGAGCAGGTCCGAGCCGTATCCCTCGCCGCAGGCGAGGTCGACCACGCGCAGGCCGGCGCAGCGCTCGGCGATCCACTCGTAGACGGCGACGTGCCGGCGGTACCAGTAGTTCTCCTCGGGGACGTCGGGCAGCGTGCGCTCACCGGTCAGCTCCAGCGGGGGGACGTCCTGGGGCTGGTTCTCCTGCACGTAGGCCACGCGGGGCAACATAGAGACACAAGGGGCTCGGCAGCCAGGCCCCAGCCCTAAGATCTTCGCCGTGCCCGCGCCGTCAAGCCCGGATCGGATCAAGGACGTCAACGAGCGCTACCACGACGTGGCGGCCGCCTCGTATGACTCCAAGTGGGGCATCGACTTCGGGTCCGTGGGCCAGGAGCAGGTCTCGGGCAAGCTGCGCAAGGCGCTGGGCGGATGGCCGGGGCGACCGTTCGGTGACGCGCTCGAGATCGGCGCGGGCACCGGGTACTTCTCGCTCAACCTCCTCCAGGCCGGCGTGATCGAGCGAGCCACGGCCACCGACATCTCGCCGGGCATGCTGGCGACGCTGGAGGAGAACGCCGAGCGGCTTGGCCTCTCGGTTCGAACGGCGGCGGCCGAGGCGGAAACCCTCCCCTTCGCTGATGAGAGCTTCGACCTCGTCTTCGGACACGCGGTGCTCCACCACATCCCGGACCTCGCCCAGGCGTTCTCGGAGTTCAGCCGGGTGCTGCGGCCCGGTGGCACGCTCGCCTTCTGCGGGGAGCCCTCGCGCTACGGGGATCTCCTGGCCGCCATCCCCAAGCGGACCGCCCTGCTGACGGCTCCGCTCTGGCGGCGGCTGGTCGGCGCGTCGGCCCGTGACCACGAGGCCGAGGGGGAGCACAGCGGGCACGACCTCGAGCCGGAGGTGGACGTCCACGCGTTCTCTCCCGGCGACCTGCGCCGCTTCTGCGAGTCGGCTGGGCTTGCCGACGTCAGGGTGCGGGGCGAGGAGCTGCTCGCCTCGATCCACGGCTGGACCGTCAGGACCCTTGAGGCGAGCGCCGAGCCCGATCAGGTGCCGTTCGGATGGCGGCGCTTCGCCTTCCGCAGCTACCTTGCGCTGCAGCGCCTCGACAACCAGGTTCTCGAGCCGCGCCTGCCGCCGCAGCTCTTCTACAACCTGCTGATCTCGGCGCGGCGGCCCTAGGGCCTCAGCCGCGTCCGCCCGGCTCCTCCTCGACCTTGCGGTCTGCCCAGGGAATCGCCTCGAGCCGCTCGTCGGGGATGGGGTCGCCGCTCACAACCGAGACGCCGTAGGTCCCCTCCTCCAGGCGGGCCTCGGCCCGCTCGATCGCCTCCAGCATGTGGCGGAGGTCGTCCCGCAGCGCGCTGTCCGTCTCGGCCTGCTCGAGGTCGGCCGCCTGGTCACCGGTGTCCTCCGGCTCATCGGCCGCCTGCCGCTGGCCGTGCTCCTCGAGCTCGCGCTCGACCCGGGCCCGCTCCTCCGCAAGGCGTTCGCGTGCGCGTTCGTCATCCACGCGCTGATCCTATTGCCCGCGGCCGCCGCCGGCCTAGCCGAACGTGAACGCGTACCCGGAGATGCCCGGGTCGAAGACCAGGGAGAGGCGGTGCTCTGAGACCGCCGGCAGGTCGACCAGGCGGTAGAGGCGCTGCGCGTGGATCGTGGCCCGGCCGTTTTGGACGTCGGCCCCGGCCAGCTTCGCCGGGATCGGCTTGCCGTCGAGCAGGACCTGGACGTGGCGGGCCTGGTCGGGCGAGCCGAGCACGAGGAAGACGCGGCGGGCGTTGAACTCCAGGTCGATGCGGGCGCCGGCGCCCGCGGTGGCGTCCTCGTCCGTGATCCCCCAGCGTCCCGAATAGGCGAACTGGTTGACCGACAGCCGGCTCGGCGGCGCCCCGAAGTCCTGGTCGCCGGGGTGAACCGGCGTGACCCAGCCCTGGGCGCGGGCGGCGCCGAGGTAGGTCTCGGGCGTGATGTCGCCGGCCGAGGGCGCCTGCGCGGCTGCACGAGCGCCGGTCCCGAGGTTCCCGTGACCTGCCTCCTGGAGCAGGGTGCGGATTGCCCGCTCGGTCTGCGCATAGTCGCCCTCGCCGAAATGGGCGTCGCGGACGTTGCCCTGCGCGTCCACCAGGTAGTCGGCCGGCCAGTACTGGTTGCCCCACGCATCCCAGGTGGCCAGGTCGTTGTCCTGAGCCACGGGATAGGTGAGGTGGTTCTGGCGAATCGCCGCCTGGACGTTGCCCGCGTCCTTCTCGAACGGGAACTCAGGCGAGTGGACACCCACCACGGTGAAGCCCTGGTTCCCGTAGCGCTGCTGCCAGGCCTCCAGGTAGGGCAGGGTGCGGATGCAGTTGATGCAGGTGTAGGTCCAGAAGTCGACCAGGACCACCTTGCCCCGGAGATCGCTCATGGAGAGTGACTCGCCCCCGGGAGTGTTGAACCAATCCTGCGTCCCGGTGAAGTCAGGCGCCTGGCCGTAGGTCTGGAGGCTGACCGGCTGGTTGAGCTGGGACGCGGGTACGACCGGCGTGCCGTGCTGGCTCACGGAGGCCAGGTCGGTCGAGATCGCCTTGCTCTTCTCGAGGTCGCCGGTCGGGTTGACGAGGACGCTCGGCAGGTCGCTGGCGATCGCGGTCTGGAAGCGGACGTCCAGGTTCGCGGTCATCGCGACGGCGACGAGCACCATCACGGCGCCCATCGCCATCTGCACCCGCCCCCGGACGGGGTTCAGGCGCTGGGTGAGCCGCCTGCCGCCGAGCAGCAGCAGGTAGAGGACGATCGCGGAGCCGACCGCGTACGAGAGGGCGACCGCGAGGCGGCCCGCCGTGAAGTCCTGCGCCGCCGAGACGACGATCACGCCCGCCAGGATCGGCCCCGCGCACGGCGCGTAGACGAGGCCGAGGCTGGCGCCGACGATCATTCCCGAGCCGAAGCCGTCCCCTCGGAAGCGGGCCGGCCCGGGTGCCAGGCGGCTGGCGAACGCCTCCACCCTGTCGCCGATCGGCGGGATCAGCAGCGAGAACCCGAAGGCGAAGAGGACGGCGATCGCCAGGTCGCGCGCGAACCCATTCGGCAGCCCGAGGGCGTTGATCACGTATACCAGCGCCACCGTGGCGAAGGTGAAGGAGAGTGCAAGCCCCGTGACGACACCGAGCGGCCGTCGCCTGTCGCCCGTGACGCCGGCCGCAAGGATCGCGGGCAGGATCGGCAGCACGCACGGGGACAGCGCCGTGCCCGCCCCGGCGACGAGCGCGAAGAGCATCAACAGTGCCATTTGTGTCCAGACTCGGAGATCTGCTGACTGTTACGGCCGAGTGTTAGGCGCGGATTAGCGAATCGGCGCTCAGGCGCCGTTCGTCGCCCGTACGCGGTGGACCGCCGTCTCCTCGCTGATCCCCTTGAAGCGGCGCTTGCCGGCGAACGAGAAGCTGAAGCGGTCGCCGTCGGCGGACTCCAGCGCTTCCCTCACCTCTTCAGCGACGAGGACGCTGTCCGGCCGGGCGAAGCTCGTGATCCTGGCCGCGAGGTTGACCGGCCGCCCGTACCAATCGCCCCCGCGCCCGAGCGCCGGGCCCGTCGCGACGCCGGCCTTCAGCGACGGGATCTCATCCGTGCCCGCTGCGTCGACCAGGCCGACGACCGCCTCGACCAGCGGCAATGGCTCCCGGGAGGAGAACATCGCAGCATCCCCGATCATCTTCACCAGCCGGACGGGAGGCCTGGCCGCCTCCGAGGCGAGCTCGAAGAGACGGCCGGTCATCTGGCCGAGCTGCTCGATCTCGAGCATCTCGCCCAGCTGGGTGAAGCCGACGAGGTCCGCGAACGCGATCGTGACGTCGTCGGACCCGTACAGCCTGCCCTGCGCCAGCTCCGCCTCGGTGACCACAGCCTGGCGGATCGCCTCGCGCAGGTGGACTCGGTAGGCGTGTAGCAGCGTCTCGCCCAGCAGCGGCGGCATCGTCTCGGCTGCGGCCGCGTAGCGCATGGCGAGCTCCCGCTCGTCGATGCCCGGCTCGGTGAAGACCTCGCCGACCATGTCGCGGTTGGCGTCGGCGAGGTTGGCCATCGAGATACCGATGATCCTGGAGGTCTCCAACACGCTCTCCTCCGGGAGTCCCGCGTCGATGAAGAGCTTCGCCCGCTTGGCGGCCTCTAGGTCCGCCTCCGAGTAGGCGCGCTCGTCGTCCTGGGCGATCGGCGCCCCGAGCGCCTGCTGCAGGCGGATCAGGAAGACCTGATCGAGCCCCGCGCGCTCGGCGAGCTCGGCCGCGGTGTAGTGCTCGACGCCCAGGTCGAAGACGCGCTCGACCGGCAGCAGCACGAGCCGGTTCTCCTCGACGGCGCGCCTCAGCTCTTCCAGCGGGACGCCCGATTCGGCCAGCTCCTCGAGCAGGGCGAGCCTTGCCTCGCGCGGCTTCCCCTCGAGGTCCCCGAGCAGCCCCTCAGCCTCGAAGTCGATGCCGGCCACCTTCCCATCCTAGGGTCCGCCAATGAACGACCTGGCGGGCTTGACGCAGCCGATGAGCTTCGTGGGGCGGCACCGTCGCAAGCCTCGCGTACATATCAGTACGCCACGGCTTGCACCGTCACCGCCCCACTCGCTCCTCGGCCACCTCAATCCCACCAGTCGTCCCTTGCCGGACCCTAGAATCGGCGGCGATGGCGGGTCTCGAGCTTCCGATCTTCGAGCTGCCCCTCGTGCTGCTTCCGGGCGAGCAGGTCCCGCTGCACATCTTCGAGGAGCGCTACAAGAGGATGGTCGGAACGGCACTCGAGCAGGGAGAGCCCTTCGGGGTCGTCCTGCGGGACGACGATGGCGCGCGCTCCGTTGGCTGCACCGCGCGGATCGACGACGTGCTCGAGCGCTTCGACGACGGGCGCATGAACATCGTGGTCAGCGGCGAGGCGCCGTTCAAGGTGATCGACCGCTTCGAGTCACCGGAGTTTCCGACCGGCGAGGTCGAGCTGATCCCCGACCAGGACGTGCCTCCGATAGACGAGGCGTCCGCCACCGCCGCCCGCGAGACGTTCGCGGAGCTCGCGGAGCGGGCCACCGGGGAGCGCCCGGAGCCCGAGGAGCTCGAGGGCGCAACCGCCTACGCGATCGCGGCGCGCATCGAGCTGCCGCCGGAGACCAAGCAGCAGCTCCTCGAGATGCGCGACGAGGACGACCGCATGGCGCTGTTGGCCAACGCCCTGGGCGCCGTAGGCAAGGCGCTGGAGCGCGCCGAGGAGGCCGCTGAGCGCGCCAGCGGCAACGGCAAGGTCCACTTCCCCGGGTTACCCGAGTAGTCAGGCGAACGCGACGGCGCCGCCGCGACGCGGGTCGCCGCCTCCGCTGAGCTCGCCGCTCGCCGGGTCGCGCCTCACCGCCTGGACGCCGCCGAAATAGAGGTTCTTCCGTTTCCAGGAGACAACCGGGACGCCGCGGTTCTCGAGGTCGTCCAGGGCACTCTGCTCGACACCGGGCTCCGCCTGCACGGTCCCAGCCTCGAAGTGGAGGCGCCCCGCCTGCACAGCCTCCCCGGCGTCCATCCGCTGGTCCAGCACCCTGACGACCGTCTGCAGGATCGCCGAGCGGATCCGGTTGGAGCCGGCGCTGCCGAGACCCAGCACAACCTCGCCATCGCGGAGGGCGAGGGTGGGCGACATCATCGAGCTCACCCGGCGCCCGGGCGGGATCCGGTGGAAGCCGTGCGGATTGAGGTCCTCCTCGCCGAGCATGTTGTTGACGTGCACCCCGGTGCCGGGCACGACGACCCCGGAGCCGGTCCCGTTGGAGCAGGTGACCGACGCGCAGTTGCCGTCGGCGTCCAGGACCGAGAGGTGGGTGGTCGACCCGAGACGATCGTCCATGTCACGGGTCGCGCTGTCGCGCGCCCTCGCACTATCCGGGCCGCCGGCCCCGCCGTGGCCTCCAACCCACTCCCCATCGCGGATCCGTGACGCGACCGCGTCGAGGTCGGAGGAGAGGAAGCGCTCGACGTATTCCTCGTCGTGCAGCCCCTCGTGGAAGTCGTCCGAGCGCCTGGCGTTGGCCGCCTCGGTCGCGGCGACGATCTCCTCCACCCCGCTGCTCGAGCCGAGCCGCTCGAGGAGGCCGAGCGAGTAGCCGATCAGGATCCCTCCCGAGGACGGCGGAGGGTTGGTGAGGACGTCGTGCCCGCGAAATCTGGCGGTGACCGGGCGGCGCTCGATCGGCTCGTAGGCGGCCATGTCGTCCATCCCCAGCGTCCCGCCGCGCTCGCGCACCCAGTCGCAGACCGCTCGCGCCACCTCTCCCCGGTAGAAGGGCTCGGCGCCGTCGGCGGCGAAGCGCTCGAGCGCGTCCGCCATCTCCGGGTAGTGGAAGGTGTCGCCCTCGACCAGCTGCTCTCCGTCGGGGGTGTAGAGGGCGGCCGACTCCGGCGTCGAGATCAGGATCGGGTGGAGGATCTCGTGGAAGTACTCCGCCTCTCGCGTCAACGTCACACCCTCGCGGCCAAGCTCCACGCCGGGCCGGGCGAGCCGATCGAGAGGAACCGACCCGAAACGCCGCCAGGCATGCTCCAGGCCCGCCGGGTTCCCCGGCACGCCGCAGGAGGCGGCTCCGCAGTTGAAGGTCTGGGGCGTCTCGTCGAAGTAGACGGGGATGGGCACCAGCTCCGCCGTCCGCTCAACACCGTCGGCACCGCCTGCGGCGACGAAGAAGTCGATCAGCGTGTCCGGCTCGCCGCCCTGGTGGACCATCATGAACCCGCCCGCCCCGAAGCCCGTCAGCTGGCTCTCGCAGACGAACGAGGTGAGCGCGGCGCAGATCGCGGCGTCGACGGCGTTCCCACCCTCACGGAGGACCTGAGCGCCGGCCTCCGCGGTCAGCGGATGGCCCGCCGCGACCACTCCCCTCCTCTCGCTCATCCAGGCAGCGTAGGCGGGGTGACCCCTGGAACGGAACCGGCCGGCTCTCGCCGGCCGGTCTCTGTCGCTTGCTCAGCGGGTGCTATCCGCGCCAGGCGGGGGTCAGACCCCGCAATTCCAGCCGTCCGTCCCGTAATTGAGGTCCTGGTGGGAGGTGACGCTGTTGAATCCACTTCGCTCCACAATCTCGCGGAAGGCGCAAGTGAAAACGGGGTCGGTGCCGTTGTCCTCATCGTTCCAGCCGTAGCACGCCCAGACATAGGTCGTCCTCAAGTCGCAGGCGGCCGTGGACGGATCACCTTCGTAGTAGTAGCCCGAGTCGATGCAGTCCGGGTCCACGACGCAGTACTGATTGGCCTTCTGGCTGACGCGGGTGATCACCTGTGCGTCCGTTAGGGCCAGGGGCGCTGGCGGAGGCGTCGGCGGAGGCGTCACGGGAGGTACCACAACCGGGGTGGTCTTCTTCTTCTTGCACTTCTTCTTGGCCGCCGAGGCCGACTTCTTGCCCTTCTTCTTGCACTTCTTCTTAGCCACCACGGCTCGGCCAGTCCCCGATGCACTGGCACTGTCCGCAGCAAAGGCGACGCTCAGCGCCAGCAGCGCCGCCAAAGCGATCACGGTCAGGCGCCGCGCCGGCACTGATTTCCCCATTTCCATCGTTCCTCCTTGAAGTGGTTCAAGGGGAGCCCCCACGCCCCCCGGACGCGGTACAGCGTAAGTCTCCGCCGACCTGAAAACCACCCGAAAAATCGGGGCGGCGCTAGTCGTCCCCGGGGGTGAACTCGGGCACGTCGAGGATCCTGCCGTCGATGTTGCGCGGCTCCGTGGGGCGGCGGTCCAGGCCGCCACGACCCCAGACGCCGTCTCCATAGAGCTCGTCCGCGCTGCCTCGGCGCGGCTGGGCGCCTCCACCCCCGCGCCAGTCGGCTGCGGGGTCGGAGTAGCGCTCGGGCCGCAGCGCCGCGTCCCGGTCGGGATCATGCGGCTCGCGCGGCTCGTCGCGCCGGTCACGGCGGTAACGGTGTGAGAAGGCGTCGTCGAAGCGGGTGGCGATCACGGTGACCCAGACCTCCTCGCTCATGTCGTCGTCCACGCTGGCGCCGAAGATGATCTCGGCCTCCGGATGCGCGGCCGCCTTGACCACCTCGGCGGCCTCGCTCGCCTCGATCAGCGAGAGATCCGGACCGCCGGTGATCGACAGAAGCATGGAGCGCGCGCCCTCGACCGAGGTCTCGAGCAGCGGTGAGGAGACGGCCTTCTCGGCGGCGATCGTCGCCCGGTGCTCCCCGTAGCCCATGCCGATGCCGAGGATCGCGTCGCCGGCCTCGATCATGGTCGTACGGACGTCGGCGAAGTCGAGGTTGATCAGGCCGGGCAGCATGACCAGGTCGGAGATGCCCTGGACCGCCTGGCGCAGGACGTCATCGGCGACCTTGAAGGCATCGACGATCGAGGTGCGCCGCTCGAGGATCGTCAGCAGGCGCTCGTTCGGCACGACGATCATCGTGTCGACCTCCTTGCCGAGGGCGGCGATGCCCTCCTCGGCCTGGGCCATGCGGCGGGCGCCCTCGAATGAGAAAGGCTTGGTGACCGCGGCGACGGTGAGCGCGCCGATGTCACGGGCCAGCTTGGCGACGACAGGGGCGGCACCCGTGCCGGTCCCGCCGCCGGACCCGGAGGCCAGGAAGACCATGTCGGAGCCCTTGAGCAGATCCTTGATCTTGTCCTGCTCCTCGAAGGCGGCGCGATAGCCGACCCGGGGATCGGAGCCGGATCCGAGGCCGCGCGTGAGCTCGGCGCCGATGTGCAGCGTCACATCCGCGTTCGAGTTCTGCAGGGACTGAAGGTCGGTGTTGATCGCCAGGAACTCCACGCCGGGCAGCTCCGCCTCGACCATGCGGTTGACGGCGTTGACTCCGGCACCGCCCACGCCGACCACCCGCAGGACGGCCTGGTGCGTGCGCGGCACGACGGGCTGACGGGTCGGAGAGGACGTATCGGGCTCCTCCCGGCCGAACGCCGGGCGGACGTCGGTGCCGGTTCCGCCCATGAGGCGCTCGAGGCCCTCGTGATGGATCTCGATCTCCTCGACCTTAGCCTCGGCGACCGGCTCCGGCGGAGTCGGCTCGGGGAGGGGCTCCGGGCCGGGCAGCGGGTCCGGGACGGGATCCGGCGTCGGCTCCGGGACGGGCTCGGGAGTGGGCTCGGGGACCGGCTCGGGAAGCGGCGTCTCCTGGGCCGGCTCCTCGACCGCGACCTCGACCGACTTGGTGCCCCCGCCGTTGGCCGTCACCTTGACGTCCTCCGGCGGGACCGACTCCTCGGTCGAGCGGAACAGATCGGCGAGGGGGCCCTCGCGCATGCTGGCGCGCTTCCTACGAGCCATGAGTGAGGACCTCCTTTGCGAGGTCGCGGTAAGCGCCCGCGGCCTTTCCGGTGGGGTCGTACTTGAGCACGGACGATCCGCGGACCGGCGCCTCGGCGAACTTGATCGCCTTGCGGATCCGCGACTTGAAGACGAGCTCGCCGAAGTTCTCCTCGAGGATCTCCACCGCCTCCTTGGCGTGGACGGTCCGCGAGTCGAGCATCGTCGGCAGGATGCCCTCGATTTCGACGCCGGGGTTGAGGTTCTCCCGGATCATCGTGAGCGTGTTCTGAAGCTGGACGAGCCCGCGCATCGAGAGGTACTCGCACTGGACGGGCACGATCACCTTGTTCGCCGCCGTCAGCGCGTTGACCGTCAGCAGGCCGAGGCTCGGGGGCGTGTCGATGCAGATGAAGTCGTAGTCGTCCTTGACCTCGTCGAGGGCCTTCTCCAGCGCCCGCTCGCGGCCAATCTGCGTGCTCATCGCGATCTCGGCGCCGGCCAGGTCGATCGAGGCGACAGCGACGTCGATCTCGCGCTCGACGATGATCTCGCGGATCGGCGTCCGGTGGACGAGCACGTCGAACATGCTCTTCTCGACCTTGTCAGGGTCGACGCCCTGGCTCATGGTCAGGTTGCCCTGGGGGTCCATGTCGACCGCGAGGACGCGGTGGCCGGACTCCTTGAAGGCGACTGCAAGGTTGAGCGCAGTGGTCGTCTTGGCGACGCCGCCCTTCTGGTTGGCGAAGGCGATCACCTTGGCCGGGCCCTTGTTCTTGGGCGAGTCCGGCTGCTTGGCGGGCTTCGAGGCGCTCTTGGAGGACTTGTCAGCCTTGCCCGTAGATCCGGCGGCGTTTTTTGTGGCCGCCGACTTTGTCGAGTCGGGCTTGGGCTGAACGAGGTCCTCGGGCCTCATGCGCCCTGCCTCATCCGCTTTCTCAGCGGTCTGCTTTCGGCGGAAACTTGGCATCTAAGCGCGCTATTTCGCAGGCGAGGCCCGCATTCCTTCTCAGATGATCAATTGCACGGCAACGTACGCCCGTGGGTGGGTCTGGCCGAGCAGGTCGAGGACGCAGGGCGAAGCCTTTGGTGGTGCCAAAGGCGAGCCCGAGGACGACGAGATGCGACGGCCAGGCACGTCCACGGGCGTGCGGGGTCGTGGAATTGGTCATCAAGTTGGAAGAATCCGCCCGCATGCCTGAACTACTCGACAAGCGGCTGGTCTTCGTGACCGGCAAGGGAGGCGTCGGAAAGTCCACGATCTCGATCGCCCTGGGCCTGGCCGCGGCCGCCCGGGGCAAGCGCACGATCGTCTGCGAGATCGGCGGCCAGGAGACCGCCTCACGCGTCTTCAGGCGCGCCGAGGTGGGATTCCACGAGGTCGAGGTCTCCGACGACCTCTGGGCGATCTCGATCGATCCGGACCACTCCATGCGCGAGTACCTGCTGCTCCAGCTCAAGGTCCGCGCCATGCGCGACCTGCTCGTTCGCTCCCGAATCTTCAACTACCTGGCCGCCGCCACCCCCGGCCTCAAGGAGCTGCTCACGATCGGGAAGATCTGGGAGCTCGCCCAGCCCAACCGCAAGGTGAAGAAGGCGCGCGAGTACGACCTGGTGATTGTCGACGCCCCCGCGACCGGGCACGGGATCGGCTTCCTGCAGACGCCGCGCACCTTCGCGAACATCGCGCGAGTCGGCCCCGTGCACAACCAGGCACAGGAGCTCGACCGGTTCATCACCGACCACGATGCGACCGGCGTTGCGATCGTCTCCCTGCCCGAGGAGATGCCCGTCAACGAGTCGGCCTCCCTCGAGGAGCAGCTCACCAATGACATCGGAATGTCCGTCGACCGCGTCTACATGAACGCGATCTACCCCGAGCGCTTCGCCAAGGGCGAGGCGTCAGAGCTGGAAAGGGCCCTCGACGAGGCCGACGGCCCCGCCAAGGCGGCTGTTCGCGCGGCGCTCTCGGAATATCGCCGCTCGCGCTCCCAGCGGGAACAGCTGCAGCGGCTGAAGAAGGCCGTCTCCTCGCCAGTCAAGACCCTGCCGTTCATCTTCAAGCCGTCGCTCGACGTCTCCTCCCTGGAGCGGCTCGCCGGGGCGCTGGTCTGATGCCCACCATCACCGACATCACAGACGGCCGCGGCATCTGCATCTGCGCCGGATCCGGCGGCGTCGGCAAGACGACGACCTCGGCCGCGCTGGCCGCCGGGCTCGCCGCGCGCGGCCAGAAGGTGTGCGTGCTGACGATCGACCCCGCCAAGCGCCTCGCCGACTCGCTGGGGCTGAATGAGCTCGAGAACACGCCCAGTCGCGTGGACCCCAAGCTCTTCGAGCGCGCCGGCATCGAGATGCGCGGCGAGCTCTGGGCGATGATGCTCGACGCGAAGGCGACCTTCGACGAGCTCGTGCGCAAGCACGCCCCCGACGCCGAGACGCGCGACCGGATCCTCCAGAACCGCATCTACAGGCAGCTCTCCAACGCCCTGGCGGGCTCCCAGGAGTACATGGCGATGGAGAAGCTCTTCGAGATCCACCAGGAGGGCCGCTACGACTTCCTGGTCCTCGATACGCCCCCCTCGCGGAACGCGCTCGACTTCCTCGACGCGCCGAAGCGGCTCACGCAGTTCATCGAGGGCCGCGGCATGCAGATGTTCATGAAGCCGACAGGGATCGCGACACGGGTCGTCGGGCGCGGCAGCTCGATGATCTTCGGCGTCCTCAAGCGGGTCACCGGCCTCGACCTGCTCACCGATCTGAGCGAGTTCTTCCAGGCGTTCAGCGGGATGGTCGACGGCTTCCGCGAGCGCGCCAAGCGCGTCTCCGAGCTCCTCGCCGACCCGGCCACCACCTTCGTCGTCGTCTGCGGCCCCCAGGGCGAGCCGATCGACGAGGCCGTCTACTTCCACCGCAAGCTGGTCGAGGCGAATCTGCCCGTCGGCGGGGTGATCGTCAACAAGGTCCATTACGAGGCCGACGAGGAGGCCGAGGGGGCCGCCGAGGCCGACCTAAACGGGCTCCTGGACGAGGAGCTGGCTGAACGGGTCGCCCAGAACTTCGCCGACTATCAGGCGCTCGCGCAGCGTGACGCTCGCAACGTCCGGCACCTGGAGCGCGAGCTGAAGCCGAAGGCGGTGATCCGCGTCCCCTACCTCGACGAGGACGTCCACGACCTCGACGCCCTGCTCAAGATCGATCGCTACCTGTTCGCGACCGAGGAGCAGCGCGAGGCTCTCGCGGCTTCTGGAGCGGCTTAGTCAGCCGCTGCGCTTGCGCTCGTACCGGAGCTCGCCGACGCTCCAGTCCGTGGCGTCCGGCACCGGGAAGAGGTAGCGGACGCGGTCCTTCGACGGCTCGCGATCCGCCGTGGTCCGCGTGGTCCTTGCGCCTGGGCCTCGCGAAGGCAGGCCACTCGGGCTCGCCGTCGCCGGCGCTGAACCAATCCGCACGATCCCCGTTTGGGGGCCGGGTCGGAGCGCGATGGTCGCCCTCGGTCGACATTAGGTCCGGTAGTTCGACGTCATCGACGACGATCCTCGTCGTCGGTTGCCGATCCTCCTCGGCGCCGCGGACGGACAAATCGCCCAATTCGTTCGTTTCCGACTCATCGGCGTTTTCGGCTCTGTGAACGGAGATTTCCTCGTCGCCGAGGTTGCCGTCCGAGATCGCCGAGAGATCCAGCGACTCGTCGGGCGTCGGGTCGGGGAGGCGCCACTCGGCGGTCTCCCCCATCCCCGGCGTCTCCACGTGCGTGGCGGAAAGACCCTCGGAGAGCAGGACATCATCCGCGGCGGCGCGCAGGTCTCCTCCCAGCTCTCCGGTGGCAAGTCCCTTGAGCAGGCGTCGCAGGAGCTCCTCGAGCTCCGCGATCACGTCCAGCGGCGAGGCCCCGGCCACCGGCCGGTAGCGCCCTCCGCTCATCAGCTTTCGCTCGATCGCAAGCGCGCGCTCGACCGTGACCCGGCCCTGCTCGCGCTCGTATGGCTCGCAGGCAAGCGCTGCGACGCGGGCCGACAGCGTCGTCCTCGCCGCCCCCCCGCCCTCGAGCATGCCGCGGAGGGCGAGCAGATAGTCGCTCAGCGCCTCGATCAGCGATCCGCGCTCGGCGCCCAGCTCGAAGCGGGACGCGGCCCAGTCGAGCGACGGCATCCTCGAGCCGCGCTCGTTCAGGGTCCGCGCGAAGCTCTCCAGGTCGCCGACCTCGTTGCCGGTCAGGCGGTATCCGCCCTGGCGCGGGCGGCTCGCCCCGGTGCCGAAGCGCTCCCAGCCACCGCTGCGCTTCGCCCACCCGTGGGCGGCAAGCCCGACGGCGCCGGGCCTGAACAGCCTCATGGTGCGCAGCGCGCGCCTCAAGTCATCCGCGACGACCGCCGCGGGCGCAACCGCCGCCAGCCCGCAGCTCAGGCAGGCGAGAAAGCCGGGCTTCCCACGGCCGCCCGATCGCGTCGCGTCGACCGCGTCGAGCGGCGCGTCCTCGACCAGGTCGGCGCGCACGATTCGCACCCCGTCGAGCTCGATCTCGTCCTTGGGCATGTGGAAGCCGACCAGCGGCACGATCACCTCGCCGGCGGGCGTCGCCTCGTCGGAGTCGGAGGAGATCGTCGAGATCACTGCGTCGATGGCTCCGCGGAGCCGGTCGCCCGCCACGGCGAACTCGGTCTTCCCCTCCCAGAGCCCGACCAGGAAGCCGATCGCCCCCTCCTCGCCGGCAATCTCGCGGACCTCGACGAAGGCCTCGAGGCGCCGCAGCTCGGCCAGATGCCGCTCGATGAACTGCCCCGTCATCGGGGCGTAGGAGTACATCGGCAGCGGCCCGTCGTCGGTGGGCTCTAGATCGAATGGCATCTCCGCCCCGGCCGCCAGCATCTCCTCGAACAGGTCGGCGGCCTCGACGGCGAGGCGCCTCAGCGCCTCCTCGAGTCTCTCGGTCGTGCTCTCAAGTGTCGTCACGCAAGTCGGATTCGCCCGCAGGCGAGGGCGTTCCTGCACGTGAATGGGCGCTTGCAGCTAAACGGCGGCGCCGACGGGCTCGCGCTCGTCGACCGGCAGCCATCGCCGGCCATAGGTGCGCATGTCCTCGATCAGCGGGACGAGGGCGGCGCCCTTGTCGGTGAGCTGGTAGGTCACGCGCGGCGGGACCTCGGGGAAGGTGCGGCGCTCGACGATTCCGTGCTCCTCGAGCGCCCTCAGGCGCAGTGAGAGGGTGCGGGGGCTGATTCCCTCCAGGGAGCGCTCCAGCTCACAGAACCGGAGCGAGGAGTCCGCCAGGTCGCGGATGATGAGGAGGGTCCACTTGCCGGAGATGACCTCCGCCGTCCGGCAGACAGGACATTCAGGGTCGAACACGCACCCCAGAATAGCGTCAAAGCTTTACTTTGTGAAGCGCTTGATCTGGGCGACCCGCACGTGGTAGGTCTTGCCGTCGGGGGTGTAGGCCATGTCGGCTGACTGGCCCGGATTGAGCCCCAGCAGCTGGCACTTGTCGGCCGTCGGGAAGCAGGTCCCCTGCCCCCCGACGCTGCTCACGTCGGTGGAGACCAAGAAGAGCGCCTGAGTGCCACCCGAGGTGGTGCCCAGGTAGACGAGCACCGGCTTGTCGGGCCCCGGCAGGAATGTGAACTGCGGAATGCGGCTGAGGGGAGTGAGCGCGCCTCCGGACTCGCCGACCAGGACGTCGGTCTCGTAGACGTAGGTCTGGGTCTCGGTCTTGACCTTGGTCTTGCCCTTGCTGTTGCCCGATCCATTGCCTCCACTGCCGCCGGTGCCACCGGACCCAGTGGAGCCCACGGTCGTGCTCGAGCTGCCCCCACTGACGCTCGTACTTGTTCCCTGATCCAGGGCGGGCGCCGTCGCGGCCGCCGTGAACTGCTGTTTGAAGGGGTCCTTCGACGAGAGGTCATTCAGCCGCTGCTTGAAGTTGCGAATCCCGGGGTGGTATCCGACAACTGCGCTCTGCCCTTCGGGCGGGCTCTGCGCGGTCTGGGCGCTGAGAGCGATCGGGCTGGATGCGTTACCCGAGCTCGATTTCGAGATGAGCACCGGGACGGCGACGACCCCGACAAGCAGCGCCACGACCACCGGTAGCAGGTTGCGGCTGCGCAGGTCGTAGATCACGTCCCCGACGAACTTCTGCACCTTCCAGGGCTTCATTCGCCCACCGCCGCGCTCGCGGGTTGGGCCTGGGGCGTAGCCGGGCTGGCCGGCCCGCTTGGGCTGGCTCCGGCGGTGAGTCCCTGGTCCCCGGTCACATAGGTGGTGACCGAGAAGGTGGCATCGAGCTTGCCGGATGATCCCGGCCCTCCCAGCTTCAGCGCAAAACCGTTGACGGTGAACAGCCGCCCGTTTGGCGAGAGCTGGGCACCGTCGTCGACGGGCCTGACCAACCCGTCCAGACCCCCGATGAAGTTGGCCACATCGAAGAAATTGCCTTGCAGGGCGAGGCTGTACGGGAGCGTCGGCAGACCGGCCGACCCCACCACCGCTCCAATGGGCAGGTTCGCGGCGGAAGCCTCGGTCGCCGGCACCAGGCTGGCAGAGGGCGTAGCCGCAGTCCCAGTCGAGCTCCCGGACGATGCCGAGGCGGTCGTAGAGCTGGACGTGGTAGATGCGCTCGGGGTAGTCGGGGTGCTGCTCGGCGTTGCCGGCGTGCTCGTCGGAGCCGAGCTCGACGAGGTGCCCGTTCCGGTCGCGGCCTGACTAAGCGAAATCGCACGGAAGTCCATCTTCGAGTGATCGGCGATCGAATTGAGCTCGACGAGCATCGACGCCGTGTCTGACTGGGCGGGCACGGCCTTTCCTAGGACGACCATCCGTCCGTAGTAGCGGGGGAAGTCCTGGCGCGCCTGCTGGCCGTAGCTCGCCTGCTGCTGCGCCTCAGAGATCGAGGCGTGCAGGTCACTGATCTGACTACTGAGCTCGCTTGCCTTGTCGCGCTTCGGGCCCAGGGCGAGGAGGTAGAAGGCAATCGCGAGGCCTGCGACAACCACACCCAAGATGATCGTTCGGTCACTCGCCTTCATCTCATTCTCCAGCAGACGAGGTCGGAGTGGACTGCGAGGCGAGTTGCGATCCACCGGGCGTCGAGACGCCCGGCGGGACGGATGGAGCGGCACTTGCCGTCGATGGAGCCGGCACGGCGTCGAACGCCACCAACAGCTTGAACTGGGTGATGAAGTCTCGGGTCCGGCAGTCGTCGGTCGAGCCCTGAGCCGAGTCCGAGGACGCGGAGGATGACCCTCCCGTGCTATCCGAAGATGGCCGCTCCGACGAATCCACACCGACGCGCGTCACGCCGTCGATCTCCTCGAGGTTCGAGATAAGACCCGCAACCGCGTCCTGGTCGGGCGCGCAGCCCACAATCTCGAGCGCGGGCCCGGACACGCTGCTGCGAGTCTGGATATCGGGGGCGCCGTCGAGCGACACCGAAGGGTCCACCGTCCCGGCGAGCTGTACCAGCCAGACGTTCGCGGGAATCACGCGCGCCAGTTCGTTGAGGACCCGCTGCCAATCGAAGCGGCTCTGAGCCAGGCTGGAGACGGTGCCGGCGCGTGACTCCTGGGCGGCCCGGAAGGCCGTGAAGGCCTGCAAGCTCTGAGCCTTGGCCGTCGCCTGCGCCTTTTCCTGCTCCAGCTGTGCAACCTCGGATTTGCGATCGGAGACTTGCTTGCTGGTGAAGGCGAGGCCGATCACCGCGAGCAGCGCGAGGCTGAGCGCGGCGATCAGGACGTAGGAGAACGCGCCAGTCCGCATCGCCGTCCGGTCGCCACGGCGCTCGTCGCTTGGAATCAGGTTGACCGGGCGCACCTCAGCTCACTCCTCGACGGCCAGTCCGTAGGACACCGTCAGCCGGGCGGCATCCTCCTGGTCGAGATGAGAGAGGGCCTGCGGAAGCTCGAACGAGATGCCGAGCCCAAGGCCCGTCTGGATGCGCTGCGGGAGCCCAGGGATGGTGCTGCCGGAACCGCAGAGGACCACCCGCTCGACCGGCGTGACGCCCTCCTGGGCGCCATAGAAGTCCATCGACATGCGGAGCTCCTCGATCAGCTTGGTAGCTCCCTCCTCGAGGACCTCCCGTGTTGCGTCCACTCCGTCCTCCGCCCCGAACAGGTCGAGGTCCTCCTCGAGGCCGACCTCCATCAGGGATTCCCTCGCGTCGTCGATCGAAATGTCCTTGCGGGACGCCAGCTTTTCGGCGATGGTCTCGACACCGAACAAGCTGACGCGGGTGAAGAGGCACTCGCCGCCACGCGCCACCGCCAGGTTCGTGATGTCGCCGAGATGGCAGAAGAGCGTTGCGGGCAGCGGCGCGTCGCCGAGCTCCTGCTGTGCGGCGCCCGACCCACCGAGCGCCCTGATCATTCCGAACGCCGCCAGGTCGATCCCGGCGGGGCTCAGACCGGCCTTGCGCATGGCCTGCAGCAGCGAGTGGACCATGTCGCGGCGGGCGGCGACCGCGAGGACGTCCATCATGCGGTTGCCGTCGGGGCCATCACGCTTTCCGATCACGCGGTGATCCAGGATCGCCTGATCCAGCGGCATCGGGATGGCGTCCTGGGCTCGGAACCGAATGGCGGAATCGAGCTCGCCGGGATCCTCGATCAGGGGGAGCTCGAGGGTGCGGACGACGACGCGCTGATTCGCGATCCCGAGGCGAACGGTCCTGCTCAGCTTGTGGCGGCTGAAGGCATCCTTGAGGGCCTCCGAGAGCGCGTCCCCGTCCGCGATGTCCCCCTCACGGATCACCCCTGGCTCCAGGGGCACGATGGCGGTGCGCCCGACGGCGCCGCCGTTGGGCTGCACCTCGGTCGCGGCGATGCTGCCCGACTCGATGTCGAGCCCAACCAGGGATGTCGTCTTCTTCACAGAGAGCATTAGGCGATCGGTCCTGCGTCTCCTCTCCCATCGGCTGCCAAGCACGATTGCGCCATACCCAAGACTGATGAGACGCGGCTACCGAACGAAGGCGTTCAGGTACCAATCGATCACCTGATCACCCGCCAGGAGCCCGACCACCCCTCCGAGGGCCAGAAACGGGCCGAAGGGGACCGCCAGCTTGCGAGCCTCGGAGCCGCGGGCGAGCATGATCGCCAGTCCCACCAGCGCGCCGCAGAAGACCCCAACGAGCAATGCCGGTGCCACGGCGCTCCCCAGGTAGAGACCCATGACTGCGGCCAACTTGACGTCGCCCATGCCCATGCCACGTGGATACGCGAGCCCGATCGCCAGCAGCAGGCCACCCGCTCCAACGGCGGCGATTCCACGCTCAGGCAGGCTTGCCGGATCGGTCGCGGCTGTGAGGACGAGGCCCGCGACCGCGCCGGCCAGCAGGATCGAGTTGGGGATGATGTGCCGCTCGAGGTCGGTGAGTGTGATCGCGGCAAGCATCGCCACGAAGACGAGTCCGAGAGCGAGCTGAGCCGGGTCGCCGCGCAGGACGACCGCCGTCGCCGCGAACGCCGCACCCACCGCCAGCTCGATGAGCGGATAACGCAAGGGGATTCGCGCACCGCAGTTGCGACAATGCCCGCGCAGGAGCAGCCAGGAGACCACCGGGACGTTGTCGTAGGCCGCGATCGTGGCGTCGCAGGAGTCGCATACGGATCTGGGCCCGACGATCGACCTGCCGCGGGGAAGCCGATGGGCGACCAGGCCGACGAAGCTGCCGGTCACGATGCCGCCGACGAACGCCAAGGATGCGATCGGAAACATCGCGCTACCCCAGGGTCTCTCGCTGGACGTGCCAGGCTGACTGCACCGGGTCGAAGAAGGACGGGGGCTCCTGGTAGCGCAGCCGGTCGTCGTAGTTGTAGCTCTTGGAGTAGCCGGTATTTACGCTGCCGTTTGAGATGGTCCCCACCGCCCCGCGGAACTTCTGCGAGATCGCGCCGTTGACGGTCAGGGTCCCAAGGCTTGCCCCGCAGTCGTAGTGGTCGACGATGAAGGAGTGAGCGATCGCCAGGATCGCGGCGTCGATGGTCGGACTCGGCTGCGACCCAGTTCCGTTGGTGCCGCTGTTGCATTGTCCCTTGGCGGTCTCAGACGTAGTGCTCCCATTTGTGCACCCAGGGTTCGCCGAGGGGCAGATCGGATGCTTGACTCGAACGAAGTTGTTTGCCAGCAGGCCCAGCAGCCCGCCGCTGCCACTGGCGCGCTTGATGTCACCGTCGATGATCACGTCGTTCTCGGCGGCGATGGTGAGCTGCCCCGTGTACGCGCTGCTCGAGTGCACGATCGCGTTCCCGCACCCCGACGAAGCCGGGTACGTAGCTGTGAAGGGCGAGTAACTCCCGGTGCAGGTTCCGTTCTGCACGTAGACGACCCCATCCGAGGGAATCGGGACGGATGCACCGCCATTGATCTGCATGTTTCCGCCGCTCAGGGTGATCTCGGTCTGCCCCGTGTAGGTGTTGTTTGGGCCCGCGATCGACTTCAGCGCGTAGTTGGTCGGCGGCGGGGTGAGCACGGGCGCGTTGGTCACGAACGGGCCGTTGAAGGTCGGCTGGTTCCCTGAGCAGGAGGAGGAGCCGGACCAGCCGACCGGTGGCGCGCTCACCTCGGTGATATCGGTCGCCGAGCGGCCGAAGGTCGGCTTGCCGCAAATCTTCAGGTCGTCATTGGTGTGCAGGGGCCCTTTGATGTTGTCCGCCCCGACGAAGACGATCTGATCGCAGAACTGATTGTTGGTTCCCGGGATCGGCGAGCTCTCCCTGCCGTCCCGCCGGAACTTGGTGCACTGCGAGTTGGCACCATCGAGAGCAGCCGACGGATTCGGGAAGCCGTAGGTGACTGGGTCGGAGGTCTCGAGCTGGGTGAAGTAGACGTAGTCGAGGAAGGTGGCCTGTTTGAAAGTGGCGACGATGGAGGCCTTCGTAGGGCCGGAGAATCCGGTGGCGCGGATCCGGAAGGTTCCGATGTTGGGTCCGCTCGATTCGAGCATCGTGCCCACCGGATCGCTCGTGAGACACGACGACTTGCCGGTCGCCGGTAGCAGCTCGATCGCATAGGTGGACCCATCCGTCGCGCCGGGCACGGGCCGGGTCGTCAGCGGTGAGGCACCGGCCTGGTTGACGGCGTTCGGTCCCGGCAGGTTCGTGCACCTGGTCCAGTAACCCACGTCGTTGTTCAGGTGGAACTCGTAGTCGGCGATTCCCGCCTGCGCCGCTGCGTAGGCCTGCTTGCTGTTGAGATCGCGCCTGACCAGGTGAATGTCCCCGTTGGTCGCCGCCACGGCGGCGGTGACCAGCAGCGTGATCAACGCGATCGCGCCGATCACGGCGATCATCGTGAAGCCGTCCTCGCCGCTCAGGGGTCTGCGAGCTCGGGTCAGCTGCATGGCATGTTGTCCTGGGTTGGGACCTGGCTGGCGGACTCGAGGCGCAGGTCGGCGGAACCGGTGAAGCTGATCGGGGAGTTCGGGTCGAGCTGCGAGACCCCGTTCGTGGGTGAGGCGATCAGTGAGATCGTGACGTAGGCGGTCCGTCCCGCGTCGGTCGCGCTCAGCGGCGTGGCCAGCGGCACCGTCGAGAGCTGACCGTTCTGGAAGTCGAAGTAGTTGAACATCACGCCGCCCGGCGCCGACACGTTGGTGAGCAGCTGGCGCGTCGAGCTGGGGGTGCCGGAGAAGGTCCAGCTGGGCGCGGCGCCACCGGTAGCCGCATAAACGGACTCGCTCAGGGTGGTGCCGGAGAGGGTGATCACGTGCTCGTCCGGGGTAGGCGTGACCGCCGAGCCGCTCGCCGAGAGGAAGCTCATCCTGCTCCCCGTGCTGACGTTCGCGGTGCCGTCGCCCAACACCGGGGTGATCCGCGGGGCGACACAGGCCGAGTGAAGCTCGTTGACGATCGACGCCATCACGGGCCGGGCGCGCTGATTGGCCTCCACCCGCCTGGCGATCCGGTCCTGGTTGTGCGTCGCGACCGTGGTCATCATCACGATCGCGCTGAGCACCGCGAGTCCCGCGATCATGCTGACCAGCAGCTCGATCAGGGTGAAACCGCTCTCGTCCCTCACGGGCAGACCCCCGAAGAGCTCGATCCGCCGTTTGGGATCAGCAGGAGGAGATCAGTGCCGGTGCTGAGATCGGAGACGTCGACGTTGGTAGCCGTGACATGCCTGGTGCCGTTGTCCGCGCAGACGTTGTAGCCCTTGTTGAGGGCATCGCCCGCCACGTATGGCCGGTAGGGCAGTCCGGGGTCCGGGAGCTGGCCCAGGGTGTTGGTCGGACCCATGCTCCGCCAGAACTGTGTCCCGCTGCCGGTCGGCCAGTCGGGGCAGTTGTTGTCCTGAACCCTGACCCGGGCGCTGGCCAGGGGCTGCGACAGGTTGTTGACGACGGTGAGATGGAGCGCCGGCAGTTCGATGGTGGGCCCGTTTACGGTGCCGCCCGGCGGGATGAGGACGTTCTGGATGGCGTTGCCCCCGGCTCCACTGCTGTTTGGATCGGGGTTATCCGCCTGACAAGTACCGGCGTAGACGGAGTACGGCGAGCCGAACGGGAATAGCCCGCTCGCCGAGAGCCCCGATACCGGCGTACCCGGTGTCCCGAGCTGCCTGGCCGCCGTCATGCCGGTGTTGAAGAGGATCGCTGAATCGGCCTTCGAAGCCACCGGCGGGGTGATGGAGAGGGCGCCATAGGGCTTGGTCACGAACCGGATCGGGCTCGTGTTGCTGATCGAGCCGGGCGTGTCGTACAGCAGATTGACCGTGTTGGTCCCCTGGGCGACCACGCTGATGGTTTGCGGCTGCGGCACGTTGGGCGGATTGCCGTCCTTGTCGACCTTGCTCGCGGCCACCCCGGAAACCGGCATCGTGTAATTGCCCGCCGGCAGGTTCCGCCAGAGCACGCAGCCGCTCGATCCGGTCGTGCCACTGAAGGAGGCCGGGCCGCTGCCGGATAGCCCGACGCCGGGGATCCCGGCGCCTTGGGAGTCGGTCACGTTCACCAGCAGCGAGCCGGTGTTGGGGATAACGGATCCGCTCGGTGGGGAGACGGCGCTGGCCGCCGTGACGGCCGGGCGAGTTCCCATGCCCGGCCAGGTGACCGCCGAGCTGATCTGCAGGTAGTCGCGGGAATCCGGAGCGGTGGTGCAGGCGCTTGTGGTCGGCGTCTCGGTCAGGAACTGCGCCCTGGAGACGATCGTGTACGGGGTTCCGTCCTGTGTGACGGTCCTCGACACCGGCGTGATCAGGCTGACGATCGAGTATGTGCAGCTGGGGCTGGCAAGGGGACAGGCGTAGGGCAGTGAGCGGATGCGCTCGAGGTCCGACTGCGCGAGATCGTTGGCCCTGGCCCTGTGGCGCTCCTGAGCAGTGGCCCGGGTGCTCGCGTCGAAGGCGAGGAACACCCCGGCCGCGACGATCATCAGCAAGACGGCGCTGATCAGCACCTCGATCAGCGCGAATCCCGCTTCGTCGCGGCGCATTCGTGTCAGGCTTTGGCGTCCCATCTCGCGAGGCCCTCCTGGCCCCTGCCCCTCCATCGGCAGGCCGGCCGCTTGCGGCGATACCAAGGATTTGGGCGGTCTGGCCGATCGTTTGAGCTCACTGGGGTGACGCCGCGCGCCGAACGTCCAGAAACGAGAGAGGGCGGGCCCGAAGGCCCGCCCTCTCTCTGCGTGAGGCTCAAACGACTGCTTCACGCGATTTGGCTAGCTGGATCAGCCCCAACCGGCGCCGCCGGCCGGGCAGCCGCCCTTGCCGGCAACTGTGCACGGGAAGGTGAAGGTTCCGCCGACCCGCTGGATGGTGAACGTGTTAGCTGTGCTCGGGCTGGTGACCACGATCGTGTAGTCCGTGGCCGTCGCGGTTGGAACCGCCACCCACGGATTGGGACCCGCGGTATTGATCGTGTTCTCAATCCCCTTCAGTAGAGCGGGGGTGGCGCCCGCGTAGCTGCCATTGTTATCGGTCGCATACGTCTCAATCGCCGTCTGCGCCGTGTGTGCCATCGACTTCGCGTTCGCGTCCTGCGCCTTCTGCTTCTGATTGAAGAACGTCGGGATCGCGATCGCGGCCAGAATTCCAATGATGAGCATGACGACCAGCAGCTCGATCAGGGTGAACCCCTTCTCGCTGGCCATACGCTCGCGGAGCTTCTGCAGCATCTGGACCTCCTATGTCCAAAACATCGCTGCCAGAGCCCCGTGCCTTCGGAAGTCTCTGACCCCGGTGGCAGCCCGGCTAGCTCTGAGATCTCTCTCGGAGCCCCGCTGGCTTTGCGTCCCCATCTCACAATGGGTTTGCCTTTTTCACCAAGGCCCTGGCTTTTGCTTTACGTCGCCTTGAATCGACCCGGCGGCGAATGCCTTTAGCAAGTCCCTAAATAGTGCTTAGGGCAATGCACTCGTACTTGCGTCCACCAGGAGGCGAGCGAAGGAGAGCGCTAGCGGATCTTGTCGTAGAGCGAGAAGAGCGGGAGATACATCGAGATCACGATGAAACCGACCATTCCGCCGACGACGACGATCATCATCGGCTCCAGCAGCGAGGTGAGCGCCTTCACCTTGGTGTCGACCTCCGCCTCGTAGAAATCGGCGATCTTGGTCAGCATCTGCTCGAGCTGACCGGTCTCCTCGCCCACCGAGATCATGTGCCCGACCATCGGCGGGAAGACATCGCTCCTCTCGATCGGATGCGCGATCGTTCCGCCCCCCTTCACGGATTCATAGACCGCGTCCATCGCCTTCTCGACCTCCGCGTTGCCCGAGGTCTGGCCGACCAGCTTGATCGACTGGAGGATCGGCACGCCCGCGCTGACGGCGCCGGAGAAGGTCCGAGACCATCGAGCCACCGCAACCTTCCGGACGATGTCGCCGATGTGGACCGGGAACCTGAGCTTGATCCTGTCCCATTGGACCCGCCCGGCGTTCGTCTTCTTCCACTGGATGAATCCGATCGTCGCGACGATCGTCCCGGGCAGCCAGAACATCCAGAAGTGCGTCACGAAGTTGGAGATGCCGATCGTGAACTGCGTCATCGACGGCAGGTCCGCGGACGTACCCGGCTGGTCGGCTACCGCTTCCTTGAATGCGTTGGCGAACACCGGAACGATGAAGATGACCACCGCCAGCATGATCACGATTGCCGCGCCGAAGATGAACGCCGGGTACATCATCGCCGAGCGAATCTGGCGCTTGAGGGCGTCCATCTTCTCGAGTTGGTAGGCGATGCGGTCCAGCGACTCGTCAAGGCGACCCGAGCTCTCGCCCGACTGCACCATCGCCCGGAACAGCGTGTCGAAGATCTGTGGCCGGCGCTCCATGGCATCCGCCAGCGAGCTGCCGGCCTCTACGTCGCTTCGTACGCCGGCGATCGCGTCGCTCAGCCTCTCGTCCTCGGTCTGATCCTCGAGCGTGTAGAGCGAGCGCAGCATCGGCATCCCCGAGGCCACCAGCGTCGCGAACTGCCGCGCGAAGACGGACATGTCGCGCGTCTTGATCCCGCGGAAGCGATCGAAGAAGGACTCGAGCCGGAACGCCTCGTTCTTCTCCGAGACGTCCAGGACGATCAGGCCCCGCTCGCGAAGCTGCTCGCTTACCTGACCCTTGGACTCCGCATCGACCTCGCCCCTCGAGGGCACACCCGCAACGTCCACGGCCCGGAAGGCGTAGGTGCTCACGTCAGGCTCCGTTCGTCATCGCGGCAGCGGCGGGCGCCGCCTGCCCCTGCGGCGCGGGCCCCAGCAGCCGCTTGAGCTCCTCGGGCACCGATGCCCGTTGCTCCGCGAGCTGGCGCGAGACCCGGCCCATGCGAACGAGCTGGGCCAGGTGCGCGTCCATGGTCTGCATGCCGATCGATCCAGACGTCTGGATCGCGGAGTAGATCTGGTGCGTCTTGCCCTCGCGGATCAGGTTGCGCACCGCGGGGGTGGGGATCAGCACCTCGCAGGCGACCACGCGGCCCGCGCCATCGACGGTCGGCAACAGTTGCTGGGTGAGGATTCCCTGCAGGCCGATCGAGAGCTGCATCCGGACCTGAGCCTGCTGCTCGGCCGGGAAGATGTCGATGATCCGGTCGACCGTCTGTGCGGTCGATTGGGTGTGAAGGGTCGCGAAGACGAGGTGCCCCGTCTCGGCAGCGGTCAACGCCGTGGACATCGTCTCCAGGTCGCGCATCTCGCCGACGAGGATCACGTCGGGGTCCTCCCGCAGGGCGGACTTCAGGGCGGTGGCGAAGTCCTCGGCATCGGCCCCGATCTCGCGCTGGTTGACGATGCACCGCTTGTGCGAGTGGAGAAACTCGATCGGGTCCTCGATCGTGAGGATGTGCTCCTCGCGCTCCTCGTTGATGATGTCGAGCATCGCCGCCAGCGAGGTGGACTTACCGGATCCGGTCGGACCGGTGACCAGGACCAGGCCTCGCGGCTTGCGGGTCAGGTCCTCGAGGATCCGCGGCAGCCCCAGCTCGTCGAGCTTCGGGATCTGGTGCGGGATGCGGCGAAACGCCGCGCTGATCGCTCCGCGCTGGAAGAAGCAGTTGACCCTGAACCGCGCAACCCCGGGCACCGCGTATGCCAGGTCGAGCTGCTTGTGCAGCTCGAAGCGCTTGCGCTGGTCATCGTTGAGCAGGCTGTAGACGGTGTCGCGCGTGACCTGCGAGGAAACCGGGCCGTATTCCACCAGCGGCACGATCTTCCCGCGCACCCGAATGGCCGGCGGGAATTCCGCGGTGAGGTGGACGTCGGAGGCACGCTCCTCCGCCATCCGCGTCAGGATCTCAGCGAAGTCGAACTTCCGGGTTGCCGCAGCGGCTTCCATGCCCGTTACCAATCGTCCGTTCGCGCTCGTGTCTTGACACCAAATAGTGGGGTCGCTTAGCTCGCGACGCGCGAGACCTCCTGGACGCTCGTCAGGCCGGAACGCACCTTCTCGAGCCCCGACTGGCGCAGGGTGAGCATCCCCTCCTCGATCGCGAGCTTCGCAATCTCGGCCTCCGAGGTGAGGTTCACCACCATCTCCTTGATCTGGGCGCTCAGGACCAACACCGAGTAGATCCCCATTCGCCCCTGATAGCCGACGCCGTGACAGCGCTGGCAGCCGACGGGCTCATAGGCCTCGAGGTCGGTGCCGACGCGGAAGCCCGCCTCGACGAGCACGGACTGTTTGACCACCACGCGGCGCTTGCAGTTGGGGCAGAGCTTTCGCGCCAGCCGCTGGGCCACAACGCATTCGACCGCCGAGGAAGTGAGGAAGGACTCGATCCCCATCTCCTGTAGTCGCGTGACGGCGCCCGGCGCGTCATTGGTGTGCAGAGTGGTGAGCACCATGTGGCCCGTGAGCGCGGCCTCAATGGCGATTCGGGCGGTCTCGCTGTCCCGGATCTCGCCCACCATGATCACGTCTGGATCGGCGCGGAGGACCGAGCGCAACCCGGTCGCGAAGGTCAGTCCCGCCTTGCGATGGACGCCGATCTGGTTGACGCCCGGGAGCCTGTACTCGACGGGGTCCTCGATCGTGACTATGTGCTTGTCGACGTTGTTCAGGTCCTGAAGGGCCGCGTACAGGGTCGTCGACTTGCCGGCCCCCGTCGGTCCGGTTACGAGCACCGCGCCGTAGGGCTTCCGGAACGAGGTCTCGAAGCGATCCCTCTGATCCCCCACCATTCCGAGCTCGTCGAGCGTCCGCAGCGCGGCCGCCTCGTCGAGAATCCGGATTGAGGCGCCCTCGCCGGTCTGCGTGGGCAGCGTCGTCACACGAAGGTCGATCCGGCGGTCCTCGATCTTCACCCCGACGCGGCCGTCCTGCGGCAGCCGCTTCTCGGCGATGTCCAGCTCGCTCATGATCTTGATCCTTGAGATCACGCCGGCGACCATCCGCTTGGGAACGCGCGCTGTCTCCTGGAGAACCCCGTCGATCCGGAACCGGATCCGCATGTCGCCGTCCTCCGGCTCGAAGTGGATGTCGGAGACCCCTTCCGCAACTGCCTGGCCGAGGATGCTGTTGACGAGCTTGATCACGGGGCCGTCCTGCGCCGACGCGCGCAGGTCGGTGATCTCGGCGGGCCCCGCCTCGAGTTCCTCCTCCTCGTTCTCCGCAATCGCGTCGGCGACCGTGCTCTGCATCGTGTTGAGCTTGGAAACCAGCCCTTCGATGTCGTGCGCCGGCGCAACCGCCACGGCGCAGTTGAGGCCGGTCGCCATTTGCACGTCGTCCAGAGCCAGCAAGTTGGTCGGATCGGCCATCACAAGCAGGAGCGTGCTCTCGTCGACGAACGAGACCGGCAGCACCTGGTGCCGGCGCGCCGACTTGGCGGAGATCAGGTTCGCCGCCCCCATGTCCACGCTGTAGAGGGCGAGGTCCACGTAGTCGAGCCCGTAGCGCTCCGCGGTCGCTCGAGAGAGCTGCTCCGAGTCGATCGCTCCCCGCTCGAGTAGCAACTCCTCGGGCCGGCGCCCGGCGGCGCGCGACTGCGCGATCGCCTGCTCGACCTGCTCGCGGGTCGCGTATCCGAGGTCGACGATTGCATCGGTGATGAAGCTTCCGGTGTGGCCACGGTGCATCGGAGGGATGAGGCCTGGCGTTCCGCCAGCCTCGGCTTCGTCGGCCGGCGCCGCCGCATGCGCGGCATTCTCCCCGGGTCCGTCGCCGGGACCTGGGAGCGGCCGCAGGTAGTCAGGCAGGTCCCGCATTTTGCGAGCTCACCTCGGGCTGTAGGGCAGGTCGTCCTTGCCGGAGTAGACGGCGTCGTGGACGGCCTGGACAACACCCTGAGCGTCGCGGAAGCCGTAGCTGACCTGAGCCTGCGGCACCGAGCCGCTCACCTTGCGAGGCCGGACGACCACCAGGGCGGGAACCTGCGAAACACCTACCCCCTGGGTGATCCTCGAGTACCGGGCAATCCGGTTCGCCCGTGCCACGAATACAGCCACGTCGGACTCGCCGGAGAGGGATTGAACGGATCCCCGCACCAGCCGATCGTCGATGCCGCCCTGGCGGACGACCAGGAGGACGACCGTCTCCCCCCTGTTCCACGCGGCGATCACCGGGCGCGGCAGGCCCGGGCCCGGGATCAGCGCGTCGGGCGTCACGGTGGTCGGCGCCGCGACCGGAGGAGCGGTCGACGGGGCAGCGCTCGCTCCGGCAGTCGTCGCTTCTGCAGCCGAGGCGGGAGTGCTGACCGGCGCACTGGCGCTGGCGCTGCTCGCGCTGTCGCTGCTCTTCTTGGCGAGGAACTGCGGAGCGAACAGCAATCCGGCCGCAAGCACGAGGGCCGCCAGCAAGCCCAGCTGGACCCTCGGGTTGTTGTTGATGGCCTCCCTCATCCGATCTCAGCTCCCACGGCGCCGTCGCCGTTGCCGACCACCTGCTCGATCCCGCTCGCGCGTTGCCCCTTGGCGGCGAGCATCAGCTTGAAGTCGTGCGGGCTGGAGGCCGTCTCCATCGCGACCTCCTCCGAGACCACTTCGTCGGTGACATAGCCGAGCAGCGCCTGGTCGAAGGTCTGCATGCCGTAGAAGTCGCCCTCGCCGATCACCTCGGTGATCCGGCCGGTCTCCTCGGGATTCAGGATCAAGTCCTGAATGCGCCCGGTGACGACCATCACCTCGGAGACGGCGACCCGCCCCTCGCGGTCGATGCGGGGAATCAGCCGCTGGGAGATCGCCCCCTTCAGCGTCGAGGCCAGCATCACCCGCGCCTGTTGCTGGAGGTGGGGCGGGAAGAAGTCGATGATCCGGTTGATCGTCTCGCTGGCGTCGAGGGTGTGGAGAGTCGACATGACGAGGTGGCCCGTCTCGGCGGCCGAGAGCGCGGTTCGCACCGTCTCCTCGTCGCGCATCTCCCCGATCAGGATCACGTCCGGGTCCTGGCGGAGGACCCGGCGCATGGCCCCCGCGAAGGTCTTGGTGTCGGACCCGACCTCGCGCTGGTTGATGATCGAGAGCTTGTCGTGATGGAGGTACTCGATCGGATCCTCCATCGTCACGATGTGACGGGCCCGGGTCGAGTTGATGTGGTCGATCATCGCCGCCAGCGTCGTCGACTTGCCCGAGCCGGTCGTTCCGGTGAGCAGGATGATTCCGCGCGGCTCCTCAGCCAGCCGGCGGACCACTTCCGGGAGCCCGAGGTCCTCGATGCTCTTCACCTGGAACGGAATCGCCCGCAACGCGATCGAGACATCGCCGCGCTGCCGGAATGCGTTCACGCGGAAGCGGGAGACGCCGGGGAGCTCATACGAGAAATCGACCTCGCCGTTCTCCTCGAACTCGGTCAGGTGATGCTCGTCGGCGATCGTATGCAGCGCCTTCTCCGTGTCGGTTCCGCTGAGCGGATCCGTGCCCTGTAGCGCCCAGAGATCGCCATGGACCCTCGCCACGGGTGGGGAGTCCACCTTGACGTGCAGGTCCGATCCCTCGCGCTCCACCATGTAGGCGAGCGCCTTGTCGATGTCAAAGCCCATCCCTCGCCCTATCGGGCGTGGGCACGGGTTGCTAGATCAGCAAAAGTGAGGTTGCCGGGTATCCAGCCGCCAGAGCCCCATCGTCATTCGGCCATCCCTCGTACCGGACCAGGCCATTCGTCCGTCTAAAAATCTCAAGGAATTCGACCCCTGAGACGACCCTGTTCGAGGCTGGCAACGAAGCCAACCCAAAACGCCGCACGGCGGGACGCCGTGGGCACGACACGGAGGTCATCTTGAGAACTAGGACAAAGGCGTTCGCGACGATGGGCACAGTGGCGGCGGCGTACATCGCCACCCTGGCTCCCGCCAGCCAGGCGGCGACCGTCTGCAACGAGGCTGAGAACTCCCATCGCGGCGGGTACGAGGTTTCGGGAGGGACGGTCGACCCGATGCCGCCGGCCTTCCTGCGCGGGTCGCAGATGCGGGTGGGCAACGGCAGTAGCGCGGGACTGGAGAACGCCGCGAATCGGTCGCCGGCGCTGCGCCAGTGCGCTCCGTCCGGTGGCGACGGCGGCGGCGGCGACATCCCCACCTGAGCCGGCTGAGGCGGTCAGCTCGCGGTAACGGCGCCTGCGCAAGCAGGCGCCGATCCGCGAGCCCCCGTCATCTGGGGCCGCTAGGCACTGAACGCCTATCGCCCGTTCAGGCGACTTCGCGCAGCTTCTGCGCCTCAGCCAGCGACTGCAGCTTCTTGAGCGACTGGTTCTCGATCTGCCGGATCCGCTCACGCGTGACGTTGAAGGTGCGCCCGACCTCGTCCAGGGTCCGCGGGTGCTCGCCGCCGAGCCCGTAGCGGAGCTCGAGCACGCGACGCTCGCGGTAGGAGAGGTTCTCGAGGGCCTCCTTCAGCGCCTCCTTGGTGAGCAGCTCGGCGGCGCGCTCGAAGGGGGACTCGGCGCGCTCATCGGCGATGAACTGGCCGAACTCCGACTCCTCCTCGTCGCCGACCGGCTTCTCGAGCGAGACCGGGGCCTGCGCCGAGCGCTTGATCGAGTCGACCTCCTCGGGCTCGATGCCCGTGACCTCGGCGATCTCCTCAGGCGTGGGCTCGCGGCCCAGCTCGGTGACCAGCTTCCGCTCCGCGCGGCCGATCTTGTTGAGCTTCTCGACGACGTGGACGGGGATGCGGATGGTCCGCGCCTTGTCGGCGAGCGCGCGGGCGATCGCCTGGCGGATCCACCAGGTCGCGTAGGTCGAGAACTTGAAGCCCTTGCGGTAGTCGAACTTCTCGGCCGCGCGGACCAGGCCCAGCGTGCCCTCCTGGATCAGGTCGAGGAAGGGCAGGCCCTGGTTGCGGTAGTTCTTGGCGATCGAGACGACCAGGCGCAGGTTCGACTCGACCATCTTCTGCTTGGCGTCGAGGTCGCCGCGCTCGATGCGCTTGGCGAGCTCGACCTCCTCGGCCGCGGTGAGCAGCCGGACCTTGCCGATGTCCTTGAGGAAGAGCTGCAGGGAATCGGTGGTCATGTCCGGCTTCAGGTCGAGCGCCTTCTGGCGCTTGCGACCGCGCTTGCCGTCGGAGCGCTCGGCCTCGGCGGCGGACTTCTGCGCCGGGTCGAGGTCCTCGACCAGCTCGATGCCGGCCTTCTCGAGGTGCCCGTAGAGGTCCTCGACGTCTGACTCGTCGAGCTCCACCTCGGACACAGCGGTGGCGACGTCGCCGAAGGTCAGGACGCCCAGCTGCTGGCCCTTGGTGACCAGCGTCTTCACTTCTTCAAGTTCTTGGATCTCAGCTACGAGCATTCGCCTACGCTCTTCCTTCCTGGCTGTCTTTCCATTTCCTGGCTGCCCGGCCGTTTACCTAATTCTGGCCAGCTTTACTCATGTCGGCCGCTGACGAAAAACCTTTACTCCAATACCCCTCAAAGGCCACAAAAACGCGGAGCGGGCTGGCCGCATCCGCGTTCGATTTCCGTCTTCACGCCTAGATTCTCGCGAGTCTTCCTCTACGTCCGTGCCTATGGTAGCCACTTTACTTTTTGAAGTCAACGCATGCGGCAGGCGTGACAGGGCGCGTGCCAAAGAGAGAACAACCATGTTGCGGGAAAGTTCCGGGCGCTCATCGAGGTACCCCTGTCTGGACGTTCGTTACTCGTGAACGTCTGGCCGATCACGCGATCGCAGCCGGCAGCACCCGCGCTGGCAGCTCTGGCGACATCGCTGGCTGCGCGCCTTCTGGAATCGGGCCTACAAGGAGAACATCACCGGCCTCTCGGGGATGGTCGCCTACAACCTGATGCTGGCGGTCTTCCCGTTCGCCCTGCTCGTTCTCTTCATCTTCGGCCAGGTCGTCAACAGCGCGGACATCGAGCACAGCGTCGTGCTCGACATCCAGCGTCTCTTCCCGAACATCGAGCAGGACACGCTGCAGCATGCGATCGATCGGGTCCGCGCCAGCTCCACGACCATCGGCATCGCCGCCGCCGTCGGCGGGATCTGGATCGGGGCCTCGTTCTGGGGCGCGATGGACACGGCGTTCTGCCGGATCTACCACGTCGAGTGCCGCGGGTGGGTGCAGCAGAAGCGTTGGTCGCTGGTCATGTTGCTGGCGCTCCTCCTCCTGCTGGCGGCCAGCGTGACCGTGCCGACAGTCGAGAGCGCCGTGCTGACGAGTGCCAACAGTCTGCCGTTCGGCCTCGACCAGTGGGGTGCAGTCCGGACAGCGATCGTCGTGATCGGCGGCCTAGTCGCCACTTTCCTGATCATCTCGGCGATCTACTGGGCCGTCCCCAAGGGCCACATGCCTTGGCGCTCCGTGTGGCCGGGGGCGCTCTTCTTCGCGCTGGTCACCTCGGCGGGCAACTACATCTTTCCGCTGTATCTCACCAGCGTCTCGGACCTGCACCGGATCGGCGGGACGATCGGGTTCATCCTGATCGCCCTGGTCTGGTTCTACGCAATCAGCCTGGCCCTGCTCGCCGGCGCGGTGATCAACTCGCTTCGGCACGAGAGCGACGACACCGGGTCGCTGCCGCTAGAGGGTTAGCTACCCGTAACGCCCACCCACCACCTCGCGCAGCTTGGGCCGGTTGTGGGTCGCCTGCACCCGGCGCACGGTGCCGGAGCGCGAGCGCATCACCAGCGACTCGGTGGTGGCGTGGCCATCGTCGAGATAGCGGACGCCGTCGAGCAGGTCGCCGTCCGTGACCCCCGTCGCCGCGAAGAAGACGTCATCGCCGGAGACCAGGTCGTCGGTGTCGAGCACCCGGCTGAGGTCGTATCCGGCCTCCTCGGCCGCCTTCCGCTCGTCGTCGTCGCGCGGCCAGAGCCGGCCCAGGATCCGACCCCCCATGCACTTGATCGCCGAGGCGGAGAGCACTCCCTCCGGTGTCCCGCCGACGCCCCAGAGCAGGTCGATGCCGGTGTTCGGCATCACCGCGAACAGCGAGGCCGCCACATCGCCGTCCGAGATGAAGCGGATGCTCGCGCCGACCTCGCGCAGGGACTCGACAGCCTTCTCGTGGCGCGGGCGGTCGAGCATGATCACGGTGACGTCGCTCGTCTCCCCTCCCTTGCGCTCCGCGATCTTGCGGATCACGTCCTCGAGCGGCTCGTCGAGGTTGATCAGATCGGCCGAGCGCGGGCCCGCCGCGATCTTCTCCATGTAGACGCAGGGCCCGGGGTCGAACATCGTGCCTCGCTCCGAGAGGGCGATGACCGAGAGCGCCGAGGGCATTCCCCGCGCCGTCAGGGTGGTCCCCTCGAGCGGATCGACAGCGATGTCGACGACGGGGGGGCTGCCATCCCCGATCTGCTCGCCGTTGTAGAGCATCGGCGCCTCGTCCTTCTCGCCCTCGCCGATCACGACGATGCCGTCCATCGGCACGGTGTCGAGCATCAGGCGCATCGCGTCGACCGCTGCCCCGTCCGCGCTCTCCTTCTCGCCCATGCCGACCCAGCGGCCGGCCGCGAGCGCACCGGCCTCCGTGACGCGGACGAGCTCGAGCGCCAGGTTGCGGTCCGGGTGCGAGGGGTCCCGGACGTCCTGCGAGATCACGTGTTCGTCGGCTTCCGCCACCGGATCAGAGGCTACGCGCCGCCGTCAGAACGTGGCGGGCGGTTTCCGCTGTGCTCCGCCGCCGCTCTCCACAGCCCTGGAGCCGCCGGAGACGAAGATGCCTATGGAGGCGAGTAAGGCAAGCCAGTAGCCGTACGACAGGCTGATCTCGAGGCCGTTCTGCGGCTTGCTCACGATCCCGTTGTAGGCGATCAGCACGAAGGCGGTCAGGCCGACGATCGCGGTCACCTCGCCCCGCGGCCAGGAGAGCGCGTGCCCACGGATCACGATCCAGGCGAGGATGAAGGGCGCCGCCGCGGCGGCCAGCAGGAGCCAGCGCGCGATCGGGAACGTGTCCCAGCCGCTGCAGCTCGTGTTGCCGACGCCGCAGGCCCAGTCGGAGGGGTCGTGCGGATCACGATGGACCACGCTCGGGTCCGTCGAGAGCGAGAACCACTCCAGGAACAGGCTCACCACCAGGAGCGCCGCCGCGATCATCCCGATGATCTCCGAGCGGTCGAGCTTGGAGAAGTCCATGGCGGCGACCCTACCCCACCTTCATCTATAGGGTCGCGATTGTGGCTAGCCGCTGGGGACTGACCGTTCCGCTCACCGGGATCGGGCTGCCGGACAACGCCGAGCTCTTCCGGCGCGCCGAGGCGGCCGGATACACGGACCTCTGGTCCGGCGAGACGAACGGGCCCGACGGCTTCACGCCCCTTTCCCTGGCGTCGGCCTGGACCGAGAAGGTCCGCCTTGGCACCGGGGTGGTCGGCGTGATGCAGCGCGGCCGGGCTCTGCTCGCCCAGGAGACCGCGGCGCTCGCGGACGCATCGAGCGGCCGCTTCGCCCTCGGCATCGGCGCCTCGTCCGACCGGATCGTCGAGGGGTGGAACGGGATGCCGTTCGAGAAGCCACTCAGCAAGATGTCGGAGACGATCGACTTCCTGAGGACGGCCCTCGCCGGCGAGCGTGCGGACGGGGGCTTCAAGCTCGAGCGCGCGCCCGACGCGAAGGTGCCGATCATCGTGGCGGCGTTGCGCGGCAAGATGCTCCGCCTGGCGGTCGAGAAGGGCGACGGCGCGTTCACCAACTTCCTGCCGCTCGCGGGGCTGCCGAAGGTCGTCGACGGGCTCGAGGGCGCGCCGGATGGCTTCGAGCTGCTCTGCCGCTTCTTCTGCATCCCCGGCGAGCGGGAGCAGGTCGAGCCGCTCGCCCGGTTCATGTTCTCCTCCTACATCACCGTGCCGGTCTACGAGGCGTTCTACCGCTGGCTCGGCTACGGGGAGAAGATCGACCCGATGGTCGAGGCCTGGAACGCCAAGGACCGGCAGAAGGCCGCCGAGGAAGCGCCCTGGGATCTGATCGAGGAGATGTTCATCTTCGGTCCGCCGGAGGCCATGCGCGAGCGCCTTGGGGCCTTCGTCGAGGGCGGGATCACCCTGCCGGTGATCACACCGATCACCACGCCCGACAACCTGGGCGAGCTGATCGAGGCCCTGGCTCCCTAGCCTTGAGGAACATGAATCCAGCACCTACCGTCGCCCCCGCCAAGCAGGATCTCACCGCCGGATTCGATTCCCTCGACCGCGAGACCCGAGTCGATCGGCTGCCGCTGGAGGGCCGGCTCCCGGAATGGCTCAATGGATCGCTCGTCCGAACCGGGCCGGCGAAGTGGGAGGTCGGCGACAGGACGATGCGCCACTGGTTCGACGGCTTCGCGATGCTCCACCGCTTCGGCATCTCGGACGGTGAGGTCTCCTACGCCAACCGCTTCCTCCAGACGAAGGCCTACCGCGCCGCCGAGGAGAAGGGCGAAATCGTCTACTCCGAGTTCGCCACCGATCCATGCCGCTCCCTGTTCGCGCGGGTCTTCTCGATGTTCTCTCCGAAGATCTCCGACAACGCGAACGTGAACCTGGTCAAGCTCGGCGAGCGGTACATCTCGATGACGGAGACGCCCATCCCCGTCGAGTTCGACGGCGAGACCCTGGAGACGGTTGGCGTCGCCTACGAGACGCCCGGTCTTCTGACCACTGCTCATCCGCACCTGGATCGCGCGACCGGCGGGATGCTCAACTACGCGGCGAAGGTCGGCCCCCGGAATCGCTACCGGTTCTTCCACGTTCCCCCGGACGAGGGCGAACCTCGGGTGATCGGCGAGCTGCCGGTCAAGGAGCCGGCGTACATGCACTCGTTCGGACTCACCGAGCAGTGGCTGGTGCTGGCCGAGTTCCCGCTCGTGGTGAACCCGATCAGCATTCCCCTTTCGGGCCGTCCCTACATCGAGAACTACCGCTGGAAGCCGGAGCTCGGCACGCGCTTCACGTTGATCGATCGCAACACCGGCGAGGCCACCGGCCCCTTCGAGGCCGACCCGTTCTTCTGCTTCCACCACGTCAACGCGTACGAGGAGGGCGGCGAGGTGGTGGTCGACGCCTGCACCTACCCGGACGCCACGCTGATCGAGGATCTCTACCTGGACCGCCTCCGAGCGGGCAAGCCCGTCGAGATGGGCGACGTGCGGCGGTTCCGGATCAACCCGGCGAGCGGCGCAGTCTCGAGCGAGAAGCTCGGCGATCAAGGGCTCGATCTGCCGCGGATCAACTATGAGCGCTGCAACGAGCGCCGCCACCGCTACATCTGGGGCGTGGGCGCCGAGTCCGGCTGGCTCGACCGGATCGTCAAGGTCGACGCCGAGGACGGTTCATCCCGCGTCTGGGCCGAGGACGGCTGTGGGCCGGGCGAGCCGGTCTTCGTCGCGGCGCCGGACGCCGAGGCGGAGGACGAGGGCGTGCTGCTCTCGGTGGTCTTCGACTCGCGGTCGGGCCGCTCGTTCATGCTCGTGCTCGATGCCGCGGATCTCAGCGAGCTGGCGCGGGCCGAGGCGCCGCACCACATCCCGTACGGCTTCCACGGGCAGTTCGTGGGCTAGGCCGGGCTACTTCTTCGCGCAGATCGGGTCGGTCCTGGTGCAGCGGATCTGGTGGCGTGAGCTGCCGAACCTGTAGCTCCTGGTGACCCGCTCGTAGGCGCCGACGTCCTGCCGGTCGCCCCGTACGACTCCACGCTCGTCGAAGGCGCCGGTGTGGAGGGCGTGGTCGATCGCGCGCGAGCCACGCCCGAGCGCGATCGTCTGCAGGGGACGGCCGTAGGTCCGGTGCCTCTCGCCACCGTTGTCGGCCAGCTTGCCGAGGGCGAGGCGCGCGCCGAACAGGTCACCGGCGACGAAGCCGAGGCAGCCGCGAGGATTGCCGATCAGGTTGTGACTAAGCGAGACGAGGCGATTCGACCCTCCGAAGCAATCGAAGCTCCTTGCGCCGGCGAGATTGAGCGCCAGGATCGTGTTCCGCACGCTGATCGAGTCACCGTTGCCCAGATAGAGGCCGCCGCCGAGCTGTCCAGCGCCCGCGGCATTGCGGGCGATGGTGTCGCCGCTGAGCAGGGCGGTCGAGCTCCCGCCCGATGCCGCAATCCCGCCGCCGCTGCCACCTGCCCGGTTGTTGGCGACCGTGGAGTCCGCCACGTACAGCCCGGTGTCGGGTCCAGATCCCGAAGCGGTCGTATTGATGCCGCCGCCCGAGAGCGCAGCGCGGTTGCCGGAGACGGTGGACCATAGGATGCCGTTCGACCCGCTCCCGCTGGCGGCGAGACCACCGCCGTCCCCGCCGGACCGGTTGTCGGCGATGCTCGAGTAGCGGATCGAGAACCCCGAACCGAAGAGGGCGCCGCCGGAGCCGCCGGCGCTGTTGTGCGCCACCCTGACCCCGTCCATCGGCAGGAACCTTCTCGGGCTGCCCTCCATATACACCGCGCCTCCATTTCCTGTGGCACGGTTCCCCTTGAGCAACACCGTGCTCATTCCGCCGTTCACCAAGGTGGCCGTGGAGAGCGTGGTCGCGAAGGCGCCCCCGTTGCCGTCCGCGACGTTGTCGACCAGGCGGCTCTTGCTGTGGAGGTTGAGCGCGCCGCCGCGGACCGCCCCGCCGTTCCCGTCATCACCGGCCGTGCGGTGGGCGTGTCCGCCTCGCACCACCGTCCAGAGCAGCGTCAGTCCCGTGCCGTGAATGTCGAAGACGCGGTCGATGTTGTTGCCGTCGATGACCGCCAGCTTCGTGCCCCGATGGCGCTTCCTCGTGCCGATGAGGCCCTTCGTTCCCACGGCCAGTGGGGCCGTCACGTCGAGGTCGCCCGTCATGGCGGCGTCCTCGCCCGGGCCCGGCCGGGTGAGCTTGTAGCGCCTGCCTGGGCGCAGCAGAATCGTCGAAGACCCCGCGCTGCCGGCGGCGTTGGCGGCGATCACGGCCTCGCGAAGCGAGCAGTCCTTCGGCTTGCACCCGTTGGGCACCGGGTCATCCGTGCGGGTGGGCAGATAGGTCGCGGCCGAGGCGGCGGAGACGGCGACCGCGAGTAGCGCGATCCCCGCCAGGCAACACGCGAGCAGGGCGGAGGTTGAGAACACCTTCGAGGTCTTGCTCTCGACAGCCTTCATCGCATACTACGAACACCGGGATCGAGGCAGACGGAGCGAACCCCGCCGGGGCCGAGCGGGGATTAGAGCGGCGCGGGCGAGCGAGAGGGCGTAGAGGCCCTCGGAGTCGGTCCACCAATCGGTGAGCTCGAGACCGGCCTCGGCGTAGATCCCCTCCAGGCCCGGACGGAGGAACTTCGTGGAGATCTCGGTGCGCATCTCCTCCCCGGCACCGAAGGGGACGAGCATGTCGAGCGCCGAGACGTTGACGACCTGGTTCGCGAGTGAGCGCAGGCGGATGTCGACCCAGAGGTTCTCGGGGTCCCAACGGGCGACGTGCTCGAAGGAGTCGACATCGAAGTCGGCTTCGAGCTCCCGATTGAGGACCGCGAGCACGTTCTTGTTGAACTCGGCGGTGACGCCCTTCGAATCGTTGTAGGCCGGCTCCAGGATGGCCGGATCCTTGACCAAGTCAGTGCCAAGCAGGAAGCGGTCCTCGGGGTCCAGCAGGTTGGCGATGCGGCGCAGGAAGCCGGCCCGCTGATGAGGGGCGAAGTTTCCGATCGTCCCGCCCAGCAGGGCGATCACCCTCGGACCGCCGACCGGTACCCGCTCGAGGTCGAACTCGAAGTCGCAGACCAGCCCGCGGACGTTGATCTCCTCGTACTCGGTCGCGATCCGCTCGGCGGTGTTGCGGGTGATCTCCTCCGAGATGTCGACCGGGCAGTAGGTCTCCAGGCAATTGGCGTTCCTCATCGCGTCCAGCAGCACCTGGGTCTTGCGCGCGGAGCCCGAGCCGAGCTCGATCAGGCTGGCGGGGCGATTGGCCGCCTTGCAGATCTCCGCGGCCTGGCCCTGGAGGATCTCCCGCTCACAGCGCGTCGGGTAGTACTCCTCCAGCTCGGTGATCTGCTCGAAGAGCTCGGATCCCCGCTCGTCGTAGAAGTAGCGCGGCGAGAGCTCCTTGAAGGGGCTGGTCAGCCCGGCTCGGACGTCGGCAGCCATCCCTGACAGAGGCCCGCCCGGGGGGAGGTTCACCTCGATGGCGATGCGGTCGGTCGTAGCGGAGTCGATGCTGTTCATACGTTGTCCCTGGCGCAACGGATGCCGGAGAAGATCTGCCGCCGCTCGGGCAGGTCCCAGTTGCGGAAGCTCGTCCGGATCACGTTGCGGCGGGTGGCCCAGGCCCCACCGCGCAGGACCTTGTAGGTGTCGCCGAAGAAGACCTCGGAGTACTCCGGGTACGGGAACGGGGCGAAGCCGGGGTACGCGGTGAAGTCCGAGCTCGTCCACTCCCAGACGTCGCCCAGCATCTGCACCGCACCGCACTCGGCGCACGAGTCGGCGTACGCGCCTGCCGGGGCGCATCCGAAGGACAGCTCATCCAGGTTGGCGCGGTCCGGGCTCGCGCCGGCTGCCGCGGCCTCCCACTCCGCCTCGGTCGGCAGTCGCTTGCCGGCCCAGCGGGCGAACGCATCCGCCTCGTTCCAGGAGACGTGGATCACGGGCAGCCTGGGATCGACCTCCTCGGTCCGGCCCATCGCGGTGCGGACCCAGCCTTCCTCCCCATCTCGCTCCCAGTACATGGGTGGCTCAGCGCCGGTCTCCTCGAGGTAGGCGATGTAGGCACCGTTGGTCACCGGCGCCCGGTCGATCAAGAAGGGCTCGAGCTCGACGCGGTGGCGCGGTCGCTCGTTGTCGTAGGCGAAGCCCTCCGCGGGTGCGCCGATCTCGTGGGCGCCGCCGTCGACTCGGACCATCTCCGGCCCCTCCGTCACCGCCTCGGCGGCCGGCGAGCCGTCGACCTCCATCGGGTCGTACGCCTCGATCATCTGCAGGAGCTGCAGCATCGTCTCGTTGTGCTGGTACTCGTGCGCGAGCAGCATCTCGTAGACGAACCCGTCGGCGAGCAGCCTGTCCTCCGGATCCAGCTCGATCTCTCCGAGCACCTCGAGCGTGCGCTCGCGAACCTGCTCCATGTACGGGCGGACCTCATCGGCGCGCAGGATCGGCAGCTCACCCCGGATCTTCCGCGGCTGCTCGATCGCGTCGTAGAGCTCGCCGAGGTCGCCCCGCAGCGGCTCGCGGCCGCCGATCCGCTGGACCAGCCAGAGCTCCTCGAAGTTGCCGATGTGCCCGAGGTCCCAGATCAGCGGGCTGAGGATCGGGTCGTAGACGCGGTTGAGCTGATCATGCGAGAGCGGCTCGATCAGCTTGAGGGTGTGACGGCGCGCCTCGTCCAGACGCTCGGCCAGTTCGGCCTTGCGATCGGAAGCGGGACGAGGACCACCCTCCTTCGGTGCGGCAACCTCCGCGATCTGTCAAGACTACCGAGGCAACCTCCTCGGCTGGTGGACGTTTACAGTCGCCGACATGGGTGGGAGAGGGCGACTCGGTCTGACGATGATAGTCGCGCTGCTCGCGGGCCCGATCGTCGCCCCGGCGGCGGCGCCGGCGGGCCCGGTGGCGGGTCATGGGCGGAAGTGCAAGAGGATCCACGGCGCGCGCGGAAAGCGGAGCTGCCGGCTCCGGGCGAGGATCGCGATCTCTCCCCCCGGCCATGACTTCGGGACCATCGGCCAAATCGACGGCGCTCCCACCGACTTCGTGATCAGCAACGTCGGCCGCCGCGCGAGCGGGATTCCCGCGGCCTCGATCGGCGGCACGGGCGCGCGCTACTTCCAGATCAACGCAACGACCTGCTCGTCGCGCTTGAAAGGAGGAGCCAGCTGCACGCTGACCGTCCAGTCCGTCCACAATGACGGTGCGACAGGGTTGGCTCAGCTCAGCGTCACCGCTGCTCCCGGCGGCACAGCGTCCGTGCCGCTGATCGTGAACCTCTACTAGCGCCGCCTCGCATATGCTCCCGCGCCGATGAAGATCGACGGGGCAAGCGCGCTGGTTGCCGGCGGGGCATCGGGCCTCGGCGCCGCCACGGCACGCGCTTTGCACGAGCGCGGGGCGTCCGTCGTGATCGCCGACCTGAACGCCGAGAAGGGCGAGGCCCTTGCCTCCGAGCTCGGCGAGAACGCCGCCTTCATGGAGGTGAACGTGATGGAGCCGGAGCCGGTGCAGGCAGCCGTCGATGCAGCCGCCGATTCTCCCGGGGGGCTGCGGATCTCGGTCTGCTGCGCCGGGATCGGCTGGGCTCAGCGGACCGCCTCCAAGCAGGGGCCCCACGACCTCGAGATCTTCCACAACGTGATCAAGGTGAACCTGATCGGCACGTTCAACGTGCTGCGGCTCGCCTGTACGGCGATGTCGGACAACGACCCCGACGACGAGGGCGAGCGAGGCGTCTGCATCAACACCGCCTCGATCGCGGCCTGGGACGGCCAGATCGGGCAGGTCGCCTACTCGGCCTCCAAGGGTGGCGTGGTCGCGCTCACCCTGCCGGCCGCCCGCGACATGGCCGGCCGCGGGATCCGCGTCAACACCATCGCGCCGGGTCTCTTCGACACCCCGCTGCTCGCGGCGCTTCCCGAGGAGCAGCGCGAGGCGCTCGGCGCCGGCATCCCCTTTCCCTCCCGGCTCGGTAGGCCGGAGGAATACGGCCAGCTCGCCTGCGAGATCGTCTCCAACACCATGCTGAACGGCGAGGCGATCCGGCTGGACGGCGCGCTCCGGATGCCCCCTCGTTAGACGATCTAGGTGGTGCTCTCCTTGGCGCGCGCGAGGCGCGCGTCCCGCATCCGGAAGTAGGCCCAGGTCGAGAGCGCGATCACCATCAGCGTCGAGAAGAGGAGGACGAACCAGACCGCGCGGCCGCTGCTGAGCTCGCCGTAGGTGCTCAGTGCGGGGTGCAGGATCACGATCGAGAACCAGGTCAGGGCCGCGCCCCACATCAGTGCCCAGAGCCCCTTGTGCCAGGTGAAGAGGTCGTTGCCGTCCAGGAACTTCATTGGGATCAGCCCGAACGCCACCGACTCCAGGCTGGAGACGAAGGTGATGGCCAGAGCCGAGTCGAGGATCAGCGTCAGCGAGCTGGCACCTTCCTTGGCGGCCGCATGCTCGACCGGGATCCAGGCGAACCAGGCTGCCAGCCCGAGGACCATCAAGACCCCGTAGGTGGTCGCGACCCGGATGCCCGCCGTCCTCGTGCTCAGCTTCTTGGCGGGCTCGTACTCGGCGACGGTCCCGAGGACCACGCCCGGAATGAAGTGCGCCAGCCGCGCCATGATGACCAGGAACGCCGCGAGCACGATGAACGGCCCGTAGAGCTGCCAGTGGCCCGTGCTCTCCGGCTCCAGACGGTGGAGGACCAGCCGCCAGGTGGAGAAGAAGACGATCGAGACCAGAGCGAAGCCGAGCACCATCCCGATCAGGTACTGGAGCGCGCCCTTCTCCGTTGGGAAACCCGGCTCGATGAACGAGAAGAGACAGGCGCTGGCCACCACCCCGATGGCCAGGGTGATCGCTGGGTGCTTCTTGAACGGGATCCAGCCGAAGAGGAAGGCGAGCCAGGCTCGCGGATGCGCGAACCAGCGCTTGATCGTGTCGTGATTCTTCTCCGTCGCCTTGTTGAAGATCGTCACCGGCAGATAGAGGAGCGCGGCGAGCAGCAGAGCGAGCATTCCTCCCTCGCCCAGGTTCTTGGCGGACAGGTCGATCGCGGTGGGCGCCAGGAGCCGGTCGGCGAAGGTCGAGCGATTCGGATTCGACTCCTGGGACGAGGGCGCGGCGATGGCGATTGGAGCAGCTGGGGCCGGCAGGGCCTTGGCCACCTTCGCCTGATGCTTCGCGTGCTTGGCCGAGGGGTGGGTGACCGGATTGGGCAGAGGCGTGACGATCACGCTCCCCCTCGATCGTCCTGAGCCGCCCTTCGAGGTGCCACTGGCCTTCGCGCCGGCGACACCACCGGAGCCGCTCGGGGTGGGCGCGGGCGCAGCGGTGGGGGCCGGCTTCACGGCGGGCGGCGTGACCTTGGGTGGTGTGACCTTGGGCGGCGGCTTATTGGGCGGCGGCTCGTCGGGGGGCGGGTTATCGGGCGGCGGGGAAGGAGGTGGCGCTGGGTGCGGATGGAGGGTGTGCCCGCTGTTGTCAAGGTGATCGTTGCCGCCGCCCGGGTGGACGCCGTCGCCGTGCGGAGGATGTGGCGGGGATGCCTGGACACGGTCGCCGCCGAGTACGGTCAGCGAGAGCAGCGCCACGGCAACGCAGGCAGCGAACAGCAGCGCCCCATGCGCGAGCACGCGGCGGCCGCTCCCCCTTGAGCGGCGAGTCGAAGGCATCGGGGCATTCTCTATGGATTCGAACGATTGTCCAGAGGGAAAAACACTGATCTTTGGAGCCGTGTATCGCTCTCAGTCCGTGCCCGGGTATTCGGGATCGCGAAAGACCCGCTTGCGCCAGGGCGGGCTGATCGCGAACGAGTAGGAGTCGCGATCGGGGAGGGTCTCGATCGGGATCAGCTTGACGCTGCCGCGAGGAGTCGTCCTCGCGCCCGGACCGAAGAGCGCGCCGCCGATCCGGTCGGCCAGGAGCTCCTGGCGACGTCGCTCCTCGATGCTCGCCAACGGGCCCTTCAGCCGCTTGTCCTCGATTGCCAGCCGGGTGCTCGCCAGCAGCCTCGCGAGCTCCCGGCGCAGCGACTCCTCGGTCGCGTGTCCGGCGTGGCTTCCGCCGGAGACGAAGAGGGTCCCCTCCGATGGCGTCCATCCCCGCTCGTCGCGGAGCCCGAGCCGCTCGGTGACGTCCTTGATCGCCGAAGCGCCCGGCACCTTCCCCGAGGCATCCGATGCCCAGTCGACCGCCGGTGCGTCGGCGCCGTTGTAGCCGTTGTGCGAGCTGGCGCGGGCGTCGACGCCGCCGTGCGGATCGATGCGAACCTGGTAGCCCTCCCAATCGTCCCTGTGGAAGCCGGCCGCTCCCAGGATCGGCGTGCCGCGCGAGGTGGCGGAGTCGCCGTAGTAGGTCCAGTACTGGATGTAGACGCGCCCGGCGCGCTCGCCGGTGCAGTCGTATCCGCGGGCCGCGCCGTGCTCCGGGTCGCGGCAATCGACGACATGGGTGAACGCCGCGACGGGTCGCCCGGCAAGCGAGCGGGTCACTCGCCCCGTCTCCGGGCCGTCCGAACAGGCGGGCGAGCGGCAGCTGCGGAAGTCGACGGGCAGCGCCCTCATGCCGCGCTCGTAGACGACACGCGGGGCGTTGTCGCGAACCTCGGACGCGAGGTCCCCGTAGGCCGCTGCGAGCTGGGGGTCGCTGCGGCAGCCGTAGCTCAGCTTGACCGCGCAGATGATCCGCTCGCCGATCTCGTATGCCAGAGCCATCCCGGGAAACCGCAGACCGATCAGCCAGGCGAGCGACCCGAGGGCCAGCGAGACGAGCGCAATCAGCGCGATCCACTCGACAGTCCCCTGCCCCGATCTGGTTCGGGCACACGCGGGTGAAGCTAGGCGGCCGACACCGGCCGAAGGGGCGCGGACGTCACCGAAGACTCGCCAACCAGCGTCAAACCAGTGCTAGGGTCGCGCCGTGTCCGACGAGCTCTCGCCGACACCCGGTAAGCAACGCGGTGCCGGGTTCTACATCACGGTCATCGCGCTGGTGCTCGCCGTGATCTTCGTCCTGCAGAACACCCAGAAGGTGGACGTGAAGTTCTTCTTCTCAACCACCAACATCCCGCTGATCTTCGCCCTGCTGCTGGCCGCGATCCTCGGCTTCGTCATCGGACTGGCGCTGCCGCGCTTCCGGCGGCCGAAGAACGACTGAGCTACAGCTCTTCCACCTGCGCGGCGATGTCCGAGGCCGCGCCCTTCGCGTCGCTGAACAGCATCGAGGTGTTGTCCTTGTAGAAGAGGTCGTTGTCGATGCCGGCGAAGCCGGGGCTGAGGCTGCGCTTGATCACGATCACCTCGCGCGCCTGGTCCACCTCGATGATCGGCATGCCGGCGATCGGCGAGTCGGGGTCGTCCTTGGCGGCAGGGTTGGTGACGTCGTTGGCGCCGATCACCACCGCCACGTCGGTGCGCGGCATCTCGGGGTTGATCTCGTCCATCTCCTTGAGCTGCTCGTACGGGACGTCGGCCTCGGCGAGCAGGACGTTCATATGCCCCGGCATCCGGCCGGCGACCGGGTGGATCGCGAAGTTGACCTCCACCCCGCGCTTCTGGAGCTCGTCCGACAGCTCCTTGACAGCGTGCTGGGCCTGGGCCACCGCCATGCCGTATCCGGGGACGAAGACCACGGAGTCGGCGTAGCCGAGCTTGATCGCGGCGTCCTCGGCTCCGATCGAGTGGACGGGGCGCTCCTCCCTCTCCCCCGCCGAAGCGCTCACCGCTCCGAACCCCGAGAACAGCAGGTTGCTGATCGAGCGGTTCATCGCCCGGCTCATCTCAAGGGTCAGGATCGTTCCCGAGGAGCCGACCAGGGTGCCGGCGACGATCAGGACGACGTTGTCGAGGGCGAAACCGGCCGCCGCCGCGGCGAGCCCCGTGAAGGCGTTGAGCAGCGAGATCACCACCGGCATGTCGGCGCCGCCGATCGGCAGCACGAAGAGGTTGCCGAGGACGGCCGCGCCGATCAGCACCCCGATGTAGAGGCCCTGAGAGGGGGAGTCGTGGTCGATTCCGAGGACGATGCACCCGGCGAGGATCGCGGCCAGGAGCAGCCCGTTGAAGATGTGCTGACCGGGGAACTGGACGGGCCGGCTCGGGATGATGGCCTGGAGCTTGCCGAAGGCGATGTTCGATCCCCAGAAGGAGACCGAGCCGATCACTGTGGAGAAGAGGATCGGGACGAAGATGTCGAGCGGGATGCTCGAGCCGCCGGCCGAGACGTGCCGGAACTCCGACCAGGAGATCAGCGCGGCCGCCCCACCACCGACGCCGTTGTAGAGGGCGACCATCTGCGGCATGTCGGTCATCTTTACCCGGAGGGAGGCGACCACCCCGACCGCGGTCCCGATCAGGATGCCGATCAGGATCAGCACGCCATTCCCGATCACGTCCGTCGAAAGCGTGATCGCGATCGCGATCAGCATCCCGCCCGCGGCAATCATGTTGCCGCGGCGGGCGGTGCTCGGGTGGGTGCCCTGCCGGATCCCGAAGATGAACAGGGAGAAGGCGACGATGTAGCAGGCGGTGACGAAGTCGCTGTTCGGCGACAGCGCTGCGACTGGGATCACTGACCGGCCTCCGACGGCTTCACCGTCTCCTCGGCAGCTTCCTTCTTCGGCTTCCGGTCGCGGCCGCGGAACATGCCGAGCATCCGGTCGGTGACCATGAAGCCGCCGACGATGTTGATCGTCCCGAAGGCGATCGCGATCACGCCGATGATCTTCTCCAGCGAGTCGTCGGCCGAGCCGATCACGATCAGCCCCCCGAGCATGACGATCCCGTGGATCGCGTTGGTCTGCGACATCAGCGGCGTGTGCAGCGTGGTGGGCACCTTCGAGATGACCTCGAAGCCGACGAAGGCCGCGAGGACGAAGATCGTGATCTCGGTGATCAAGCTCATGACGCGGCCTCCTTGGCTCTCTCGTTGACGATCTCGCCGTCCTTGGTGAGCAGCGAGCCGGCGATGACCTCGTCCTCGGTGTCGACCTTCAGATTGCCCTCGTCGTCGATCAGGAGCTCGACCAGGTTCTGCAGGTTCTTGGCGTAGAGCGCCGAGGCGTTGCCGGCCATCTGGCTCGGCAGGTTGGCCGGGCCGATGATCTTGACCCCGTCGACCTCAACCGTCTCACCCGGCTTCGAGCCCTCGACGTTGCCGCCCGTCTCGGCGGCGAGATCGATGATCACCGATCCCGGCATCATGCTCTTGACGGCCTCGGCGGTGATCAGGCGCGGCGCGGGCCGCCCGGGGATCTGGGCCGTGGTGATGATCACGTCCTGGCGCTTCGCTGCCTCCCCGAGCTCCTGTCGAAGCTTCTCGTTCTCCTCGTCGGTGAGCGGTCGCGCGTAGCCGCCCTCGCCCTCGGCGTCCTTGACTGCCTCCACCTCGAGGAAGCGGCCGCCGAGGGACTGGACCTGCTCCTTGACGACCGAGCGGACGTCGAAGCCGGTGACGACGCCGCCGAGGCGCTTGGCCGTGGCGATCGCCTGCAGGCCCGCCACCCCGGCTCCCAGGACGAGGACCTTGGCGGGCGGGATCGTCCCCGCCGCCGTGGTCATCATCGGGAAGAGCTTGCCGGACTCCCGGGCCGCGATCAGCACCGACATGTATCCGCCGAGGTTGGCCTGGGAGGAGAGGGCGTCCATCGACTGTGCGCGCGTGATCCGCGGGATCGCCTCCATCGCGAGGCTGGTGACGCCCGCCGCGGCCAGGGACTTGGCCAGCGCCGGGTTGGTCAATGGCTCGAGGAAGCCGATCAGGATCTGGCCCTGCTTCAGGCGGCCGACCTCCTCGTCGGTAGGCGGCGTCACCTTGAGCACGACCTCGGCGCTCCAGGGGTCGTCGCCGACCTTCGCACCGGCGTCCGAGTACTCGGAGTCGGGATGGGATGCGCCCTGGCCCGCACCAGCTTCGACCACCACCTCGATCTCCTTGGCGGTGAGCGCCTTGACCACGTCGGGGACGAGCGCCACCCGGCGCTCTCCCTCAGCGGTCTCCTTTGGGACTCCGATCTTCATATGGACGATTCACCAACCCCTGCGGGCTTGGTCGCGGCAATCTAGTGAACCTTTCAGGCAGGTGATCCAGCGCCGACCATGTCGGCGAGCTTCTCGAGCGTCCGCACGTTCTCCTCGGCGTTGCCGTGCATCGGCGAGACGATCATGCGGTCGACTCCGGCATCGGCGAAGCGCTTGACGCGCTCGGCGACCTCGTCCTCGGTGCCGATCATCGCTGTGGCGTCGACCAGCTCATCTGGGATCGCCGCGTAGGCCTCCTCCCGCTTGCCGTCGAGGTAGAGCGACTGGACCTCGTCCGCGACCTCGGCGAAGCCGAAGCGGCGGGTCAGGTCGGCGTAGAAGTTCGTCTTCTTCGAGCCCATGCCGCCGAGGTAGAGCAGCAGCCCCGCCTTGACGAGGCCGCGGGCGGCGTCGAGGTCGCCGTCGATTGCCACTTGGACCGATGGCGAGACCGCGAAGTCATCGCGCGTCCGGCCGCTCTTCTGGAGGCCGGCCTCGATGTGCTCGCCCCAGGCGTCCTCCCACTTGTCGACCGAGAAGAAGATCGGGATCCAGCCGTCGGCGACCTCGGCGGCGAGCTCGACGGACTTGCGGCCGATGGCGCCGAGGTAGATGGGGATCTCGTTGCGGAGCGGGTGGACATTGAGCTTTAGCGCCTTGCCCTGGCCGGTGACTCCTTCGCCCTCCGTCAGCGGCAGCTGGAAGTGCTTGCCCTCGAACTCGACGCGGCCCTCGCGGGCGACGATCTGCCTGACGATCTCGACGTACTCGCGTGTGCGGCCCCAGGGCTTCTCGTAGGGCACGCCGTACCAGCCCTCGGAGACCTGCGGTCCGGAGGGCCCGAAGCCGAAGATGAAGCGGCCGCCGGAGAGCGCGTCAATCGTGACCCCGGCCATCGCCGCGGCCGCCGGCTGGCGGGCGGGGACCTGGAAGATCGCGGCGCCGAGCTGGATGGTCTCGGTCTTCGCGGCCAGATAGGCGAGCACGCTGACGGCGTCGGAGCCGTAGGACTCGGCCGCCCACACCGAGTCGAAGCCGGCGCGCTCGGCAGCGAGCACGATGTCCGTCGCCTCGTCTCCCTGCGGGCCGATGCCCCAGTAGCCGAGGTTGAGTCCAAGCTTCAAACCCATGTGCGGCAACCCTAGTGATTCCCAGGGCCGTCGGCGTTCGGGCTCGAGTCAGACGGGGGTGCTGTCGACGGTCACCGTGGCCCGCGGAGAGCCCGCGTCGGTTGGCGTTTCGCCGATGTGAGCTACGCCGCTGGCGTCGGCAGCGGCCTTGATCGAGAAGGTCGCGCTGAGCTTGCCTTCGGGGACAAACACGCTGGTGGTTGGCTGAACGGTCACGCCCGCGTTGTCAGAGACGAGCGTCACCGTGGTGCCGCCGGCTGGGGCCTCGCAGTTGAGGGTCACCGTGCCCACCACAGATGAGGACGGGGCCACGTTGGTCGGCGTGGCGGAGATGCCCGTGACCACCGGGGCCGGACTGAGGACGGTCCGGATCGAGGAGAGGGGACTGGTCGCTTGCGTTGTGAAGGCGCCCGTGAGGGAGCCCGTGACGGCCACTCCCGGCGGCGAATCCACAGGCAGCAGCGTGTTGACACCGAAGGCCGCGCTGCTCGACCCGGCCTGGACGGTCACGGTGGAGGGAACTGTCGTAAGGGCCAACGGGTTGCTGCTCGACAGGCTTACGGGCGAGTCGATGGCTGCGGGAACGTCGAGCGTGACGCGGTTCGAGCCGAAGTCCACCAGGCCCACGTTAGGGAAGCATTTGTAGGCGAGCGACACCGACTTGACGCTCGGCTCCTGCACCACCTTGAGGTTGACCTGCTTGGAGCTGGTTCCGATGCTCGCGGTGACCGGGACGGTGATGGTCGACCCGGTGTAGGTGGTGACGGGGAAGGTCGCCGTCTTCAGGCCCGCGGCGACGTTGACCGCGCCCGGCACCGAGACCCTCGACGGATCGGTGCTCACCAGCGTCACCGGCTGACCCGAGCTCGGCGCCGCGCCGCTAATGGTCACCTGCCCCTGGGTGCTCCTGCTCCCGAGGATCGGATTGTCGACCACGCTCACGCTGCTCACCTTGAGCGCGGCCACCGGCGGAGGGGTGACAGGAGGAGTGACAGTGGGGTTGGCCGCCTGCCCGGGGAGGCTCGTCGCCACGCCGCCGACACCGGCGCCGCCGCGCTTGCACTTCTTCTTCTTCTTCTTTGAGGCGGCGGCCCTCTTCGCCTTCTTCTTCTTCTTCTTGCACTTCGACTTCTTGGCGACCGTGGCGCCACCGTGGCTCGCGCTTGCGGGTACGGCGACCGACCCGGTGATGAGAGCCAAGACCAGGAAGGCCAATGCGATGCGTCCGATCCGAATCGACACACTGATTGCTTCGACCCTTGACGGGGCGAATCAACCGTCCGCTGAGCGACTGGACAGAATGCCACCACTCAATTTTCGGGAAGCGTCGCGCCTCCTCAACCGCCCTGGTCACCTTGCGAAATGCTTGCGCTAGGATTGACTGCAGATGAGCCCCGTCCTCACCCCCACCCTGCTCGACCCGATCGCCGAGACGCTCGAGCTCTCGGAGACCGAGCTCGGTCGCCTGTTCGGCGTCAGCCGGCAGGCGGTGGGGCAGTGGCGGGAGCGCGGCGTTCCTTCGAACCGGATGGCGAAGGTCGCGACCGTGGCCGCCATCTGCGACCTGCTCGGCCACCGGCTCAAGCCCGAGCGTATTCCGGGGATCGCGCGCCGGCCCGCCGACGCCTACGGCGGCCTCTCGATGCTGCAGATGATCGAGAGGAATCGCCAGGACGAGCTGCAGGCGCTGATCCGCCGGTCCTTCGACTGGGCCTGAGATGCGGACGATCCGGCGGGGCGGGCCGTACCTGCGGGTCGCGGACCCCGACTGGGACGATCCGCTGGACGGGCGGCACGCCGCCGTACGGGGTGGCCGCTGGAACCCGCCCGAGTCCTTTCCGGTCGTCTACCTCTGCCTGACCGTGGCGGTGGCACGCGCCAACGTCTACCGCCTGCTCGAGGGACAGCCCTACGGGCCGGAGGACCTACGGCCCGAAGCCGGACCGGTCCTGGTCAGGACGACCGTGCCGGAGGACCGCTACCTCAACGTCGTCACGGACGCCGGCTGCCGCGACGCCGGCCTGCCAAAGACGTATCCGCGCGACAGCCGCCGCCGGATCGTGCCCCACCGCCGCTGTCAGCCGATCGGGCTCAGAGCGTTCGAGGCTGGACTTCCAGGGGTGGCCGCGCGCAGCGCGTGGATCGCGGGCGAGGAGCTGGCGTACTTCGGCCGGCGCCGCCTGCGACGCGGAGTGGTCCGACAGTTCGAGCAATGGTTCTGGGACCCCGCGCTTCGCTAACAATGCGGCAGTGAGCGACCAGCGTCACCCGGGTGGGCTGTCCGAGAAAGAGGCCGCCAAGCGGCTGCGCAAGCTGGGCCCGACCGAGGATCGGACCAGCCGCTCGGTGGCGAGCATCGTCGCCGGCAACGTCTTCACCCTCTTCAACCTGATCATCGGCGTCTTCTTCTTGGCGAACCTGGCACTCGGGTTGCTTGCCGACTCCCTCTTCGGCTTCATCGCGGTGATCAACAGCTACATCGGGATACGGCAGGAGCTGAAGGCCAAGGAGACCCTGGAGAGCCTCGCCCTGCTGGTGGCGCCAAAGGCGCGGGTCGTCCGGGATGGCGAGCTGGTCGAGCTGCGCGCGGAGGAGGTCGTCCCCGGCGACTGGATCCGCGTCGAGCCCGGTGACCAGCTGGTCGCGGACGGCGAGGTGACGGAGAGCCGCGGACTGACGCTCGATGAGTCTGTGCTCACCGGAGAAGCCGACGGGGTCCGCAAGCGGGTCGGCCAGCGCGCGCTCTCGGCCGCCTTCTGCATCACCGGCTCGGGCTACTACGAGGTCGACGCGGTGCGGGAGGACAGCTACGCCGAGCAGGTCGCCGGCGAGGCGCGCACATTCCGCCACCCGCCCTCTCCGCTTCAGGACGAGGTGAACCTGGTGCTGAAGGCGAGCACCTGGCTGATGATCCCGCTCGCGGTCGTCCTGATCTTCGCCCTGCAGGCGCGCAGCACGCCGATCCACGAAGCTGCGCAGACCGCGACGGCGGGCCTGATCACCCTGATCCCCGAGGGCCTGGTCCTGCTGATGAGCGTCACGCTGGCCGTCGCGGCGGTGCGGCTCGCCCGTCTGGACACACTGGTCCAGCAGATGAGCGCGACCGAGGCGCTCGCGGCGGTCGACACGATCTGCGTCGACAAGACCGGCACGCTGACCAGCGGCGAGCTCGAGCTGGTCTCGGTCGACGTGACGGATCCCTCCGAGGCCAGCGGGGCCCAGCAGGCGCTGGCACGGTTCGCCGCCAGCTCCGGGGAGCGCAACCGGACCCTGGAGGCGATCGCCGAGAACTACCCGGCGTCCGGCGAGCGGGTCCGGGCGGAGGTGCCCTTCTCCTCGGAGTGGAAGTGGAGCGGGCTGAGCTTCGGCAGGGGCGAGACCTATGTGCTCGGCGCGCCGGACGTGCTCATGAGCCGCGGGTCGCTGGCTCTGCCGGTGCCGCTGCAGCGGAGCCTCGAGGCCAACACGAAGGCCGGGCGCCGCGTGGTCGCCTTCGGCCGCGCCTCCGGCGGCCTTCCCGACAACCCCTACTCCGACCCACCTCCGGCGGTGACCCCGATCGCGCTGATCGTGCTCGAGGAGACCCTGCGCCCAGACGCCCGCGAGACGCTCTCATACATGCGCGACCGGGAGATGGACCTGAAGCTGATCTCCGGCGACGCGGCTCAGACCGTCACCGCGGTCGCCTCGGCGGTCGGTATCCCCCGGGGCGCCGGGGTCGTCAGCGGGGACGACCTGCCCGAGGAGCGCGCCGAGCTCGGGCGCATCGCGGAGGAGAACACGATCTTCTGCCGCATCCGGCCGGAGCAGAAGAAGGCGCTGGTCTCGGCGCTCGCCGACCGCGGCCGCTTCGTGGCGATGATCGGGGACGGGGTGAACGACGTGCCTGCGCTGAAGCGCGCGAGGATGGCGGTGGCGATGGGCTCCGGGAGCCAGATCACCAAGGGGATTGCCGACATCGTCCTGCTCGAGGACCAATTCTCACGCCTGCCACGGGCGGTCGCCGAGGGCCGACGCATCGCGCGCAATATCCATCGCCTTGGCCGCCTCTACGTGACGAAGACCGTCTACGCCGCCGCGCTGATCGTGCTGGTGGCCGTGCCGGGCTGGGCGTTCCCCTTCCTGCCCAGGCAGCTCACGGTGGCCGCCTTCCTGACCATCGGGATCCCCTCCTTCGTGCTCGCCCTGGCCCCCAGCGACGGCCCCTTATATAGGGGGCGCCTGCTGAGAGCGCTGGCGGCCTTCGCCGTGCCTGCGGGCCTGGCGATCGCTGCCGCGTCGCTGGCGAGCTTCTTCCTGGTGGACACGGTCTTCGGCGGGTCGCTGGAGGCCGGCCGCACCGCGGCTACCACGACCCTGGTCGTGCTCGGGCTCTGCTTCATCCTGCTGCTCGAGCGAGGCCCCGGGCGCGAGCACATCGCGATCCAGAGCTACATGCTCGCCCTGGTGGCGGCGCTCGGCGCGCTCTACGCGCTGATCCTCGCCGTGCAGCCGGTGCGCGACTTCTTCGACCTGACCAGGATGGGCGGCGGCCAGCTCTTCCTGGCGCTGCTCTCGGCCGCGGCCGGCCTGGTTCTGGCGAGCGTCGTCTGGAGGATCCCGGCGATCGAGCAGCTCGAGGACCGTCCGCCGCCGCCCGGACGACGCGCCGACCGGCCCGGTGACCGAGCCGATGACGGTCGCGCCCGCCCGACGCCCGTTCCGCGCACGCGACACATCGGGACAGTCGTGATGCCCTCCTCCGGGCAGGGCACCGCCCGGCGCACCAAGATCGTCGCCACCGTCGGCCCGGCGAGCAGCTCCCCTGAGGTGCTGCGCGAGCTGTTCGAGGCGGGCGTCGACGTCTTCCGGCTCAACTTCGCCCACGGGAGCCCCGAGGAGCAGGCCGAGAACGTCCGGCGGATCCGCGCCGTCAGCGAGGAGGTCGGGCGGGAGGTCGGGATCATGGGCGACCTCCCCGGCCCCAAGCTGCGTCTCGGGGACCTCGAGGGGGACGTCGCGGTCCTCCACTCCGGCTCGAACGTCGTGCTCAAGGGTCAGACGAATGGCACCCCCGGGAACGCCGAGTTGCTCACGGTCCAGTGGGATGGCTTCGCCAGGGCGGTGAACGAGGGCGACCCCGTCTTCCTCGCCGATGGCCGCGTTCGCCTGAAGGTCCTCTCGGTCTCCGGCGACTCCGTGACGTGCGAGATCGAGGCCGGCGGCGCAGTCAGCTCTCATCAGGGCGTCAACCTTCCGGGCGCGGACAGCGACCTGCCCGAGACCGGTGCCTCCGACCAGCCCTGGATCGACTTCGCCTGCGACAACGGCATCGACCTGCTGGCGGTCTCCTTCGTCCGCCGCCCGTCCGATCTCGAGCAGGTCGAGGCACGGTTGAAGGAGCGCGATTCCGACATCCCCCTGATCGCCAAGATCGAGAAGCCGCAGGCCGCCGAGCGCGCGGCCGAGATCATCGATGCCGCGGGCAGCGGGATCATGATCGCCCGCGGCGACCTCGGTGTGGAGCTGCCGATCGAGGAGGTCCCCGGGGCGCAGAAGAGGCTGATCGCGCTCGCCGGCCGCGCATCCAAGCCCGCGATCACCGCCACCCAGATGCTGGCGACGATGGTGCGCGCCTCGCGCCCGACCCGCGCCGAGGTGACCGACGTCGCCAACGCGATCTACGACGGCACCGACGCCGTGATGCTCTCCGAGGAGACGGCGATCGGCGACTACCCGGTCGAGGCGGTCCGGGTGATGGACAGGATCGCGCGCGTCACCGAGCCGCGCCTCAGGTTCGGGGAGATGGTCTTCACGCGGGTGGAGGAGAAGGAGCACGACATCGCCGAGACGGTCGCGCAGGTGGCTGTGGCGGCCTGCTACCGCCTCGGACTGAGGGCGATCATCTGCCCGACGAATTCGGGGCGGACTGCCCGCCTGATCTCGGCCCACCGTCCGAGGGTGCCGGTGCTCGCCGTCTCGCCGCGGCTGGAGACCGTCCGCCGGATGAACCTCCTCTTCGGGATCAGCTCGACCCAGGCCGAGGACTGGACGTCGATTCGCAAGCTGCTCGACGACTGCGCCAACCTGGCGCGCGAGCAGGGCATCGCCGAGTCCGGCGACCTGGTCGCGATCACGGCCGGGCTGCCTGCGCAGGAGATGGGCACGAACCTGTTCGAGATCCACCGGGTTCAGTAGCCGTCCTGGACCGACTCTAGCCTCGGCTCTGCCGATGCCCGATACGAGCTCATCCAGCGCGCCGGCTGAAGCAGAGTCTCTCCCACTTCACCTGCAGAGCGAGTTTCGGCGCCTGAACCGGCGGGTGGAAGACGGTGATCCGCTCTGGCCGGCCCAGCTCGCCATCGCCATGGCGATCGCGCTCCATCTGACGCTCTCCGACAAGCTCGTCGTCGGCCCGAAGTGGCTGATCCCGGCCGTGGAAGGGCTTCTGCTTCTCACGCTGATCGTGGTCTCTCCCCAACGAGCCTCGAGACTGGGGTGGCGCCATCAGCGCGGCCTGCTCTGGTCGATCCTCGGCCTCGTGATCCTCACCTATCTCGTCTCCCTCGGACTTCTCGTGCACTACCTGGTCACCGGCGGGAAGGTCGGCGGACATGCGCTGATCGGCTCGGGCTTGGTGCTCTGGGTCACCAACGTGCTGCTCTTCTCCGTCCTCTATTGGGATCTCGACCGAGGTGGCCCGTTGAGTCGTTATGAGAAGGCCCGGCCCTGGCCGGACTTCCAGTTCCCCCAGATGGAGAACCCCCAGCTCACCCCTATGGGCGACAAATGGCAGCCGAGCTTCGTCGACTACCTCTACACGTCCCTGACCAACGCCACGGCGTTCAGCCCGACCGACACGATGCCGATCACCGAGACAGCAAAGCTTCTGATGGGCACACAGGGGACCGCGGCGATCGTGACGCTCGGGCTCGTCGTTGCCCGGGCGGTCAACATCCTGGGCTGAGCGGCCGCCTGTGGCCTTAGGTCCGGCCGCGGTGTTTGTGGCGGCCGTTGATGCTTGAAGCCGTCAATCCCCCGGCGGATAGTCGCCCGGAGCCGGCCGCTCGGCCCGCGGGTCGCGTCCCGGCAGCACGAACTGGGTGACGATCAGGTTGGCCACCCGCTTCTCGCCCTTGTAGATCTCGGCCTCGATCACGGCGGTGCTGCGGCCGGCGTGGAGCGCCCGCGCCCGGCAGATCAGCTCATCGCCCAGGGCCGCCGCGGCGAAGACGTTCAGCTTGAGCTCGATCGTCGTGAAGTCGTGGTTGGGCGGCAGGGCGCGGAACGTCGCCCAGGCGGCGACCGAGTCCCCGAACGCCGTCCAGACGCCGCCGTGGACGAAGCCGCCGGGATGCAGGTGGCGCTTGTCGACGACCATGCGGCCGGTCGAGACGTCGTCGGTGACCTCCAGGGGCTCGATCGCCATGTCCCCCGGGAAGGTGCCGGGGAGCCACCCCTTGATGTTCTCGACGGTGATGTCGGAGTTCACGGGCGGGACAGGCTACCGGCGGCCGTAGTCGCCGAAGGGCTCGTCTCGCTCGCGGACGGCCTCCTTGAACCCCTTCTCGGCCGCCAGCCGCTGCCACTCGAAGCCCTCCGGTGTGTGCCGGGCGATGCCGTCGAAGAAGACGCCGAGCGACTGCGTCGCCTGCAGGCCCTGCGCGTAGAGCGCCTGATTGACGAGCAGCTTGTGCATGACCAGCTGGTTGATCGGGACGTGCGCGACCCGCTCGAGCAGAGCCTCGAAGCGGTCGTCGAGCTCTGCCGCCGGAGCCGCCTCGGTGGCGAGGCCCCACTCCACCGCCGTGGTTCCGTCGATCGAATCGCCGGTGAGCAGCAGGCGCTTGGCCCGGGTGGGACCGACGCGGTACGCCCAGAGCGCGCTGGTGGGGACGCCCCAGACCCTTGCGGGCGGATAGCCGATCTTGGCCCGGTCCTCGACCACCATCAGGTCCGAGCAGAGCGCCATGTCGGTGCCACCCGCGACGCAGTAGCCGTGCACCTTGCAGATCGCCGGCTTGTCGGAGTGGAAGAGGCTCATGAAGCCACGCAGGTTGCGGCTCATCATCTGGTAGTCGACGACCGGATCCCAGTTGCCCTCCGGATCGTGATTGCGGGCCTGGACGGCCGGATCGATCGGCGATCCCGGCGGCGCGTCGGCGCTCGCCACGCCCTGCATGTCCCCCTCGGCGGAGGCCACGAGGTCGTAGCCGCCGCAGAACCCTGAGCCGTTCCCGGCGAGCGCGATGACGTGGACCTCGGGATCCAGGTTCGCCCGCTCGACGCAGGCGGCGAGCTCGCGCGGCATCTCGAGGGTGATCCCGTTGCCGCGGTCGGGCCGGTTCAGAGTGACGCGGGCGATTCGCCCTGTCACCTCATAGGTCAGCGTCTCGAGCTCTTCGATGCCTGGATTCAATCAGCGCCGATGACTCGGCCCCGGTTTCGCGGTCCAAATGGCGAAGATGTCCACGGTGGCGAAGAGCAAGTACACGACCGTTGAGGTCGCGGGCCGCGAGGTGCGCCTGTCCAACCCCGACAAGCTCTTCTTCCCCAAGCCGAAGTTCACCAAGCTCGACCTGGCCGAGTACTACATGGCGGTCGAGGACGCGGCGGTGAACCAGCTGCGCGAGCGGCCGGGGACGATGAAGCGCTTCGTCGACGGGGTGAGCGGCGAGTTCTTCTTCCAGAAGCGCGTGCCGAAGGGCGCGCCCGACTGGCTCCAGACGGCGACCTTCACCTTCCCGAGCGGGCGAACCGCGACAGAGCTGGTGGCCAACGACGCCGCGCACCTCGTCTGGGCGGTCAACCTCGGAGTCGTCGACTTCAACCCGCATCCCGTCCGCCGCGCTGATCTCGACTGTCCCGACGAGCTGCGCGTCGACCTCGACCCCATGCCGGGCGTGCGCTGGAACACCGTGCGGAAGGTGGCGATGTGCGTCAAGGAGGTGCTCGAGGAGCATGGCCTGGTCGGCTACCCGAAGACCTCGGGCTCCCGGGGGATTCACGTCAACGTGCGCATCGAGCCGCGCTGGGACTACGTGGACGTACGGCGAGCCGCGCTGGCGCTGGCGCGCGAGGTCGAGCGCCGGGTGCCGAAGAACGCGACCAGCAAGTGGTGGAAGGAGGAGCGTCACGGGGTCTTCGTCGACTACAACCAGAACGCGCGGGACCGGACCATCGCCTCCGGGTATTCGGTCAGGCCGGTCCCGGACGCGCGGGTCTGCTGCCCGCTCGACTGGAACGAGGTCCCGGACGTCGATCCGGCCGAGCTGCGGCTCGACACCGTGCCTGACCGCGTCCGCAAGAAGGGCGATCCGGCGGCGGACATCGACAAGCATGCCGGCTCGCTCGACCAGCTCCTGGACCTTGCCCGCCGCGACGAGGAGGGCGGCCTCGGGGATGCGCCCTGGCCACCCCATTTCGCCAAGCAGCGCGGCGAGCCCAAGCGGGTGCAGCCGAGCCGGGCCAAGAAGAAGTCCTGACGCCTCCCTAGTTCTGGCTCATGCACGCCGCGGAGCGGGCCGATGAGTTGACGCATGGACGCGAACCAGTACGTGCTCGTTCACGGCATGCGGTCGACGCGCTCGATCCTGGCGCGTTGGGAGGGCGATCCCTGGCCCGTGATCCGCACCTGGGTGGTCGGTGCGGTGCTGATCGCGCTGGGCCTGCTCGCCGCCGTGACCCTAGCCGCGTCCGTGTTGAAGCCCGACTACGGCTTCCACTACGGCCCGACCGCCGGCGGCCCGGACCCCGAGCGCGTCCTTGGAGTGCTGGGACGGAACTCGCTGGTCCTTGCGCTGCACGCCTTCGCCTGCGTCGCCGGCTTCATCGCGGGAGCGACCCTGCCGCTCACGGCGAGCAGGAAGACCGGGATCAAACGGGTGATCCACGAGAAGGCGCGGCCGATCGCATTCGCCTGGGTGATCGGGGTGACCTGCTTCTCCCTCTTCACCCAGACCATCGCCCTCGGCCTCGTCGGCTCGACGATCGCCTGGGACGTGGGTGTCTCGGCCCCGCTGCTCGTCCTCACCGCCCTCCCCCACGCCCTGCTCGAGCTGACCGCCGTGTTCCTGCCACTGGCGGCCTGGACGATCGCCAGTCGCAAGGGCAAGTGGGACCAGCTCCTGGCGGCGACGGTGGTGACCGTGGCGATCGCGATCCCGATGCTGCTGGTCGCGGCGACCTGGGAGGTCTACGTCTGGCCTCACATCCTCGATTCGGTCGGCAATCCCGCGTTGCACGATCCCTGGGCAGGCCACGCCTAGACCAGCTGGTCGATCTTGCAGTCCTTGGGCGCCTTGTCGTCGCGCCACCGGACGATCTTCGAGCCGTGCCGGATGCGCCCGCCGCTGGTGTGGTCGTAGGTGACCTCGACCACCAGCTCGGGGCGTAGCGCGTACCACTCCAAATCCCGGTTGGCGTCCCAGCGGCTTGGGTCGCCCGAGCCCTTCTCGCCGGTCTCGTACTCCGCCAGCGTCTTCACCAGCTCCTTTTTCTCCTTGGCCTTCAGGCCGGAGGTATGGCCGATCGGGCGCAGCTTCCCCTTCTCGTAGAGCCCGAGGATGAGAGAGCCGACGGTGCCCTTCTCCTTGCCCGGTCGCCAGCCGACGATCACGCAGTCGATCGTGCGCACACGCTTGATCTTCACCATCCCCTTGCGCTGGCCGGGCTTGTAGACCGCGTCGAGCTCCTTGGCGATCACGCCCTCGCCGCTCAGCAGCCACGGCTCGGCCCTCTTGGCGGTCTTCACGATCGGGGTGACCTCGACCGAGCCGGATGCCGTCTTCCTGCGGCCGGGCGCCTCCGCGATCAGCTCCTCGAGCGCCGCCCGGCGCTCGCTGAACGGCTTTCCGGTGAGCTTGCGGCGATCCCGGGCCAGCAGGTCGAAGGCCCGGAACAGCGCCGGTGTCTTCTCGGCGAGCATCCTCACGCGCGACTCCGCCGGATGGAGGCGGTTCTGGAGCAGATCGAACACCTCGTTGCCGTCCTCGTCGAGGATCACCAGCTCGCCGTCGAGCACGTAGCGGCCCTTCGGGAAGGCGACCTCCGGGAAGTAGCGGCGCAGCGGCTTGCCGCCGCGCGACTGGAGGTAGACGTCGTCGCCGTCGACGTAGGCGAGCGCCCGGAACCCGTCGTACTTCGGCTCGTACGCCCACCCCTCGCCCTCGGGCAGCACCTTTCGGGAGAGCGCGAGCTGCGGCTGGATCGGGGGCTTCAGCGGAAGCGCCATGTGGCGATCCTAGTCGCGCCGTAGAGTCGCACCGTGGCCGAACCGCCACCCACCTGCGACGTCGTCGTGATCGGCGGCGGCATCCTCGGGCTGGCGGTCGCGCGCGAGCTGCTCGCCCGCCATCCCGATTCGGATCTCTGCCTGCTCGAGCGCGAGGACCGGCTCGCCGCCCATCAGACTTCGCACTCGAGCGGGGTGATCCACGCCGGCATCTACTACGAGCCCGGATCGCTCAAGGCGCGGCTCTGCGTCGAGGGAGCCCGGCTCCTCTATTCCTACTGCGAGGAGCGCGGGATCGAGGCGCGCAAGAGCGGCAAGCTGATCGTCGCCGCCAGCGAGTCCGAGCTGCCGCGCCTCGACGAGCTCGAGCGCCGTGGAAGGGAGAACGGGGTTCCCGGGCTGAGGCGGATCGACGGGGATGGGATCGACGAGATCGAGCCCCATGCGCGCGGTGTGGCCGCACTGCATTCGCCGGAGACCGGGGTCGTCGACTTCGCCAGGGTCGCCGCCTCCTACGCCGCGGACGTCGAAGCCGCCGGCGGAATCGTCGTCACGGGCTGTGGCGTCCAGCGCCTCGTTCCGGGCGGCCGGCGCGTCAGGGTGGAGCACGAGCATGGGAGCACCGAGGCGGGTCTCGTGATCAGCTGCGCGGGAGCATGGGCGGATCGGCTTGCCGTGGCCGCGGGTGCGCCCGCGGAGCCGCGCATCGTCCCGTTTCGGGGCGGGTACCTGCGGCTTCGCCCCGAGCGGCGCGGGCTCGTGGGCTCCATGATCTATCCGGTTCCCGATCCCGACCTCCCGTTCCTCGGCGGCCACCTGACCCGGACCATCGACGGCGATGTCCTGCTCGGGCCCTCGGCGCTGATGGTCGGCGCCCGCGACGCCTACCGGGTCTCGCGGCTACGCGGGCGCGATCTGGGTTCCAACCTCGCCTGGCCGGGAACCTGGCGACTGGTGCGCCGCTCCTGGCGCACCGGTCTCACCGAGATCCGCCATGCGGTCAGCAGGCGCGCCTTCCTCTCCGACCTGCAGCGCTTCGTCCCGGAGCTCAGCGTGCGAGACGTGCTGCCCGGCCCGTCGGGAATCCGCGCCCAGGCTCTCGACCGGGAGGGCAGGCTGGTCGACGACTTCGTGGTGCAGAGGACCGGGCGCGCGCTGCACATCCGCAACGCCCCATCCCCCGCCGCGACGTCGTCCCTGGCGCTGGCGAGGCTGATCGCCGACGAAACAGAGGAATGAACGGCGGCCACAAAAACCGCCGCCGCATCAACAGCCGCCGACGAGCAGGAAGATCAAGACGATCAGGACGATCACCGCGGCGCCGGCGATCAGCCTGCGCCGCATGTAGAGATCGGGCCCGCCATAGTGGCGGCTCGACATATGACGGGTCGCGCTGTCGCGCGCCCTCGCACTATCGGCGCCACGGGGACCGGACCCACCGAGCAGTTCCTCATCCCCGGTGTCCAGCGGCTCGCCCGAGCGCGCTTTCGCCCGGGCCTCCGCGGCGGCTCGACGCTCCTCGGGGCTCCTCCCACTGGACTCCATATGCTCAGCCTAAGGGGATTGGGACGCCAAGGTCGTTGAGCGTGATGGCGAGATCGCGAATCGGCCGGTAGCCGCCGCCGCCCGGATTCGGGATGTGCTGGGGCTCCCCGACGTCGCTGATCACGACGTCGAGGTCGAGGGCGATGGAAGTGGCTCCGCCCAGCTCGGATGCGTCGCCCGGCGGGATCCCCAGCACCGCGCCGACCTCGAGCTCGTGGAGGACCCGATCGTCAAAGCCGACGCAGGCGCTCGCCCTTCCGGACGCCGACGGGGCCTCCGACAGCCCCAGGGCGCTCGCCAGCGGGGCGATGTCCCGTGCCATCGCATCGCCCCGCAGGGGGGCGGAGATCCGCTCGCAGTCCTCCCCGCCCTCGTGGCCCTGGCCGTCGACGCGGGCGCGGCCGAACCAGGAGCGCGGGTGAAGGCTCGGCGTCTTGGCGATCCGGTCGTTGGCCGCGGCGACCGCGGCAGTGCCCACCTCGTAGTCGTCCCCGTAGATGCTCAGAAAGGCGTTGGTGCCGGTGGAGACGACCCGCCCTCCCACCGGGAACCCGAGCGCGCTCGCGCCCATCCTCCAGTCGAACTTGGGGATGGTCTCTCCCCCGCCGCTCACGTACGGGCCCGAGAGCCGGAGCCGCAGCGGTCCCGAGAGCTGCGACACCCCGCGGATCTGCACGCGAAGGTCGATCTCGGTCTGGGCGCTCCTCACCGGATGGGCGGCGGCCGAGTCGAGCATCGCCTCGGGATTCACCGTCTTGTGATCCGAACCGCCGCACCCCGCCGCGTTAACAATTGCGACGAGAAGAATTGCGAGGATTGCCCGGCTTCGCATGCGGGCGCAGCGTAGTAGCGACGGCGAATCCCCATGAGCCACTCGAACGTCGAGACCGCCGAGTCCCTTGCTCTTCCCGGCCTGAGCGCCGAGCGGCGCGCCGCCGCGCGCGACGCCTGGGCCGCCTTCTGGTCCTCCCGCGCGATCGTCTGGGCTGCCGGAATGGCCGCCGTTCTCATCTTCGGCTGGGCCTCGGAGACCTCGGCGCGGCTCGATCCGCTCTACACGACGCTGCCGTACGCCGATTCCTTCGCGAACCTGCTGGTCGCCCCGGCGGCCCGCTTCGACGCGGCGTGGTACCTCGCGATCGCGCAGCATGGGTATGAGGTGGGCGGCAGGGCTGCCTTCTTCCCGGCATTCCCAGGGCTCGTCCGGATCGGCGGTGAGCTGCTCGGGTCGCCGCTGGTCGCGGGCATCCTGATCTCATCCGGCTGCGGCCTGGGCGGGCTCTACCTCCTGCATCGCCTGGTCACACTCGACTTCGGCGTCGAAAGGGCTCGGACCGTCGTCTGGCTGGCGGCCTGGTTCCCGGGAGCGCTGGTGATCTCCGCCGTCTACTCCGAGTCGCTCTTCCTGCTCGTCTCGGTCGGCGCCATCTACGCGGCCAGGCTGGGCCGGTGGCCGCTCGCCGGCGTGCTGGGCGCGGTGGCGGCCGCCACCCGCAGCGGCGGGGTGATCGTCGTCGTCCCCCTGCTGATCATCTACCTGTACGGGCCCAGGGTCGACCAGCCGGCCCGCGATCTCGTCCGCGGGCTCTGGCCGCGCTACAGACCGCGCGCGGACGTCCTCTGGCTGCTGCTCGGCGTCCCGGCCGGGCTGGCCGCCTACGTGCTCTACCTCGGCCTCTCGACCGGGGATCCGACCTCGGTCTTCTCCGCACAGGCAGCCTGGCACCGCAGCTTCGTCCCGCTCGGTGGGCTCGCGCTCGGGCTGTGGAGCGCCGTCCGTGGCCTCGGGGAGCTGCTCATCCCCGGGGTGGCCCGGCCGCCGGCCGCCATCGCACACGGGGTGCCGACCCAGCTGATCGACGTCCGCGACATCGCCATGTTCTGCTTCCTCGCCGGGGGCATCTGGCTCTGCGGAGAGGTCAGCCGCAGGCTCGATCCGGCGTACACCGCCTACGCCGTCTGCGGCCTCGCCCTGCCGCTGTCCGTCCCCGCCGGGGGCTTCCCGCTGATGTCCCTGCCGCGGTTCGAGTTCGTGATCTTCCCGCTCTGGATCGCCCTCGCCCTCTGGGCCCACGAGCGGCAGCGGGTGAGGCAGGTCCTCTGGCTGTTCGGCAGCCTGCTGGCGATCTGCAGCTCGCTCTTCGCGGTTTGGGCCCTCGCCCCATAGGTAGGCTCCGTCCCATGGCGGTCCGCGAGGCGATTCCGCGGAAGGAGGAGGCGAAGGAGGGCGTCTCGTCGTTCGCGAAGTCGCTCTTCCTCGGCGAGATCCACGAGGAGCTCGTCTTCCCGTGGCCGGCCACCGACGCGGAGGAGCAGGACCGGGTCCGGTCCCTCAACACCCGGATCCGCGACTACTGCGCCGAGCACTACGACGCCCGGAAGGCCGAGGAGGAGCGCTGGATCCCGGACGAGGTGCTGCGCGACCTGGGAGAGATCGGCGCCCTCGGCCTCTATGTCGACGAGCGCTACGGCGGGCAGGGCCTCTCGCAGACCGGCTATGCGCGGGTCTTCGAGACCGTCGGCCAGATCGACGCCACCCTGGCGATCGTGCTCGGCGTCCACCAATCGATCGGCTTCAAGGGCATCTCGCTCTTCGGCACGGACGAGCAGAAGGAGCGCTGGCTCCCCGACCTCGCCACCGGCAGGAAGCTCGCCGCCTTCGCCCTGACCGAGCCCGAGGCCGGTTCGGACGCCTACCACGTCCGCTCCCGCGCGGTCCAGCAGTCCGACGGATCCTGGCTGCTGAACGGGGAGAAGCGCTACATCGGCAACGGGTCCCGCGCAGACGTGATCACCACCTTCGCCCGCGCCGAGATCGGGGGCGAGGACCGCCACATCGCCCTGATCCTGGAGAAGGGAATGAAGGGACTCGAGGTCGGCGAGCGCTACGACACGATGGGGCTGCGGGCCAACGACCTGCGGCGCCTTTACTTCAAGGACGTCCGCGTCCCCGCCGAGAACGTGCTCGGCGACCCGGGTCAGGGATTTCGGGTCGCGATGCAGATCCTCAACAACGGCCGGATCGGCCTCGGGACCGGCTCGGTGGGCGGCGCCAAGAAGCTGCTCGACCTGGCGATCGACCACGTCAAGGAGCGGCGTCAGTTCGGCCGGCCCCTGTCCGACTTCGAGCTCGTCCAGGACAAGATCGGCTGGATGGTCTCCCACCTCTTCGGGCTTGAGTCCATGTGCTACCTCACCTGCGGCCTGGTGGACGCCGGGGTACCCGACTACTCCCTCGAGTCCGCCGTCTGCAAGGTCTCGGGGACCGAGTTCCTCTGGTACGCCGCCAACCGCGCCCTGCAGCTGGCGGGCGGCGAGGGCTACATGCGCGACCTCCCCTACGAGAAGGTCCTTCGCGACACCCGCATCTATCCGATCTTCGAGGGTGCCAATGACGTGCTTCGCGCCTTCGTCGCCCTCGGCGGCTTCAAGCCGGTCGGCGAGAAGCTGGAGGTGCTGTCCGATATCGAGCTGAGCGATCCGATCCGGTCGATCGGGGTGCTGGTCGAATACGCGAGCGACCGGATTCAGCGCGAGGTCCGCCCGGACAGGATCACGATGGCCCACGAGGAGCTCTCGGGCCACGCCGACGCCGTCTCCGACCAGGTCAAGCGACTCGCCGGCATCACCGAGAGCCTCCTGCGAGAGCACAAGGGCGAGGTGATCGAGCGCCAGTTCCAACAGAAGCGCCTGGCCGACAACATCGCCGACATCTACGCCCAGGTGGCCCTGCTCTCGCGCGTCAGCCGGGTCTTCGACGACCAGGGGGTCGAGCCGTCAGGACAGGAGCGCTTCATCGCGGACACCTTCTGCCAGCGAGCGGCGTCTCGGGTCGAGAGCCGCTTCGACCAGATCGAGTCGAACGACGACGAGCGGATGACCGCGATCGCGAAGCTCGCCTACAAGCGCGGCTCCTACGGCTACGCGCTCTTCGAGGACTAGCCGCCGAACACCTTCTCGTCGAGGAAGGGGACGACCGACTTCAGGAAGGCGTTTGTCTTCGGCGCAGCGGTCAGCGGGTCGAGGTGGCTCATCTGTGGGTTGCGGTTGACGAGCATCGACTCCTTCCGGGTGGTCCGCGACCGCCGGATGAAGTTGCGCGCCCCGTCCAGGACGTGGGCGCCCGCCAGGTTGGTCGCAATCGCGTAGAGCGGCAGGTTGACCTTCCGGGTGTGGAAGAGGCGCAGGCCGAGGAAGTTGCCGACGTCGTTCCGCCTCATCTGGTCCGCGCCGTTGGTGTCAATCGTGAGCCGCTTCGGGAAGTACCACTCCACGGCGTTGGTGGGCTCCTGGCCGAAGGTCGCAGCGAGGCGGCTGACCGGGCTGATACCGCCGTCGACCCAGTCGCGGGGATCTCCCGACGCCGCCAGGCCGCCGCCGTTGATCTGCTGGTCCGAGGGCAGCGGCGAGGTGTCGCGGTCGAAGGCGAAACCGAAGAGGGCGCGGTTGGTCACCGGGAACGGCGGCTTGAACTGCGCCGGCAGCACCGGATAGTTCTGCAGCATCGTCGCGGAGGCGGTCGGCGCCAGCTTCGCGTAAGAGCCGCCGATCTCGGCGAACAGCCCGGTCGATTCGGGCAGGCCGAGACCGAGTGAGTCGACGAACGGGTCGCTCGTCTGCAGGGAGGCGATCGCCCCCTGCGCCTGTGCAAGGTCGTAGGCGTCGAAGCTGCCGAGCAGGCCGCCGTCGATCAGGACGAGCCCGTCCAGGTCCTTGTAGCCGGGTCGCCCCTTGAAGTCCCACGCCGCATAGGCCACCGTCAGGGAGGCCCCGAGTGAATGGCCACCGAGAACCACGTGGCGGCGACCGTGCTTGCGAGCGAGCTTGACCACCGCGTGGGCGTCGTTGAGCGCCACGGCCATCCCCCACTCCCGGGCATAGGGGTCCTCGTTGGCCCCACGGAAGTGGAAGCCGCCGCCACCGAGGTAGTAGTGGAATGCCTGCTGTAGGGGGATCTCACCGCGCAGCGCTGCGGCGAAGGTCGAGGTGTCCTCGAGCGCCTGGGTGCGGCGGTCGATCGCCCACACCTGAAGGCCCGGGATGTGCTTCACCAGGTAACGCGCGTCCAGGGTGAAGTCCCCCGCTCCGCCCTGGGTGCCCGGCATCAGCACGAGGACGCGCTTGCCCGACGCCGGTCCGAACTGGTGCACCGTGACGTGATTGAACTGTGCGGGCCCCGGCTCGGCGGCGGTGTCGACGGTGATCACCCGCTCACGGGCCAGCGCCGGGCCCGCGACAAGAGCCATTGCCACCGCCGCGCCGGCCAGCGCAAGTGCTGCGCGAATGCAAGCCCTCCTCGAGATCTTCTCCTCCATCCCTGGAGGAGGCAGCCTAGTTAATGGCTACTTCGACTGCCCGTTGGCGTTGCCGTTACCGCTACCGCCGCCTGGGTTTGTCGGTGTTGGGTGCTCGGGGATGGTGTGGGTGGTCGTATGCGTCGCCGAGTTTCCCCCGGCGTTGGACTGAGAAGGGGGGGCCGGCTCCTTGCTCTTGGCCTGCCCGGGGGGCGTCGCGCCGTGGAGGCCGATCGCGTTGCCCTTGCTGTGCCCGAGCGCCTTTCCCTGCGCCTTCTGCTGCTGCTCGAGCGCGTGCTGATGAGCGGCCTCAGAGTTGCCCTTGCTCCCGGCTTCGCTGGTCGTGGTCCCCGGGCGGCTCTTGGTCTTCTCGCTCGAACTCGACCCGGCGGCGGTCCCGTGTTGGCCGGAGGCGGGCTGGTTCGGCAGGGTGATCCCGACCGTCTCGAAGGCCGACCGGGCGGGCGAGGGCACGGTCACTCCGGCGAACGCCAGCCCCGCGAGCACCAGCGGGATCAGCGCGACGGCGATCCCGACCCTGGCCACCAGCGCGCGTCGCGACCGGGGCCGCTGCCTGACGGGGCGAGCTTCCTGCTCGATCGTCGAGGCACGGGACAGCTCGGCGAGCCTGGGCACGAGCGTCGTGCCGAGGCTCGGATCGGGCTTGGTCGGCACAGCCACGCGCAGTGCGCTCTGGAAGAGGGCGACCTCGTTCATCTCATCTTCATAAGCGCCGTTCTCGCTCACAGGGTTACCCCCTTTTGGGCAAGCGCCTTCTTGACCGCCGCCAGGCCGCGCCGCTGCAGGGCCTTGACCGCGCCCGGGCGCTTGCCCACCGCCTTCGCCACGTCCTCGATGCTCATGTCGCCGATCACCCGGAGCAGCAGGACGGCACGCTGGTCATCCGAGAGCAAGGCCAGAACGCGCTGGACCTCCTCCGCGCCGATCCGGGCGAGCGCCTCGTCTGCCGCATCGTCCGCCCTCCCGGTGGGCTCGGGTGGCTCGGCCGAGAGCTCGACCGGACGACGAGCGGAGTGGCGGCGCGCGTCGATCAGGCGATGGTGGGCGATCGTGAAGACCCAGGAGCGAAAGCCCCGCTCGTCACCCTCGAATCTGGCGATGTCCCGCGCGACCTGGAGGAAGGCCTCGCTGAGCACGTCCTCCGGATCGGGGGCGCCGTTGGCGCGCAGGTATCCGAGCACGACCGGGGCGAGGTCGTTGTAGAGCTCCTGCCAGGCGGCCTCGCTCCCCTCCCTGGCCGCCTCCAGGAGCGAGCTGAAGCGCTCTGGGGACATCCGGGGCGACGGTACATGACTGCGGCCGAACCTACGCTTAACCTACAGGCTGTATGTCAACCGCATCCCGGACCACGGACACGCCCGGCCGCCGCGAGGCGGAGGCCAGGGCGACCCGCGAGGCGCTGGTCGACGCCGCGCTCGAGCTCTTCACCGAGAGGGGATACGCCGGGGTGGGCACCGAGGAGATCGTCGCCCGCGCCAAGGTCACCCGGGGGGCGCTCTACCACCACTTCGAGGACAAGCGCGATCTCTTCCGTGCCGTCTTCGAGCGGGTCGAGGCGGATCTGATGGAGAGGATCGGGGCCAGCATGGGCGGCGCCGAGGATCCCTGGGAGCTGATCAACACCGGGATGCGGTCCTTCCTCGATGCCTGCGAGGAACCCGCGGTCAAGCAGATCTCGCTGACCGACGCCCCCGCTGTCCTCGGCTGGAAGGAGTGGCGCGAGATCGACAATCGCCACGGCCTCGGCCTGACCCGCGCCGCCCTCGAAGGAGCTGTCGCGGCCGACGTCCTCCGCCCCATCGCCGTCGAGCCGATGGCCCACCTCTTCGTCGCCGCCCTCTCCGAGGCCGCCTTCGTGATCGCCCACGCGGAGCTTCCCCGCAAGGCCCGCGCCGAGGTCGAGCAGGCGCTGATGCAGCTGCTGGAGGGACTCAGGGTCTAGGGCTAGTTCAGGCGTTCGACCAGCTGCGCCTCGCCCTGCCCGCCCGCGACGCACATGGTCTCGAGGCCGACCGCGTGGTCGTCCGTCTCCATCACGTTGAGCAGGGTGCCCATGATCCGGGCGCCGGTCATGCCGAACGGGTGGCCCAGCGCAATCGCGCCGCCGTGCGTGTTCATCTTCTCCAGCGGGATGTCGCACTCGGCCATGATCGGGATCACCTGGGCGGCGAACGCCTCGTTGAGCTCGACGACGTCGACGTCGCCGATCTTCATCCCCTGGCGATCGAGGACCTTCTTGATCGCGCCGATCGGGGCGACGCCCATGTACTCCGGCTCGTTTCCGTGCGTGGCGGCGGTCAGCAGCTTCGCCCTCGGCTTCAGGCCGAGCTCCTTGGCGCGGTCCTCGGACATCACCAGCACGGCCGCGGCGCCGTCGTTGAGCGGGCACGAGTTGCCGGCCGTGACTCCGCCGCCGCCCTCGAAGGCCTCGGGGAGCTCCGAGAGCTTCTCGAGCGTCGAGCTGGCGCGGGGGCCGTCGTCCTTGGCCACCTCGGCGCCGTCCGGCAGCTTGACGGGAACGATCTCGCGGTCGAAGAAGCCGTCCTCCTGTGACTGCACGGCCAGCTCCTGCGAGCGCTGGGCGTACTTGTCCATGTCCGCGCGGCTCACCTCGTAGCGCTTGGCCACGTTGACGGCCGTGATCCCCATGTCGATGTAGGCGTTGGGGGTGCCGTCCTTGCCCTGGAGCTTCTCGTTCTGGTCGGCGGCGCCGGCCGGCTCGGTGCGCTCGTTGTACCGGCTCACCCACTCGACGCCGGCGGCGATGTAGGTGTCTCCCTGGCCGGCTCGGACCGCGTTCGCCGCGTGCCTGATCGAGTCGAGGCTGGAGGCGCAGTACCGAGACATGGTCACGCCGTTGACCGTCTCGGGCAGCTTCTCGGAGAGCAGGACCATGATCCGGGCGACGTTGAAGGCCTGCAGGCCCTGTGGCATGCCGCAGCCACAGAAGACGTCCTCGATCGAGGCGGGATCGACGTCGGGATTCCGCTCGAGCAGCTGATCGATCACATAGGCGCCCATCTCGTCGGGGCGAAGCTGGGCGAGCGAGCCCTTGAAGGCCCTGCCGATGGGCGTGCGGATGGTGTCGACGATCACTGCTTCGGGCATCAGCGCCACTCCTTAAGTTGATGAGATTCGAAAACGGGACGCGGGATGGTACGGGGCCGTGGCTTCCGAGGGCGGGCTAGGATCCCTGGCGATGGCGGACCTGATGCCGCGAATCCGCATGCCGAAGGTGACCCTGCCCGGTCGCTCCGACAGCGGCGGGCGCCGGCGCGGCAAGGCATCGGCGACGACCGAGACGAAGCCGCAGCCCGAGGCCGGAGGCGAAGCCAAGCCGGCCGAGGCCACCGCCGCCACCAAGGAGGCCGCCAAGCCCGCGGCGGCCAAGGCAAAGGGCCCCGAACCCAACCTGCAGGAGCGCATGGAGGGCCTGCAGGGCTGGATGGCCGAGATCGAGCGCAAGCAGGGGCGGATGACCTATTTCGGCGCCGCGGGGCTGCTGATCGCGATCCTCCTCGGGGGCGCGGCTCTCTACTTCGGGCTCACGACCAAGTCCGACAGCGCGACCAAGAGCGACGTCGATTCCCTGACGAAGCAGGTCGACGCCCTGCAGGCGGCGGCCACGAAGAACTCGAAGGACACCCAGGCCGCGCTGAACTCCTCGGTCGCCCAGCTCCAGGCGTCGATCGCCGCCCTGCAGAAGCAGTCCGCGCAGAACTCGTCCAACATCGCGACGCTGCAGAGCCAGGCGACGTCAGCCGCGCTCGGCAAGGGCGCGGCCGCGGGCACGACTCTGACGCCCACCACGACCACCACCCCGGGCGGCACGGGCAAGAACAACCCGTAGTTAGTGTCATTTGGCACTAAGTTGCGCCGTGCCCGCCACGCACGTCCGAAAGGTGCTCTAGCGTGGCTCGCGGAATCGGCTCGAAAGGAGGTCCTCGATGCCTGAGGGCTATTGCGTCAAGGAACGCAAGAAGGTCGAGATCAAGGATCCGCAGCAGGTCACGATGAAGAACGGTCGCCCGGCTATTCAGGGCACGTGCCCGGACTGCGGGACCAAGATCTTCAAGATCGGCAAGCTCACCTAGCTCTGGCTCTGCGTACGCGTGGGGGACCGCCCACGCGTGCCTGGCGGCCCGCCGGGGTTGGCGGGACGCGTGCCCTGATCTCAGCAAGCAGGCGTGTCGCGACCTCGGCCGGCGCTTCATCCGGCCGAGGCTCGCCGTTCCCTGGCGCAAAGAACCGCACGCTCCAAGGCCCGGAATGCGCCAGAGGCTCGCGCGGGCGAGGAACCGCAGCCGCCTGCGTGCACGGCCTCGAGCCTGTCCGTGCGCAGGCGCACCCACCAGGCGACGGGTCGCATGAGGGTGGCGATCAGGTCGTAGATCAAGGGTCAATCCCGTGCGAGACCCAGCGCGTAGGAGCTTAGGCGGGCCGCGACGCCTGCTGTGTCCATCCCTACGAACGCAGTGGAGGTGCGGATGCTCTCGACCAGACGATTCGCGGCGCTGTTCGCGATCGGGGCCGCCGTCGCGGTGCCGATGGTGGGCTGCGGCAGCAGCGGCAACGACAACAGCACCAGCAACGCGGCGACTCAGGCGTCAACCGGTGGCGCCGGCGCCACGGGCGCCGGCGGCACGGTTGATCTGACCGCCACCGATTTCAAGTTCGATCCCTCGGAACCGACCGTGAAATCCGGGAACGTCACCTTCAAGCTGAAGAACGACGGTCAGGTGACGCACTCTCTGGAGATCGAGGACGTCAACGGTCAGGACAAGGAGCTCGAAGGCTCCGTCTCACCCGGCAGCGACGGAACGCTGGCCGTGAACCTGGCGCCCGGGAAGTACGACTTCTACTGCCCGATCGACAGCCACAAGCAGATGGGGATGACCGGAGAGATCACCGTCAAGTGACGATCCGTCCCAAGAGCTTCCGGATCTACCTCTGAGATCCGGAAATCCGGGCCCGGCGGCGAGGGATGAGCCGCCGGGTCCTTTTCTCAGGGAAGCTCGACCAGCCCGCCGAGCACGCCCACATAGGCTGTGCCGTCGGGGCCGAGCGTGACGGGCGCGTAGTTGTTGTTGAATCCGAAGCCGGTGCCGGCCAAGCGCCGGTAGACGGTGCGGCCGCTCCGGTAGTCGAGTGCGGTCAGGTACCAGGCGTTCAGCCCGTCTGAGCGCGGCGCCCTCGTGTAGGTGTAGACGAGCCCGTTGGCGAGCGAGAGCTTGGGAACCACGGAGGGAGCGCGCTCGTCGCTCGTCCAGGCGGTCCGGCAGCGGAAGCGCTCCTTCCTCCGGTGCCGGCCCTTCTTGGCCCGCTTCTTCTTGACGACGTCGATCCGGGTGAGGCCGGGCGAGCTGATCGTCCCGGCCAGGTTGGCCCCGCTGATCGTGTAGCCGTAGTTGTTCTCGGCCACCAGGGACCTGCTCGTGCCGATCAGCGAATTGTCGGTGGAGCCTGCTCCGGGCGCGAATACGGGCGCGGCGCAGACGATCCGGGCTTTCGCCTTCGCCTTGCGCCGCCCGGCCGGTCTGGCGCGCTTCTTGGCGCGCTTCCGGCCGCGGAGCTTGATCGCGCGCCTGTAGACGACGACGTCCATCGGATCGGCGTTGTCAGTGATCGCCACCCAGCTCTTCCCCATCAGGGTCGGAGTGGTCCCCGATCCCGCGTCGCTCTGGCCCGGCTTGTGGATCCCGGAGTTCGGATAGACCACCCTCCAGCTCACCCTGGGACCGCCGTTGGAGTTCGCGTCAAAGCGGTACAGGGCCTTGTCGGAGACCACGTACACGCCGCCGCTCTCATCCACCGCGAACGAGTTCGAGATCCCCTCGCCGCCGAGCCGCATCGTGCGAACCCTGCCGTTCCTCCGGTCGATGGTGCCGATCTCGCCCTTGCGGCTCACGAACCAGATCCGGCCGGACCAGTCGGGCAGCGCCGAGACGATCCCCTCGTCCGCAGCCAGGTGGCCGCTCAGGTCGTAGTCGCGGCTGACGGCGAAGCCCGGCCCGTTGGTAATCGAGATGACGAGGATGTGGTGGTCGTAGGTCGGGACCACCACGCGGTTGTGGTCGTCGAGGTAGAAGTAGCCGCCACCCGAGAAGTCAGTGAAGATGCCGCCGGCCGAGACGGTGTTCCGCAGGGGCAGAGGCATGGCCGCGAGCGTCCGCAGGCTGTGGGGATCGAGCAGCGCGAGCACCGTCCTGTCGAGGCCCACGCAGACGGTGACGATACGCCCCGCGGAGTCGAAGGTCACCGACCCGCACTCCCGCGAGAACAAGGTGGAGATCTCCGGCCCGTCTCCGAGCGGGCCCCCGAGGCGGTAGGTGTCGCTCATGTACGGGTCGTCGTGGATGTTGTTGCGCGGATTGGGCGCCATGAAGGGGCTCCGCGGAGGCGGCGGCCCTCCATCGACCGGGTTCGAGGACGCCGGCGAGCCCTCGAAGGGGATCGCTGCCGAGCCATTTGGATCGGGGACGATCGGCACCACGGGGAGCCCCACAGTCTGGGCCGCCGCGGTCCCCGCCCATGCGAACAGGACGACCAGTAGAACCGCCGCCGTCGATATCCCTGCCCCGCAAGTCTTGTGGCGCATCGCGGCGCGAGCATACGGGAGACTTCGTGGCGAATGCATCAGAAGCCGCTCGAGCTCATCCTGGCCCGCAACCTCCTGACGAGCATCTCGACGCCCGCGTTCCTGGTCGATGAGAGCGGCGCGCTGATCTTCTACAACGAGGCGGCGGGGGCGCTGCTCGGCATTTCCTTCGAGGAGTCGGGTCGCATGCCTGCCGAGGAATGGAGTCACGCGGTGGGGCCCTTCGGCGACGACGGGACCCCGATCCCGATCGAGGAGCTGCCCACCACCAAGGCTCTCCGCCAGGGGCGTCCCGCGCACGGAGGCTTCACGGTCCGCTCGGTGACGGGCGACGACTACGAGATCGAGTCGACGGCGCTACCGATCGTCGCCGAGGGCGGTCAGGAGGGGGCGATGATCTTCTTCTGGACGCGTACCAACAACACACGCGGGGCGGGTTAGTCCGCTATAGGCTGGGCAGGAGAGAGGAGAAGGCAGATGGTGAGGATCCGATGAAGCTCAAGGTGTGGGGTGCGCGGGGTTCCGTCCCGGCGCCAGGGCCCGAGATGAACCGCTACGGCGGCAACACATCCTGCGTCGAGCTCGAGCTCTCGGATGGCTCCACCCTGATCATCGACGCCGGCACGGGCATCCGCAGCCTCGGGGTCGGGATCGCGAAGCGGCTGCCGAAGATCAACATCCTTCTCACCCACCTCCACCTGGACCACATCCAGGGCCTGATGTTCTTCGCGCCCTGCTTCCGGTCGGAGTCCAAGATCACGATCTGGGGCCCGTCTTCGCCCGAGGCGTCGCTCGAGGAGCGGATCTCGCGCTACATCTCGGCCCCCCTCTCTCCCGTCGAGGTCCGCGAGCTGCCCTGCGAGGTGAACTTCCGCGACACGCCTCCCAGCGAATGGGAGATCGGCCCCGCGAAGATCCACGCCGAGGCGGTCACGCATCGAGGGCCCACGCTCGGCTACCGGGTGACCGACGGCCCGACCACGCTCACCTACATCTCGGATCACGAGCCCGGCCTCGGCGCTCCGCTGGAATCGCTCGAGCCCGAGTGGATCTCGGGATACGACCTGGCCCGCGACGCGGACATGCTCATCCACGACTGCCAGTACACCGACGAGGAGTACCCCGAGCACGTCGGCTGGGGCCACTCGCGCCTCAGCGACACGCTCACCTTCGCCCGCCGGGTGGAAGCTCAGCGGCTCCTGATGTTTCACCACGACCCGCTGCACTCCGATGACTTCCTCGATCGCTTCCAGGAGACCGCACGAGAGCGCTGGGCCGAGCTCGGAGGTGCGGACGGCGCCGTGGAAATGGCCGCGGAGAGCCAGCAGATCGAGATCGGCACGCCGGTCGGCGTCGCCTAGAGAGGCGGACGACGCTCGGCCCAGCGCCGCTCGGCCTCGAGCTGCGCCGCGAGCGAAACCAGGACGTCTTCACGGTTCGGCCTGGCGACCAGCATCACCGAGAGCGGGAGCCCGCCGTCTGTGAAACCGGCGGGGACCGCGGCGGCGGGCTGGCCCGTGTAGTTCCAGGTGAAGCCGTAGGGATAGACCTGGCTCATCCCGTTCATGGTCCGCAGCGCTCCCTGTCCGCGCCAGCGCCCGATCTCGAACGGGGGCTGGGCGGTGGCCGGGGTGAGCAGCAGGTCGTACTCGCGGAAGAGCTGCTGGATCCTCGCGGCGGCCCCGGGCATCCGGTCCCTCACCTTGGCCATCCGACGATCGCTGAACAGCCGGCCGATCTTCACGAACCCCTTGGTCTGGTCCGAGAGCCGCTCGGGATGCGGCATGGTGAGCGCCTCGTCGCGGATGCCGCGGAAATAGAGGGGAAAGAAGTCGACGCGGGCGCGACCGTAGCTTGGCGCGTCCTCCGTCACCTCATGGCCCATGGAGCGGAGCAACTGGATCGTCTCGTTGTAGGCGGCCAGCACCTCCGGGGACTTGCGCACCGGCGATGCGGTCCTGGTCGTCGCGGCGATGCGGAGCTTGCCGGGCTTGGTGCGAGCGGCCTCGACGAGCGGCCGCTCGAACGGAGGCGGCACGTCGAAGTCGCCCTTCTCCGGCCCGCTCATCACGTCCAGATAGAGCGCCGTATCCATCACCGTCCGGCTGACGCAGCCGGAGACGGAGAGGCCGTACCAGTGCTCACGGTCCGGCGAGAGCGAGATGCGGTTCCGCTGCGGCTTCAGGCCGAACAGTCCGTTGTAGGCGGCCGGGTAGCGAATCGAGCCGGCCCCATCGGTGGCGTGGGCGATCGCGCACATCCCGGCGGCGGTGGCGACACCGCTGCCGCCGCTCGAGCCGCCACACGTCCGAGAGGTGTCCCAGGGGTTCAGCGTGTCCCCCCAGGTCGGGCTCTCGGTGAAGCCGCAGATCGCCAGCTCGGGGAGATTTGTCTTGCCGAGGATCGTCGCACCCGCCTCGCGCAGCCGCCGGACGACGAGCCCGTCCTCGGTCGCCGGGTCGCCGTAGGCGGCGGTGCCTTGGGTGGTCACCTCGCCGGCGTAGTCGACGTTGTCCTTGATCGCCACCGGCACCCCCAGCAATGGGGCATCGTCGCCCTGCGCGAGCCTCTCCTCCGCCCGCTTCGCGTCGGCGCGCGCACCGTCGGCGAACACCACGCGGTAGGCGTTCAGCTTGGGCTCGAGGGCTGCGATCCGCGCCAGGTAGAGCTCGACCAGCTCGCTCGGGGAGACCTCCCCATCGCGAACCATCTCCGCGATGCGAGCCGCGCCCGCAAAGGCGACGTCGTCATCGACATTCGGCACCACGCTCACAGGCGCCATCCTTCCGCATCCAGGACCTCCTCGGCCGCTCGCTCCCCCGAGCGAACCGCGCCGTCCATGTATCCGCACCAGACGGTCGCGGTCTCGGCGCCCGCCCAGTGAACCCGCCCGGCGGGACTTCGCAGGGCCTCGCCGTATTGGGCGAGCGCCCCCGGACCGAACGAGCAGACCGGGCCCCCCCGGCTCCATTCCTCCTCGGCCCAGGCGGTCTCGAGGTAGATCCCGGGCTGCGCCGCCTCGGGCCCGAAGAGCCGCGCAAAGCTCTCCAGCACGACCCGCCGGCGCTCCGCCTCCGAGCGGCGGGCGTGGCGGATCGCCTCGGCGCCGGCGATGAAGCCGAGCAGCACGCCGGGCGAACCATCCGGTGGGGAATTGTCGAAGGTCGTCGACACGGGGCCTCGGTCGGTGACAGCCTGGCCCGTCAGGCCCTCCGCCCTCCAGAAGGGCTCTGGGTAGACGGCGGCGCACTTGGTGAGCGCCCCGTGTGCCATCCGCTGCATCAGCTGATCGCGGCGCCCGCCCAGCGACGGCGAGAACGAGATCCGGGCCGCGAGCGTGGGCGGCACGGCGACGATCACCCGCTGGGCACTGGCGCTGACGCCGTCCGCGTCGACCCTGAGGCCGCCGCCGTCCTGCGCGATGCGCCGCACCGGCGCCGAGAGCTTGACGCCGTCCCCGAGCTCCTGCGCCAGTCTCTGGGAGATCAGCTGAGAGCCGCCGACGAAACGGTCCTGCTGGGCGCCTCCCTCGGTGTCGATCAGCGCGTCGAAGTCCCCCGCCGCGCTGACGTAGGAGAGCATCCAGAGCAGCGACAGCTCGGCGGTGCCGGTCCCCATGACCGTTCCGGTCGCGATCTCGAGGAGGCTGCGGGCCTTCTTCGTGCGGGCCGCCTTGCGCACCCAGGTCGCCAGGGTCTGGGAGTCGAGCTCCACGGCGTTCCGCGCCGTCCAGGGCGCATCCGCGGGTACCCGCCGCGCCGCCTTCGCGAGCTTTCGCCGGGCGCGCTCGAGGTCGAACAGCACGTGGGGCGCGAGGCGCGGGATCGTTCCCTTGTAGCGGCGCTGCTTGCCGCCCAGGTCAAGCAGGTTGCGGCCTTCGTAGTAGGTCGGGAAGGTCTCTATGCGCAGCTCGCTCGCCAGCGCGAGCAGCCGGTCCTGGGTCGGCCCGACCCACTGTCCCCCCATCTCGACGACCTTGCCCGCTCCGATCGAGGCGTTGGCGGTGCGGCCCCCAACGCGGTCGCGGGCCTCCAGGACGAGTACCTCACGCCGCGCGGCGACGAGCTGACGGGCCGCGACCAGCCCGGCGAGGCCGGCACCGACGACGATGACGTCAGCGTCTCGGGAGCCGGGCACGGCGGGCATTCGCGCACGCTATCGCCACATGTAGGGCGGAGCGCGTGGCGGCTATTTGCGGTGGCCCTGGATGACGTTGGTGCTGAGGTTCGGGTTCCCGGTCGACCTCGGCCGCGCAGAACGGTGGATCGACCCACTCCTTCTTGGAGAACATGCGGGTCTGGTCCGCGTAATAGGGCGAGTTCGGGTTCTCCGACTGGGAGTAGGTCAGGATCGAGCGGTTGTCGGGACAGCCGCCGTTGAAGCTGGTCACCATCACGAAGCTCGATCCGTGCGGCACGTTCGGGTAGCCGGGCTCGGCTGGATCGGCCGACCAGCTCACGTTGATCGCGTTGAAGTCGCCGTTCGGATCCCCGGGCCCGCCGTGAATCGGGATTCGCTCGTTGCCGCGCTTCTCGTACTGATAGCCGCGCAGCGGCGCGTCGAGCGGGATGCCCGCGCTCTGCAGGTCGGTGACGGCGTCGGCGAGCGACTGCTGCACCTTGGGGCTGGCGATGTTCAGCCCGGAGGGAGTGTTGACCGGGTCGTTGGCGTCGAACGGCGTCGAGAACACGCTCAGGTCGCCGGTCGGCAGGGTGATCGGGAGCCCGCCGGGTGAAGCGAGGGCGCGGGTCGCGAAGCGGCGGAAGAGGATCGCGCCGTTCGAGTCCAGGTTGTCGTGGAGGTCCCAGGCGGCGAGGACCGGGCAGGCGCCGCTGACGTCGACGGGGCCCGAGCTGCCGAGCAGGTAGCCGCCCGGAGCGCTCTGGCAGAGCTGCACCAGCGGATCGCGCCAGAGCTCGCCGCCGTACTGCCTGTCGTTGAAAACAGCATCTTGGAGTTCCTGGCGAGTGAAGCGGTCGCCGGGCAGGCCGTCCGAGCCGTCGAGCCGCTGCTGGACGATGCGCAGGCCGAGCCTCGTGCGCAGGGTCCGCGGGGTTCGCTCGTCGCCGATTATCCGGGCGAAGCCCTCGAGCGGATGCTCGGGGTTCGAGAGCCAGTAGCTGTCGTTCGAGTTGGTGACGTAATCGGACCGCGTCAGCGACGGCAGGTGCGAGGGGCCGAAGATCCCGGGCGCCACGGCGTCGGGATCGTTGTCCCACTCGCACGAGGATCGCGAGCCATCCAGGACCGGCAGGCCGAGCAGCTGGAAGGTCGCAACGCCGACGGGAGAGTCACACTGCGCCGCCTTCTGGTTGGAGACGTTCGGGATCGCGCCGATGTCCGCGTAGTACGCCTTGCCGGAGGAGTCCGCGGCGATGGTGTTGACCCAGGGGATGCCCTCGTAGGTCTTCTCGATGTTGTCCAGCTGCCCGACGCTCTGCGCCTCGTTGGTGAAGAAGAAGTGGTTGAGGTAGCGGAAGTTGGTGGCGTTGACGTCGCCCATCGTGAAGGCGGTCGCCGGCGTCCACGGCAGGGGAATGCCGACGAGGTTGTCCAGCACCGGCCCGTGGCTGGTCGAGTACAGCGTCCGCGTCTCGGGCTCCAGGCCGCCGCTCGTCCTGACCTGGACCGTGACCTGCTGCTGCTTCATGTCCCGCCACTGCCCGTCGTAGAGGTACTGCGTCGGGTCGGCCGGGTTGACGACCTCCTGGAAGGGCGTGAACCGGTATGCCGTCGAGACCGTGTGGCTCCAGGCGAGGTTGTCGGTGTGCCCGATCAGGATCAGCGGCACGCCGTAGAGGCTGCCGCCGGACACGTTGACCTTGCCCGGGATCGTCAGATGGGCCTGGTAGAAGCGCTCGGGACCGTCCCAGGGGAAGTGCGGGTTGCCGAGCAGCATCCCGCTGCCGTTCGATGTCGCCTGCGAGCCGAGCGCGATCGCGTTCGACCCGATCGGCAGCTTGAGCCTGCCCTGCAGACCCTGGGCGATCGTGGACGGGTCGATCGGCAGCGACGCCCCGCCCGGCGTCTTCGCGTCTGCGATGCCGTCGATCGCGACGGTTTGCGAGGCGAGCAGGGCGAGCTGGTAGAAGCGCCGGTAGGCGTCCATCTCGGTGATCGGCTTCACCCAGGCGGCGCCGCGGCAGCGGGGATCGGGCAGGTTGTCGACGCCCGTCTTCGCGAGGTAGCGGTTGTAGCCGGCGACGTAGCCGCGGACGCCCTGGCGGATCTGATCGACCGGGCCGTCGGGCGGAGGCTGCGCGAGGAGCTTCTCGACCGTGTGGTCGTCGATGATCCGCTGGTAGAAGAAGTCGGAGTTCAGGTTGTTGGCGGAGAAGCCGTTGCCCCGCTGCAGGTAGCTCCCGTCCGGGCCGAAGCTGCCCTGGACTCCGTCGCCCGAGTAACGCGAGCGCTCTCCGCGCACCGTCACATAGGTCTCGGCGAGCTCGCAGATGTTGTCCTGGGCGAGCGAGTACCCGTAGCCGAAGCCGATGTCGGCGAAGTTGTCGCCGGTGATGTTGGGGATGCCGTGGTCGTCTCGGCTGATCGTCGCCTTGAGCGGCGCGCCGCTCGCGGGCGAGGCCGCGATCAGCAACACGACCGCCAGGGCAGCCGTCAGCGAAAGTCTCGAACTCCTCCCGTTCCCCATCCCGCGGGGACAATACCTACCTAATAATGATTAGGCGCTAGTTCTCCGAGAGGACCTTGGCCTTCTCGCGCTCGAACTCGGAGTCGGTCAGCGCTCCGGACTCCTTGAGCTTCTGCAGCCGCTCGAGCTTCGCGATCTGGCCACCGGTGCCGCCCCCTCCCGACGGTGCGGTTCCGCTCGAGCCCCACGGAAGCCGGTTGCCGAGCTGCTGCGCCGAGCGCACCTGATTCAGCCCCGCGCTCATCCGCGACATCATGCCGCCGCCGGCCCCGCCCAGACCCGCGGTCGCGCCGGCGGTGGCGGGTCGCTCGTCTCGCTTGCCGAGCCCGCTGACCAGCCGCCAGAGCGAGAGCAGCAGCGCGGGCACGCCCATCAGCAGGAAGGTGCCGCCGACGATGATCCCGCCGAGCTGGCCGCCGCTCGAGTCCTGGATCTGCTGGTTGGTCAGCGACGCGATCAGAGAGGTCGCGCCGGTCGCCGCGAAGAAGAGACCCCAGGCGAACAGTCCGAAGCTGAAGTCGCTGGCGCTGTTGAGGGGCCGGTCCTTGTCCCAGGGCGGGTCGCCACGGGCGGCGAAGATCCCGGCCCCGATCAACCCGCCGAAGATCCCCGCCATCAACAGCAGGATGTCCGTCCCGGTCCCGGAGGGACAGGGCTGGGAGATCTGGTACGGCGTGTTGCCCGAAGCGCACGTCCCGGTCTCGAGCAGCGAGACCAGCTTGACGTTGAAGAGCACGATCCCGCCGATGAACATGGCGAGCCCCAACGGCGCTTTGATCAGATAACCCATCTTCTCCCCGCGGGGGAGATTACCCAGCCGCCAGGCGCGCGGCTCGTGCGCGGGTGGCGGAGGTGCCGGCGCTCAACCAGCTATCCGTCACTCGATTCGACCAACCTGCCGAACAGCAGGTCGTAGAGCGGGACGTAGAGCTCGAGGGACACCACCTCGGGATCCACCAGGTGCTGGACGGCGAGGCCGATGTCGAGGGCGATCATCGCGGTCGCTAGCTGATCGGGCGGAAGCGGCGGCTCGTTTCCGGCCTCCTTGAAGGTCGCGCCGATCTGGCCGGCGACCAGCGCTCGGTTCCCGCTCCAGAAGCTCGCGGCGAGGTTTCGAAATTCCTCGTCGCGCGCTGCCTGGGTCAGGCACTCGAGCCAGAGGCGGAAGAGCCAGCTTCCCTGCTCGTCGCTCTGCACGTCGCGCAGCCGCTCGGCTCCCCAGCGCAGCTGCTCGCGCGGCGTGCCGGGCTGTGCCTGTGTCTCCTTTGCCAGATCGGCATAACGGTCGTAGACGCGGGCATTCAGCAGCTCAACGAAGAGCTCGTCCTTTCCCTTGAAGTTGGAGTAGAAGGCGCCACGCGTGTAGCCCGCCTCGGCCGCGATCTCCTCGACGCTCGAACCCTGTAGCCCCCGCCGAAGAAAGACTCGCTCTGCGGCGTCCAGCAACCGGCGCCGCGTCTCCGCCTGTTTCTCCTTGCGAGTAAGCCGCTTCGGGCGCTTCGGCCTTGGCACCGCCTTCGGAGCGGCCATCAGAAGGCTGGCTGGCTCGGCAGGGGGTCCCCAGCGAAGAAGAAGAACCAGATCTCGAAGGCGATGATCGCGAGCACCCCGACGACGATGAAGAGCCGCTCGATCGGATCAATGCGCTGATCCTCCGGCCTCGGAGCATCGCTGAGGCTGCGATTCCAGGAGCCCCGTGTTACCCGGGCACCCTCCTCGCCGGGGTCAACCGTTCTTCCACGGATCCATGAGCCCACAAGCAGCGCGAGCCAGTAGGAGACAACGATGCCGGTGGCGATGAAGACGGCGAGGGAGGGCGTCAGATCCTTCTTGGTACCGGCGAGCTTTGACGCGAACCAGATCCACACCAGCGGGATTCCACCAGCGACGGCGATCGCGAGGACCGTTCCCCACAGCGAACCGATGCCGTTGACGAGCCGCCGGACGCGCCGGTGCTCTTGTCGTTGCACCTGCACAGTCGTATACAGTAGCGGATACGGATACACTCTCGTATCTGAATGTGGCCAGCTGTAGGGGCAGCTCTTGGACGAAAGGGGCGGCGCGCGCAACTTGCTGCGTCATCGGGCGGGTGGGCATCTCCAGCGGGTGGCGACAGGACCCGCTGGCCGATGCGCCGGCGTGTGTCGTCCGGGCCTAGCTGGTGGCTGCCTGGCGGTGCGGCAGCTTCCAGTCCGGCCGCGGGAAGTGACACGTGTAGCCGTTCGGGTAGTGCTGCAGGTAGTCCTGGTGCTCCGGCTCGGCCTCCCAGAACGGGCCGGCCTCGCTGATCTCGGTCACGACCTTGCCCGGCCAGATGCCGGAGGCGTCGACGTCGGCGATCGTGTCCTCCGCCACCCGCCGTTGCTCGTCGGTCGTATAGAAGATCTCCGAGCGATAGCTCGAGCCGATGTCGTTTCCCTGCCGGTCCTTGGTGCTCGGATCGTGGATCTGGAAGAAGAACTCGAGGATGTCCCGGTAGGAGATCCGGTCGGGATCGAAGACGATCTCGACGGCCTCGGCGTGGCCGGGGTGGTTCCCGTAGGTCGGGTTCGCGTTCTCCCCGCCGGTGTATCCGACCCGGGTCGAGATGACGCCGTCGCGCTTGCGAAGCAGCTCCTGCACGCCCCAGAAGCACCCTCCGGCGAGGATCGCGGTCTCGGTGTTGTCTGTCACGGCGGGACTCCTTACGTCGAGGTCGATTCGTACTCCACAGTCCATCGTAGAGCCGCCCCGTTACTCGCCGGAAGGCCTCACATGCCGGGCATCGGCTGCCGCGCCCAGGGGGTCAGGGCGCGCACGAACCTCCGCAGGCGGTAGCGACGGAGCGCCTTGGTGACGAGCTCCTTGTCGTGCGGATAGGTGAGCAGCTCGCCGGCCTCATCAGGGGTCAGCCAGCGCAGCTCATCGACCTCGTCGTGCGCGGAGAACTCACCCTTGATCGGCTCCATCAGCCAGTAGCGGACCAGCTTGCGCCGCGACTTCCTGTCCAGATACGAGACGTGCGGGAGCTCCGGCCCGGCCTCGCACTCGTATCCGGTTTCCTCCTGGACCTCGCGGAGCGCGGCCTCCAGCCAGCCCTCCCCCTTCTCCAGCTTTCCCTTCGGCAGGGACCAGTCCATGTACTTGGGGCGGTGGATCGCCGCCACACGGGTGCGACCCTCCTCGTCACGGCGCACCAGCACGCCGCCTGCCGCGGAGATGTCCGGCTTGCCGTCCCCCAAGTCGAATTCGCCTCTGGCCACCGCTGCAGACTACGGACCCGGGGCGGCGAGCTAGATCCACTCCAGGATCACGCCGAAGACGAGGATCGAGAGGATCACGATCGCCGCCATCGCTCCGACGATCCGCAGGCGGGAGTGGTTGTCGGGCCGGTCATAGACGTAGCCCGCGATCAGGAAGAACCACAGGTAGCCGAAGACGACGATCAGCGGGACGCAGGGGAAGTTCCACCACCAGTAGTCCCAGTGGAAGTAGCCGGTGCCGTGCAGAAGGACCTCCACGAAGGTGGCGAAGATCGAGAACCCGAGCCCGATCGTCAGGCGGTTGGGCATTCCGAGGAGCTTCGTCTTCGGATCCTCGGGCAGCGACTTCGCATAGATCACCCCGGAGACCGCGAACATCAGCGAGATCTCGATCGTCAGCCCGATCAGGATCAGATAGGCGGTGTCGCCGGTGACCGTCCAGAGCGCAGCCCGGTGAGAGAAGTGGAGGATCAGCGAGTTGCCGATCTCGTTGATCCAGTCCGCCAGCCAGAACGCGAGGCCCGCGAGGATCACGTCCCACCTCCGCCGCTCGACCTCGACCGCGTAGACGTAGATGACCAGCGTCAGCAGGGTGACCACATACCACTTGAACTGGTGCTCGTCGCGAAGCAGGTGCTGGGCCTGCACCGTGAAGTCCGTCACCGCCGTCAGGGACACGGCGGCGACTCTATCCCCGGTCCACATACGATCGCGGGGTGCGGACGCTCGGCATCGACCTCGCGGCGCAACCGGCCAACACCAGCGCGTGCGCAGTCGACTGGGGACCGAGCCGGCCGGTGGTCTCCGAGCTTCGCTCGGGGCTCGACGACGACGCCCTGCTCGATGCGATCTCCGGCGCCGACAAGGTCGGGATCGATGCCCCGTTCGGCTGGCCGGACGAGTTCGTCGACGCGGTGGCTGCCCACCGCAACAGGGCGGGCTGGCCGGGCAGCGGCGAGGACCAGGACATCTACCGCTTTCACCTCAGCTTCCGGGCGACGGACCGGCGGTTGATCGAGCGGGGCTCTCGTCGCCCGCTGAGCGTCTCCACCGATCTGATCGGGGTTGTCGCGATGCGCTGCGCCTACCTGCTCGACCGCCTGGCCGCTCGCGGCGAGCCGGTGGATCGTGCCGGCTCCGGCAAGGTGATCGAGGCCTACCCTGCGCCCGCGCTCAATGGCTGGGGGCTCTCGGCCGTCGGCTACAAGAGCCGGGTCGGAGTTGCCCGGCTCCCCGAGCTCCTCTCCACCCTGGAGCAGGCGCTCGGCGGCATCGAGATGACCCATCAGCAGCGCGAATCCGCCGAGGCCGACCACAACTGCTTCGACGCCCTCGTTGCCTCCCTGGTCGCCAGAGCGGCGGCGCTCGGGCTCACTCAGGGGCCTGAATCCGACGAGGAGCGCGACCGCGCCGTGCGCGAAGGCTGGATCCACGTCCCGACGAACCCGCTGCCCCACCTGCTCGAGTCATGACCCCGCCCCGAAAGCATTCCCTCTCGGTGCGGGCCGTCGCCCGCGACGTCGCCTCCGCCTATCGGGCCCACTGGTTCTTCCTGATCACGACGGCGATCATCGTGCTGCTGCCCCAGGCCCTTGCCGACTCGCTGCTCGACCACCTCAACGTCGAGGGGATCCACAGCGCCCGAGACGTGGCGGTCGTGGTGGCCGTTCCGCTCACGATCATCGTCAACCTCTTCGGGCAGGCGTTCTACGCCGGACTGGCGGCTGCCGCCGTGATCGAGTGGCGGGCCGGCCGGTCGCTGCCCGGGTTCCGCGCCCTCCTGCGCTCGGTGCCGATCGGCCGGCTCGTTCTGCTGGACATCGTGCTCACCCTCGGCACCGCGGTTGGCCTCGTGCTGCTGGTGATCCCCGGTCTGATCTTCATGGCCTTCTTCAGCATCTCCCCCGCTCTGGTCAAGTTCGAGCACGACGGTGTCTGGAGCTCGATGAGACGCAGCCGCGAGCTGGTTCGGGGCAACTTCTGGCGGGTGATGGTGACCGTCGTCGGAACGATCCTCGCTCACCGAGATCGCCGTCTCGCTGATCAGTGCGCCCTTCCATGGGCTCGCCATCGTCACCTTCGTGGACCTGGCAGCCGACGGGCTGCTCCAGCCGATCGAGGGGCTCGTGATCGTCGTCGTCGCCCTTGCCCTGCTCGAGCTCCGCGGTGAAGCGCCCGAGCCAGACGAACTCGCGCGTGCCGTCGGCGACGTCCGCGAATAGGCCCCTGGCAAGAAAACGGGCCGCCCCCTAGGGCGGCCCGTGGTCAAACGGCGGCGGGCGGGTGGTTTGGTTTCCTGCTCCCCTTGGCGCGTGGCAGTCTGCCCGCCGCCGGCCGAGCCGTCATCGGGAAGAACTCCGGGTTCGTCTCCGTAGTTCTCCTCAGTCCTCCCAAACAGAGAGGCCGGAGCGATCTGCTCCGGCCTCCGGATCCCTGCTTCAGCTGTTCAGCGGGCGGTTAGTCGCGAGAGTCGTCCTCGTCGTCGGACCCCGACCCGACCTTCTCCTTCACCTTGTCGGCGACGTCGTCAACGGCATCCTTGACGCTCGAGACCGCACGGTCGATCTTGCCCTCTCGCTTGAGCTTCTCGTCGTCGGTGAGGTCGCCGGCCGCTTCCTTGGTGCGGCCCTTGGCCTCGTCGATGTTCTCACCCATTTCGATTGCTCTCCTTTTCTCGTTCGGCAGTGGGTTACCCGACGCTCAACGTGAAAAACAGGGAATGACAAGAGCCGCCTCGCGCGCGATGATCCGAGCATGAGCCCCGTGGCGAGAGAACGCCTCAGCGTCGATGACGCCCAGATCCTGCGCCTGGAGTCCCAGGTGATCAAGGGACACACCGGGAAGGTGCTGATCCTCGCGCCGGATTCGAGCGGGAATCGCCTCTCGGTCCCGCGGCTGCGGGAGCGGGTATCCGAGCGGATGGGCGCCTTCCCGCGCCTCGGCCAGCGAGTCGTGGAGCCCCGCCTCGGGCTCGGGCGGCCGGCGTGGGTCGGGGCCGATCAGGTCGACCTGGCCTGGCACGTCGCGGAACCTGATCACGCCGACGCCCTCTCCGACGAGGAGCTCCGGGCCGCGGTCGGGGAGCTGCTGTCCGAGCGGCTCGATCACACACGTCCCCTCTGGCGGCTCGACGTCCTGCCGTTGACCGGGAATCGAGCGGCGATCGTCGGGCGAATCCACCACGCGATGGTCGACGGCGTCAGCGCGATCAAGCTCGCCGCCGGCCTGCTCTGGGACCTCGACGTCGAGACCCCGAATCCGCATGCGCCGACGCCGACGCCGGGACCGGCGAAGGCGAGCCCCACGCCGGCCAGGCCCGCTTCAGGCGCAGCGGAGGAGCGGATCGTCGTCCGGCTGCCGTCCGCCCTCTGGCGCGAGCTGCGGCCGGGGCGTGACACCAGGCTCGACCAGCACATCGGCCCGGCGCGCGAGGTCGCTTGGAGCAGCTTCCCTCTCGAGCGGCTGAAGCGGATCGGCCACAGCGCACCCGAGAGCGCCACCGTCAACGATGTCGTTCTCGCCGTGGTCGCCGGAGCACTTCGCCGCTGGCTCCCGGAAGCGGGTGGCGTCGCCAACGACCTTCGAGTCCAGATTCCAGTCTGCCTGCATGCCCGCGAGGAGGAGAAGGGAGAGCTCGGCAACCGGGACTCGTTCATGAACGTCGAGCTGCCGATCGCAGAGCCGGATCCACAGGAACGGCTGCGCTTGATCAACGCGGAGACGAGTGAGAGAAAGCTCGACCACGACGCGGACGCGCTCTACGCCTTCTTCCATGCACTCAGCAGGTTCAGGCCTCTCTATAAGGGGATCACCCGCGTGACCTCCGGACCGCGCGAGTTTGCCCTCTCGGTCTCGAATGTGCCCGGACCCAGCGAGCGTGCGGTGGTCCTCGGGCACGCCGTCGAGCAGTTCTGCTCCTTCGCCGAGCCCGCCGACCGGCACGCCCTGCGGATCTCTGTCGTCTCTCTCGAGGGCGAGCTTGCCTTCGGCCTCTGCTCCGACCCCGACGCGATCTCGAAGCTCGACGGCCTGCGGGGCGCCCTCGCCGACTCGATAGCTGAGCTGGAGGGAGCGGTCTGATGCCCCGGTCGCTGAAGGAATACGAGCGCAAGCGCGACTTCTCGAAGACCAAAGAGCCGAGCGGCAAGGGAAAGAAGCGCAAGACGAAGGCGCGCCGAAAGCATCCGCGCTTCTCATTCCAGAAGCACTCGGCCACCTCGGAGCACTACGACCTGCGGCTCGAAGTCGACGGAGCGCTGGCTTCCTGGGCGATCCCCAAGGGCCCCTCGCTCGATCCCCGGGACAAGCGGCTCGCGATGCGCACCGAGGACCACCCGCTCGAGTACCTCGAGTGGGAGGGCGTGATCGAGGAGGGCTCGTACGGCGCGGGCCCGATGATCGTCTGGGACCGGGGTGTATTCCAGAACATCTCGGAGACCCGGCGCGGCGAGCCGATGGAGCTGGACGAGGCCATCGAGAAGGGCGATGTGAAGGTCTTCATGCTCGGCGAGAAGATCAAGGGCGCCTACGCCCTGGTCCGAACCGGGCCACCCTCAGATCGCGAGAAGTGGCTCTTCATCAAGAAGCGCGATGAGGGCGCCGACGCCCGGCGCAGGCCGACCTCCTCGCAGCCGGAGTCGGTGCTCAGCGGCCGGACGATCGAGCAGGTGCTCGAGGAGGAGGCCGAGCCCGGCCAGTTCCTGAAGCATCGCGCGCGACGGCGGTCACGCCGGCGCTAGGCTGCTCGCATGGCCACCGCGGCCGAGGCACGGACGCTTCAGAACTACGCCGGCGGCGACTGGTTCGACTCTGTCGCCACCGAGGCGCTCGATGACCGGGACCCTGCCACGGGTGAGCTGACCGCTCGGATCCCGCTCTCTGTCGCGGCCGACGTCGATCGCGCCGTCGCGGCGGCCAGGGCCGCGCAGCCCGCCTGGCGGGAGGTCCCGCCGCAGGAGCGGGCCAGAGCGGTCCTGGCGCTCCGCGACGCGCTCGTGCGGAATCGCGACGAGATCGCTGCGCTCGTCACCGCCGATATGGGCAAGACCCTCGCCGACGCCGACGGCGAGGTGGGCCGCGGCATCGAGTCGGTCGAGTCTGCGGCCGCGATCCCCCATCTGCTCAAGGGCGAGACACTCGAGGGAGTCGCGTCCGGCATCGACGTGGAGCTGGTCCGCCAGCCCGTCGGGGTGGTCGCCGCGATCACCCCCTTCAACTTCCCGGCGATGATCCCGCTCTGGTTCCTCCCCTACGCGGTCGCCTGCGGCAACGCCTTCGTGCTCAAGCCCTCCGAGCGCGACCCGCGTCCCGCCCAGCGCATCTGCGAGCTGATCGACGAGGACGAGATCTTCCCGCCCGGCGTCGTCAACCTCGTGCACGGCGGTCGTGAGGCCGTCGAGTCGATCCTGGACCACGGCCAGGTGGACGCCGTCTCCTTCGTCGGGCAGGCGAAGACCGCCCGCCTGATCGCTACCCGCTCCGCGGAGACCGGCAAGCGGGTGCAGGCACTCGGCGGCGCCAAGAACTCGATGATCGTCGCGGACGACGCCGACCTCTCGACCTCGGTGCCGGCGATCATGGCCTCCGCCTTCGGCGCCGCCGGGCAGCGCTGCCTCGCCGGCTCCGTCTGCGTGATCGCCGGCGACGAGAGCCGGCAGGCCGAGGTGCGCGAGGCGCTGAGCAGCGCCGCCGAGGGGCTGTCGACCGGCCCGGGCGCCGATCCGGGCACGGACGTCTGCCCGATGGTCTCGCCCGAGGCCCGCGAGCGGGCGGAGACAGCGGTCGCGACCGCGGAGGATCAGGGCGCAAGCGTCCTGCTCGACGGCCGCGTCGGCGGCGGCGAGGCCGGGGCGATGCTGGGGCCGACGCTTGTCGAGGTGAGGGACCCCGAGTCAGAGCTCGCGCGCGAGGAGATCTTCGGCCCCGTCCTGGCGCTGGTCGCGGTGCCCGACCTGGACGCCGCAATCGAGTTCGCCAACGGCTCGCGCTACGGCAACGCCGGCTCGATCTTCACCACGTCCGGCGCCGCGGCGCGCGCCTATCGCTGGGGCATCGAGGCTGGAATGCTCGGCGTCAACATCGGGGTGCCCGCGCCGGTTGCCTGGTTCCCCTTCTCCGGCTGGAAGGACTCGATCGACGGCGATCTGCACGCCAACGGCAAGGACGCCGTCGACTTCTACACGCGCAAGAAGGTCGTCACCAGCCGTTGGTAGCTACCAGGCGTCGACGGTGCGACCGCTCGGCGCCGAGTCGCCCGCCGCGGCGAGAGTGCGGGCGATCGTCGTCCGCGTGTCCGCCGGATCGATGACGTCGTCGATCTCGAAGATCTGAGCGGCATTGAGCGCCTTGGCGTTCTCGTGCATCTGTGCGGTCAGGTCGCGGACGCGCTGCTCGCGCTCGACCTCGTCCTCGATCGCCTCGAGGTCGCGGCGCATGGCCAGCCGCACTGCGCCCTCGAGCCCCATGGGACCGAGCGTCGCGTCCGGCCACGCCGCCGTCAGCAGCGGCTCGTGCAGGCTGCCGAACGACATCGCCTGCGCGCCCAGGCCGTAGCCGCGCCGCAGGACGATCGAGATCGTCGGGACGGTCAGGGCGGCGCCCGCGATCAGCATGCGACAGCAGTGCCTGACGAGCGCGTCCCGCTCGGCATCGGGCCCGACCATGTATCCGGGCGTGTCGATCAGCGAGATGACCGGTAGGCCGAAGGCGTCACAAAGCTGCATGAAGTGGGCGGCCTTGTCCGCCGCGCCGCCGGTGACCACCCCGGCCGCGTACTTGCTGTTGTTGGCGATGATCCCCACGGGCCGTCCCTCGATGCGCGCAAGGGCGGTGGCCAGCTCCGGAGCGAAGCGCTCCCGCAGCACCGTCACGGAGACCTCGTCGGCAATCGTCCGAATGATCGGCACGACGTCGTAGGCTCGACGGGAGCTCTCGGGAACCGCATTCCGCAGAGTTGCCTGGTCGGCCGCCGACCATTCCTCGACGGGACCTCGGAAGTAGCCGAGTAGCTGCCTGGCCGCCGCAACGGCCGCCTGCTCGTCGACCACCACGAGATCGAGGACGCCGTTCGGCGCCTGCGTCTCGACTGGGCCGACGTCCTCGGGACGAACGTCGCCGAGGCCGCCGCCCGCGATCATCGCCGGGCCGGCCATGCCGAGCGATGAGTTCTCGGTCGCGACGATCAGGTCAGAGCATCCGGCGATCACCGCGTTGCCCGCGAAGCAATTCCCGGCGACGATCGAGATCCGGGGAACGTGGCCGGAGAGCTTGGCCCAGAGCGCGAAGGCCCGGACCTGCAGGGCGCTGACGACGGGATGGTCGGTGTCACCGGGCCGGCCCCCGCCGCCCTCGGCGAAGAAGACGACCGGCAGCCGCATTCGCTCGATCAGCTCGAACATCCGGTCCTTCTTGAAGTGCCCGACGGTGCCCTGGGTCCCGGCGAGGACGGTGTAGTCGTAGGCGAGCACCGCGGTCGGCTGCCCGTCGACGGTGGCGGTCCCGGCGACGAGGCCGTCCGCCGGAGTGTTGGCGATCAGGTCCTCCGTGCTGCGGCGCGAGCGCTGCTGGGCGATCGCGTAGCGACCGTACTCGACCCAGGATCCCTCGTCGATCAGGTCGCTGACGTTCTCGCGGGCGGTCCGCCCACCGCGCTCGTGGCGTTTGGCGACGGCCTCCTTCCGGCCCGCGTCCTCGGTGAGCTCCCGCCTGCGCTGAAGATCGGCGAGGTCTTCTCGCTCGGTGTCGTTCTCCCGCGGCATCGCCGCTGCAGTATCCCCGGAAGAAACTGGCGCAGCCTGGCCGGCTCCGGAAGCGCTCAGCCGCAGAGCAGGATCGCCTGGAGCGCAACGGGGATCCCGCTGCCGATTTTGACGGCGCCCGCATGCGATTCCGTGCCGCCGCTTTGCTGATTGGAGTCGGTCGGGACCAGGTATTGCGATGGCGTCGCCCCCCGCTCCGAGAACCCGCCTCCACCGGGGGTGAACCGCCCAAGCGGCTTGCGAGGGCAAATGGGGCTGCCGGTGGTGGCAAACACCTCGTGTCGCTCGAGCGTCGCCGCGCTCGACGGCTCGTCCGCGAGCGAACGGCTCACCGGCCCCTGCTTCCTCTTCGCGCAGTACACGTAGCTGGTCACGCTGCTCGTCTGGTTCGAGAGCACCTGTGCCTGCCAGCCCTTCCTCCCGTTGGGCGTCGAGCCGATCACCGTGTTGGCTGCGCCGGTGGCCGTGAACGGCGGCGGGGTGGAGAAGCCGCCCGACACGGCGCTGCCGGAGCGGCACTTCGCCACCGCCGCCGGGCCGATCTGCGCGGTCCCGGGCGTGGCGACCGTCGTACTCGCGCTCTTCAGCTTGGGCACGCTGTTCTGGCAGTACACGGCGACCCCAAGGTCGAGCCTTCCTCCGAGGTCCTGGGCCGAGACCCGCCAAGAGCGCTGCCCAACCCTCTGCGACTCGAAGACGACCCCGCTGCCGAACGGCGTGATGAACGGTCCCTCTCCCGGCGTGTAGCCCGGCGTTCCCAGGGTCATGTTGAAGCCGCCGCTGATCGCTCGCCACGGCCCGAGGTCAGGGCGTGTCGTCTGCGGACAGGAGACCGTCGCGGTTGCGATCGCCCCGGCAGTCTCGGCGGTGGTGAAGGCGTGCACCACCTGCAGGCGTGGGTCCCCCTTCGCATGCCTGGCCTGGGCGGCACCCGCCGCCAGTAGCCCCAGCGCCATCAATGGGACTGAAATGATGGCCAGGCGTCGTCGCATTCGTCTCGCTGGTTCTAACACCGCCGCTCGCGTGACGGAGCGGATCGAGGCCCGTCGACGGGCACAGCCTGCAGGTCGGTGGCGCTAGGCCTGACCGATGAGGACGCCGGTGATCGCGACGATTACCCCGCCGAGCGTCACCTGGATCAGGGAGCTCTTCAGCGAGACGTCCAGGAAGCGCTTGCGGATCCAGGCGATCCCGATGAGCTCGCAGCCGACCGTGAAGGAGGCGACCAGCAGCGCGGTGTGCAGGTCGCTGATCAGGAAGGGCAGGGCGTGGAAGCTGCCGCCGAAGAACGTCGCGCCGCCGGTGATCAGGCCGCGGGACAGCGAGTTGCCTCGGCCGGTGAGCGAGCCGTCGTCGGAGAGAGCCTCCGAGAGGCCCATGCTGATGCCGGCGCCGAGCGCGGCCGCCAGGCCGACGAACAGCGCGGCATGCGGTCCGGCCAGGAAGGCGGTGGCGAAGATCGGCGCGAGGGTCGAGACGGTGCCGTCAATCAAGCCGATCAGAGCGGGTTGGACGCGCTGGAGCATGAATCGCTCCTCGTCGACCGGCGCCATCCTCCCCGCAAGCCTCGCCACCAGTTCGCTCATGTGGTCATAATACAAGAGAATTAAGATAAGGTACGCCTAAGATGTAGGATGTTCTATTAGGTGAACCTGACGTGACTACCCATCTGGACAGCCCTCCCCGCGACGACGCAGAGCTCACCGAGCTCCTGCGGGATCGCGGCCTGCGGGCGACCTCCCAGCGCGTCGTCATGCACCGTCTGCTCCGGGACCAGGCCCGGCACGTCAGCGCGGAGGAGCTCCTCTCCGAGGCCGGCGAGAAGCTGCCCGGGGTCTCCCTCCCCACCGTCTACGCGACGCTCGAGCTCTTCGAGCAGCTCGGCATAGTCCGGCGGGTCAACGGCGGGGGCGGCACGATTCTTTGGGACACACGCGCCGAAGCCCACCACCACATGATCTGCAGCCGCTGCGGGCGCATCGAGGACATGGAGGTCCCGCTCGACCTCGAGCGGGCCCGCCGCTCCGCGGCGAGGTCCGGCTTCGAGCCGGACCGCGCCGAGGTCGTAGTCAGCGGGCTGTGCGCTGACTGCGCGCGCTAGCGCGGGGCTCTGCGCTACTTCGTTCGCCGAGCGCCCGCGAGGACAACCCGGGCCACGAGATCCGGGTCGTCCCACGTCGGGACGTGGCCGCAACCGGGAAGCTCGACCTGCTGGACCCGCTTGGGAAGAATGCCGTCGCGCAGCGGGCGGGTTCGAACCAGCGTGTCGTGCTCGGCCCAGGCGAGGGTGATCGGCGTCTTGATCCCCTTCAGCTCCTCGACCCGGCCCGCCCGCATCAGCGCGCTCGCCTCGTCGTATGCCGGAGCGGTCACGTACGCCTTGGCGATCGCCGCCGCCTCGCCGGGACTGAGGCGCTCGGGCCGGTAGATGAAGCGGCCGAGAGCGCGGCGCCGGCCACGGGCAGTCGACATGATCGGCCGAACCAGCGCACGAGCCGCCCGCCCGCTTCGTCTGGCGCGGGCGACGGCTTGGTTGGAAGCCTCTGGCGAGCGCTTCCAGAAGCCCGCCGGGCAGAGGGCGACCACCGCGCTCGCACCCCCCTGACGGGCGCACTCGATCGCCGTCCAGCCGCCCAGGGAGATGCCGCCGACCGCCGGTTTGCCGTCGATTCCAAGAGAGTCATAGAAGTCGAGCACCGCGGTCGCCAGGTTGGCCGCCCTCGGCTCGACCCCCTCTGGCAGCTGAGGGGACTTGCCGAATCCGGGCATGTCCACGGCGATCACCTCGCGCTCGGCCGCAAGCCGGTCCATCACCGGCGACCACTGGATCAGCGATCCGCCCAGGGAATGCAACAGGAGCAACGGCTCGCCCTCCCCGCGCCGTATGAAGTTCAGCCGCCCCGCCTTCGGAGACGTATGGGGCGAGGTCACAGCTCCAGGTCGTACTCGACGTACGTGTCGGACTCGGCCCCGGTGCGGTTATAGACCTTCTGGGCGCGATGGTTGTCGGGAGCCGTCAGCCACTCCATCGCCGGCATGCCCAGCTCCCGGCAGCGATCCGCGCAGATCTCGATCAGCGCGTCCGCGATCCCGTCTCCCCGTGCATCCGGATCGACGAACAGGTCTTCCAGGTAGCCGATTCGCGCGCCCTTGAGGCTCGACCACTTCCAGTCCAGCGTGGCCACCCCGACCGCCGCCTCGTCCTTGCGGGCGATGAAGACCGCACCCTGCGACGGGTCGGTGATCAGCGTTCGCAGCATGCCGATGACGCCCTCGTCTGACGGCGAGGATTCATAGAACTCGCAGTACGCGCGCATCAGTGGCATGAGGTCATCGATCTCGTCCTCGCGCGCGGGACGGATCTCAACTCCGTCCGCGAGCCGGTGCGGACCTTCGGCTACGGGCTCGTTTGCCATCCGGGCCGATACTAGGGTTTTGGGCATGCTCGTCCGGTGGCCGGTGGCTGCGCTTGTCCTCGTCGCGCTGTCCGCGGTGGGCTGCGGCGGTAACGACAGCTCGGGCACAGCCGGCCTCACTCAGCCGATCGCAGGCGACTGGACGGGAACGCTCAAGCAGAGCGGGTTGAAGCCGTTCCGTATAGCCGTTCGGATTGAGGCGACCGGCACAGGACGGGTTGCCTACACCGGCATTGATTGCGGAGGTACTTGGCACACCAGCGAGGTCCTCAGCTCAGAGCCGCCCCGGTATGAGGTGACCGAACAAATCGATGAGGGGGCGGGCGGTGAATGCAAAGGGAGAGGACGCGTGAGCCTCCAGCCCAAAACCAGCTTGCGGAGCAGCCCGCTCCGCTACAGGTTCACCGGCGGTGGCGTCACCAGCCGCGGTGTGCTTAACCGCACCGACCCCGCCGGGCTAAGGCCGGTGTTCGACGAAGCCGGCGTCACCCCGCCCTGAGCGGGTTGGCGAGTTACTCACGGACGGGCGTGAGGAAGTCATCAAGTCCTGGGATCTCGTGCCCAGGAAGGGGCCTGTCAGGCGCGAATAGAGAGGGTCGGCATGCCCAAAATCGACTCTCCAGCACGCGCGATCGCGCGCAACGTGCTCGTCGTCGTAGGGGTCTTTCTCGTCCTCTACGTCATCTACCTGCTGCGACAGCCGATCAGCTGGCTGATCATCGCGGCCTTCCTGGCGGTCGCATTGGCCGGGCCGGTCAACTTCTTCCAGCGCTACATGAAGCGCGGGCTGGCGATCGCGCTCGTCTACTTCGGGATGCTCTTGATCCCGATCGGGCTCGGCGCGGTGCTGGTCCCGCCGATCGTCAACCAGGTGAGCGACGTGGCGACCAACGCCCCGAGCTACGTCCACGACATCGAGGACTACGTCCACAAGAACAAGACGCTCAACGACCTCAACAACAAGTACGACATCACCCAGAAGCTCTCGGATGAGGCGAACAAGCTCCCCAGCAAGGCCGGCGACGCGGCGGGGGTGCTGCGCGACATCGGCTTCGGGTTGGTGAGCTCGATCTTCGCCGGGGTGACGATCCTGGTCCTGAGCATCTTCATGGTGGCCGCCGGGCCCCGATGGATCGAGAGCTTCATCCGCATGCAGAGACCGGAGCACGCCGAGCGCATCGAGCGAACCCTGCGCCGAATCGCGAACGCGGTGGGCAACTACGTCGGCGGCGCGCTGCTACAGGCGACGATCGCGGGCCTGTCGGCCTTCATCATGCTGACGATCCTCGGGGTGCCCTTCGCGGGCCCGCTCGCGGTCGTCATCTTCGTCGCCGACCTGATCCCAGTCGTCGGCGCGACCCTCGGCGCCATCGTGGTCGCCATCGTCACGGCCTTCGTCAACTTCCCGGTCGCCCTGATCATCTGGGTGATCTTCGCGATCGTCTACCAGCAGGTCGAGAACTACCTGATCCAGCCTCAGATCCAGAAACGGGCGACCAAGATCGAGGCCTTCATCGTCCTGGTCGCCGTGCTCTTCGGCAGCACGCTGTTCGGCATCCTCGGAGCGATCCTCGCCATCCCGGCGGCGGCGTCGATCCAGATCTCCGTCCACGAGTACCGCGAATACCGCCGCGAGATCGCGGCCGCCGAGGAAGAGGCCGGCGGCCCGACCCCGGCGCCTGAGGTCACCTAGCCGGATTCAGGCAGTGCCGGCCGGCGCCTTGCCAGCGAGGGCTTCGGCAGCTTCCGCGTCGGAGATGCTCTCGACGGCACGCTTCAGGATGTCGCGAAGATCCCGCTGATCCTTCTCAGAGAGCGATGCGATCGGCGGGGGAGGCTCGGCCATCCGCTTCGTGATCTCCACCCGCATCCGCTCGCCCTCCTTGGTGAGGACGAGGAGCTTCACGCGGCGGTCCCCCTCAGCCGCCTCGCGGCGAAGCAGGCCGCGCTCCTCGAGCCGGTCGACGATGCCGGTGACGTTCGAGTTGTCGCAGAACAGGGCGTGGGCCAGCTCGCTCATCTTGCGCGGGCCGGCGCCCAACATCCGGAGGGCGATCATCTGCTGCGGAGCGAGCTCGAACTCCTGGGCCATCGCGAAGAAACGCTGCTTGTTGGTGACCATCATCCAGTGCATCAGGCTCCACGCCTCGCTGCCTGGATCGGTCCGCCCCACCTCCCCGGCGAGCCACGACTCCGGCCCCGCGCGCCCCTTTTCTGAATCCTTCGGCTTGGCCATCTGGGAGGAATCTTACTGGGAAAGTTTCACACTTACAAGGTTGCAAGGTTCAACTATCTATGTATACTGCCGTCCTTCGCAAGCGATCAAAACCCGAGGGGGAACTCGGATGCAGAGCAGGAACGGAGTCCAGTCGGGCGACAACGGGATCGAGGTCAACGGCCTCGTCCGGGAGTTCAAGGGCGGCGTGCACGCGGTCGACGGCATCGACCTCCAGGTCCGTCCCGGTGAGATCTATGGCTTCCTGGGCCCGAACGGGGCCGGCAAGTCGACGACGGTGCACATGCTCACCACCCTCCTGCCCCCCACCGCGGGCAGCGCCCGTGTTGCCGGCTTCGACGTCATCAAGGAGGGCGCGTCCGTCCGCGACGCCATCGGCGCCGCCCTCCAGGAGGCCGCACTCGATCCGAACCTGACCGCCCGGGAGCACATGCGCCTCCAGGGCGCGCTCCACGGCATGCCAAAGGCGGAGCGGACCAAGCGCGGCGACGAGCTGATCGAGCGCGTCGGGCTCGCGGACGCGGCCGACCGCAAGGTCGGCGGCTATTCCGGCGGGATGAAGCGGCGGCTAGACCTCGCCCTCGCCCTGCTGCACGGTCCTCGGGTCCTCTTCCTCGACGAGCCGACTACCGGCCTGGACATCCAGAGCCGCACCGCCCTCTGGGACGAGGTCGCGCGTCTCTCCCGCGACGAAGGGATGACCGTCTTCCTCACCACCCAGTACCTGGAGGAGGCCGACCAGCTCGCCGACCACCTCGGGATCATCGACCACGGCAAGATCGTGGCCAAGGGGAAACCCGACACGCTCAAGGCCGAGGTCGGCCGCCCGACGGTCGAGGTGGTCCCGACTGACCACGCCGAGCGCGACCGCGCCGTCGAGCTGCTTCGTCCCTTCGGCGAGCTGGTACCAGGAACCCCGCAGGGCGCCGCGGTCAGGCTGGAAGGGGACGGCGGCGAGGAGCTCGCCAACATCATCCGAGCCTTCGATCAGGCGGGCGTCAAGGTCGCAAACCTCGAGCTGCACGAGGCGAGCCTCAACGACGTCTTCCTCGCCCAGACGGGGCGCTCGCTCGAGGGCGCCCAGCGCGAGGCAGCCGAAGAGGGCGAGACCGGCGAACATCCCGCGCTCGAGGGAGCACCTGCCTGATGGAGGCTGCCGCACTCCCGATCTCGGCGCCGATTCGCGAGCGCCCGTCGATCTGGACGCAGGCACCGGAACTGGCCAGGCGCTCGATCAAGCGCACCATCCGGCAGCCCGCCGCGATCATCCCGGCCACGCTCTTCCCCCTGATCCTGCTGGCGATCAACTCGGTCGGGCTGAAGTCGGCGACCTCGCTGCCGGGCTTCCCCACCGACTCCTATGTCACCTTCGCCCTCTCCTTCGCCTTCATCCAAGCGGGCGTCTTCGCCGTCATCGGTACCGGCCAGAACCTGGCGGAGGACAACCAGGGCGGGTTCTTCAACCGCCTCCAGCTGACTCCCATCCACCCCGCCGCGCTGGTCGCCGGGCAGCTCGCCGGCACGCTGATGCTGGGGTTGTTCCAGGCGGCGACCTACATCTCGGTCGGGCTGCTCGCCGGCGCGCACATCGAGGCAGGCTTCGCCGGCGCGCTCGTGTTGATCACGCTCGCGATCTGCATCTGCCTCGCCTTCGGCAGCATCGGCCTAGCGGTAGGGATGCGCGTAGATGCGCCGGAGAAGGTGCAAAGCCTCTTCCCGCTGATCTTCGTCTTCCTGTTCATGAGCTCGATGAGCCTGCCCCGCAACCTGATCCAGACCGATTGGTTCCGCGAGGTCGCCACCTACAACCCGGTCAGCTACATGATCGAGGGGCTCCGCAGCCTTCTGATCACCGGCTGGGACGGTGAGGCACTGGCGCTCGGCTTCGGCTGCGCTCTCGGCATCCTCGTGATCGGCCTGTACTTCGCCTCCACCGGACTGAACGAAAGGATGGCCCGCACATGAGGCGCTACTTCTCGGTTGCCGGTGGGCTCGCCGGGCGCCTGCTGAACAGCCTGGTGACGAACCCCCTGCTCTTCCTGCCGCCGATGCTGATGCCGCTCTTCTTCTTCACGGCGTTCGCCGGCGGTCTCTCGGCGGTCAGCCAGGTGCCGGGCTTCAACTATGGCCCGGGATACACATCCTTCATCTTCGCCTTCGTCCTCTGTCAGAGCGCCGCGTTCGGCGGCGTCTTCAGCGGCTTCTCCATCGCCGCCGACTTCCAGTTCGGCTTCGGCCGCCGGCTGATGCTGGCGACGCCGCACCGCAGCGCGCTCATCCTCGGCTACGGGGTGGTCGCTCTGATCCGGGCGGCGATCACGATCACGGTCGTCACGCTCGTGGGGCTGCTCGTCGGGATGAACATCGGCGGCAACGGGCTCGACCTGTTCGGGATGTATGGGCTGGCGGCGATCATCAACGTCACCGGACTGCTCTTCGCCTCGGGCGTCGCGCTCCGGTTCCGGAGCCTGCAGGCGACGCCGCTGATGCAGGTGCCGGTCTTCCTCTTCCTCTTCCTCGCCCCGGTCTATGTGCCCCGGGAGCTGCTGGGCGGCTGGGTCCACGCCGTCGCACCGTTCAACCCTGTGACCCACGTGATGGAGACCGCGCGCGACCTGATCGCGGGACAGGGTGCCGACTACCTGGCGACGCTGGGGATCGTGCTCGCGCTGCTGACGGCGGTCTCCATCTTCGCGATGCGCGGGCTGCGCCAGGCCGAAGCCGCAGGCTGACTAAGCGGCCACCAGGCCGCTCCACCTCGGAGCGAAGGGCGAAGCCCGTAGCGACTTATGTGGGGCGGCCGCTTGTGGCCGCGACCTGATGGCGAAGCCGGGCAGCGATTCGCTTGTCCGCCCTACGCTTCGCGCCGTCGGTGACCAGTCGCCCAAACAAGCTCCGGCGGCCGGACACCATGCGGTAACCGCGCTCGGTCGTCCGCGGAAACCTCGCAGCGATGGCGGCGAGGGGGGCGCCGCCCGGCAGGGATCGGAACAGCGGCGCAAAGCCGGCTCCGGCGGAGCGCACCAGCCCGGCGGAATCGACCAGGTGCCAGGAGGACATACGCTCGCCTTCGGGAATCTCGGCGAGAAGGCGGTCCGCCTCCTCGGTGCCCAGCGCAACCGGCCGCACGGTGCGACGCCGGTCCCAGGCCAGCACCTTGCCGAGGCACCAGCGGCAGAAGCCGCAGTCGGAGTCGTAGATCAGCGTCACCTGGGGCATTGTTCTAGTGTCCGCCACCGTGGCGGCCTCAACGATGTGGGAGGAGATCGTGGATGCGCTCAACGCCGCGAACGGCGGCGCGAGCCCCGGCTGCCGCGCGGTCCACGCGAAGGGAACCGTCTGCACCGGCACCTTCACGCCGACGCCCGAGGCCTCCAGGCTCTCCCGCGCCGCCCACCTGCAGGGGGACCCGGTCGAGGCCACGATCCGCTTCTCGAACGCCAGCGGCGACCCCGAGACCTCGGACGCCCATGCGATCGCCGGCCGCGGCATGGCGGTCAAGTTCCACCTGCCGGACGGGGAGTCGACGGACATCGTCTCCGTGCCGCTGGTCGTGTTCCTGGTCCGCACGCCCGAGGACTTTCTCGCGTTCACCAAGGCCCGGATCCCGGACCCGGAAACCGGCCACCCCGATCCCGAGAAGCTCGGGGCATATCTCGCCGAGCATCCCGAGACCGGCATCGCCATCCAGAAGGGGATGACCAAGCTCGCCCCCACCACCAGCTACGCCACCTCCGACTACCGCGGCCTGCACGCCTTCTGCCTGGTCGATTCCGACGGAGGCGAGCACTGGGGGCGCTACAGCTGGGAGCCGGAGGCCGGAACCGAGTATCTGACCGAGGAGCAGCGGGACGCGGCCTCGCCCGATTACCTGCAGGAGGAGATCAGGGAGCGGCTCGGCTCGGGCATCGCCCGGTTCACGCTCGAGTTCACCCTGGCTCGCGACGACGACCCGCTCGACGACCCGACCCAGGAATGGGAGGGCGAGCGTGAGGTGGTGGAGCTCGGCGAGCTCGAGGTGATCGAGGTGGTCGAGAACCCCGAGACACCGGGCAGCCCCTTGGTCTTCGACCCGATGAGGCTCACGGACGGGATCGAGCCCTCGGCCGACAAGATCCTCGCCGCCCGGCCGAAGGCCTACGCGGTGTCGATCGAGCGGCGAACCGCCTAGTCGAAGGTCAGCACGAAGGCCGGGTGGTCCGGGAGGATCCGCTCGATCTCCTCGTCCGACGCATCCGCATCGATCCCCAGGAAGCCTTTGACCTCCCAGGACCACTTGTCCATGTAGAGGCGCATGAGCGGGAGCTTGTCCGAGTCCGGGACCTCGGTGGCATGGAAGTGGCGGATCTTCCGCCCGCTGCGGAGCTCTCCCTCTCCGGCGACGCGCATGTTGCGAACCCATTGGGTGGTACCTCGGGGGGCGAGCAGGTAGGTCCTGCCATCGAGCTCGAAGGGGTTCACGGGGTTGGTGCGCATCTCGCCGCTCTTCCGGCCGCGGACGGCCAGCGTCTGCGAGCCCTGAACGCTGAGGCCCAGCTTGTGCAGCCCTGCGACCAGCGGGTTGAAGATGGTCCTCGTGAACCAGTCGGGCTTGTGGTACACGGTCTCAGGCATCCCTCGTCAGCCTAACGAGAGCGCAACATCGGCCGGGGTTTTCCGCGGCCCATCGCGGGTACCCACCCCTCATGTCAACCATCGTGATCATCGTGATCGCAGTGGTGGTCGTGGCGGTGTTGCTGTTCGCCGCCCGGCTGATCATGCAGCGGCGAAGGATCGCCCGCGAACGTCAGATTCGCAGGATGGAGGCGGAGGCAGAAGGCCACCGCTCCATGGCGGAGGACCACCGGCAGAAGGCGGAGGAGCTCAAGGAAGCCGCCGGCGCCGAAGAGGATCGGGCCGCCCGCCACGAGGATCGCGCCGCTCAGGTTCAGCCTGGCGACTAGCGCTGGCCAACGGTCTGGGTTTCGCTCGAGCCACTCGGGGTAGCGGAGGATCCATGTATCGACGCAGCGGTCCTGGCCTGCTCACGGTGATCTACCTGATCGTGGGCGTCTTCGTGGCCGGAGATCACAACTACATCCATCACGGCACGCTCGGCCAGGTCATCTCGGCCCTCGCCGCGATCCTGCTCTGGCCGCTGATCCTGCTCTTCGACGTCAATCTCCACATCAAGTGAGCCGCGTCGGATAGGTTCCGCTGCGTGAACGGCGGCGAAACCGTGATCGACTGGCCCGAGGGGCACCGCCCGGAGGAGTCGGCGTTCCACGCGGTCAACGAGCTGCAGGTCCCCGCGGAGCCCGAGGTCGTCTGGGCCTGGCTCGTCCGCCCCGATCTCTGGGGCCGCTTCTACTCGAACGCCAAGTTGATCAAGCACCTCGGTGGCCCATGGCCGAAGCTCGAGCTCGGCAGCCGCTTTCGCTGGCTCAGCTTCGGGGCCTTCGTCACCTCCGAGGTCGTCGAGTACGAGCCGGGTCAGAGGATCGCCTGGGACGCAAAGGTGCTCGGCGGCCGCGGCTACCACGGCTGGGTCCTGCGCCGGCAGGAGGGAGGGACCTTCGTCCGCACCGAGGAGACGCAGAAGGGGCCCGGGATTCAGATCGTCAAGCCGGTGCTGCGGCCGATGATGGTGCGCCTCCACCAGCGCTGGCTCGAGGGGCTCTCGAAGGTGTCCGCCGAGGGCCCGCCTCCCGCTCCCTAGCCGCCGCGCCCGGACCACTACATTCAGGGCATGGGCGCCCTCGAAGACCTCCGCGATCGGCTCGGCGAGATCCATGACCTGAGCCGGGCGGCCTCGCTGCTGGCCTGGGACGAGCGGACGATGATGCCGGCCGCCGGCTCCGAGGCGCGCGCCGAGACGCTCGGGACCCTCGCCCGAGTGCGCCACGAGATGTTCTGCGACGACGAGATCGGCCGGCTGATCGATCAGGTTCGCTCGGGCCCCGACGGCGAAGCGGCGCCGGGGGAGTCGATCCCAGCCGACCTCGTCCGCGTCGTCGCGCGCGACTGGGAGAAGGCGCGGCGAGTCCCGTCCGACCTCCGCGCCGAGCTCGCCCGCGCCAGCTCGATCGCGGAGAACGCGTGGGTCGAGGCCAAGCGCGAGTCGGATTTCCAGATGCTCCTCCCCCACCTCCGGCACAACTTTGAGCTGACCCGGCGCTACGCCGCCTGCTACGAGGGATTCCCCGGATTCACCCACCCGTACGACCCGCTGCTCGACGAGTACGAGCCGGAGATGACCACCGAGGAGATGCGGGGTGTTCTGGCCGGCCTGCGGGAGGGCCTCGTCCCGCTGGTTCGCGAAGCAGCCGAGAACGGCGGCGCGCCTGCCGAGGACCCGTTCCGCGGCGAGTTCGCGGCGGAGGCCCAACGTGAGCTGATCGCCGAGCTGATCTCGGAGCTGCCGTTCCCGGAGGACTCCTGGCGCATCGATCCCACCGAGCACCCCTTCGCGATCTCGATCGGATTGGGCGACGTTCGCCTCACCACCCGCTACGACGAGGGGAACCTGGCGATGGCGGTGTTCAGCGCGATGCACGAGGCCGGGCATGGCCTCTACGAGGCAGGCGTCGACCCCGAGCTCCGGCGCACCCCGCTCTCGAAGCCTCGCTCACTCGGCCTGCACGAATCCCAGAGCAGGCTCTGGGAGAACTGGGTGGCGCGCAGCCGTCCCTACCTGGACCGGCTGCTGCCGCGCCTGCGCGAGCACTTCCCCGGCGCCTTCGCGGACGTCGGCCCCGAGCAGCTCGACCGCGCAGCGAACGACGTCGAGCGCTCCCTGATCCGGATCGAGGCAGACGAGGTGACCTACAACCTCCACATCCTGATCCGGTTCGAGCTCGAGTTGGAGCTCTTCGAGGGAGGCCTCGAGCTCGCCGATCTTCCCGAGGCGTGGAACACCCGGTATCGGGACTACCTCGGCCTGGAGGTCCCCGACGACGCCCACGGCGTGCTGCAGGACGTGCACTGGGCGGCGGGCGCGTTCGGCTACTTCCCCACCTACAGCCTGGGCAACATCATCGCCGGCCAGCTCTGGGAGGCTGCCGGCCGCGACCTGGGCGATCTGCCCGCGAGGGTGGCCGAGGGAGATCTGGCTTCGCTCGGCGAGTGGCTCCGCGACCGGGTACACCGGCACGGGCGACGCCTCTCCCCGGCCGAGATCCTCGATCGCGCGGGCTGCGGCGAGCTCTCGGCCGAGCCGCTGCTCGAGCACCTGCGCGAACGGGTCGCCCTGGCCATTCGTACATAGGCAATGGCTCGTGAACATCAGCTCGCAATTTGCGGGTATGTTGGGCGTGCGATGGCCGATGGACGGCGTCGAAACGGCGTATATGGCGGCTGGACGCACGCCGGCATAGATCGTGTCTTCGTGCGAGTGCCGACGGAGCTCAAGCGTCAATCCCTGGATCACTCGAACGGGTCGAACGGAAACGGCTCGCTCCCTGAGCTCGATGCGACCCCGATCGTGCTCGTGCACGGCCTCTCTTCGAGCCGGACGCTCAAGCCGCTGATCCGGGCCCTCGGCACGCGGAGGCCGGTCTACGCCCCGGACCTGCCCGGCTTCGGCCTGAGCGACCAGCCGATCCACCCGCTCGACATTCCCGAGCTCGCCGATGCCCTCCGGACCTGGCTGCTCGTCAACGAGCTGTCGCCGGCGATCGTGGTTGGCGTTGCCTTTGGGTGCCAGGTGGCGGTGGACCTTGCGGCGGCCTATCCGGCCGCTGTCGATCGCCTCGTCCTGGTGGGCCCGATGTTCGATCCGGAGGCCAGATCGCCGGCGCGTCTCGCGATGCGCTGGGCGCGCAACGCGCCGCGCTCCTCGCCCCGCCTGGCGCCGACCATCGTCCACGACGTCATCGACGCCGGCCCGTGGCGCAGCGTGCGGACCCTGCGCCGCGCACTCGCGGACCCGATCGAGGAGAAGCTCGTGGAAATCGAGGCACCGACCTTGGTCGTCAGGCCCGAGCGCGACCACCTCGCGCCGGCGGCCTGGGCCGAGCGGGTGGCGGAGCTGATTCCGGACGCCGAGTTGGTCGTGCTACCGAAGGCGGCACATTCAATCGGCTCGCGGACAGCAGCCCGCCTCACCGCGCTGCTCGTTCCCTTCCTGGCCCCGGCCGAGGAACCGGCCGAGGAATCCGCCGCCGGCTAGATGGAGATCCAGCGGCACAGGGGGTGGATCCGCTTCGCCCTCATCTACCTGACGGTTTCCGTCGGCGTGGTCGCCATCTGGATCCTGCTTGCGCCGAGGGGCTTTTACGACACCTTCCCGGGAGGCGGGATCCACTGGGTCTCGGCCCTGCCCCCGTACAACGAGCACCTGGAGCGCGACTTCGGGGCGACGGGGCTCGCGCTCGCGGTCCTCGCCGCGCTCGGCGCCGTCTGGATGGAGCGGCGGGTGGTCCAGGCCGCCGCGATCGCGCTGTTCGTGGCCGGCGTCCCCCATCTGGCCTACCACGCCACCACCACCGCTCACTACTCGACGGGCGACAACGCCGCCTCCCTCACAGGTCTGGCACTCGACGTGCTGCTGCCCCTGGCCGTCCTCTATCTGGTCAGCGACCATGCCCAGGGACGCGCGCCCGGCGGCGCCTCGGCTAGGCCGGAGACGCTGTCGAGCGGGCCGGATCGTAAGCGGGCGGTCCAGACCCGTTGACCGAACTGCCCGGGTCGGCCGTCGAGGCCCGTAGGCCGGCGCGCAACGCCGCGACGCAGTCCGGGTCGAACTGCGTGCCGGAGAAGGCCGCGAGCTCCTGGAGCGCCTCGCCCTCCGACCTGCCCGCGCGGTAGGGCCGGTCCGAGATCATCGCCTCGAAGGCGTCCGCGACACCGATGATCCGAGATTCAAGCGGGATCTCGTCGCCGCGCAGCCCGTCCGGGTAGCCGGCGCCATCGGGTCTCTCGTGGTGAGAGCGAACCCAGCGGGATTCCTGGTCGAGGTCGGCCGCGCCGAGAATCCCCTCGCCGAGCACCGGATGCTCCTTGATCGTCTCGTACTCGCCCGCGGTCAGCGTGCTCGGCTTGTTGAGGATCGCGTCGGGGGTCCCGATCTTCCCGACGTCATGAAGCAGGCCGGCGATCCGGAGCTTGGCGATCCGCTCAGGCTCGAGACCGAGCTCGGAGCCGATCAGGACACAGAGATTGGAGACGGTCTCGCTGTGGCTGCGGGTGTAGGCGTCCTTGGCGTCGACGGCGCGCGCCAGCGCGGTGGAGAGAACCTGAACCTGATGCTCGTTGGCCGCCTCGCCTTCGACGGACCCGTCGAGCTCCGGCGAGTAGACGATCACCTGGCGATGGGTGCGCTTGGCGTTGATCAGGGCCAGGTCGGCGTGCCGCACCAGGTCGAACTTGCCCTCCAATGGACTCGCCTCGGCGACGCCCGCGGCGACGTCGATATCCGCCTCCGCCGCGTTGAGCTCGCCGCGAACCCGCTCGCCTGCGCTGAAGCCGGTCCATGCACCCGCGCCCTGCAGCAGCAGCGCGAATTCGTCCCCGCCGATTCGGTAGGCGCCGTCCGACGGGGTGGTCGCGGCGAGGAGCGCCGCCGCGACCTGCCGGAGGCGGCGGTCGCCGACCTGATGCCCGAGCGAGTCGTTCACCCTCTTCAGCCCGTCGACGTCGAAACTCACCAGGCAGAGCGGGGAGTTCGTCCGTCCGGCCTCGCCGAGGGCGGCCGCGAGGTCCCCCTCGAACGCCCGGTGGTTCCGCAGGCCCGTCAGCGAGTCGGTGAGGGCCGCGTGCTCGAGGAGCTTGACCTCGGCTCGCGCATCGGCCTCGGCCCGCTGGCTGCGGCGCCCCGCCCGGGCCAGCACGAAGAGGATGCAACCCGCGAGCACGAAGGCGATCGGCAGGACCACGAGCATCGTCTCGGAAGCGTCCTCGAGCTTGCTGTTCGTCTTGTCCGCCGCGGCCGCGTTGCGAGTAGTGGTCGCCGTCGCGATCGCGCTGAGGAGGCCCTGCGTCGGCTCGACCTCGAGGCGATCGACCTTCGCGGCGAGGTCGAGCTGTCCGCGGTCAACGAGCTTGAAGTAGCGACGAGCGGCAATCAGGAACTGGCCGTACACACGTGAGACGTTGCCGGCGTCGGACACCGCGTCGGGATCCCGCCGCAGGTCGGCCAGGCTCGCTCTGATCGGGGCCAGGTTGCTCCTGAAGGTAAAGCGCGCGTCCGGATTGTTCGGGTAGTCGTTGGCGGCGATCTCCTGCGCCTGGACCAGTCCGTTGATCGAACCGAAGGCGCGCGCGGCGTGACCGGCTTCGCGAGTCGACTCGACGTGGTGCTCCGTGCGGAACCCGAGCACCATCGCGATGACCATCAGCAGGCCGAACACGATCACCGTGGCGATCGAGATGACGCGCACGCTGAAGCCGCCGCGCAGGACGCGACCAGAGAACTTCCCGTGGGGTCCCCCAGCCCCACTCGACTCCTGCGAGAGCATCACTAGGAGAATCGCCAGTTTGCGGCGAATTCCATCCGTAGATTCCCGCGATCCGGCTGCGTAGCCCGCCGGGGCCGCGCCTGAAAGGATCTCCGGCGTGGATTTCGGCGTCTCCTACTTCCCGACCGACGAGGCAATAGAGCCCGCGGCTCTCGCGCGGATGGCCGAGGAGCGCGGCTTCGAGTCCGTTTTCGTCACCGAGCACACACATATCCCGGCGAGCCGGGACACGGCATACCCCGCCGGGGGCGATCTGCCGCGGGAGTACTTCCGGATCTACGACCCGTTTGTCTCGCTGGCGACGATGGCGTCGGCGACGGAGCGGATCAGGATCGGCACGGCGATCTGCCTGCTGGTGGAGCGCGACCCGATCACCACCGCCAAGGAGGTGGCATCCGTCGACCGGCTCTCTCGTGGACGGATGCTGTTCGGCGTCGGCGCCGGCTGGAACCTCGAGGAGATGGCCAACCACGGCACGGACCCCAAGCTCCGCTTCAAGATCCTCAGGGAGCGGGTCGAGGCCTGCAGGGAGATGTGGGCGAATGAGGAGGCCACCTACCACGGGGAGTTCGTCAACTTCGATCGGATCGTCTCCCGACCAGCGCCGCTCCAGGAGCCGCACCCGCCCGTCCTGGTCGGCGGCAACGGCCCGAACGTGCTGAAGAGGGTGCTGGCCTTCGGCGACGGCTGGTTCCCCAACCGGATCCCGCCGGACGAGGCGATGATCGCCCGCGTCCAGGAGCTGCAGCGGCTCGGCGAGGAGGCTGGCCGCGGCGCCATCCCGGTCACCCTGCAGATCCCGCCCCGCGACCCGAGCGTGCTCGAGCAGTACGAGCAGGCGGGCGTCAACCGGACCGTCCACATGCTGCGGCCCGGGGACGCCGCCAACGCTGGGGCCGCCGAGCGCAAGCTCGACGAGTGGACTGAGCGGATCCGGCTCTACACCGGCACTTGATCCGCCAGCCGCGTGGGTAGCATCGCGCCGCGATGTACCACGCGCTCCTCTTCTTCCACGTCCTCGCGGCCTTCTGCCTCGCCACCGCGGCGCTGATCTACAGCGCCTTCGTGCTTGGCTCGCCGGTCAACCGCACGACGCGACTCATCGCCGAGATCCTCTGGGGCGTCGGCGGGCTTGGGGTCATTGCCTTCGGGGTCTGGCTGGCGTTCAACCGCCCCGCGTACGAGATCTACGACGGCTGGATCATCTCGGCGCTCGTGCTCTGGGTCCTCATGATGGGGTCCGGGGCGCGCGCGAGCCAGGGCGTGAAGCCCCCCGGCGACGATTCGGCCGTGGCGATCGACCGGCGGACGGCGTTCGCGCACTGGATGCGGGTGGCATACCTCGTCGCCTTGCTCGCGGTCATGGTCTGGAAGCCCGGAGCATGAGCGCGCTGACCACATCGGCGTCTCTGACGAGGCTCGACTCCTGGGATCTGCCCCTCTTCGTGCACATCCTGGGCGCGATGATCCTGGTCGGCGCCCTGGCGCTCTCGGCCGTATCGCTGATCGCCGCGTGGCGCAGCGGCTCGGCCGCGCTGACCAAGCTCGGCTTCATGTCGCTCTTCTATGGCGCTCTCCCCGGCTACATCGTGATGCGCGCCGGCGCCCAGTGGATCGCCCACAAGGAGGGGTACGAGAACGCGGACATCAGCTGGATCAACATCGGCTTCAGCGTCTCCGACCTCGGCTTCGCGGTGCTCGTGGTCTCGCTCGCCATCGGAGGCATCGGCGTCCGGAGGATCAACCGGGGCGAGGGCGGCACGCCGAGCATCTCCGCCCGCATCGCAACAGGCCTGGTCTCTCTCTTCCTCGTCGCCTGCCTGGTCGCCGTCTGGGCGATGACGACAAAGCCGGTCTAGCCGGAGAGCAGCTTCCCGATCGCCCCGCCGGCGCTCGAGGAGGCGCCGCCGCCGGAGCCACCCGCGGCCGTGCTGGTGACCCGGCCCTCCGACGGCTGGATCAGCAGCCAGCCCTTGCCGCTGAAGGCCATCTGGACGGTCTCACCAGAGCCGCGCCCGATGAAGGTCTTCAGGTTGACGTCCGTCTTGACGGAGGTCTTGACTCCCTCCGACCAGGTGATCGCCGCCTGCGGGTCGGCGAAGGTCTCCTCGCCGTCGAGCTCGAGCAGCACCGGCGGGCCATCGGAGAGCATCGCGACATAGCCCGAGCCAGAGAGGTGGGTGTTGAACATGCCCCCGCCCATGAAGCCGGAGACGCCGTCCACCTTCTTGATGTCCCAGTCGATGTCGGCGTCGAACGCGAGCAGGTTGGCGCCGTTCACCGTGATCGCCTCGTCGGCGAGCTTCACAAGCTGGATCTCCTGCGCCAGGTCGGCGAGGAAGACCTCGCCGCTGCCGGAGATCTTCATCAACTCGGCGCCCTCACCGGTGACCGCCTTCTTCGCCATCCTCTTGAGGCCGCCCGAGCCGGCATGCTCGAACTTGACGTCGCCCTGGTAGGCGACCATCGAGCCCAGCTTCGCCTGGATCGTCTCCCCTCCGAGCTGGACCTTCAGCATCTTGGACCCCTGCATGGCAAACGGCTCGTTGCCCGCCGTCTCCTTGAACTCCTTCAGGCTCGCTTCGACCGCCATGCAGACCTCCCGTCGTCATGTCTTGGAGTGAGTCGCGCAGCCTAACGCGAGCACGTCCGACGACAAGAATGTCTCAGACGGTGGCTTCGGCGCTGGCGGCGAGGCGGCCAAGCTCCCGGCCGAGGGTCTCGGGAGTCCAGTTGTCCGCTCCCGAGAGCAGCAGACGGGCGCCGGACTCGGCGAGGCCGGCGATCGCATTGCCGAGCAGGCGAGCGGTCGCGTCCAGGCGACGGCGGGGCCGGCGCCCATTTCGGTCCTTCAGCCAGCGCCGAGCCAGCCGCGAGAGTGCCTCGACCTGGGCCTCGCGCCCACGCTGGATCCGGCGAGCGACCGCGGTATTGCCGCCGCCCTCCCCCAGGAAGATCAGTTTGTAGACGTCGGGGGAGGCCGCGACCGCCCGCAGGAACCCGGTGAATCCCTCGGTCAGGGTGGCCTCCGGATCGCTCAGGTCCGCGGTTGCGAACGCGGACTGGATCTCCTCCAGAATGCGCTCCTCCTCCCGCCGCAGCAGGGCGCGAAAGAGCTCGTCCTTGCCGGGGAAGCAGGCGTAGACCACGGGCTTCGTGACCCCCGCCGCCTCGGCGACGGCGGCCATCGAGGTTCCGTCGTATCCGTGTTCGAGGAAGAGCGCGAGCGCTGCATCCAGAACCTGGGGGCGTCGACGCTCCGGTCCTAGGTGTGCGGCCCGCTTGCGGGTGATCTGTGACGAGGTTCCCGTTTGCACTTTCCTACTCAGGGTAGCATTTTGCTACTCTCGGTAGGAATTCAGGACTACAAAGGAGAGCGACAGCGAGATGGCGACCGAAGAGAAGACCAAGAGCAACGGCGAGGTCGAGGGCCAGATCTCCGAGCAGCTCGGGATCGAGGCAGGCGAGGCGACCTTCTCACTGGAGCTCTCCCAGGACCAGCAGGACGTCCGCGACTGGGCGCACGGCTTCGCGGAGCAGACCGTCCGCCCCGCGGCACACGAGTGGGACGAGAAGGAGGAGTTCCCCTGGCCCGTCGTGCAGGAGGCCGCCAAGATCGGCATGTACGGATTCGAGTCGATCGCACAGTTCTGGGCTGACCCCTCCGGCCTGACCTTCCCGCTCGTCAACGAGGAGCTCTTCTGGGGCGACGCCGGGATCGGCATGGCCATCTTCGGCACCACCCTTGCGGTCGCCGGCATCTTCGGCTCGGGTACACAAGAGCAGCTGATCGAGTGGGTCCCGCAGTGCTACGGCGACGAGAACGACGTCAAGGTGGCGGCGTTCTGCGCCTCCGAGCCCGATGCGGGGTCGGATGTGTCGGGCTATCGCACGACGGCCAAGTACGACGAGGCGAACGACGAATGGGTGATCAACGGCCAGAAGGCCTGGGCGACCAATGGCGGCATCGCGAACGTCCACGTGGTGATCGCCTCCGTCGACCGCGAGCTGGGCTCCCGCGGGCACGCCGCCTTCGTCATCCCCCCCGGCACCAAGGGATGCGAGCAGGGTGCGAAGGTCAAGAAGCACGGGATCCGCGCCAGCCACACCGCCGACGTCCACCTCGACGACTGCCGCATCCCGGGCTCGTGCCTGCTCGGCGGCAAGGAGAAGCTGGACGAGAAGCTCGCGAGGGCCCGAGAGGGCAAGAGCTCCAAGGGCCAGGCCGCGATGCGGACCTTCGAGCTCTCGCGGCCGACCGTGGCGGCGCAGGCCGTCGGCATCGCCCGCGCGGCCTATGAGTACGCGCTCGACTACGCCAAGGAGCGCGAGGCGTTCGGCCGCAAGATCATCGAGAACCAGGCGATCGCCTTCTCACTCGCCGACATGAAGATGGAGATCGATGCCGCCAGGCTGCTGGTTCACCGCGCCGCCTGGATGGGCAAGACCGGCAAGGACTTCGATGCCGCCGAGGGCTCGATGTCGAAGCTGAAGGCCGGCGAGGTCGCCGTCTGGGCGACCGAGCGCGCGATCCAGATCCTTGGCGGCAACGGCTACTCGCGCGAGTTCCCGGTCGAGCGGATGCACCGCGACGCCAAGATCTGGACGATCTTCGAGGGCACCTCGGAGATCCAGCGGCTCGTCATCTCGCGTGCCATCAGCGGCGTGCAGATCAAATAGATGTCTGTCGCCTGGCCACTTTGTGACATTGGGGTAGCGTTGTCTCGATGGTCGACGCACCGATAGAGCGATCCCCGACATGGGGCGCCCCGGGCGCGCCGCTCGGGCCCTACGAGGAGGTCACCCTCCACGGCCACAAGGTCGGCTTCCAGGCAGCCGGCGAGGGGCCGCTGCTGATCCTGCTCCACGGGATCACATCGACTTCGGACGCCTGGCGGACCGTGATGCCGAGGCTCGCCGAGCGCTACACGGTGATCGCCCCCGACATGATCGGCCACGGCCGCTCGGCGAAACCGCGCGGCGACTACTCGCTCGGCGCCTACGCAGCCGGGGTCCGCGACCTGCTGGGCGTGCTTGGATTCGAGCGGGGCACCGTAGTCGGGCACTCCCTGGGAGGCGGGATCGCAATGCAATTCGCCTACCTCTTTCCCGAGTACGTCGAGCGGATGGCGCTGATCTCCTCGGGCGGCCTCGGCAAGGAGGTCCACCCCATGCTGCGCGCGGCGACGCTGCCCGGATCTGAGTGGGTGCTGCCGCTATTGGCGCGGGAATGGTCGGTGAAGGCGGGCGATGCCGTGCGCTCGGTGGCCGCCAGGCTCGGGGTCGAGGCGGGGCCGGACCTTGGAGAGTTCGCGCGCGGATACGCCTCGCTCGTCGAAGAGGGCGCCGCCGACGCCTTCCTCGACACGATGCGCAGTGTGATCAGCCCTGACGGCCAGAAGGTGAGCGCCCTCGACCGCCTTTATCTCGCCGACCAGATTCCCTTCCTGTTGATCTGGGGAAGCGATGATCCCGTCATTCCGGTTGAGCACGGCCGCCGTGCGCACGAGATCGTCGCCCACAGCCGCTACGTCGAGATCGAGGGCTCGGGCCACTGGCCGATGCTCGACCAGCCCGACCGGATCGTCCAGGAGCTGAACCGCTTCATGGACGAGACCGAGCCGTTCGAGTGGTCGCTCGAGTCGGTGCGCGAGCGGATGCGACGCGGCCCGGAGGGCTAGGCGACCGACCGGTGAGCCTCCGCGAACGCGTCAGCCAGGAGGTGAAGAGCCTGGTTTCGGCGCGGATTCCAGACGCCGACCTCGATGACCGCGATCCCGACTACATCCGGGAGCAGCTGCCGGGGCTCTGGGTGCTTGCCTCCTTCTACTTCCGCGCCGACGTCCGGGGGCTCGAGCGTATCCCGGCCGAGGGGCCGGTGCTGCTCGTCGGCAACCACTCGGGCGGCAACGTCACCCCCGACACGTTCGTGTTCACGCTCGCCTTCCTGGGCCATTTCGGGGTCGAGCGGCGCCTCCATCCTTTGGTCCACAACCTGGTGCTGGCGATGCCGCTGCCATGGAGCCTGGCCAAGTTCGGCTGCGTGACCGCCTCCCACGAGCACGCCAAACTGGCGCTCGATCGCGGCGCGGCTGTGCTGGTCTACCCGGGCGGGGACTGGGAGGTCCACCGGCCCTCATGGCAGTCCGCCAAGGTCGAATTCGCGGGGCGCGATGGATTCGTGAGGCTGGCGCTGGACGCCGACGTGCCGATCGTCCCGCTGGTCGCGGTCGGCGGTCAGGAGACCTCGATCTTCCTCTCCCGAGGCGAGCGACTCGCCAGGGCGCTGCAGCTCGATCGCCTGTTCAGGCTCAAGGTGCTGCCGATCTCGCTGGCGATCCCCTGGGGGATCAACGTCGGCGACATACTCGGCCACCTGCCGCTGCCGGCGAAGCTGACAGTCGAGGCGATGGAGCCGATCAACCTGCGGGAGCGCTTCGGACGCCATCCCGAGGTCGATCAGGTCTACGAGGAGATCACCGCCGTGATGCAGACCAAGCTCGACGAGCTCTCCGCTGAGCGCCGCCTGCCAATCGTCGGCTGAGGGATATGCGGGTAGAGGAGAGCGTCACGGTCGCCGCCCCGCGAGAGCGTGTGTGGCCCTGGGTCGCCGAGCCGACCCGTTACTCGGAGTTCATGGTCGGCTCCAGCTGGGACCCGATCCCCGGCGAGCCATCTTCCGGACTGCGAGCGCGCTTCTGGCTCAACGTCGAGGTCGGCTCCACCGATCTGGGGGGAGCCGTCGAGCTGGTCGAGTTCGACCCGCCTCACGAGCTCGCCTGGACCAACGTCAGCGGAATCGACAATCGCGGGCGCTGGATCCTGCGTGAGCGCGACGGCGAGACCGAGGTGACGATGCGATTCAGCTACCAGGTGCCGGGTGGCCTGCTGGCGCTGATCGCCAGCCGCCTCAGCGCACCGATGATGCGCCGCGACGTCCGCAAGTCTCTCGCCTCCCTCAAGCGGTTGCTCGAATCAGGCCGAGAGTGAACGGCCGCTCGGACTATGCGTCCAGCCGCCGCCTCGAGCGGATGTGCACCGGGTCGCCCCCCGCGGTCCCCTCGAGCTTGAGCTCGAGGCGCCCTCGGCCGTCGGCCGCGAGGCGCGACGCTCCGGTCAGGCGCAGTCGCAATGCCCGGACGGCGCCGGCGCGGATCGTCATGCGAATCGAGGGCAATCTGACCGCCAGGTGCCGGACCTGCGCCCCGCGGCGAATGTCCCCGTAGATCAGAGCGCGTGCCCTGAGCCGGCAGTTCGACGCCGCATGGCAGGCGGCCTTACCAGCCACCAGACCCGCGCCGTGCGCGCGGAGCACGCCGCGCCAGCGGAAGCTCAAGCCGGAGTCCCGCTTCGCTCCACCGTTTCCCGTGAGGGCGGCGCCGACCGGCCCACCGTCACCGGTGATCCGCAGCCGAGCTGATTTCGCCCCCTTCGAGTCCGGCGCGAATCTGACCTGAACCTCGCACCGCCCGCCTGCGGGGAGGGTGACATCGGTGCAATCGTCGGCCGAGAGCCGGAACTGGTCCGCATCGGCTCCGACCAGGGACGCGCCGCTGACCCGCAGCGGAGTGGCGCCATCGTTGCTCAGCGCAAAGGTCTGCACCGGGCTGCTGGTGTCGAGAGCTTGGGCGCCGAAATCGTGACCGCCCGGGGTGAGCGACCCATCAGCTCCGACCCCGACTCCGGTGAGGTTGACCTGTGCGCCGCCATCCTGGTCGCCGAAGAAGCTCAGCTGGGCGACCTTCGGTCCGCTGCTATCGGGCTGGAAGCGAACCTGCGCGGTGCAGCTCGCCGACGGGTCGAGCGGCCGGCCGGTGCAGCTCTCGTGGAGGAGCCGGAAGCTGCCCACGTCTCCTCCCGAGATCACGGCGACGAAGAACCCGCCCGGCAGGTCCCCGCTGTTCGTCAGGGTGATCGTGCGGGTCATCCCCGCCTGGCCGGTCGTCGCGGAGCCGAAGTTCGCGGGATTCGGCGAGCCGGTAACCACCGCCCGGCCCCCTCGGCCGCTGAGGTCGGCGGTGAACGACGCACCGTTGGACTGGGCCCGCAGCTGCGCCGAGAACGGGATGGCGTCGTAAGGCCCGAAGTTCACCTGCACCGCGCAGGTGTCGTTGGGCTGCAGCGTGTTCCCGAAGCAGCTGATGAACCCGGTCCAGAACGCGCCCGACCCGGGGCCGACGATGTCGATCGAGTTCACCTGCACGGCTGCCGCGCCGGTGTTCCGCAGGTGCATGGTCGTCTGGCTGCTGCCGCTGTTCAGCGGTTGCAGCCCAAAGTCGTAGCCGGACGGCTCGAAGCTGAGTTCCGGCGCCGCCCCGGTACCGGTCAGAGCGACGGTCGCCTCGCCGCGGGGGTCGTCCGAGGCGACGTGAAGGGTCGCGTCCCTCTCACCCGCCCCGCCCGGCCAGAAGCTGATGCTCATCTCGCAGCCCTGGCCGGGGCTGAGCTGGCCGCCGCAGTTGCCGTTCTGGTTGAAGTCCGAGGCGTTCGTTCCGTCGATGTATACGTTGCCGATCGAGACGGGCATGTCGCCGGTGTTCTTCGCGGTGACCTGCTGCTGTCCGCCCTGGTTGCCGACCGTCGCGGCGGGGAAGTCGAGCTGGGTGGGAGAGATGGTGAGCTCGGTGGCGGCATGCGCGGCGGACGGAAGCCCGGCGAGGGCGACGAGCGCGGTCAGCGTCACGAGCGATGTGAGGCGGAGCTTCCTTGCTCCCGTGCGAAACATACGGCCACATCGACGGCCGGCCGTTTGCCTTGACCCCTTGTGCGATCTGTGAAATAGCGCCTCGCCTGGATTCGGGAGATCGTTTGCAGACAACCGCCCGACCGGCCCAATCCGCACCGGTCGGCCCCGCGTACCATGAAGCGATGGCCACGGCGCCGAGGCTGAACCCGACCGAAGTGGCGGAAATAGGCTCGCGGCTGGCGGAGAACATCGGGCGGGCGGTGAAGGCGCCGGATCGGGTGGTGCGCGATCTGATCGTCGCGTTGCTCGCCGACGGCCATGTCCTGATCGAGGATGCCCCGGGGGTCGGTAAGACCGCGCTGGCGCGGGCGCTGGCCCGCTCGCTGGAGGCCGACTACGCGCGGGTCCAGTGCACCTCGGACCTTCTCCCGGCCGACCTGGTCGGCACCAATGTCTTCAATCAGCGGACGGCGAGCTTCGAGTTCCACCCGGGGCCAGTGTTCGCCAATGTCGTGCTCGTCGACGAGATCAACCGGGCCTCGCCGAAGACGCAGTCCGGGCTGCTCGAGTGCATGCAGGAGCGGCAGATCACGATCGACGGCACCAAGCACGAGCTGGCCCGGCCGTTCGTGGTCCTGGCAACGCAGAACCCGGCCGAGTACGAGGGCACCTATCCCCTCCCGGAGGCAGAGCTCGACCGGTTCATGGTCAGGGTCAGCCTCGGGTATCCGGCCGCCGAGGCCGAGGCGGCGATGCTCGCCGAGCACGCAGACACCGACCCCGTCGACGGGCTCAGCCCCGTTGCCGACGTGACCTCGGTGCGCGCCGCCCAGGCGGCCCTCGCCGGCATCGAGGGCACCGAGCCCCTTCGACGTTACGTGGTCGCCGTCTGCGAGGCGACTCGGGAAGACGACCGGGTCGAGCTGGGGGCGAGCCCCCGCGCGGGACTGATGCTCTTCCGAGCCGCTAAGGCGCTCGCTGCGCTCGAGGGCCGCGATCATGTCCTTCCGGACGACGTTCAGGTTCTCGCTCCATCCGTGCTCTCGCACCGGCTGCTCCTCTCCTTCGAGGTCGATGGCGACCAGCGCGAGGCGGTGGTCCGCGAGGCGATCGACAGGGTCCCGGCGCTGTGAGATGACGGCGCCGGGGGAGTCGGGTTCGCCGCGGGCGCCTGCAACGGCCGCGCTCGGGGCGGCCCTCACCCTCGTAGGGCTTGGATTCGGGCTTGCCGCCGCGCTGGTCTGCGGGATCGCGCTGCTGGTTCTGGCGGTCGGCGCCGTCCTCTGGGTCGAGCTGGCGACCGTCGGCGGACGGCTCGAGCGGCGGCCCGGCCCGGGCAGGCTCGAGGAGAGCGACCCCTATTCGCTTCGTATCGCGCTGCGCCGCACCCTGCTTCCGCCGCCCGGCGGCGAGCTGATCGATCCCCTGCTCGATCGCAGTGTGCCGGTCGGACCGCGCTGGTCGCGTCTACTCGAGCGGGACGTCTGGCTCGAGCGCCCAGGCCGCCGCACGCTGCCGCCGTCGCGTCTGGTCGTCCGGGACCCGCTAGGGCTCTGGCGGCGCAAGCTCGATTCCGGGAGCGCGAGCGAGCTCGTGGTGCTGCCGCGGATCGACCCGGTCCGCTGGAGCGGCGCGGGCGCTGAGCCCGGGAGCGAGGCGGCAGGTTCGGGCAGCGCCGCCGATGCCACCTCGAGGCGCGGCGCGCTCGCCCAGTTCGAGGTGGACGGGTTGCGCCCCTACCGCGACGGCAGCCCCGCCTCGCGGATCCACTGGCCCGCCGTGGCCCGCAGCGGCGAAATGATCGAGCGGCGCCTGGTCGCCGGCGGCGAGCCGCGGCCGTTGGTGGTGTTCGATCCCCGCGGTGCGCGTGACCCCGCCGACCGCGATCGCGCGATGCGCGCGGCGGCCTCCCTCTGCATCGAGCTGGCCGGCTCCGGCGGCTGCGAGCTCCTCGTCCCCGGCGATCGGCGGCCGCTGCCGATCGACCCGGCGCTCCGGGCCTGGCCCCAGGCCCACGTCAGGATCGCTGTCTCTGACCCGGATGCGGGCCCGATGATGCAGCAGGGCATGAGAAGCGGTCCCATCCTCTGGGTCACCGCCGGCCGCTCCCTCCCCCGATCGCTGCGCCGCCTGAGGCCCGGCAGTTTCCTGATCACGCCGAGTGGCTCCCGCGGCGCCGCAGCGTTCCGCGTCTCCGGCTGCTTCGCCTATCCGGCGAGCCCGGCGCGGGCCGTTCCCCACCGGAAGGCGGCCGCATGAGCGCGTCGGCCGGCGATCGCTCCGCGCGGATCGAGCTGATCTGCTTCGCCGCCCTGGCGGCGGTGGTGACCCTGCAGTGGAGCTCGCTGGTCGCCCATCCGCCCGCGGCACGGGTCGTCCTCGCCGTGCTACTGGCCACCGCGGCGGGGGCGGCCATCGCGTCCGTCCCGCGGCTTCCGAGCTCGCTCCCAGCCCGCTGGGCGCTGGCGGCCCTGGCCACGCTTGCCGCCGTCGCATTCGGGATGGTCGTGATCGGGCTCCCGGCCAGGCTGCTGGAGCCCGGCCACTGGGACGAGCTGGGCTCGAACGTGAGCCGCGCGCTCGACGGCGTCTCCGACGTACCCGTCCCCTACGCGGGCGCCGACGCCTGGACCCGGCTGGTGATCCTGCTCGCCGGGCCGCTGGTGGTCGGGATGGCCGCTTTCGCCGCCTTCTGGCCGACCCGCCGCCGGGCAGCGGGGCGGATCTGCGCGCTCGTCCTGCTGATCGCGCTCTATCTGGTCGCGGTCGCCTGGGCCAGGCCCGGGCGCCAGATCGCCGGTGGGGCCCTGCTGCTAATCCTGGTCTCGGCCTGGCTCTGGCTGCCGGGAGTAGCACCGCGCAGCCGCGGCCCGGCCACCATCGCGGTCATCGCCGCCGGGGTCGTCGCGCTCCCGGCGGCGGCCGTGACCGACACCGGCCGCGGCCTGATCGACTACCGCCATTGGGACCTGCTCAGCGCCAACGGCCAGAGCTTCAGCTGGGATCAGAGCTACGGCCCGCTGAGCTGGCCGCAGAAGGGGACGCAGCTGCTCCAGGTCTCGAGTGAGCACACGCACTACTGGAAGGCGACCAACCTCAACACCTTCGACGGCACCCGGTGGGTCCGCTCCACTGTGTCCGGGAGCCAGCCCGCGCTGGGCGAGCCGCTCAAGTTCCACCCCAAGGCGGTTCCGCCCCGCCCCGACCCTGAGTACGTCGACCGGGTCAACATCGTTGATCGAGGGCTGAACAGCGACTTCGCCATCGGCGCCGGCACCGTGCTCTCGCTGCGCGGGGCCTCTGCCCGCCCAACGTCCGATGCGGTCTGGGAGATGACCCGGGAGCTGCGGCCGGGGAACTCATACACGGCCCTGATCTACGACCCTCAGCCGAGCGCCGCCGTGATGCGCTCGGTCGGGACCACCTACCCGTCCGCTGCTCGCTACTACACCTCGTTCTCGCTCTCCGGCGGGCCGCGCGGGACGCGCTCGGTGGAGGCCCCTCTGTGGAGCGATTCGGGGCCGCCGTCGGTCGGGGAGCAGGTGCGGGGCACTCCCTATGAGGCGATGTACTCGCTCGCCACAGGTCTTGCCAGCGGCGCCCGCAACCCTTACCAGGCCGTCCACCGGATCCAGGATTACCTGCGCGCTCAACTACGCCTATCGGCAGAACGTGCCCGACCACCCCGATCCCCTGCCGGCGTTCCTCTCGCAGGATCACGCGGGCTATTGCCAGCAGTTCTCCGGAGCAATGGCGCTGATGCTGCGGATGCTGGGCATCCCGAGCCGGGTCGCCACCGGCTTCGCTCCGGGCGGGCGTGACCCTGAACGAAACAACTTCCTGGTCGACGACACCGATGCGCACGACTGGGTCGAGGTCTTCTTCCCGTCCGTTGGGTGGGTCACGTTCGACCCGACCCCGCCCGCCGCTCCCGCCGCCACCCAGCTCGACGACAACAACCTCGGCGTCACCAAACCGCCGCCGCCGGCCGTGAAGAGCACCGGCCCGGCGTTCCCGCAGTCGCCCAGCGGCGATCTCTCGCTGCGGGGGCGATCGGCCGCGGGCGCTCATCGGCCGGGGACACATGACTCCGGAGCCAGCGCCTGGACGTTGCTCGGCGCGGCGACCGCGGCCCTCGCCCTGGCCGCCCTCGTCGCCTACAACTGGCGGCGCTGGAGGAGGAATCGGCTCCAGCCCGACCGCCTCGCCGCGGCCGAGCTTGCCGAGCTCGACCGAGCGCTTGGACGGATCGGGGAGCCGCTGCCGCCGGGCGCGACGCTGCGGCGCGCCCAGGAACTGCTCGAGCGGCTCGCCGGTCCGGCGGCGGCCGGCTACGCCGCGAAGCTCGAGGACCGGCGCTACCACCACCCCGACGCCGAACCGCCCGACGTGCACGAGCGCCGCGCGCTTCGCGGCGCGTTGCTGAGGGTGACCGGTTGGCGCTACGCGCTGCGGGTGCTTCGCGCCGTGCCGCCCGGCGGGCCGGCTAGCCCGCGTAGGGCGCCCGCGGGTCGGAGGACCAACCGCTAGGCGTGCCGCCCTCGTCCTCCCACCGTTTCCTGGGACGGGGCACCGGGATCAGGGCGATCAGGATTGCGGCGATCACGAGGCCGGCCAGCAGGTGCCATCGCTGGAGCAGCGCGCTGCCGGCATTGGTCCCGAATGTGAGGAATGACGACCCGGGCTGGAGATTGCTGCTGGCGCTGACCACGTAGTCGCCGGAGCTGGGAACGTCGAGCTTCGCCACCGCGCCGAGCTCGCCGATCGTCTCGCTCCGCTGCACGGCGTCGGCCGATTCGGCGCCGCTGCCTGACGCCACCGGCACCGGGCTGCCGCCTCCCGCCGGAACCACCACGAAACCGAATTGACCGCCGACCTGCTCCGCCGCGTCCGAGCCATTCCCGGGCTGGTCATAGAAGACCGTCACCTTGCCCTTGGGCAGGTGGACGATGCCGCCCTGCGGCAGCGGGACCCGGCCGTAGTCATCGGAGTGATCGCTGAGCGCGGTGGCGAGCGCCACCGCAGCGGCCGCGACCAGCAGCAGGACGGAGACCGTGTGCTTCAACCAGCGCATGCCCCGAACATCGGCCGAATCTGACCGCCTGCGGAGCCCTGGGCACGTTTTCTCGACTGATGTAGGGTCGATGCGAGGGTGCTCCGTTGGGAGCAACCCGTTTTATGTTGGCTCGACTCGCCCTCCCCCCCGTCCTCCTCGCCGTCGCCCTCGCCGGGTGCGGGAGCGACACGAAGACCGTGACCGAGACGCAGACACAGGGTGTCAGCACGGCCGAGGCGCCCACCGCGAGCGCGGCTGCGGCAGTGCCGGCCGGCAACCACGGCCCCCATTACTTCGAGACCCCCTCCCACAACATCGGCTGCTACCTCGATTCCCGTTCGGTGCGGTGCGACATCCGCGAGCGCGACTGGTCGCCGCCGCCCAAGCCTCGGTACTGCATCAAGGCCGGGGTGGACTGGGGCCAGGGGGTCGCAGTCGGCGCCCACCGCGCCTCGATCGTCTGTGCCGGCGACACCACGCTCGGGGGACCGGGACTGCTCGGCTACGGGCGCTCGGCCCGGCGCGGGCCTGTCTACTGCCTCAGCCGCGCCGCCGGAATCACCTGTCGCAACGCCGACACCGGCCACGGTTTCTTCCTCTCCAGGGCGCGCTATAGGCTCTTCTGACTGTTATGAGAGGGTGCTCGGCAAGGAGCAACCCGATTGATGTTGGGAGGAGGGACCGTTGAAGTCAAAGTGGGGATTGATGATCGGCGCTGCGCTGAGCGCGGTCGCACTGGCGGCCTGCGGCGGCTCAAGCGGCGGCACGTCGACCAACGGCAACGATGACCTGTTCACCACCGCCGGCTTTCAGAAGGCCTTCGACGCGGTCAAGGACAAGGCGGGCGAGAACGCGCAGGCCCTCCAGGTACAGATCACGCAGGGCGGCGCCGACTTCAAGCTCCGCAACGGAGAGCAGGCAACGGGCTTCGTGTACACCGGCGGCGACCTGCACGACGAGCAGGTCCAGGTGGTCGGCCCCGGCTCCCTGAACGGCCAGGACTTCCCGTTCTCGGAGATCGACCCGGCCGCGATCGACAAGATCGTCTCCGGCGTCAAGTCGCAGGCCAACGTGAGCGACCTCAAGGTGACGGTGATGACGCTCGAGAAGAGCGCCGTCGACGGCCAGCTCAAGTGGACATCAACGCGGAGGGCGGCGGACGCTCCGGCCTCGTCTACAACGCCGAGCCCGACGGGTCCAACGTCACCTCTCCGCTGGGCGACATCGCGGGCTCCGGAACGGGCACGACGTCGACGACTGGCGGTGGCAAGACCCCGGCCGAGATCGCCCAGTGCGTGCAGCAGGCGGGCACGGACGTCTCCAAGATCCAAGCCTGCGCGCAGTAGCTCTCATACATCTCTTAGGCGATCGCGCCAGCATGGGCTCGTGCGCGTATTGGTCGTAGACGACGAGCCGCAGCTCCGCCGTGCCCTCGAGCGCGCGCTCAAGCTGGAGGGCTACGAGGTGGACCTGGCGGCCGACGGCGACGAGGCCCTCGGCTCCGTTGCCTCGGCGCCGCTCGACGCGATCGTCCTCGACGTGCTGATGCCGAAGCGGGACGGGCTCTCGGTCTGCCGCGAGCTGCGGGCGCGAGGCGACCACACCCCGATCCTGATGCTCACCGCCAGGGACGCCGTCCAGGACCGGGTCGACGGGCTCGACGCCGGCGCGGACGACTACGTCGTCAAGCCCTTCGCGCTGGAGGAGCTGCTCGCGCGCCTGCGCGCCCTGCTGCGGCGGACCAACGGCGACGCGGCGGAGGAGCTGC
>CAWCIP010000004.1:0-65751 GCA_963795665.1 uncultured Solirubrobacterales bacterium | reverse complement strand
ACCTATCGGGGTTCGAAACGGGTCGCCGGAGTCCATGTCCAGAGTGGCAGCTCGAGTACGGCGCGGAGATCGGGCGGGCCGTCGTGAACTTCGACGGGCCGATCGTCTTCTGCGTGGTCTCGCGCTACCACGGTGGGGCCTTCGTCGTCTTCTCCGAGCGCTTGAACGATGGGCTCGAAACGTCGGCGCTGGAGGGGGCGCATGCGTCGGTGATCGGCGGTGCGCCGGCGGCCGCGGTCGTGTTCGCGCGCGAGGTCGACAAGCGAACCGCCGCCGATCCGCGCATCGTTGGCCTCGACAAGCGCATCGAGGCGGCCGAGGGTGCGGAGCGCCAGGCTCTGCGCGGTGAGCGAACGGCCCTCTGGGAGGAGGTTCGCTCGGGGAAGCTCGGGGGGCTGGCCGACAAGTTCGACCGTGCGCACAGCGTCGAGCGCGCGGTCGCGATGGGCTCGGTGAGCCGGATCATTCCCCCCGTCTTCGCTGCGCCCCTACCTGGTCGACGCAATGGGGCCACGGGGGTCGAGCGGGCCGTTGACTCGGCTGCCTCCCCCGATGGCCGTGCCGGGCTGGCTGACCCGCTCGCTCGCTGACGTCCCGGCTGGGGACGACTGGCTGAGCGCCCGGGAGCGGGCGGCGCTGGCCGGCCTGCGGGCGGAAAGACGCCGCGCCGACTGGCGCCTCGGCCGGTGGGCGGCGAAGGCGGCGCTCGCAGCATGAGCAGCGGAACATCGATCGGCGGGTTGGAGATCGTGGCCTCCGACGACGGCGCGCCAGAGGCCTTCGTCGATGGCGAGGCCGCCGGTGCGGCGCTGTCGCTCAGCCATCGCAACGGGCGCGCGCTCGCGGTTGTGGCCGATGTCGGTGTCGCGATTGGGTGTGACCTCGAGGCCATCGAGCCGCGCAGCGGGGCGTTCGTGGGAGCGCGTGTTCGTCCCGGCCGAGCGCGCCAGCGTGCTCGCCGCCGGCCAGGCCCAGAATCGAGCGTCTCGCCAACCTGCTCTGGACCGCCAAGGAGGCGGCGGCGAAGGCGCGGGGCGAAGGCCTCCGGTTGGACGTGAGCCACGCGATCGTCTCGCTCGAGTGGGACACATCGAGTCACGGAGAGTGGCGGCCGCTCGGCGTACGTTGGGACCGCGAGGGTCTGACGGCGCACGGCTGGTGGTGCGAGGAGCCGAGCTGGATCTTCGCTTTCGTGAGCGAGCGGCCGACCCCGGCGCCTGTCCGCCTGACTGGACCTGGCCACCCTCCGGTCAGAGCGGGCGCTCCACCGTTGCACCGGCCTCAAGCTGGACGATCTCGCCGTTGATGCCGACCCTGATCGGATAGACGTCGGCTGGACGGGCGCTGACCCTGATTCGGTCCCTCGTGATCTCGATCTCCAGCCCCCAGTGGCGCCGGTAGCGGATCCTGAACCTCAGCCTCGATCAGGCCCTCGGGGAGGCTCGGGCTCAGCCAGAGCACTTCCTCCCTCGTCTCTATCCCCGTGTAGGCGCGCTGGACGAGGTCGACCGTTCCGGCCATCGCGCCGAGGTGCACGCCCTCTGAAGTCGTGCCGCCCTGGGTGTCGAGCAGGTCGCTCTCGAGCGCCTCGGAGAGGAGCCTCCAGGCGCGCTCGCGATCGGAGCGGACCAGCACCCACGCGTGGACCACCTTGCTCAGGGTGGAGCCGTGCGATGTGCGCGCCAGGTAGTACTCGATGTTCCTTGGGATCGTGTCGTCCTCGAACCGATAACCGAGTCGCTCGAAGAGCCTCCGCAACTCGTCCGCCGACAGCAGGTAGAAGAGCATGAGCACGTCCGCCTGCTTCGAGGCCTTGTACCGGTTGGGGCTGTCTCCCTCGGCCTCGAGGATCCGGTCGAGCCGCTGGATGTTCCCGTACCTCTCTCGATAGCCCTCCCAATCGAGCTCCTCCAGCTCCTCGTAGCCCTCGAACTGGCTGATGATCCCGTTGTCGTGGAAGGGGAGAAGCAGCTTGCGGCTGATCTCGTCCCACCGCTCGAGCTCGTCGTGGCTCAACCTGAGCATGTGCGACAGCTCCTCGCGGCGCTGCTCGGGAAGAGCGTCGAGGACGTCGTGGGCTCGCCAGAGCACCCATGCCGCCATCGCATTCGTGTAGGCGTTGTTGTCGATACCGGGACGATCGGAGCCGGGGTAGGCATCGTGGTACTCGTCGGGACCAACCACCCCGAGGATCACGTACCGCCCGCGAGCAGGGTCGTAGGTGGCGATGCTCGCCCAGAAGCGAGCGATCTCGATGAACATCTCCGCACCGTAGAAGGCAAGAAACTCGACGTCGTTGGTTGCCTGGTGGTACAGCCAGACGTCGTAGGCGATCGCAGCGTTGATGTGTCGCTGGAGGCGGGAGTTGTCCGGGGTCCAGCGGCCGGAGCGCGGGTTGAGATGGACCGTGGGTGTCAGCTCGGCGCCGTTCGACCCGCTCTGCCACGGGTACAAGGCCCCTTCACACCCCAGCTCCCTCGCGGCCCAGCGGGCTCTGTTGAGCCGCCGGTAGCGATAACGGAGCAGGGTCCGTGTGAGATCCGGGAGGCGCAGATTCAGGAAGGGGAAGATGAACAGTGCGTCCCAGAAGGCGTGTCCGCGGTACGCCTCCCCGGCCAGTCCGCGAGCCGGGACCCCGGCGTCGACGTCGGCGGTGTGCTCCGAGATGTTCCCCAGGAGGTGGTAGATGTGGAGGCGCAGCTCGGTCGACGCGGACTCCTCGTTGTCCTCGAGCTCGAGCGAGCAGAGATCCCAGAGCTCGTCCCAGCGCAACACGTGGTCCGAGAGCAGCTCGTCGAACCCCCCCGCGCGAACCGCCTCCCGGCGAGCCTCCAGGCCCGGCTCGGAGACCGCCGGCTCGCGCGACGTGAAAAGGGCGACGACCTTCTCCGCCCCGATCTCCTCTCCCTGGGTCGCCTCCGACTGGATCTCGAGGCCGATCCATGCCGGCTCCTCGATCACGGTGGTCGTGACCGGGGCGATCTGGCCGTCGCGCAGGAGCCGCGTGCGTGCGGCCTCGGCGACCCGGATGTGCGACTGGCTGGTCTCGGCCTCGAGCAGGATCGTCTCGGAGTCCCAAGCACCCGCCTCGACCGGCACCAGATGGCGGCTCGCGAGGCCCCGATAGCGAGCGACGCCGCCGTTGGACACCCGGCCGTCGAGCGCCGAGCGGAAGGTCACGCTGCCCGACCAGTTGACTGGAAGCAGGGTCGTCTGGAGCGCGGCGATGTTCGGGTTAGCCATGCTCAGGAACCGGCGCTCCGTCATCTCGGTCTCGCGGCCCTTGGCGTCGTGGAAACGCAGCCGCCGCGTGAGCAACGCGCGGCGCAGGTCGAGTTCCTGACGGTATTCGGCGAGCCTGACCATGGCGACGTCGAGCCACTCGCCATCCTCGATCCGGAAACTGAAAGGGAGCCAGTTCGGCAGGTTGACGATTGACTCGTCCTCCACGTCGCGGCCCGCCACCTCGCTGGTCAGCCTGTTGTAACAGCCGGCCGCATAGGTGCCCGGATAGTGGACGCCGTCCGCATCCGCCTCGGCCGCGGCGGCACGGCAGGCGAAGCGCCCGTTTCCGAGCGCGCAGAGCGCCTCGCGCAGCGGCTCTTGTGCCGGGTCGAAGCCTTCGTAGACCAGCGACCAGCCGCTGAGGTCTGGCGCCCTCGCGACGACCGGCTCGCTCATCGGTCGTTTTCCGTCGTCGCCGAAACGCGGACCTCACCCAGGTCGCCAACCAGGATGTCGGCGCCACGTTCCCGCAGCCCCTCGGCATGGCCACCGCGGTTGACGCCGATAACAAGCCCAAAGCCCCCGCGACGCCCAGCCTCGACGCCGGCAAGCGCATCCTCGACCACGGCGGCGCGAGCCGGCTCGACCCCGAGCCGCCGAGCCGCCTCGAGGAAGACCGCGGGGTTGGGCTTCCCTTTCAGCCCCAGCTCGTCCGCGTCCAGGCCATCGACCTTCGCGTCGAAGAGTTCGGCGACTCCCGCCGCTTCGAGCACGTTGGAGCAGTTGCGCGACGCAGAGATGACTGCCGTCCGACACCCGCTTGCGCGAAGCCCGCGCAGCAGTGCGGTGGAGGATGGAAAGGAAGCGACCCCCTCTTTCCGCAACTGGGAGAGGAAGAGCTCATCCTTGAGATTGCCCAACCCGCATACGGTCTCCGCAGCGGGGGGATCGCCGGGGTCCCCGCGCGGGAGGGAGATCCCACGGGAGGCGAGGAACGACTCCACTCCGTCGTAGCGAGGCTTGCCGTCCACGTACAGGTAGTAGTCGTCTGCCGAGAACGGTTGTTGGTCCTCGCCCTCACGATCTGCCCGGTCCGCGAGGAACTGGTCGAACATCCGCTTCCAGGCGGCAGCATGGACTGAGGCAGTGTCGGTGATCACTCCGTCGAGATCGAAGATCACCGCATCGAGACGATCCATTCGGATCTCGTTCACCATGATGCACCCTAATGCTCCAGGTCAGGAGGCCCGGACTTCTGACCCGCGGACCTGGACCGCTGGCGCGCTGGGGGGACTTGGTGATGTAATTGGGTGCCAAGCGTTCAATTTGGAGGCGAACTCTATGCCCCAGATCCTCGGAGCCAACCCGGCGATGCGACGGGCCTGGCTTGAGCACAACACCGGGCACGCCATGGAAGCCACCGCGGAGATGGCGTTCGCGCCCGAAGAGGCCCGCGGGAACGTCGAGAACCTCGTGGGGGCGACGCAAGTCCCGCTCGGCATAGGCGGACCCATCCGTGTCAAGGGACAGCACGCCGACGGGCTGTTCTTCGTGCCCTTCGCGACGACGGAGGGGACTCTCGTCACGACGTACCAATACGGCATGCGGGCGATCACCGAGGCGGGTGGCGCCAACGCATACGTGCTGGCGGACGCGCTCGACATCACCCCCTGCTTCGTGGTCGGGACGACGCGAGACGCGCTCGCCCTTGCGAGCTGGCTTGACGAACATCTGACCGAGCTCCAGGCTCTGGCGGCCGAGAGCACGGCCCACGGCCGTCTGGTCGAGATCCGCCCGCACGTGTTCGGCCGGCGCGTCTTTGCCCAGTTCGTGTTCGGCACGGGCGATGCAATGGGCCTCAACATGGTCAATCTCGCGGTCGACCGGATCTGCCGGGAGGTCGCACAGGCGGTGCCGTGCGAGCGGTGGTACCTCCGCTGCAACTACTCGAGCGACAAGAAGCCCGCCGCCATCAACCTGTTCCGGCCTTATGGCAAGGAGGTGGCGATCGACCTGACCTTGCCGGCGAGCGTCGTCGAGGCGCACCTCGGCGTGTCGCCCCCCGATCTGGTCGAGTTCGCGGCCTCCGGTCGGCTCGGCACCATGCAGGCGGGCGCGCTCGGGGCGAACGCTCACTTCGCGAACGGCCTGGCCGCCATCTACATCGCGTGCGGGCAGGACGTCGCGCAGATTGTCAACGCGAGCATCGGCTTCCTTGACGTCGAGCTGGTTGGCGCGGGCGACCTCTACGTGGCTGCCCGGCTGCCGAACCTGGTGGTCGGCACAGTGGGCGGTGGGACCAGCCTCCCGACGCAGCGCGAGTGCCTGGCCCTGCTCGGCTGCGACGGCGAAGGCACGGCGCGGAAGTTCGCCGAGATCGTGGGGGCGACCCTGGTCGCCGGCGAGCTCGCCATTTGCGCGGCGCTGGCCAATGATCGCTTCATCGAGGCCCATCGGCGGAACCGGCGGATGGCTGCGGTTGCCGAGTAGCCGCCGCCGGGGTCTTTGGACGTTTCTGTGAGACCGCTCGGATAGTGGGACGCCCGCTTTGCGGGGCTTTCATGGGCCGGGGAGGACTCGAACCTCCGACCTACGGATTATGAGTCCGCTGCTCTGACCAGCTGAGCTACCGGCCCTGCTGCCGGCGAGCGTACCGTCCGGGGTAGATTCGTTCCATGGCGACGGAGTCGGAGGAGCGGGAGGACACGACCTTCACGTGGCCGCTGCTCGGCGCGCTCTACGGCTCGATCGTGATCGTCGCGGTGGTGGCGGTTCTCGAATCGCAGATCGGGCGCGGGTTCGAGGACGAGGTCGACGCGCCGGCGCGCACGCTGGTAGCGGCGCCGGTGATCCTCGGCGCGACCGTGGTGTTCGTCTCGAGCATGGTCGCCCTGATCCTTCCCGCCTACCGGCGGGCGGCCCTGCGGGTCGCCGAGATCGCCGGCTGGCTGATTCCCGCGTGGCTCGTCATGGGCGCGATGGTGCTGGGGGCGATCTCCTTCGCCCTCCACCACTCGGACTGACGTCAGTCGGCGAAGGCCTCGAGGGACTCGCTCACGGACGAGGGCTCGGCGACGTCCTCGGCCGCGGCCTGAGCGCCCTCGGTGAAGGCGCTGGCCGCGGCGACCACCGTGGCGGCTTCGCCGGTGCTGATCCGGCCAGAGTCGACGCGGCTGGCGAGAAACACCTCGATCTTCCTGGCGAGGTCGGCGAGCCGGTTCTGACCTACGACCAGCGCCGCACCCTTCAGCCCGTGGGCCTCCACGCGGAGCTCCTCGATGCGAGCCGAATCCTTCTCGCCCGATGCGGCGAGCGCCTCGACCCCGCCGATGATCGTCGGCGTGCGGCGTTCGGCCTCCGCCGCGAGCATGGTGAGTAGTTCGGGGTCCCCCACAGGCCTGAGTTCTACTCGCTCGCGGGCGGCCGCGGCGCAGGAAGCGGCTAGCCGGCGACCTTCTGGACCGCCGCCTCCAGCTCCTGCACGCTGTAGGGGCCCTGCAGGACGGAGCTCACTTTGCCGCTCCTGTCGATCACGAAGGCCCAGGGCTCAGTGGACAAATGGTAGGCGCGCATCTGCGGCCGCGGGCCGTCGCTGATCCGGTTGTTGTTGTAGATCTCCTGGTGGATGAAGGCGACCCTGTCGCCGAACTCCTGCTTCACCTGCTCGGCCTCGTCGGTGACTGGGCCGCAGACTCGGCTCTGGCAGAGCGCCGGCGTCGCGAAGAGCAGGACCACGGGCTTCTTGCCGAGCACGTTGGCGAGGTCGTCGCTGTGCATGTCGTCGGGCGGCACGCGCGTGTCGATCTGGGAGATGTCCGAGACCTGGCCGGCGGTCAGGGTGTGGACCACGGGCGCCTGCTGGCCGACCTGCGGCATCGGGTAGTCGCCGACCGGGTCCGGGCTGGGCAGCAGGCTGTACTGGTAGGAGCCGCCGCTCTTGATGAGCGCGCCGAACACCCAGTGGCCCGGCTTGTCGAGCGGGATGTCCGAGACGTATGCGACCTGAGCGGCGCTGGGGTCGTCCGCGGTGGACTTGGCCCTGAAGGCGGGCCTGGTGGTCAGGTCCTCGATCCTCGCGGGGAACGGGCCGATGGCCGGGCCGTTCACTCCCCTGCCGGGGGCGGCGTAGAGCGCGACCTGCGCGTCGGTGATCTGATCGCGACCGGCCGTGAAGACTCCGAAGGGGAAGCGGTTCACGCCCAGGTGGAACTCTCTGGCGGCGGGTGAGACGACGGGGCCCTGCGAGGCGCCCGACGCGAGAAGCACCTGGCGCAGCGTCTTTCCCTTCGCCGAGGGGAACTCCGAGGCGGCGGGCGCGGGACGGCTGCGACTGCCGGTGCCGTTGTCCGAACCGCCGCAGCCGGCGATCAGCGCGACGGCGAGCAGTGCGGCGGCGACGGCGAGGGGCTTGCGTGGCACGGGCGGCATCGTAGATGGGGTACGGATAGGGTGACCCGCGCGATTGAACGGGCCGCGCCTAAGGCGCGCCCTCGCATCACCTAAAGGAGGAGAAGACGTTGGCGGAGAAGGCGGCCCTGATCACTGGAGGTTCGAGCGGCATCGGGTTGGCGATCGCCCGCCTGCTCGGCGAGGACGGCTACGGCCTGACGGTCTCGGCCCGGCGACCGGACAAGCTGGAGGCGGCGGCCGAGGACCTGCGCTCGGGCGGGCTGGACGTGCAGAGCGTTGCCGCCAACATGGCGGACGAGGAGAACCTGGCGGCCCTGGTCGCGTCTCACAAGGAGCGCTACGGGCGCCTGGATGTGCTGATCAACAACGCCGGGGTTGGGATCGGCGAGGCGATGGACGCGCTGACGACCAAGTACGTCGACATGCAGCTCGGCGTCAACCTGCGCGCCGTGATCCTGTTGACCCGCGAGTGCCTGCCGCTGCTGAAGGAGGCCGGCGCCGAGCACGGCAAGGCGCTGGTGGTGAACACGGCATCGATCTCGGGAAAGGCAGGACAGCCCTGGCTGAGCGTCTACTCGGCGACCAAGGCCGCGGTGATTGGCTTCTCGCAGGCGACGCAGAAGGAGATCGCGGGACAGGGGATTCAGGTGACGGCCTTCGCTCCCGCCTTCGTCGATACGCCGATGACCGAGTTCGCCAAGCAGCAGGTCGCGGCCGAGGCGATGATCCGGCCCGAGGACATCGCGGAGGCGGTGCGGTTCCTGCTCGCCACCTCGCCGAACTGCATGGTCCCCGAGATCATGTTCCTCAGACCCGGGGACACGATCGACACGCCGGACCTAGGCTGATCCTTCGCGGGCAGGCGCCTGCCAGATCCGGGCGCCCTTCCGCAGGCCGGCTCGGGCCCCAACCCACCAGGCGACCTGGCGCAGCAGGTCGTACCAGGCGTCCTCGATCCACCGCCGGCGGCCCTGGCCGCGCATTCGAGCTCGCAGGACGATGCCGAGGCCGCGCGCTGTGCGGCCGATCTCGCGGATCCGGGGCGGCTTGACGGGATCGCCGCCCATCGCCTCGAACTTGGCTCCGACCAGCCCGGCCCCGTAGGCCCACCCCAGCTGCTGGCGGAAGAAGCCGAGCTGCGTGGAGCGGTTGCGATGTCGAGCGGTTGCGTTCTCGGCGTAGGCCAGGCGGCGGCCGCTTCGCTCCTGGAAGCGGAGCCCGAGCTCGACGTCCTGGGCGCGGGTCATCTGGGGGTCGAAGGGGCCGATCCGCTCCAGCACCTCGCGGCGGTAGGCCGCGTTCGCGGTGATCGGATAGGCGGGGTTCGAGTTGAAGGCGAAGCGCTGCCAGTTGCCGAGCAGGCGCGCCGCCTGGCGCTCGGCGGCTGTGGTTGGCGGGACGTGTTGGAGGTCGCCGCCGACGCTGCCGACCTCGGGATCCTCGAATGGGCGGACGAGCTCGGTGAGCCACTGGGGCTCGACCAGGCAGTCGGCGTCGACGAAGGCGAGGATCTCGCCGGTGCTCTCCGCGATGCCGCGGTTGCGGGCGTTCGAGACGCCGCGCTTCGGCTCGCGGAGGTAGCGGACGGGACGGATCCGGATCAGGCTGGACGTGCCGTCGGTCGAGCCGTTGTCCACGACGAGGATCTCGCGGCGCTCCGCCGGGTAGTCGGTGGCGAGGATCGCGTCCAGGCAGCCGGCGATCGTGGGCTCACCGTCGCGCACGGGGACGATCACGGATACGAATGGCTGGCCGGGCGCCCGCGTCACGGGCGCAAGTTAGCCGCGGCTAGGCGTCGGCGCGCTGGAGCTCCTCATCGGCACGCTCGAGCTCGGCGGACCAGGCCTCCGCGGAGTTGGGTTGCGCATGCTCGGCGAAGGCGGCGGCGAGGACATCCTCGACCGGGAGGTCGGATGCTGCGTGGGCCTCGGCCTCTGCCAGCCGGCGGCGGGTGGCCTTCACGTCCTGGACCTCCTCCGCGAGCGGTCGCTCGGGAATCGGCTCGGCACCGGCCGCGCCCTCGCGGATCAGCGCCATCTCCAGGTAGCCCTCCAGGGTGCGAACCTCGCGGCGCGAGGCGCGGCGGGGCTTGCGCTGGTTGGCGCCGGTGAAGGCGTCCCAGGCGCGGGCGAAGGTGCCGAAGTTGGTGCGGCCGCCGTTGCGGTGCGCGGCGAGCATCGGGCAGACGCCGCCGCGCTTGTCGACGTAGGCGCCGACGATGACGCGGTTCGAGCGGATGCCGCGGAGCATCGCCTCCTTGGTGCGGGCGGGCATCGCGTAGACGGAGTTGCGAAGCCGTTCGGCGTTGTTCCGGCGCTTGCCATCGTGTCAAGGGATACCGGCAACGGCGTAGGGTCCGCGCAATGGGCCGCCCAGGGAGAAAGCTTCGCCTGCTCGTCGCCGCCTTCGGCGATCCCGGGCATGCGTTCCCGGCGATCGCGCTGGCGCGCGAGCTCGCGCGGCGGGGACACGAGGTGCTGGTCGAGACCTGGGAGCGGTGGCGGGAGCCCGTCGAGGAACTTGGGCTGGGGTTCACCGGCGCCCAGGAGTACACGGTCTATCCACCTCCCGGCCCGGACACGCCCGATGGCCAGACTGCCGCCGCGGCGGCCAAGGCGCTCGCCAGGTTGATGGACGGATTCGAGCCGGACCTGGTGGTGAGCGACATCCTCACCCTGGCGCCCACGCTCGCCGCGGAGGTCGCCGGCGTGCCTCACGCCACGCTGATCCCCCATGTCTATCCGGTGCAGCAGCCGGGGATGCCGCTCTATTCGCTCGGGCTTCGGCCGCCGCGCACGGCGGTGGGGCGGCTCGGATGGCGGGCCACCGGCCCGCTGCTGGGAATGGGGCTGCGACGGGGCCGGGATGAGCTAAATGAGACCAGGGCGCGGCTGGGGCTGCCGCCGATCGAGCGGTTTCACGGCGGGATCAGCGAGCTGCTGGCGATCGTCGCGACCTTCCCGCAGCTCGAGTACCCGCGCGAGTGGCCGGCGCACGTGCGGGTTACGGGACCGCTGTTCTTCGAGCTGGCGGGTGAGGAGGTGGCGATGCCGGATGGCGATGGGCCGCTGGTGCTGATCGCGCCGAGCACGTCGCAGGACCCCGAGTGCGAGCTGCTGCGGGTCGCGCTCGACGCGCTGGCGGATGAGCCGGTGCGGGTCCTGGCGACGACGAACCGGCACCGGCCCGAGCGGCCGATCGAGGTGCCGGCCAACGCCAAGCTGGTCGACTGGCTGCTCTACTCGCAGGCGATGCCTGCCGCCGACGTGGTGATCTGCCACGGCGGGCATGGGACCGTGGCGCGGGCGCTGGCCGCGGGCAAGCCGCTGCTCATCTGCCCCTCGGTCGGCGACATGGGAGAGAACGCTGCGCGGGTCGCCTGGTCCGGGACCGGACTGTCGGTGCCGCGGAGGCTGCTGTCGCGCCGGGCGATCAGGCTTGCCACGCGTCGGCTGCTTAGCGAGGAGAGCTTTCGGGCGGCGGCGCGGTCGGTGGCGGAGTGGTCGAGCGCGCACGATGGTGCCGCCGCCGCGGAGGAGCTTGTCGAGGAGGCGGCCACAAACGCGGCGAGCCGGCTCTCGCCGGCCCGCGGCTGAAGCTCCGGGGGCGGGAATCGAACCCGCAACCTCGCGGTTAACGGCCGCGCGCTCTGCCTGGTTGAGCTACCCCGGATTACATTTTGGGCTAATCAGGTGTGCGACCTTCTACGCAGCCCGTGTGCGGAGGTTACCGGCCCCTCGCCAGCCGTCGCGGAGCAACTCGTTCGGAATCCTGGTGACGCCGCGCTCGACCTCGGCGTGGCAGTTTGCGCATAGCAGGAGGCACTTTCGCGCCTCCGCCAACAGCTTTGCGAAGGACTTTGTGTGGCCTCGCGTCGCAAGGCCAAATGACTTACTGCGCGGGTCCACGTGGTGGAAGTGCAGGGCACCAAGACACTTGTCGTACCCGCAGAGAACACACCGGCCGCCCGCTTCCCGAACCAGCTCATCCTTCGCGCTCCTGCGCCACTGGGCAACGTTCTCGGTTCTGCATCGCTTGCAGTGATAGACGCCATCGGGGGCAACGTAGAAGTCCGTCTCCCCGTGATGTCGGCATCGCAGCCGAATCACTGTTTCGCCCCTCGCCCGGGCCGCAAGTGCCTTTGCCCTGTTTCCTTTGATCCCGTGAACTTCGATCCCGTACTTCCTGAGCCAATGGCGGACGGTCGACGGGCTTCGGTCAACCTGCCGGGCGATAGCGCGGACCGATATCCCGCCTGCAACAAGCGTTCGAAGCTTCAACTCCGGAATCGGGCCGCGTGAGGCGTGCTTGCCCTGGTTCACCGGTTTGAGGCCGTGCTTCTTCAGGTGGTAGCTGATCGTCGACGGGTTGCGGCCCACCCGATTCCCGATCTGCTCCAGGGAGAGACCCTCAGCCAGGTAACGCTCTAGAAGTTCTTTCTCCATTTGCAGGCATTTTCCGCCGGGAGCCGGATGGATCGAGCCTCAAAAGGTGCCTAAATGCAGGGAAAATACGGCGGGAGGCGCGCGTGAGTGTGCCGAGTTTGTGAAACCCGACGGCTAGCTGACGATGCCCGCGTGGGCGATGCGGTCCGTGAGGGATGCTCGCTCGCCCGCCAGGCGCGTGCTGACCTCGTAGTCCCCGGCCTTCTGCGCGGCCGCGATCCCGTCCTCCAGCCGCTGCTGCTCCAGCAGGTCGAAGTTCAGTTGCATCGCCCCCTCCGACGCCGGCTCGCTCTCCGCCCTCATCACCAGCTCCGTGATCAGGGAGGTGAGCGCCGCATCGTCCCTCGGCAGCCCCGCCATCGGATCCGCCAGATGCGTCCGCAGCCAGCCCAGCGCCGGCCGCCCCGAGGGCGAGAGATGCTCTTCGGTGAGCCGGTCGATGAACCCCTGCCCCGCCTCGGGCTGTGCGATGCACATCGCCAGCAGCGCCCGCTCACGCGTCTCGCGGGGCGTGAGCGAGACCGCCACCGGCTTCGGCGGCTTCGTCCCATTGCCGTCCCCGGCCGGCGCAGCGCTGGCCTCCGGCGCCGACCTGACGCGCGCGAGCACCAGGCTCGCATCGGTGTCGAGCCGGTCCGCCACTTTCCGGACCAATTCGTCGAATCCGAGCGCCGTCTCGCCCATCGTCTTCAGGACCGGCCCGACCTCCTCCAGGACCCGCTCCCGCCCCGCGACCGAACCGAGATCCCCTCGACCCAGCGCCACGTCGACCCGGAAGCTCGGCAGGTCGACCGCCTCGTCGACCAACTTCATGAAGCGATCGACCGACCCCTCCTGGAGCATGTCCGCCGGGTCCTCGCCCTCCGGCATCGCCGCGACCCTCAGCTCGAGGCTCTTGCCTCCGGCGACCTTCTGCGCGCGGATCATCGCGTCCGCCCCCGCCCGGTCGGCATCGAGCGCCAGCACCACCGACTCGGTCAGCCCCGCGAGCATCGTGATCTGCTCGGGCGTGATCGCCGTCCCCATGATCGCCACCGCCTCCTCCACCCCGGCCTGGTGAAGCGCCAGCACATCGGTGTAGCCCTCCACCACGATCGCCCGCCGCGCCTTCGCGATCGGCCCGCGGGCCCGGTCGATCCCGTAGAGCGTGTGGCTCTTCCGGTACAGCTCGCCCTCGGGCGAGTTCATGTACTTGGGCTGAGAGTCCGGGCTCAGCGCTCGCGCCCCGAACCCCAGCACCCGTCCGCGCTGGTCGCGGATCGGGAAGGTGATCCGGTTCCGGAACCGGTCGTAGTGCCCGCCCTGCCGCCCCTTCAGGATCAGCCCGGCGGCGAGCAGCTCATCGACCTTGAACCCGGCCCGCTGGCTCCCTGTCAGCACCTGATCCCAGGGACTCGGCGCCATCCCCACGCCGAACCGCCGCAGGACATCCTCACTCAGCCCGCGATCCGCGAGATACGCGCGCGCCCTCTCGGCCTTCGGCGCATCCCAGAGGTAGCGCTCGTAGTACTTCGACGTCCGCTCGAGCAGCTCCCACAGACGAGCCTTCCGGCGCCGCCTCTGCTCCGCCTGCGGGTCCTCGTTCTCCCGCTCGAGCTCGACGCCGTAGCGCTCGCCGAGCGACTCCACCGCGGCGGCGAAGTCCAGCCCCTCCTTCTCCTCGACGAACCGGAAGACGTCCCCGCTCGCCTCGCAGCCGAAGCAGTAGTAGAGCTTGTCCCGCGGATTGACCTTGAACGACGGCGTCCTCTCGTCGTGGAAGGGGCAGTTGCCCCAGTAGTCCTGTCCCCGCTGCTGGAGGTCGGTGTGCGCCGAGACGATCTCGACGATGTCTGACGCATCCTTGACCCGATCGACGCTGTCGCGCGTGAACCTCGCCATCCACCCAATCTACTTCCGCGCCACCAGCCGCTCGTAGGTGCTGAGACAGAAACGGTCGGTCATTCCGGCGATGTAGTCCGTGACGCGCTGCACCGGACCGGCATCAGGGTCGGTCGCGGGCACCTCATCGAGGTGTGCGAGGTAGTGGTCGAACAGCGTCCGCAGCGCCACCCTCGCCCGCTCCTGCTCCGCACGAGCCTCCTGCCCCAGGTACACGCGCTCGAACATGAACTTCCGCAGCCGCAGCATCGCGCCCCCGACCTCGTCGCTCTGCGCGATGTCCCCCTCCGCCCGGGACCGCTCGACCATGTCCTGGACGAGCAGGTCGATCCGGCGCGCACCCGTCTCGCCGAGCAGCTCGATCTCCTCGCTCGGCAGATCCCCATCCGAGATGATCCCCGCGCGCAGCGCGTCGTCGATGTCGTGGTTGATGTACGCGACCCGGTCGACGATCCGCACCACCCGCCCCTCCAGCGTGGCGGGCTTCCGGGACCCCGTGTGGTTGAGGATGCCGTCCCTGACCTGCTGGGTCAGGTTCAGCCCCCGGCCGTCCCGGGCGAGCACCTCGACCACCCGCAGCGAGTGCTCGTTGTGGCGGAAGCGCATCCCGTGCTCCTGGAGCGCCGCGTCCAGCACCTCCTCGCCGATGTGCCCGAAGGGCGGATGCCCCAGGTCATGCCCCAAGCCGATCGCCTCGGTCAGGTCCTCGTTCAGCCCCAGCGCCCGCGCCACCGTCCGCGAGATGAAGCAGGCCTCGAGCGTGTGGGTGAGCCTGGTCCGGTAGTGGTCGCCCTCCGGCGCCACGAAGACCTGCGTCTTGTGCTTGAGACGCCGGAACGCCTTCGAGTGGACGATCCGGTCGCGGTCCCGCTGGAACGGTGTGCGCACCGGGCTGTCCTCCTCGGCCTCTCGCCGCTGGGCCGGATAGGACGGCGTCGCCCGGTCCCAGAGGTACTCGGCCTCCCAGGAGCGAACCCTCTCCTCCAGCGTCGCGGTGTGCGTGGTCATAGTGCGATGTTCGCACCCGGCCCGGCACCACCGCCGCGCTGCGAGGCAGAGAGATTCGAATTAGGCTCCGGTCCATGGCAGAGACGGCACTGATCACCGGCGCCTCCGCCGGCATCGGCGAGGAGTTCGCCCGCCAGCTCGCGGCGCGCGGCTACGACCTGATCCTGGTGGCACGCCGCAAGGACCGCCTCGAGAAGCTGGCGGAGCAGCTCCCCACCACGGCCCATGTGATCGAGTGCGATCTCGGCTCCGAGGCCGCGAAGCTCCCGGGCAAGGTCGCAAAGCTCGGCGTCGACGTGGACCTGCTGGTCAACAACGCGGGCTTCGGCCTGCGAGGCCGCATCCTCGAGCTCGACCCCGAGCGCGAGGCCGAGATGGTTCGCGTCAACTGCGAGGCAGTCGTCGTCCTCACCCACGCCTTCATCCCGTCCATGGTCGAGCGCGGCCGCGGCGGCGTGATCACCGTCGCCTCCACCGCCGGCATGCAGCCGCTCCCCTACGAGACCACCTACGGCGCCAGCAAGGCCTTCGCGATCTCCTTCATGGAGGCCCTCTCGATGGAGCTGAAGGACACCGGCGTCAAGTGCCTGGTCGTCAACCCAGGCCCCGTGAAGACCGAATGGCAGTCGGTCGCCGGCTACGACGAGAACACCCGGCTCATGCCCGGCATGATCAGCGCGGAACAATGCGCAGCCGATGCGCTCCGGGCCTATGACCGCGGCAAGCGCTCGATGATCCCCGGCCGTCTCTTCCCCTGGGTCATGCGCGGAACCGTCGCGCCGAAGCCGATCAAGCTGCGCGTCACCGAGCGGATCTACCGCCCGGACTGACGTCCGCGAGCAGCACTAGGCGCGTTCGGCGCGACGTGGGAGACTCACGACGATGCCCGCGACGCCACCGCGCGAGATGCTCGAAACGATGGCGAATCTCGCCGAGACGCACCACGAGCACGAGAAGTTCTACTCGCAGTCGCCTCTGCGCCTGGCTTCGGAGACGCAGACAGCCTCACGGATCCTCAAGGCCCTCGCAGCGCACTGGTCCGAAGCGGTGCCGACCGACCACCCGGCCGGCAATCCGTACGCGGGCGCACAGGATCTGAACGCCCCCGGGCTGACAGGCGAGACCGGGGTCCTCTTCATGGAGGGCGAGAAGGAGCCAACCGAGATCCGCCAGCTCAAGCGGGACCTGGAGACGACGGCGAACGACATGGAGGCTGCATCAGAGTGGCTGGCCCGGGCGATGGAACAGTCGTGGGGAATCGCCGGCGCGGCGGGTGCTTTCCCGGCGCTTGCTGACCTCCTCGGTGAGCGGCACCGGATCATCGCGAACGACTGGCACGCGGCGGAGCTCCAGGGGCTGATCGCGCGCCTCCTTCATCGCTCTCTTGACCTTCTGAATGCGATTGACTTCTCGCCCGACGCTCTGCGTTTGGATCTCGCCGGGGATCGCACCGCGCCGGGCTATCTCTTCTCCGCCTCGGAGCTGATCGATCACGCGACAGACCTGATGGCCGAGTCGGCGATCCTCGTCCACGACAATGAACGCCGGTGGCGAGTCTTTTCCGAGCGAGTCCGAGAGCTGCTGGCCGATCAGCGGTGAAGGAGAGTGGCCGCTAAGCAGCGGCGCGCAGGTGCACGTGCGCGTGGTGCTCGAGCGTCTCGGTGATCGCACGGTCCGCCTGTGCGGTCACCCGCGGATCCGCCGCGGGGGCCTCGGCCAGCGGCCGCGCCAGCGCGTCGACCATGAACCGGTGCGCCTCCTCGCTGAACGGGAAGCCTCCCCCCTCGCAGCTCGAGCACACCACGCCGCCGGCCGAGCCGGAGAAGGCCGCCAGGTGATCCGCCTCGCCGCAGCTCGCGCAGCTCGCCAGCTCGGGTGAGAACCCCGCGGCGAGCGCCAGCTTGAGCCGGAAGGCAAGCGCCGCGCCCGGTGCGCTGGCCGCCGCGGCGTCCGCGTCGAGCAGGCCCAGGTAGTTGCAGAGCAGGTGGTAGGCGGCCTCATTCGGCTCGCCGGAGTCCAGCAGCCGCAGCACGGCGTCGCAAGCACGCCCGGCCGCCCCGAGAGCCGGCCCGTTGGAGCGCAGCCCGCCATACCCGTCGACCGTCGAGGCACCGGTCACCGTGAAGAGCTCCCCCCGCCCCTCATAGAGGACGAGGTCCAGCCGGAAGAACGGCTCGAGCCGCCCCCCGAACCGCGACTTCGGCCGCCGCGATCCCTTGGCGATCGCCCCGATGCGCCCGCGGGTCGCGGAGTAGAGGTGGACGATGCGGTCGGCCTCGCCGTAGCGGATGCTGCGCAGCACGACGGCCTCGGTCTTGAAGTTCCCGGGCATCCACCAAAGCTGCCGCAGCGCCCGGACGGATCAGGCCGAGTCGGGGCCTACTCCGACAGCCCGGCGGCTTCGAGGGCACGCCCATGGTCTGCGTAGATGCGCCATCGAACACAACGATCGTTGGCAAACCGCATCACCCAGGTGAACCGCTGCGCGATAGGGACCCCGCTTGCAGAACCCTGTCCAGATTGCTGGACGACGAGCATGATCACGTCACCAAGGTCACGTGTCTCCTCGACCTCGACGTGAAGGCCGCCGATCGCTTGGGCGAACCCTTCGAGAAACGCACGCACCTCATCGCGGGTGTCGTAGGCGCCGATCTCATCCTCGAACTCCATCTCCGGGTGGAACAAGGAATCGAAGTCAGGACCCAGTTCGCCAGTCCTGTTCGCATGCTCGATGAGACGACAGGCCCGCTCGACGTTCTCCTGCGACATCGCCTACTCCCGGAGCCCGGCGGCTTCGAGGGCCGCCTCGCGGTCGAGGAAGGAGTCGACAGTGGTCACCTGTCCGTCGCGCACCCCGAAGATCGTCGCGCCCGCGTTCTTGATCTCTGGCGAGTCGGACTCCACTCTCGCGACCGCCCGCGTCAAGACCAGGACCCGATCCCCGAGGTCGATCATTTCCTCAGGCTCGATGCGATAGCTGTGAAACGGCCGAAGCCAGTCGCGCCAGAGCGCTGCGTATCCGTCGATCCCGCGGCGGGTCTCCCTGATCTGGGTGTAGGAAGGCCCGAAGAGGCTCACCTCGACCTCCGGGTTGACGATCCGTTCCAGGGCGGTCATCACTTCACCCATTGCCTCTTCGTCGCCCGCCAGAGCGGCGAAGTCCCCTGCGGGAAGCATGTCGTACATGCTCCGGATCAACGCCACGTTCTCCTCCGACATCGCCTACGCAGTATCCCCCGGCGCAGGGGAGGGTGCGAGGTGAGAACTGCCCGCTCAGAAGGCCGTCTGGCGAACCGCGTCCCTGATCGCGGCCGCGGTGACGGTTGCCGCCGCCGCGCCGATCTGGAAGGGCGCGAACTGGTCCGGCTCGCCCCTCCCCGAGGCGAGGCAGAAGACCACGTCGCCGTCGACCGGGGTGAAGACCGGGTCGACGGCCCGGCCCAGCCCGGCGGTTGCGGCCCTCGCGACGATCGAGCACTGCCGCTTGTCGAGCGCCGCGTCGGTGCAGACGCAGACCGGGGTCGAATTGCCCTCGGGGACCCGGAACTCCGGCGGCCGGTCCATCGCGGCGATCAGCTCGGCGCCGCGCACCGGCTCGTCCTCCTCCCCCCGCGGGCCCGCCAGAACCGAGCCGTCCTCGTCGATCACGTCGCCGACAGCGTTGACCGTGGCGATCGCCGCCACGGTGTGACCGGTCCCCGTGACCAGCGCGGCGTAGCCGACGCCGCCCGGGCGCGATCGATCCCGCCCGAGCAGCTTGCCGACGGTCGCACCCGTTCCCGCCCCGACAGCCCCCCGCTCCGGCACTCCGGCGTGGGCGGCCTCGCAGGCCGCATACCCCTGCTCCGCCCCCGGACGGGCCTTTCCCTCGCCCGACGGGAGGTCATAGATCACCGCGGAGGGGACCAGCGGTACCCGGCCGTAGGGCGTGAAGTAGCCGCGGTCGTGGTCCTCGAGCCAGCGGACCACGCCGTCGGCCGCCGCGAGCCCGAAGGCGCTGCCGCCCGTGATCAGGATCGCGTTCGCCTCCTGCGCGTTCGCGAGCGGCCGCAGGGTGTCGGTCTCACGGGTCCCGGGCCCGCCGCCGTGCACGCAGACCCCGCCGGGCGTCTCCGGAGGCGGGATCACCACCGTGCAACCGGTGCCACCCACCGGGTCCGACCAATGCCCGACGGCGAACCCCTCCGGCAGGGGCGGCGGCTCGCTCACCTCGCCCCCGCCTTTCGCGCCGGGCGCTTCGCCTTTCTCCTGGGGCGGCGACGCAGCCGCTCCTGGCATGCCGGGCAGAAGTAGGTCGACCGGCCCGTGACGACGATCCGCTGGATCACGCCGTCGCCGCGAGGGCAGTCCTCTCCCTCCCGGGTGTGGACGAGGAACTCCTCCTGCATCGAGCCGGTCTCGCCCCGCGAGTCCAGGTAGTCGTCGATGCTCGCCCCGCCGTGCTCGAGCCCGGCCTCGAGCGCCGCGACGATGCCGTCGACCAGGCGCTCGGCGTGTTCGAGCTTCATCGAGCCGGCGGGTGAGAGCGGATGCAGGCGAGCTCGCCAGAGCGCCTCATCCGCGTAGATGTTCCCGATGCCGGCCACCCGGGACTGGGTGAGCAGGAAGGACTTGAGCGGCGCCGTGCGGTCCCTGGCCAGCTCGAGCAACCTCTCGGCGGTGAGCTCTCCGGAGAGTGGCTCGACGCCGAGACGCGCGGCGAAGAAGTCATCGAGCTGATCCCCCGCGTCGAGGATCACCGCCTGGCCGAAGCGGCGGACGTCCGTGAAGAGCAGCGTCCTGCCGTCGTCGAGCTCGAAGCGAGCCCGAACATGGCTCGGCTCCGGAGCCGGTTCGTACAGCCGCGGCCCGCCGAGCCGGTCGTTCTTCATCAGATCCGCGGTCTCCCCCACCTCGGGATCGCGCAGCAGCAGGTTCCCGGTCATCCGCAGGTGCATAGCCAGCGTGCGGCCGCCCTCCAGGCCGATCAGCAGGTACTTGCCGCGCCGCGCGACGGCGGTCACCTCCCGGCCCTCGACCGCCCGCTCCAGCGAGCGCGGCGGCTCGGGTCGAGTGAGCCGCTCGTCGAGGACGGTCGCCGTCTCTATCCGTTTCCCGACCAGCTCGGGCTCGAGCTGGCGACGCACCGTCTCCACCTCGGGCAACTCGGGCATGAAAACGATGCTAAGTGACCCTTCGTCATCAAACGCGCCCGCTGCGGCCGCCCATCACAAGTCGCTAGGGCTTCGCCTCCGCTCCTGAAGTCAGCGGCCTTGCGTGCGCTCGGGGATGGGCCTTGAAGTAGGCCTCCTTGAGCTCCTCACCGGAGAGGTGCGTATAGAGCTGGGTGGTCGAGAGGTCGGCGTGGCCGAGCATCTCCTGAACGGAGCGCAGGTCGCACCCGCCGGAGAGCAGATGGGTCGCGAACGAGTGCCGCAGGGTATGCGGGCTCATCCGGTCGCCGAGGCCCGCGGACTCGGCATGCCGCAGCACGATCTTGTAGAGGCCCTGACGGGTCAGTGGCCCGCCTCTGAAGTTGAGGAACAGCTTGCGCTCGTCGTGCGAGCGGACCATCTTGGGCCTGCCCGTCCGCAGGTAGACCCTGATCGCGGCAAGAGCCCGACCCCCCACCGGGACGAGCCGCTCCTTGGAGCCCTTGCCCCTGGCCCGAACGATCCCGTGGTCGAGGTCGACGTCCGAGATCTCCAGCGAGATCGTCTCCGACGCCCGCAGCCCCGATGCGTACATCAGCTCCAGCAGCGCCCTGTCCCGCAGAGTCGCGGGCTCATCGCCCCGCGGCTGAGCGAGCAGGCGCTGCACCTCGGCGTAGCTGAGAACCTCCGGCAGCTTCCTGCCCCGTCGCGGCGTCTCCAGGCGCGCCGCCGGATCGTCCTCGACGGCCTCCTCGCGCCGCAGGTGCCGGTAGAAGGAGCGCAGGCAGGCCGCCTTGCGGTGGACGGTCGCCGTCGAGCAGGGCGCCCGTCCGTTTCCGTCACCCTGCGCAAGATCGGCCAGGAAGTCGGAGAGGTCGGCTGGCCCCGCCGTGGTCGCCTCCCGGTCGCGCTCGGCCAGGAAGCGGCCGAACTGGAGCAGGTCCGTGCGGTAGGCGGCGAGGGTGTTGCGGGAGAGACCGCGCTCGAACTCGAGGTGCGCGAGGAAGTCGAGCACGAGCGCCTCGTAGCGCTCGGAGGGCTGGGTCGCCTCGCGTGCGGGCGCGATCGTGGCCATTACCGACTACTTCCGCGGCCGGCCCCGGGTACCTCCTAGACGAGCTCCCTCAGCATCATCAGCCCGATCAGCGACTTCGCGTCCTCGCAGCGCTCGATCGCCGCGTCGATCTCCCCGAGGGGGATCTCGACCACCTCGATGCGCTCACCGGGCGACTGCTCGCCGGGCACGTCGTAGAGCTCCGTCGCGAGGAAGAGCCAGACGCGCTCGTTCGCGAAGCCGGGACTCGTGTAGAAGCTCTTCAACTCGCGCCAGTCCCCCGCCGCCTTGCCGATCTCCTCCGCCAGCTCGCGCTGCGCGCACTCGAGCGGAGTCTCCTCAGGGACGTCGAGCTTCCCGGCCGGGAGCTCGAGCAGCGCGGGTTCCTCGACGGCCTCCCGCGGCTGTTCGACCATGTAGAGGACCCGCCCGTCATGAGGAATGACGCAGACGGCTCCCGGGTGAACCACGACCTGCCTAGTCGCCCTGCTGCCGTCCTCGTATTGGAAGGTCTCCATCCGCACCGATGCGATCGGCCCGCGGTGAACGAGCTTGCTGCCCACCTTCCTGAGGCGCTCGTCGCTCATCCGACGCTCTCGGTCAGCGCGGCGGCGGCCAGGGCGTCGCCGGCGGCGAGCGCCGCAGCGAAGAAGAGTCGGTCGTCGGCGAGCTCCCGGCCCATGTGCTTCGCGGGCAGGCCGCTGGCCGCGTATTCGTCGACCGGCGCCTCGCCCACCACGATCTCGTGCCTGTCCGCGCACGCGTCCCGCAGCTGGTCGAGCGGCCCGTCGTCGGCGGGCGCCGGTACCCGTACCTCGCCGAGGAGCATCCGGAGGACCGTAGCCGTGTGGTGGCTGAGGCCCCGATGCCGTGGCCTGGGGTCGGCGCTCGACATCCTCGGAGCGACCAGCGTCTCGAGGCCCAGGATCAGCGAGGCGTGTGCCGTCTCGAGCGCCGCCATCCCGCCGTGGCCGAGGGCAGATCCCGAACCCGCGATCCCGGGACCGGGGCCGGCGATTGCCGCGTCCCAGCCCAGCGACCGGCCGGCCGCCTGCAGCGCACCGATCACGGTGAGCGCCTCGATCTCACCACCGTAGGCGGGCCCCGCCGTGACGTGCTCGCAGATCAGCCCGGCCCGGCGAAGCTCGTCGACATCCTCGGAGAGCGAGCCGGGCAGCGCGCCTCCCCAGGTCTGGACGTAGCCGACTCGCATGTCCCGGCCGTCGCGGCACGCCGCCCAGGCGGCGGGCGCGAGCTGGCCGTGCAGTGAGAGCACCAGCACGGGAATTCGCCGATCGACGTCGCCATCCGATCTGGCCTCGACCGGCTCCACCGGGTGCTGGATCGACGTGTAGTTGAGCTTCATCGCGGCCGCCTCGTCCGCACCCTCTCCATCGAGTCCCCGTGTCAGGTTGACGTGAACGACGTCGAATCCGCCCGAGCCGAGGCCCAGGTCGGCTGCCTCCCTGTTGACGACCACCTCATCGCCCTCGAGAACCTCGCCGACGAGCCCCTCGTCGGCCCACGCCCGCCTCTCCTCAGAGCCCACTCGCACTCTGAGCGGATCGGCCTTGGTGACCACCCCCTTACGAAGCTTCAGCATTCCCAGCGATCTCGATCGCCGCTTCGCACACCTTCAGCATCTCCACGATCGCCGCCTCCGTAACCAGCTCATCGGGTGTGTGGTTCGCCTCGGTCCCGTTGGCGAGCAGCACGGCCTCGTAGCCGGAGGCGACCAGCGCGTTCGCGTCGCTGCCGCCGCCCGTGGCGACCAGCTCGGGCTCGTGGCCACTCCGCCGCAGGGCCTCCGTGGCGATCCCCACCGCCTCGGACTTCGGGTCGAGCCGGTAGCCGCGGAACATCTCGATCACCTGCGCGTCGACGTCGCACCCCTGTTCGCCCGCTGCCCAGGTGCACGCGTCGACCATCTCGCCGATCGTCGCCGCCGCGCGCTCTCCGTCGACGCTGCGCGCCTCGCCGAGAATGCGGCAGTGCCCCGCGACGACGTTGGAGGCCGTGCCGCCCTCGATGATGCCGATGTTCGCCGTGGTCTCGTCGTCGAGGCGACCGAGCTTCATCCCGGCCACGGCGGCGGCGGCGGCCGCGATCGCGCTGTGCCCGTCCTCGGGGTTGATGCCCGCGTGCGCCTCATGGCCGGTGAACTCCGCGATCAGCCTCTTGTAGGTGGGGGCCGCCACGATCACCTCGCCGATCGGGGTGGCGTGGTCCAGGACGAAGCCGAAGGGTGCGCGCAGCGAGGAGATGTCGAGCTCCTTGGCGCCCCGCAGGCCATCCTCCTCGGCCACCGTGAAGACAAGCTCCAGGCCGAGCGCTCCGGGATCCGCCGCGTGCCGTGCCGCCATCTCCATCAGCACGGTCACCGCGGCCTTGTTGTCGGCGCCGAGGATCGTGTCGCCGCGAGTGCGAAACACCCCGTTCTCGCGCGCAACCTCGATCGGGCCCTCGTGCGGGACCGTGTCGAGGTGGGCGAAGAACGACAGCCATCCATCGCTGCGGCCGGGTACGCGGGCGATCAGGTTCCCGGCCCCGGCCTGGGCGGGCTCCGCCGCCGAGTCCTCGCCGACGTCGACGCCGAGCTCCCCCAGCTCCTCCAGCACGGCGTCGGCCACCTCCCGCTCCCGGCCCGTCGGGCTGGCGATCTCGCAGAGTCGAACGAACCGGTCGAGCATTCGCTGATCCTCCGCGGTCACAGCGCGACAGGCTATTTAGCTCAGCCCCTCGCTGCCACCGCGCTGATAGAAGACCCGCATGGCCCGGCGACCCGCCCATGTGGAGCACCGCTCCCCACATACCTCGGGCGGCCCGTCGAGCGCCACGGAGGGCCGCCTCGATGTGATCATCGCCATCGCTCTCGGTCTCGCCGCGATCGTCACCGCCGGCGCCGTCTACTTCAACGAGCACCAGGAGCACAAGGCGAACCTCGACTTCCACCAGGCGACCCACCGGCTCCTGGACGCAACCGCCGCCGGGATCCGCACCCCCGCCGGCCGCGCGCTCGAGCGGGCCTCACAGAACGAGGTCGTGGACGCCGAGAATCATCAGGACAAGGCCGCCAACTACACCCTGGCCGAGGTCATCCTCGCGACCTCGCTGTTCCTCTTCGGCGTGGCCGGGATCAGCTCGCGCTGGCGGATCAAGATCGGCGCCCTCTCGGTCGCGACCGGGGTCTTCCTGATCGCGATCGTCGTCCTGGCGACGGTCTAGGCAGAGCGGCGGACGCTGACGTCCTCGGAGTCCTCGGCGGCCGCCTCCGCCTCCGCGGCGGGCTCCGGCGTCGCCGGGCGCTCCGCTGCCCGCTTGGCCGCGGCGCCGACGAAGTCGCGGAAGAGCGGCTCCGGGCGGGTCGGGCGGGAGTTGAACTCCGGGTGGAACTGGGAGGCCACGAAGAACGGGTGTCCCGGCAGCTCGATCACCTCCACCAGCCGGTCGTCCGGGGAGGTCCCGCTGGCGACCAGGCCCTCGTCCTCGAGCCGGCGGCGCAGCATGTTGTTGACCTCATAGCGGTGGCGGTGGCGCTTGTAGATCACGGCCTCGCCGAAGATCTCCCGCGCCTGCGTGCCCTCGTGGAGCTTCACCGGGTCCGCTCCGAGGCGCATCGTGCCGCCGAGGTCCGAGACCTCCTTCTGCTCGGGCAGGAGGTCAACGACCGGGTACGGGGTCTCCGGGTCGAACTCCGCGGAGTTGGCGCCGTCCATCCCGCAGACGTGCCGCGCGAACTCGACCACCGCGATCTGCATGCCGAGGCAGATCCCCAGGTAGGGAATCCCATTCTCGCGGGCGATCCGCGCCGCCTCGACCTTGCCCTCGATCCCGCGCTCGCCGAAGCCGCCTGGAATCAGGATCCCATCGACGCCCTCGAGCTCGGCCTCGTCGATGTCCTCAGCCGAGACCAGCTCAGTCTCCACCTCCACCCCGTGCTCCCACCCGCCGTGGGTGAGCGCCTCGATCACGGACTTGTAGGCGTCCTCGAGCTGAACGTACTTGCCGACGAGAGCGATCTTGACCTTGCGCTCGCGGGAGGCATCGGCCCGCTTGATCAGCTGCTCCCATTCGGCGAGGTCCGGCGCCTCGGACTCGATCCCGAAGTGGTCGAGGATCAGGTCGTCCGCCCCTTCTGCGCTGAGGACCAGCGGCACCTTGTAGACGTTGTCGACGTCGCGCGCCGAGATCACGGCGTCCTCGGGGAGGCTGGCGAAGAGTGCGATCTTCCTGCGGATGTCCCGGTCGAGGCCCTGCTCGGAGCGACAGAGGAGAGCGTGCGGCTGGATCCCGATCCTGCGCAACTCGTTGACCGAGTGCTGCGTCGGCTTGGTCTTCATCTCGCCCGCGTGGCCCACGTAGGGCACCAGGGTCAGGTGGAGGAACATGCAGCGCTTCGGGCCCAGGTCGGTGTAGAGCTGGCGGATCGCCTCGAGGAAGGGCAGCGACTCTATGTCGCCCACCGTCCCGCCGATCTCGGTGATCACGAAGTCGACGGCCTGAGACTCGGCCACGATCAGGATCCGGTTCTTGATCTCGTCCGTGATGTGGGGAATCACCTGGACGGTGGCCCCGAGGTAGTCGCCGCGGCGTTCCCGCCGGATCACCGAGTTGTAGACGCCGCCGGCCGTGAAGTTGGACGCCCGGGAGGTGTTCTCGTCGGTGAAGCGCTCGTAGTGCCCGAGGTCGAGATCGGTCTCGGCGCCGTCCTCGGTGACGAAGACCTCGCCGTGCTGGAAGGGGCTCATCGTCCCCGGGTCCACGTTGATATAGGGGTCGAGCTTCTGCAGCTGAACGCGTAAGCCGCGGGAGACGAGAAGGCGACCGAGTGAGGCGGAGGCGATGCCCTTACCGAGGGACGAGACGACACCGCCGGTCACGAAGAGAAATCGGGTGTCGCTGGGCTTCGGTTGGCTCAATTCGATCTGCCGAGCGAGTCTAGTCGCTCGAGGAGCGGAATCCGGCCGATGGCCGAGGAGATCGAACGCGATTCCCCATATACCGAGATCGCGATCAGGCCGGCGAGCGTCGCATAGGTCGCCGGCGCCGCCAATGTCGTCACCAGCAGGACACCGATCATGCCCCCGATCAGGCTCGCTCCGCTGTCGCCGAGCATCGCTCGCTCCCGCAGGGTGAACCAGCCCCCGACGGCCGCCGGGCCGATCAGGGCGGCGACCGGGGCGAGAGGAGCCAGGCTCCCGGAGGCCAGGCTGATGAACGCGGCGGTCAGTGCGAGCGCCTTCTCGGAGCGTCCCGGACGGGTGTCGAGCAGGTTTCCGAGGTGCGCCGCCAGCGCGAGCACCCCGACCTCGGCGACGTATTCGAGGCCGACTGCGCCGGTACCCGCCGCCGCGTAGGCGGCGAGAGCGGCCGTGCCGGCTGCCTTGATCGCGCCCGTGGAGAGCTCGCCTCGAAGGACGGCTCGAGCGTGTCCCCGCCAGCCACGCGGGCCGGCGCCGGCAAGATCGTCGACCAGCCCGAGGCAGCCGACGCCCGCGAGGAAGACGAGCCAGCGGCTTGGGTCCGCCGCGAGAGCGGCGAGTGCGGCAGCGAGCAGAATCGCGCCGAGGGGAAAGAGGACCGGCTTGCCGCGGTAGTTGGTCCGGCGCGGCACGGGTCAGCTACCGAGTCGGGTACAGGTGGCTGACGCCCTTGGCGTCCACGAGCGTCTCGCCGAGTCGGAGCCGGGTGAGGAAGGTGGACGACATCCCGCCCCTGCGCCGCTCCAGGAACTCGACGAGGTTGAAGTGCGCCCCGACGCTGACGATCAGCGCGGCGCCCTTCTCGAAGGCGAGGAGCATCGCGACGTCCTGGCTCGTCCCGGCGGAGGGCACGACGGTATGGGCGAGCCCGAGCTGCCGCAGGCGCTCCGACCCGGGGGCATCGCCGTCGGGGTAGGCGTGCACGATCAGCTCGGCGCCGGTGCGCAGCGCCCGCTCGCCGGCCGAGTCCATGTCGCCAAGGATGACGTCGGGAACGAGGCCCTCTCCGACGATCGCGTCGGCGCCCCCGTCGACTCCGACCAGGATCGGGTTCACGTCCTCGATGTAGGAGCGGAGCGCGCGCAGGTCCCGGACGTAGTCCGTCCCGCGGACGACGATCAGTACGTGCCGGTCCCGAAACCGGGTCCTGGTCTCGGGCAGGTCGATCGTGCCGAAGAGCAGCCCGCCCTCCTCGCGCAGGTGGGCCATCGTGTTCTCGGTGAAGTCGTGGAGCGCACGGTCGATCCGCCGTCGCTGGTCGTCGAGTCGCATCGAGAGCTCGTCGGCCCGCAGCACGCGGCCACTGGCCACCACGCTCTGGCCCGAGCGAACACGACCCCCGTCGATCTCAAGGGGGTCGCCCTCGCGGATCCGCTCGAACAGCTCGGGCCCGGCATCGATCAGGCGGACTCCCGCGCGCACCAGCGTGAGCGGGCCGGTGTTCGGATAGGTCCCATCCGACGACGGGGACGCGTTGAGCGTCGCCCGGACGCCGCAGGCCGCCAGCTCCTCGGCGGCGATCCGGTCCAGGTTGCGGTGATCGATCACGGCGATGTCGTCCGGCCCCAGGCGCCTGACCAGGTCCTTCGTGCGCCGCCCAAGGCGTGCGGTCCCGCGGATTGCCGTGGCGGTGGCGATCGCCATCGCCGGGGAGCCTAGTTCTACGCGGCCTCGAGAAGCTGGCGGGCGTGGCGGTCGGCGGCCTCGTCGCCGTCCTCACCGCCCAGCATCCGGACGATCTCGGCGACGAGCCGGTCGCCGTCGACTCGCTCGACGCGCGCCGTCGCCTGCCCGCCGTCGATGCTCTTCTCGATCCGGAAGTGAGTCTCGGCCATCGACGCCACCTGAGGGAGGTGGGTGATGCAGAGGACCTGGCGCTCGGAGCCCAGGGCGCGCAGGCGCTCGCCGACGGCCTTGGCGGTGCTGCCGCCGATGCCGGCGTCGATCTCGTCGAAGACGTAGGTCGCGGCCCCGCCTCCAGCGCCCTGCCCGGCCAGCGCCAGCATCACCCGGGAGAGCTCGCCGCCGGAGGCCGCGTCCCGCAGCGGCGAGGTCGGCATCCCCGGATTGGTGGCCACCTGGAATGTGACTCGCTCCTGGCCCTGTGGCCCGAAGCCGTCGGGATGCGGCTCGAGGCTGACCTCGAGCTTCGCCCCGCTCATCGCCAGCTGATCCAGCTCCGCGGCGACGCGCTTCTCCAGCCGTCGAGCCGACTTGGCCCGGACCTCGCTGAGCTGCGCGGCGAGATCGGTCCGCTTTCGCTGCGCCTTCGTGAGCTCCGCCTCCAGCCGGCCGGTTGCCTCCTCGGCTCCCTCGATCGTCTCGATCTCCGTCCTGCAGTGGCCGGCATGTGCCAGCACCGATTCGATCGAGCCGCCGTGCTTGCGCTTCAGGCGGTCGAGGACGTCGAGTCGCTCCTCGACCTGCTCGAGCCGGCCCGGCTCGGCCTCGATCCCCTCGGCGTAGCCGCGCAGCTCACCGGCCAGCTCCTGAAGCTCAACCCGCAGTCCTGTGGCGGCCTCGGCGAGCTTGTCCAGCCGGGGGTCGACGCCCTCCTGCGCCACCAGGGCCGACTCCGCGGCGCCCATCGCCTCCGACGCACCGCCCTCGTCGCCGGCCACAGCGGTCAGCGCCTCGGCCGCCGCGCCGCGCAGGGACTCGGCATGGCGCAGCCGCTCGCGCTCCGGCGCAAGCTCGGCCTCCTCGGCCGGGTCGGGCTTCGCGGCCTCGATCTCCTCGAGCTCGTAGCGCAGGATGTCCAGGTCCCGCTCGCGCGCGCCCTCGCGGTCGCGGATTTGCGCCAGCTCGCGGTCGATCCGGATCACCTCCGCATGCGCCCCCCGGTAGGCCCGTCGCCGTTCGATGTGCTCCTCCCCGGCGAAGCCGTCGAGCGTCTCGAGCTGGGCACCCGAGAGGGTCAGCTTGCGGTGCTCGTGCTGGCCGTAGAAGGCGAGCAGCCGAGACCCGAGGGCCTGCAGCTCGGGTGCCGACGCGGAGCGCCCGGCGACAAAGGCGCTGGTCCTGCCGCTCGCCGAGACGCGGCGTCCGATCGCGACCTCGGTGGCGCCCTCCGGCAGCCGCTGGGCGATCTCCGCCAGGTCCGGGTCGTCGAGCAGCCCGTCCGGAAGCTCGAAGACCCCTTCGACATAGGCCTCGCTCGCGCCCGGCCGCACGATCTGGGCGCGCGCCTTCCCGCCCATCAGCAGATCGAAGGAGTGGGCGAGGATCGTCTTGCCCGCGCCGGTCTCGCCGGTGATCGCGTTCAGGCCCGGCCCGAGCCGCAGCTCGGCGCGCTCGATCAGCAGCAGGTTCTCGATTCGGAGCTCGAGGAGCATCGGCCCCCCGTTCTAACGAGGAGCCAAGACGGATTCGCCCCTACGCCGCGACCGGCTCCTCGGCCTCCTCGGGCTGTCCGGCCCCCTCGGGCGCGCCGTGAGGGACGAAGTCGCTCTGGCGCACCAGCGCCAGCACCATCAGGGCCCCGCTGAACAGGATCAACGCCCCGATCAGGAGGATGTCGTTGAAGGCGTCGGTGAACGCGACGCCCGCCGCCTGGACGGCCTGGTCGTGGAGCTGGGGCGGCGCCTGGCTCGCCGCCTGGGTGCCGCTCGCGGCGACCCCGTCGGCAAACCCGCTCGGGGCCCCCGGCAGCAGGGTGTGGAGCGAGTCGGTGATCTTGCTCTGGAACACCGCGCCGAGGGCCGCGATCCCGGTCGAGACGCCGGCGATCCGCATCGTGTTGTTGATCCCCGAGGCCATGCCCGACCGCGCCGCGGGCACGACCCCGAGCGCCGTGGACGCGATCGACGGGTTGGAGAGCCCGATGCCGATGCCGCTGACGATGAAGCCGGCGAGCAGGGTCGTCCACTCCGAGTCGGGCTTGGCGCCGCGCATCAGCAGCAACCCGACGCCGACCAGCGCCAGCCCGATCGTCAGCGGCACCCGCGCCGGGACCTTCGCGACGAGGTTGCGGGTGGCGAGCGGGACGATGAACGCGAACAGGGTCAGCGGCAGGAAGCGGACGCCGGCCTGGAGCGGCGTCATCCCGATCACGCTCTGCATGTAGATCGTGATGTAGAGGAACATCGCGAACATCCCCGCCCCGATCGCGAAGGTTCCGTAGGAGACGCCCGAGAACGCGGGCTTGCGGAACAGGCTGAGGTCGAACATCGCGTGCTCCTGGCGCCACTCGAAGAGCACGAACGCAACGAGCAGGACCACCGCGGCGACCAGCGCGCCGACGATCAGCGTGCTGCCCCAGCCCTCGGCGTTGCCGCGCAGCAGGCCGAAGATCAGCGCGAAGAGCCCGAGCGAGAAGGTGATGAGGCCCGCCCAGTCGAGGCGCTTGGCCTCGGGATCGCGCGACTCTCCGGCCTGGGTCCTGGGCGAGGATCACGGTGCCGATCCCGATCGGCACGTTGACGAAGAAGATCCACTCCCAGCCGAGCCCGTCGGTCAGCGCCCCGCCGACCAGCGGCCCGACCGCGACCGCGCCGCCGATCGTCGCGCCCCAGGCGGCGATCGCGGTGCCGCGCTGGGGGCCCTGGAACTCCTGGGCGATCAGGGCCAGCGAGGTCGCGAACATCGCCGCGCCGCCGATTCCCTGCAGGCCCCGCGCTAGGTGCAGGAAGGTCGCGCTCGTGGCCAGCCCGCAGAGCAGTGACGCGAACGTGAACACGCCGACGCCGAGCACGAACAGCCGCCGCCGCCCGAAGCGGTCGGCGAGCGTTCCCATGGTCAGCGTGAAGGCGGAGAGAAGCAGCGTGTAGGCGTCGACCACCCATTGAAGCCCGGTGAGGTCGGTGTGCAGGTCCTGCTGGATCTTGGGCAGCGCGACGTTGACGACGGTGATGTCGAGCAGCAACATGAACGTCGCCAGACAGACCGCGAGCAGGCTCCACCACTTCCGCTCCACATTTCCTCCTTACCGCAAGTCGCCGGATCCGAAAACCCAGTTTCTCAAACCGCCCCAGCCGGCTAGGCCAACTTGCCGAACTTCTCCCGGATCCGGTGGTAGAAGCTGGAGCCAGGCAGCTGGGCGAGCCGGCTGACCGACTCCTCGAAGCGAATCTCGAGCTCGTCCCCGGGCGCCAGCTCACCGGCGCCCTCGCCGTCGAGTGAGATCTCGACGGGCTCGCGGCCGGCAGCGTTCCGGACGTGCAGGGCGTCGCCGGGGGCGACGACCAGCGCCCGCGCCGCAAGCGTGTGCGGCGCGATGAAGCTGACCACGTAGCCCTTGACGCCCCACGCCAGTATCGGCCCGGCGTTCGCCAGGTTGTAGCCGGTGCTTCCAGCCGGAGTGGCCGCCACCAGCCCGTCGCAGCGGACGCTGCCGACCTCCTCGCCGCCGATCCCGTAAGAGAGCTCGGCCACGCGGCCGTGCGGCTGGCGGACGAAGCTGACGTCGTTCAGCGCCACCGGCCGCTCGATGTCGAGACTCACCCTGAGGGCCGGCAGGTTCAGTTGCTCGAAGTCGCCGCGGAAGGCGCGCTCGAGCCCGCCGCTGAGCTCCTCCTTCTCGACTGCTGCCAGGAAGCCGATCGTCCCGAAGTTGATGCCGAAGACGGGCACTTCCGTGCCGGCGAAGCGGCGCAGCGCGTAGAGGATGCTGCCGTCCCCTCCCAGGACCACGCAGAGGTCGGGGCGCTCGCCGTCGTCGACCCGCTCGACTCCGGCGGCGGCCTGCCCATGCTTCTCGAGCTCGTCGGGCGTGCAGACGAGCTGCACCGAGGCGGCCCTGGCGGCCTCCACGGTGGCCGCGACGGCCACGGCGGCCGCCTCGGGCTGGGTGTGGGTGATCAGCATCGCGCGGGTCATGGCTCAACCTTCTCCAGCTCGGCGTCCAACTCGACGGGGTCGCCTGTCCTCGAGGCCCAGACAAAGGTCTCACGATTCCCCTTCGGGCCGGGCAGGCCGGAGGAAACCAGAGCGCGAACCACCAGCCCCTCCCCCTGTGCCGCCTCCGCCACCTGGCGGATCGCGGCGCGCCGATCCTCGGCCTTGCGCACGACCCCTCCCTTCCCGACCTTCTCCTTGCCCAGCTCGAACTGCGGCTTGACCAGGCCGAGCAGGTCGAACTCTGGGGCCGCCGACGCGACGATCGAGGGCAGGATCATCGCCAGGGAGATGAAGGAGACGTCCACGGTGATCAGCTCGGGCCGAAAGGGCAACGAGGAGTCCCCGAGGTAGCGAGCGTTCAGCCTCTCCATGACCAGCACGCGGGAATCCTCTCGCAGACTCCAGTCGAGCTGGCCGTAGCCGACGTCGACCGCCAGCACCATCAACGCGCCGCGCTGGAGCAGGCAGTCCGTGAAGCCGCCTGTGGACGCACCGACGTCGAGGCAGCGGCGCCCCTCGACCTCCACCGGGAGCTCGTCGAGCGCGTTTGACAGCTTGACCCCCCCTCGGGAGACGAACTGCTGCGCCTCGGCGACCACGAGCTCGGCCTTCTCGTCGACGAGCTCACTCGGCTTGGCGACCTCGGGGCCGTCTCGGCCGAGGCGCACCCGGCCGGCGCGCACCGAGGCCGCCGCCGCGGTTCGAGACGGCGCCAGTCCGCGCTCGGCGAGCAGGGTGTCGGCGCGACGACGGGTCATGCGGCGAACCGTACCTAGGCAGAGTTCGCCGATGGGGGACTCGATTGCCACGCTCACTGTGATCGCGCTCACACACGAATCGCACATACGTTCGTACCCTGCTTTTTGCGATGACTCTGTTCAGGGCAATTCCGATCCACGTGCACGCCGCGCTCGAAGTGGCGGCCGCCCCTCTGTTGATGGTGGCTCCCTTCGCGCTGGGATTCGGCTATCTGGCCGGCGCCCTGAGCTTCGCTCTCGGCATCCTCCTGATCGGGCTCGGCACGTCTGTCTACGGCGAGGGCGATCGGGGCAACCTGCCGCTGAGCGCCCATGCGGGATTCGACTACACGCTGGCCGCCGCCACCATCGGCGCCGGCGTCATCGCCGGGATCGCCGGGGATTACATCGCAACAGTCTTTTTGGTCGGGTTCGGCTCCGCGCATATGGCACTGACCGCTTCAACGCGGTTCAGTCGCCCGCTCGGAGCCTGATACCGGCTACCTCCCACAGACAACACACATATCTCTCCTCCCTGTAGTACCCCTAGAAACGGCCCTCTTCGGAGGGCCGTTTCTTATGCCTGCCGCTTTGCATGGAAAGCAGTGGCGGAGGCGCGTCAGCTGGCGGGAGGCGCAGGCGTTAGGCCGTGCCGGCGCATGACCTCCGCGATCTTCGCCAGGTCCGGCGGGCCCCCGGGAGTTGCCGCCAGCACCTCGTGAATCTCACGGAAGTAGTCCGGCGTCATTACCCCGGGGCTGGATATCGCCAGGAACTTGGCGTCTTCGCTCCCGTGGTTGTCGAATCCATGGACTGCCCCGCGAGGTACGCAGAAGGCTTCGCCGGGGCGAATGTCGAGAGTCCGGCCGTCAACCGTCCAAGTCGTGGTGCCCTCGAGCCCGTAGATCGTCTCCTCGAACGCGTCGTGACTATGCGGCGCCGGCATCTTGCTATCGGCGGGAACGAAGCATTCGAAGACGCTCGCGCTTCCGTTCGAATCAGCCGCCTCGACCAGGAAGCGTACGCTGAGGGCCCCCACCTGAATCGCATCCGTCGAAGCTGGAGTCACCACAAGAGCCTAATGGCACCGTCGCTCCCCCGAACCGCCGCTTTGCATGGAAAGCAGTACTCCACAGGGAGGCGCCTGCTTTTCGCGCGAAGCGGAACCGACGAGACCGATGAGCCCGGCTACTGCCCGTCGTCCAAAACAGCTGTTCGGGGTGTCTCGACCCCAGCGGCCGAGACACCCGCGTTCACGGAAAAGGAGTTCCAAAGAGCTACTTCTTCTTCTTGGACCCCTTCTTCTTGCACTTCTCGGTCGACGTCGCCCTGAGGACCTCGCCGCTGTAGAAGGTCGTCACCTCAGTGGTCGTCCAGGCCTTTGCCTTGCAGCGCGCCATGAAGTAGTAGGTCGGCACCTTCTTCTTCTTGCCATTGACCTTGACCTTCATCTTGCCCGTCTTGCGCTTGTTGAACGTGACGTCGAACTTGGTCAGGATCAGGCCGGGCGTGTTCGGGATGTTGCTGAACGTCAGCGTCCGGTGGAAGATGGTTCCGATGATCGTGAGAGTCGTCGCGCCAGGACCGATGTCGGTCTGCACGTAGATCGTCTTCGGGCCGCCGCTGAAGGTCGTCACCGTCCCCTTCACGGCGCCGCCGTTGACCTCGACGCTTCCCCCGCCGGTGATGCTCTGCGGGCAGGCCGCCTGCGCCTGGGCGGTGAACTTGCCCTGGACCGCGCTCAGCGGACAGGGCGGGACGTTGCCGTTCACGAACTTCACGTTCCGGTCGATCGTGAACACGGTCTGCTGCGGCGACTGCGTCGTGGCGGGGTTGTCGATCGTGGTGCCGATGATGTTGTGCAGCGAGGCACCGCCGAACACCTTCTTGTCCTGCTTCGCCGGCGTCACTGTGGTCTCCAGCGACTGCGAGATGGGAGCTGCCGAGGCGACGCCAGAGAAGGCCAACGCCCCGATCACGCCCACCAAGGCGCCGATCAGAAACTTGCGGTTACGCATATCACTCCACTCCCTTGCCTCGATGACGATTGCCTTGCTTATATGAGGAACACGGCCTCCGGAAAAAGGATGCGCTCGTCAGCGACAGACGCCCCCTCCCGCGTGAAAGCAGGAGCCTCAGGCGAGTCGGCAGAGATCAGCTGAGAGTGCCGCTTTGGACGAGAAGCGGCGCTTTGCATGGAAAGGAGTGCTGCTTCGGCCTGGCGCTCGCTTCTCGCGCAAAGCAGCACTGCATCGGAAGCCGGCCCGGCAAACGGGAAACCCGCTTCTAGCCGGCTACTCGACGGCGTTGTAGACGAACTCCGCGCCGTGCAGGCGAATGTCGTCGTTGTGATTGAAGGGTCCCGCGTCGCACTGTATCCCGGCGACGTCGCCGGGAGAATAGTTGGCGGATGGCACGAGCACGTACTCCGTCACCGCCGTGCCGGTCAGTTCGACCTGATTCGGATTGCCGAAGTTGTCGAAGAACCCGGCGTTGATCGAGACCTCGCAGTGGAATGTCTCGGCGATGCTGCTGATCGCGTTCTCCGATAGCCGCACCCGGAACTGGCCGCCGGAGGCGTAGTCCGGCGGAAGGGTGAACGACGCGAACACCGCGCTCGCGGCCACGGCCGCCCCCTCCGTGGTGGTTCCGTCCCACTCGATCACGACGTTGGCGGTGACCTTGGCCAAGTCGGCCTTGCCGTCGGTGGCGGTGAAGTCGAGCTGGTTGGCAGTGTCCTCGGCGGTGAACGACGCGACCGGCAGGTTGATGGCCCGCTCGGCGTCGGCGATCTGGTTGGGGCCCACGGCGTTCGCCGCGATGCCGGGATTCGGATAGCTCCCAGTCAGCGAGCCGCCCGCCGGTCCGGTCGCGGGTCCTGGAGGCCCGGTTAGGCCTTGCGGTCCCTGCGGCCCGGCGGGCCCAGGTATGGGCCTTGTCTTCTTCTTCTTCTTTTTCTTTGCCTTCAAGACCTGTGGGCCGGGCTGATGGCTAGCCACCTGGGTCCCTGCGTACGCCGTGCCCGTCAGGGCAACGAAGATCGCAATCAAGCCGATGTGGTGCTGGCGGATGTATCGAGTTATTCGCAAGGCAAGGGCCTCCTGGATGGCGATTGGGGGAGGACGCTATACGCCCGACCGCACGGGAAGCATCGGTAGAAGTCCACATCACGCGACCCACGGGGTCCTGCTCCTTTCGCGTGAAAGGAGTAGCACTAGGCCGTCGGTCGATTACCTTTGGTCTCGCCCGTGCTCATCACGCACCAACTTCCATCCGAGCTCGGGCCGCTTCGGATCCGTCAGGGCCAGCTGGTTCGCCTGAACGGCGATCAGCATTGGGTGTGGCTTCGGGCTGGGGTCCAGCTGGTGTTCGACTTGAACGCTCATCTTGCCTCTCAAGGTCACAGACGCAACAGTCGCCAAGAAATTCCCCCAGCCATCGAGAAGAGATGGCCCGCCCACACGCAATTGTGTGTTCGCCTTCGTGCACCAGTGCCCCTTAAGAGGAGGCCGGCACCCGGCTCGAACGGCATGGAGGACGCCGTGCTCGGGCTGTTCCCCGGGCCGTCCTTCGACTCGGGCCTGGGACCTTGCACCCTCCCCCGCCGCTTTGCATGGAAAGGAGCGCTTTTCGAACGGGCGCTCGCTATTCGCGCAAGGGAGCAGCAGGACTCGGATTTGCTTGCAGTGCGAAACCCATCCCCCGGATCCCGATTCCCGCTCCCGACCGTAAGGTAAAGGAGCCATCCACGTTTGCGGAAAAGACGACGCTCAAGGAGGGACAGATGAAGGGGAGAATCCGGTGGAGCCACGTGATGATCGCGCTCGCAGTAATCGCAGCAGTGGCGATTGCGGCACCAGCGTTCGGCGGCCCGTCGCTCAAGAAGGTTGTGAAGAAGGCGGTGAAGAAGGAAGTCACTAAGCAGCTCGCCGGCAAGACGGGGCCGCAGGGAGCTCAGGGACCTCAGGGACCTCAGGGATCCCAGGGAGCTCAGGGATCCCGGGGAGCTCGGGGATCCCAGGGGCCGCAAGGGCCGGGCGCACAGACACTATCTTTCGACGCGAGCGCCAGCGCGGACCCGATCACGACGCTCGGCACCCTCGTTGGGGTCACCTACGGCGCGACGTGCACAGAGCCCTCCGCGGGGATGGCGCGGCTGACCGTGTACCTCAAGACCAGCGACGGCTCCTGGACCGCGGATGTCGCGACAGCGGACTCCGGCGGCGCAGTGAGCACCAGCCACCTCGACTTTGACCCCACCACGCTCATCGGACTGAGCGCATACGACCACGTGGACGCCGGTCCGGGCGACGCAGCGAAGGACGTCCATTACGACGTGACGCAGCTAGGCCCGGCGAAGGGGCACGTCGTCTGGCACCTGACCGCCCTCGCGACGACCGGCCCCACAGAGACATGCCACATGTCGGTGCAGGGGTTCCCCTCGTCGTGATCGGCCGCACGATCGGGGGCGGGCGCCTGCCCTCCGCGGTCGGCGCGCAGACTTCGCGGGCGGGTCGCCGGCCGGCTGTGGAGGGTTGCGCAGACGACCGAGCTCGACGCGGCGCTCATACCGCCGAAGTCGGCCCCAGCTGACCGGCAAACCCCGACGCGTCGCCCAGGCAAGGAGCCGCTCCTCTAGTCGCCTACTCGGAACGGACTCCCGCTCGCTCTGCCCGAAGCTCCCGTTGCTACTCGAGCCGCCGGGCTGCCCGCATCCGGGTAGCAAAGGCTCCCTGGCTGCTCCTTCCGCGTGAGGCTGTCGCGCAAAGGAGCAGCCGGCCAAGCCAGCTCGTCGACGCAGGAGGGCACATGCACCCGAGACCGCTGGCTACAGGACGGTCGCGCAGATTGCGAACGCGGTGACCGACCAACCAGGGGCAGTCCCCGCCAGCTGATAGGCGCTCACGGTCACGACCCCAGGAACCGTGTTGGCATCGCTGGGCTGGATCTGGTCGAGCACCACCCCGCCGGAAGAGACGGCCGAGTGGGTGCCACCGCCGCCGATGGCGCGCTTGCCAGCCGGGCAGGACGCGGTCGCCGTCTTAGCGTTGTTGTCGACCGCACTGCTCTTGGAGATCTGCTGCAGGCCGCTGACGCCAGGCGGTCCCTGCGCGTCCCGCTCGCCCTGTGGGCCCTGTGGCCCAAGCTGTCCTTGAAGCTGGTTGACCTGGGTCTGGAGGCGCGCCACCCGCTTCTTCAATTTCTTGAGCTGCTTATTGACGCTGGCGCTGGCGCTCGCTTCTGGTCTGCCGGTTCCGCTCTCGCCGCCCGCGAGGGCGACCTGGGTAATGAGCACCGCCAACACCGCCGCGGCGAATCCCACGACCGGACCCTGTCTCAGACTCCCCTCACGCATCGTGCAAGCCGATGCTAGTCCTCTTTGGGGGCCAATGGAACGATTGGCACCTGCTCCCGATGCCAAGGAGCGTCAACGTAATGACGGGCCCGGCACCTCTTTCGCGGCGTGCCAGCGGAACTGCCAAGGCGTGCGAGACGAGCAAGATTGGCTTCCGCTCAGCAGGCGAAGGAGGCGGGCCCGCCCGATGGTGCCGCGGATCCCGCCCCCACAGGACCCGACGAGCTAGCGCCCGAGCGCCGCTGCCGCCGGGATCAGCGGCGGACGCCTACCGTGCACGGTCTCGATGATCTCGCCGGCGTCGATCCCCTCCAGATAGATCGAGGTGATGCCCAGGTTGGCGTGGCCGAGCCAGCTGGTCTCTGACCCAGACCGCGCCGGCCGTCCCGCCGAAGGAAATGTCTTCGATCAGCTCGGCGGCGGGTTGTTTTTGAGCTTGGTGATGATCTTCCGCTGGTGAGTGTGGACCTGCGCGGTGTCATCAGCGTCGGAGAAGGTGATGACGGTTTCCCGCTCGGGTGCGGTGAGGCTCATTGACTCTTTCCTTGTTCGAGGGTTGGGTTAGCCCGCGCGAACTCAGCGGGAAGCCGGGACCCGGCAGAGCCCAAGGACTCCAGGCCGATGAGGCGAAGGCATCGGCGGTGAGTCTCAGCCCCCCGCTCAGCTCGGCGCGGCAGTGGGCGACTCTGTCGGCGGGGGCTGACTCGCCTTCGCCGGCGGGAGTTGCGCTCAGCTCGGTTCTCGGGTGGTTCCTCGGTGCCGCCAGAGGCAGCCCTGGACGGCAGGAGTACGAGACGCCCCGCGATGGGATCGGTGCTAAGCACGGATGAATCTACTGACGGGCGGGCGTAGCGTCAGGAGTGCCTCGCCTGGGCCGCCTTTCCCCCCTGGAGACGCCCAGGCAGGTTGTACGGAAGAGCCCCTATTACGAGGGGGCTTTTTCGCATCCAGGGTTGGGAACAGGACCTAAAGCACGGACAAGCTAGCGACGGGACAAACGGACGGGCTGCCCGGAGGAAGGCACCGCAAAAAGCTCGGGTGAAACGTTGGGAGTCGCGGCCGGTCGGGCGCTATATGTCCCCTCGGCCTTGGCGCAGGACTCCACCGCCTTACCGGCAGAGCTCGCCTCGATCGCGCCTTCGACCCGATACCAGTGCTGGTCCATCTCCCGTTCGACTCGAAACTTCATCGCCAGAATCTTCGGGGTTGCGCCGGACTGACGCATCCGGGGCGGAGGCCGACCCTCCGTCCGTGCTGACCACGTAGCGCCGAACGCGATCGAACTCCATCCGGTCCTCCCGCTTCTCTGCCATCGCCTGCTAGCCACTACCGCTTTGCATGGAAAGGAGCGCTCTCGAGACGGCGCTCGCTTCTCGCGCACGGAGCAGCCGCGAGCGTCCTCTCCGCTCAGTCGCCTTCCTCAGCACTCCACAACGACTGCGGCGGGGCTGAGTCGAGGGCGCGCCGGAGGAGCTTCAGTAACTCACGACGCTCGCCTGCGTTGAGTCCACCCAGCACCTCGTCCTCCACTTGGTGCGCCATCTGACGTCCTTGCTCGAGTAGCCGGCGGCCCTTGGAAGTGATGACGACCTGGCGGGCTCTTCGGTCCGTGGGATGCGGCCGCCGCTTCGCCAGCCCGGCCGCCTCGAGCTCGTCGAGAAGAGAGACCATCGTGCTGGGATCGATGCCCATCTCGGAGCCAAGCTCCCGCTGGGTCGCTCCGCTACGCGCGCCAAGGAGGTTGAGCAGGCCGAAGCTCGCCGGTGTCAGACCAATTGGCTCCAGGCCCTCGGTGATGCGGGTGTGGGACGCCCGCCAGAGCCGGAAGAAGAGCTGGCCGGCGAACTCGGCGACGGCGGTCTCGGAGGAGGGGCTCATTGCCATGTGTGATCTTTGCACCTTTCGTTTGTCCTGCCAATCGTTTGTGCTACAAACTATATGCACCACAAATGATAGCTGAACAACCGGAGGTTCCGAGATGACACCAGCGACCCCACAAACGTCCTTTCTGGCGACTCGCCGCGGCAAGCTCGTTCTTGCGCTGCTGGCCAGCGTCGCGTTCCTCGACTTCGTCGACGCATCGATCGTGAACATCGCGCTTCCCTCGATCCGCCGGGACCTCGGCTTCTCCGAGCAGGCCCTGCAGTGGGTCCCCAGCGCATACCTGCTCACTTACGGGGGCTTCATGCTGCTCGGCGGCCGTGCCGCTGACCTGCTCGGCCGACGGCGCATCCTCGTCGCTGGCACGGTGCTGATCGGGGTCTCATCCCTAATCGGCGGGTTTGCCGGCAGCTCAGAGGTCTTGGTGGGCGCGCGCCTCACCCAGGGTGTCGGAGCGGCCATGATGCTGCCCGCCGCCCTGTCGATCCTGACGACGACGTTCAAGGAGGGCAAGGAGCGCAATGCGGCCCTCGGAGTCTGGGGTGGGATGGGCGGCCTCGCTTCCGCAACCGGGGTGCTCCTCGGGGGCCTGCTGACCGAAGGGCCGGGATGGCGCTGGGTGATGTTCGTCAACCCGATCGCCGCCCTGCTGGTTCTCGGCGGGATCTTCCTGTTGATCAGCGACGATCGGCGAAGGGCGCGGCTCGCGAACTTCGACGTTCGCGGAGCGCTGCTCGGCACCGCGGGGATGTTGCTCTTGGTCTTCACTCTGGTGAAGGCGCCCGATCAGGGTTGGAGCTCGGGACGCACGATCGCCGAGTTCGGCGTGGCGTTCGCGCTGCTGACCGCGTTCCTGATCAACGAGCAGCGCGGCAAGAACCCCCTCCTGCCTCTCTCGATCTTCCGCACCCGGGGACTCGCCGCCGCCGATGTCACTCAGCTCGTCGCGTTCGCCGGGTTCCTGGCGGTGTTCTTCTTCCTGACGCTGTATATGCAGAACGTGCTCGGCTACTCGCCGATCCAGACCGGCGCCGCGTACTTGCCGGTCACCGTTGGCGTCGGCATTGCCGCAGGAGTCACATCGCAGCTGTTGTCGCGCATCGGAACGCGACCGTTGATCGTTGCCGGCTCGCTGATCGCCGCAGGCGGCGTGTACTACCTCTCGCGCATCCCGGTGGACGGCTCCTACGCCACGGATCTGCTGCCGGGGCTGGTGGTCATGTCGATCGGGATCGGCGTCGTGTTCGTCGCGGTGACGACGGCCGCGAACGCCGGCGTGCCGAGTGACAAGGCCGGCCTGGCCGCGGCGCTCCTCAATGCCTCGCAGCAGGTCGGCGGTGCGCTCGGGCTCGCGATCTTCTCCGCGATCGCAACCTCTCGGACCACTGACCTGCTGGCGGCCCATACGTCACCGGCTGATGCGCTCACCTCTGGCTTTCACCGCGCCCTGCTGGCCTCCAGCCTCTTCCTCGCCGCCGCCGCGGTGGTTGCCACGCGCATCACGAATACGCGGGGCGAGCAGGACCGGGCCAAGGACGAGTCGCAGGGCCGGATCGAGCCCGCACCAGGGCCCTCCGAGGGAAGCGGCGAGCCCGGTGCCCTGCCCCAGGGAGCCAGGGCCTGAGCGACCTCATCCACCGATCCGCGACACCGCGCGAGAGGAACGGAATGTCCACGCCCAGGGGGGCGAACGGACGGCCTCGCGTGAGCGACAACACACTGCTGGGACAAGAGTTCGAGAGGCACCGGCCCCACCTGCGCGCGGTGGCCTACCGGATGCTCGGCTCCACGACCCAGGCAGACGACGCGGTTCAGGAGGCCTGGCTGCGGCTGAGCCGGACCGACTCGGATGCGATCGAGAACATGGGTGGCTGGCTGACCACCGTGGTCGGGCGGATCTCACTCGACATGCTCCGCGCCCGCAAGGCGCGGGCGGAGGAATCGACCGACGAGCACGTCTTGGAGCCGATCGTCAGCGCCGATCCCGAGCAGGACCCGGCACAGGAGGTCGAGTTGGCCGACTCGGTCGGGCTGGCGATGCTTGTCGTGCTCGACACGCTCACCCCGGCCGAGCGGATCGCCTTCGTCCTGCATGACATGTTCGGCATGCCCTTCTCCGAGATCGGCGCCATCGCGGGCCGGTCTCCGGACGCCGCCCGCCAGCTCGCCAGCCGTGCCCGGCGCCGGGTGCGCGGCGCCGTCCCCCCGCCGGACGCCGACCTGGCGGAGCAGCGCCGTGTGGTGGACGCTTTCCTGGCTGCCGCCCGGGCCGGAGACTTCGAGGCACTGCTCCAGGTACTCGACCCCAACGTGCTCTTCCGTGGGCCAGAGCTGGATCGGTCGAGTTCAGTGAGATCCGGGACCTCGGTGACCAGATCGTCGGCATCGGTCGCCTGCGGAGGTGCGGGAGGGAGAGTGGCGCCGAGATGGAGTCTCCGATCGGCACGATTGCCCATTTCCGGAACGGCAAGATGATCAGCGATCGAACATTCCTCGATGCCCAGGAGGGTCTCGAAGCCGCCGGGCTGTCGGAGTAGCCGCTTTGGACGAGAAGCGGCGCTTTGCATGGAAAGAGCGCTATTCGAAGCTCTGGGCTGATTGACCCCTCGGCAGCAGCTCAAAGTGGCTGGTGCCGGCGGATTCTGAGAGACTCGCCTCCGAGGGCCGGTCGCCAGAGCAGCCCCACAAGGTCAAGGAGAGATCACATGGCTGATCACACGCTGAGCATCCTGTCCGTGAGCGTCAACAACCTGCCCGTACGTGTGCTGATGAGGGCGGGCGGGCACGACTTCGAAGAAGTCGAGATGTGGGGGAACAAGGGCACGCCCGAGTTCCTCGCCAAGTCCCCGGCCGACCTCACCCCTACGCTCGAGTACGAGGGGCTGCCCAAGGAGTCGCTCTGGGAGAGCTGCGCGATCATGCAGTACCTCTGTAACCGCGATGGGCTCGATCAGTTCTATCCGACGGACCCGGCCGAGCGTGCGATGCAGGACAGCGCGATGTTCTACGTGGTCGGCACGCTCTACCCCCTGATCCTTCGCGCGACGTATCCGACTCTTGGCTTTCCGCAGTACCCGGGCGAGACGGCGACGTCGGAGGCCGACGACGAGGTGAAGGCGAAGTCGGCGCAGGACGCGGCCGACGCGATCGCGCGGCCGCTCGAGGCGATTCACACTCACTTCCTGGACGATCGCAAGTTCATCGGCGGCGATTCGCCCTCGATCGCCGACATCCGCCTCGCTGCGTCTCTTGAGTTCCTGCGCACGATCGACTACGACTTCCCGGCCTGGACCGAGGAGTACATGAGCGCGGTCGAGTCCGCTCTCGGCGACGCCTATTCGGAGCCGGCGGCTGACGTCCGCGAGATGATCGCCTCGGCGAAGGCGCCTGCCTGAGGGCTAGCTGTCAAGCGCAGGGTCGTAGGGCAGCGGGTCGAAGCGCAGCAGGCGCTCGATGATCTCGTAGAGCGCTGCACCACGCGGCGCGGAGGCGGTTGCTTTAGACGAGAAGCGGCTATCCGCTTGGGGTTGGGAAGCAGCATCGCTCGGGCTCGCCAGATGTCGCGATTGACGGCCTCGTTGTCGCGGACTAGGGTCACCGCACACGAGTGCGAGCGACCCGCACCGGGGGGCGACGAAAGGACGGGCTTGATGGCTACTTACGTGATCACCCATGAAGTGGACGATGTTGAGCACTGGCTGAGCTCGCCGAAGCGGGAGGAGGTGTTCGGCCCAATGGGCGTCACGGTGCGGACTTTTCGCGACGCTGAGGGATCCAACAAGGTCGGGCTGATCGCCGAGATACCCGACATGGATGCCTTCCAGGAGTTCATGCAGAGCGACGCCGCCGCGGATGCGATGAAATCCGATGGCGTCAATCCGGAGACGCTTCTCGTTCTAAGCGAAGGTACCTAGCGGAGAGAGTCACGGGCGCGAGTACCGCTTTGGACGAGAAGCGGCGCTTTGCATGGAAAGGAGAGCTCTTGATCAGGCGCTCGCTTCTTGCAAGAAGGAGCTGCGAGCAAAGTGACTGCGCCATACGTTGAGGGCATGCCCACCGACCGCGCCGAGGCGATCGAGCGCTCATACCGGGCGTTTCGCGATAGCGACGTGGACGGTTTGCTCGGGCTTTACCACCCGGAGGCGGTGTGGGACATGACGCACTGGGAAGGTTTCCCCGACGAGCGAACCTACCGTGGACTCGCGGGTATCGACAGACTCCTCCGGGTGCTCCTCGACGTCTTCGGCGAGCTCGATGTCCAACCGGTCGAAATCCTCGAGATTGACGAGGACCGCGTATTCGTCAAGGGCAGTATGAGGATCCGCGGTAGGGCGAGCGGCGCGGAGGTCGATGCGCCGCCGTTCGCCCAGATCATCGAGTTCCACGACGACCTGATCACGCTCGTTGAGAACTACACCGACGTCAATGCGGCACGTGAAGCCGCAGGACTGGACCGTCCCTAGTTCCTCTCTTTCGCCAAACCGCCGCTTTGGACGAGAAGCAGGAGTTCTTGCTCGCTCCCCGTGAAATGGGTGCAGCCCGAAGGCTTTGAACACCTGTCGTCGTGCATTGGGCACGCGTATAACGTCCTGACGATGGCGCTACTCGAGCCTCTCACCCGTCAGGCCCGGTACGGCGTCCAGCTCGCCGGCGCGGCGTGGCCACAGTTCCTCCGTCCGCTCGTGCTCGAGCTCGCATCGCACCGGCCGATCCGCGAGGTGCTCCCCGGCGTCCATCACTGGACAGCAATCCACCCGAGAATCAGGCTGCCCGTGGACTCGTACTACATCGAGCCCACCCGGATGGTCCTCGACCCGATGGTGCCGCGCGAGGGCCTCGAGTGGTTCGAGCAGCGAGAGGCCCCGAACCAGATCGTCCTCACCAACCGCCACCATCTCCGCCATAGCGAGCGCTACGCGGAGGCGTTCGGCTGCCCGATTCGTTGCAGCGACGCCGGCTTGCACGAGTTCGAGCGCGGTCCGAAGGTCGAGGGCTTCGCGTTCGGGGAGGAGCTGGCGCCGGGAATCACCGCACACCAGCTGGGAGCCATCTGCCCGGACGACACCGCGCTACACATCCGGATCGCCGACGGCGACGCGCTCGCCTTCGCCGACGGCCTTACGCGCCCGCGCGGCGGCCGGCTTACCTTCGTGCCCGGATTCCTGATGGGCGATGACCCCACGCCGGTGCGGGCTGGGCTGCGCGAGTCGCTTCGGCGGCTGCTCGACCTCGATTTCGACAACCTCTTGTTCGCACACGGCGAGCCGCTGATTGGTGGCGGCAGGGTGGCGCTGCGCGAGTTCGTTGCGGGCGGATGACCGTCGTGACGCTGGGCACAGACTCGGTAAAGAGCTTCGGCGCGCGCTTGCCGCTTTCGTGTGAAGGGGACATGCAAGGCGGCCGCTGGTCGTCAACTGAAAAGCGCCGGGTTGGACGAAGAGCATCGCTCTGCACCCAATCTAGGAGGCAGCGATGCTCAACGGCCAAGGCTCCCACGACGCTTTTCAACTCCGTCAACCGATGCGGCGCAGGCCCGCAAACAAGGGCCGGCGCTACCCGGCGGACCCGCCGCGAATCGAGGAGACAATCGGTGTGATGCGCGAAGCGGGTGACGGGCCGTTCGGGTGTCGAATGCGAGGGCTCATCGCCGTCCTCTGGCGCGCCGGCCTGCGTATCTCCGAGGCCCTCGCCTTGGCGGAATCCGATCTCGAGCCAGGCAGTGGCTCAATCCTCGTTCGAAACGGGAAGGGCGGAAAACAACGGGAGGTCGGCATGGACGATTGGGGCTGGGAGCACCTTCGACCGTGGACTGAGTTGCGAGTGGCGCTCCCTGTCGGCCCGCTCTTCTGCGTGATCTCAGGAGAGACCCGCGGACAGCTTTGGTCAGCAGCTCAGGCCAGGACGCGACTTAGACGGCTGGCCGTGAGTGCGGGCGTCAGGCGCAGATTCGCCCCGCACCAGCTGCGCCACGCCCACGCCGTGGAAATGGCACGCGAGGGCGTTCCGCTAAACGTGATCCAGCGTCAGCTCGGACACGCGCACCTCGGGATCACGTCGATCTATCTCCAGGGAATCGATAGCGGTGAGATCATCGAAACGGTCCGCGCTCGTCGATCGCCAGTGATCCCCGCTGCGGCTGCGCTCTTGCGGTGAGCTGCTTCTCGTCCAAAGCAGCTATTCAGAGAGCCCGGCGGCTTAGAGGGCCTCGACCCTCCCGTCGTCCGCCGTACAGACGCAACCCAGCGTCTCGGCGACCAGGCATGCCCACCACCCTCCGGGCAGAGATGACTTGTCCACGGCGCCCGATCTGGCATAGGGTGGACCCGGAAGTTGTTTTGGGGCCCAAGAGAGAGAAGGAGTGGTACATGGCAGAGCAGGATGTGGAGAACCTTCGCGGCGCATATGACAGCTTCAACGCAGGCAACCCACAGACCGTGCTGGACCTGATGGCGCCCGATGTCGAGTGGATCGAGCCCGGCGGAGGCAATTCGGCCTCCGGGACGTTCAGCGGGCCCGAGAGCGTGGCAGCCGATGTGTTCAGCACGATCCCGGCGAACTTCGATGAGTTCTCCGTGAACCCAGAGAAGTTCGAGGACCAGGGCGAAACGGTGGTCGTCACCGGCCGCTTCAAGGGGAAGGCGAAGAGCGGCGCAGACCTCGACACGCCCTTCGAGCACGTCTGGGACTTCGACGCTGGCAAGGTCAAGCGGTTCAACAACAAGGTGGACCAAGAGGCCTGGACCGCCGCCTGGAGCTGAAACGCGGAGGCCCGGCGGCAAAGCCGCCGGGCCCCCTTGGCACTCGCGTGTCGAGTTCGCTGTCATCCTTGGCGTGGGCGGAGCCGCCGCGATAGGCCAGCGCCGTGTCGAAGAGCGCTGCTTTCCATGCAAAGCAGCGGTCCGGCATGACACCAGCCGAGGGCTGCACCGCTGCCGCGGTCTAGCAAGGGAGACGCGCGGAAGACGAGGGCGTGTGCCCGTCGTCGATCCCTTAGGGCCGTTTGGTCGTGCCCTTCGCGCGGGACGAGCCGCTCTTTGCACGGGTCCTGGTGGCCTTTGCGCGGGTCGGCCGAGCCTTTGCGCGGGCGGTCTTGCCCTTTGTGCTGGAGGTAGTGCCCTTCGTCCGGGCGGCCGGCTCCTCGGTCAGCGCTCTTTGAAGCCTGCGCAGGTCGGCCGAGAGCGCGCGGTTCAGCTTGCCCAAATCGCGGCGCTGATTCTTCACCAGCTGCTGCACGTTGCGGATCATGTCGTGCCTACCCCGTCCCAGGTCCTTCTGTAGGTCGGCCAGCGCCTTCTGGGCCTCGTCGAGCGAACCGCCTGCACGTTTCAGCGCGGCCTCCGCGCGCCTCTCAGTGGCATCTGCCGACGCACGTATGCGCTCAGGTGTTTTCTTTGCTGCTGGCATGGACGCTCCTTACCTCGGGAACCAGGCGAGTCTACGGCGGCGGGACAAGTTCGGCGGAGCGTCATCCGAGTAGGTGCTCCTTTGCATGGAAAGCAGTACTCCGCTAAGAGATACTGCGTGGGGGATGTCGCAGGAAGCAGTTGACCTTTCGCGGGTCGCTTTCGAGCAGTTCACCCAGGGCGACTTCAGTGCAATCGCTGATCTTCCCGACGAATTCGAGCTCGTCCTCGCGCCGGAGATGCCCGATGCCGGCACCTATCGAGGTGGGGCGGCGCGGGAGTGGATAACCGCCTGGGTGAACTCCTTCGACCGTTTAACTCAGGAGCCGGTCGAGTTCATCGACGCGGGCGGCCACCAAGTCTTGGTCGAGTTCATTCAGCGGGGCTGGACGGCGGGAAGCGACGTTCCAGTGGAGACCCGGACGTGGTCGCTCTCGACCGTCAGGGACGGCGATTTTCTCCGAACGCAGTTGTTTCAGAATCGGAGTGACGCCCTCGAAGCCGCTGGGCTGTCGGCATAGGCGCTTTGGAGGAGAAGCGGCGGTCTCGCCGCTCTTAGCGCCCTAATCCGCGTTCGGCAGGCACCATCGCCAGCTCGCTCACGTCCTCAGCCAGCCTTCCCGGATTCCCAAGCGAATAGATGGGGTTTTCCGTGTGCTGAGGCACCCGGCGGTCTTCTGAGCGGGCAGTTCTCGTCTCACACCCTCCCCTCCGGAGGCGGATACTGGGTGGGCGATGTCGGATGAGAACGTCGAGCTGGCACGCCGCGTCATCGATACGTGGAACCGGGGCGATTACGGCGCCTGGATCGAGGTGTTCGACAGCGACTGCGAGTTCCGGCCACTGCGGGCTCAGCTCGAGGGTCAGCCCTATCGAGGCCATGATGGCCTGCGTCAGTTCGTGCATGACTTGAGCCAAGACTGGGAGCAGGTTCGCTTCGCTTTGAATGACGTCCACGATGTCGGCGACCAAGTGGTGGTGCTCGCTCGGTTTCACGCCCGTGGACGTGCAAGCGGAGCCGAGGTCGACATTCCAATCGGCGTCGTCGGAAAAGTGCGGGCGGGGAAGATCGCCGAGGCTCAGATGTTCTCGGACCCGGACGAGGCCCTCAAAACCGCCGGGCTCCGGGAGTAGGCGATGTCGGAGGAGAACGTGGAGATCGTCAGGGAGGCGCACGAGCGCTTTACCAAGACGGGCCAGCCAATCTGGGAGAAGATCGACGCCGATACCGAGGTCTTCGATCACGACATCCCAGACGCCAGGAACCCGTATCGAGGCGTGGACGGGGTCGCCGACTGGCTCTCGGACTTTGCCGAGGCCTGGCAGAGCTACGAAATGGAGGTCGAGCGTGTAATCGACGCGGGGGATCGGGTCGTGTCGCTGTTTCGTATCCGCGCGGTTGGGGCCGGTAGCGGTGTAAGCGTCGAGCGGGGCGACGGCATGGTGTGGACATTCCGTGATGGCAAGCTCGCCCGGCTCGACTACTTCAACGACCAAGCCGAAGCCCTCGAAGCCGCAGGGCTGCGGGAGTAGGCGATGTCGCAGAAGGAGCGCATCGCGGAGAACGAGGCCTTTTGCCGGGACCTCAACAGGAGCAAGAACGACTGGCTCAGGAGTGGCGTTTCGGTGGCGGGTTTTCGCTGTGAGTGCTGGCGGCTCGACTGCACCGAACGCATACGACTGTCCAGGCCGGAATGGGAGGAGGTCCGCTCGCGTCCGGAGCGCTTCGCTGTCGCACCCGGGCACACAGCGAACGACATCGAACCGGGCGTCGAAGAGGTGGTCAAGGAATACGAGCACTTCTGGATCGTCGAAAAGCGCGGCGAGGCGGGAGAGATAGCCGAGGAGCGGGAGTAGGAGATGTCGGAGGAGAACGTCAGGTTTGCGCTCGACGGCTACGCCCGCTTCAACGCGGGCGACAAAGAGGCAGGCTTGTGGTTCTTCACCCCGGACGCCGAGTACCACGTCGCCCGCGAGGATCCCGATTCCGCCGTCCATCGCGGGATCGAAGCCGTCAGGCGACAGTTCGCCCGCTGGGTCGAGGCATATCCCGACCTCAAGGTCGAGCCGCTGGAGGCAAAGGGAAGCGGGGACATGGTCTTCCTCTGGGTTCGCTTCAGTGGTCATGGAGAGGAGAGCGGGGCACCGGTGGAGATGGAGCTGGCGCACGTGCTCACCATGCGAGACGGCAAGGTCGCCCGGACGGTCGAGTACTTCGACCGATCCGAGGCCCTCGAAGCCGCCGGGCTGCATACCAAGGCTTAACGATCTCCTTGCCAGCACGTTCCCTCCGGCTGGGCATCGCCTGACGCCGGCCGCCGATAGTGGCGCCATCAACGTCCAAGGAGGAATTCGATGAGCACCCTGACCAAGACGCTGCTGGCCACGCTGGCCATCACGCTAGTCGGCGGCGGCGCGTACGTGGCGGCCTCCCCCGGCGGGCATTCGGCGACGCCGGCTGCACCGGCGGCTGCCGACGTCAAGGGCCCCTGCGATGAGGCCGAGCATGCGAAAGATCCACGCTGCGCGGGCACGCAGGTGCCGGAGGACAACCCGAACCAGGTCGAGCACCACCACGCCAATCGGGCGGATGACAACCCCGGTCATGACGTGAACGACGACAACGCCGCGGATGACGTCAACGATGTCAACGACGACAACCCGGGAGAGGTCGAGCATCACGACAACAGCGGCCCCGGTTCTGACAACAGCGGCCCGGGTTCTGAGAATTCCGGGCCCGGCAACGCCGAGGACCAGGGCGACGACAACGCCATGGAGGACAACTCCGGGCCGGGATCCGGCGGCTCCAGCCAGTCGGTCTCGGACGACTCGGGGTCGAGCCATTCGGGCTCGGATGACTCCGGCTCCGGCGGCTCCGGACGACTGAGGCGGGTCGAGCGAGGAAGGGCCACTGGACGCGCCCGCGTCCGGTGGCCCAATCCACCCTTGCCCCGCACACGTAGCATCAGCGCGGTGAACGTCTCGTCCCAGCGGCCCACCATCCTGCTCGTCGAAGACGAGCAGGCGATCACGGAGCCCCTCGCGGAGGCACTCGAGCGAGAGGGATTCGTACCGGCACTGGCCCGGACCGCCGCGGAGGCGATGGAGAAGTCGCGCGGTCCGGAACCCGACCTCGTCCTGCTGGACATCGGCCTTCCCGACGGGTCGGGCCTCGACGTCTGCCGGGAGCTGCGACGGCAGACCGAGATCCCGATAATCATGCTGACCGCACGCGGCTCCGAGGCTGACCGAGTCGCGGGCCTGGAGCTCGGCGCCGACGACTACATCGTCAAGCCTTTCTCGGCACGCGAGGTCATGGCCCGGGTCAGAGCGGTGCTCAGGCGGGCCTCACGGGATACAGGGGAGGGCGGCACCGAGTCGCTCAGGATCGGCGATCTCACGCTCGATACCGCGAGGCATGAGGCGAGGCTTGGCGACGAGCCGGTGGAGCTCTCCCGCAAGGAGTTCGAGCTCCTCCGGGCCCTGATGGAGAGCGCCGGCTCGGTGATCACCCGCGAGGCCCTGATCGAGGCGGTCTGGGACATGAACTGGTTCGGCTCCACGAAGACCCTCGACGTCCACATCAGCGGGCTGCGCAAGAAGCTGGGCGACGATCCCAAGGAGCCGCGCTTCATCCACACCGTGCGCGGAGTCGGTTTCCGGTTCTCGGGAGCAGACGAGGTCTGAGCCGGGGATGAGCCTGCGCGCCCGCCTGCTGGCGGCCTTCGCCTACACGCTGTTGGTCGTCCTGGTGGCGCTCGAGGTACCGCTCTCGGCCAACGTCAGCGACCGTGTGAACGCGGAGGTCGAGGCCGATTCCGCGGCCAAGACCCAGGTCGTCGCCGCGCAGGCCGGCGACCAGCTCCGGAACAAGGCGACTCTCGAGGGGATCACCCGGCAGGCGGCCGCCAGCCTCGATGGGCTCGTCTTCGTGATCGATGGGGGCGGCAGGCAGATCGCGAGCTCCGAGGGTGGGATCACGTCCCCACCCGAGCCGACGGACGATCCGGTCGCCCTGCACGCCCTCGACGGAGAAGTCGCGCAGGGCCGCCATCACGAGGGTCGCGACGTCCTCTCGACGGCGGTGCCGATCGTCCACAACGGGCGCACAGTCGGCGCGCTGGAGGTCGAGCAGAGCCTGAATGCCGTGCACGACCAGGTTCGCCAGGACGTCCTCGCCCTGATCGGCATCGGCCTCCTCGCGCTCATCCTCGGACTGGGGGTGGCCTGGATTCTCGCCGGGTCGATCGCGCGTCCGCTGCGCTCGCTGGGGGAGGCGGCCCGCCGCCGAGCCGCCGGGGACACGGAAGCGCGGGCGCCGGAGCGAGGCTCGCGCGAACAGGTGGACGTCGCCCGGGAGTTCAACGAGATGGCCGACCGGCTCGATGCCGTCCTCGAATCCCAGCGCGCCTTCGTGGCGGACGCCTCACACCAGCTGCGCACCCCGCTCACCGGCCTCCGGCTTCGCCTCGAAGCCGCCGGGGTGAAGACGTCGGACCCAGCCGTCGCCAAGGACGTGCGGGCAGCCGAACACGAGACAGAACGCCTGGACCAGCTGGTCGAGGACCTGCTGGAACTGGCCTCGAGCGAGCAGCCCGCTGTGGACGACCGGACCGACCTTGCGGAGGCGGCACGCGCCGCGGCCGAGCGCTGGCGCGGGCCTGCGAGCGAGACTCGCCATGAGATCACGCTCGAAGCCGACGGTGAGGTGGTCGTGCGGGCGGGCTCGCGTGAGCTGGCCGCGATCCTGGACAACCTGGTCGAGAACGCGATCAAGTACTCGCCGCGCGGCTCATCCGTGAGGATCGAATGCAGCCGGGAGAACGGGAGCGCGAGCGTCGGCGTGATCAGCGACTCCGGCCCGCTCGACGAGGAGGTGGCACGTCATGCCTTCGAGCGCTTCTACCGGGGAGGTGGCGGGAGTCCCGGCACCGGCCTGGGCCTGCCTATCGTCCGGGCTCTCGCCAACCGCCGTGGAGGCCGGGCGAGGCTCGAGAGCGTCGACGGGAAGACGGTCCGCGCCGAGGTCGTCCTGCCCACCGCCGACTTTGCCAACTCCTAACCCGGTGCTTCTACGCTGCTCCCGTGACCGGTAGAGAGAGACTCCTCACGATCCTGCTCGGCATCGTCGGCATCGTCGCCGCGGGCGCGATCGCCCTGGCGGCCAACGCGGTCTCCGGCGACTCGATCGGGCTCTCGGCCCAGCCGGTTTCCCTCGCCTCGAACACACCGACGCCCAGGCCGGCCCCGGCGAAGCACGGGCGCGGGGACGCTCAGAGTCCTGGCCCGGGCAGCGCCGCGACGACGCCCGCTGATTCGAGCTCCAATTCGGGCCCGGGCTCAGGCTCATCCGACGGCGGCGGCTCGTCCGGCTCGTCGAATGCCGGCTCCGGCGGCGATCACAAAGGCGGCGGGTCGGGCACCAGCGGCACAGGTGACACCAGCGGGACCAACGGGACCAACGGCACCAGCGGCACGAGCGGATCCTCGGGCAGCGGCTCGACTGCTCCTACGACCACAACCGACGACAACGGCGGCGGTGGCAATGGCGGCTCGGACGACACCGTCACCAGCGACGGTGGCGGCCCTGGACCGAACTGATCGCGCCTAGGGTCCGTGGCCGCGCGGCGAGTGGCCGGCGAGCAGCAGCCGTCGAAGATGTGGGGAGTGCACTCTCCCCTGGATCAGGAAAGCGGCGATCAGGAAGCCGCCGACGGCGATCGCCGCATCCATCGCGAACGCGGTCTGGATCCCGTCGATGAAGCCGCGCCCGCTTTGGGCACGGTCGCTGGCGCCGATGAAGACGGTCGTGGTCAGGCCCAGCCCAACCGAGCCACCGGCGATCTGGAACATGTAGATGATCGCCCCGGCGAGGCTGCGACGGGCCTCAGCCACAGCGGTCACCCCGACCGTTGTGGCCGTCGGATAGAAGAGCCCGATCCCCAGCCCGAGGATCGCCATCCCGGGGATGAGCGCGCCATAGGTCTCGTTGTCGGCGAGCAGGGCGATGAGCGCAGGGCCGACGGCGATGCACGCCGACCCGAAGATGAGCAGGGGTTTGGCCCCGTAGCGGTTGTAGAGGTTCCCCGCCACGAAGGAGACCGCGGCGAAGGTCGCCATCATCGGGAGCATCCCGGCCCCCGCGCCGATCGCCGAGTAGCCGAGCACGTTGATCATCAGCTGCGGTAAGTAGAGCATCGCCGCGAAGAAGACGGCCGACATCATCAGGATCGCTCCGCAGGTGTAGGCGAAGTCCCGGTTCCGCATCACGTCAGGCGGGACCAGGGCGTGATCCCCCGCACGGCGCTCGACCAGGACGAAGCTCGAGATCAGGACGGCGAACAGGGCGAGCAGGGCGATGATCCGCGGGTCTCCCCAGCCCCAGTCGATCACCTGATCGAAGGCGAGCAGCAGGGAGACGAGACCGACGGACACGCAGAGGATGCCGCCGTAGTCCATCCGGGTGTCCTCGACCTCGGGGCGGGGCTGATGGATCTCGCGCCAGGTGACGAAGATCGCGAACGCGGATACCGGCACGTTCAGGAAGAAGATCCAGCGCCAGCTGAGCAGGTCGGTCAGGGCGCCGCCGATCAGCGGTCCGGCGGCGTTGCCGATCCCGGCGGCGCCGAGGATGAAGCCGCCCGCCAGCCCGGCTCGCTCCTCCGGCAGCGCGGCGTAGGTCATCCCGAGGATCGCGGGCCACATCAACGCGCCCCCGATGCCCATCAGCACCCGCATCGCGATCAGCCAGGCCTCGCTCTGCGCGGCGCCGCCGAGGGCCGAGAAGGTCGCGAAGATCGCCGTGCCGATGAAGAAGGCGCGGCGGCGGCCGAAGAGGTCGGCGAGGCGTCCCCCGGTGACGATCAGCACCCCGAAGGTGAGCGCGTACGCGTTCACCACCCACTGGGCCGTGGTCACGTCGGTGTGGAAGTCCTTCTCGATCTGTGGGATCGCGACGTTGATCGCGGAGAAGTCGTTTGCGATCACGAAGACCGCGATCCCCATCGCGATCAGGGCCAGCCAGGTGCCCCGGTCGATCGGCTTCAGAACGGTCTCACCGCCTTCGATGTCTATCAGCACCCCGCCACCCCGCGGGCAGCGGTGTCGCATTTGACACAGCCCCTGCGGGGATGATCCAATCACCCCGGGCCCGCGCAATAGTCGGGCGAGGGGAGCCTGCCCATGGGGAGAGGACACACAGAGCATCCGCTTTCGGCACCCCTGCCTTTCGCGGGGATGGTCCTCTGCGTGATCGCCGGCTTCCTGGCCCTCGATCACTTCGCCACCGGGGACGAGCAGCTCCTCCTAGGGGCCGCGACCTGGCTCATCCTGATCGCTTCCTGCGCGCCGCTCAGCCGTGAGGACCGCGCCCGGGCCCTGCTGGTCGTGCTGGTGGCGAGCTGCGCGGAGGTGCTCGGATCGATCGTCCTCGGCGCCTACACCTACCGGCTGGACAACCTTCCGGCATTCGTCCCGCCGGGACACGGTCTCGTCTACCTGGCGGGCCTTCGGATCAGCCAGTCCGGTCCGATTCGCCGGCATCGGCGCGCCTTCCTCGGCGTGACGAGCGCGATCGTCGCCGCCTGGGCCGTCGCCGGGCTCGCACTGCTGGGCCGCACCGACGCCCTGGGGGCGATCACCGGGGCCGTGTTGATCTACGTGATGGTCCGCGGCCGGGCTCCAACCCTGTACGCCGGCGTCTTCCTGATGGTCGGCTTCCTCGAGATCTACGGCACCTCGATCGGCGCCTGGCACTGGGCGGCGACCACACCGGATACGCCGCTGCCCGCCGGCAACCCGCCGAGTGGCATCGCCGGCGTCTACGTCCTCTTCGACATCGCCGCGATCGCGCTGGCGCCGCGGGTCCTCGCAGCGATCGACGGGCTGCGGCGGCTGCCCGACCTGGCCTACTCCCTGACCCCGGCCGCCTCGAGGGCCTCGGCGCGCTCCCAGTAGTACTCAGCGTCACGCCGGTCGTACATCTCGCGGACGATCTCGACGTTCGTCTGGGTCATCGGGACGAAGTATCTCCTCCGGGGCGGGCCGCTCGCCGAGCAGCGACGCGGCGGCCCCGCCGCTGAGCTTCGTCACTCGCTCGAGCTCGACCGACGCTCCCCGTCGCCGGGCGCAGCGCGGGCAGTGTCGCGGCGACGTCAGTGGGTTGCGGTCGAACATGGTCAGGCCGCAGCCAGGACATCTCAGGTAGGTCATGAGGGGCTCCCTTCACAGGGCATTCGAGTTCTTGGGACGGACCGTCTGTACGGTCCGTCTGCCCTGTCCCCCCCTGGCGGCGCGCTGTGCAAGGGCTCTCGCCGACCAACTCACCTATACCCGCGCTCGCGACGGGCCGAACCAGCGTTACTGAGTAATCAGCCGAGAACGGTCTCGCGCGTTCCCAGCGCGGCGAGCACACGCTCGGCGACGTCCTCGCCGGTGAAGCCGACCTCCTCGCGGAGCAGCGCGGGCTTGCCGTGCGTGACGTAGCGGTCCGGGAGGCCGACACGGAGCACGCGGGCCCGATCTGATCCATCTGCGAATGCGTCCTCGACGTGCTCCAGCACGCCTGAGCCGAAGCCGCCCGCCAGGACGTTCTCCTCGATCGTCACCAGCAGGTCGTGCTCCGCGGCGAGCTTCTCGATCAGCTCGCCGTCCAGGGGCTTGGCGAAGCGAGCGTCCGCGACGGTCGGCTCGAGCCCCCTGCCGCGCAGGATCTCGGCCGCGCGCAGTCCCACCTGCACGCCGTATCCGTAGCCGAGCAGCGCGACGCGCTCGCCGGGCAGCAGGTACTCGCCCTTGCCGATCTCGATCTCCTTCGGCGCGTCCGGCATCGGCGCGCCCTCGGCGGCGCCGCGCGGATAGCGGAAGGCGATCGGGCCGTCGTCGTATGACAGAGCGGTGCGAAGCATGTGCACGAGCATCGCCTCGTCGCGCGGCGCCATCACGACCACGTTCGGCAGCGCCCGGAAGTAGGAGATGTCGAAGGCGCCGTGGTGAGTCGGGCCGTCGTCGCCGACCAGACCCGCTCGGTCCATGGCGAAGACGACGTTCAGCTTCTGCAGGCAGACGTCGTGAACCAACTGGTCGAAGGCACGCTGGAGGAAGGTCGAGTAGATCGCGCAGACCGGCTTGGCGCCCTGGATCGCCAGGCCGGAGGCGAAGAGCACGGCGTCCTGCTCGGCGATCCCGACGTCGTAGTACTGCTCGGGAAGCTCGTCGTGAAGCTTGTTGAGGCCGGTGCCGCCCGCCATCGCGGCGGTGATCCCGATCACCCGCTCGTCTCTCTTGGCCTCCTCCACCAGCGCGTCGGCGAAGACGGCGGTGTACTGAGGCGGGGCCTTGGGCGGCGGCTTCTCGAGCTTCTCGATCTTCTCCGGCGAGTCGCTCTCGCTGACCGGGACGACCGGTTTCTTCGGCGCCTCCTTCCCGTCGACGATGCTGCCCGGCTTGGCCGCGTGCCACTTCTCCATCCCCTCCAGTCCGCCCTCCTCGGCGGGCTGGAAGCCCTTGCCCTTGACGGTGTGGATGTGGACGACGACGGGCCGGTCGGCATCGAGCGCCTTGGTGAGCGCCCGCCGCAGCGCGGCGACGTCGTGGCCGTCGATCACTCCCATGTAGGCGAGGTCGAGCTCCTCGAAGAACAGGCCCGGCGCCCAGTAGGCCTTGATCGCCGCCTTCACCTCGGGGCCGAGCTGCTCGATCCGGCGGCCCAGGCCGAGCGGGAGCTGCGTGAGGCGCTCCTCGGTGGTGGAACGCGCCTTATAGAGGCCGGGGTTGAGCCGCGCGCGCTGGAAGTAGCGGGAGATCGCCCCGACGTTGGGCGAGATCGACATCCCGTTGTCGTTGAGGACGATCACCATCGGGGTCTGCAGGCCACCGGCGTGATGGAGCGCCTCGTAGGCGACGCCGCCGGTCAACGCACCGTCGCCGATCACCGCCACCACCTTGCCGTCCTCGCCGATCCCCTTGCAGCATCGCCTCCTTCAGGCCGACGCGCGTAGCCGATCGAGGTGGAGGCATGGCCGGCGCCCATGATGTCGTGCTCGGACTCGAATACCGAGCAGAAGGGCGCCAGGCCCTCGTATTGGCGGATCGTGTTGAGCCGGTCCCGGCGGCCTGTCAGCACCTTGTGGGGATAGGCCTGGTGGCCGACGTCCCAGAGGATCTTGTCCGTGGGCGAGTCGAGCAGGCTGTGCAGCGCGACGGCGAGCTCGCAGGTGCCCAGGTTGGCGCCGAAGTGGCCGCCGATCTCGCCGATCGTGTCGATGATCAGCTCGCGGACCTCCTGCGCGAGATGCTGGAGCTGATCGTCCGTGAGCTCCGTCAGGTCGGCGGGAGAGGCGATCGAATCGAGCAGAGGCTTGTCGTTGGCCATCAGGTGTGTCGGGTGTGAATGAAGTCGGTGATCCGCGCCAGATCGTCGGTCTTCGCCGCCGTCTCGCCAAGTGCCTTCTTGGCCTTGCCGTGCGACTCAGAGGCTAGCTCGCGGGCCGCTTCGAGGCCAAACGCGCTCACGTAGGTGAGCTTGCCGTGTCTCTCGTCGCTGCCGCTCGGCTTGCCGAGCTCTTCGTCCGATCCGGTCACGTCGAGGATGTCGTCGACGATCTGGAACAGGACCCCGAGCTCATCGGCGAAACGGCGGTACGAGATTGTCTCATTTTCGGGAATCTCACCCAACACCAATACGACGCCCACGCTCGAGGCGATCAGGCGTCCCGTCTTGAGGAAATGCATCTCGCGCAGGAGCTCGGGATCGACCTCTCCCCCTGCCCCGGGCCCGCCCTCCTCGAACTCGGTGACGTCGACGTACTGGCCGCCCACCATGCCTCCGACTCCGGTGGCGGAGACCAGCTCGCGGAGGGCGGCAAGGACCGCCTGGGGCTCGCCCTCCTGGCTCTGGCTGAAGAGGCGCATCGCCTCCGCGAAGAGGCCGTCGCCCGCCAGGATGGCGACGTTCTCCCCGTACTTGACGTGAGAGGTCGGCATCCCGCGCCGCAGCTCGTCGTCGTCCATCGCCGGCAGGTCGTCGTGGATCAGGGAGTAGGTGTGGATCAGCTCGATCGCCCCCGCGGCGGGCAGGACCCGCTCCGGATCGAGCCCGATCGAGCGGGCGGTCGCCAGCGCCAGCACGGGCCGGATCCGCTTGCCCCCGGCCAGCAGCGAGTAGCGCATCGCCTCCGCCAGTCCCGCGGTCGCCGGAGTCTCCGAGAAGCTGAGGCGGGTCAGGTAGCGGTCGACAATCTCCCGAAGGTCATCGGGGTACTCGCTCATCTGCCGGCTCAGTCCCCGGGTGTGCCCGAGGGGCCGCGGAGAGCGCCCTCGACCGCGCTCCCCGCCTGGGCTGCGAGCTCGGAGGCCTCGCGCACGAGCTCCGCCGCGCGGTCGTCGTCGACGTCGCCCTCGAGCTGCGCCGCGAGCTGTTCGAGGCGGGCGGTGATGCGCTCGAGCTCCTCGGCCCCACCGCCTGTCGATTCGGCTCCAACACCCATTGCGCCGCGATGCTAGCTGTCAGGCAGCCGGCTATCGGATGAGAGCTGGCACGTCGGCGATCGAGTCGACCGTCGCGGTCGGCTCGATTCCCGACTCCCTGACGAGCTCCTCCCGGTACTTGCCGGTGCGCACCAGGATCCCCGCCAGGCCGGCCTCCATCGCGCCGCCGACGTCGGCCTCCACGTCATCTCCCACCATCGCGGCATGGCCGGCGCTCACCTCCAGCTCGCCCAGCGCCAGCTCGAAGAAGGCCGGCGAGGGCTTGCCGACCACCTCGGCCTCGCGTCCGGTCGCGTACTCGAGCGCGGAGACGAAGGGACCGGCGTCGAGCGAGAGCCCCTCGGCGGTCTCCCAGTAGCGGTTCTTCTGCAGCGCGATCAGCGCGGCGCCGTCCATCAGCTGCCTGAACGCCCGGTTGAGGACCTCGTAGTCCCAACCTCCCCCGAGGTCGCCGACGACCACCGCGTCGACCGGGTCGCCCCGCTCCTCGAGGCCCTCCAGGTCCCCGAGGAGCTCGTCGAGGACAACCAGGGCAACCGATTCGTAGCCAGCCTCCTCGCAGCGCCGCTTCGCGAGGGAAGCCGGAGTGATCAGCTCGGCTGGATCTGCCTCGATCCCGAGCCGATCGAGACGCTCCAGGATCGAGCTCCGCGGGCGCATCGTCGTGTTGGTGACCAGGCGGACCGGGATCCCCTCGGAGCGCAGGCGATCCAGGGCTTCCGCGGCTCCGGGCACGGCCTCGTCCTGCACGTAGATCACCCCGCTGAGGTCGAGGAGGAGTCCCTCCACACCCTCGAGCGCGGTCGCCATCAGTCGACGGCGCCTCGTTCCGCCAGGGCCGCGCCGAGGATGCCGTTGACGAACCCCGGCGCGTCGGTGCCGCAGTATTCCTTGGCGAGCTCGACGGCCTCGTCGATAGCGACCTCGACCGGGACGTCGTCGCTGTGGAGCGCCTCGTACAGGGCCGTCTCCATGATGCTGCGCTCGAGCGGCGCGATCCGCTCCAGGGCCCAGCCCTTCGAGTGCCTGGCGATCAGCTCGTCCAGCTCTGCTCGGTTGGCCTCGACCGCCTCGGCGAGCTCGACCGAGAACGGCTTCGCCCCATCGAGCAGCTCACCGAGGGCCCTCCCCGTGACCTCGTGCTGGTAGAGGGCGAAGACGGCGTCTCGCCGCTGATCTGACCGTTTCACGAACCCGAGACTACGCCCGCGAGACGTACTCGCCGCTGCGCGTATCGACCCGGACCCGCTCGCCCTCCTCGATGAACAGCGGGACCTGGACCACGACGCCCGTCTCCAGGGTCGCGGGCTTCGTGCCCCCGCCCGAGGCGGTGTCGCCCTTCAGCCCGGGATCCGTCTGCGTGATCGCCAGGTCGACTGCGCTCGGCGGCTGCGCGCCGGCGGCTCGCTCGTCGACGAAGAGCAGCTCGACGTCGGAGTTCGGGGGAACCCACTTCAGGGCATCGCCGACGACCGCCATCGGGATCTCGACCTGGTCGTAGCTCTGGTTGTCCATGAAGACGGCCGCGTCGCCCGAGTCGTAGAGGAACTGCATCTTGCGGGTCTCGGTGCGCACCGGCCTGAACTTCTCCCCGGCCTTGAAGGTCTTGTCGATCACGGCGCCGTCGTCCACGCGCTTCAGCTTGGACCGCACGAAGGCACCGCCCTTGCCGGGCTTGACGTGCTGGAACTCGACGATCCGGAAGATCCTGCCGTCGACCTCGATGTGGGCGCCGTTCTTGAATTGGTTCGTGCTGATCAAGACCGCCAAGGCTAGGGCGTCGCGCTATCGAACGAGGTCGCGCCGGTCGAAGAGCACGGTCCCGATCGACGCGAGCAGGGCAGCGACAGCGGTGACGCCGACGAAGGAGAGCGGATCGATGCCGTTGTCGACCGCAGTGCCGTAGTAGCGGAAGACGGAGACGTAGCGGACCCCGTCGAGGCTCGGGTCGAGTCGGCCAAGCAGGTCGACGACGTACATGGCGACCACCACGCCGGCCACCGAGCCGGTGACGACGTTGGTGCGCAGGCTGAAGCCGGTGACCACAATCCCGAGCGCAGCCGAGAGGAGCGCCAGTGGCCAGACGTTTGCGAAGCCCGCCAGGGCAAGCCCGAAGGAGAGTCCGGCGCCAGTGATCAGGCTGCCGAGCAGGGTCAGGATCAGCGCCACCGCGAGAACTGCGCCCAACTCGACCGCCGTCGCACAGAAGCCGGCGGCGACCAGGCCGCGGCGAGAGACCGGCGCCGAGAGCAGTACGTCGAGGCGCCCGCTCTCCGACGCGCCCGAGAGGGCGCTGGCGATCGAGCGGACGGCGAGGTAGGCGACCGCGAGCGGGACGATCAGGCTCAGCATCTCCGCGTGCAGGTACTGCTCGACGCTGGTCAGCTCGCCGATGCCGAAGGCCTCCTTGAGCGCGGTCGGGTAGTTGCTGATCGCCTTGGCGAGCGCATCCTCGACCGACGGGTAGATCCCCACGATGAACGCCGAGAAGAGCCCGATCGGCAGGCCCCAGGAGAGCAGGGAGCGGCGGCGCTCGTGCAACTGGGCAGCGACCAGCGCGATCACGGGGCGCCGTCCTCGTAGTAGGTCAGGAAGACCTCCTCCAGCGTCGGGCGCGCGAATTCGAGGTCGGAGACGGTGTGCCGAGCGACCGTTTTGATCACCGGGTCGGGGTCGCCGACGAACCTGAACGTGACCTGGCCGTCGTCCACCTCGAGATCGCTCACGCCGGGACAGGCACGCAACTCGGCCGGGTCGGTCGGGTCGGCGAACTCGACCGAGGCTCTCCGAGGTGTCCGGGCCAGCAGGTCCGCGACACGCTCGACCGCGATCAGCTTTCCGTCGCGAATGATCCCGACGCGATCACAGACTCGTTCCACCTCGTCGAGCTCATGGGACGAGAGGAAGACCGCGCAGCCGCGTTCACGCTCCTCGCGCACCAAGGTGAGGAACTCCTCCTGCATCAGCGGATCGAGTCCGCTGGTCGGCTCATCGAAGATGAGCAGGTCCGGTTGGTGGAAGACGGCGAGGATCAGCCCGACCTTCTGGCGATTGCCGCGTGAGAGCTCCCCGAGCGGCCGCTCGAGGTCGGCGCGAAAGCGAGCCGCCAGCGAATCGACAAGGCTCAGATCCTCGACCCCGCGCAGCCGGGCCAGCAGCGAGACCGCCTCATGCCCGGTGGTCAGCTTCCCGTACCCGAAGTCCCCCGGCAGGTTCCCGATCCGGGCGCGGATGGCGACGCTCTCCCGGCGGCTGTCGAGGCCGAAGATCCGGGCGCTCCCCCGCGTCGGGTGAAGCAGGTCGAGCAGCGTTCGGATCGTCGTCGTCTTCCCCGCGCCGTTGGGCCCAAGGAAGCCGAAGACCTCGCCCTGCTCGACCGCCATCGTCACGTCCTCGATGCCGCGATGGCTACCGTAGAACTTGGTCAGTCGATCAGTCACGATCGCCGACAAGACTCAATCCTTTCAAAGCACGGTGAGAGTGACCGACGACGGTTGAGCCGCGTCATGGAAGACCTCCTGGTCGGCGGCAACCAGGCGCGTCGCGCGGAGGGGGTCCTCGCCGCTGCCGGGATTGCGCACGTAGCGAGGGTGCGCTCCGCTCGAAATCTGGACCCGCACGCGATGGCCGGCGGCGAATCGGTGTGCGGTTGGCCACAGCTCAAGTCGAACACTCGCGACCCCATCGTCGTCGCGGGGCGGACGGCCGGGCGCGAGGCGGATCAGCGAGTCACAGACGTTCCAGGACGCCCCCTCCGAATCGACGTCGCAGACGCGAACGAAGAGATCGGTGTCGTCGAGACTCGAGCGCATCCAGATATCAGCGGCGACCGGCCCGATTGCATCGACCTCCCTCTCGAGGGGGACGCTGGTGAAGGCCAGGACGTCGCTGCGCGCTTCGAGCGGGCGATTGTCCTGCACCGGTCTTCGCTCGAGCAGGAGCGGGCCCCCGATGGCGGGTGTCGGACTCGCCGGGTCATAGCGATAGCGCGTCGGCTCTGCACCCTGCGGCGGCGGAGAATCGCCGAGACCGCCGCCGGGCTGGAGGTAGAACGTTCTGGGGGTGGCGCCCGGAGGCGGCCAGTCCGCCAGCTCGCGCCAGCGACCCTCGCGGGTCACGAACACCCGGACAGGCGCATCACTCACCATCCGCGCGTCCCCCAGCAGTTGCGCCCTCATCCAGCCGATTCCCTCGCGCAGGCTGAGCCCGGCGAGCTCGGGGGCCATGTGGGTCCAGGGCCCGATGATGAGCTGCGGGTGGCGACCGCCGTCGCGGAGGGCCCGGAAGTCCTCGATCTGCCAGGGCAGGAAGATGTCGTACCAGCCGCCGATCAGCTGCACTGGTGCGTTGACGTTCCCCACCGAGGAGGAGAAATCCCGACCCGCCCAGGTGGGGCTGTCGGGCGCCATCTCCTGCAACCACTCGCGGACGGGGATTCGGTCGCCAAACCCGCGCCCGCCGATCTCGGCGATCGGAACTTGTCGGTAGATCCTCGGCAGGGTGTGCCGGAGGCCATGGGCCAAGAGCAACGGGGCCAGCCGCCGCTCCTGCACCTCGAGCAGGAGCATCCAGGACATTGCGGAGGCGAGCGAGACGCTGCCGCTGCCGTAGGTCATGCCGTGGACCTCCGAGGCGGTCACCGATACCGCCAGCGCGTCCACCTCGTCGGCGATTGCCCACTGCACGACGCCCATGTAGCTCGGTCCGATCATGCCGACCGGCCCCTCATGCCAGGGCTGCCCCCGCAGCCAGTCCAGCGTCGTCAGGCCGTCCTCGCGCTCATTGAACGGGTCGAGGCTCCCGCCGGATCCGAATGTCCCTCGGATGCTCTGGACGACGACCTGCAGCCCCCGCTCGGCGATCAGCCGCCCGAAGACGAAGCCTGCGGCATTGGCCCGCCCGTATGGCGAGCGGACGAGCACCGTCGGCGATGGGCCCGCTCCCTCGGGCGCATAGCGATCGGCGAGCAACACGGCACCGTCGGTCATCCTCGCCGGCAGGTCGCGCTCCACCAGCACGTCGCGCGTCGCCGGGGCGGGCAGGCGCAGCAGACGCCCGGCGATTTCACTGAGCAGGGCCACCGAGCTCAGGATCTCATGCGCGATCAGTCCCGCAGAGCGCGCAGTGCGTTCAGGATCACCGCCACGTCGATTCCCTCCTGCAGCAGCGCTCCGGCGACTGGCGGGATGTAGCCGAAGGCCGCGAAGCCCATGGCGACGAAGCTGAGCCCGAGTCCGGCTAGGACGCTCTGCCGCGCAATCGCCAGCGAGCGCCTGCCGATGCGAACGGCATCGGCCACGCGATCGATGCGATCGATCGCGATCACCGCGTCGGCGGTCTCCGAGGAGACGGTCGCGCCAACTCCCCCCATCGCGATGCCGACGTCCGCCAGGGCGAGGGCGGGCGCGTCATTGACGCCGTCGCCGACCATCACCACCCCGCCGTCCTCGGTCAGCTCGCGAGCCCGGCGGACCACGCCGATCTTCTCCTCGGGTGAGCATTCGGCGAAGACACGATCCACTCCGACCGACCTGCCCACGGCCTCGCCGACCGCCCGCTGGTCCCCGGTCACGAGCGCGACATGCTCGATTCCGGCCGTCCGCAGGCTCGCCGTCAGCTCGCCCGCATCGTCCCGCAGCCGGTCCGCCATCAGGATCGCGCCAGCGAGTTCGCCGTCGACCCCGACCAGCACGCGGGCCAGCCCGGGCTCGCCCGAGTCATCGAACAGCTCCGCCGTGCTCTTCACTCCCGAGTACCCGCGCCGGCGCAGCCAGTCGCCGCTCCCGACCGCGACTCGATGGCCGGCCACCTGCCCCTCGATCCCCTGGCCGGGCTCCTCCACGACCTCCTCGGGAAAGGCGAGCTGCAGACCGCGGGCTTCGGCACCGTGAACCAGGGCCTCCGCCAGGACGTGGGCCGAGAGCTGATCGACGGAGGCCCCGAATCTCAGGACGTCCTCGGAACTGAGCCCATCGGCGCTGCGCACCCATTCGATCTCGGGACGGCCGTGGGTGAGCGTCCCGGTCTTGTCGAAGAGGACCGTGCGCGCCCGCCCCAGCTTCTCGATCGTGCCGGCCCCCTTGGCGATCACGCCGCGGCGTGCGGCGCGCGAGACGCCGGAGATCAGCGCCACCGGCGCGGCCAGGATGAGTGGGCAGGGCGTCGCCACGACAAGCACAGCGAGCGCGCGTACCGGGTCGCCGCTCAGCGCCCAGGCCGCCCCGGCCACCACGAGCGTGACCGGCAGCAGGATTGCCGCGTAGCGGTCCGCCATGCGAACGAAGGGCGCCCGCTGGCGCTCTGCCTCCTGGACCAGCCGGACGATGCCCGCATAGGCGCTCTCGGCCGCCGTTCTCGTCGCCCGCAGGTCGAAGGCGTCGCCCGCGTTGAGCGTGCCGCTAGAGACCGTCGTCCCTCGCGAGCGTTCGACGGGCAATGGCTCCCCGGTCAGGGTCGACTCGTCGATCACAGCGTGCTCGCTCTGCACCGCGCCATCAACCGGAATCACCTCGCCCGCCCGCACCAGGATCCGGTCCCCGACGCCGATCTCCTCCACAGGGACCTCCTCGAGCTTCTCGCCTCGGCGCCGGTGCGCGATGCGCGGGGCGCGCTCAAGGAGCGCCGTCAGCTCGCGACGCGCCCGCCGTCCCGCTGCGGCCTCGAGGGCGTTGCCTCCGCTCAGCATCAGGGCGATCACCGCCCCGGCGAGGTACTCGCCGAGCACCAGCGCCCCGACCATCGCCACCAGCGCGATCGCATCGACCCCGACGTCACCCGCGCATCAGGCTCCGCAGCACGGACCAGCTCAGCGGGATCAGCGTCAGCACGATCGCCACGGCCCAGACCTTGTCCCCGGCGTCGCCGGGGTCGAAGATGTGGATCACGCCGCCGAGCGCTAGAGCAAAGAGGATC
>CAWCIP010000003.1:0-358689 GCA_963795665.1 uncultured Solirubrobacterales bacterium | reverse complement strand
GGCCAGCGCTACATCGAGAGGTGCCGGGACACCGAAGTAGAAACCCTGCCCGTAGCGGAAACCGGCGTCGATGAGCGCCTCGAGCTCCTCCTCGGTCTCGATGCCTTCGGCAATCACCCGCACGCCCACCTCGCCGGCGAACGAGACAAGAGATCTCGCCAGCGCATGCACCAACGGGTTTTCGTCGACCCTCTCGGTCAGGGAGATGTCGAGCTTGATCCACTCCGGGCGCACCTTGATGATGTGCCGGAGGCTGGCATAGCCGGCGCCGAAGTCATCGATCGCGACCCTCCCGCCGGCCGCGCGCAGCGGGCCGAGCCTTGACGTGAACCCCTCGTAGTCGTCGACCTTGAGGTGCTCGGTCAGCTCGACGGTGACCCGATCAGGAGAAGCGCCGAGGCAGGAGATGAATCGCCCGGAGAAGACCGTTGGAGGAGACGCGTTGACTGAGAGGCTGACGTCGTCCGGAAGCTGCGGCAGCGCCCTGGCCGCAATCCGCACCGCCAGCAGCTCCAAGGGAACCCCGAGGCCGACGTCCCACGCCTCCCCGAACCATCTGTCCGGCCCGCGCTCTGGTTCGGCCGGGAAACGGGAGAGGGCCTCGTACGCGATCACCTGGCCGGTCTCCAGATGGAGGATCGGCTGGTAGACGGGATAGATCAGTTCGTTGTCGAGGACCGCCTGAACGCGATCGAGGGATTTGCGGTGGTCCTCGCTGCTCAGCTTCTCGACCACGCGGCGATCGCCGACCGGTCGTGTCGAGCAGACGATCTCCACGACCTCGCCGGAATCCTCGTTGGAGATCACGCCGGTGGTCGTCTCGACCCAGAGGTACTCGTGGTCTTTTCGCCGCAGCCGGTAGGCGACCGTGAGCGGGGCCCCTTCGAGAGAGCTGCGATGAGCGACCGCGACCTTGGCCACATCGTCGGGATGAAAGAGGTCGTAGGCCGAGCGGCCAATCAGCTCTTCGGGCTCATATCCGAGCAGGTCCTGCGACGCAGCCGAGACGTAGCGGTACGTCCCGTCGGGGGCGTGGGCGGAGATCATGTCCCCTAGGTAATCCGCGATCGAGCCCTCGAGCGCCTCGAATTCCGCCCCAAGGCGTGCGCGCGATCCGAATGGCGTCTCTTGCCGGATGTTCATGTTGTCCCCCAATGGCTGTACGCCACCTCCGGAAAGCATCTCGCCCTACCGAATATTTGTCGGCGAATTCGGTGCAGAACTTGACTTGTTCTCCCCTCGGGGCCGTGTACCTGCGCAGCACCTGTCGCTACCATGCCCCGCCCATGGCCAAGGTCTGTCACAGCTGCGGCAAGCGCCCCGCTTTCGGCAACTCGCGGAGCCACTCGATGGTCGCGACTCGGCGGCGCTTCAACCCCAACCTCCAGAAGGTTCGCATCCAGGAGCCGGGAGGCGGGACGGCGCGAGTCTACGTCTGCGCCCGCTGCCTGAAGTCGAACAAGGTCACCAAAGCCGCCTGACCTAGGCCGTGAACGGGGGTTAGGCTCCCGGTAAGTCCCCGCATGGCAGACCCCTCAATAGAGCGCTTCCGCCGCGTCGTCAGTGCGGCCGCCGCCCACCTCGAAGAGCGGCGCAAGGAGGTCAACGACCTCAACGTCTTCCCGGTGGCGGACGGCGACACCGGGGACAACATGGCCCTCACCCTCCGCGCCGTCAGCGACGAGCTCGACCGCCTCGACGGCCAGATGGTCGACGAGATCGGGCGCACCGAGCTGGTCAACGCGCTCGCCCGCGCCGCCCTGATGGGCGCTCGCGGGAACTCCGGCGTGATCCTCAGCCAGATCGTCCGCGGGGCCGCCGAGGAGCTCGCCAGCCGCCCGGGAGAGCTGGTCGATCCGATCGTGGTCGCGGCGGCGTTCGCCCGGGCCGCCGACGCTGCGTACGAGTCGGTGCGGGAGCCGGCCGAGGGGACGATGCTCACGGTCTTCCGCGAGATGGCCCACTCGATCTCCCGGCGCCTTGCCCACATGGACGAGATCAGGCTCTCGCCGGACGCCACCCCGGCCGAGCAGGACGCCCTGCTCGCCGAGCTGCTCGAGGACGCGGTCCACGACGGCGAGCAGGCGGTTGCCCGCACGCCCGAGCAGCTCGAGGTGCTGCGCGAGTCCGGCGTGGTCGACGCCGGGGCGCATGGCCTGGTGGTGATCCTCGCGGGCGTGGTCGCGGGACTGCGGGGCGGCAGCGAGGCCTCACCGGAGGTGCCCCACTACGCGCCGGCCATGGACACGCGCCCGCATCACGAGGACAGCCGCTATCGCTACTGCACCAACTTCATCGTCACCGGCGCCGGTCTCGAGAGCCGCTCGTTCGTGCCGATGCTGGAGGAGCTGGGGGACTCCGTCCTGGTGGTCGGCGACGAGGCGACCCTCAAGGTCCATGTCCACACCGATGAGCCGGAGGCCGCAGTCGCGCTCTTCGACCAGGCCGGCGGCGTCTCGCAGCTCGACGTGGCGGACATGCGTGAGCAGATCGCCGAGCGAAGCGCCCGGTTGCAGGCCGGCCGCTGCGCGGCCGTGGCGGTCGTCGCGGGCGGCGGGATGCGGGAGCTCTACGAGGGACTCGGCGCATTCGTCGTCGACGGCGGAGAGACGTTCAACCCGTCGATCTACGACCTGCTGGCGGCGATCCACGAGGTGCCGTCGGAGGAGGTCCTGGTCTTCCCCAACAACCCCAACGTGGTGATGGCGGCCGAGCGTGCGGCCGAGCTCTCGGACAAGCAGGCTCGTGTCGTCGGCTGCACGTCGCAGCAGGCGGGCCTGGCCGCGCTGGTCGAGCTCGATCCGAGGGCCTCGATCGACGAGAACGGCGAGCGGCTTGCCGCCTCCCTGGCGGGGATTCGCGCAGGCTCGGTTGCCCCGGCCGCGCGGGACGATCCCAAGGGCCGGTTCGTGACCGGCGACGCGGTCGGCTTCGTCGAGGACGAGATCGTCGCCTGGGGCGGCGCGGGGTCGACCCTGTCGGAGACGATGGCGCGCCTGGCCGAGGGCGCGGAGATCCTGACCGTCGTCGCCGGTGATGGCGCGCCGATCGCCCTGGGCGACCTCGAGGGCGATACCCCCGAAGGGGTGGAGCTCGACCTCCACGAGGGGGGTCAGCCGCACTATTGGTGGCTGCTGGCCGCGCAGTGACGCCGCTGCTCGACGAGGTCATCGAGGCGGCCGGCGGCCGGCGCCGCTGGCGTCGCGTCAAGGGGATCTCGGCGCACGTCGTCTCGGGCGGACTTCTGATGCGCTTGAAGGGAAGGGCCGGCAGCTTCCGCGACTACGGCCTCAGCGTGGCCACCGACGAGCAGGGCGCCGTGATCCAGCCCTACCCGGGGGACGGGGGCAGCGGCGTCTTCGACGCGGGCACCGTGCGCATCGAGGCGCCCGACGGGACGGTCGTGACCGAGCGGCCAAATGCGCGGGACGCGTTCTCTGGGCTCTCTGGCCTGCGGCGAGACCTCCACTGGGACGAACTGGACGCCCTCTATTTCGCGGGATACGCGATGTGGAACTACCTGAACATCCCGTTCCTCTTCGAGCGGCCAGGCTTCGAGGTTTCCGAGGGGGAAGCGCTTGCCGTCGACGGCGAGCGCTGGCGCCGGCTCGACGTCGTCTTCCCGGAGTCCATCCACACGCACTGCCGTGAGCAGGCGCTCTATTTCGATTCGCAGGGCCTCCTGCGCCGCCACGACTACCACCCCGACGTCGTCTCCTCGCTGGCCAATGCCGCGCATCTGTGCGATCGCCACCGCGAGGTGGATGGGCTCGTCTTCCCGACCAAGCGCCGCGTCGTCCCTAGGGGCCCGCGCGGTCGTCCCCTTCGCGGCCCCACCGTGGTCTCCATCGAGCTCGACTCGATCGAGGTGGACTGACGCCGCACGCGGACGACACCCCGCTCCTCTGGCAGTACGCCTTCTCGAACTACAACGAGAAGGCCCGCTGGGCGCTCGACTTCAAGGGCATCAGGCACCGCCGGCGGTCCCTCATGCCCGGCGGCCCGCGCGGGATGTCGTTCTCGCGAGGCGACGGCACTCTCCCCGTGCTGGATCTCGACGGGCAGCGGATCGTCGACTCGACGGCGATCATCGCCGCGCTCGAACAACGTCAGCCAGAACCGGCCATCTACCCGGCCGACGCCGAGCAGCGCCGGAGGGCCCTGGAGCTGGAGGACTACTTCGACGAGAGCGCCGGCCACGACATGAGGCGGGTCGGTTTCTGGGAGGCGCGCCAGCATCTCGGCTACGCAGTCCAGTTCATGACGACCGACCAGCCGAAGGTCAAGGGCGCTGTCGGCCGGACGGGACTCCGGGTCGCGTTCCCCGGCGTCTGGCGCTACATGAGCTCGCGCTACGCGTTCAATGAGGAGGCCGTGAAGCGGAGCCGCGTGACCATCGTCGAGGCCCTCGACCGGATCGAGGCCGAGCGCGCCGGCGCGGACTACCTGGTCGGTGACCGATTCACAGTCGCCGACCTGACCGCGGCCGCGCTGCTCTATCCGCTCGTCTGGCCGCGCGAGTACCAGTACGAGCTCCCGGACCCGCCCCGCTGGGAGTTCCTCGAGCCGTTTCGGGACCATCCGGCGCTCGGCTGGATCACCGAGACCTGGCGGCGCCACCGAGGCACCTCGTCGGCGGTGGACTGAAGCCGGGCTAGGCCCGCTTGGTGTGCGCGCCCAGGGTCCAGTGCAGGTTCAGGCCAAGCGCCGTCCCGGCCGGCCCTGACTGCATCGCCGGGATCACGTCGGCGAGCATCAGCTCGCGGATGATCTCCTCGCGCCGGCCGGCATCCTCGATCTCGGGCAGATACTCGGCCTGGTTCGACGGCACGAGCAGGCCCCTGACGATCTCCTCGGCGCGCATCTCGTAGGCGCACGTCTCGGTCTCGCCGTCGAAGCCGGGGGCCAGCGCGGCATCGACGTCGCTCGCCAGGGGAGCGGGGAGGATCCGGCGTTCGGCGCGCTCGCGAGCGGCGCTCATGGCTTCCTCGTCGAGCCCCTCCGTTTGCAGTCGCTCCAGGGCCCGCTCTCTGAGCGCTCTGTTCGGGTCGTGCAGCAGGACGTCGTAGGCGCCCGGGCGGTCCGAGGTCGGGCGAGCTCCAGAGCAGCCTGCCGCCGGGAACGAGCACGCCGGCCAGCTGGGCCATCGCGGACGCGAGGGCCCGCGGCGGGATCAGGTGGAAGACCATGTTTGCCATCGCGACGTCCATTTCCTGGCCGCCCGTGACCTCGAGCAGCGGCCTGAAGCCCCCGTCGTCCGCCCGCAGGGAGTGGAATCGGGTCCACGCACAGCCGGAGAGCAGCTCGTAGGCCTGCGCGTACCAGCCCGATGGCAGATCCACGAGGTGGACCTCCAGCCCAATCCCGCCCTCGCGGAGCCGGCGCTCGAACCCTCTCTCCCGCAGCGCCTTGAGCAGCTCGATCGTCGCCGTGCCGGTGCCCGCGCCGTAGTCGAGGACCCGCACTACGTCCCCCTTGCCGGCGTCCGTCAGACGGCCCTCGATCGCAGCGAGCGCACCGGCGACGACCGAGCCGGTCGCCGCCGAGTGCCACATCGCCGGGTGGCGGATGTCGCCACCGGTGAAGAGCATCTCGTGCAGAGCGCGGCCGTCCTCGAGATCGACCCCCGGCTCGGGCTGCCAGGTGTCGCGGCGTGGCACGCCCTCGCCGATCGCCGGCAGGGCGGGCGCCGTCCCGGGGCCGAGGAAGCGGTTGAGGCTGATCGCGACGAAGGGGCGGTTCGACGGGTAGCGGCGCTCGACATGCGCGATGGCCTCGAGGCCCGCGAGCTCCGCGCAGCGCATGAAGCTCGGGTGGTCGACTGGGTACTGCTTCGAGTAGGCCTGATGAGCGTCGAAGGCGACGCTGTGCAGCGAGCCCAGCTGCCGCCTGGCGATCCCGGGAGCGACGCTGTGCGCCTCGAGCACCACCATCCCGTGCTTGGGGACATGCCGTCCCCAGCGACGCAGGTGAGCCACCAGGTCGCGCTCGACCTCCTCGCCGCTGAGAGGGCCGCCGTTCGGACCCAGATAGGCGCCGCTGGCCCAGCCCGGCACCTCGTCGACATCATCGGCGCCGAGATAGGCACGCTCGTGATCGATGAAGGAGCGGATGTGGAGCCCGTCCTGCATCGACAGCCCGCGTTCGAAGAGATCCGAGGCGAGGCGGTCAGGGTCGGTGACATCCCCTCTGATCAGCACGGCCGGGACACCTGCGCCCTCGAGGTGGCGCCGGGCCTGCTCCAGCGCGGTGTTCTCGGTGTCGATGCCGACCATGGTCAGCGGGTGGCTCTCCATTTCCGCTCCCCGGCGCGTTCCCCGCTCGATCAGGTCGTGCAGGTGCAACAGCCAGCTCCCGTCGCCGCACCCCATGTCGGCGATGAAGGTGGGCTGCTCGGAGACCGGCTCGCGGTTGAAGATCTCCAGGAAGATCGGATCGGTGTCCCTGAAATAGCGGCTGTGCGCCTTGGCGCTGATCCGCAGGTTGAGCTCGCGGTGCACGTGCCATTCGCGTTCTGCCCCGGGCTCCGGCTGCACGGTCAGCTCACCGCGGTAGAGCTCGGGCAGCCGGGCGAGCAATGGCAGGTAGGTGGCGACGCCGCCGAAGTTGAGGGCGAAGGACCGGGCACGGAGCCCGGTATCGGTCCAGCCGCCGCCGGTCCCCTCCGTGTAGGAGAGCGCCGCCAGCAGCCTTGCCATGCCTGCTCCCAGGTCGTCATCGGGAAGCTCGGGAGCCCCTTCGGAGAGCCTCCCCGTCTCGTGCAGCCAGAGCATCATCGGCACGATCAGGCCGGCGTCCAGGTGTGCCGCGACCAGCTCCGCGAGCTCGTCCGGGAGGCGCTCCTCGGTTCGCCACCGATCGCAGGCGGGCTCGAGCAGATCCAGGAAGGACGCCACCTGGTCCTCATCCCAGTTGCGCGTCCACGCGTCGTCCTCGGTGCTCGCGAATTCGCGCAAGCAGCCCGCCCAGTGGCGACGTAGCGGTCGCGCAGGCTCATCGCCAGGAGACCGGCCTCAGTCCAGCGCAGAGCCGTGGTCATCGGGTCCAGGGTCGGCGGATCCGCGAGCCAGCCGGTGCTCGCCAGGGTCCTGACGGCCACACGCAGCGCGCCGAACCCTGGCTCGCTGATCTCGGGAGTAGAGCTCCGCGAGCGGACGGTCCGCCTCGAGCGACGGCGTCAGGATGCTGAGCTCCTCCAGGGCCCGGAGCGTGGTGCTCAGCACCACGCCGTCCTGGGAGAGGAACATGCGCCTGCGCATGGCGGCGGGCGAAGCCGTCTCGCCGGCCCGCGCAGTGCCTGCTGGTCCCGGACCTCACGCCGATCCGCCAGATTCGGCGACCGGCCGCCGCTGGCGTCGGGATCGGTCGCGAAGTACCTGGCGAGGTGAGCGGTACTTGAACTTCATCAGGGGCCGCTCGACCAGGTAGTAGCTGGTCGCCGCCAGCGGGACCGTCAGCAGCAGCCCGCCGAGCAGGACCACCCAGAAGCCGGCGTCGGCGCCGCCGATGCCGAGCTGGACGGCGATCGTCACGTGCCAGAGGAGGATCCCGTAGGAGATCAGCCCGAACCACATCAGCGCCGGATGGCCGAGCACTCGGGCCGGCAGCCCGCGATTCGGGTTGGAGAACACCGCCGGCAGGAAGAGGAAGACGGCTGCCACTCCCCTGCAGCAGGTTGAGCTCGACGTACTGCAGCGCGGTGAAGGGGGCGACCGGGAACGGCGCCGGGTAGAAGCCGAACAGGGTCACCAGATAGATCGCGAAGGCGATCGCCCAGCAGACGGCCGGGTTGTCCGCCGCGAACCGAAGCGGGCGCGGCAGCTCGGATTGCCAATAGGCGACCGAAACCACCGCGATCCCCATCCCCAGCGCGAACCAGTAGAAGTGGCCGAGGAAGCTGAACCTGAACCAGGTGTCGTCGTGCCGCATGTTGAACGGCGGTCCCTGCAGGAACAGCGATGTTGCCGCCAGCAACGCGAGCAAGCCGAGCTCCGCCTTCATCCAGCTCTTCACCGCTCGCCCACGCGCCAGCAGCGCCGCCCCGGCCGCATAGAAGGGCAGCGCCACGTAGAAGCTCATGTCGACGCCGAGCGTCCAGGACTGCGGCATGCCGCAGCGAAACCGAAGGTCGATCGGGCAGGCGCTGTGGGCGTTGTGGAGGTCGAAGAAGTCCGTCAGGGTGAAGAACTTCCACCAGTCGGGGCCGAAGACGCCGTACAGCCCGGGAATGATCGCGAGGACGATGAGCACGACCCAGTACGCGGGATAGAGGCGCAGGAACCTCCTCTTGGCGTAGTCGGCGACGCGGGGCGAACCGGCGCCGTGGTTTCGGTGGGCGATCATCGGGCGGTAGAGCAGGAACCCCGAAAGCAGGAAGAAGAGCGCGACCAGCCCGTCCATGCGCACCATGCCGCGGTTGGGGATGCTCTCGGTGAACCCGCCGAAGCCGCCGTTGAAATACCAGGCGTGGCCGATCAGGATGGCGAGGGCCGGTATGCCGCGCAGGCCGACCGTGAGCGGGAAGCGCGGGTGGCGCGGAGGCGGCGCGACTACGTCCGGGACCGCCTCGCTTGGGGCCACGGGTCCGAGTACTCCCATTCGCTACTGAGCGATGGCGTGTCCCGAGCACGCTCAGGAAGTCGACGTTGCAGGCCTTGAAGCCGAACCGGGCGCCGAGCTCCCTCTGCTCACCGCCCAGCGACACCAGCAACAGCTCGAGATTGTGCGACTGATTGAGATCTCCCTTCTCGCCCGCGACGAAGTCGCTGCTGAAGGAGCACCTCACCGGGCGTCGAAGAGGCCGAGGTATGCCTCCAGGTTCGAATCGATGCGGACGAGGCTGGAGGGCTTGCATTCTGCTCGCGAAGCGCTCCAGCACGGGTATCCCGGGCTTGACCAGGCCCTCGGTGAAGGACTTGGAGTGCGCTGACGCCGGGGTTGTGGTACCTGCGTCCGATCGCGCTGTGCCTGGCTCAGCCCCTGCTTGCAGATCGCGTCGGCGCGGGCTATGTAGCGCTGCTTCTCGGGGCTGTTGGGAGCGGTGACGACCGAGGTCGTGTCGCTGCTCCGCCGCCGCATCCGCCGAGCGCGATCAGAGCAGCCGCCCCGAGGATCGCGGCGGCGCCCTTCGGGCTGCAATCCGCCTCTCCTCGCCGCCGAGCGTCCGGTCCCAGATCCAGAGCAGGCCGATCGCCGAGAGGATCAGCAGGAACGGGTCGGCGGGCGTCCGGTAGCGCGGGCAGGCCGTTGACCGGCGCCGCGGCGAGATCATCACGATCGGGATCAGCCAGAGGAACCATGGGCCCGCGCGGCACGCACCTGCGCCCGCCCGATCGGCACCGGGACGGGGCCGGGACTTGCACGATCGCGAGGACGCCGAGCAGCGCCAGGATGCCCGCGATCACCAGCCCGACTCGCTCGGCGGCCGGGGTGGCGCTGCCGATGCCGCGGCCCACCGCGACCACCCTGGGATCCGCTACCAACTGCCCGCCGACGTTGTGCGCCCCGACCACGGATCCTCCCGGCGACCTCGAAAAGGCGCAGCAAGTTCTCTCCGGTGACCTCTGCGACATAGGAAGGATGGTCCCACGCAAAGCTGCAGCGCATGGCTGCGCAGCGTGGCGTCGAGTGTACCTTCGTCGATTCCGGGGGTGTGGAACAGCACCCTGTAGTCGGGGGTCACCACCGGGGTCCGCCAGGAGCCGGGATGCGCGTCGTCGTCCAGCGAGTCCGTGGTTGTAGGTGCCGGCGAGGGCGAACCCGAGGCTCGAGGTGATCGGGACGAAGCGGCCGAGCTCAATCGCGTTGCGCACCGCTCCAGGGAAGGATGGTGAGAGCCGTGCAGAGGACGACGATCGGCAGGCGCCGCCAGCGCCCGCGCGCTGAAGGCGGGGCGCAGCATCCAGGCCCCGACGGCGATCGGGATCACGAGCACGATGCCGGGATTGCGGGTCAGCGCGGCCAGTCCGGTCAGGACCCCCGCCGCCACCGCCCAGCGGAGCGCATCGCCCGCGCGGCGGAAGTTGAGCACGCAGAGGACCGCGGCGAGCTCGAGCGCGATGAACAGCGACTCGGAGAGCAGGTCGCGGCTGAGCAGAACGAGCGGTGGGAAGACCGCCGCCATCCCGGCGGCGATCAGCGCCGACCCGGCGCCCCCAGATCCGCCTCGCGATCAGGAAGAGGAGCAGGACGGCCAGCCCGCCGAGCGCCACGTTGGCGAATCGGCCCGGCGTCGACGCTGTCGCCGCTGACGGCGTAGACGACGCCGAGGAAGTACGGGTAGCCCGGTGGACGGAGAGCGGTAGGGCCCCCGTCGACCACGTACCCGGACTCGGGATACCCGTCGCCTGACGCGATCGAGCGGGCGTGGCGGTCGTAGTCGAACGCGTCCTGCTCGGGCCGGTATCCAGTATCCGCGACGACGACGGCGGTGCGCACCGCCAGGGCGAGAAGGACGAGCAGCGCGGGTGCCAGCCAGGAGCGGGAGGCGAAGGGCGCCGCCGGTCTCCGCAAACGCGGAGGGCCGCCCTGGCGGGCGGCCCTCGTCGCGTCAGCTTGAGGTGCTTTGCTCAGCTAGTGGCTTGCGCAGATGGCGCGCGCAGTGAGAGTCCAGTTGCCGGGTGCCTGGCCCTGCAATCTCCTGCGCATCGACCACCCACTCGTCTCCGTAGGTCGACTCGGTGATGACTGCCTGATCGTGGTTGTCGGTGCCGCCGATGTCATAGCCGCCGCCGGTCACGTTCGTACCGGTTCCACATTGGGCCACGGCTTCCTTAGGGGTGGTGGTGTTGCTGGCCGAGGCGGCGCCGGTGAACGTCGAGGTGTCGTTGAACCGCGTGTTCGCGTTCGCGTTCGCCGCGTCAGCCGATGCCTGCGCCGCGGTGGCGGCCGTCTTGCGCGTTGTCCGCCGACGTCTGCGCGGCCTTGGCGGCATTGTTCGCGGTGTTGGCCAGGGTGTTCGCTGAGTTCGCGGTGCTCAGCGCCTGGTTCGGCGGTGCCCTGCGCCGCGTTTGCCGCCCTCAAAGCCTTCTTTGCGACCTTCTTCGCGCTCCCGGAGATGGTCGCGATTGGGCTAGAGGGGCCTCCCAGCGCCGGAACTGCCAATGAGAGGGCGAGCACGCTGCTCAATCCCAAGATCGACGTAACGCCGGTTCATATGTTTCTTCTCCCCGATCCCAGTCGGAAATTCGGTCGCGCGGGATTTGATCACATCTGGCGGACCGGTGCAACCGGACGGCCCCGAACGAGCTCAGCGCCGGCTCGGCGGCACGCGGACGAGGCCCACGGCGACTGTCATGGCAGCGCGAGAGGTCGAGGTCCTTCACCGCGTCCTCGACCTTGGCCGACGCGGCGTCGCCCTGCTTGGCGAGTCGCCAAGAGGTCGCCCGCTCCCGATTGCGAAGCGCGGGCGAGGGTGCCCGCATCGATCTCCATGCCGCGCAACGCGAGGTCGAGCTGCGCCGCCTTCTCGGCGTGCTCGTTGGGGGTGGGGAGAGCGTTCAGCTGATAGCGCCAGCCCGCGATGATCGGAACGAGCGCCTCGGCGAAGCGCACCCGGGCCCGCGGTGGGCGGGATCTGCCGCTCGACCGCCTCGATCTGCGCCTTCGACTGCACGCAGAGATCGTCCGCCGCCGTCGTATAGGCGTCGCTCGAATCCTTGGCAGCGGGGATCGCGATGAATGCGGCGATCGCAACCGCGATCGCGATTGCGGTGCCGGCAGTGATTGCGCGGGCCCTTGGGGTCGTGCCGATCAGGTCGCGGATCCGCGCCGCGAAGCGGCTTGCGCTCGGACGGTTCGGGGGCCTTCCGGAGGGACGCTCCGCAAGAGACGCAGAAGCGGTCGCCCTCCTCGTTCTCCGTGCCACAGCGCGGGCAGAACATGCGCGGCACGCTAGCCGATCCCGCTTTCGGTCTCGCGGGGTGGGCTAGACTCGCCGCGTGGCCAAGCCGAGAGGGAGTTGAGGGATGAAGCCCCGGACGATGGCAATTGGCGCGACGGCGCTCGTGGTTGTGGCGGGCCTGGTCGCGATCCTCGTTTCCGGCGATTCCAGCGATTCCGCCCCCGCTCCCGCACCGAGCCTGGCGGCCGTCACGCAACCTGACTTGAGCTCAATTGCCCCGGATCCGGGCGCGGCTGCACCACCGGTGCAGGCCGGCTCGGGGAAGGCCAAGAAGAGCACGGCTTCTCAGGGGCAATCCCTCTCGACCCGGCTTCCCGACGGACCCTCCTGCCCGTCGAACTGGACGAAGCAGCTGTGCAGGGAGGTCGGCCAGGCCTACAAGCGCGGATTGGGTAAGAGCCACCAGCTCGCCGATGGCCAGTGCCCGCCGAACTGGACTAAGGAGCTTTGCAGGGCCATCGGCGAGGCAGTCAAGCAGGGGCAAGGCGGTTCGCATGAGGTCGGGCCGAACGAGTGCCCCCTGCCCACAAAGCAGATGTGCGACGAGGCGGGGCGGCAGAACCAGCAGGCCGGAGTGAACCCGTTCCAGTAGCGCCGCTTCGGGTCGAGCCCGGCGAGTTGCCGGAGACGATGTCCGCCTGGGTCCTTCGCAAGGAGCGGGAGGGGGACCTGGATGGCGCGTACCGCGTCGAGGAGGTCGAGGTCCCCGAGCCGGGGGCCTTCGAGGTGGTCGTCCGGGTGATGGCTGCGGGCGTCAACTTCAACAGCGTCTGGGCGGCGCTCGCGGAGCCGATCTCGATCTTCGGCTACGGCGACCATCCCGAGTGGGGTCATCACATCCCCGGCTCCGACGCATCCGGGGTCGTCTGGAAGGTGGGCGCGGGGGTGACCAGGTGGAAGCCGGGAGACGAGGTCGTGCTGCACGCCAACTGGGCCTCCTACGAGGACGTCGAGGTGCATGGGCTCGATCCGCTCGCGGCGCCGAGCCAGCTGGGGTGGGGGTACCAGACGACCTGGGGATCTTTCGCCCAGTTCTGCAAGGTCCAGGCTCAGCAGCTGCTGCCGAAGCCGCCCGGCCTCTCCTGGGTCGACTCCTCGGCCTACGGAGTGACCTACTTCACGGCCTACCGGATGCTGATCAAGCAGTGCGCCCTCCAGGCCGGGCACAACGTCCTGATCTGGGGAGGCGCCGGTGGCCTCGGGGTGTTCGCGAGCCAGCTCTGCGCGGACGCCGGGGCGAATGCGGTCGCCGTGGTGTCCTCAGACGCCAAGGGCGAATTGAGCAAGCAGCTTGGGGCCGTCGGCTACATCAACCGCACAGACTTCGAGGGGATGATGCGGAGGGGTGGCGAGTCGCCCGATCAGGAGAGGCAGCGGGCCGCGGAGTCACGCCGCTTCGCCAAGCGGGTCAAGGAGATCCTGGGCGACGCCCCGGACATCGTCTTCGAACATGTCGGCAAGGAGACCTTCCCGACCTCGGTGTTCGTCGTGAAGCCGTTCGGCAAGGTCGTCACCTGCGGCGCCACCACCGGCTACATGCTCGACTTCGACGTCCGCTACCTCTGGATGCGCCAGAAGCAGATCATCGGGTCGCACGCCTTCAACGCGTACGAGTGCATGCGCGCCAACCAGCTGATCATGGACGGGAAGATCCGCCCAGTGCTGTGGCGGGCGATGGAATTTGGAGATCTCCCCGAGGCGCATCGGCTCCTTCACGACAACCGGCACCTTGGGAAGATCTCGATCATGGTCGGGCGCCACCGACGAGGAAGAGGGGAAGTCCGCTGAGGGTCCGGGCGCGATTCGTGCCGAGGTCGGCTAGAAGCCCGCGAGCCAGGCCGGCCCGGCTGGTGAGATCGTGCGGCTGGTGCGGTGCGGACTTGCCGGCCGGGGGGGCACATCGCCCCGGACGGACCCGATGTGACGAGTGCGGCGCCTGGACCGCCGACCCGATGCCCGGCGCCGCTGAGCTCGAGCGCGCCTACGGCGGCTCCTACAGGCCGAAGGGTGGCCGTTTCGGGGGGCCCGGTGATGCGCTCCTTCGGCGCCTTCGCGGCCGCCTCGCCGGCCGCCTCGACCGGATCTCTCCGCCGGGAGCCATCCTCGACGTCGGCGCCGGGGACGGAGCCCTCCTGGACGCGCTGCACGCGCGCGGCCGGGAGGCGATCGGAATCGACCGGTACTCGTCACATCCGTCGGTCCGGCAGCTCGACGTTCACGAGGTCGACGGGACCTTCGCCGCCATCGTGTTCTGGCACAGCCTCGAGCACCTTCCGCGGGCCGGCGCCGCGCTCGCACGGGCGGCCTCGCTGCTCGAGCCCGGTGGCCTGATCGTGATCGCGATGCCCAACCCCGCCAGCGTCCAGGCGCGGGTCTTCGGGGACAGCTGGTTCGCGCTCGATCTTCCCCGTCACCTGGTTCAGGTCCCTGCGCCCGTGCTCCTGGCTCGCCTCGAGCGGCTCGGGATGGACGTCCAGCGGGTCAGCTACTTACGCGGCGGACAGGGCGCGTTCGGCTGGCTGCAGGGAATGGTGGCGTCGATGCCCGGACGCCCCGACCTGTACGACGCCATTCGCCGGCCCGAAGCACGGTCTCGGCGGCTATCGAGAGGCGCGCGGGCCGGCGCCCTGGCGGCCGGGGTGATTCTGCTACCCGTCGCCGCGGGCGCCGCGGCGGGCGAGGCCGCGGTTCGCCGGGGCGGGAGCGTGTACGTGGAGGCGCGCCGTGTCTGAGAAGGCGGGCCGCAAGGTCGCGGTGGTGATGCCCGCCCTCAATGCCGCCGCCACACTCGCCGCCATGGTCGCGGCGATACCGCGCGAGTGGGTCGACGAGGTGATCGTCGTCGACGACGGTTCCACCGACGCGACCCGGGATGTCGCGCGGCAGCTCGATGCCCGGGTCGTCTGGCACCCACACAACGCCGGCTACGGCGCAAATCAGAAGACCTGCTACCTGGACGTTCTCCAGCGCGATGCCGAGATCGTCGTGATGCTCCATCCCGATGGCCAGTACGAGCCGGCGCTGATTCCCGAGCTCATCCGGCCGATACTGGCGGATGACGCCGACCTCGTGCTCGGGTCGCGGATGATGGTTCCCGGCGCGGCCAGGGCGAATGGAATGCCGCTGTACAAGATCATCGCCAACAGGTTCCTCACGGGCGTCGAGAACCGCGTGATGGGCACCGAGCTGAGCGATCTCCACACCGGCTACCGCGCGTACTCGCGGCGGCTCCTGCTGGGTGTCCCGTTCCTGCGGAACGCGAGCGACTTCAGTTTCGATTCCGAGATGCTCATGCAGGCCTCGGCCCTCGAATTCAGGCTCGCCGAGGTGCCGGCGACGAGCAAGTACTTCGGCGACGCGTCCTCGATCGGCTTCAGACCAGGGCTGGTGTACGGACTGAAGACGCTCTGGGCGGCCGTCCGGCTGGCGCTGCATCGGCGGGGACTATGGCGCTCGCGCAAGTTCGGCGGCTGACCTCGGCGCGCCGCTACCAGCCCTCCGAGCCGGGCTCTCCCTTGAACGGGCCCTCGATCTCCTCGGTGATCCAGCCGCCGTAGTAGGCGCCCGGCTGCGGCGTGACCTGCTCGTCGTCGAGGTAGGCGGCGTCGACGCGCCGTGGGTAGAAGGCGAGATGGCCCTTCAGCTGCTCGTAGCCCTGCTTGGGCTCCGGGTAGAACCAGGCGACCCGCTGCGCGCGCTTGCCACCGGCCTCGGCGTGGACGTAATGCGCCGTTCCCTTCCACTCGCACTCGGTCTGCACGCCCTCGGCATCGATCAGCAGATCGGTGCGCACGTCCTCCCGGGGCACATAGACGGTCGGCGGGCCGGCCGTCTCAAGCACCCGGAGCGCGCGGTCGCTCTCCGCGATCGTCTCTCCGCCCAGGACGATTCGCACGTGCCGGTCCAGCGGCTCGACCCTGGGCGGGCGCGGGTAGTCCCAGACGGATTCCTTCGCTCGCTGCGTTGTCATGTGGATTGGTCCAACGGGACCATCCAACGTTACGCCTAGCCTTGCCCCGAGATGGAAGCGGCCCCCGAGCGCGACGCTGTGCCGACCTACCTACCGCGCGCGGTGGCAACCGGCGAGGTTCTCGAGCCCGAGCGGCTGCTGGAGGCGCCCCTGAAGTCGATGCCGCGACCTTCCATCCTCGATGCGCCGATCACGAAGCTGAAGGGAGCGGGTCCGAAGCTGGCCGGCGCGGCCTCGGAGATGGGGATCTCGAGCCTTGGCGACCTGCTCCGGCATATTCCGCACAGCTACCGCGACCGGGCAAACCCTGTCGGCCTCGGTGACCTCAGGCTGGGGGAGGAGGCGACCGTCGAGGTCGAGGTGGCCGGCGCGAAGCTGCGGCCGACCCGGCGGCGCCGGCTGACGATCCTGGAGGCGGACGTGTTTGATCCGAGCGGGAAAGTCAAGGCCGTCTGGTTCAACCGCGCCTGGCTCGCCGACCGGCTCCAGCCAGGCACGAGGCTGCTGCTGAGGGGGAAGCTGGAGAAGCGCGGCTTCAACGTCTCAGAGCATGAGTTTCTGGAGAACGCCGGCGAATCAGCCGGCCTCCACACGACCGGGATTGTGCCGGTGCACCCCGCGAGCGAGCGCCTGCGGCCGCAGCGAATCCGAGAGTGGATCTGGCAGGCGGCACCGATGGCCCGGCATGCGGTTGAGCCGATCCCGGGCCGGCTGCGCCGTGAGCTGCGGATGGCGAGCGCGAGCGATTCGATCGTCGCCTCGCATTTCCCATCGGACGAGCACGCGGCCGAAGCCGCCCGGGAGAGGCTCGCCTTCGAAGAGCTTTTCCTCTACCAGGCTGCTCTCGTGTCGCGGCGCGGGAGGCGGGTCTCGGGCGCCAAGGGCATCGAGCTGCCAGCGCCCGGCGCACACGTTGGTGCCTGGCTCGAATCGCTTCCTTTCCACCTGACCGGAGACCAGGGCCACGCGCTGGAGGAGATCGATTCCGATCTCTGCCAGGCGCAGCCGATGCAGCGGCTGCTGATGGGGGAGGTGGGTTCGGGTAAGACCGTGCTCGCCCTCTACGCGATGTTGCGCGCGATCGAGGCCGGGCACCAGGCCGCTCTGATGGCTCCCACCGAGACGCTGGCCGAGCAGCACTTCGGCACGCTCGAGGCTCTGCGTGCCTCCGAGGCCGCCACGGCGACCCTGCTCACCTCGGCGATCCCGCCGGCCGAGCGCCGCGAGCTGCTGGATTCGCTGGCGTCCGGCCAGCCGCAGCTCGTCGTCGGTACCCACGCCCTGATCGAGGAAGCAGTCGAGTTCTCCTCGCTCGCGGTCGCCGTCGTCGACGAGCAGCACCGCTTCGGCGTCCGCCAGCGAGCCGCGCTCGACGCCAAGGGCCCGGGGAAGCGGCTTCCGCACGTTCTCCATATGACGGCGACCCCGATCCCGCGGACGCTCTCGCTGACCGCCTACGGGGACCTCGACACGACCGAGCTCCGCGAGCTGCCCACCGGCCGGCAGCCGATCCGCACCCGGGTGGTCGACGAGGGCCGGCGCGCCGAGGCCTACGAGTTCATCCGCGAGCGGCTGCGCGAGGGCCGGCAGGCATACGTCGTCTGCCCGCTGGTCTCCGATTCCGAGGCGATCGAGGCGAAGGCCGCCGAGGCGGAGGCGAAGCGGCTCGCCGCGACCGAGTTGAGCGACTTCCGGGTGGCGCTGCTGCACGGTCAGATGTCCTCGGAGGAGAAGGCTCGCGCCATGGACAGCTTCGTCTCCGGCGAGGCGCACGTACTCGTGGCCACCACCGTGATCGAGGTCGGCATCGACGTCCCCAACGCCACGGTGATGCTGGTCGAGGGCGCCGAGCGCTTCGGGCTGTCCCAGCTCCACCAGCTGCGGGGGCGCGTCGGACGCGGCAGCCACGAATCGTTCTGCATCCTGTTCGGCGACCCGGAGTCGGAAGCCGCGAAGGCGCGCTTGGAGGCGATCGCGGGGGAGGGCGACGGCTTCGCCCTGGCCGAGGTGGACCTGTCGATCCGGGGGGAGGGCGAGATCCTCGGCACCCGCCAGCACGGCCTGCCACGGTTCCGCGCGGCGACGCTGCCCGAGGACACCGCCCTGCTGCTCGAGGCCCGCCGCAGAGTGCTGGAGCTCCGCGAGCGCTTCGGTTCGCTCGAGGCGCCGGGAGTCGGTCCGCTGATGGACGAGGCGAGGCGACGCTTCGGCGACGAGCGGGTCGAGCAGATCGCGGCGTAGGTGAGATGCCGCAATTGCGGATCACCGGGGGCGAGCTCGGCGGGCGCCGCATCCAGGCGCCGAAGGGAGCCAAGCTCCGGCCGACCACGGAGCGGGTGCGCGAGGCGGTGTTCTCGATCCTCGGGGACGTCTCGGGCGCTCGCGTCCTCGATCTCTACTGCGGTTCGGGCGCGCTGGCGATCGAGGCTCTCTCCAGGGGGGCCGCCGAGGCGACGCTGGTCGATACCCATCCGGCGGCGGCGCGGCGCAACCTGGAGGCTCTCGAGCTGACCGATCGAGCCGGTGCGGTTCGGTCCGACGCCGCGCGCTTCCTGCGCCGCGCCAAGGGGGGATCATTCGATCTCGTGCTCTGCGACCCGCCCTATAAACTCGCCGACCGCCTTGCAGCCGACCTCGACCCCCTCATACGAGAAGCGCTCGCGAAAGGGGGGAGGGTGATGGCCGAGTCCTCCCCGGAACGGCCTCTGCCGCTCTCCCTGCCCCTGATCACCGAGCGCACCTACGGTGACACGCTCGTTCGCATTCACGGGAGCGGTCGATGAGCCCCGACGGCAGGACGGCGGTGTGCCCGGGGAGCTACGACCCGGTCACGAACGGCCACCTCGACATCATCACCCGCACCTCGCGGGTGTTCGACCGCGTGATCGTCGGCGTCGTGAACCAGCCCGTTCGCAAGCAGCAGACCCTGTTCACTGCCGAGGAGCGCAAGGCGTTCATCGAGGACGCGACCGCCGACCTCGATCAGGTCGAGGTCAAGATCATGTCCAACCTGCTGGTCGAGTTCGCCAAGGAGAACGGCGCTAAGGCGATCATCAAGGGCCTGCGCGCGATCTCGGACTTCGAGTACGAGTTCGAGATGAATCAGCTCAACCGGAAGCTCGCCGCCGACATCGAGAGCATGTACATCTTCGCTTCCGCGAACTACAGCTTCCTCTCCTCGACGGGGGTCAAGGAGATCGCCACCTTCGGCGGTGACGTCGGCGATCTGGTGCCCGCTCCGGTTGCAAAGGCGCTTGCGGAACGACTAGCTCGCTGATCCGTCGTGCGTGGGGGGTGGGCAGGAGCTTGCAATCCGGCCCAGAAAGGCAACCCGGGGCCGGTCCAATGGCTCGATGCGTAAGCTTTAGCGACTGCAAATGGACGTTCTAGTACTCATCGACAAGCTCGACGATCTGGTCCACAACGCGCGGCCGGTGCCGCTCACGGATCAGGTGCGCGTCGACCGCGAGGAGATCTACGACCTCCTCGACCAGATGCGCGCCACGATCCCCGAGGAGATCAAGCAGGCCCGCTGGATCGTCAAGGAGCGCCAGGAGATGCTCGCCGAGGCGAAGCGCGAGGCCGAGCGGATCGTCAAGGAGGCTCGCGAGCAGCAGGCCCGCCTCGTCGCCAACGAGGAGATCACCCGCCAGGCCGAGCGCGCCGCCGAGGAGATCGTCGAGGAGGCGCGCGAGCGCGAGCGCGAGATTCGCCTCGGCGCCGAGGACTACGCCGACGACATCCTCTCGACGCTCGAGGTCAACCTCCAGAAGTTCCTGCAGGCAGTGCAGCGAGGCCGCGACCGGCTCCAGGGCCGCGAGCGCGAGCCCTCCGAGATCGGCTAGTCGGCGACCGGCCTAACCGGGGGACCCGCGGCCGGCGGCAGGCGCATTGACGCCAGCTGGTTCTTGAGCGTGGTGTCCGGAACACGGATCGGTCCGCGTGTCGGACGGTCGAGATCGCACGTGATGTAGAGCAGCATCGTCACGAGCACGGCCGCGAGGAAGACGGCGACGACGCCGCGACCGACGATTGCGAGGTAGGCGGCGAGCAGTCCCAGAGCCAGCGCCGCGCCGAAAACCTCGAGGAACAGGACTGCGTTCGGGACACGGTTGTTGAGGGCCGCGATGCGGGTCCCCTGGGCGTCGATCATCTCGTTGAGCGTTTCCTCGTAGAGCCGAGGTGCGCTCGCGAGTGGCTCGAGGGCGAGCGCCCGACCGTTGAGGGCCCAGAGACCCCGCTGGAGTCGATCCTCGGTCGCCGCCGCGGCCGTCTCCTGGCTGCTGCCGGGCACGTAATCGGACAGGCGGATGGCGCTCTCCGTGTAGCGGACGAGAAGCCTGAGCGAGCGGCTTCGCTGAGGCTCGCTCAGGGTCTGGGCGCGCAGATAGGTCGTCCCGATCGCGTTCGCCTCGTCCACGATCGCCTGCCGCCGGTCTTCGTAGCGGGAAACGGCGAGCGAGAGGCCGAAGGCAAGTATCAGCCCCACGACGCCGAGCAGCGCGGCCTGCAGCACCCCGAACGGCTCGCTGAGGCTCTCCGAGAGGTGGCGGACGCGGCGTCCCAAGAAAGCGCCGAGCGCCGTCGCCCCGAGGACGATTACCGCGAGCAACAACACGAGCTCGAGGCTGCTGAGGTCGAAGAAGAAGATGAGGAAACGGAAGCTAGGCAGCTATCCGGACACAAATAGGCTCCTCCCATGGAGGTGGAGCAGTTGGCGACCGGGATCGGGGAGGTTCTCGAGGGGCACGGGATCGATGCCGGCGGGCTTCGATTGGCCCCTATTCCGGGCGGGGCGTCGCGAGAGACCTGGATGGCCGAGGGCGACGCCGGTCGCTGGGTTCTTCGCCGTGACCCGCGGGGCTCGGTCTCCCTGGTCCCGATGGAGGACGAGTTCGCCCTGATTCGCGCCGCCGCCGACGCAGGCGTGGCAGTACCGGCGCCGCTCGCCTTCGAGCCAGAGGGTGGTCGGTTCGGGTCGCCGGGCCTGCTGATGGCGTACGTCGAGGGGACCTCCGTGGCGCCGCGCGTTCTGAGACGGGCCGAGTTCGAGAACGCCCGCGCCAATCTCCCGGGTCAGCTCGCCGAATCGCTCGCCCGGATCCACGCGATCGAGACGGCCGGTCTGGACGGTGTGGTTCCGGCGTCGGCCTCAGACCCGGCCGTCGCTCAGATCGACGAGTGGGAGCGCCAGCTCGACGAGATCGGCGAGCCGCTGCCAACCGTCGAGCTGGGACTGCGCTGGCTGCGCGCCAACGCCCCCGAGCCCGCGGAGCCGCGACTTGTGCACGGCGACTTCCGCCTCGGCAACTTCATCGTCGACGAGGAGGGCCTCGCCGCGGTGATCGACTGGGAGCTCGCCCACCTCGGCGACCCGGCGGAGGACATCGGCTGGCTCTGCATCCGCTCCTGGCGCTTCGGCAACGACGATCTTCCGGTGGCCGGGGTGGGGCAGCTCGAGGACTTCATTGGCGCGTACGAGGCGGCCGGTGGCGCGCCGGTCGATCGCGATCGCGTCCGCTATTGGGAGGCCTTCGGCAACGCGAAGTGGGCGATCATCTGCGCCCGCCAGGCCCACGATCACCTCACGGGCGTCCGCCGCAGCCACGAGCTCGCCTCGCTCGGTCGCCGCGTCTGCGAGCCCGAGTGGGACCTGCTGGAGTTGGTCCGATGATGCAGGATCGACCCACCGCACCCGAGCTGCTCGAATCCGTCGCCGAGTACCTCTTCGGGGAGCTGCGCCCAGAGGTGCCGAGAGAGCAGCGCTTCAAGGTCCTGGTGGCGGCCAACGTCTGCGCCGTGGTCGCCCGCGAGATCAGGGCTGGGGAGGAGCCCGACCGGGAGGACCTCGAGCTCTTCAACGATCTGCTCGGCGAGAAGTCGGCCGACGTTCATGCCGCGGCCGCCGAGCTCTCCCGCCGCCTGCGCGCGGGCGAGCTGGACGACCGAATCGACCAGCTCGCCCCGCGCCTCGAGGAGCATGTCCGCCGGAAGCTGGACATCGCCCGGCCGGGCTACGACACGAGCGCTTAGGCTCCCTCCCAGTCGAGGGAAGGAGCGAGATGGGCGAGCGCTGGTTCACCGAGGAGGAGCTGGCCGAGATGTCGCGGCCGACGATGGATTGCGCGATCGAGGCCGTGGACGAGGGAGAGCTCGAGCGGGCGAAGGAGCTCTGCGAGCGCGAGAAGCACGAGTCGCAGTTCATGCACGACATGCTGGTCGACGGCATGGGCGGGCTGATCTCGTTCATCAAGGAGAGGCTCGGGGACGAGGGCGTCCGCGAGGCCTGGGAGTGGAGCCTCGAGCGCAGCTGGAAGCAGAGCGTCGAGAAGATCGACACAGCGGACCGGAAGGCGATCGCCCAGGCGCTGGCGGCGACCTGGCGCGGGCACTCGACCGGCGGGGTCGGGCCGAACCCCGGCGCCTTCGAGATCTCCGAGGACGAGGAGAAGCTCGTGTTCACGATGAACCCCTGCGGCTCGGGTCAGCGGCTGTGGCGCAATGGCCGCTACGGCCCGGACGGTTGGGGTGTAACCGACGAGGCCCACGACTGGTCCTACGGTCGCAAGGGCTTCCCCCTCTACTGCACCCACTGCGCGTTCATGAACGAGCTGGGGCCGATCAACTGGATCGGCTATCCGGTCTATCCCTCCGAGCCGCCCGAGGACTTCGACCGGGATCCCTGCGTCTGGCACTGGTACAAGGACCCAGCCGATATCCCCGACCGGCACTGGGAGCGCTACGGGCTGGAGCGAAGCGGCGGCTAGTCCCGGCGGTCGGAGCCGAGCGTGAAGGTGTTGAGGCCCGCACCGCCGTCGACGGCGATCTCCTGGCCGGTGACCTGAGCCGCCTCCTCGGAGGCGAGGTAGGCCACCACACCGGCGATCTCTTCGGGCTCGACCATCCGGCCGGAGGGGAGCACCGGGTCGAGGCGCTCCAGGACCTCCTTCGGCATCGCCCGCACCTTCTCGGTGGCGACCATCCCCGGCAGGACCGCGTTCGCGGTGATCTCGCGACGGATGTTCTCCGCCGCGAGGGACTTCACCATCCCCAGCAGGCCGGCCTTCGAGGCGGCGTAGGCGACCTGTCCGCGCAGGCCCGACTTGGCGGCGCCCGAGGAGATCACCACGATCCGGCCCCAACGCCGGTCGCGCATTCCCGGAAGGCAGGCCTGGATCACGCGAAAGGCGCCGGTCAGGTTGACGTCGATGTCCCGGGACCACTGCTCCTCGGTCATCCGGTGCGCGGGGGCAATCGTGTCGGTGATCGCGGCGTTGGATACGCAGACGTCGATCCCGCCGAGCTCGGGGAGATCGCCCGCCGCCAGCTCCACCTGGAGGTCGCAGCCCTCGTCGCGGTCGAGGGTCGTCACCTCGAGCCCGTCTTCCCGCAGCCGCTCGGCGATCGCCGCGCCGATCCCGCGCGCTGCGCCGGTGACCAGAGCGCGGCGCGGGACCCCGGGGCCGTTCATCACAGGTCCGTCCGGTGGGTTCCCGCCCGCCCGGGGTCGGTCTTCTCATAGAAGCGCCCCAGCAGCTCCAGGGTCTCCTCGCGGCTGCCGGAGGTGTAGGCGTTCCAGGCCTCGTTGCGGAGCTGCTCGTCGAGTGTCTTGCCGATCGTGTCGAGGATCGTCTGCTTCGCCGAGCGCACCGCTCGCTGTGAGTTTCGGAGGATCTGGCGGGCCACGGTCTCGGCCTCCTCCATCAGACTCTCGTGCGGGACGACCTTGGAGACCATGTTGCACTGGAGCGCCCGCTGCGCGTCGATCGGCTCGGCGGTGAGAAGCAGCTCCAGCGCGATGCCGGTCCCGCAGGTGTTGACCAGCCGGACGATGCCGCCGTCGCCGTGGTGGAACCCGCGGCGGGCCTCGAACGAGCCGAACATGGCCCGGTCCGATGCGATCCGGATGTCGCAGGCGAGCGCCGTCTCGAGACCGCCGGCGAGGGCCCAGCCGTTGATGGCGCCGATGATCGGCTTGTAGATCCGGTGCTGGCCTCGGGTGAAGCCGTTGAGGCCGAGCTCTGCGATCTCGCGCAGGTCCGCCGGCGTGCTGCCGGTCATGATCGTCGGGATGTACTCCTTCAGGTCAGCCCCCGCGCAGAATGCGTCGTCGCCCGCGCCCGTGAGGATCGCGACGTCCACGGAGTCGTCCTCGGCGAAGTCGGCCCAGGCGGCGATCATCGCTCGGTGGACCTCGGGGCTGACGGCGTTGCGGGCCTCAGGCCGATTGATGGTCACGTAGGCGATCCGGTCGCGCTTCTCGTAGAGGACGACGCCCTCATCGGCTGACGGCGGCGGCCCTGGCCGCTCCGGGTTGTGGTGGGTCATCTCGCTCCTCTTCTCAGTCGTAGGTGGCTCTGACGACCGCCAGGTCGTCCGCGGTCCAGGTGATCTCGCCGCCACACCATTCCGCGAGCTCCTCCGCGGTATCGGGGAAGTCGAACCCGGGCTCGATCGGCGTCACCTGCTTCTCGGCCTTGACGACGTCGCCGATCACGAGTGCCCGCGACTGCTCGCGCACGCGCCGAAAGAGCGTGCGCTTGGCGTCGTCCTGCAGGTGGTGCACCGAGAGGACGGAGATGACGAGGTCCCAGGGACCGTCGGGCAGGGGATCCTCCATGCGCGCGAGCTGGACGTCGTCGTACTCCTCTCGGAGCCGGTAGACCATGTTCGAGTCCGAGTCGAGCCCGATCACCCAGGCGTCCGGATAGGCCTCGAGCAGGACCCGGGTGGTCTCGCCGGTGCCCATCCCGAGCTCGAGGACGCGATCCGGAGCGAAGGGGATCGCCTCGATCGCCGCCCGCTGAAGCTCGTCATAGCGCGGGACCTCGGCCCGGATCTCCTCCAGGTAGGTCTCGGGATTCCAGTGGAATTGGGCGCACACCGGATGATCGATTTCTAATCGACGTGCCCGCGGGGGCGGCGCAGGCCGAGCTGGGTGCCGCGCGCTCCCGAAGCGGGTAGTGGTGCTACCCGCGAGGGGGCGGGTGGCGATCCAGCGACGGCATGCGCCGTCATCCGTGGGTGCGTGGATTGGGAATCGGTCATCTAGGGCTCGGTACCCTCGGAGCGAGTGTATGCGGAAGGCGGAATCGTCGATCTCGAGCGCCTCGCGCTGTCCTCGGGGCAGGCTCGCGCGCTCGATCTCGAGGTCGAGCTCGAGCCGATCGAGCTCGGCGGCGAGAGCTATGCCCCGGCCGGCGGGGGCTCGGAGGCCCGGCTCGACGTCTCCCGGACCAGCACCGGCTACGCGCTTCGACTGAGGTTCGCCAGCGAGCTGACCGGCCCGTGCGTTCGCTGCCTGGAGCCGGGCACGAACCTGATGGAGATCGACGCGCGCGAGGTCGATCAGCCGCCGACCCGAGACGAGGAGCTGCGCAGCCCCTACGTCTCCGACGGCAACCTCGACGTCAAGCGATGGGCGAACGACGCGCTCGTCCTCGCGTTTCCGGCGCAGCCGCTCTGCCGTGAGGATTGCCTCGGTCTGTGCGCGGTCTGCGGCGAGTCGCTGAACGATGCGGACCCCGAGACGCACCGCCACTCCCAGGCTGGCGATCCGCGGATGGCGAAGCTGCGTGACCTGAAGTTGGAGTAGGGGCCGCTATCCTCCGCCGCCGTATGGCGGTCCCCAAGAAGAGACAGTCGAGGACGCGGCGCGACAAGCGGCGTGCGCAGCACAAGGTGTCGGCCCCGCGGCTGAACGAGTGCCCGCGCTGCCACAGCCCGCGCCTGCCCCATCGCGTCTGCCCGACCTGCGGCACGTACGCGGGGCGTGAGGTGATCCGCCACGAGGTCCCCGAGGCCACGCCGCAGGCCGAGCCGCCGTCACCGCAGGACTAGGCGCGCGTGCCTGAGCCGGTCGCGCTCGATGCTTACGGTGCGGACGGCGGACCCGAGCTGGTGCTCGAGGGCGCCAGGATCGCCGCCGCGGACGGCATCCCGGTCCACCTTTTCGGCCCCTCGTCGCTTGATCCGCCGCCGGGAGTCGAACTCGAGCCGACGACCGATTGGATCGGAAACGAGGCCGAGCCGGTCGCGGCGGTGCGCTCCACCCCCGAGGCTTCGGTCGTGCGCGGGGCAGCCGCCGTCGCCGACGGGTATTGCAGCGCGCTGGTCAGCGCCGGCTCGACAGGGGCGACGATGACCGCCGCCCTGTTCGCGCTGAAGCGTGCCCAGGGAGTTCATCGGCCGGCCCTCGCCGTGCAGATCCCGGTGCCGGGGCGAGAGGGACCGCCACTCGTCTTTCTGGACGCCGGCGCCAACACCGACGTTCGCCCCCAGCACCTGATCCAGTTCGCGTTCCTTGGCTCGGCCTTCTGCACGGCGGTGCTCGGTGTGGAAAGCCCGCGGGTCGCCCTGCTCTCGGTCGGCGAGGAGCAGAAGAAGGGGCGAGTCGACGTCGTCGAGGCCCACGAGGCCCTCACCGGCGCCGACGGGCTGCGCTTCATCGGGAACCTCGAGGGGCGGGATTTGCTCGGGGACGAGGCGGACGTTGTGGTCACAGATGGCTTCACCGGCAACGTCACGCTGAAGACGGTCGAGGGCACTTCCAGGGCGGTCGCCGACGCGGTGCGCGCCGCCGCCCGGTCCGGCCCGCTGGCATCAGCGGGAGGGCTGCTGCTGCGGCCTGCCCTCGGCGGGCTCCGGCGGAGCATGGATCCCAACTCCGTCGGAGGGGCGATCCTCCTCGGCCTACGGGGCGTGGCGGTGGTCGCACATGGGAGCTCGACGCCGGAGGGAATCGCGAACGCGGTCAGGCTCGCCGACCGTGCCGTCGGCGAGCACGCGGTGGAGCGGACGGCGGAGCTGCTGGCGGCGTCTGGCGCGACGCGGGATGCGCTCCGCGAAGAGGCCTCCGGAACGCCGGAGCGATAGGAGATAATCCCCGTCATGGAGCGTGAGGAGGTCATGACTCTCGTCCGGAACCACCTGAGCACCGAGCTCGAGGTGGCCCCGGAGAAGATCCAGCTCGAGACCAGGTTCCGGGAGGACCTCGACGCCGACTCGCTCGACCTCTATGAGCTGGTCATGGAGCTCGAGGACCGCTATGGGATCCGGGTCAGCGAGGAGGAGGCCGCCGAGATCGAAACGGTCGGCGACGCCGTCGACTTCGTCTGCGCCAGGGTTCCCGCGGGTTAGGGGGAAGAGGCGACCTGATCCGATGACACCTCCCACCGCCTCGCTGGCGGAGCTGTTCGCGGACACCCCCGAAGAGCTGCGCCGGCAGGCACTCTCCCACTCATCCTGGGTCGACAAGCGAACCGAGTCCTACGGAAGGCTCGCGTTCCTCGGGGACAGCGTTCTCGGCCTGTCCGTAGCCACGCTTCTCTTCGAGGACCACCCGGAGGCCGACATCGGCGAGCTGACCAAGATCCTCAACCAGGCCGTCAGCGGCCGCGCCTGCGCGGAGGTCGCTCGCAGGCTCCAGCTCCCCGAGATGCTCACCGGGGAGGCGCCAGACGACGGCGACGGGCTGCCGGTCGACACGCTGCTGGCCTCGGAGCGCACCCTCGCCTCGGTCTGCGAGGCGGTGATCGGCGCGTGCTACCTGGCCCACGGGTTCGAGCGAACCTCCGAAGCGGTCGTCGACGCGTTCGCCGAAGAGGTCGAGCAGGCCACGCAGGAGCGCATGGACTTCAAGTCGGAGCTCCAGGAGCGACTGGCCCGCGACGGGGAGACCGTCAGCTACGAGGTCGCCAGCGAGGACGGGCCCCCGCACGACCGCCGCTTCGAGATCCGGGCGACCGTGGGCGGCGAGGCGATCGGCATCGGCTCCGGCAGGAGCAAGAAGGCAGCCGAGCAGGCCGCTGCTCAGCACGCGCTCGAGAAGCTGCGCGCCTAGAAGCTGCGGTTGCGTCCGGGCGACGCGCGAGCATCAGCCTTCCTGCGACCCTTGCGAGTGAGATGTATCTGAAGGCCATCAACCTGAAGGGCTTCAAGTCCTTTCCCGACCGCACCCGGCTGACCTTCTCGCCGGGCGTCAGCGTGATCGTGGGCCCGAACGGCTCGGGCAAGTCCAACATCACCGACGCGGTGCTCTGGGCCATGGGCGAGCAGAGCCCCTCCGCGATCCGCGGCCACCAGATGCGCGACGTGATCTTCGCCGGCGGCAACGGCCAGTCCGCCCGCCGGTTCGCCGAGGTCGAGGTGGTGATCGACAACTCCGAGGGGCGCGCCGCCAGCGAGTTCTCGGAGATCTCGATCTCGCGGCGCATCGAGCGCAACGGCGACGGCGAGTACCGCCTCAACGGCGCCCGCTGCCGCCTCGTCGACGTCGTCGAGGCCCTCTCCGACACCAACATGGGGCGCGAGGCGCACTCGGTGATCAGCCAGGGCAAGGTCGAGGAGATCGTCAGCTCCAAGCCGAGGGACCGGCGCATGCTGATCGAGGAGGCCGCCGGGCTCGGCAAGCACCGGAAGCGCCGCCACAGCGCGCAGCTCAAGCTCGACCGGACCCGCGACAACCTCGAGCGTGCCCACGACGTCGAGCGCGAGGCCCGCTCGCATCTGCGGCCCCTGAAGCGCCAGGCCGAGGCGGCGGAGCGGACCGCGAAGCTGCTCCGCCAGTCGAACGAGCTGCGGTCCCAGATCGTCGCCGACGACCTGCGCGCCCAGGAGGCGCAGCTGACCGCCGCGGAGGCGAAGCTCGCGGAGGCGCGCGCCACCAGGGACTCCGTCGAGGGACGCTTCGAGGCGGTTCGCGCGCGGCGAACCGAGATCGAGGAGCGGATCGCGGCGGGCGAGGAGGGCCGTCGCCGCCACGGCGAGCGGCTCGCCGAGGCGCGAGCGGCGATCGAGCGGGTCCGAGCGCGAGCGGAGGCGCTCGACCTTGCCGAGCGCGATCTGCGCGGCGCCCTCGGAGAGCGCCAGCTGCGGCTGGACGCGCTCGATGAGGAGCCGGATGAGGCAAGCGGAGCGGCTCGGATCGCCGAGCTGGAGGCTGAGCTGGCAAAGCTGGACGAGGATTCCTCCGAGGAGGGTGCGCGCCTGCGGCGCGAGGCCGAGGAGGCCGAGCGCCGCCGCGTCGAGGCCAACGCGGCGCTCGAGCCGCTGGAGCGAGCCGAGGAGGAGGTCGGCGCCGCCCTGCGACAGGCCACCCAGATGCACGAGCGTGCCCGCGCGGAGGCCCAGAAGGCCTCGGAGCGGCGGGCCGCCCTGGCGGGCGAGCTGTCCGCCGTCGAGGCCAAGCTCGCGGCCGCCGCGGTGGAGGGCGAGCACGAGGCGCTCGCCGGGATGCTCGAGACCGGATCGGGACTGGAGCGCGCCGTGTCGGCCGTCCTCGGCGAGCGCCTCCGGGCCTCGATCGTCGGTTCGGTGAGCGAGGGGCGTCAGCGACTCGCCGGCACGGAAGGCGCCGCGCGCGCCCTGGTCGCATCCGAGGCCCCGAGTCCGAACGCATCGCCGCCCAAGGACGGCGCGCGCCGGCTGCTCGACCTGATCGAGGCGCGCGGCGACGCGGCACCGATCACCGCGCGCCTGCTGGCCGACGCCTGGCTGGTTGACGATCTCGACGACCTGGCGCAGGGTTTCGCCGGTGTCGCCGTCACCGTCGACGGGGAGTGCTTCGACGCGGCGGCCGGCGAGATCCGGCGCCTACCGCGGGAGGGCACCGATCCGGCCCTGGCCGCCCGGTCCGAGCGCGAGGAGCTCGCCTCCCGCCTCGCCCAGCGCGAGCGGACCGAGGAGCGGTGCAGGAACGACCTGCAGCGGGGGGAGGCGGCCTTGGCCGAAGCCCGCGGCCGCGAGGAGGAATCGCAGCGTGCCCTGCGGGACGCGCGCCGCGCACTGGACGAGGCCGCCGAGGAGGCGAGCCGGACGGGCTGGCTCGCGGAGCGTCATGCCGAGCGCGAGGGTGACGGGTCGGGCTCGGCGATCCAGCGCGCCAAGCTCGAGGCCGAGCTGACGGCGGAGCGCCGCCACGCCGAGAGCGCCGAGCGGGCCCAGCAGAAGCGCCTTCGCGATCGCCAGGAGCTCGAGCGCCGGATCAAGCTGGAGAGCGAGACGCTGCCCGCCCTGGGCAGGGCCCGGGACGCGCTTCGCCGCCTGGCCGACGGGCTGGAGCGGCGCGCGGAGAAGCTGGCGGCCGCCGAGGATGAGGACGGCGGCGACGTCGCCGCCGAGCTCCGGGAGTGCTCGCAGCAGGAGTTCGGGCTCCAGGCGGAGCTGCGGGAGGCCAGCGAGGCGATGACCGTGGCGGAGGTCGAGGCGACCCAGCTGCGCGGCCATCGCGATGAGAGCTCAGCCGAGCTTCAGCGTCTGGCCGCGGCCCTCGGCGAGGAGCTGGGCGCGGCGACGGAGGCGCTCGACGACGATGAGCGGGAGAGGATCGAGACCCGGCTGACCAAGCTGGAGCGCAACCGGGAGCAGATCGGGCCGGTCAACCCTCTGGCCGAGCGTGAGTACGCGGAGGCGCGCGAGCACCTCACCGAGCTATCCGGGCAGCGCAAGGACCTCGAGAAGGCGATCACCGAGCTGCGCGCGCTGATCCGGCGCACCGACAGGGAGATCGCCGCCGCCTTCGAGGAGACCTTCGAGGCCACCGCCCGTGGCTTCGAGGAGATGGTGGCCGAGCTCTTCCCCGGCGGCAGCGGGCGCCTGCGCCGGGTGAACGTCGGTCCGCGGCCGTTCGCCGGCCAGGCGCCGGACGGTGACGAGGAGAGCGAGGGGGCGGACTCCGACGAGGAGCTCGCGCCTCCGGATGAGGACGGTGGCGTCGAGATCGAGGTGACTCCCGCGGGGAAGTCGACCAGGCGCCTCTCGCTGCTCTCCGGCGGCGAGAAGTCACTGGTCGCGTTGGCGTTCGTCTTCGCCGTGCTGATGGCGCGGCCGTGCCCCTTCTACATCCTCGACGAGGTCGAGGCCGCGCTCGACGACATCAACATCGACCGCTTCCTGCGCCTCGTCCGCCGCTTCTCCGAGCGCTCCCAGTTCATCGTCGTCACCCATCAGAAGCGCACGATGGACGCCGCCGACATCCTCTACGGCGTCAGCATGGGCGGCGACGGTGTCACCAAGGTGGTCTCGCGCAAGCTCCCGCGCGACGAGCTCGGGACGGGCGTGGATGCGCCGGCGGGATCGGTGGCCGGTGGCGACGGTGCAGAGGGCGCCGCGGCGGAGGCCGCCTGAGGGCTTACAGCTCGAGTTTCTCGAGCTGGTCGCGGGAGGAGACGTCGAGCTTGCGGAAGACGGCACGGAGGTGCGCCTCGACGGTCTTCCGGGTGATGAACAGCTGCTCGGCGATCGCAGGGTTGGCCAGCCCGGACGCGGCGAGCTCGGCCACCTGGCGCTCTCGCGGGGTGAGCGACTGCAGGCCGGTGCTGCGCTCGCGCCGAGGCCGGCCGCCGGCGGCCCGCAGCTCAGTCAGCGCGACCTTGGCTAGGGGGCTTGCGCCGAGCCGCCTGCTCAGGTCGAGCGCCTGACGCAGCGGCTCTCGCGCCTCGCGGGTCTGGCGCGCCCGCCGTAGGGCGATGCCGAGGGCCAGCAGCGCCCGCGCCCGCTCCAGGTCCGCCCGGGCCGTCTCCAGCGGGGCAAGGGAGGCGCGCAGCAGCTCCACGCCCTCCGCGCCTCCCTGGACCGACCCGAGCGCGGCGAGGCCGGTGCCGATCGCGCGCGGCGAACCGATCCGCCGGCCGAGCTCCAACTGCTCAGCGGCCAGCGCCGTGGCGCGCTCCAGCTGGCCGAGCTCCTTGGCGGCCAGCGCCGCCTGGGACCGCCACCAGCAGTAGCCCGGGCTCGGGGCGTCGATCGCCAGCAGGCGCTCCCCGGCCCGCAGGGAGAGCTCCAGGGCCCGGTCCCGGTCGCGCCGGGCCGCCGCGACCCTGGCCCGGCCGAGGGGCAGCCAGCCCCAGCCCCAGGTACCCGGAGCGGCGGACTCGAGGCTCTCGGGCAGGTCGAGCCGGGCGGCTGCCTCGTCCAGCTCGCCGCGCTCGACCTTCATGTACGCATGGGCGATACGCAGGGGGAGCTTGGCGACCTCCCACGCCCCCTCGGTCATCGCGAAGATCGTCTCGGCATCCGCCAGCCCGCCGACCAGGTCCCCGCGCCGCCAGCGCGACCAGACGCGGTCGTGCAGGGCCTCCGCCGTCTCCAGCCTGCTGCCGCGACGCCGCGCCCGCTCGAGGCTCGCGGCGATCAGCTGCTCGGCGTCAGCGTGGGCGTCGAGGCCCGCGAGGACGAAGGCGGGCCCGGTCCCCGTCAGGGAAGGCAATCCGTCCGCCAGCGCGGGATCCGACATGCGCTCCGCGGCCCACATCACCTCCGTGACCGCCTGCTCCCGGTCTCCCCGGAGGTAGCCGTCGAGGGCAAGCAGGTGTCGCCTCACGACCTCGGCCGGGGTCGGCTCACCCTCGGCGCCCAGGCGCGGGGTGCTGAGCCTGCCGCGCACCTCATTCATCTGCTCCTCCCGAGGCCGCCCGGCGATCCCGTAGCTGAACAGGAGCTCCGCCTCGATCGCGCCGCCGCCGCCGGGCGGAATGGCGTCAAGCGCGGCGCCGACGGCCTTGAACGCCCCAAGCGTGTCCCCGGCGAGGTAACGGCTCTGCGCCAGCGCTCCGTGGATGGTCCCCTGGAGCTCGGGCGGGCCGCCGGCTTCGGACGCGGCCTCCAGGTGCCCGAGAGCATCCGGGTTGCTGGCCGCGAGCTCGGCCAGCCCGAGCTCCAGCAGCAGCGACGGGTCCTCGGTTTGAGCCGACTCATCCCAGGCGCGACGCAGAAAGGCGATCGCCTCCTCGGCTCCGCCCCGGGCGCTCGCCTGGCCGCGCCGCTGCGCGCAGCGCCTCGGTCGCCCAGCCCTCCTCTCGCGGTTCGGTCTCGAGGAGATGGGCCGCCACCTGCTCCGCCGGGGCTCCCCTGCCGTGGAGGAGGTCCGCCGCGAGCCTGTGCCCGTGCTCACGGCCTGCGGGGGCGACCTGCTCGTAGAGGGCGCTCCTGACGATCGGATGCGCGAAACGCAACGGGAGCTCGCCCTCCACCACGCCGATCTCGGCGAGCTCGTCGACCGCGGCCGCGGCCGACGAGGGGTCGAGGTCCGCATGGGCGGCGACCACCTGCAGCTCGGCGTGCTCGAGGATGGCCAGCGACGTCGCGACCCTCCGAGAGCGCTCCGGCAGCCGCGCCAGCCGCGCCAGTGTCCAGTTCGCCACCGAAGGCGGGCCCAGCTCGGCGATTCGTTCGGCGTTCGCCTGGTCCGGGAGGGGCTCACCGGTGGCGGTGGCCAGGGCGACCTCCCGAAGCAGGAACGGATTGCCGCCGGTGACGCGGTGAGCGGCCGACGAGAACTCCCGCGTCGAGGGTCCCAGCAGGTCCTCGAGCACGCGGCCGGATCCCTGTTCGCTCAGCGCGGCGGGCCGAATCCGGGCCTGGCTCGGGATGTCCGGGAAGCTCCCGGCGTCCCTTGTGGCGAGGACCAGGACGAGAGGATGCTCGTCGGCGCGTCGGCCGATGTACTGGAGCGCGCGGACGGAGGGCGGGTCGGCCCACTGGAGATCGTCCACCGTCAGCAGCCGTCGGCTGTTCCTCGGAGAGGTGCACACACGTCCAGTAGATCCCGTGCAACAGGGCGGAGCTGAGGTCCTGCGGGGGCAGCGAGTGGGCGGCGGGGCCGCCGAGGACGGGCGCCGCCGCCGCGGCCGCACCCGTGAGTATTCGATCGGCGGCACCCGCGTTCCGAAGCTCGGGTTCGAGCAGCTGGCGGATCACTCCGAACGCGAACGGGCGCTCCAGCTCCGCGGCCCGCGCACGGAGACGGCGCATCCCGCGCGACTCCGCCGCGGCGCGGGCCTCCGCGAGCAGCCTTGTCTTGCCGATCCCGGCTTCGCCCTCGATCAGCAGCACGCCACCCGAACCCTGCGTCGGTGAGTCGAGCGTGCCGGCGATCGCGGCCAGCTCCCGGTCCCTCTCGACGAGCGCCGCCGCCACGCCGCGCTCCCGCTCGCTCTCCCCTCAGCGTCCTTGCATCCACGTCGTTCCTCCTCCGTCCCCCAGCGTACCGGCGGCGGGAGAAAAGATTGGGGTGGCTCATCGATGAAAAGCCGCTGCTCAGCGCCGAGAATCACCGCCACGACGCGCCAGGGGGAGAAGTGAAGTCGATCAGGGACATGGCGGGCGGGTCTGCCCGGCGCATGACCTCGAAAGGGAGGCAACTCCAAATGCGGCTGCTCAGATCAAGGTCCTCATTTCGCCCCTCACCCGCCTTGGTGGTGGCCGTGTTGGCCCTGGTGGCCGCCGTCGCGGGCGTCGCCATCGCGAACCCGATCGCGACCAGCTCCAAGAAGAAAGGCCTGACCACGAAGAAGGTCAAGCGGATCGCGACCTCGGTGGCCAACTCTCAGATCGCTGCGCAGGCCCCCGGGCTCTCCGTCGCCAATGCGGCCAATGCGGCCAATGCGACGAACGCGACGAACGCGACGAACGCGACGAACGCGACGAACGCGACGAACGCGACGAACGCGACGAACGCGACCAATGCGACCAACGCGAGTCACGCGACTATTGCCACCGCCGCCGGGAGCGCGAACCCGGTCGCTTTCGCGCATATTTCCTCCACCGGGGCAGTCGGTCGCGCGAAGAACATCTCCCAGTCCAACGTGACCAAAGACGGATCGGTCCCGGGTCTCTATTGCTTCCGCAATCTCGGCTTCGCGTTCAAGGGTGCGCAGGTGACGACCGATTACGACGACTCGGTGGGCCAGTTCGCGCCCCAATTCGGAGACCAGGTCCCGAGCGTGTGCACTCCGGACGCGCAGGCCTATGTGTTGATGGTGACCCCTACCGCCACGGACGACGCCGCCTTCTACATCGTCTTCTACGGCTAGGCGCGTGGTGCACGAGCTCGGCTAGAGGGGGGCCTCTGACGGCACCGGGTACCCTCCGCCGCCGTGGCGAGCAGCTGGCAAGAGGCCTTCGACCTCGGCGATCGCGAGGTTCCCGAAGCTGACGGCAGGAGGAGCGAGCCGGGCGTCTTCCGCCGCCTTCGCGAGGGGCTGACCCGCAGCCGCCAGGCGCTGACCGCCGAGCTCTCCTCGAGCTTCACCGGGCGGATCGACGAGTCGACCTGGGAGAGCCTCGAGGAGGCGCTGATCCTGGCCGACGTCGGCGCCCCGACCACCGCGGCCGTCGTCCGGCGGCTCGAGGACGAGGTCGAGGCCGGAGAGCTCGCCGGCGGCGAGGCGCTCCGCGAGCGCCTGATCGCCCTGCTGGCCGAGACCGCCTCCCCCGGCGGCGACGACTCGGCTCGCATCCACCTGCCCGAGCGGCCATCGGTCCTGATGGTGGTCGGGGTGAACGGCACCGGCAAGACGACGACGATCGGCAAGATCGCCTGGCACCTTCAGAAGGAGCTCGGACTGGACGTGATCGTCGCTGCCGCCGACACCTACCGGGCCGCCGCCGTCAATCAGCTCGCGGAGTGGGCGGACCGGGCGGGGACCCAGATCGTCCGGGGCACGGAAGGAGGCGATCCGGGCGCGGTTGCCTTCGACGGCGTCGCCGCGGCGCAGGCGCGCGGGGCGGACGTGGTGATCTGCGACACGGCAGGACGGCTCCACACCCACGGCAACCTGATGGAGGAGCTCTCCAAGGTCCGCCGGGTGATCGCCAAGCAGATCCCTGACGCACCGCACGAGACGCTGGTGGTGATCGACGCGACCACCGGCCAGAACGGGGTCCGCCAGGCTCAGGAGTTCGCCAAGTCGGTCGAGGTGACCGGTGCCGTGCTCACCAAGCTCGACGGCAGCGCCAAGGGCGGGGTCGCCCTGGCGATCGCGTCGGAGCTCGGCATTCCGGTGAAGCTGATCGGTATCGGGGAGTCGCTCGAGGACCTGCGGCCCTTCGACGCGGAGCAGTTCGCGCGCGCTCTGATCGAGGAATAGGGCGCCTGAGTCCACCAGCGTTACCGCCTCTGCAACGACGCTCGCAGATCAATTCGACAATCCGGGCAGGCTGGGGACGTGCCTGCGGGAGGCACAAAGATGCTCGTCCTGCTCGGGGCGGTCATAGGGGGACTGCTTGCCATGCCCGCAACCGCCAGTGCCGCCAGCGCCGATATCGCCGCGCTCCAGGTTGCGATGACCGGAGTCGGCCTCTATCCGCACCCGGTCGACGGGATCAGCGGGCCCTGGACGCAGGGGGCGGTCCGCACCTTCCAGTCCCAGCATGGCCTGGCCGCCGATGGCATCGCCGGGCCCAAGACGCGCGCGGCCCTCGGGCCGTCGCGGCAAGCCCAATCTGGGCGCCCGGACGATGCGCGAGGGCAAGCGGGGCTGGGACGTCGCAGCGCTCCAGTTCCTGCTCCACACCCGGGGCTTCGAGCCCGGTGGATTCGATGGCGGCTTCGGGCCGAACACCCTGAACGCCGTGCGCCGCTACCAGGCGGCCGCCGGGCTCAACGTTGACGGGGTGGCCGGGCCGAGCACGCTGGATGCACTCCGCGGAGGGCAACTGGTCACGGCCGCGCCCCCTTCGAGCCCGGTCCGCTTCTTCCGGCCGGTGCCCGGCGCGGTCGGCGACGGCTTCGGCTGGATCCCCCCGGGGAGGTGGCATACGGGGCTCGACTTCCCAGAGCCGAAGGGGACCCCCATACACGCTGGGGGTGTCGGCGTTGTCTCGTTCGCCGGGTTCAACACCGGCGGCTACGGCAACCTCGTCGTGGTCAGCCACCGGCTGGGATTCGAGAGCTGGTACGCGCACATGTCCGTGATCGCCGCATCGGTCGGCCAGTCCGTCGTCGGCGGCCAGACGATCGGCTACGTCGGATCCACAGGACATGCGACCGGCCCTCACCTGCATTTCGAGGTTCGGCACTTCGGCAGCCCCGTCGACCCGACCCCCTATCTGCTCGGCTACCGCTCCGCGTCCGGCGGCAAGGCGCGGCCCGGCCGAGTGGCCCGCAGGAGTGGGCGCGGGCGACATCACCGGGCGCGCCGCTGCCGCCCGAACGCCGACGCGCGCGGCCGCGGAGCTGACCCGCTGACCGCGCGCCTCGATCGCTGTCCATAGTCGCCTAGAAGGGCTCAGGGGGGGGGGTTGTTGGGGGGGGTGGGGCTACTTTCTCTGGTGTCTCCCTGGTTCCTTTCTACGAGGCACCCGCCGGGGGGGATTGGACAAGATTCGCCCGGGGGGTTGTGCGACTCGGCAAAGCGGCTCTCTAAGCTGGCTGGTTCATGTTCGACCAGCTCTCAGAGCGCCTTCAGGGCGTGCTCTCGGACGTTCGCTCGCGGGGAAAGCTCTCCGAGGACGACGTGGACAAGGCCCTCCGCGAGGTGCGGCTCGCCCTGCTCGAGGCCGACGTCAACTTCAAGGTCGTCAAGGACTTCACCACCTCGCTGCGGGAGCGCCTGGCCGGGGAGGAGATCTCCGAGGCGCTCAATCCCGGCCAGACCGTGGTCAAGGCGGTCAACGACGAGCTCGCCGCGCTGATGGGCGGCGCCGGCCGCGACCTGGTCTTCGCACCGAGCGGCCCGACCTTGGTGCTGATGGCCGGCCTGCAGGGCTCGGGCAAGACGACCGCCTGCGCGAAGCTGGCGAAGCTCCTTGCCAAGGGCAATCGGAGCGTCGCACTCGCCGCCTGCGACCTGCAGCGACCCGCGGCCGTGGAGCAGCTCGAGAAGCTCGGCGCCCAGGCCAACGCCCACGTCTACTCCCTGCCGGGCGAGGGCGACCCCGTCAAGGTGGCGAGCTGGGCGCGCGAGCAGGCGGTCAGTGAGAACCGCGACGTGCTGATCGTCGACACCGCCGGCCGCCTGCACGTAGACGAGGAGCTGATGGACGAGCTGGCGCGGGTGCGGAAGGTGGTCAAGCCGCATGACGTGCTCTTGGTCGTCGACGCGATGACCGGCCAGGACGCGGTCAACGTGGCCGAGAGCTTCGCCGAGGTTGCCGAGTTCGACGGCGTCCTGATCACCAAGCTGGACGGGGACGCCCGGGGCGGCGCGGCGCTCTCGGTCCGGGCCGTCACCGGCAAGCCGATCATGTACGCCTCGACGGGAGAGAAGCTCGACGAGCTCGAGCGCTTCCACCCGGACCGGATGGCGGGCCGGATCCTCGGGATGGGCGACGTCATGTCGCTGATCGAGAAGACCCAGGACGAGTTCGACTCAGACCAGGCCGCGGACCTCGAGCGCAAGATCCGCAAGCAGCAGTTCACTCTCGACGACTTCCTCACGCAGATGAAGCAGGTCCGCAGCATGGGACCGCTCGGCAACCTGATGAAGATGGTGCCCGGGATGGGCAAGGCGATGCAGGGAATGGGACAGGTCGACGAGCGCGAGCTTGACCGCCTCGAGGCGATCATCCAGTCGATGACGCCCTATGAGCGCTCCCACCCGACGGAGATCAACGGCTCCCGCCGCAAGCGGATCGCCACCGGGTCGGGGACCACGGTGCAGGCGGTCAACCGCCTCGTCAAGCAGTTCGGCCAGGTGAACAAGCTGATGAAGCAGATGTCCGAGGGCAAGATGCCCGACCCCCAAACGCTCATGCGAGGCATGCGCTGACCTCGTGCAACGTCTAACCTCCGCCGCCGCATGTCAGTGAGAATCAGACTTCGCAGGGTCGGGAGCAAGAAGAACCCGATCTGGAGGGTTGTGGTCGCCGACCAGCGCTCGCCGCGGGACGGCCGCACGATCGAGACGATCGGCCAGTACAACCCGCAGATGGACCCGTCGCTGATCGTGATCGATCAGGACCGCGCCCAGCACTGGCTGGAGAAGGGCGCTCAGCCCACCCGCACGGTGGCGACTCTGCTCCGCACCCAGGGGATCCAGGCGACCGGCCGCTAGGCGGCCGGGTCGGGCGTCCCGTGCGCAGCCTGCTCGAGTTCCTGGCGCGTTCCCTGGTCGAGGACCCCGACTCGGTCCAGGTGACCGAGGTCGAGGAGATCGACGGCGAGGTCGTGCTCGAGCTCGAGGTGGCCGACGACGACCTCGGCCGTGTGATCGGACGCGGCGGCCGCGTCGCCAACGCGCTGCGCTCCGTGATGAAGGCCGCGGCGACCCGCGAGGAGAAGCGCGTGGTCGTCGACATACTTGACTGACCCATCGTGGTCATCGACATCTTCACGCTTTTCCCGGAGCACTTCGACTGGTTCGTGGGCCAGCGCCACGTCTCGAACGCGCTGGCCGGAGGAACCGAGCTCAGGTTCCGGAACTACCGCGACACGACGCCTCTCGGCGCCGGCCAGGTGGATGACTCGCCATACGGAGGGGGCGCCGGCATGGTGATGCGCGTGGATGTCGTCGACGCGGCGCTCGAGGCCGCGTATGGGTCCCATCGCGACGGCGTTCGCAAGATCGCGCTGGCGCCCTCCGGCCGCCTCCTCGATGAGCCGCTCGCCGCCGAGCTCGCGAAGGAGCCGCACCTCGCGCTGCTCTGCGGCCGCTACGAGGGCTTCGACGAGCGCGTGGTGGAGAACCTCGCGGACGAGTCCATCTCGATCGGCCGCTACGTCCTCTCCGGCGGCGAGCTGCCCGCGATGGTGGTCGCCGACTCGGTCGTGCGCAAGCTGCCGGGAGCCCTCGGCGATGCGGAGAGCGCGGTCGAGGAGTCCTACAGCGCGGCGCTCGAAGGCGCGCCCGAGTATCCGCACTACACGCGCCCCGCCACCTATCGGGGCTGGGAGGTCCCGGAGGTCCTGCTCTCGGGCAACCACGCCCTGGTCCGGGAGTGGCGGCTGCAGCAATCCCGCCGCCGGGCGGGCTGAAGCTTCTCCGCTAACCTTCCGCGTCGCGGCGCGCGCCTTTGGCTCGTGCTTTTTTTAAGTTCCCAGCCGATCATCCTCATGCGATGAGCACAGTCATCGAAAGCCTCGAGAAGCGAGACCTGAAGCAGCGCCCCAGGTTCGGCGCCGGCGACCGCGTGCGCGTCCACTTCCAGGTCGTCGAGGGGAACCGCCGCCGGACCCAGGTCTTCGAGGGCATCGTGATCAAGCGCCAGGGCAGCGGCGCCCGCGAGACCTTCACGGTGCGGAAGCAGTCGTTCGGCGTGGGCGTCGAGCGGACCTTCCCGCTCCACTCGCCCAAGATCGAGAAGCTCGAGATCGCCGCCCGCGGGGACGTCCGCCGGGCGAAGCTCTACTACCTGCGCGACAAGGTCGGCAAGCGCGCCCGCGTCGCCGAGCGTCGCTGGGGGATCGAGGACGAAATCGTCGTCGCCCCCGAGGATGCGGAGGCCGTCGACGCCGAGGGCGTGGCGGTCAGCGAGGCGGATGCCGAGCTGGTGGAGCCGCCCGAGGAGCCGCAGGAGGAGGGCGAGGCCGGGGAGGAGAAGCCCCCTGAGGCTGGTGGGGACCAGGCGGAGGCGGAAGAAGAGCCGGAGCCAGAGGCTACGGCCGAGGACGCCTCCACCGACGAGGCAGAAGACTGAGAATCCCGAGGCCCCACAGCACCCAGGGCGCGCTCCTCGAGCTCGTCGTGATCGTCGCGCTCGCGCTCGGGTTGGCGCTGGGCATCCAGGCGTTCATCGTCAAGCCGTACCAGATCCCCTCCGAGTCGATGGAGCCGACGCTGGACGTCGGCCAGCGCGTGCTCGTCAACCGGTTCCTCTACCACTTCACGGATCCCTCGATCGGGGACATCGTCGTCTTCCATCCGCCCGAGGGCGCGAACGGAGGCGGCGCGGGCGGAGAGTGCGGCGACCCGAGGACGGGGGCGGGGGGGAGCAGCGGCGCCGCCTGCGATGAGCCGACCCCGCAGGAGGCGAGCGTCAACTTCATCAAGCGGGTCGTCGCCGGGCCCGGCGACACCCTGAGCGTCCAGAACGGCCACCCGGTGGTCAACGGGAAGATCGCCCAGGAGGACTTCATCCGTCCCTGCACGCCCGGCGGAGCCTGCAATTTGCCCAAACAGATCACCATCCCGCCCGACCATTACTTCATGATGGGCGACAACCGTGGGTCGAGCGACGACAGCCGCTTCTGGGGACCGGTCCCCCGAGACTGGATCATCGGAAAGGCATTCGCGACCTACTGGCCTCCCGACCGGATCGGGATCTTCTAGGAAGCGAAAGAAGCGAACCGCCGCCCGGCTGTTTCGCTTCGACCGCTCCTTCGGGCGCCGCTTCGTGGCCGGCGTGGACGAGGCCGGCCGGGGATCGCTGGCCGGCCCGCTGCTCGCCGCGGGAGTGCTGATCGACCTCGAGCGGATCGGCCGCTCCGAGCGGCTCGCGCTCGCGCGGCTGGACGACTCGAAGCAGAAGAGCCCGGAGGAGCGCGAGGAGCTCTATCCGCAGGTGATCCGCGCTGCCGCCTGCGTCTCGATTGCCGTGCGCTCGCCCCGGGTGATCGACAGCCGAGGCCTGCACGTCTCCAACATCGCCGCCCTCACGGACTGCATGCGAGCGGTCGCGCAGCGCGAGGCGACGACCCGCCTGGTCGACGGCTTCCGCCTGCCGGCCTGCGAGCTGGACCACGAGCGTGTGGTCGATGGGGACGCGCGCAGCGCGGCGATCGCGGCCGCCTCCGTGATCGCCAAGGTGACCCGCGATCGCTACATGCATCGGGTGGCCTCCCTCTTTCCCGAGTGGAGCTTCGAGGGCAACGTCGGCTACTCGACTCCTGAGCACCGCGAGGCGATCATGCGCCACGGGATCTGCCCGCTGCACCGGCGCTCGTTCGCGTCGGTCGCGTACTCCCAGCTCGACCTGGGCGAATTCTCCGCCGGCCCCGGAAGCGAAGCTGAGGAGCCGGCGGATTTGTCAGAACGCGTTGCGGATGTGATCGACATCCGCGAGGCCATCCGGGAAGAAGCGGACCCCGACGACGTCGAAGCGATAGCCCGAGACGCCTGACGGCCCGCGCCGCTCCGCGATCCACTCGCGGGCGAGTCGGCGGAGCTTGAGCTGCTTGCGGCGCCCCACGGCGTGGGCTGGGCGCTCGGGCCCCCGGGTCGTGCCGGCGCGGCCGGCCTTCACCTCCACGAAGACGAGGGTCGAGTCGTCCAGGGCGACGATGTCGAGCTCGCCCGAGGGCAGCCGGATGTTTCGACCGACGATTCGCCACCCGGAGCGCCGCAGCCGCGCCGCGACCAGCTCCTCGGCCCGGCGCCCGAGCCGCTGCCTCGCGTAGCTCATGGCTTGAGCCTCGGACCACGCGCCTGCCGGGGCGCGCGCGAAGCGCAACGAGGGCGTGACGGCACCGTGACCTTCCGCGAGCCAGCCGCGTGCAGGAGCTGCCTAGCTTCGGATCATGTTCGCCGTCGCCCGAACCTTCGCCCTGATCGGTGTGGCGGCGGAGCCGGTTCACGTCGAGGTCGACATCGGCGGCGGCCTGCCCTCGTTCACGATCGTCGGCCTCCCCGACGTCGCGATCAGGGAGTCGAGGGAGCGGGTCCGCTCCGCGCTGGTCAACTCCGGCTTCAACTTCCCGCAGCACCGGATCACGGCCAACCTGGCCCCGGCCGACCTCCACAAGGCCGGGCCCGGGTTCGACCTCGCGATCGCGGCGGCGCTCCTGGTCGCGACCGGACAGCTCCCGCGGAGCGTCCTCGACCGCTATGCGCTCGCCGGGGAGCTGGCGCTCGACGGCGCGATCCGGCCGGTCCCGGGGGCTCTGGCGATGGCCGAGGGCGCCCGGGAGTGGGGCATGAGGGGCGTCGCGGTCGCCCCCGAAGACGCCGCCCAGGCGGCGCTCGTCGGCGGGCTGGAGGTGGTGCCCGTCGATCACGTCACCCGGCTGCGCGACCTGGGGGAGGGCTCGATCGAACCGGTTCCCCCCGCGTCGCCGCCCGAGGTCACCGACGATGAGCTACCCGACCTGGAGGACCTGCGGGGACACCCGGCGCTGCGTCGCTGTCTCGAGGTCGCGGCGGCCGGCGCCCACAGCATCCTGCTGATCGGCCCGCCGGGCGGCGGCAAGACGCTCGCCCTCAACCGGCTGCCATCCCTGCTCCCGCCGCTGAGCCGAGATGAGGTGATCGAGGTGACCCGCATCGCCGGCGTCTGTGGCGAGAACGGCGGGCCGCGCCTGCGCCGGCCGTTCAGGGCGCCTCATCACACCGTGTCGGGCCGGGCGCTGGTGGGGGGTGGCTCGCCGCCGCGGCCCGGCGAGGTGACCCGAGCCCATCGCGGCGTCCTCTTCCTCGACGAGCTGGGCGAGTTCCGGCGGGACGCGCTGGAGGCTCTGCGGGTGCCTGTGGAGGAGGGCGAGGTGACCGTCACCAGGACGACCGGCACGGTCTCGCTGCCCTGCCGCTTCATGCTTGTGGCGGCCTCGAACCCGTGCCCGTGCGGCAACGGCCCCGACTCCGGCGAGTGCGAATGCCATCCCGGAGCGGTGTCGCGGTACATGGCGAAGCTGAGCGGCGCGCTCGCCGACCGGATCGACATCACGTTCACCGTCGCGCCCCCTCCCGCAGAGGAGCTCGCCGGCGAGACGGTGGAGGGCTCCGCCGCGGTTCGAGAGCGCGTCCTGCGGGCGCGACGCGCGCAGGAGAAGCGGCTCGGTCCCGGCAGGACGAACGCCGACATGACCCCGAGCGAGCTGCGCCGGGACTGCCATCTCGATCCGGCGCCCAAACGGACGCTCGAGCAGGGGCACCGGAAGCTGAGCCTGAGTGCGCGCGGCTGGGACCGCTGCCTGCGGCTTGCGCGGACGATCGCCGACCTGGCGGGAGAGGAGCGGATCAGCGTGGAGCACGTCTCGGAGGCGATCCAGAAACGCAGGCGAAGCGAGCCGTGACCTCCATCCAGCGGCCCGGAGCGTGCGCGGCATGCCTGCGGCGGGCCTGGCTGGTCGGCTCGCTCGCGGGTCACATCGAGCAGGCCTCCGATCGGACCACGCCGGGGAGCCGCGCCCACGAGCTGCTCGCGCTCCCGGATGAGGACCTCGCGCGCGCGATGGCCGGCGGGCGGGCGAGCTCGTTTCTCCGGAGGGCCGGCGCTCGCGACCCCGACCGGCTGCGCGCGGCCGTTGCCGGCGCCCGGGCCTGGGCGTGCTGCCGCCACGACGCGGCCTACCCGCAGGGCTTGGCCGCGCTGGGCGACCCGCCGGCGGCGCTGTTCGGGCGCGGCGACCCCGCGCTGCTGGGCGCGCTCACCGCCGACGCCGCGGTCACGATCGTCGGTTCCCGGCGGCCCAGCAGCTACGGCCGGGACCTTGCCACCGACCTGGGGCGGCAGGTGGCCTCGGCCGGGCTGCTCGTGGTCAGCGGCATGGCGATGGGGATCGACTCGTGCGCGCACCGGGGAGCCCTCGACGCCGGCGGGGTGACGGTGGCGGTTCTCGGCACCGGCGTGGACGTCCCCTACCCGCCACGCCACACAAGGCTCTATGACGAGATCGTCGAGAGGGGCCTCGTCATCGGGGAGCTGCCGCCCGGAACGACTGCCCGGCGATGGACCTTTCCTGCGCGGAACCGGATCATGGCGGCGCTCGGCCGGATGACGGTCGTCGTGGAGGCTCGCGAACGCTCCGGTTCGCTGATCACCGCGGAGATGGCGCAGGACCTGAACAGGGAGGTGGGCGCGGTTCCCGGGCGGGTCGGCTCCTCTCCGGCCGCGGGCACCAACGGCCTGCTCCGCGACGGCGCCTCCGTGATCCGCGGCGCCGATGACGTGCTCGACTCGATGCTCGGCGCAGGTGCGGAGGCCCATCCCAGGGTTCAGGCCCGCGGCCCGGCGCTCGAGCCGGATCTGGCGGCGGTGCTCGATCTGGTGGAGCGCGGCTCGAGCAGCGCGGACGCGCTGGCGCGCGCTTCGCAGCTGGAGCCGGGGCCGCTGGCGACGGCGCTGGTCAGGCTGGAGCTGGCCGGCTACCTGCGCTCCGATTCGGCGGGCCGTTACGAGCGAACGGCACTGGCCACGCCCGAGCCCGAGGCCGAGCCCGCGTAGCGACCGTCACTAGCCTTACCCGCGTGACAGCCGCGCGGCGCATCCCGATCGCGATGACCATCGCCACCTCCGACTCCGGCGGCGGCGCCGGGATCCAGGCGGACCTGAAGGCGTTCGCGCGCTGCGGCGTGCACGGGACCTCGGCGATCGTCGCGCTCACCGCGCAGAACACCCATGAGGTGATCTCGATCGAGACGCTGCCGCGGCAGTTCATCCTCGACCAGGTCCGGGCCGTAGTCTCGGATATGGGCGTGGACGCAGTGAAGATCGGGATGCTCTTCGACGAGCCGACCATCGAGGCGGTGGACGAGGCGCTCGGCCTGGTTGGCGACGCCCCCGTGGTGCTCGACCCGGTGATGGTCGCCGAGAGCGGCGCGGTCCTGCTGAAGCCCGATGCCGAGCAGGCACTGATCGAGCGCATCGTTCCTCGCTCCACGGTGGTCACCCCCAACGCCGCCGAGGCTCGCGAGCTCACCGGCCTCGGTGAGGAGGCATCGCCCGAGGATCTGGCGCGCGCTGTCCATGGCCTGGGCCCACGCGTGGCCGTGGTCACAGGCGGGCACCTCGACGGCTCCGATCGATATTTCGACGGCGAGATCCTGGAGGAGATCGATGGCCCGCGCCATCCGGACGGCGCGGCCCACGGGTCCGGCTGCACCCATTCGTCCGCCCTGGCCGCCCGCCTCGCACTCGGCGACTCGCCGCTCGAGGCCGCCCGCGCCGCGCGGCGGATGGCGGCCGAGGCCGTGGCACACGGGCTGCGCGAAATCGGCTCCGGAGCGGGACCGGTGGACGTTCTCGCGGCGGCTCGCGAGGCGGGTCGCCAGAAATGACGGGCCCGGATCGCCGCCAGGCTGCGTCCTCAGTCGTCCGAATAGCGCTGCTATTCGGACTCCCTGCGTCCTTGCCCGACGAGATCCGGGCGACGTCATTTCGTGACGCCCGCCCCGCGACCCGCCGCCGGGCATAATCGGTACATGAAGCTGCTTCGCATGACTCCGGGGAAGGGGGATGTCCTGCTCGCCGAGGGCGATCCGGCTGTCGCGGAGGACGAGGAGCGCCTCGTCGAGGAGTTCCGCCGGCAGCTCGACCTCGGCATGTGGGCGGCGGTCCCACACGAGGGCCCGCGCGGGAGCCGCGAGGCGACCATGGTGCGCGACTTCTCGGAGGTCCCGATAACCGCCGAGCGCGTGATCTTCTTCCCCCAGGCGGCCGGCGGCTGATGCGGCGCAGATACGTCCGCAACACGGCGCGCGAGCGCCGGGCCGAGCAGCGGGCCCGAGAGCTGCTCCGATCTACGGCCGGACAGGATGCGCTGGAGACGTACGAGCGCTTCGGGCTGCTGTCGGTCGAGAACGACGAGTACGGCTATCTGATCTACCCGCACCGACCGCTCGTCGCCTACGACGCCGAGACCGGCGAGCTGCTCAGCGAGTACTGCGTCCGCTTCCGTGACGGTTCCGATCCCGAGGCGGGGGAGAGGCTGCCCGACGCCGACGACGTGCTCGCCAAGTGGATGGCGCTGCGCGCCGACGAGCACGAGCTGATCGGCACCGCCAACGTCCACCCGCTGGGCCGCCAGCTCGACCCGGCGATGGTGCGCCGAGATCTGAAAGCGTTGAGGCAGTGGCGACCGTAAAGAGCAACGGCATGCGGACGCGCTCGAGCGTCGTCTTCGACGGGCCGGAGCGCGCCTTCGCCCGCGCCTACATGAAGGGCATCGGCTTCGACGACGACGACCTGCGCCGCCCGACCGTCGGCATCGCCAACACCTGGATCGAGGCGATGCCCTGCAACTTCCACCTTCGTGGCCTCGCCGAGCACGTCAAGGAGGGCGTCCGCGCCGCCGGGGGAACGCCGCTCGAGTTCAACTCGATCGCGATCTCCGATGGGATCACGATGGGCACCGAGGGGATGAAGACCTCGCTGGTCAGCCGCGAGGTGATCGCGGACTCGATCGAGCTGACCGCCCGCGGCTACCAGTTCGACGCCGTGATCGCCCTCTCGGGATGCGACAAGACGATCCCCGGTTGCGTCATGGCGCTTGCCCGCCTCGACGTCCCGTCGCTGATGCTCTACGGCGGCTCGATCCTGCCGGGCCGCTGGCACGACCAGGACGTGACGATCCAGGATGTCTTCGAGGCGATCGGCAAGCACGCCACGGGCGAGATGTCCGACGAGGACCTCTACGAGCTCGAGGGATGCGCCAGCCCGGGGGCGGGCGCGTGCGGCGCGCAGTTCACCGCGAACACGATGGCCTGCGCGTTCGAGGTGATGGGGATGACCCCGATGGGATCGGGAATGGTCCCCGCCGTCGCCGGCGCGCGCGAGCAGGTGGCCCGCGAGTGCGGCGAGCTGGTCATGCAGCTGCTCGCCGACGACCTGCGCCCATCCAGCATCATCACGAAGGACTCGATCGAGAACGCGATCGCCACCGTCGCGATGTCTGGCGGCTCCACCAACGGCGTGCTCCACCTGCTCGCCGTCGCCAACGAGGCGGGCATCGAGCTCACCATCGACGACTTCGACCGGATCTCGGAGAAGACACCGCTGCTCGGCGACCTGAAGCCCGGCGGCCGCTTCGTCGCCAAGGACCTCTACGAGGCGGGCGGCGTCGGTGTTCTCGCCAAGCGCCTCGACGAGGCCGGCGTCCTGCATCGCGATGCGATCACGGTCACCGGCAAGACGATCGGCGAGGAAGCGGACGCGACCCAGGAGACGCCGGCGCAGCAGGTCGTCCGTCCGCTCGACGATCCGCTCAAGCCCACCGGTGGCCTGGTGATCCTCCGCGGCAACCTCGCGCCGGAGGGCTGCGTGGTCAAGGTCGCCGGGGAGGAGCGCCGCAAGCACACCGGCCCGGCACGGGTCTTCGGCTCAGAGGAGGAGTGCTTCGCCGTGGTCGAGCAGCAGGGCATCAAGCCCGGAGACGTGGTCGTGATCCGCAACGAGGGCCCCTCGGGGGGCCCCGGCATGCGCGAGATGCTCCAGGTCACGGCCGCCCTGGTGGGCGAGGGCATCGGCGACCAGGTCGCCCTGCTCACCGACGGCCGCTTCTCGGGCGCGACCCACGGCCTGATGGCCGGCCACGTCGCCCCCGAGGCGATTCGCGGAGGCCCGATCGCCGCCGTCCAGGACGGGGACGAGATAACCCTCGACATCGATGCCCGCCGCCTCGACGTCGACCTCACCGACGATGAGATCGCCAAGAGGGTGGAGGCCTACGAGCCCCCCGAGCCGCACTACAAGCGAGGCGTGATGGCGAAGTACGCGGCGGCCGTGTCGAGCGCCTCCGAGGGCGCGGTCACGAGCTGACGGCCGACGCGTTCTCGGCTGGCCCTCGCACGTTCACCGGCGACGGCCGCCCGAGCCGGTCGTGGACGAAGCGCACCACCATCGCGCCCTCGCCGACGGCGGTCGCGACCCGCTTCGCCGAGCTCGAGCGCACATCCCCGACCGCGTAGACGCCGGGCACGCTTGTCTCGAGCGGCGTCCCGCTGCCTGCATCCGACCCGGTGAGGAGGAAGCCATGCTCGTCGCGCGCGATCCCGTCGCCGAGCCAGTCCGTGCACGGGTCCGCCCCGAGAAACAGGAACAGACTCGAGATGGGAAGCCGCTCGCCGTCCATGAGCGTCACAGCCTCGAGCTCGCCATCGGATCCGTGGAGCTGGGAGATCTCACTGCGGTCCCGCACCTGGACGCCGTACCGATCGAGGTCGCGGATCAGGTAGTCGGACATCGTCTCGCTGAGGTCGGCGCGCCGGTGAAGAAGGGTGACCAAGGCGCCTCCTCGGGCAAGCCAGATCGCGGCCTGCGCGGCGGAGTTGCCACCGCCAACCACGCCGACGCGGCTTCCGCCGCAGCGCCTGGCCTCCGGTGGACCGGCGGCGTAGAAGACGCTGATCCCCTCGTACTCGGGGAGCCTCTCGCAGGGAAGGCGGCGGTACTGGGCGCCGGTCGCGATCACGACCGCACGGGCGGCGATCTCGTTGCCGTCCTCAACCCGGACGAGATGTCTGTCGCCATCGGGCTCGAGGGCGGAGGCCACGTAAGGGGTCGCGGTCCTCGCGCCGAACTTGCGCGCCTGCGTGACCGCCCGGCTGGTCAGTTCGCCGCCGCCGATCCCAGCCGGAAAGCCGAGGTAGTTCTCGATCCGCCTGGAGAACCCCGCCTGCCCTCCGAGCACCGTTCGCTCCAGGACGAGCGTGGAGAGGGCCTCCGACGACGCGTAGACCGCCGCGCCGAGCCCAGCGGGTCCGCCGCCGACGATCAGGAGGTCCACCTCCTCACGGGACGCCAGCTCCAGGCCGATTCCGAGCGCACGGGAGAGCTCGCCGTTGCTGGGACCCTGAAGCTCGACGCCGCCCGGTATGCGAACGAGCGGCAGCCGTTCGGGGCCGAGCGCCTCGATCAGGCCCTTCGCCTCAGTGTCGCCGGCGTGCTGATGGTGCTCGGGATCGCGCCACGTGTAGGGGATACGCGCGTTCCGCAGCCACTCGGCGATCCCGCGGGTCCGCTCGGAGGAACGCGGCCCGATCACCTCGATGCCGAGGCCGTCCTCCGACTGGAGGAGCTCGCGGCGGGAGACGAAGGCGGGGAGGAGGAGGTCCGCCAGATCCGGGTTGTCGAAGAGCAGCGCCCGCAGCTCCATCCGATCGACGGCGATGTAGCGCACCGGCTCGGTGACGATGGCCCTCAGGAAGACGGTCTGGCCGGTCAGCAGGTTGAGCTCCCCGACGAATCCGGAAGGACCGTGCCGGATCAGCTCGTGACCCGACTCGGCTCGGATCGCGACCTCCCCCTCGAGGATGGCCATGAACGGGTAGCCCTTGTCCCCGACCTCGAAGAGGACCTCACCGGCGTCCGCCGTTCGCTCCTCGCCGTGTTCGGCCAGCAGACCGAGCTGCGTCTGGGTCAGGACCTCGGAACTCCTCACGGTGTGAGACTAGCCATCCCGCTGCTATTCCAAGACCCCTTCGCGGGCCAGGAACCCCTCGAGCAGGCGGTTGAATCGCACCGGCCGCTCGATCTGGGGCACGTGCCCGCAGCGGTCGAAGATCACCAGCTCGGCGTTGTCGCCGATGCGCTTCTTGTAGGAGAGTGCGGCGGGCACAGGGACCACGCGATCCTGGCGGCCCCACACGATCAGCGTGGGAACGCCGATCTCCTCGAGCCGGTGGCGGATGTCATAGCCCCAGAGCGTGGTCATCGCGTCGTAGTAGCCGGGGCTCTGCAGGGCAGGGACGACGTTCTCCCAGAGCATCTCCCGCCGCAGGGCGTTGGGGTCGAAGAACACCCCCTGGAAGATCTCCCTGCGCAGCCCCGGCCGCTTGATCCACGACATGTGAAAGCGAGTCGCGAGTGGCGCCGCGGCTCGGCCCACGCGCGCGATCACGGCGGCCGGTTCGCGGCGGGCCCGCGCCCAGGTGATTCCAGCCGCGGAGATCAGAACGAGGTCGTCGACGCGGTCGGGCTCTGTGATCGCCACCTCGGTGGCGATGAAGCCGCCCATCGAGTTGCCGACCAGCGAGCAGCGGTCGACACCAAGCCGCTCGCAGAAGTCCCGCAGGAACCGGCCGTACGCCGGAATCGAGATCTCCCAGGGCGGCATCGGGCTGGAGCCGAATCCCGGGAGGTCGACCGCGATGACGCGATGGGTGCGCGCGAAGTAGGGGATGTTCTCCAGGAAGTTCTGCCAGGCGCCGGAGAGGCCGTGGATGAAGAGGAGGGGCGGGCCCTCACCCATCTCGACGTAGTTGGCTCTGGCCCCGACGACGTCGACCTCCTGCCGATGCTCCCGCCAGTCGATCCGGAGCCACTCGGGGTCGGGGTTGCCGTACGGATCGGGCCCGTCCGGAGGGGTCGCGGGCGGCAGGTCGACCCTGCCACGCGCCAGCTTCAAGGCATACGCCGTGTCGGAGGCGATCCGGCGGAGCTCCTCTCGAACGGGGTGCTCGGTGCTCTCGTGGGTTGCCGTCTCGACGCTCACGCGTACCCCATCCGCTCGAGAATCGGGATCTCTCGGATCTGGGGCGGCTGCAGGTGGTCCCAGAGAATCCCCCGGGGCCGCGGGTACTGGCGCTCGACGTCGATCACGGCACGCGGTGTCGCCACCAGATCGACAGGCAGGTCATGCGCTGTGCTCGGCAGGTGCTCGCGCAGGATCTGGATCGGATGGACGGTGGTGGCGACGATGGTGTGCTCGTCGATCTTGCCGGCGTGGATCAGGAGCCCGTACTCGAGGTCCGAGAAGCCGCCGCCCTTGCCGACCCGGGCACCGCTCAGGTTGACCGCCACGGAGCCGCAGAGGACGAAGTCGATGTCGGGGAGGTCCTCCTCGGCGACCACCCGGCCGTGCTTCATCGCCCCCTTGATCGTCGCGGCCTCGCGGATCTGCTTGGCGGAGAGCTTCCGCGGATCGAGCAACCGGAATGGATGTGGGTCGCGCAGTCTCGGCACCGCCATGATCAGCGTCTTCCCCTCCTCCAGCGCGGCACGCCGTGCGTGCGTCTGGGGAGAGTCCGGGTTGACCTTGATCACCTGGGCTCGCTTCCAGAGCCGGTGTCCGGCCAGCTTCTCCGCGGCGAGCTTGGCCCCGGCGAAGTTGGGAATTCTGCCCTCGGCGCCCGGGAAGCGGGAGACGCCCTCGCGCTCCATCGCCTTCCACACGTCCCGGCGGACCTGGTCCTTGGTCCGCATCAGGTCCGGATGGCGATGGAAGACATGTCCAGCGGCATCCTAGAACGGTGCGGAAAAGAGGGCCGCGTACCCGCAAAGCCCGTTGCGAAACGTGCTCGGACAAGGACACGGGGGGGATGAAACGTAGAATTCAGCGGCAGGGGAAAGCTGATCCAAGACTTCCAAATGCGCGCAAACCTGAAGATGCATCAGAAGGTCCTGATCGCCCTGGTGGCGCTGTTCACCATGGGCCTGCTGCTCGCCGTCGGCGTCTGGGCCTATGACGACGCCCAGAAGGACCAGATCGCCCCGGGAGTCAAGGTCGGCGGCGTCGACGTCGGTGGCCGTGACGCGGACTCCGCGCGCAAGATCATCGAGCACAAGGTCGTCGCCCCGCTCAAGCAGCCGGTGGTGGTCAGCTACAACGGCAAGGACTACACGCTCGGCCCCAAGCGCCTCCACGAGAGGGCCGATGTCGACGGCATGGTGCAGGAGGCGATCGATCGCAGCCGGCAGGGGAACATCCTCGATCGAGTCTCCAGCTACGCGAGCGGGGGCGAGGTCAACGCCGACCTCCAGACCGCGCGTGAAGTACGACAAGGCCGCTGTTCATGGACTTCGTCGAGCAGCTCGCCGCGAAGATCAACCAGGAGCCGGAGAACGCCACGGTCGTTCCTCGGACGGCGGGGCAGGCTGATGCAGGATGCGGGCCAGGCCGGCCTCGCTCTGGACATAGGCGAGACGACCGCCAAGATCAACCAGGCTGCGCGCTCGCCCGGTCGTGACCAGCCCATCGAGCCGGTGGTCAAGCAGGACAAGCCCGACGTGACCACCAAGGACCTGTCCCACGAGCCTACGCGCGCTACATCGTCATCGACCGCGCGAGCTTCACGCTCAGGTTCTTCCACCACCTCAAACTGAAGAGGTCGCTACACCGTCGCGGTGGGACAGCAGGGCCTCGAGACCCCGGCCGGCCTGTACCACGCCCAGGACAAGCAGGTCGATCCCTCCTGGCACGTCCCGAACTCCGCATGGGCCGGCTCTCTGGCGGGGCAGGTGATCCCGCCCGGTCCCTGCGGATCCGCTCAAGGCTCGCTGGATCGGGATCTTCGACGGCGCGGGCATCCACGGCACCGATGAGGTCTCGTCCCTCGGCCACGCGTTCTCCCACGGCTGTGTGCGCATGGCGATCCCCGATGTGATCGACCTGTACGACCGCGTGCAGGTGGGGGATCCGATTTACATCCTAACGTAGGGATCCCGCGCCCCCGCGGCGAAGTTATGTACATGGGCGAGGCGACTCGAGAGTCCTCTCTGAGCGCTGCCTGGCGCGACGCGCTCCACCTCTTCGACCGCGATCTTGCGGTCCGCTCGGCTGCCGAGGCGACCCGCCGCGCGTACTCCAACGACGTGGGCCAGCTTGCCGTGTGGGCGAGCTCGAACGGTCAGAGCCCGGACGCCCTCGACCATCGCGATCTTCGCCGCTTCGCGGGAGTCCTCTCCGAGCGCGGCATCTCGAAGGCCGGGGTGGCGCGCAAGCTCGCGGCCATCCGCTCCTTCTACGGGGCGCTCATCCGCGCGGGCGAGGTCAGCGCCAACCCAGCTGATCTGGTGGCCACGCCCAAGCGCGATCGCAAGCTCCCTCGCGTTCTGAGCCGCGAGGAGATGCAGACTCTGCTCGATCGAATCCCGACGCGAACCCCACTCGAGATGCGCGACCGAGCCATGCTGGAGCTCGCCTACTCGTGCGGCCTCCGCGCCGAGGAGGTGGTCAACCTCAACACCGATTCGCCCGATTTCGACGGCGAGCGGCTCCGCATCGAGGGAAAGGGCGGCAAAACGCGCCTGGTCCCGATGGGCGAGCCCGCCCAGGCGGCCCTCAGCGGTTACCTCGAGCGCGGGCGGCGCGCTTTGGTGGGTGCGGGAACCGAGAATGCACTCCTCGTCTCGAAAAGCGGGCGTCGGCTTCACCCTTCGGACGTGCGGCGCCGGCTGCAGCGCTGGGTCCGCGAGGCGGCGATCGCCGGCGGGGTCTCGCCCCACGCCCTCCGACACTCGTTCGCGACGCACCTGCTGGAGGGAGGGGCGGACCTGCGGAGCATCCAGGAGCTGCTCGGGCACGCCAGCCTCTCGACGACGCAGGTTTACACCCAAGTGGAGCCGACCTGGCTGCAAAGCCAGTACGCTCGAAGTCATCCTCGCGCTTGATGAAAGCGCCCAAGTGCAGGTGAAAGGCACATGGAAGCCGAGGTAAAGGCGTTCGAGCTCAGGGAGCTTTGGCGCAGGTACAAGGAGGGGGGAGACACCAGCGCCCGGGAGAGGCTTGTGGTCGCCTACTCGCCCCTGGTCAAGTTCGTCGCCGGCCGCACCGGCGCCCGCCTGCCCTCGCACGTCGACCAGGCCGACCTGATCTCCTACGGGATGATCGGGCTGATCGAGGCGATGGAGCGCTTCGAGCCCCTCCGGCAGATCCGCTTCGAGACCTTCGCGATGCAGAGGATCCGCGGGGCAATCATCGACGAGCTCCGCTCGCTCGACTGGGTACCGCGCTCGGTCCGCTCGCGCGCGCGCGACATCGAGCTGGCGAACTCCAAGCTCGAGCACGAGCTGGGCCGCGCCCCGACCGACGCCGAGCTCTCCGAGCGCCTCGGCATGAGCGAGGAGGAGCTCCAGGAGGCGCTGTTGCAGATCTCCAACTCCTCGATCCTCGCCCTCGAGGAGCTCTGGATGACCCCGGACGCCTCCGGCGACAAGGTCTCCCTCCTCGACACGATCGAGGACGAGAGCGCCCCCGACCCGCAGGCCTCGCTCGACACCAGCGAGGTCAAGGACCGGCTCTCTGAGGCGATTCAGGACCTGCCCGAGCGCGAGACCCTCGTCGTCGCCCTCTACTACTTCGAGAACCTGACCCTGAGGGAGATCGGCGAGGTGCTCGGCGTCACCGAGTCCCGGGTCTCCCAGCTCCACTCGAAGGCCGTGCTGCGCCTGCGCTCGCGGCTCAAGTCGACAGGTTGAACCCGGCCTGAGGTTCACATAGGGTCCGTGGCCATGCCTCATCAGGCCGCCGACCGGATTCGGAACGTCGCGCTGATCGGCCATCGCGGCGCAGGCAAGACCTCGCTGCACGAGGCGCTGCTCTTCGAGGCCGGGGTTGTCAATCGCCTCGGCCGCGTCGAGGACGGGACCACGACCTCGGACTTCGAGCCCGACGAGCAGGAGCGGGAGATGTCGATCGGCGCCACCGTCTCGTCGTTCGATCACGACGAGCGCAAGATCAACCTGATCGACACCCCCGGCGATCCCAGCTTCATCGCCGACACGGTCGCCTCGCTGCGCGTCGCCGACGCCGCGGTCGTCGTCGTCAACGCGGTGATGGGGGTCGAGGTCCATACCGACCGCCTCTGGCAGCGCGCCGACGCGGAGGGGCTCGCCCGGCTGGTCTTCGTCAACATGCTCGACCGCGAGCGCGCCGACTTCTTCCGCGCGCTCGAATCGCTGCAGAGCGCCTTCGGCAACCACGTCGTCGCGACCGAGATCCCGATCGGCTCGGAGCACGAGGTCCGCGGCGTCATCGACCTGATCGACATGAAGGCGTTCGTCGCGCAGGGCGAGGGAAGGGGGGCCCCGGAGCCACAGGACATCCCCGAGGAGCTTCAGGCCCAGGCCCAGGAATACCGCGAGAAGCTGATGGACGAGGTCGCCGAGAACTCGGACGCGCTGATGGAGCGCTACCTCGAGGGCGAGGAGATCGACCACGACGAGATCGTCACCGTGCTGAAGCAGGGCGTTACCGACGGCAAGATCTTCCCCGTCACCTGCGGCGTCGCGACCAAGAACCTCGGCACCACCCGGCTGCTGGAGGCGCTGGTGGAGGATCTGCCCTCTCCGGCGATGCGAGGCCCGGTCAAGGCCCTGGACGGCGAGGGCGAGGAGATCGAGATCTCGCCGGAAGAGGACGGGGCGCTGATCGCCTACGTCTTCAAGACGCTCGCCGACCCGTACGCGGGGCGCCTCAACCTCTTTCGGGTCTACTCCGGCGTCCTGCGGGGCGACTCCCAGGTCAGCAACGTCACGCAGCGTGCCAAGGAGCGGATCGGCCAGATCCTGATCCCGCGCGGAAAGGAGCACGAGCAGACGGAGGAGCTGGGCGCCGGCGACATCGGCGCCGTCGCGAAGTTGAAGGAGACACGAGCCGGCGACGTGCTGGCCGAGAAGGACACGAAGATCTCCGTCCCGCCGCTCGACCTGCCCGCCCCGGTGATGGCGTTCGCCTTCGAGGCGAAGACCAAGGGCGACGAGGACAAGGCCGCCAGCGCGATCCGCCGCCTCGAGGAGGAGGACCCGACGCTTGACGTCCACCGCGACCAGCAGACGGGCGAGCAGATCATCGCCGGGCTCACCCAGGTCCACGTCGAGGTGATCGTCGACCGGATGAAGAGCCGCTTCGGAGCCGAGATCGAGCTGCACCCGCCGCGGGTGCCCTATCTGGAGGCGATCCGCAAGCCCGCCAAGGCGCATGGCCGGTACAAGAAGCAGACCGGCGGACGCGGCCAGTTCGGCGACTGCCACATCGAGATCGCTCCCGCCGAGGCGGGCACCGGCTTCGAGTTCGTCGACGAGATCAAGGGGGGCGCCATCCCCAAGGGCTTCATCCCGGCCGTCGAGAAGGGCGTCGCCGAGGCGATGCACCACGGGGTGCTCGCCGGCTACCCGGTGAAGGACCTCCGCGTCCGGCTCTACGACGGCCAGTACCACCGGGTCGACTCCTCGGAGAACGCCTTCAAGGTGGCGGGATCGATGGCCTTCAAGGACGCCATGGAGCAGGCGGACCCGGTTCTGCTCGAGCCGATCATGCTGCTCACGGTCAGCGTCCCGGAGGATGTCGTCGGCGACGTGGTCGGGGACCTCAACTCGCGCCGCGGCCGGCCGCTCGGCATGGAGGCGAAGGGCTCAGCGACCGAGATCAAGGCGGAGGTGCCGATGGCCGAGGTGCTCGACTACGCGCGCGACCTCCGCCAGATCACCGGCGGGCGGGGCGACTACACGATGGAGTTCGCACGGCACGAGGAGATCCCCTCGCACCTCGCCCAGAAGGTGATCTCCGAGGCCGGCTCGGAGGAGGAAGTGCGCGCCTGACACAGCGCCGCTGTAGTTTGCGGCGCTGATCATGAAGGTGGTCGTCAACGTGGATGGCGGCAGCAGGGGCAATCCGGGACCGGCGGCCGTGGCCGCCGTCGCAACCGATCCATCCGGCGGGGTGCTCGCCGAGAGGAGCAAGACGATCGGTGAGGCCACCAACAACGTGGCGGAGTACCGCGCCCTCCTGCTCGGGATCGACCTCGCCAAGGAGCTCGGCGCCGACGAGGTCGAGTTCGTGGGGGACTCGAAGCTGATCGTCGAGCAGGTGAAGGGCAACTGGAAGGTCAAGCAGGAGCACCTCCGCCCGCTGCACACCAAGGCCAGGGACGCGCTCCGGGGCCTGAGCACGTGGTCGATTCGGCACGTCAAGCGCGAGGAGAACACCCGCGCCGACGACCTCCTCAACGAGGCCCTCGACAAATGAAAAGGCCGGGCCCCTCAGCCCGGCCTTTCCAGCCTCGCTTGTTCTCCGTCTCTAGAGGCCGACGCCCTTCAGGGCCGCCTGAACCACGTTGCCGTTGAACGGCTCGGTCCCGGGCACCAGGTTGACCCCGGAGAATCCCGGTCCGTTGGCGTGCAGGTAGGCGATCTCCTTGGGGAGGTCGCCGACGCCGTTCGAGCCCGCCAGGGGCGCGAGCTGGACCGTGCTGAGGATCCCGATCGCTCCGCCGGTCGCGTTCATGAACCCGCTGCCGGAGTCGCCGGGGATGCCGGGGCTGACGGTGTAGACGTCATGGCTCCAGCCGCTGGCCGCGTTCTGCACGACGACGCCCTGCTTCGGGCTGAGCGCGGTGACCCCGCCGCGCAGCTCGGAGTTGCCGTACGTGTAGACCGTCGAGCCGGCATCGCCCCAGGAGCCGACGCCCGTCGGCCCTCCGAATGACGGCACGGATGGATTGACGCTCCCCACGTCAGCCGGATCCAGCTTGATCAGGGCGAGGTCGTTGAACGCGCAGGTGTCGGCGTCCGTCTCCCCCTTCGACTGCATGGTGAGCCACGAGTTGTAGACGAGCGTTCCCGGATGGCCTGCTCCGGTGACGTCCACCGGCGTGCCGATCGGGAGGGACCCCGAGGTGCAGCCGTTGGTGTCCGTGCTCGACCCGGTGCCCGAGCAGTGGGCCGCCTGGCCCAGGTAGACGTTCGAGGCATCCTCGAACACGAAGTTGGCGGTGCACTGCGCGCCGTTCGTGAACACCTGGACGCCGGGATGGATGGTCGCTGTACTCGCCGGCGCCCACGCCGAAGCGGCGGACGGCGCGATGGCAACGACAGAGATCGCGGCGACGGCGATCGCCGCGGTCAGAGCCTTTCGATGCATGGAATGCCCCCTCATCGGATAGTTACCCCAAGCGACAGGGACTGTACCCAAAAGTGGGGAGGCGGGACGCAGATGGCCATGCCTGGGCCGCGCCTATACTGCTCCCTCGCGCGGCTGTAGCTCAGTTGGCTAGAGCGTCTGCTTGCCATGCAGAAGGTCGTGGGTTCGAATCCCATCAGCCGCTTGCCTCGACTCATTCGCCCCGTGGGCATGAAGCCTCCGGGGCGTTTTTCGATTCCGGGACGCCGGCCCCGCTAGCTTGGGTGGGTGCGAGGCGTGGCCCTGCTCGTCCTCCTTGTCGCGATCCTCGCCGTCGGCTGCGGCGAGGACTCCACCAAGACTGCGACCCAGGTCGAGACTCAACGGCACGAGCAGCCACCGTCGAAGGCGGACTACGTCGCCTTGGCGGATGTCATCTGCAAGAACCACCAATCCCGAAGGGAAGATCTCGAGAGCCAGACGATCGACCTGGGCCGTCTCGACTCGGCGGGCAAGGCTCATCGGGTTGCCGGGCTCCTTCGTCAGGAGGGCGACAACCTGAGGGCGGAGGCCCATGACCTTCAGGCCGTGCAACCGCCGCCCGCCGACGTCGCCACGGTGGGCTCGATCCTGTCGCTGATCCGGGCCAAGGCCGGTGTGATCGACAGCTGGGCCAGGGCCTACGACGATCTCGATGCCGCGGAGATTCGGAGGCTGCAGATGCGCATCGGCGCGGCGACGGCCAGGGCCGCGGGGAGGGCCCGAGCGTATGGATTCCGAGCCTGTGGGCAGGATTGAGGCAGGGCCCGTCGCTAGGCTCTTCCCAGTCCGGCGCCTTGGCGGAGTGGCTACGCAGCGGCCTGCAAAGCCGTTTACACCGGTTCGATTCCGGTAGGCGCCTCTGTAAGTCACCCGCTGGCGGGCCGCCTACCATGGCTCGCCGTGGACTACGCGGAAGTCAGGCTGTTGAACGGCGACGTCTTCACTGTCGAGGGCACGTTGGACGAGGTCGAGAGCATGCTCTCCGATGCTGCTCGATCAGGCCAATCGCGTCTCGCCTGGTTCACGGAGCACGGGACCGATGGTTCGGTCGGGGTCAACCCGGCCCACGTCGTGACCCTGAAGCCCAGCGACGTCTCAGACTGAATCGTTCGTAGCATCGGGCGGTGCTCCTGATCGGTGCGATCGCGCTTGCCCTGTTGGTACTTCCGCCCGGGTGGGGGCTGGCGCTGGTGGCCGTGGCGGCCCTGATCGAGGTCGCCGAGGTCGGCTTCTGGATCCGGTTCCTGCGCCGCTACCGGATCGCGACCGGCGTCGAGGCCCTGGCTGGATCCTCCGCCGAGGTGATCGAGGCCTGCGATCCGCGCGGACGGGTTCGATTCCGGGGCGAGATCTGGCACGCCGAGTGCCGCGCCGGGGCGGAGATCGGGGACCGAGTGACCATCACCGGCGTGCACGGCCTGACGCTCGAGGTCGAGCCGGGGTGATGGTTCAGTGCGAGGTTCATGTCACGGATGGTGCGGGGATGCGGCCGGAACGGAAAAGGGCCCCGGTGAGGGGGCCCTTTGTATCCGAAAGGACGTGCCGCCGGCGAAATTCCCCTTCACCGGCCCGTCGGTCCTTCAAGCCTTATGGCTCAATGTCGGCGGTTCAACTCCGCGACTTGAGCCTGTCAAGAGACACTAACACGGGCTTTCGCCGAAGGTTGCACTTCCCCCCGGATCCCGCAAGATTCTTTGAATTTTCGGGAGGCTTCGTCGGTGAGCGAATGCTCGTAGACATTGGCCGCCCAGCCAGGATAGGATGCGGGCCGTGCGCTACCTGATCACAGGCGGCTCCGGCTACATCGGCGGCCGACTGACCGACGAGCTGTCCGGCCGGGACGAGACCGAGAAGATCGTCGACGTCGATCTCCGCCCGCCGCCTCGCAACTGGCCGAAGCACGAGTTCGTCAAGGCCGACATCCGCGACCGCAAGCAGATGCGCGACCTGCTCGAGCGCCACGAGATCGACGCGGTCCTGCACTTCGCCTTCGTGCTTAACCCGATTCGCGACGAGGCGAAGATGTACGACGTCGACGTGAACGGCACTGCGGCCGTCCTCCAGGCCGCCCAGGACGCCGGGATCAAGCAGGTGATCCAGACCTCCTCGGCCACCGCGTACGGCGCCTTCCCGGACAACCCGAAGCCGATCGCCGAGGACTGGCCGGTCCGTGGGGCCCCGGACTTCTCCTACGCCAAGCACAAGGCCGACTCCGACCGCATCGCCCAGCTCTGGGCCCTGGAGAACCCCGACGCCGTGATGACCATCGTGCGGCCCTCGATCGTCTTCGGGCCGAGCGTCGACAACTACATCGTCAGGGCCTTCGGCAACAACCCCTTCATCCCGATCCTGGACGGCGTCGACGAGGAGTTCCAGCTCGTCCACGAGGACGACGTGGTCTCCGCCCTGATCGCGCTCCTCGACGGCAAGCACGCCGGCGCGTTCAACCTCGCCGGCGACGGCCTGATGACCTGGAGCCGCGCAGCGGAGATGGTCGGCAAGAAGACCCGGAACATCTCGCTGAAGGCGATGAAGCGCGTCAACGGAGCGATGTGGAAGCTCCATGTGCCGCGGACCGAGGCGCCGGCCGGCAACCTCGACTTCATCCGCTACCCGTGGGTCGTCTCCACCGAGAAGCTCAAGTCGACCACCGACTGGCAGCCGAAGTACGACACCCTCGAGACCTTCAAGATCACCATGCGCGCCAAGGGGCTTCTGCCGGAGGCGCCGGCGACGGTCCAGGCGCCCACCGCGCCCGTCGCCTAGCGTCACCGGGCCGCTGCTAACTTTCTCGCCCCCGGGCGCATAGCTCAGTTGGGAGAGCGCCAGCTCGACAAGCTGGAGGTCGCTGGTTCGAGCCCAGCTGCGCCCATCGATGGTTGACGAATCTTCGCGAGACCCGGCCGCGGTCGTGGCGGACGGCGGGCTTCCGGTTCCGAGGGTCCTCGAGCGCGCAGCCTACGCGGACCGGGAGGACTGGCTTCGGTCCTCTCGCTTCACGGTCGATCTGCTCGCGCGGGTGGCCGGCAAGGACGATCTCTCGGAGATCGAGCTGCTCGACGTCGGCTGCGGGACCAAGGTCGTCAAGAGGCTGATCGACGATTCGCTGCCGATCGGCCGCTACACCGGGATCGATGTCTCCCGGGACGTGATCGACTGGCTCCAGGCGAATGTCTCGGACCCCAGGTTCGAGTTCCATCACTTCAACGCGCACAACGATCTCTACAACCCGGAGGGTGCGCCGCTGGCAAGCTTCGAGCTCCTCCCGACGGGGCCGGTGCGGTTCGACCTCATCTCGCTCTTCTCGGTGTTCACCCACCTGGCGCCCGACGACTTCGTGGCCATGCTGCGGCTGCTCCGTCGCCACATCAAGCCGGATGGGACCCTGCTGTTCTCGCTCTACCTCGAGGACCCCGAGCATCCGAGCCCCTTTGCCCAGGCGGTTCGGGACGGGCTCGAGAGCGACGACCCCGAGGTCCGGGCGCGGACGGCGGAGGCCGTTGAGGAGGCGCGCCGCCACTCCGAGGCCGGTGACCACGACCCTCGGTTCTCGGACGAGATTCCCGGCCAGCCGTTGATGGTGGCGCGCTATCAGCGCGACTACGCGCTCGAGCTCTTCGACGAGACCGGGTGGGAGATCGAATCGATTCACCCGCCGGAGCGCTACATCCAGCACTACATGGTCTGCCGTCCAGCCTGAGCCCATGGGGACGACGCGGTGAGTTGGCGGATCGCGGGAAGCTATTTCGAATCGTGCAACTGCGACCCGATCTGCCCGTGCCGCCGGATCGATGGCGCGGCGGGCGGTCGCTCAACGCATGGCGAATGCATGGGACTCCTCTCCTGGGTGATCGACGAGGGCCAGGCCGACGGCGTCGATCTGGCGGGGGAGCCGGTCGCGATGGCCATCCGCTACAGCGACGACGAGGAGGGCTCGCCCTGGAGCTGGATCCTCTATCTCGATGGGCGCACCGATGAGAGCCGGCAGGAGGCGCTCGAGGGGATCTGGACCGGTCGCCTGGGAGGGGATGCGGAGACTCACTTCCCATGGGCGTGGAAGCCCAGTGAGCTGCTGGCGGTCAGGCCGGTCGAGATCGACGTCAACCACACCCGCCGGCGCCAGCGACTGCGGATCCGCGACCTCATCAGCGTGCGAATTCGCGACCGGTACGCCGGCGCGGAGACCGTCACCTGCGTCATACCCGGCCACGATCGTATGGGCGAGGAGCTGGTCGCCGACGAGCTAGTGGTCCAGGACGACGAGCTCTCCTTCAGCTACACGGGTGTCTGCGGGTACGGATCGACCTTCGAGTACAAGGGCTAGCTCGGGTCCCGCCAGTAGGCGGTGACCGTCGCCGAGGCGTCCGGTGTGTTGAACTCGCCGACCTTGCGGTAACCGAGCCCCTCGTAGCGAGGGTTGTTGATCGCGTTGCTCGACTCCAGATAGGTCGGCACGCCCTCGCGGTCGAACCTGGCGATGTTCTCCCGCAGGAGGCGCATGCCGATGCCCTGCCCGCGGTGCCGGTCGTGAACGCCGAGCAGGCTCAAGTAGTAGTGGGGCGGGTCGGTGGGCTGGACCTGATCGAATCCGTCCAGCAGCTTCATGAACTCGTCCGCGCGGTCCCCGACGAGCTCGCTCACGAGCCCGGGCACCCTCTCCTCATCCTCCGCGGAGAGCTCGCTCTCTCCCGGCGGCAGCCAGATGGCCGCCGCCTCGATCCCCTCGCTGACGAACACGGCCGGATGCTCGAACCGCAGCGCCGCCTCGATCAGAAAGCGCCACCAGACCGCATACTGCTCCTGCCTTCGCCCATCGTCCGGGAAGGCCCAGCTCCAGGTCGGGTCGTCGTGAAAGGCGAGGGAGATCGTCTCGGTGATCGCCGGCACGTCCGCGGGCGTCGCGACTCGGACCTGCTCCCCGGTTGGCATGGGTCAGGAGTATGAGTCCCAGTACTGCAGCTCGGGCAGCGGGTCGTAGGCCGCGCCACCCACGTACCAGCCCGGCGCGCTCCAGCGCTCGAAGTGCAGGTGGCAGCCCTCGGCATCGCCGGTGTCGCCGACCTTGCCGACCTGCTGCCCGGGACCGACATTGGCGCCGACGGGCGCCCAGCTCGGCGCCTTCAGGTGCATGTACACGGCATCGGTCCCGGTGATCGTGCCGTGGATGACGATGTAGTAGCCGGCGCCGCCCGCCTGATACGCGTTGGTCCGGACCGTTCCTCTCTCGAAGGCGTAGAGCTTCTCGCCGCAGGCGGCGGGCAGGTCCTGGCCCTGATGGGTATGGCCGGCGCGCGGTGCGCCGAAGCGGGAGTCCGGGCCGCCGTAGGTATGAGGGCCCGGGACGGGGAACTGGTGCAGGTGCATCCCGAAGGGCTCGGTCTGGCCGCCGGCGACAGTGGCCTTGGTGGTTCCGGGGTCGGCGAGCCTCAGCTGGTAGGTGCCGTCTGCGGCGATGCCGGAGGGCGTGGTCCCATCCCAGGCGACGCCGCGCGAGCCCGCGCCGTCGAAGCTGACCGAGATCGCCTCGACGAGATCGCCCGTCGCGTTCAGCACCTTGACCTTGGCGGTGCCGGCCTTGCGAGCGGTCAGGTTGAGGGTGGGGTTGACGTAGCCCTCAACGAAGTAGCCACCGCTCACCCTGCGCTTGGTGAGCAGTTTCTTGATCCGCTTCGCGTCCTTCTTGGAGATGACTCCGTTCACCGGCCAGCCGCGCTGCCGCTCGAGGGACTCGACGCTCCTGAAGGTCCCCTTGCCGAAGACGCCATCGATCGAGGTCGCTACGCCGAGCCTGGTCAGCGCGCGCTGCAGATAGCGGACGTCCTTGCCCTTGGTACCCCGAGCCAGGGGGCGCGTGCCGAAGCGGTGCACCCTGTGCTTGCCTTTGTGTGCCGCGGATGCCGAGGTGGCCGGCGTCATTGCCACCGCTACGAATGCGAGCGCGACGAGGGCGCGCGCCATAGACCTGGGTCTGCCCGTACCCATTGGCTCTCCTAACTGGTGTACGGCGGGCAAGTTGCGCATCCCTGCAAGCTGGGCGTGAACGCCCACCACTAGCCTGTGCCGCGTGAGCGCCGCGAAACTGAAGCTCAAGCTGCCCGACGACTCCGAGCTCGAGCTCGAACCCGGCGCGACCGGCGCGGACGCGGCGGCCGCAATCGGCCCCGGGCTCGCCAAGGCGGCGCTCGCGCTGAAGGTCGACGGCGAGCTCCGGGATCTGAGCGCGCCCGTGGCGGACGGCGAGGCGATCGAGATCGTCACCGACAAGAGCCCCGAGGCGCTCGAGCTGATCCGCCACGACGCCGCTCACGTCCTCGCCGAGTCGGTCCTCGACATCTGGCCCGAGGCGAAGATCTCGATCGGGCCGCCGATCGCGAACGGCTTCTACTACGACATCGAGTTCCCGGACGGCAATCCCGGCGAGGACGATCTGGCCCGGATCGAGGAGCGGATGTCCGAGCACGTAAAGGCCGACGAGCCCTTCGAGCGCCGCGAGCTGCCGGCGAAGGAGGCGATTGAGCACTTCCGAGGGCAGGGCCAGGACTACAAGGTCGAGCTGATCGAGGACCTGGTCCGCGACGAGGGTGCGAAGAGCGTCTCGCTCTATCGCAACGGTGAGTTCGAGGACCTCTGCCGCGGCCCGCACGGGCCGTCCACGGGAAGGATCGGCGCCTTCAAGCTCACCTCGCTCGCCGGCGCCTACTGGCGCGGTGACGAGACCCGGCAGATGCTGACCCGTGTCTACGGCACCGCGTTCCTGGACAAGAAGGAGCTCGAGCAGCACCTGGAGCGGCTCGAGCAGGCCAGGGAGCGCGATCACCGCAGGCTCGGCCCGGAGCTCGACCTCTTCCAGTTCCGCCCCGAGGCTCCGGGCATGCCCTTCTGGCTTCCGCAGGGCACCATCCTGCTCCGCCTGATCGAGGCCGAGGTTCGCAAGCAGCTCGACGCCCGCGGCTATGAGGAGATCAAGACCCCGCAGGTGCTCGACGTCGAGCTCTGGCACCGCTCGGGGCACTGGGACAACTACAAGGAGAACATGTTCTTCACGGCGGCCGCCGAGCGGGAGGGCTCCGGGGACGAGCGGCAGTACGCGCTGAAGCCGATGAACTGCCCGGGCGCCTGCCTGGTCTTCGCCTCGGGCCGGCACTCCTACCGGGAGCTGCCGCTGCGGCTCGCCGAGTTCGGCCTGGTCTCGCGCTACGAGCGCGAGGGCGTACTCCACGGCCTGCTCCGGGTGCGTGCCTTCACCCAGGACGACGCTCACGTCTACTGCACCCTCGATCAGGTCACCGACGAGGTCGACTCGATCTGCGCCGGGATCGACGAGCTCTACGAGCGCTTCGGCTTCGACGAGGTCCGGGTGGAGCTCTCCACGCGGCCCGAGAAGTCGATCGGCACCGATGAGCAGTGGGAGCGGGCGGAGGGGGCGCTCCGCGAGGCTCTCGAGCGGCAGGGGCGCGAGTACGACGTCAGCCCGGGAGAGGGCACCTTCTACGGGCCCAAGATCGACTTCCACATCACCGATGCCCTCGGCCGCTCATGGCAGTGCGGCACCTGCCAGCTCGACTTCCAGATGCCCGAGCGCTTCGACCTCGCCTACACGGGGGCCGACAACGCCGAGCACCGTCCGGTGATGATCCACCGCGCACTGCTGGGCTCGATGGAGCGCTTCGCCGGAATCCTGATCGAGCACTACGGGGGGCGCTTCCCGCTCTGGCTGGCGCCGGTGCAGGCGGCGATCCTGCCCGTGGCCGACCGCCACAACGACCGCGCCGCGGCAGTGGCCGATGAGCTGCAAGGCGCCGGGCTGCGGGCGCGGGTCGACGATCGCACCGAGTCCGTCGGCAAGAAGATCCGCGACGCGGAGCTCTCCAAGGCGCCGTACATGCTGGTGGTGGGCGACAAGGAGGCCGAGTCGGGCTCGGTCTCGGTGCGCCATCACGGCGACGGGGATCTGGGCGGGATGAGCCTGGAGGCCCTGATCGCGCGGATGCGCGAGGAAGCCGGCGATTAGCAGGCGATTCGCCAAGACGTCGTGGCAGCGTGGAGGGGCGTCTATACTGGCCGCAATGCCGGGCACCCACACCACGCCGCGCGCCTAAGCGCCCCGTGCCCGCCTCACCGATCCAATCTCGCCCATCGCCTTCTTGAAGCTCTATCTCATGCGCAGCTAGTGGCGGTCTCCCGCTTCGACCGCCGTCCGCCTGAGCGCGACTCGACTCGTATCAACGAGCGGATCCGCGTGCCCGAGGTCCGCCTGATCGACGAGAACGGGGAGCAGGTGGGCATCGTCCCGACCTCGGACGCCCTGGAGCGCGCTCGCGAGCGCGACCTCGACCTGGTCGAGGTCGCCGCCCAGTCCAAGCCGCCGGTCTGCCGCATCCTCGACTACTCGAAGTACAAGTACGAGCAGGAGCAGAAGGCGAAGGCCGCCCGCAAGCACCAGCAGCAGGTCAACGTCCGCGAGATCAAGCTGCGCCCCAAGATCGCCCAGCACGACTACGAGACCAAGCGCGGCCACGTCGAGCGCTTCCTGAAGCAGCAGGACAAGGTCAAGGTGACGATCATGTTCCGCGGCCGCGAGCAGAGCCATCCCGAGCGTGGCCGGATGCTGCTCGACCGCCTGCTGCAGGACGTCTCGGAGATCGGAGTCATGGAGCAGGAGCCCCTGCAGGAGGGCCGCAACATGACGATGTTGCTGGCGCCATCACGCGGCGCGGGGCAGGAGAGCCAGGCAGCGGCGAGCTAGCGGCGCTTCCCCTTCGCCGCTTACAGTGTGAATTCCCAACACCTGCTTTGCATGAAAGCAGCGGTCTCGGCACCCAAGGCAATTGCTGTTGATCGGTGGTCCCCCACGATGCGGGATCGGTCGGCAATACCGATCCGGATGGGGATTCGCGGGGTTAGCGTTGATAGAGGCCTATGAAGACGCTCTCGATTCATCGTCCGTCGATACCTCGCGTGCGGGCTCGCGCTGCTGCTCGCCGCGTGCGGGATGCTCCTGACGACCTCAGGGGCCCTGGCTACGCGCATCAGGGGGCCGTGCTGGTCAAGGACATTCAATCCCGGTCGCTCCGACAGCATGCGGGGGCCGAACTGTGGCTCCTGCCCCGACGAGTCCTACCACGGGGGGCTCTCTCGGCGGCGTCTGCGACAGCCTCTATCTCAGCGCCGACGACGGCAACCGCGGCTTCGAGCTGTGGAGAAGCGACGGCACGGCTCGGGGGACGAGGATGGTCAAGGACATCAATCCCGGCTCCGGCGGGAGCTACCATCTACGAGTTCACCGCTGTCGACCGCATCTTCTATTTCGGCGCCGACGACGGCGTCCACGGCACCGAGCTGTGGCGAAGCGACGGCACGGCGCCGGGGACGACGATGGTCAAGGACCTCGAACCCCGGCGTCTCGGGGCGAGCTACCTCCACGAACTGATCAATGTCGGCGGGACCCTCTACTTCTTCGGCCGGCTGCCCGACCGCGTCATGAGCTTTGGCGCAGCGACGGAACCGAGGCGGGGACGATGCGTGGTCAAGCAACTTCCCGCCTTCGGCTACCCCACGGCCCTGACCGACTGTCAACGGCACGCTCTACTTCTCCACATGGGACGGCAACGACTCAGGCGCTGTGGCGGAGCGACGGCACTGAGGTTGGGAACGGCCGTTGTCAAGGCGGGGTTCCCCTTCAACGGGGTCGGCGCCGGCTTGAGTTACCTGACCGGCTTCAGAGGCGCCCTCTACTTTGCCGCCGACGACGGCGTCCACGGCACCGAGTTGTGGCGAAGCGACGGAACCGAGGCGGGCACGACCATGCTCAAGGACCTGAATCCCGCCGGCAGCGCACAGTCCCGGCCCCTTCTTCGACGGTCAAGGGCACCCTGTACTTCCTCGCGTCAGCCGGGAGCTTCCAAATGGAGCTATGGCGGACGCGACGGCACCGAGGCCGGCACGACCCTTGTCAAGGGCGTCAAGGGCGGCATCTTCGGCCTCGGCGTCATCGAAGAGGGATCATCTACTTCAGCAGCGAGGGCGGGTTGTGGCGAAGCGACGGCACCCGGCGAGGAACAACCCTTGTCAAAACCCTTGTCAACGCGAAGCGCTCCGGCGGGCAGTTCGCCGCCCGGGCACTGACCAGGGCCAATGGCACGCTCTACTTTGCGGGCACCGACAAGAAGCACGGCGAGGAGCTCTGGCGAAGCAACGGCACCCGCAAGGGGACGAAGCTCGTCAGGGACATCCGCCGCGGCCCTCGCGGCAGCAGCCCGCTGAACCTCACCGCGGTCGGCAAGAGCCTCTTCTTCACCGCCAAGGACAAGTCAGCACGGCAGGAGCTGTGGAGGGCCGGACCAAAGCCGTGTAAGACGGCCAAGGGGAAGTGCAAGAAGGGGTAGGACTCCTCGTAGCTGCTTTGGACGAGAAGCAGTAGTTCTGCTTTGCATGGAAAGCCGTAGCCCTCCGCGAGATACTGCGCGGGCGATGTCGGAGGAGAACGTGGAGATCGTGCGCCGGATGTTCGAGGCGTACCTCCGGGGCGACCGAGAGCGCTGGCTCTACTTATGCATCCCGGACGTCGTGTTGCGGATATATTCAGGGTCAGGGCGGATACCGGCGTCAGGTTCAGGGCCGCGCGGCGTTTCTGGCCGAGCTCGTCGCGACCTGGGTTGGCGCGTGGCGATGACACGAGGAGTACGATCTGGATGAGATCGCGGCCTCGGTGGCGACTAGCGTTCTCGTGATCGCGACTCCAGAGAGGTCGCGTGCAAGTGGAAGCGGATCGGGCTGTACCACTTCCGTACGCATTCAGTCTCTGCGAGGTAAGGTAGACGGGCACGAGTGCTCTGACGAGAGTCCAGCCAAGGCCCTCGAAGCCGCCGGGCTCTCGGAGTAGGCGATGTCGCAGGAGAATGTGGAGATCCTGCGGGGGATTCTTAGCGAGATGGCCCGGGGCAACTTTTGGGCGCTTGGGCCGTACCTCGATGCGGACGTCGAGTGGATCTGGGCACCGGAGTTCCAGGGGATCGTGGGCGAAAAGATTTTCCGTGGCCCCGAGGGAGTCGAAGCCGCTACCCGGGAGTTTTTCGAGCCATGGGAGCGCTACACGTTGGAGGCCGAGGAGTTCATCGACGCAGGCGACTCGGTGGTCGTCGTCAGCCACGGTCGTGGCCGCTCAAAGCGAGGTGGCCCTGACGTAGAGCACCGCACCGCAGCCGTATGGACACTTCGGGACGGGAAGGTCGTGCGGATGACCGGGTATGACGGTCGAGCTGAAGCCCTCGAAGCCGCCGGACTACGGGAGTAGGCCCGAACGACCGGAAAGGAAATCGCCGCTTTGGACGAACAGCGGGCATGCCTAGAGCGAACGGCCCCCGGAGGGACCGCCGCTCGACGCGACTTATTGGTCAAGCAGTCCCTTACTTGGACCCGACGTCCTCGGCGTCCTTTGCCTCGCTAACCGCCCATCCCACGCGCTCGATCAGTTGGGCCGCGTGGTGATCGCTGGCCAGGTGCTCCGGTTGAACATCCTCGTAGAGGAGGACGTTGAGGTCTTGCTGGGTGGTGCCGTTGCTCTGCACGATGATCGCTGGCATAGCTTGTTCCTTCCTATCGAAGTGGATTGCGTTCCCTCTGGATTGGGTCGCAGGGAAGCAAGAGGGGAAACCCGCGGAGCGAGTGATGCGGAGGCCCCGCTGGGATGGTCCTTGCTACACAGAGCCGCTCAAGCACCTTAGCGCCCGGTTCCTAAGTTTCAGGTAATCGTCCTGCGGCCGTTTTTCGCGCTCGCTACGTCAAGAAATGGAACGCGAGTAGTCGCTTTGGACGAGAAGCAGTAGCGCTTCGCAGGGAAAGGAGCGCTCTTCGACACGGCGCTCGGTTCTCGGGCAAGGGCAGCGCAGCCACAGTTCGACGCACGTTGAATCAGGCTGGCTCGCATAGGACACCCCAATCGCGGCGCTCGCGCGCTTTGGCTGTTGGCCGTGCCCTAGCGTCATCTGTTTGAGCCGATCGTGGTGGCAGCTGCCTCTGCGGGCTTGTCGTGCCGATCGGCGACCCGGTGGTCCGGGTTCAGGGGCCAGGTGGCTAGGCGTGAGCCGTCTCGAGCACCTCGGACCCGGCGCGGTTCACGCTGACTGGTCCGGTGGCCGCTTCGAGGCGCTCGACCCCCATGTCCCCGAGCTCATCGCGCACGAACTCGGCCGCGATCTCGGCGGATCGGTCGGCCGCCTCTCGATCGCGGCAGATCGTAACCGCGAAGACGGTACCCTCTCCGGCTCTGTCCACCCCCGCGTCGATCGCCTGGTAGGCGACGAAGCCGGGCATCTCTGCCAACCGGGGTGCGAATCTCTCGTCCACTCGGTGCATGAGCTCGTCGACACGCTCCGGGTCGACGCTGTACTTGCGCACGCTTGCGTACATCGCTCCTCCATCCCGTCGCTTCGTGGAGCCCGCTCGCGTCGGGCGCCACTCATCGACCCTACACCTACTGCACGCGTCCTGAAGAAAAGGCGAGACTCCCGCTTCTCGTCCAAAGGGCTACTTCGGAGGCTGCCGCACCGGCGGTTCAGGCTTCTGCATTCACGCGATAGCGACAGTGCGACCCACTGCCGCGCAGAGTGTCGCTTTGCATGGAAAGCAGTACTCCGCCGAGAGATACTGCGTGGGCGATGTCGGAGGAGAACGTGGAGCTGGTTCGGCGCCACCTCGAACCGTACGACGGCAAGGACTTTGTCCCTGTCTTCCGCGAAGCCGTTGACCGACTTGGCCCGGCGCCCGAGCCACATGCCGTGCTCGACCTGTGGGCCGAGGACCCGTCCCTTCGCTACCTCCATCCGGAGTATGTGCATGAGATGCCCTGGGGCGGTCCGCTTCCGAGGAGGGCAACCGGACCGACCGAGCTTCATCGTTTGTGGGCCACCGATTGGGTTGACGCCTGGGAGAGCTACGTCTACCGGGTGGTCGAGTACCGCGACCTGGGCCAGTGGGTACTGACGCCGGTCGATGTTCGCGCCACGGGTCGGGGCGGTATCCCGGTCGAGATGCGTACCTTCGAGATACGGACCGTTCGGGACGGCAAGATCGCCGAGGCCAGGGTCTTCGGAACCGAGGCCGAGGCCCTCGAAGCCGCCAGGCTGTCGGAGTAGCCGCTTTGGACGAGAAGCGGCTATCCGCTTTGCATGGAAAGCAGCACTCTCCCAATCAAAGCCTGCGATGCCGGGCCGCCCGTAAGCGGACTGACTTCTGCCAGCCAGGAAAAGCGGAAGCTTGAGCTACGAGTGCCGCTCAGCCGCCGTACTACGCGCCTGCGGCAGCTGCGGCGGGAAGGCCGATCGCGTTTTCCTCGTCAACCTCGATGTAGGTGTTCTCAGTCACGCCGGCGGTAGCCGGGTCAAGCCACTCACGGAGCGAATCGGTCGAGTCCGCCTCCCACAGGCAGGTTGCCACCGACCCGTCCTGGGGCGAGAGGAACTGCCGCAACTTGAAACCGGGCCCTCCCCCTCCGGCGACCTCTGCGGCGTCCATTGAGGAGAACTTGTCCAGATCGATGATCCGGTGCTCCACGACGATATGCATAACTACCTCCATGTAGTCGAGAGGGCGACCCTACTCCGATCCGTCCTCAACTACAGCCCCTGACACACCACTCAGCTTGCCGCCGCCGCAATGGCCTCCTGGCGCTCCGTGAAGTCCCTGATCAACACGATCTGAGCCTCCTGAACGGTGACGACCGTGAAGATGCGCTGGTGCACCGGAACGCCGCTGTCCTTTCCGCGGATCGAGTTCTGCGAGATGCAGAGAACCTGTTCGTCACCCAGGTCGGAGACGTCTTCGACCGATATCCGCCAATCGTCGGCAGCTTCCAGCCAGGCGGTGACAAGGGCCAGCCATGCATCTTTTCCACGAACGGCCTCCCTCATGAAGGGAGGCTTCCATTCGGCGTCAGGAGAGACCGCGATGAACGCCTCCTCGACCAGCGGGTATTCGCTGAGCGGCACAGGGTTGGCCCAGTACTGAGCCAACAGCTGATCGAGGTGGTCGAAGTAGTCCCGGACGATCTGGATGTTCTCGCGGGCCATCCGGTGCTCAGTATGCCGCTGCGCGGCACAGGCCGGGCGGTGGCTGCGGCGCAGCTACCAACCACCGCTTTGGACGAAAAGCAGCGGTTCTGCTTTGCATGGAAAGGAGCGGTCGACGGCTCCGCCCGAGATGGCGAGGAACCGCCGAAACTCGGGGGCGCCGAGCCCGATCCCGTCGGCGAGCCCGGCGCTCTGTGACGCTCAGCCGATCACGTGGAAGACGAAGTCGAACTTCGTACCTTGCGGATTGTGGTACTTGAGCTCCATCTCGCCGCGAGCGTTGCGGTACGCGCCCGTCCCGCCAGTGATCGCAAGCACCGTGTTACCCGTGTCGCTGAACGGGCCTTCGACGGTGATCTGACCGGATGGCAGGAACGTCGTCCACGTGCACTCCCAGGAGCTGCCCACGACGATGCGGATACAGGATCCCTGGTCGGTACCGACCTTGTGCGTGTCGGCCGCTTTGAAGACATCGTTCCCGAATATGAGAACGTTGCCGACGATGTCGTTGTTGGGGTCTCTCGTTGGTGACTGCATCGGTGTCCGCGTGTTCGACCACCGTGATCGCCTTACCAGCGGCATGGTGTCCCTTGCCCTTGCCCGCGCTTGAGTTGACCGCGACCGCGAGCACAGCCGCGGCCACCAGGAGCGCGGCGGCGATTACCCGCTTCATCTCGACCTCCTTGTCGTCGAGCCGGTGGGAGCCAAGCCCTCGCGACCACCCATCTTCACGCCGGCTCTGCTTTGGATTTCACAGGCTGCCAACAAGCTCGAGGACGTGGGGCGACGCTAACACTCCCCGGCAACACCAAGGGCTCCTCCTTCGAGCGCCGTCGCCTATAGCTTGGAAACGATTCGGTTTATCGCTAGCACGCGACACGCCTCTGGGGGCACACAGAACCCACGCCGGTCAGTTCGGGCGTCGAAACCGCTGCTTTGGACGAGAAGCGGCTATCCGCTTTGCATGGAAAGCAGCACTCCACAGGGAGGCGCCTGCTTTTCGCGCGAAGCGGAACCGACGAGACCGATGAGCCCGGCTACTGCCCGTCGTCCAAAACAGCTGTTCGGGGTGTCTCGACTCCAGCGGCCGAGACACCCGCGTTCACGGAAAAGGAGTTCCAAAGAGCTACTTCTTCTTCTTGGACCCCTTCTTCTTGCACTTCTCGGTCGACGTCGCCCTGAGGACCTCGCCGCTGTAGAAGGTCGTCACCTCAGTGGTCGTCCAGGCCTTTGCCTTGCAGCGCGCCATGAAGTAGTAGGTCGGCACCTTCTTCTTCTTGCCATTGACCTTGACCTTCATCTTGCCCGTCTTGCGCTTGTTGAACGTGACGTCGAACTTGGTCAGGATCAGGCCGGGCGTGTTCGGGATGTTGCTGAACGTCAGCGTCCGGTGGAAGATGGTTCCGATGATCGTGAGAGTCGTCGCGCCAGGACCGATGTCGGTCTGCACGTAGATCGTCTTCGGGCCGCCGCTGAAGGTCGTCACCGTCCCCTTCACGGCGCCGCCGTTGACCTCGACGCTTCCCCCGCCGGTGATGCTCTGCGGGCAGGCCGCCTGCGCCTGGGCGGTGAACTTGCCCTGGACCGCGCTCAGCGGACAGGGCGGGACGTTGCCGTTCACGAACTTCACGTTCCGGTCGATCGTGAACACGGTCTGCTGCGGCGACTGCGTCGTGGCGGGGTTGTCGATCGTGGTGCCGATGATGTTGTGCAGCGAGGCACCGCCGAACACCTTCTTGTCCTGCTTCGCCGGCGTCACTGTGGTCTCCAGCGACTGCGAGATGGGAGCTGCCGAGGCGACGCCAGAGAAGGCCAACGCCCCGATCACGCCCACCAAGGCGCCGATCAGATACTTGCGGTTACGCATATCACTCCACTCCCTTGCCTCGATGACGATTGCCTTGCTTATATGAGGAACACGGCCTCCGGAAAAAGGATGCGCTCGTCAGCGACAGACGCCCCCTCCCGCGTGAAAGCAGGAGCCTCAGGCGAGTCGGCAGAGATCAGCCGAGAGTGCCGCTTTGGACGAGAAGCGGCACTTTGCATCACACCTCTAAGCGGTGAAGGGCGGCGCTCAGGTATTCCCTGAGATCCGGTCCCAGGCCCGGTGGAGCTTCGCCTGTAGCGCGCTCTCGGAATCCTCGACTCCGTGGTTCTCCATGACGGCGGGATTCGGAGCCGGCTTCGGCAGCTGCGAAACCTCATCCGCCGGGACCGCGAGCAGGACCGCGCGTTCGAAGCACTCGCTGACCTGAGGAGCGTCCACGAAGTGCAGGCCGCCCGGCCCAACTTGGGTGTCGATGACGATGCCGTCGAAGATGTCCTCCTCCTCGTCGGCGAGGACGTGCTGCACGGTGCCGACCTCCTCTCCATCCGAGCTCACCACGGCGCACCCCTCCTTGACCGCCAAGTAGGAGCTCGGCTCCCCGTAGTCCATGGGCCAACAATACGCATTCTCTCTGCTTCAATAGTCGGCCCGATGCCGAAGATGAAGACCCATTCCGGGTCCAAAAAGCGCTTCCGAAAGACCGCCAAGGGCAAGCTCCGCGGCCGGCGGGCGTACTCGAGCCACATCCTCGAGAAGAAGTCGCCTGGGCGGAAGCGGCGTCTCGGGCGGCCCTCGGTGATCTCCGGTGCCGATCGCAAGCGGGTCAACAAGCTCCTGGTCAAGGGCGGTCGCTGATGCCTCGCGCCACCAACGCCGTCGCCCGCAAGCGGCGCAAGAAGAAGGTCCTCAGCCGCGCGAAGGGCTACTTCGGGCGTAAGCACTCGAGCTACCGGCTCGCCAACGAGCAGGTGATGCGCTCCGACGCCTACGCGTACCGCGATCGGCGCACCCGCAAGAGGGACTTCCGCCGGCTGTGGATCACACGGATCAACGCTGCCGCCCGGCAGGAGGGCATGAGCTACTCGCAGCTGATCCACGGCCTCGACGAGGCCGGCGTCGACGTCAACCGGAAGATGCTCGCCGACATCGCGGTCAACGACCCCGATGGCTTTCGCCGATTCGTGGAGCTCGCCCGGGAGGCTGCCGCCACCTAGCTCACGGCAGCCACAGCCAGACTCCCCGGGCGGTCCGCGAGGCGGAGCCGCCCTTTTTCATTTCAGGACCTCATATCCGACCCCGACATGACGATGATCACCAGCCCACACAACGAGAAGCTCAAGCTGATCCGCCGCCTCGGCAGGCGGCGGAGCCGTGAGCGCGAGGGTCTCTTCGTCACCGAGGGCGAGGACCTGCTCGCCGCGGCGCGGGCCGCGGGCGCCGAGCCGGTTGAGCTGCTGACCGCGGCGGGCGAGGACCTCGGCGGGACCGAGGTGGAGCCCGCGTTGCTGGCGCAGGTCTCCAAGCTCGGGTCGGGAACGCGGGCCATCGGCGTCTGGAGAGAGGCTTGGGCCGACGAGCCGACGGCGCCGTGCGTCTACCTGCACGGCGTCTCGGATCCGGGCAACGTCGGAACGCTGATCCGGACCGCGAACGCCCTGATCGGCGGGTCCGTCGTCCTGGGCCCGGACTGCGCCGATCCGTACGGACACGCACGCCGTCCGGGCGAGTATGGGGGCGGTCTTCGCCGAGCGGCTGCTGCGCGGAGAGATCGACGCGACCCCGGCTCCTCGCGCCGCGCTTGTCGCGCACGGGGGCGACCCGCCCGAGGCGCTCGATGGCACGGCCACCGTCTGTCTCGGTGCGGAGCGCGAGGGACTGCCCGCAGACGTCCTGGACCGGTGCGACCTCCGGGTGACGATCCCTCTCCGCCGGGAGGCCGAATCGCTGAACGTCGCGGCGGCGGCGGCGATTGCCCTGCACCGGATAGCGTCCGCTGGAGACGGCGATGGCGACTGAGCGGATAGACGAGATCCGGAAGGAGGCAGCTGACGCGATCGGCGCTGCCTCGACGACCGCTGAGCTCGAGGAGCTCCGGGTCCGCTACCTGGGCCGCAAGGCGGAGCTCACCCAGATCCTGCGGGGGATCGCCGACCTGCCGGCGGACGAGCGCGGGCCGGTCGGCAAGTCGGGCAACGAGGCGCGGCGGGGGCTTGAGTCGCTGCTCGAGTCGAGGAGCGCCGAGCTCGACGCCAGCGAACTGGGCACCCGCCTGGCCGAGGACGCCATCGACGTCACGCTCCCCGGCTCGCCGCCGGTGCCGGTCGGCGCGCAGAACCCGCTGCTGCGGACCCAGCGCGAGATCGAGGACATCTTCGTCGGCCTCGGCTACCGGGTGATGGAGGGGCCCGAGGTCGAGCTCGACTACTACAACTTCACCGCGCTCAATCATCCGCCCGGCCACCCGGCCCGGATGGCGCAGGACACCTTCTACGTCGACCCGAGGACCCTGCGGTCAGACCTCCGGATTCCCTCAAACGGCGATGAGCTGCCGCCCGGCCCCGAGGACGTCGTGCTGCGCACTCACACCTCGCCGATGCAGGTGCGCGCGATGGAGTCGCAGGCGCCTCCCCTGTTCATCGTGGTCCCGGGGCGCTGCTACCGCTCGGACCCGTTCGACGCCACCCACAGCCCGATCTTCCACCAGGTCGAGGGCCTCGCGGTGGGCCCGGACATCACCCTCGCCGACCTGAAGGGGACGCTGGACGAGTTCGCCCGCGCGATCTTCGGCCCCGAGCGCGAGACTCGCTTCCGGCCCGGGTTCTTCCCCTTCACCGAGCCGAGCGTCGAGGTCGACGTCTCCTGCTTCCGCTGCGGCGGCTCCGGGCAGCTGCCGGATGGGTCGCGCGACCCGCTCTGCAAGGGGATCGGCTGGATCGAGATCCTCGGCGCGGGGATGGTCGACCCGAACGTCTTCGGCTTCGTGCGCGAGAGCGGCTACGACCCCGAGGAGGTCCAGGGCTTCGCCTTCGGCATGGGGATCGAGCGGATCGCGATGCTCAAGTACGGGGTGCCCGACCTCCGCAAGTTCTTCGAGAACGACATCCGTGTCCTGGAGCAGTTCCGATGAGGGCGCCGAGCTCCTGGCTGCGCGAGTACTGCGATCCCAAGCTCTCCGTCGAGGAGCTGGCGGACGAGCTGGCGATGCACAGCATCGAGGTCGAGCGGATCACGCACGCCGGCGCCCCCGAGGCGGACGGCTTCGTGGTGGGCAAGGTGCTCTCGGTCGAGAGGCATCCCGACGCCGACCGGCTCAGCGTCTGCGAGGTCGACGCGGGCGATGGAGGCAGGACGATCGTGTGCGGCGCCCCCAACGTCGCCGCCGGCCAGACGGTCCCGGTGGCGCTCCCCGGCGCGGTGATGCCTGACGGGACCAAGCTGGGCAAGGCCAAGCTGCGCGGGGTCGAGTCCAACGGGATGATCCTCTCGGAGGCCGAGCTCGAGCTCGGCGACGACGCCGCGGGCATCGTCGTCATGGAAGACGACGGGCTGGCGGCGGGGACCCCGCTGGGCGAGGTGATCCCGGTCTCGGACCCGGTCATCGAGCTGGAGCCGACCTCCAACCGCGTCGACTGCTTCGGCCAGTACGGGGTGGCGCGCGAGGTCCACGCGATCACCGGCTCCAAGCTCGCGGCGGCGCCCTGGGATCAGGACGCGGAGGCCACCGGCGAGGGCGACGTCTCGGACTACGCCTCGGTGAAGGTCGAGGTGCCGGAGCTCTGCCCCAGGTTCAGTGCGCGCGTCTTCACCGACGTCGAGATCGGCCCGTCTCCGCTCTGGCTCAAGGCTCGCCTGATCGGTGCGGGAATGCGGCCGATCAACAACGTCGTCGACATCACCAACTACGTGATGTTGATGACGGCTCAGCCGCTGCATGCCTTCGACCTCGACAAGGTGCCCGACGGCGCTCTCATCGTCCGCGCCGCCAGGAAGGGCGAGAAGATGACCACGCTCGACGGCGTCGAGCGTACCTTCGACGAGGACGCGGTCCTGGTCTGCGACCGCAACGGACCCTCGGGGATCGCGGGGATCATGGGCGGCGAGGCCTCCGAGGTCTCGGAGACGACCACCAGGGTGCTGCTCGAGGTCGCGAACTGGAACGGGGTGAACATCCTGCGGACCTCACGGAAGCTCGGGCTGCGGACCGACGCCTCCAACCGCTTCGAGAAGCAGCTGCACCCGGAGCTGGCACTGCGGGCGCAGCGGATCGCGTCGGTTCTGATGGTCGAGCTCTGCGGAGCGAAGCTCGTCCCCGGGACGATCGACGAGGCGGCCGAGATCCCGGAGCCCCGTGAGCTGACGCTGCGGACCGAGCGCGCGGAGGGCCTTCTGGGGATGCCCATCGAGCCCAAGCTCTGCTCCGAGTATCTGAAGCGGCTCGACTTCGGCGTCTCCGGCAGGGGGAAGACGCTGAAGGTCACGGTCCCGCTCCACCGCCACTACGACGTCACGCGGGAGGTTGACCTGATCGAGGAGGTCGGCCGCATCCACGGCTACGCCAAGAATCTGCCCTCCACGTTGCCGTCGACGAGCGGCCAGGCCGGCCGGCTGGACCGGGATCAGCGGCTGCGCCGCCGAGCCGAGGACACGCTCCGCGACCTCGGCTTCGACGCGGTCGTCAACCTGAGCCTCACCGACCCCGGCATGCCGGTGCGCCTCCGGATCCCCGACGGGGATTCCAGGGCCGAGCCGATTCGGGTCTCCAACCCGCTCTCCGCCGAGCATTCCGCGGAGCGCACGGCGCTGGTCGGGTCGCTCCTGGACGCAGCCACCTACAACCGCGCCCATGGCGCGGAGCGGGTCGCGCTGTTCGAGTCCGGGCGCGCCTACCTGCGTGAGGGCAGCTCGCCTCACGACGGGGTCCTCGCTGGGAAGTTCGTCGGCGAGCGGCCGGCCCCGGCGTTCGAGCCGTGGCGGATCGCGGCGCTCGCGACGGGGGAGCTGCGCCCGGGCGGCTGGCGCGGCGATCCCGTCCTGGCCGACTTCTACTCGCTGAAGGGAGCGGTCGAGGCGCTCGCCGCCCAGCTCGGCGTCGCGATCGAGGTCGTGCCCGGAGAGGTGCCTTTCCTGCACCCCGGCCGCAGTGGCAGCGTGCTGGTCGGGGTCGAGGACGTCGGCTGGATCGGCGAGATCCACCCGCTGGTCTGCCGGCAATGGGACCTGGAGAGCGCCGCGGGCTTCGAGGTCGATCTGGCGCCGCTGGTCTCTGCGTCGCCCCTCAGCGAAGAGAGCTACGAGGACGTGATCTCCTACCCGGCCGTCCACCAGGACGTGGCGATGGTCGTCGACGACGCCGTCCCGGCCGCCGAGGTGCGCTCCGTGGTGCTAGAGGGCGGCGGTGAGCTGCTGCGCTCGGCCGAGATCTTCGACCTCTACCGAGGCGAGCAGCTCGGGAAGGGCCGGAAGAGCCTGGCGCTGCGCCTCACCTTCAGGGCCGCCGATCGGACTCTCACCGACGAGGAGGTCGCCGAGCTCAGGCGCAAGATCGAGGCCGCCGTCGAGAAGATCGGGGGGTCGCTCCGTGAATAGCGTGTTGGTGGCCGGGGCCTCCGGGTATGCCGGGGCGCTTGCGGCCGAGCTGATCAGGAGACATCCCAGCCTCGAGCTGGCGCGAGTCACGGCTCGTACCGACGCCGGCAAGCGGCTCAACGAGCTCTATCCGCGCTACGGCGTCGACCTCGTCCTGGAGGAGCCCGCGGCCGAGGACGGGTCCGACGTGGACGCCGCGATCGTCGCCTACCCGCATGGCGCCGCAGCGCCCGTCGTCTCCGCGCTGCGGGAGCAGGGGACCAAGGTGGTGGACCTCTCCGCCGACTTCCGGTTGCATGACCTCGACACCTACGCACGGTGGTACGGGGAGCACGGCGCCCCCCAGCTGCTCGGCGAGGCCGTCTACGGGCTCACCGAGCTCCATCGCGAGGCGATCGAGGGCGCCGACCTGGTCGCCAACCCCGGCTGCTACCCGACGGCCAGCATCCTGGCCCTGGCCCCGCTTGCCGCCGAGGGCCTGATCGAGGACGTTGTGATCGACGCCAAGTCCGGGGTCTCCGGGGCCGGCCGCGCCGCGGAGGAGGAGATGGCGGTCGTCAAGGAGACCGACGACACCTTGCCCTACAAGGTCACCGGCCACCGCCACACGCCCGAGATCGCCCAGGAGCTGAGCGAGTTGGCGGGGGGGAACGGCGCGATCCCCGGGCAAGCGGCGCTGACCTTCGTCCCGCACCTGATGCCCTACGACCAGGGCGAGCTGGTGAGCTGCTACGTGCGCACCTCGGAGCCGGTCGACGCCGCTCGCATGCTGTCGCTGTACGAAGAGCGCTACGGGGACGAGCCGTTCGTCGAGGTCACCTCCGAGCCTCCGGGCGTCAGCGGCGTCCGCGAGACCAACCTCTGCCGGATCCACCTGGCCCTGAACGAGGCCTCGGGCCGGGCGATGGCGTTCGCCTCGATCGACAACCTCTGGAAGGGCGCCGCCTCGCAGGCAATCCAGAACCTCAACCTGATGCTCGGGCTGCCGGAGGGGGAGGGCATCTCCTGATGGGGTCGGCGACCCAGACCTTCTTCCGCTCGCGGTGGGTGACGCCACCCCCGGAGTTCGAGCAGCTCGAGGCCGCGACGCTGGCTCCCGGCTTCCGGGCCGCCGGCGTCGCCTGTGGGCTGAAGGGTGGCGGGGCGACCGACGTCGGGGTGCTGGCATGCGACGCGGATCAGGTGCGTTCCGCCCTGGCGCTGACCCGCAACGCCGCCGCCGCGGCGCCGGTCCGCGTCTGCCGGCAGGAGTGCGAGGTCGATGCGCTTCGCGCCGTCGCCGTCAACTCCGGGAACGCGAACGCCGCCACCGGGGAGCAGGGGTACCGGGATGCCCTCGCCATGCGCGACGCCGCGGCCGAGGCCCTCGGAGTCGAGCCGCGCACAGTGGCGATCGCCGAGACCGGCACGATCGGCGTAGCGCTGGACATCGAGGCCGTCACCTCTGGCGTCCTCGAAGCGGTCCAGGGATTGTCGGCGACGGGTGGGGGGGAGTTCGCCGAGGCGATCATGACCACCGACAGCGGCCCGAAGCGCTGCGCCATTCGCGCGGGCGACGTGACGGTCTCGGCCCAGGCGAAGGGCGCCGGGATGATCGAGCCGGGCTTCGCGACCATGCTCTGCTTCGTCCAGACCGATGCGGTCGTCGAGGACCCGGACAAGGTCCTGCGCGCCGCTCTGGCCGACTCGATGGAGCGGATCACCGTCGACGGCCAGATGAGCACCAACGACACGGTGATGCTGCAGGCGACGGGGACATCCGGCGCGGTACTGCCGAAGGGACTGCTCGAGGCCGTGTTGCTGCAGCTCGCGCTGGAGATCGTCGCCGACGGCGAGGGGGCGACGCGGGTCGGCCGCGTCGAGGTCGCCGGCGCCAAGAGCGGTGTCGAGGCCGAGCGCGTCGCCAGAGCGATCGCCAACTCCCCGCTCGTCAAGACGGCCCTCTTCGGGCGCGACTCGAACTGGGGCCGGATCGCCCAGGCCGCCGGCATGGCGCTGGCCGGCGAAGAGCTGGACGAGCTCGGCCCCGACCGCATCCAGGCCGCGGAGCTGGCCGCCGATCTTCCGGAGGCGGAGCTCTCGATCAACCTCGGCCGTGGCAAGGCGGGCGCCCACGTCTACTTCAGCGACCTCACCCACGATTACATCCGGATCAACGCCGAGTACACGACATGACCTCCTCCGTCGAAACCCTTCTCGAGGCCCTGCCCTACATCAGGGAGTTCCACGGGCGGACGATCGTGATCAAGTACGGCGGCGCGGCGATGCGCGACGAGGAGCTGCGCGAGGCCTTCGCGCGAGACGTCGTCCTCCTCAAGTACGTGGGAATGAACCCGATCATCGTCCACGGCGGCGGACCGGAGATCACCCACTACATGGAGCGCATGGGAATGGAGGTGAAGTTCGTCGAGGGACTGCGCGTCTCCGACGCCGAGACGGTTGAGGTGGCGAAGATGGTCCTGCTCGGCAAGATCAACTCGGACATCCTCACCCGGCTCAACCGCCACGGCCAGCCTGCGGTCGGGCTGGGCGGCGAGGACGGCTCGCTCTTCGAGGTGAAGCCAGTCGGGCAGTCCGCGGACGTCGGCTTCGTCGGTGAGATCACCAACGTGAACGTCGACGTGATCGAGCACATCGCCGAGGACTACATTCCCGTGATCGCGTCGGTGGGCACGGATCGAGATGGCGCCTCCTACAACGTCAACGCCGATGAGGCCGCCGGCAAGGTGGCTGCCGCGATGCCGGCGCACAAGGCGATCTTCCTGACCGACGTCGATGGCTGGCTTCGGGACCCGGACGATGCCGAGTCCCGCATCTCCCAGGCCACAGCGGACGAGGTCCGGGCGGCGCTCGACGGCGTCGAAGGAGGAATGCGCCCGAAGCTGACCGCCTGTGTCGACGCGATCGCGGGCGGGGTGGAGGCGGCGCACATCGTCGACGGCCGGCGACCGCACACGCTGCTGCTCGAGCTGTTCACCGACGCCGGCATCGGCACCAAGATCACGGCGTGAGGAGGATCGGATGAAGCTCGCCGAGCTCCAGGAGCTCGAATCCAGCTGGGTGATGCAGACCTATCCGCGCGCGCCGGTCGAGTTCGTGCGCGGGGAGGGGGCGCGGCTCACCGACTCGGAGGGCAAGGAGTACCTCGACTTCCTGGCCGGGATCTCGGTCTGCTCGGTCGGGCACTGCCACCCCGCGGTGGTCGAGGCGGTGCGCGAGCAGGTCGGGACGCTCACCCACACCTCCAACCTCTACCTGACCGAAGGTGGCGTGCGGCTCGCCGAGCGACTCTGTCAATCGAGCCTCGGGGGCAAGGCGTTCCTCTGTAACTCGGGCACCGAGGCCAACGAGTGCGCGATCAAGCTGGTCCGCAAGCACGCGCACCGTCGCGGGATCGACGACCCCGAGATCGTCGTCCTCGAGGGGGCCTTCCACGGCCGCACGATGGCCTCCCTCTCCGCGACACCGGGTCTTTCGGCGAACGAGAGCTTCGCGCCCTACCTGCCCGGGTTCCGGGCGGTGCCCCGCGACGACGCCGACGCGCTCGCCGCCGCCGTCGGAGAGCGCACCGCCGCGATCCTGCTGGAGCCGATCCAGGGGGAGACCGGCGTGCACGTGATCGGTGACGAGGTGATCGCGGCGGCCCGTGAGGCCTGCGATGCCGCCGGCGCGCTGCTCGTCTTCGACGAGATCCAGACCGGGATGGGGAGGACGGGCTCGTTGTGGGCGTACGAGCAGCTTCCGGCGAGGCCCGACGTGATGACCACGGCGAAGGCCCTCGGCGGGGGACTGCCCGTCGGCGCCTGCGTGACCAGCTCCGCGACCGCGGACGTCCTGGAGCGGGGGGACCACGGTTCGACCTTCGCGGGAGGCCCACTGATCGCCGCCGCCTCGCTCGCGGCCTTCGGGGTGATCGACGACCCGGCGCTGCTCCGTCGGGTCCGGGACCTGGGCGGCAGGCTCTCCGCCGGCCTGGAGGCGATCGACGCGGTGGGCGAGGTGCGCGGCCGCGGCCTGATGCTCGGCGCCCGGCTGGAGGGCGTCGAGGCCAAGGACGCCGCCTCGCGAGCGCTGGACGAGGGGCTGATCGTCAATCCGATCGGCGACGACACGCTCCGCTTTCTCCCGCCGCTCGTGATCGGCGAGGCCGAGGTCGACGAGGCGCTCGAGATTCTCGGCCGGACCCTAAGTTAGGATCGCCGACGTGAACACCCGAGCCCGCTGGACCATCGGGATCCTCGCTGCGCTCGTGATCGGGCTGGTCGTCGGCCTGATCATCATCGCCGGCAATGACAACAACAACTCGACGACGACCCAGTCGATCGAGTCCGTCTCGACGCCCGCGCGCTCGACCACGAGCCAGACCACGACGCAGGCCACGATCTCGACCACCACCACCAACCAGAGCGGTGGCACCCCGGTCCCCGGCAGCACCACGACCACCGGCGGCTCCGGCGGGCTCTGACCCAGCAAGGAGGGGGAACATGGACGCACCGATCAACGTCGACGACCTCGAGGTCTCCGACATCGCCTCGACCAGCTCCGATGACGCCGAATGGAAGGGCGGCTACTTCGCCTACGGCGGCAACGGCGCCAACGCATCCTGCGTCATCTACTTCGCCGTCCCACCGGGCAAGCGGCTGGGGCGCCACACCGACACGGCCGAGGAGACACAGCTCTTCATCGGCGGCAGCGGAGAGCTGCTCCTCGACGACGGAGCCAAGCCGGTGAAGACCGGCGACGTGATCGTGCTCACCGAGGGCACGATGCACGACCTCCACAACACAGGCGACGAGGACCTGCGCGTGATCGGGTTCTTCGCCGCCCCGAAGGTCGAGCAGCACTGGACCGACGAGGTCTGGCCCGGCGATCTGACCGTGACGAAGAGCCCGAACGAGTAAATCTACGGCGCGGTCCAGCGCCCTTCGCCGGTGATGTCGAAGGTGTCGATCCGGGTGAGCTTGGCGAAGATCGCGTAGCGGTGGGCGGCGCTGTAGGGCGGGTGGCATGCGGTCAGCACGAGCTGGTCGAAGCCGACCGGCTTGAGGATCCCGACGTCGCTGGGGTCGACCACCTCGTGTCTCAGGACGGTGTAGGTGAAGGCGGCGTAAGGCATTTCCACCCGAATCGGATCGCCGTCCCGGATCTCGTCTATGTGCCGGAACGGGGCCAGGTAGGTGGTGCGGTGCCCGGCGATCGCGACGGTTCCGGGCTGCCCGGGGATCGGCGTGTTCTTGTAGTGGCCGGGCCCCTTCTCGAGCGAGGCCGTGTCGGTGCCCTGCACCACGACGATGTTGAGGCCGATCCGGTCGATCTTGATGCGCCCGATGGCGTGGCCCTCGACCAGGTGGGGCTTGAAGCGGTCGGCGAGGACGCGGGCCTTGGCGGCGTTGCCGTGGAGCCCGGAGATGGCCGCGAGGTCGGCCTGCGTCGGATATTGGGACTCGAGGTCGTTGAGCTGGTCCGCGGCCTGGCCCTGCTTGATGGCCCCGTAGGCGGCGGAGAGCGGCTCCTGCCAGAAATAGGTCAGGCCCGCGTCGACGAGGACGGTGAGCCCCGCGGTGATCAGCATGATCGAGAGGATCCGCGTGGCCCGCCGCATTGCCGGGATTCTCGCAGCGCCGCCTAAACAAAAACGCCACACTTCCCGGCTCCATGGCTGCAGAAGCTCCGCGCATTGCGTCCTACCAAGCCGACCCGGCGCAGGTCGCCCGCGTTCTGCTGCTCTATTCGGGTGGCCTGGACACGAGCGTGATGCTGAAGTGGATCCAGGAGCGATACGGGGCCGAGATCGTCACCCTCACCGTCAACCTCGGCCAGCCCGGCGAGGACTGGGACGTCGTCACCGGCAAGGCGGAGCAGCTCGGCGCCGTCGAGACCGTCCTGGTCGACGCCCGCGAGGAGTTCGCCCACGACTACGTCCTCCCTTCGATCAAGGCGAACGCCCTGTACGGAGGCGGCTATCCGCTGTTCACCGCGCTTGGCCGGCCGCTGATCGGCAAGCTGGCGGTGGAGGCCGCCAGGGAGCACGGCTGCGACACCGTCGCCCATGGCTGCACGGGGAAGGGGAACGACCAGGTCCGGATCGAGGGCGCCATCGCCACCCTCGACCCCGACCTCCGGATCATCGCGCCGGTGCGCGAGTGGCAGATGGGCCGCGACGAGGAGATCGCATACGCCCGCGAGCACGGCATCCCCGTGAAGGGCGGGACCGAGGTCTCGCCCTACTCGATCGACGACAACCTCTGGGGCCGCTCCTCCGAGGGACGGGCGATCGAGGACCTGGACGAGGCGCCTCCGGACGACGTCTTCCAGCTCGTCACCCGCCCCGAGGAGGCGCCGGACGAGCCACAGGAGGTCTCGATCGGCTTCGAGCGCGGCCGGCCCGTCTCACTCGACGGTGAGCAGCTCGGCCTCGTCGAGCTGCTCGAGCGGGCGGCCGAGATCGGGCAGCGGCACGGGGTGGGGATCGTCGACCACATCGAGGACCGCGTGGTCGGGCTCAAGGTCCGTGACCTCTACGAGGTGCCGGCGGCCGCGATCGTCCTCGCCGCCCACCGGGAGCTGGAGAAGCTCGTCAGCACGATCCACCAGAACAACTTCAAGGGGGCGCTCGAGAGCCAGTGGGCCTACCTCTGCTACGCGGGCCTTTGGTTCGAGCCCCTGCGCACCGACCTCGACGCCTACATGGACTCGGTCAACGAGTTCGTCACCGGCGAGGTCGCGCTGAAGCTCTACCGTGGCTCCGTGACCCCGATCCGGCGCAGCTCGCCATACGCGCTGTATGACCAGTCGCTCGCATCTTTCGGCGAATCCGGGGGAGACTTCTCCCAGCACGCAAGCCCAGGATTCATCGAGCTCTTCACGATGCAGAGCCGCCTTGCCCACCGGATCAGAGAGGAGAACGAATGATCTACCAGTTCATCGGCCGAGCCGTCGTCGGCTTCCTCTGGAGGGCCTACGGGCGGGAGATCCGGATCGCCGCCGGCGCCGGACTGGTCCTCACAGCGCTCGGCGTCGGTGCGTACCTCGCCAGTCGCAACGGCGGCGAGGAGGAAGCCGCCTGATTCAGTAAGCCTTCGGGGGGAGCAGGTGGGTGTGCTCCGACCCAGGGATCGAGCCCGGCAGAGTGCGGCTGGCGCCGGCTGCCTGGTTGCGAATCACACGCTCGCGGCGGCGCGCCCGCACGCGCTCGCGGAGCAGGTGAAGCCGCCGCGGCTTCGTCGTGGTGCCGGTGGGAATCCTGATCGTGCCCGCATGCGCCTCCATCTCAGCTCCTCTCGTTTGGTTGCTCATCGGTAGAACGAGACGGATGCTCCTCTCCGTGAGGTATCAGCGCAACATGGATTGCTTCTCGGACTGATAAGTTTGTCTTATGCTCGATGTGCGGAGACTGAGGGTGCTCCAGGAGGTGGTGACCCGCGGCTCGTTCTCCGCGGCCGCCGAGTCGCTCCACCTCTCGCAGTCCGCGGTCAGCCAGCAGATCGCCGTGCTCGAACGGGAGGTCGGCACCCCGCTGCTCGAGCGCACCAGCGAGGGGCCCAAGCTGAACGCCGCCGGTGAGGCGCTGATGTCGCACGGGGATGCAGTGATGTGCCGGCTCGAGGAGGCGGAGCGCGAGCTCGCGCAGATCGCCGGGCTCGAGGGCGGTCGCCTGCGGCTGGCGAGCTTCCCGACCGCCAGCGCCACCCTGATGACTCGTGCGCTGTCGTTGTTCCGCCAGCGCTTCCCGAAGGTCGAGCTGCAGTTCTCGGAGGATGAGCCCGAGGATTCGTTCCCCGGGTTGAAGCGGGGCGACTTCGACCTGGCCGTCGTCTTCGACTATCCGGACTTCCCCCTCGACTTCGCCCGCGATGTCGAGGCGGAGCTGATCTACGAGGAGCCGATGCGCGTGGCGCTGCCGCCGGGCCATCCGCTGGCAGCGGCGAAGTCGGTGCGGATCTCGGACCTGGCCGACGAGGACTGGCTCTGCGGGGCGTTGCCGAGCTCCTGCCGCGATCAGGTGCTCGAGCTCTGCCGCGACGCGGGTTTCGAACCGAAGATCAGCTTCCGCAGCGAGGACTACGAGGTGATCAAGGGCTTCGTCGCCTCGGGCCTCGGCGTCACCATCCTGCCGGAGCTCGCCGGGGGCCATCCCGGGATCGAGCTGCGAGCCGTGAGAGGACAGAAGCCCATTCGCAGGGTGTGGGCCGTGACGCGCGAGAGCTCGCGCTCGCCCGCCGCCGAGCAGATGCTGGGCATCCTGCGCGAGGTCTGCCGCGCCTACCGGGACGAGCGGGGCCTGCTCCTCGCCGCCTGATCCACGCCTGGGCTGCACGATTCCTTGCAGGCAGCGGCACCCCGGATCGGGGCGCGACAGGCGCGGCGCGCCTGTGGGAGCGTTCGGTACCGTTCCTGGCTCGATAGAGCCGAATCTCTCGAGTCAGAGAGAGCGGGGAACCCAGTGTCGTTGGGGCGAATCGCCGGCAACTGCTCCGGCGTAACGCGACTCCTTTCCGCGTGAGCCCGTCAGCTAACCCCGCAGGCACCGAAGGAGATGGCAGCAGCGACCACATACGTCCGCAGTGCACGCGTCCGGCCCCGTCGGGCTTTCAGGCGACGCCGCATGTTGCTCGGTGCAGGCATCGCCGTGGCTGCGACTGCGGCGCTCGGCATCACCTTCGCGGGCGCCAAGGATCCCTCGCTGAAGGACCAGATCAATGCGGCGCGCTCCGACGCGGGCCAGCTCTCCGACAAGGTCAGCTCACAGACGGCTCAGATCTCGTCGCTCACGGAGCAGGCCCACCAGGCCGGCGCCCGCGCGATGGTGCTGAACGCGCAGGTCCAGACGGCCGAGGCCCGCTCCGGTCAGCTGGCCAAACAGCTCGACGCGGCTGAGCGCCGGCTCGATCAGCTGCGCGGGCAGTACGCGGCCGCCGTCAAGCAGCTCGACGAGCGCCTGGTCTCGATCTACGAGAGCGACGCCCCGGACTACGTCACGGTGCTGCTCAACTCCACCGGCTTCGACGATCTCTCCACCCGCACCGACTACCTCAACGCCTTGCACGACGCGGACAGGCGGGTCGCAAACAAGGTCGCCTCGCTCCGCGATCAGATGGCGCAGCACACCCACCAGGTCGCCGACCTGAAACAGCAGTCAGATGCCGAGGCCCAGCAGCTGAGCGCCGCGAAGTCAAGCTTCCTCGCCAGCGAGCAGGCGGCCAACCAGAGCGCCGCCGCGGTGGCGCAGGCCCGCTCCGGGACCCAGGCCTCCCTCTCAGACGCCCAGAGCCAGGTTTCCGACCTCGAACAGCAGATTGCCGAGCAGCGGGCGGCAGTCGGCACCGGGGCCGGAGCCCCTGCCTACCTCGGCGGCCCGTACTCCATCCCCACCTACATCGTCATGTGCGAGTCCGGCGGCAACTACCACGCGGTCAACTCGTCGAGCGGGGCCGGGGGCGCGTACCAGATCCTGCCGTCGACCTGGGCGGCCTACGGCGGCCAGGGCGCGCCGCAGGACGCGCCCAAGGCCGAGCAGGATCGGATCGCAGCTGAGATCTGGCGCGACTCCGGGCCGAGCGCCTGGTCCTGCGCCTAAGATCCGGCCGCGGTGGTTGTGGCGGCCGCTTAGAGAAATTCCTCGAGAACTGGTGCGATCGCCTCGGGCGGCGCCGCGTGGTCGCATCCCTCGAGGGTCCGGTACTGGACGTCCGGCAGCAAGCCGACCACGGCGCGCGCCGCACCATGCAGCCACGCCGGGCTGTTGCCGCCGTCCATCACGAGCGCCGGCACCGTGATCGAATCGGTCCAGTCGTTCGAGAGGGGCCTCCCGTCCATGCTCTGGCGGAGCATCACCCGTCCGTCGTAGGAGACGGTGTGGGCCAGGGGCACCATCGCATCCACCATCGGCGAATTCACCATCTGATCCACCATCTCTGGCGGCATGCCGACCGAGATGGTCATGAAGTAGCGGACGACCTCGCGGCCCTCTTCGGCGGCGACGAGCTCCTCGAGATGCTCGACGTAGTCGGTGGGCAGCGGTGGCCGGCTGTCGTCGACGATGTAGGGCGGCTCGTATACGGCGATCTTGCTCACCGAAACGGTCCGAGCCGTCGTCTCCAGGGCCAAGGCCCCGCCCGACGAGTGCCCGAAGAGGTGCGCGGTCCCGCCGGCGCTCTCGATCACGGCTTGGAGATCCTCGATCTCCCGCTCGACCGCGTAGGGCTCGGTGAACCCGCTGTCGCCGCGGCCGCGGCGGTCATAGCAGTAGACCGTGAAGTTGCCCGCCAGTGCTTCGGCGAGCTCCCTGGCCGACTTCCGGTCGTTCCAGGCGCCGCCGACCAGGATCAGTGCGGGGCCGCTCCCAATGCGGTCGAAGGCGATCTCGGTCCCATCGGCTGAAGTGGTCATCTCTGCGACTGTCATCTGGCTCCTCCTGTTCGAAAGGTCTCGAGCACTAAGACCCCTCGCCGGCATGCAACTCATCGGTGGATTAGCGCCGGATCGTGCCGGGTAAGCGTCGGCGTGATGGCGACGACGGACACCACGCGTGCCGCCGAGGGGATCCTCGGCGAAGACCAGCGCGGCAAGCGCGACGAGATCATCGAGATGCTCCAGAAGGCCTACTGGATGGAGATCGAGACGGTGATGAGCTACCTGGCCAACTCGGTCAATCCGGACGGCGTCCGCGCCCAGGAGATCAAGGAGTCGCTCGAGCAGGACATCACCGAGGAGCTCGGCCACGCCAAGCTCTTCGCGGAGCGGATCAAGGAGCTCTACGGCGTCGTCCCCGGCTCCGAGGGCTTCTCAGCCGAGCAGTGCTACCTGCAGCCGCCAGACGATCAGGTCGACATCGTCCACGTGATCCGCGGCGTGATCGAGGCGGAGACCGGCGCGATCGAGCACTACACGAAGATCGTCGAGGCGACCGACGGCGTGGACCCGGTCACCAACGACATGGTCATCGACATCCTCCACGACGAACAGGGCCACCGCCGCCTCTTCGAGGGCTTCCTGCGCGAGTACGAGGCGCAGGGCCTGGCCTAGTTCGCGATCGCCTTCAGGTCCTTCGGGCGTAGCAGCGCGTGGAGGAGGTGGTCGTCGATTGCGGCGATGCCGCCCTTCTTCATCTTCACCCGCGAGCCGGTGACGAGGGCGACCGCGCTCGAGAAGTCGGGCTCGTGGCCGACCAGCATCACCTCGCCGCGACCCGCTGCCAGCTCGAGCGGGTCGAAATCCCCGCCTTCGAGCCGGTCGTCCTCCTGAACCGGGCAATCAAGGGGGCCACAGGCCAGCTCGGCGGTGCGCTTGGCCCGGACCTTCGGGCTGGTCAGGCAGGCGTCAAGCTGGACACCGAGCTTCTTCAATGCCTGTCCCGCCGCTACCGACTGTTGCTCGCCCTTCTTCGTCAGGTCGCGCTCGGCGTCGGGCTTGCCGGCTCCGTCCTCCGCGTCACCGTGCCTCAACAGCCAGATCACCTCCGGGAACCTACCCGCAAAGTGGGAAGTCACAAATTTGTGCCCACTCTGTGCCTATCGGTTCGCTCCGATCTGGTTGGCATGATCGACGGGTGAGCGCCGGAACGGTCCACCTCCACGTCCACAGCGAGTACTCGCTGCTCGACGGGGCCTGCAAGATCGACAAGCTCGCCGCGCGCGCGGCCGAGCTCGACATGCCGGCCCTCGGGCCTCACCGACCACGGCGTGATGAACGGGTCGGTCGAGCACTACAAGGCGTGCAAGGCGGCGGGGATCAAGCCGATCATCGGCCTGGAGGCCTACCTCGTCGACGATCGCAACGCGACGCCTCAGGCGACGCGCTACGAGCGCAACCACCTCACCCTGCTCGCCTCGAGCGACGAGGGCTTTCGCAACCTGGTCAAGCTGAGCTCCGCCGGCTTCCTCGAGGGCTTCTCCCGCGGCAAGGCGAACGTCGACATGGAGCTGCTCTCGGCCCACTCGGAGGGAGTGATCGCGCTGACCGGCTGCCTGCAGTCGCGCTTCTGCCGCCGCCTGGTCGAGGACCGCCCGGACGACGCCAGGGCGCACATCGACGACCTGATCGGCGCCTTCGGTCCCGAGCAGGTCTACTTCGAGGTCCAGCGCAACGGCGTCCCCGAGCAGGACAAGGCGAACGAGGGGATCGTCCGGGTCGCCAAGGAGCTGGGCCGGCCCGCTGGTCGCCACCGCCGACGTCCACTATCTCCGCCGCGAGGACTACGACAGCCATGCGGCGCTGCTCTGCGTGCAGACCAAGTCGACGATCGAGCAGCCCAAGCTCCGCTTCGACACCAACGAGTTCTATTTGAAGAGCTCGGATGAGATGTCGGAGTCGTTCTCCGACATGCCGGAGGCCGTCGCCAGCACCACCGAGATCGCCGAGCGCTGCGAGGTGGAGATGCAGCTCGGCCAGCTGCTCCTGCCGCGATTCCCGACGCCCGAGGGCGTCGAGCCGGGGGAGATGCTCCGCGAGCTCGCCACTGGAGGGCCTTCGCGAGCGCTACGGCGACCCGATCCCCGCCGACGCCATGGAGCGCTTCGACTTCGAGCTCGGCGTGATCTCCGAGATGGGCTTCGAGTCCTACTTCCTGATCGTCTGGGACTTCGTCAAGTACGCGAAGGGGAACGGGATCGCGGTCGGCCCGGGCCGCGGCTCGGCCGCCGGCTCGATCGTCGCCTATCGCCCTCGAGATCACCGACCTCGACCCGCTCGCGAACGGCCTCCTCTTCGAGCGCTTCCTCAACCCGGGCCGCAAGTCCATGCCGGACATCGACATCGACTTCTCGGTCCGCGGGCGCGAGCAGGTCATCCGCTACGTGGCGGACAAGTACGGGCGCGAGTGCGTCGCCCAGATCATCACCTTCGGCAAGATGGCCCCCCGGGCGGCGACCCGGGATGCCGCCCGGGTGCTCGGCTACGACTACGGCACCGGCGACCGGCTAGCCAAGCAGATCCCCGAGCCGATCATGGGCCGCAGCCCGAGCTTCGACGAGTGCCTGAAGCCGGGGGAGGAGCTGAAGCGCACCTACGACTCCGACCCCGACGCACAGAAGATCCTCGATACGGCGCAGGGCCTCGAGGGCATCGTCCGCAACCACTCGATCCATGCCGCGGCGGTGGTGATCGCGGACCGGCCCCTCCAGGAGATCGTTCCCCTGCAGCTCGCCGAGGACCGCGGCGCCTCGGCCGGCAACGGGAACGGCAACGGGAAGGCGGAGCGCGCCTACAAGACCGTCACCCAGTACTCGATGGGCCCGATCGAGGAGATGGGCCTGCTGAAGATGGACTTCCTCGGCCTGCGCAACCTCGACGTGATCGAGGACGCCACCACGATCATCGAGCGCTCGCGCGGCGAGAAGGTGGACATCGAGAGCATCCCGCTCGACGACCCGAAGACCTACGCCATGCTCGCGAAGGGAGACTCGATCGGCGTCTTCCAGTTCGAGTCCGACGGGATGCAGGACGCGCTCAAGACGATCCGTCCGACCGAGTTCCAGGACCTCGTCGCGATCGGGGCGCTCTATCGCCCCGGCGCGATGCGCTTCATCCCCGATTACGCCAAGGGCAAGCGTGACCCGAGCTCGATCCGCTACGCCGACCCGCGGCTGCGGCCGATCACGGAGACCACCTACGGCTGCGTGATCTACCAGGAGCAGCTGATGGAGATCGCGAAGCAGATGGCGGGCTTCAGCCCAGCCGAGGCGGACGACCTCCGCAAGGCGGTCGGCAAGAAGAAGCGGGATCTGATGGCGACGATGAAGGAGAAGTTCCTCGAGGGAATGGCCGCGTCCAACACCGACCGGCGCGTCGCCAAGGACCTCTGGTCGCTGATGGAGGCCGCGGCCGACTACTCCTTCAACCGCTCGCACGCGGCCTGTTACGCCCTGATCTCCTACCGCACGGCCTGGCTGCGCGCCAACTACCCCGCCGAATACATGGCCGCGCTGATCTCGACGGTGATGTCGACCAAGGACAAGGTCCCCTTCTTCGTCAACCGCTGCGCGGAGATGGACATCGAGGTGCTGCCGCCGGACGTCAACAGCTCCGACCACGGCTTCGTCGTCTCCGGGAACAGCATCCGCTTCGGCCTCGATGCCGTGAAGAACGTCGGGCACATCGCGGTGCAGGCGATCCTCGACGCACGTTCGAAGGACGGGGACTTCATCTCATTGTGGGATTTCTGCGAGCGGGTCGACAGCCGGGCCGTGAACAAGCGAGCGATTGAATGTCTTGTCAAATGCGGAGCATTTGACTCGACCGGCGCCTCGCGGAGGGGAATGCTGGAGGCGCTCCCGGCCGCCACCGCATTCGGCCAGAAGGCGCAGGAGGACTCGCGCCTGGGCCAATCCTCGATCTTCGACCTCGGGGGCGGGGGAGAGGAGTCGGGGCCGTCGCGTCAGCACCACGCACCGATCCGGGCCGAGGAGTTCGACCAGCGCGAGCTGCTCAGGCTCGAGAAGGAGACCCTCGGCACCTTCCTCTCCTCGCATCCGCTCGCCGAGGTGAAGGACGCCCTGAGGGCCCGGGTCGACTGCTCCCTCTCGAGCCTCGCCGACAAGGAGGATGGCTCCTGGGTGACGGTCGGCGGGATCATCACCGAGTTCAAGCGGCACACCTCGAAGAACGGCTCGCTGATGTCGTTCGCGACCCTCGACGACATCGAGGGACAGCTCGAGATGCTCGTTATGGGCAAGGCCTATGAGGCCTCGAGGGAGTTCCTCGCCGCGGACGCGATCGTCATCGTGCGCGGCAGGCTCGACCACAAGGGCCGCGGGGAGACCAAGCTCGTTGCGCAGGAGGTGGAGCTATTCCAGCCCACCGAGGACGAGGTGGCCAAGGCAAGGGCGGCCAGGGACACGGGCCCCCTGCGCCTCGCCATCGACGCCTCGGCATTCGGCGCCTCCCTGATCGAGGAGCTGAAGGGGATCCTCGAGCACTTCCCCGGCGACTCCGAGGTGCTGCTGGTGATGAAGACGCGGGACGGATCCCGCGAGCTTCGCTTCGGCCGCGAGTATCGCGTGCGCCGGTCCGCCGGCCTGGACGCCGAGCTCGACGCCCTGCTCGGCACCGGCTCGCGGGCCGCGGCTTGACTCGACAGTCAATCGGCGGTTAGCAGACTTGACCCGGTTCGCGCAAGTCCCTCGGCGGTCACCGGATCCCCAAGACGCCTGCGGGCGTGCTTAGACTGAACGCGTGCCCAGGCAGACACAGCAAGAGCGCAGCAGCGCCGGCGAGTGCCGCCAGTGCCGGACGTTCTGCGACAAGCTGGTCAACCCGGCGGGATGCCTCGAGATGGGATGCAAGTTCCTCTACACCTACGAGGACGCGCGCACCGGCGGCCGCTTCATGGGGTGCATGAACAACGTCTTCAGCGCGGAGATCGACTTCGACATGTTCCTGCTCGCCGAGCGCACCCGCGAGGGGTTCGGCGGGATCAAGATGACCGGCGCCCCGCTGCCCCACTGCCAGTTCAGCGTCGAGCGGGCGTACGAGGGCGATGGCCCCGGCCACGAGTGCGTCAACCGCCGCTTCTTCGACGCCCCGGACGACACCCCTGAGTCGATCAGGGCGTTCGACCTGCGCAACGCGCTGACCTAGGGCCGGGTCAGCCGAGCAGCTCCGCCAGTCGATCGAAGGAGTCGTTCCATCCGCCCTCGTGCAGGGCGCGCCGCTCTTCCGTCGCGAACTCGCCCTGGGTGAACCGGACCTCGGTCTCGGCCCCTTTGTCCTCGAGAGACAGCGTCACCACCGTTTCCCGGTCGTCGGGGTCCGGGGGCTCCCACCGGAACGTGAAGGCGAGACGGGCCGGCGGGTCGAATTCGCGGAACTCTCCGGAGAGGTGGAAGAGATCGCCGTCCGGGGGCTGCATCGCGATCCGGAGGCCGCCTCCGACCCGGGGGGCGAGCTCGACGTCCGGCACGGTGAAGCCGTGCGGGCCCCACCATCGCGCGATCTGCTTCCCGTCGGTGAGCGCCTTGAACACCTCCGTCCGGGGGGCGGGTAGCACGCGCGTCATGCGCAGCGATAGTTCGTCCGGGGGCGGCATCGGATCTCCCTGTTCCGCCGAGACATCGTAGGCCGGAAACGGGTATCAGTGAGCCCGTGCGCGGACCTGCTCGCCGATTCGCTGCCGCGGCCGCTGTGACGGCGATCGCGAGCGTCGTCCTGGCCGGCTGCGGAGGAGCATCGGCGTCCTCGCCGCAGCGGGTCGCCGATCAGCTGGCTGAGACGGACAGCGCGCTGCGTGCGGCGATCGACGGCTGGCGGGCAGGGGGAGACCCACCGTCGAGCGACGCTCCGCAAGAGGTCCTTGACCAGGCCGAGGCCCTGGAGGACGACTCTCTCTACCTCGCGGAGCATCCGAACCTGACCGCCCGCACTCTGCCGCTGCTCTCACCGCGTCTCCGCGGTGAGATGCGGCGTCTGACCACCGCCAAGCGCGACCTGCTGCGCCTCTCCCGCGGTGGCCGCCACCGGAGGCTGAAGGCGGGAGCGCCGGCGCCGCTCTCGGATCTGGCCGGCTTCTACCGCGAGGCGAACCAGCGCTACGGGGTGGCCTGGAACTACCTCGCCGCGATCAACCTCGTCGAGACGAAGTTCGGCCGCGTGAAGAGCGACAGCGCCGCCGGTGCCAAGGGCCCGATGCAGTTCATCCCCTCCACCTGGCAGATCTATGGGAACGGCGGGGACATCCACGACCCTCACGACGCGATCCTCGCCGCCGCCAACCTGCTCCACGCCAACGGGGCCCCGCCGAAGTACGCGCGGGCGCTGCGTTCCTACAACGACTCCGGCCTCTACGTCGATGCGGTCACGCGCTACGCCCGGGAGATCGCCGCGAACCCGTACGCCCTCTACTACCTCTACTCCTGGCTGCCGTAGGGCTCGCGAGATAGGCGCTGCCCCTGGGGGAGAGGCGGTAGCCGACCATCAGGCTCTCGGTCAGGCCGAGCTCCTTGAGCTTGCGCACGTCGCGCTTGAAGGGCAGCTTCTCCATGCCGAGGGTGGCCGCCAGGTCGGCCGCCAGCGTCTCCGGTTGGTCGGCGATCAGCTCGAGCACCCGGCGCGTCCATGGCTCGCCGCGGGCCCGGTCCATTCGGTCCAGGCGAGCATCGAGCTCCTCGCGCTCCGAGTCGGTGATCTCGGCGCGCTCGCGCAGCGCAGCGCGCGGGTCATCGCCGATGCGCCGGAACTCGATCCTGTACAGGCGCCCCTCGGCGCGCAGACTCGTGAGCAGCTCCTTGCGCGAGGCGAAGCCGGCGCGCCGGGCGTCTGCCGCGGTGATCCTGCGTTCGCCGGTCGGCTCGACGGCGTCGATCGCGAGCACGCCGGCACGGGTCCGCAGCGTGCCGCCCGCCTTCACGGTCGGGCGCTTCCAGCGGCGGAAGGCCAGGTCGATCTCCCCGGCTGCGATCCCGTCCAGGGCGCGGCGGTTGAGCAGCATCAGCCTCGGGCGCGGATGCCCTCGCGCAGCAGCCGTCGGGTCAGCTGGACGTCCTTCAGCTCCGTCGCACCGCCGTCGATGCCCGGGCCCTCGAGCACCGCCGGGACGTCCCGGAAGCGCGGCTCGCTGAGAAACGCCCGGAAGCCCTTCCGGCCGATCTCCCCCTTGCCGATCGGCGCGTGCCGATCGCGGTTCGATCCCCGGGCGTCGCGTGAGTCGTTCACGTGGAGGAGCTTGAGCTGTTTCAGGCCGATCTTGGAATCGATCTCGTCGACCAGGTCGCTCACGCCCTCGGGCGTGCACACGTCATAGCCGGTCGCGTGGAGGTGGCACGAGTCGATGCAGAGGCCGAGGCGTTTCGGGCCGCCCGTCTTGTCGATCAGCTCGGCGGTCTCGTCGAAGTCGCGACCCAGGAGCTGGGGGGATCCCGCCGTGTTCTCGTAGATGATCGGGCAGCGCTCCGAGCGGACCAGCGCCTCCTTGATCAGGCCGATGGCGCGCTTGCGGGCGTTGGTACGCGTGTCGTCCTTGAGCGCGCCCGGGTGCACGACGACGCCGAGCGCCCCGATCGCGTCGCCGACTCTCAGTGCGTGCGTAAGCGACTCGAGGCTCTTGGTCCTCATCTCCCTGTCCTTGGCCGCCGGGTTGATCAGGTAGATCATGTGGACCGCGACCACCTCGACCCGAGAGGCCTCCATCTCTTCGCGGAAAGCCGCGAAGTCCTGGTCGGAGTAGCGCGTCGGGCGCCACATCCGCGGGCTCTGGTTGAAGACCTGGATTGCGTCGCAGCGGCGCTCCTCGGCGCGCTCGATGGCCTTGGGCAGGCCACCCCCTGTGGAAACATGGGCGCCGATCAGCATGATGAGCTCAGACCAAGCCTCGGATCCATCAGTCCCCGTTCGAGTCCGCTTCGCCCCGTCACCGACGGGCGCCCTCCACATCGGGGGAGCGAGGACGGCACTCTACAACTGGCTCTACGCGCGCGGCCGGGGAGGAGAGCTGGTCCTGCGGATCGAGGACACCGACCGCGAGCGCTCGACCCCGGAGAACGTCGAGCAGATCCTGGACGCACTCAGATGGCTGGAGCTCGACTGGGACGAGGGGCCCCTGAGTCAGTTCGAGCGCGCGGAACGACACCGGGAGCGGCTCGATCAGCTGCTCGCCTCGGGCCGCGCCTACCGCGACTCGGCGACCGGCGAGGACGTCGCCGCCTGGAAGAAGTCGCACGGCAACCGCGGCTACCGCGGGGAGCCGAGCGATGACCCGGACGCCGCCGTTCGCCTCCGGGTCCCGGATGACGGAGACACGGTGGTCGAGGACGAGATCCGCGGCGAGGTTCGATTTCCGAACGCCAGCTCAGACGACTTCGTGATCGCCCGGGCCGATGGGTCGGTTCTCTACAACTTCGCGGTCGCCGTCGACGACGCCGACATGGGGATCACCCACGTGATCAGGGGCGACGATCACCTCTCCAACACCCCGAAGCAGGACCAGGTGATGGAGGCGCTCGGTGTCGAGCCGCCTCGCTACGCGCACCTGCCGCTGCTCCACGGCCCGGACGGCAAGAAGCTCTCCAAGCGCCACGGTGCCGCCAGCGTGCAGGAGCTCCGAGACGCGGGCTATCTGCCCGCCGCGGTCCGCAACTACCTGGCGCTGCTTGGCTGGGGCACCCAGGACGACACCACCATCATGAGCACCGACGAGCTGGTCGAGCGCTTCGACATCGCCGACGTGGGGCGCGCCAGCGCGATCTTCGACGAGCAGAAGCTGCGCTGGCTGAACGGCCGCTTCATGCGGGAGATGGACCTCGACGACTACACGGCTGCCGTCGCCGCCCACCTCGGCCGCGAGCCGGATGAGCAGCTGCGCGCCGCCTGCGAGATCGCCCAGGAGAAGGCGCAGACCCTGGACGAGGTCTGGCCGCTGATCGGATTCCTCTTCGAGGAGCCGCAGCCCGACGAGAAGGCCTGGAAGAAGGTGATGAAGGACGGCGCCCTGCCGCTGCTCAGCGACGCCCTCGAGGCGCTTCGCGGCACCGAGTCCTTCGAGCCGGCCGAGCTGGAGACGGCGCTGGGGCGGATCCTCGCCGAGCACGACGTCAAGCCCGGCAAGCTCTACCAGCCGATCCGGGTGGCGATCACCGGAACCTCGGTCTCGCCGGGCATCTTCGAGTCGCTCGCCGTGCTGGGCAAGGACCGCGCCCTGGAGCGGATCGAGAATGCCGTCCGGCGGCTTTCCACTGACAGCGAACACCCAACTTCTGGGTAGATCAACGTATGAGCTAAACAATCGGTAGGCGCCTGCCGATTACTACCCCATGGCGAGCACTGCCACGTCCACACGGGGTGCCCAGGCGGGCGTTCGAGGCGAGGGCCGCGGACGCGTCCTGGCGGCAGCTTTCGACGAGGCCGAGCGCCAGCCGGCCCTCCAGGAGGGCCGCGAGCAGGCCCTCGAGCAGGTGAACCGGGGCGCTCCGCCCCACGAGGTCGCCGCGGTGGTCGAGGCCGATGTCGGCCTCACCTCCGCCATCGTGCGCGCCGCGGGTCAGCTACAGGGGGGCGGCCGCATCCAAAGCGTCTCGGACGGTGTCGAGCGACTCGGCCCAGGCGCGGTCGAGGCGATCCTGCGCTCCGCCCCTTCATACGACCTTTTCAACGGCGACGGGCGGCTCGCCCTCGCCCCCGACCGCTTCCGGCTGCACGCCCTGGCCGTGCAACGGGCCGCCGACCGCATCGCAGAGATGAGCGGGATCGGCGAACGCGATGAGCTGGCTCTGGCCGCCATCCTCCATGACATCGGCAGGCCCGTCCTGGCGCGCCTGCATCCGGGCTATGCCGAGCGCTTCGATCGCCGCGGCGCCACGCCCGACGACCGGATCGCCGAGGAGCGTCGCGAGCTCGGCATCGACCACGCGCTGGTCGGAGGCGTCCTCACCCGCCGCTGGGGCGTCCACGCGCGCGTCGCCGAGGCGATCGAGCGCCACCACACCCGCCAGGCGGAGGGCATGGCCGCCGTGATTCGCCTCGCGGACATGGTCGCCGCCCACATCGAGGACTGCCCCGTCAGCACGACCGATCTCGTCGAGGCGGCGGAGAGCTGCGGCATGGACGAGACCGACGTGCGCATGGTCCTCTACGAGCTTCCCCAGGGCAAGGGGTCACGTCGCCGGGCCACGGGTCCATGTCCGCTCTCCACCCGGGAGCTGGACGTCCTCAGGCGCCTCGCCGAGGGCAAGGTCTACAAGCAGATCGCCGTTGAGCTCGACCTCTCGGCGAGCACAGTCCGCAGCCACCTGCACAACGTGTACGGCAAGCTGGGCGCGCTGGACCGCGCACAGGCGGTCCTCATGGCGACCGAGCAAGGCTGGATCTAGAGCCGCTCTCTCTCGCGTCGACCCTTTCCCTGCTGATCGGGGAGGGCCGGCGTGCCCGGATCAGGAGGGCCGCGATCGCCATACCGATGGCATCGACACCGACGTCGATCGGTGTGCCATTCCGGCCCCGCACGAAGGTCTGGTGGAGCTCGTCCGTGCAGGCGTAGGCGAGGGCGATGCACACGGCGATCAGGACGGGTCGCCTGACGACCCCCTGGAGCGCCCACGCCCAGAGCGCCGTGAGCAGCGCGTAGCCCGTGACGTGCCCGAGCTTGCGGATGACGATCTCCCACCAGGCGTGGTGGGCAGCGGCCGGCTGCGCCGAGAAGTAGAAGATCGCGCCCATCAAGGCCAGGGGCGCCAGCGAGCGAAGCAAAGCCCGGTTGCGTCGATTCAACGCGACGCCGCCCGGCCCGGTAAAAGGATTGGCGTGATCTCGGTCACCTCGAAGTCACGTTACGCGGTGGTGGCGCTGGCGGAGCTGGCGCGCGCCGGCGAGAGCCCGATGCCGATCGGCCAGGTCGCCGAGCGCCGCGGCATCCCCGTCCAGTTCCTCGAGCAGCTCTTCTCGACTCTGCGGCGCGCCGGCATCCTGGTCAGTCACCGGGGCGCCAAGGGCGGTTACACGCTCGCCCGCCCGGCGGACCAGATCAACGTGCTCGAGGTCGTCCAGGCGCTCGACGGCGTCGTCGGCCAGGAGGGCAAGGAGGCCGGGGGCATCTGGGAGGAGGGCGTGGAGTCGCTCAGGGCGACCTTCCGCTCCGCGACGATCGCCGACATCGCCCGCCGCGAGGCCGAGGAGGCCGGCACGGGGATGTACCACATCTAGGTCGGGAGGAGCCCGAAGTCATTCAGGATGAGGTCTGCGAGGCGGAACTCGGACGGATCGAGTTCGCCGTTTCCTCTGTATATGCGGGCTCCGCTCTGGTCGACCTCCACCTCGCGCACGAACTCGTCCGATTCCGCATTGATCAGGATCAGCTCGATGACGAGCCGAATCAGCGAAGGGCCGGCCCGGCCTGAATCCGCGAGCACTCGGTCGACCCCCGCCTTGAGCTCCTCCGGGCTCGGATCCGTGAGCTTGGCAGCCAGAGCCCGGGTGACGAGATGCTGATGGTTCCAGTCCTCGATCACGAACAGCCCACCCGGGCGCAGCCTCGGGAAGAGAACCTCGAATGACGCACGCGTCTCGGCGAGGCGGTGCGAGGCGTCGTCGATGACGAGTCCCAGCGGCTCGTCGCCGAACTCGTCCTCGAGGATCGCCGCCAGTCGCTCGCGGTTCGCCTGGTCGACGCCGTAGTGCAGGCGGATGCGTTCGTCGAGGCCGCGCTCCGTGACCAGCAGGTCGAGGGCCTCAACGCGTTCCGGTGCGAGCTCGAGGGCGACGAGCTTCCGGGGCGGGGCGATCAACGCGGTCAGGGCGACGCTGCCGCCGGAGGCGATTCCCAATTCGACGAAGTTGTCGTCCTGGAAGCGCTGGACGATCTCGAGGTACGCCTCGATCCCGGCGCGGTCCTTCCGGATCGAGAAGAGCCCCTCGTGGGAATCGCCAAAACGGCACTGAAACTCGACATCGCCGACCCGGAAGCGCGGAGGCGGACCCGACGACATGAACTCGGCATCGCCCTGGGAATCGATCCAGGTGACAAGTCCCTCGCCCAAGGCGGAAACCATAGTCATTCGCTCCGAGGCAAGCGGAAACCCCGGAAACCTGACCCGGTTCCGCTAGTTTTCTCCAATGGCTGGGTCCAACGGGACGACCACGACCCTTCGCGTCGGCGCGGAAAGCTCCGCGGTGGTGGGCAACACGCCCCTGGTCGCGCTGCCCCGGCTGGGCGCCGAGCTGCCCGGCGAGGTGGTGGCCAAGCTCGAGTTCTTCAATCCGGGCGGCTCGGTCAAGGACAGGATCGGCGTCGCGATGATCGACGCGGCCGAGCGCGACGGGCTGATCGAGCGGGGACGCTCGGTGATCGTCGAGCCGACCAGCGGCAACACCGGCATCGCGCTGGCCCTGGTGGCCGCCGCCCGGGGCTACCGGCTGATCCTCACCCTGCCGGAGGGGATGAGCCGCGAGCGCACGGCGCTGCTCCGCACCTACGGCGCGGAGGTCCATGAGACGCCGTCGCTGGGCGGCATGAACGAGGCCGTCGAGCTCGCCAACCGGCTTGCCAAGGAGCACGACGGCTTCATCCCGCAGCAGTTCTCGAACCCGGCCAATCCCGAGATCCACCGCCGGACCACCGCCGAGGAGATCTGGCGCGACCTCGACGGCCAGGTCGATGCCTTCGTCGCCGGCGTCGGAACCGGCGGCACCATCACCGGCGTGGGCCAGGTGCTGAAGGAGCGCCGGCCCGACATCAGGGTCATCGGGGTCGAGCCTGCCGCCTCGCCCGTCCTTTCGGGCGGGAAGCCGGGCGCGCACAAGATCCAGGGGATCGGAGCGGGCTTCGTGCCCGAGGTGCTGGACCGCGACGTGATCGACGAGATCGTCGGCGTCAGCGACGAGGACGCCCTCGAGACGGCGCGCGCCTCCGCGCAGCGCGAGGGGCTGCTGATCGGAATCTCGGCCGGTGCGGCGGTACGGGCCGCGCTGGACCTCGCCGCTCGGGAGGAGATGAGCGGCAAGCGGATCGTGGTGATCGTGCCCGACTCGGGTGAGCGGTACATGTCGCTGCCGTTCTTCGCCCCGTAATCGCGGCGCGGCGTCCCTAAGCTTCGGCGTTGTGCTCGGACTGGGAACCCTCAGGCGCGTGGCCAAGGAGGTCTCGTGCGACGTGGCCTCCGCGCGCGAGCGCGATCCCGCGGCACGCGGAATCGGCACGCTCGAGATCCTCACCGGCTGGGCCGGGGTGCAGGCGCTGCTCGCCCACCGCGCGGCGCACGCCCTCTGGGATGCGGAGGTCCCGCTCGTACCGCGGGCGATCGCGTATACGAGCCGTGCGCTCACCGGCGTGGAGATTCACCCCGCGGCGAAGATCGGCTCTGACTTCTTCATCGATCACGGCTCAGGCGTCGTGATCGGCGAGACGACCGAGATCGGAGACCGGGTCACGCTCTATCAGGGCGTCACGCTCGGTGGGACCGGCTTCGCCCGCGGCAAGAGGCACCCGACCCTCGACGACGACGTCACCGTCGGGTCGGGCGCGAAGCTGCTCGGCCCCGTCACCGTCGGGCGCAACGCCAAGGTCGGGGCCAACACGGTGGTGATCGAGGACGTGCCGCCCCAGACCACGGTGGTCGGCAACCCGGGCCACCCCGTGCGGGTGGAGGGGCACCCCGTGGAAGGGCCGGACACGGACTGGATCCACCTGCCCGACCCGATCGCCGAGGCCATGAAGGAGCTCTCGGAGAGGATCGCCGAGGTCGAGAGGCGCCTGGCAAGCCTCACCGGCGAGGACGCCGGCGAGGCCGACGTCACCGAGCTGCGACCGAAGAAGGGGCCGAGCTCAGCAGGCGGGTAGCAGCGGGACGCGGTCCTATGCTTGGCCCGTGGCCCGCGGAAGAGAGGAACTGAAGGTCGCGCCGGAGGAAGCGCCCGTGGAGATGGGCGGCGCCCCGGTCGAGGCCGGCGCCGACCAGGTCGAGCGGCTGCTGGCCGGGCTGAATGGTCCGCAGCGCGAGGCGGTCACCTTCGACGAGGGGCCGCTGCTGATCCTGGCCGGGGCGGGGTCGGGCAAGACCCGCGCCCTGACCCATCGCATCGCCTGGCTGCTGGCGACCGGGCGGGCGCACCCGAACCAGATCCTGGCGATCACCTTCACCAACAAGGCCGCCGACGAGATGCGCAACCGGGTCGCCTCGCTCGTCGGCGGTGTCTCGCGGCGGATGTGGGTGATGACCTTCCACGCCGCCTGCGCGCGGCTGATGAGGATCGAGGCCGAGCGCCTCGGCTACACGAGCCGCTTCACGATCTACGACGAGGCCGACTCCCTGCGGATGCTGAAGCGCTGCCTGGAGGAGCTCGAGGTCGACACAAAGCGCTATCCGCCGCGGGCCGTCCGCGCTCGGATCTCGGACGCCAAGAACCAGCTGATCGACGCGGAGAGCTACCAGGAGACGGCGGGCGGACCGTTCGAGGACATGGTGGGCCAGGCATACCGCCTCTACGAGCGCCGCATGCTCGACGCCAACTCGATGGACTTCGACGACCTGCTGATGCGGACGGTCAACGTCCTGGAGCTGTTCGAGGACGTCCGCCGCCGCTACCGCGAGCGCTTCCGCTGGGTCCTGGTCGACGAGTACCAGGACACCAACCACGCGCAGTACCGGCTGCTGCAGCTGCTCGCGGGAGAGGACGGGAACCTGACGGTCGTCGGCGATGAGGACCAATGCGTCCTCGAGGGAACCCAAATCACGATGGCTGATGGCACGACAAAAGTCGTCGAAGATGTTTTGGTTGGCGATGAGGTCTTGTCGTGCTTTGGCAGCGGGGACTTCCGACCGGCACGCGTATCGAACGTGCATCGTGGGCGCAGGCAGACCGGTGTTGCGATCACAACAAAGGGCGGTCGTCACCTAGTCAGCACGCGCGAGCACACGCATTTCGCCGGATACCGCGTGGGCACAACCCCGCAGATGCACATCACTTATCTGATGGCCAAGAATCAGCTTGGCTTTCGGGTTGGCACGACGTGCGTCTACACCAACGGCCAGACCAAGCCAAAGCTTGGGCTTTCACAGCGTTGCCTCCAAGAAGGTGGCGATGCCGGCTGGGTGATCTCGACTCACGCTGACGAAGCGGACGCTCGTACGCATGAAGCGATTCTCGCGGCGGCATACGGGCTCCCGCCATTGCCCTTTTATGCGAGAAGGAGCAACAGCACGAAGGGTGTGGTCGCAAATCAGGAGTTACTCGATGAGGTCTTTTCTTCCGTTGACACAGAGACGGGAGCCCTCCAGCTTCTTGAGGATGAGGGACTGGACCTTCACAGCCCACACCATGCCGCGCAAGCCAGCACCGGCTTCCGGAGAAGGCTGACGATCACCCTCTGCGGAGACCACCGCGGTCGGCAGTCAATGCATCGCATCGCGATCTTTGGGCAGGACTCCGAAGGACGTCAAGAGCTCGAAAAGCTCGGTCTCAGCGTGCGGCCTGCGCGCAGGGGTTCCCGCGGATGGCGACACGAATCGGCCTTCGCGGACATGGATGCTCTGGTCGAGCGTGCCGACCAAATCAAGGAGGCTCTTGATCCGGAAATCAGATGGACCGCGCGCCTTGGCAAGAAAGTCGTCGGACAAGGGAATTCTCTGCCGTTCATCCCTGCTGGGTCAGTCCGACCCGGGATGGCCATCTTTGGAGAGTTAGGTGACTTCGATGTCGTGACTTCCGTTGCGGACGTACCAACGGAGGGCCGCGCCTTCTTTGACTTGGATGTCGAAGGAACCCACAACTACATCGCCAACGGACTCATCACCCACAACTCGGTCTACGGGTTCAGAGGCGCCGAGGTCCGCAACATCCTCGAGTTCGAGGACGACTTCCCGGACGCCGCGGTGGTCAAGCTCGAGCAGAACTACCGCTCCACCGAGACGATTCTTCAGGCGGCCAACGCGGTCATCTCGCACAACACCGGCCGCCTCGGCAAGCACCTCTGGTCCGACCTCGGCGAGGGCGAGAAGATCCACGTCGCCGAGCTCGAGGACGAGCACGCCGAGGCGCGGTTCGTCGCGGGGGAGATCGAGGAGCTGATCGACCAGCACGGTGTGACGCGCGACGAGATCGCGGTCTTCTACCGGACCAATGCCCACAGCCGGGTGCTGGAGGACATCCTGGTCCGCTACGAGCTCCCGTATCAGGTGATCGGCGGGACCAAGTTCTACGAGCGCGCCGAGATCAAGGACGCCGTCGCGTATCTCCAGCTCCTCGTCAACCCGGCGGACGAGGTGAGTTTCTCCAGGGTGATCAACTCGCCGCGGCGCGGGATCGGCGACACCAGCCAGGGCCGCCTCCTCGCGCACGCCAACACGACGGGCCGGACCATCTGGGAGATCGCGCTGGAGAAGGAAAGCGTTCCCGGGCTGTCCGCCGCCGCGATGAAGTCCATAGGCCGGTTCACCGAGCTGATCGAGGAGCTGCGCGCCGAGTTCGAGTCCGGCCCGGTGGCGGACCTGCTGCGCGCGCTGCTGGAGCGCTCCGGCTACCTCGACGCCCTGCGAGCCGAGCGGACGATCGAGGCTGAGGGCAGGATGGAGAACCTCGAGGAGCTGGTCGGCGTCGCCGCCGAGTTCGACGCAAACCGCGAGGTCGAGGGCCCGTCGGAGCTGGCGCCCCTGGAGGAGTTCCTCCAGGCGATCTCCCTCTACACGGACCAGGACGACCTCGAGCGGGACGAGTCCAAGGTCACCCTGATGACGCTGCACAACGCCAAGGGGCTCGAGTACGACGCCGTCTTCATCATCGGCTGCGAGGAGGGTGTCTTCCCGCACTCGCGCTCGCTCGAGGAGGGGAACGAGGAGGAGGAGCGCCGGCTCGCCTACGTCGGCATCACTCGCGCCCGCAAGCGGCTCTGGATGACCCACGCGCGCAGCCGCCGCCTGTTCGGCGGACGCGAGACCGGTTTCCCCTCGCGCTTCCTCTCGGAGCTGCCCGACGCGCTGGTCGAGCGGGAGGGGACCGAGGAGCAGGCGATCACCGGATGGGCGCTCGGCGGAACGACCGGGCCGACCCCGAAGGCAGACCCGTCGCTCTCGTTCGCCACGGGCGACGACATCGTGCACGCGAGCTTCGGCGACGGGGTCGTCACCGCGGTCGAGCCGGGCGGGGTGATAGTCGTGCGGTTCGCGAGTGACGGAGCCGAGCGCAAGCTGATGGCGGACTACGCACCCCTACGGAAGGCGAGTTGATGGCCGCAACCGTGATCGACGGCAAGGCGGTGGCGGCCGGCGTACGCGAGCGCGTGCGAGGCGAGGTCGAGGAGCTGGCCGCCGATCTCGGCAGGCCGCCGGGCCTTGCCACGGTCCTCGTCGGCGACGACAAGGCCTCCGCGATCTACGTCCGCCGCAAGCGGGAGGCCTGCGAGGAGGTCGGGATCCGCTCCTTCCACCACGAGCCCGACGGCTCCGTCTCCCAGGAGGAGCTGCTCGAGCTGGTCGGTGAGCTCAACGACTCGGATGAGATCGACGGGATCCTGGTCCAGCTGCCGCTTCCGGACCAGATCGACGCCGACGCGGTCGTCAACGCCATCGACCCCGACAAGGACGTCGACGGGCTCACCCCGATCAGCGCGGGGAGGCTGGCACGCGGCGAGCCCGGCCTGGTGTCGTGCACCCCGCGGGGCATCATGGAGCTGCTCTCCTCGGCGGGCGTCGACCCGGCCGGCAAGGAGGCGGTGATCGTCGGCCGCTCGAACCTGGTGGGCAAGCCGATCTTCTCCCTGCTGCTCGCCGCCAACGCGACCGTGACGATCTGCCACAGCCGTACGCGTGACCTTGGGGAGGTCTGCCGGCGCGCGGAGATCCTGATCGCGGCAGCCGGGCAGCCGCGGCTGATCGGCGCCGAGATGATCAAGCCGGGCGCCACGGTGATCGACGTCGGCACCAACCGCACCGACGACGGGCTCGTCGGAGATGTCGACTTCGAGGCCGCCGTGGAGGTCGCGGGCGCGATCACGCCCGTGCCCGGTGGAGTCGGCCCGATGACGATCGCCATGCTGCTCGCGAACACGGTGCTGGCGGCCCGGTTTCGCCATCAAGTCATGCTTGAATCCGGGCCGCTGCACTAATCCCATTGACGGAGGCTGACTTGGACTCATCACGGCTTCGCACGGGGGAGATCGTCGCCGGAATCGGCGGTGTCGCCCTGTTCGTGTTCCTGTTTTTCGACTGGTTCGGCGGAGGTGCGGAGGTGAGCGGCAGCCTGGTAAACGGCACCGCGACGCTGTCGCATCCGGGCATCAGCGGCTGGGACGCCCTGACCGACCTGCCTGGCTTCCTGATCATCCTCTCCGGTGTCTCGGGGATCGCCTTGGCGTATCTGGCGGCCGCCGGGCAGAGGGTGAACATCCCGGTGCGCCGCGGGGCGATCACAGCCCTGCTCGGCGTCCTGGCCGTCCTGCTGATCCTGTGGCGGATGTTCGCCGGGTCGCCGACGCTGAAGATCGGCGTCTTCCTCGGTCTCGCAGCCGCGTTCGCGATCACGGCCGGCGCGCTGATTGCGCTCGGCGAGGATGGCTTCGAGCCGCTCGTCGCCGTGGCCGGCGGTCGCACTCGCGCGGCATCGGCCAGTGCGCCGGCGGCCAAGCCGACCCCGCCGCCTGCCGCGGCTCCCGCGAAGAGCCGTTCGAGCTCCGGTGGCTCGAGCGCGACGAAGAAGCGCACGACGACCAGGAAGGTGCCGGCGAAGAAGCCGGCCGCCAAGAAGTCGCCGTCCAAGAAGTCGTCATCGAGCCGCTCCAAGAGCGGCGCGCGCTCATCGGGCGGCACGCAAGTAGCAAACGCCGGCCGCTTGCGGCACCTATAGGGTGCCGCGGGCGGCCGGTGCAGGCCCGCCGGCAAGCCGAACACTCGACGGAGGACGAACATGTTTGGAGGAAGGTTGTCCCAGGGGCAGTTGATCGCGGCGGTCGGAGCCGTGGTCCTGCTGGTCGCGATGTTCCTGCCCTGGATAGGGGTGAGCGGCCCATCTCTGCCGTCAGGGGTCAACCTGCCGCCCGGGGTTGCCAACGCCGTAGGCGGTACCACGGGCAGCACTTCGGACAACGTCTGGAAGGGCTCGACCCTCGACATCTACCTGCTGATCACCGCGGTGGTTGCGCTGCTGCCTGCGCTGCTGGCACTCACGGACGCCTCCGAGGAGTTCTCATTCGTCTCGGCCGCGACCTTCCTGCTCGGAGTCGTGGGGGTGATCCTGGTGATCGCCTTCCTCACGGTCGACTTCCCCGATGGGGCGGACCGCAAGTACGGCGCGTTCATCGGCCTGGCCGCTGCCATCGTGATCGCGGTCGGCGGCTTCCGGGCGATGCAGGAAGAGGTCGCCGGGGAGATATAGGCTCGGGATGCGAGGGCGCGCGTCAGCGCGACCGTTGAAAAGAAAGAGGAGGCCAATTGGACGCGAACAGGTTGTCTCAGGGCCAGCTCGTTGCAGCGATCGGAGCGATCGCCCTGTTCATCATCAGCTTCCTGCCGTGGTTCGGCATCAGGCAGCCGCGACCAGTCGTGGGTGGCACTTCGATCGGCGGGTCAAGTCAATTCAGCATCTGTGGGAGGCCGAGAACCCGCTCGACATCTACCTGCTGATCGTGATTCTCGTGGCGCTGGTGCCGGCGGCGATGGCCCTGCTGGGCGACGGCGCCGATGCACCTCTGGCGCCGGTCGCGACGGCGTTCCTCGCGGGCGTCGGAACGATGCTTGATCCTCTACCAGGTGTTCGACACGCCGGCAGCGACGCTCGATCGGAAGATTGGACTGTTCCTGGGCCTGATCGCATGCGGCGCCGTCGCGGTCGGCGGCTACCTGACCATGCAGGAGGAGGCAGGGGGCGAGCGCTACTGACTCGTCAGATGCCTAGGCCGGGCGAGTTGGTCGGGGCCATCGGCGGCCTCGGCCTGCTCGTCGCCGGCTTCCTCCCGTGGTACTCGACGAGCGGGGAGGACGCGACCGCCTGGCAGGCATTCAGCGTCACCGACGTCTTCCTGGCGGCAACGGCAATCGTGGGGATGTCGGTCGCGATCTGCGTGCTCGCCCGCATCTCGGTGAGCTATCCGGTGGCCGGCAGCTCGGTGGCAGCCGGCTTCGGCGCCCTGGCCGTGATCCTGATCGTGATCCGGCTGATCAACCCCCCGGGTGAGGGCGATGTCGGCATCGAGATCGGAGCCTGGCTCGGCCTGGTCGCGGCGATCGCCATCACGATTGGGGGCTACCTGGGAATGCAGCCGCTGAAGGCTCCGAAGGCGGCCTCAGCGGGCTAGCGACGTCGCCCACGTCGCCCGCGACGTGCGTGGCGCAGGCGATGACGGTCATCATCGGGTTGACGCCCACCGAGGTCGGCAGCAGGCTGGCGTCGGCCACGTAGAGGTTCTCCACGCCGCGGACAGCACCGCGCGGGTCGCAGACGCTGGTGTCCCGGTCCGCGCCCATCCGCGCGCTGCTCATCGGGTGGAAGGCCTCCAGGCGCAGATCCGCGGGCCGCAGGGCCAGGGACTCGAATTCGGGGAGCTCCCCACGCGAGATCACGGAGACGGGACCCACGTTCGGGTAGACCTCCGTCGCCCCGGCGGCGAAGTGGATCTCCGCAGCGCGTGCGATCCCGAATTGAATCCGGCGCGCCTCCTCCTCGAGCAGGCGGTAGGAGAGGCGGAGGGACCCGTTGGAGGCGAGGCCGACGCGCCCCTCCGAGCGATCGTGCAGATGGACGCCGATCGAGGCGATGTGAGCGTAGTTGGCGACGCGGTCCGAGAAGGCGGCGCCGACGCCCGGCAGCCACTGGGCGCCGAACGAGAGCGGGGTGAAGGTCGCCTCGAGCAGGATTCCCTCGGGCTGCCACTGGTCGACGTAGTAGCTCTGCATCACGCCGTCCCAGCCGCGGACCTCCTCCTCGTAGCGGGCCCCGATCCAGGCGGCGGGGTGGATGTGGAGGTGCCGGCCGAGGGCGGGGTGGTTGATCCCCGAGCGGAGCAGCAGCTCCGGGGTGCCGAAGGCGCCACCGGCGCTGATCACGGTCTTCGCCCGGACCGTCCAGTCGCGGCCAGGGGGTGGCCCTCCGTTCCGCGTGAGCTCCTCGGCGGCAGTGGTGGGCATCCCCGCCCGGCAGGCGAGCCCCGTGGCGCGCCCGTCCTCGGTGAGGATCCGCTGCACCTTGACGCCGGCGCGAATCCGCGCGCCCGCGGCGACCGCGCGGGGGAGGTAGGAGACGTGGGTGGCCCGTTTGGCGTCGATCTCGCAGCCGAGCGGGCACGAGCTGCACTGCACGCATCTGCCGGCGTTGCGGCTGATCGGGCCTCCGCTGGCACCGAGCGCGCCCGCGCCCTCCGCGCAGAGCTGGCCGTTGCGGCCCAGCGTCTCGAGGTCGAGCGGCGTCACCGCGAGCATCTCCTCGGCGGCCGCGTAGAGCGGGTCGAGGTCGCCGGCCCACGGAATCCCCTCGCGCCCGCTCCATTCCTCGACCACCTCGGCCGGCGCGCGGAAGCATGTCCCCGAGTTGATCACCGTCGTGCCCCCGACCGTGCGGCCGACCGGAATCGGGATGGCGGGCTTGCCGGAGGCGATCGTCATGCCGCCGTCGCGGTAGAGCAGCGGCAGCCCGTCGAGGGGGTCGGTCGGGTAGCTCGTGTGATCGACGTAGGGCCCCGACTCGAGCACCATCACGTCGAGCCCGGCCTCGGCGAGGATGGCTGCGGCCGCAGCTCCGCCGGCGCCGGAGCCGACGATCGCGACGTCGCACTCCTCTCCGGCCCCGCGGGGCTCGATGTCGCCGATGCCGGTCGACGACGGCTGCGGGGCGCCCTCGGCGACCGCGCAGCGGGACTCGAACCCGACGGCCCTGCGCACGCGATCGTCCCGGGCCCACCCGACCATCGCGAGCAGCTTCGCCAGCAGCAGCAGGTCTCTGTACAGCGAGAAGCGCGAGCCCTCCATCTTCGCCATGTACTGCGAGCGGGCCTCGACGCTCATGCGGCTGAAGCGCCAGGGGAAGGGGAGGAACTCGAAGGCGCTCAGAGCGAGGCGAACGACCTGCACGGTGCGGGCCGGAAGCTTCGAGAGAAAGCGAGCGAGTGGCTCGGCGACGGGGACCTCGGCCTCCGCCGCGGGCAGCCCGTCCTCACCAGGGGCGATCGCCTCCGCGATCGCCCGCAGAGTCCGGAGCTCGGCGGCCCGGAGCCCCGGCGGGCGCCTTCAGGGAGGGGCGGCGGTGGAGCCGACCCGTCCGGCCAGCGACCAGAGCAGCAGAGACACGAAGACCAGCGAGCCGTCGACGATCCCGTTGAGCAGGTAGGCGAAGACGTCGTCCTCGGCGAAGAAGATCAGCGAGGTGATCGACGAGGCCGCCTTGCCGGCCGCCAGCGCCAGGATCATCGGCCGGTAGCGGACGACGTCGGTCGAGGCGATCCAGGCGAGGAACGTGATCACGACCATGTAGGCGAAGCCCAGCGAGAGCCAGAGCCGCTCCTCGGTCTTCGGCGCGGGCGTGTGGAAGCCGAAGTGGTGGCCGAGCTCGGTGATGCGGTCGAGCGTTCCGTCAGGCCAGGCGATGAAGAAGAAGCCGGTGATCGCGAACCCGATCGCCAGCAGGCGCAGGTTGAGAACGACGAAGCGCTCGGCTCTCTCCCCCGTCATCAGGGACGGGATCCTATGTAACCGCCTGCCGCGCGGGTCCTGTCGCCGAATCCCACCCCGGATCGAGGCATCTCACCGCGGATGGGATTCGGCGCCACCCGCGCGAGGGGCGGTACCTATGATCAATCCATGATCGACCGGGAGCAGGTCCTGCACGTCGCCCGCCTCGCGCGCCTTCGGCTGAGCGACGAGGAGGTGGAGCGGATGGCCAGCGAGCTCTCCGGCATCCTCGAGCACGTCGAGCGGATCTCGGAGCTCGATCTGGACGGGGTCGAGCCGACCTCGCACGTGGTCGCGCTCGAGAACGTGTTCAGGCCCGACGAGCCCCGGCCGAGCTGGGACCGCGACGAGGTCCTGGAGAACGCGCCCGACCCGGCCTCCGGATCGTTCCGCGTCCCCTCGCCGCAGGCATAGATGGCGAGCGATCTGATTGACCTCACGGTCGCCGAGGCGGCCGACCGGATCCGCTCCGGGGAGATCTCCGCGGACGAGTACTTCGACGCCTACCGCGAGGCGGCTTCCGGTGACTCCCTGAACGCCTTCCTCTGGACGGCGGAGGATCCCGAGGAGGGCGGCGAGGGCTCCCTGGGAGGCATCCCGGTCGCGGTCAAGGACATCTTCTGCACGGAGGGAATCCCGACGACCGCCGGTTCACGGATCCTCGAGGGGTACCGGCCGCCATACACGGCCACGGCGGTGCGCAAGCTCCGCGAGGCGGGCGCCCGCGTGCTCGGCAAGGCCAACATGGACGAGTTCGCCATGGGGTCCTCGAACGAGAACTCCGGATACGGCCCGGTGCTCAACCCGTGGGACTCGGGCCGCGTCCCCGGAGGGTCCTCGGGGGGCAGCGCGGCGGCGGTCGCCGGGCGCCTCGCGCCCTGTGCAATCGGCACCGATACCGGCGGCTCCATCCGCCAGCCGGCGGCACTCTGCGGGATCGTCGGCATGAAGCCCACCTACGGGGCCATTTCGCGGTACGGGATGATCGCCTTCGCCTCGTCGCTGGACCAGTGCGGGCCGCTGACGAGGGACGTCACCGACGCCGCCCTGGTGCTGCAGGCGGTCGAGGGGCGCGATCCGTGCGATTCGACCTCGCTCGGCATCGACGGCGGTGTCCAGCTGCCGAGCCGGGAGGACCTGAAGGGGCTCAGCTTCGGCATCCCCAAGGAACTCGCCTCAGAGGCCGAGGGGATCGAGAAGGGCGTCAAGGAGGTCTTCGAGCACACCGTCGGGCTGATCGAGGAGCTCGGCGGCGAGGTGTCCGAGACCGAGCTGCCGCACGCGCCACACGGCATCTCCGCCTACTACGTGCTGGCCCCGGCGGAGGCCTCGGCGAACCTGGCGCGCTTCGACGGCGTCCGCTACGGGATGCGCGTCGACGCCGGCGACCTGACGGAGATGTACGAGGAGACCCGGGCGACGGGCTTCGGGGCCGAGGTGAAGCGCAGGATCATGCTCGGCACCTACGCGCTCTCCTCGGGCTACTACGAGGCCTACTACGGCCGCGCCCAGCGCGTGCGGACGAAGATCGCCGAGGACTTCTCGAAGGCCTTCGAGACGTTCGACTTCGTCGTCACGCCGACCTCGCCGACCGTCGCCTTCGAGCTCGGCGCGAAGACCGGCGATCCGCTGGCGATGTACATGAACGACTACTGCACGGTGCCGATGCCCCTCGCGGGCATCCCGGCGATCTCGATACCCGCCGGTGTGGCGCCTCCGGACGACGGCGGCCCCGAGCTGCCCGTCGGCTTCCAGATCGCGGGTCCGGCGTTCAGCGACTCGGCGATGCTCGACGCCGCCCACGCCCTGGAGGGAGCGATCGGCTTCCGGCGCAATGGGGGTCCGGGAGGGTGAGGGGCTCGATGCAGATGACCGACGAGGAATTCCGCCAGGCGGTCCAGGAGGCGCTCGACTCGCTGCCGCCCGAGATAGCCTCGAAGCTCACCAACGTCGCGGTGATCGTCGAGGACCGGCATCCGAGCGGTCGCCTGCTCGGCCTGTTCGACCCGCGGGGCGGCCTGCAGCGGATCATCATCTATCGGGAGCACCACACGAACGCCGAGAGCGTCCGGCAGACGGTGCTCCACGAGATCGGGCACTACTTCGGTGCGGACGAGGCGACCGTCAGGGGCTGGGGGCTCTGATGCCGGACTACGAGGCGGTCATCGGCCTGGAGATCCACGTCCAGCTCTCGACGAAGACGAAGATGTTCTGCGGCTGCGCCCTGTCCTTCGGCGACGAGCCCAACGCGCACACCTGCCCGGTCTGCCTGGGCCACCCCGGGACGCTGCCCACGATGAACGAGGAGGCGATCCGCTACGCGCTGATGATCGCGGCCGCGCTCGACTGCGATGTGCCGCAGAGCTCGGAGTTCGCCCGCAAGAACTACTTCTATCCCGACCTCCCGAAGGGCTACCAGATCAGCCAGTACGACCAGCCGATCGCCGTCAACGGCCACCTCGGCGACATCCACATCCACCGAGCTCACCTGGAGGAGGACGCGGCCAAGCTGACTCACGTCGGAGAGTCCGGCCGGATCCACGGCTCGGGCGCCTCGCTCGTGGACTTCAACCGCGGAGGCACGCCCCTGGTCGAGATCGTCACAGAGCCGGACATCAGATCCGCGGCCGAGGCCCGGGAGTGGGCCCAGCTGCTTCGCACCACGATCCGCCAGCTCGGCGTCTCGGACGTGAACATGGAGGAGGGCAGCCTTCGCGTGGACGGGAACATCTCGATCCGGCCGGCAGGCTCGGACGAGCTCGGCGTCAAGACCGAGCTCAAGAACATGAACAGCTTCCGGTTCCTGGAGCGGGGGATCGAGGCTGAGCTGGCCCGCCAGCGCGACCTGCTCGGGAGCGGGGAGGAGGTCGTCCAGGAGACGCTCCACTTCCATCCGGAGGACGGCTCGCTGACACCGCTGCGCTCCAAGGAGTACGCGCACGACTACCGCTACTTCCCGGAGCCGGACCTGGTGCCCGTCGTCCCGACCGAGCAGATGCTTAGCGAGGCCCGGGAATCGCTGCCCGAGCTGCCGGCGGCGCGGCGCGAGCGCTACCGCTCCGAGATCGGTCTCCCAGAGGAGGCGGCAACCACCCTCGCTTTCCAGGCCGAGCTCGGCGAGTACTTCGAGCGGGCGGTCGCCGCAGGCGACGGCGCGCCGGCCAAGGCGATCGCGAACTGGGTGACGGGCGAGCTGGTGGCGGCACTTCGCCAGGCCGGCGCAGAAGACGATCCGCTCACCTCCAAGGCGACGCCCGAGGCGGTCGCCGCGCTCGCCGGGCTGGTGGAGGCGAAGACCATCTCGCATGGCGCCGGCAAGCAGGTGCTCGCGAAGCTGGTGGAGGAAGGGGGAGACCCCGAGCAGATCGTCGAGCGCCAGGGCCTGGCGCAGATCTCCGACTCCTCCGAGCTCGAGGGGATAGTGGACCGGGCGATCGAGGCCGAGGCCGAGGCGGCCGAGCAGATCCGCCAGGGCAATGACAAGGCGATCGGCCGGATCGTCGGTGCGGTGATGAAGGAGAGCAAGGGCCGGGCCGACGGCGGCGCCGTGACCAAGCTGATCCGGGAGCGCCTCGGCGTCTAGGTGTCCAGATGGCCGGCGCCTCCTACGTCCTCATCGCCCTGCTCTTCGGGCTCGCGACCGGGATCGTGGGCCGCGGCAAGGGCAGCTCGTTCTTCATCTGGTTCCTGGTGGGCACCGTGCTCCCCCTGCTGGGCCTGATCGCGGTGATCCTCTACCGCTCCGAGCATGAGGAGCCCGAGCGCCGCTGCCCCACCTGCAACAAGATCGTGAAGCTCCACGTCCAGGTCTGCCCGCGGTGCGGGACGGATCTCTATCTGCCCGACCCGGCGGAGGTGCGGCCGGGACCGGCGCATCGGTAGCTCGCTTCGCCATCAAACGGGTCGCGCTTACGCGCGCCCTCGCATCTACCTGAGCCAGGTGCGGACGATCGCGTTGGCGAAACCGAGCCCGTAGCGCATCACCGCGGGCTTCTTCGAATGGCCGTGGGTTCGCTTCGCCACGGTCACCGGCACCTCCTTCGCGGGCACGCCGCGCTTGATCGCCTCGATCAGGAACTCGGAGGTGTGGAACTGCTCCTGGCGCAGCACGAGCTGGGGGAGGACCGAGGTGCGCACCGCGCGGTACCCGTTCGAGCAATCCGAGACCTTGGTGCGGGTGATGAAGGAGACGACCTTGTTGAAGAAGACGATGCCGAACTCCCGCGAGCGTGAGTTAGGGTCGGCCTCTCCGAGGACCCGCGAGCCATGGGCGACGTCGACCTCGTCATCGAGCACCGGCTTCACCAGGCGCTCCATCTCGCTGGGCAGGTGCTGGCCGTCGGCGTCGAGCGTTACGACCACAAGGGCGCCCGACTCCGCCATCAGCCTGTATCCGGTCCGCAGCGCGGCGCCACCCCCGCGGTTGATCACGTGGCGGGCGACCACAGCCCCCTCCTTCGCCGAGGCCTCGCCCGTGTCGTCGCTCGAGCCGTCGTCGACCACGAGCACGGCCGTCCTCTCACCGCAGACCTCCGGCGGAATCCGCCGGATCACGTCCCCGACGCTGTCCGCCTCGTTGTAGGCGGGGATGACGACGGCGACCTTGTCGCGGAATCGCTCGGGCAGCTTGGCCTGCCGGAACTCCTCCCATGCCAGCCCCTCGAGCAGCGCCGAGAGCTGCTGGTTCATGCGCGAGCTCTCGGTCAGCGCCCGCAGCACGAGCAGGAACAGGATCACGATCGAGAAGACCGCGAGGCCCAGGATCCGCCCGCCGTTGCCCTTCTCGAAGGCGAAGGCGGAGAGCACCTTGTTGAGGACCTCCGTGCCCGAGACGATCGCCAGGGCGATGCCCCCGAGGAGGGCCAGCAGCACGGCGCCGTTGGAGAGCGAGCGCCGCCGCCAGATCGCGAACGCGATCAGCAGGACGCCCAGCGCGAGCCCGAAGGCGCGGAGGGCGGTCAGCTCCTCGGGGAAGATGGAGGCGATCAGTGGGAAGGTCAAGGCGGCGCCAGAATAGGCGGCAGGACACCCATTTGCGGGCACGACGATGCGCCGCCGGGGGCGCTACTCTGCCGCCTCTCATGCGCGTCCTCATCCTCGGGGGCGACGGGTATCTCGGCTGGCCGACGGCGATGCGCTTCTCGGCCCGTGGGCACGAGGTCTCGGTCGTCGACAACTTCTCCCGCCGCCACTGGCACGAGCGGCACGGCACCGATTCGCTGACGCCCATCAGGCCGCTGGACGAGAGGATCGCCGCCTGGCACGAGGTCACGGGGAAGGAGATCCGCTCCTACGTGGGGGCGATCGAAGACGCCGCCTTCCTGGAGGAGGTGATCGTCGAGACCAAGCCGGAGGCCGTCATCCATTACGGAGAGCAGCCCTCGGCCCCCTTCTCGATGGCCAACCGGGAGCAGGCCGTCGAGACCCAGTACACGAACGTGATCGGCACGCTCAACCTCCTCTTCTTCCTCCGCGATCACGCCCCCGACTGTCACCTGGTGAAGCTCGGGACGATGGGCGAGTACGGGACGCCCAACATCGACATCGAGGAGGGGTTCATCGAGATCGAGCACAAGGGCCGCAAGGACACGCTGCCCTTCCCGAAGATGCCCGGCTCGCTCTACCACCTCTCCAAGGTCCACGACTCGCACAACATCCACTTCGGCTGCCGGGTCTGGGGGCTTCGCGCGACCGACCTCAACCAGGGTGTCGTCTACGGCATCGAGACCGATGAGACGGCCCAGGACGAGCGCCTCTGCACCCGCTTCGACTACGACGAGTGGTTCGGGACGGTGCTGAACCGCTTCTGCGTGCAGTCCGTCGTCGGCCATCCGCTCACCGTCTACGGCAAGGGCGGCCAGACCCGCGGCTTCCTCAACATCCGGGACACGCTCCAGTGCGTCGAGCTGGCGGTCGAGAACCCGGCGGACGCCGGTGAGTACCGCGTCTTCAACCAGTTCACCGAGCAGTTCTCCGTCAGCGAGCTGGCGGAGCTGGTGCAGCGCTCCGCCGCCGAGGTGGGCCTCGAGATCGACGTCGACCACGTCGAGAATCCGCGCGTCGAGGCCGAGGAGCACTACTACAACCCAGTCCACACCAAGCTGCTTGACCTCGGGCTGAAGCCGAGCTACCTCGGCGATGAGCTTGTCCGCTCGATGCTGAAGACGATCGAGCGACACCGCGATCGCGTGATCGACTCCGCGATCGACCCGCGCACGCGGTGGAAGCCCTCGCAGGCTGCCGGCGTTGCACAGAGCTAGTCGCGACAGCGGCTTCGCCATCAGTCACGGCTGACTGCGGCCGCCCAATGTAAGTCGCTTCGGGCTGCGCCCTGCGCTCCGGAGTGCAGCGGCCTTGCAGCCGTTGGCTACCATCGCCGCATGCGCGCAGCGGACGCACTGATGGAGGCCCTCAAGGCCGAGGGCGTGCAGCACATCTTCGGGATTCCCGGTGGGGCCAACCTGCCGATCTACGACGCCGTCCACGGCGCCGACCTCGACCACATCCAGGCGCGCCACGAGCAGGGCGCCGGTCACATGGCCGAGGGATATGCCAAGGCGACCGGGCGGGTCGGCGTCGCCTTCGCCACCTCAGGGCCCGGCGCCACCAACCTGATCACTCCGATCGCCGACGCGATCATGGATTCGGTCCCCACCGTGTTCATCACGGGCCAGGTGCGAACCGACCTGATCGGCACCGACGGCTTCCAGGAGGCCGACGTCAACGGCATCACGATGCCGATCGTCAAGCACTCCTTCATGGTCCAGGACCCTCGCTTCATCCCCGACTACGTCCATGCGGCCTTCCACATCGCCTCGACCGGTCGCCCGGGCCCGGTCCTGATCGACATCCCACAGGACCTCTCGCGGGCCGACATCGACTACGAGCCGATCACCGAGACGCCGAATCTGCCGGGCTACAAGCCCTCGACCGAGGGCAACATCAAGCAGATCCGGATCGCGGCCAAGGCGCTGGCCAACGCCAAGCGGCCCGTGATCTACGCGGGCGGTGGCGTGATCAACGCCAACGCCTCGGATGAGCTTCGGGAACTCTGCCTCGCGGACAACTTCCCGGTCACCTGCACCGTGATGGGGCTCGGCGGATTCCCCGCCGATCACGAGCAGTGGATCGGGATGCTCGGCATGCACGGCACCCGCACCGCCAACTACGCGATGGACAACGCCGACCTGATCGTCGGGATCGGTGCTCGCTTCGACGACAGGATCACGGGCAAGCTCTCCGAGTTCGCGCCGCGGGCGAAGTTCGTCCACATCGACATCGATCCGGCCGAGATCTCCAAGAACGTCCCGGCTCACATCCCGATCGTCGGGGACGCCAAGGAGGTGCTGCCGAAGCTGACCAAGGAGTACCGGGCGATCCAGGCCGAGCGCGAGCGCCTCGATCCCTGGTGGGAGCAGATCCACGGCTGGCAGAGGGACTATCCGCTCGGCTACGAGGACTCGGGCGACTCCGAGATCAAGCCGCAGGCGATGATCGAGGCGATGTACCGCGCCACCGAGGGCGACGCGATCATCACCTCGGACGTCGGCCAGCACCAGATGTGGGCGGCTCAGTACTACGGATTCACCAAGCCGCGCCGCTGGATCAACTCCGGTGGGCTCGGGACGATGGGCTTCGGCCTCCCCTCGGCCATCGGGGCCAAGGTCGGTGAGCCCGATGAGACGGTCGTGTGCCTCGCCGGCGACGGCAGCCTGATCATGACCTGCCAGGAGCTGGCCACCGCCGTCCGACACGAGATCCCGGTGAAGGTCTTCCTGATGAACAACGGCTACTTCGGCATGGTCCGCCAGTGGCAGGAGCTCTTCTGGGAGGGCCGCTACTCCTCCGTGGAGATGGGGTCCAGCCCCGACTGGCCGAAGCTCGCCGAAGCCTTCGGCGCCACCGGGTTGATGGTCGACGACAAGAACGAGGTCGAGGGCGTGATGCGGGATGCCATCAAGGCCGAGGGGCCGGTCCTGGTCGATGTGCGCGTGTCCCAGGAGGAGAACTGCTACCCGATGATCCCGGCCGGCGCCGCCGCCCGGGACATGGTGGGCGGCCCGGAGCCCGCCCACAAGGGATAGGACGATGGAAGCCGGCACACCGGATCTGGTCAAGCTCGAGGACCTGCAGGCGGCCTCTGGTGCGCTGACCGGGCGCAAGCACGTGCTCTCGATCATGGTCGAGAACCGCCCGGGCGTCCTGGCGCGAATCGCGGGGCTCTTCAGCCGCCGTGGCTTCAACATCGACACGCTCGCGGTCGGACCGACCGAGGACCCCGACATCTCCCGGATCACGCTGACCCTGGACGGAGCCGTTCACCCGATCGACCAGGTAACCAAGCAGCTCCACAAGCTCGTCAACGTGATCAAGATCAGGGACATGGAGCCGGGCGAGACGATCGCCCGCGAGATGGCCCTGTTCAAGGTCTCCGCTCCGATCGAGAGCCGCGCCGAGATCATGCAGTTCGCCGAGATCTTCCGCGCCAAGATCGTCGACGTCTCTCGGCGCTCGCTGACCATCGAGGTCACCGGCAGCGCCGACAAGATCGAGGCGTTCGAGCGGATGATCCGGCCCCACGGCCTGATCGAGATGGTTCGCACGGGCGAGGTCGCGATCGCCCGTTCCAAGCCCGACAACTAGATGCGAGGGTGCGCGACAGCGCAACCCGTTTCATGATGGGCGTCGCTCTCGACGCTGGCCCGCTTCTCGACCGGTTCGAGCGCGCCCTGGCGCGCGCCGGCGAGGGGCGACTGGTTGCGGCCACGGTTGAGATCGATCAGGACGTGGACCCGGCAGCGCTCGCCGCGGGCTCCAGGCTCGCCGCCGACCGCTGGTTCAGCTGGGAGCAGCCGGACCGCAGCTTCGCGCTCGCCGGGGTCGGTACCGCCGCCGCCGTGATGAGCAGGGGCGAGGATCGGTTCCGCGACCTGGCCGAGGGGTGCTCGCGCGTCACCCGCGACCGGATTGCCGATGAACCGGGCGAGCTGCCCGCCGGTGCGGGCCCGGTGTGGGCCACCGGCCTCGCCTTCGCTCCGGAGGGAGGGACTGAGCCGATCTGGTCGTCCCTGCCGCCCGCGCTCGCCGTCCTCCCCGAGGTCGCGATCGCCCGCAGCGAGGGGCGCGGGTTCCTCACGGCCTCCGCTCTGCTCGAGCCCGGTGCCGACGCCGATGCGCTTCTGAGCCGGATCGCGGGCAGGCTCGCCTCACTCCGGCAGGCGCCGCTCACCCCGGCCGATCCCCATCCGAGCGCCGCGACGCGGATCTCCGGTCGCTACCCGCCGGAGCGCTATGAGCGGATCGTCTCCGACGCCGTCGAGCGGATCCGCTCGAGCGGGATCGACAAGGTGGTCCTCGCCCGGGAGCTGACGGTTGAGGCACCGGCCGCCCACGACCCCGGCGCCCTGCTAGGCGCGCTGCGCGACCTCTTCCCCGCATGCTTCTGCTTCTGCTTCGGCACGCCGGAGGCTGCGTTCATCGGAGCCAGCCCGGAGCTGCTGGTGCGCCGGTCCGGCGCCGTCGCCGCCACCGTCGCGCTGGCCGGCACGACGTCCCGCAGCGCCGACCCGGCCGTCGACGACCACCTCGGCGAGGCGATGCTGCGGAGCCCCAAGGTCCGCGACGAGCACGGCATCGTCGTGCGGCGAATCGAGCGCACCCTGCGTCCCCACTCGGTCTGGGTGCACGCCGAGGGTGAGCCGTTCGTGGTCAAGGTGGGGAACCTCCAGCATCTCGCGACGCCGATCCGCGCCCAGCTTGCCGAGTCCCACAGCGCGATCGAGCTCGCCGCCTACCTTCACCCGACCCCAGCGATCGGCGGCGAGCCTCGCGAGCCCGCCCTGAAGCTGATCGACGAGCTCGAGGGCATCGACCGTGGCTGGTACACGGGCCCCGTCGGCTGGATGGACGCCGCGGAGGACGGGGAGTTCTGCGTCGGCCTGCGCTCGGCGCTGCTCCGGGACCGCGAGGCGCATCTGTTCGCCGGCTGCGGGATCGTCGCCGATTCCGATCCGGCGGCAGAGCTTCAGGAGTCCGAGCTCAAGTTCGAGGCGCTGCTGCCGCTGCTAGCCGGCTGAGCTCCCGGTGCAGCTCGAGGTTGCGCCGGCGATCCGTGCGGACGACGATCATCCGCGCTCCTCCGCTCAGCGCCTCGTCCAGCTCGGCCGGAGTCGCCGGGGCAGCCACGCCGAGCCCGAACAGCTCGCCCGCGGCCGCGGGCTCCAGCCCGCTCGGGGTGCCGAGGAGCGCCTCGAACTCGGCCTCCGGCATGGCCTCGGCCTGCGGCAGGAAGTGGAAGATGCCCCCGCCCGAGTTGTCGATCACGATCAGGCGCAGGTCCGGTGTGGCGCGCGCCGCCGCCAGGCCGCCGAGGTCGTGAAAGAGGGCGAGGTCGCCCAGAACCGCCCAGGTTCGGCTCCCGTTGCCGGCGGACAGCCCCGCCGAGGTCGACACCAGCCCGTCGATTCCGTTGGCGCCCCTGTTGGACGCGAAGCGCACGCCCTCCGGGCCCGGCCGCAGGAACGCCTCCAGGTCGCGGACGGGCATGCTCGATGCCGCCAGCACCGAGTCGCCGTCTCGGAGGACGCGTGAGAGCGCTCGCCAGACGCCAGGCTCGCTGAGCTCGTCGATCGAATCCAGCCGTCCGTCCACGGCCTCCCGCACGGCGCGCTCGGCCTCCAGCCACCCGGCGGCGAACGGCGCCCCCGCCACCGCGCTAGCGCCTGGGCGCAGGCGGGACAGCCGCTCCGTCAGGGATCGAGCGGTTGCTCCTGGATCGGCGCGGACGATCGTGCCCGCCTTCCGGGTCGGCTCGCGCCACTCCCCGGCGGGGTCGATCACGATCTGCTCGAGCCCCTCGATCGCCGCGAGCCACTGGCGGAGCGGCTTGCTCGTCGGCATGTCGCCGACGCGGAGGATCAGCTCGGGCTCGAGCTCGGCGGCCCGGTCGCGAGCGATGTGGTCGTAGGCCGACACCACCAGGGACCGGTCGTGCGGTCCGCGCCGGAGCTGGGAGGTGGGCTCGGCGAGGATCGGATAGCCCGCGGCGGCCCCCATTGCCGCGACGGGCTCGGCCAGCATCGGATCCGCCTGGCGCCCGGCGACGATCAGACCTCGAGGGGCTCCCTCGATCCGCTCGGCGAGCCGGTCCAGCAGGCCCTCACCGGCACGGGAGGTGCTCCGCGTCACGGCGTTGAGCGGGGCGTCCCCGCGACCCTCGAGCGCGAGCGGGTCGGTTGCGGTCACCTGGCCGTCGACCGAGATCGGTGCGAGCGGCTCTCGCCACGGGATGTTGAGATGCACTGGGCCGGGCCGCGGATCCCCGGACGCGGTGGCGTACGCCCGGCATGCCACCGCTCTGAAGTGCAGAAGGCCGTCGTCGTCGGCCTCGTGGGTCCCGACGTCGCAGAACCAGCGCACGGCATCTCCGAAGAGCTTGAGCTGGTCGATCGTCTGCCCCGCCCCGATGTCGCGCAGCTCGGGAGGGCGGTCGGCGGTGAGCACGATCATCGGCACGCCGGCCTCGTCGGCCTCGACCACAGCGGGGTGGAGGTTGGCGGCGGCCGATCCCGAGGTGCAGAGGACCGCCGCGGGCTCGCCCGTGGCGAGCGCGGTGCCGAGGGCGAAGAAGCCTGCGCTGCGCTCGTCCAGGATCACCGTCACGTCGATGCCTGGTTGCCGCCAGAGCGCTACCGCCAGCGGAGTGGAGCGGGAGCCGGGGGAGACCACCGCCCTGCTGACACCGCAGCGGGCCAGCTCCTCGGCCATCGCGGAGGCCAGCGCGGTGTTGCGATTCGCCGGATCCATGCCCACCATTAAACGGGTTGCTCTCGGCTTCGCCTGCGAGCACCCTCGCATCTCAGTCGAGCCGGCGAGCCGCAAGCGCCTCTTCGTCGATCTCCACGCCCAGGCCGGGGCGATCGCCGACGATCAGCTCGTCCCGCTCGGCGACCGCCCCGCGACCCACCGACTGCGAGAAGAGCCTCTCCGTCGCCAGCCCATGGGCGACGCCGGCGTTCCCGCCCCGCCCGTCGAGCGCCTGCACGGCGTGGGCGGCGGCCGTGATCCCGACCGGTCCCTCCAGCGCGCTGGAGAGGTATGAGGGCATCACCTCGGCGATCCCGAGCGCGGCGCCGAGCCCGCCCACTTTCGCGACCTTGACGGCGGCCACCTGGCAGGCGCCAAGCTCGCGGGCGCGCCGCGCGTCGAACGGCGAGACCAGGCTCTCGTCCGCCGCGATCTTCACGTCGACCCGCTTGCGCAGGTCCACCATCTGCTCGAAGGTGCCCACCGGTTGCTCCGCGAGCTCGATGCCGTGCTGCGCGAGCGCCTGCAGCCGCGTGGTGGCATCGTCGACGCTCCAGGCGCCGTTCGCGTCCACCCGGATCGTGGCCTCCGGCCCGAGCGTCTGGCGGACGGTCGCAACCTGCGTCACGTCACCGGGCAGGCCGACCTTGAGCTTGAAGGTGCGGAACCCCTCCGCGCGCCACTCCTCGGCCATCTTCCGTGTCGCGGCCGGGTTGGCCGCCGGGAGGGTCGCGTTGCAGACCACGGGGCTCGCCTCCGAAGCTCCGAGCACCCGCCAGACGGGATCGCCGGAGGCGCGGCCGACCAGGTCGTGGAGCGCGATGTCAACCGCCGCGAGCGCCTGCGCCGACGCGCCGCGATTGCGGCAGCGGGCGATCGCCGACCAGATCCGGGCCGGATCGACGCCGCCGTCGAGCAGCGCCGGCCAACATCGCTCCCTGATCTCAGCCACGATCTCCTCGATCCGGATGCCACCACGCAGCGCAAGCGCGGCGGTTTCGCCGAGGCCTTCGAGTCCCTCGCCCCGCATCCGGACCAGGATCAGCTTCCGCTCCCTGAGCTCACCGCGCGCGGTCACATACGGCTCGCGAAACGGCAGCGAGTACGGGATGACCTCGATCTCCTCCAGGAGCACCCGCCGACTCTAACCCGGCGGTCAGGAAGCGATCAGCAGCCCGGCCGAGACCGCCAGGCTGAACGCGCCCAGCAGCGCGCCGGTGCCGGCAAGGGCGCCATTCAGCGCCGGGCCGTCGGTGCGGGTCAGCACCGCTCGCGCGGGCTTCAGCGCCAGCGGCACGGACAGCAGCCCGAGCAGCGCCCACCACGGCCCACCCCTCGTCGCCACGGTGCCGACCAGGGCGAGGTAGGCAGCGGCGAGCAGCCCGATGTAGAGGCGGCGGGCGCCCTCTCTTCCCAGCCGCACCGCAAGCGTGTTCTTCCCGGAGCGCCGGTCGGTGTCGATGTCCCGCACGTTGTTCACCACCAGGATCGCCGTGGCCAGGCAGCCGACCGCGACCGAGAGGCCGAAGGGCACCCAGTCGAGCCGCTCCAGCTGCACGTAGTAGGAGCCGTTCACGGCGACCAGCCCGAAGAAGAGGAAGACGAACAGCTCGCCCAGCCCCGCGTATCCGTACGGGCGCGGGCCGCCCGTGTAGAGAACGCCGGCGGCGATCGAGGCGACCCCGACCGCGATGATCACCCAGCCGGCGACCGTGGCGAGGTAGATGCCCGCCGCCACCGCGATCCCGAACGCGACCCAGGTCGCGACCAGCACCCGCTGCGGAGCGACCAGCCCGGCGGAGGTGACCCGCACCGGGCCGAGCCGGTCGACGGTGTCGGCGCCTCGCTTGGCGTCCGAGTAGTCGTTGGCGAGGTTGGTCCCGATCTGGATGAAGATCGAGCCGATCAGCGCGGCGATGAAGGCGCCGACCCGGCGCAGGTCTCCGTGATGCTCGATTGCCGCGGCAGTCCCGACCAGCACGGGCGCGATCGCCGCCGGCAGCGTCCGCGGACGCGCCGCCATCAGCCAGATCCTCAACTCAGGGCCTCTTCGGGTACTTGGAGAAGTCCGGGCTGCGTCCTTGCTGGTAGGCGTTGCGGCCCTCCTGGCCCTCCTCGGTCATGTAGAAGAGCAGCGTCGCGTCGTGGGAGAGCTGCTGGATCCCGGCGAGGCCGTCCTCGGTGGCGTTGAAGCTTGCCTTGAGGAGCCGCAGCGAGAGGGGGGAGAGGGCCGCCATCTCCCGGCACCAGGCGACCGTCTCGCGCTCGAGGTCGGCGAGGGGGAACACCGCGTTGACCAGGCCCATGTCGAGCGCCTCCTGCGCGTCGTAGAGGCGGGAGAGGAACCAGATCTCCTTGGCCTTCTTGACGCCCACGTTGCGGGCCAGGAGCGAGGCGCCGAAGCCGCCGTCGAAGCTCCCGACCCGCGGACCGGTCTGCCCGAAGACCGCGTTGTCCCCGGCGATCGTCAGGTCGCAGACCAGGTGGAGGATGTGGCCGCCGCCGACCGCGTAGCCGGCGACCATCGCGACCACCGGCTTCGGCAGCCGCCTGATCTGGACGTGCAGATCGCCGACGTCGAGCCGGCCGACTCCCTGCTTGGCCACCTCGTCGTCGCCGATGTAGCCGTCGTCCCCGCGGATCCGCTGGTCCCCGCCGGAGCAGAACGCCTCGGTCCCGGCGCCCGTGAAGATGATCGCGGCGACCTCGACGTCGTCGCGGGCCCGGGTGAACGCGTCGCGGAGCTCGGCGAGGGTGGGCGGCCGGAAGGCGTTGTGGACCTCGGGCCGGTTGATGGAGATCTTGGCGATCGCGTCGCCGCGCTCGTAGAGGATGTCCTCGTAGTCGCCCTCGCCGCGCCACTCGATCGGCGCGTAGAGCTGCTCCTCGGGGGGGCGTCCTTGTGTCGTCTGCCGGCGGCAACCATAGCCCCGTCACAGGGCCGGAGTCTCTTAGGCTACGGACCGTGAAGCTCGACAACTGGCTCGCGCAGCGGGCTCAGAGCTGTCCCGAGCGAACCGCGCTGGTGACGGAGGCGTCCAGCGTGACCTACGCGGAGCTCGAGGCGGAGGCGACCTGGGTCGCCAGGCGGCTCGCGGCTTACGGGGTGAGGAGGGACGGCATCGCCGCCCTCACGATGCACCCGCGCCGCGAGGAGGTCGTGCTGCTCCACGCCCTGATGAAGCTCGGCGCCGTGGCGCTGCCGCTCAGCCCGCAGCTGACGGAGCAGGAGCGCGCCGCTGTGCTCGCCGCCGAGCGCCCGGCGGTGGACCTGAACGACGCCGCGGACCTGACCCAGACCGAGGCGGACCTGCCGCTGCTCGGTGAGCACGACATGGACGATCTCCAATGCCGGATCCTGACCAGCGGAACGTCCGGGGCGCCGCGCCCGGTCGGCCTCACCTACGGGAACTTCCTGTTCAGTGCGGTGGGTTCCGCCTTCAACATCGGCGTGGAGCCGAGTGACCGCTGGCTCTGCTGCCTGCCCCTCAGCCACGTCGCCGGGCTCTCGATCATTCTCCGCTCGGTCATCTACGGCACCACCGCGGTGCTGCTCGACGGATTCGACACCGAGCAGGTGGCGGACACGCTCCTGACCGGCGACGTCAGCCTGCTCTCGCTGGTCCCGACCCAGCTGATCAGGCTGCTCGAGGCCGGGGCGGACCTCTCCCGGCCCCGGGCGATCCTGATCGGCGGCGGCCCGGTCCCGCCGGACGTGCTTCGCGAGGCACTCGACCGCGGCGCGACGGTCGTGCAGACCTACGGAATGACGGAGGCCTGCTCCCAGGTCACGACCCTCGCGACGGAGGATGCGAAGCGCAAGGTCGGCTCGGCCGGGCGGCCCCTGCTCACTACGCACGTCCGGATCGAGCAGGGCGAGATCCTGGTCCAGGGGCCGACCGTGTCACACGAGGCGATCGATCCGGACGGGTGGCTGCATACCGGCGACCTCGGCCACATCGACGAGGAGGGCTTCCTCTACGTCACCGGCCGCAGCAGCGACGTGATCGTCACCGGCGGCGAGAACGTGATGCCGGCCGAGGTGGAGGCGGTCCTGCTGGCCCATCCGGCAGTCGCCGACGCCGCGGTGGTCGGCCGACCCGACCCGGAGTGGCAGGAGGCGGTCTGCGCGCTGGTGGTCCTGGCAGATGGCGAAGAGACCGCCGAGGACGATCTGCGCTCACATTGCTCCGCATCGCTGGCTTCGTACAAGGTGCCGAAGCAGGTGGACTTCGTCTCGGCCTTGCCGCGCACCTCGTCGGGGAAGCTTCTCCGCGGGCAGTTGCCGGAACCCGCCGGTCGCTAGCATCCGCCGCCGCATGGCCGCCGACGAGGTTCTCTACGACAAGGACGCCGACCTCTCCGTCCTGGAGGGGAAGACCGTCGCGATCCTCGGATACGGCTCTCAGGGCCACGCACACGCTCTCAACCTGAAGGACTCCGGCGTCGACGTCGTCGTCGGTCTCCGTCCGGACTCCTCCAGCCGCGCCGACGCCGAGGGCGAGGGCCTCGAGGTCCTCGACGTCGCCGACGCGGCGAGCAAGGGCGACGTGGTGATGATCCTCCTCCCCGACGAGAAGCAGGCCCAGATCTGGCGAGAGGAGATCTCCGACGGGATCGCCGACGGCAACCTGCTGATGTTCGCCCACGGCTTCGCGATCCGCTTCGGCCAGATCGAGCCGCCGCCCGGCGTCGACGTCGGCATGGTCGCCCCGAAGGGCCCGGGCCACCTCGTCCGCCGCGAGTTCGTCGAGGGCGCCGGCGTCCCCTGCCTGATGGCTGTGCACCAGGACGCCACCGGGACCGCCCGCGACCAGGTGCTGGCGTACGCGAGCGGCATCGGCGGCGGCCGCGCCGGGATCATCGAGACGACCTTCAAGGACGAGGCCGAGACCGACCTATTCGGCGAGCAGGCCGTGCTGTGCGGCGGCGCCACCGAGCTGGTCCGAGCGGGCTTCGACACCCTGGTCGAGGCCGGCTATGACCCGCGGCTTGCCTACTTCGAGTGCCTGCACGAGCTCAAGCTGATCGTCGACCTGATGTACGAGCACGGCATTCAGGGCATGCGCCACTCGATCTCCAACACCGCCGAGTACGGCGACATGACCCGCGGCCCCAAGGTGATCACAGACGAGACCCGTCAGGCGATGAAGAAGATCCTCGCCGACATCCAGTCAGGCGAGTTCGCCAAGGAGTGGATCGCCGAGAACGAGGCCGGCCAGGAGAACTTCCAGCGCATGCGGGAGGAGGCCGCCGGCTCCCAGGTGGAGCAGGTCGGCAAGAGCCTCCGGTCGATGATGCCTTGGATCGAGGACTGAGCGGGCCGCGCGGGGCCGCGCTCAGTCCCTGATCCAGTTTTCCTAGGCGGTGCCGGCCATCGGCGCGGTGCTGGCAGCCGGAGGCGGGCCATAGTCGTTCTCGCCCGGATCGCCCTCGCGCAGGAACCAAACGAGCCAGAGGATGAAGCCGAGGATCGGGACGATGAAGATCAGGATCCACCAGCCGCTCCGGTTGATGTCGTGCATTCGGCGGATCGCGACCGAGAGCCCCGGCAGCAGGAGCGCCAGCGCCGCGAGCCCGCTCACCACACCGAAGCTGCCGATGATGGCGTCGATTATGTTGGCGCCGATCCCGACCAGGATCGCGAACAGGAACCACCACCAGTAGGCCGGTCTCCCGGCCCTGCCGTCGAACTTCGTGTAGTGATCGAAGCCGTCCTTCACCGCTTCGCTAAACGTCATTCTCTCTCCCTCTTTTGCGATCGGGCATCAGGGGTGGCGCCCGATTCCAGACACACGCTAGATGACCGGGCGGCGTGTGATTAGAACCCTGGGCCGCGAGGGTTCGTCTCACCCTCGGGCACGTGAGCGTCGCGGCCGACGTAACCGGCCTCGGCGCCGACGATCAGGTACTGCGCGTCCTCCGTCTCGCTCAGGTTGCGCACGGAGCGAACGGTCGCCGCGTCGACCCGCGCGGCGCCGCCCTCGCGCAGCTCGGCCTTCGCGCCGTCGCCGAAGGTCATCTCGATCGCCCCTCGGTGCACGAAGTAGAGCTCCTGCTGGCGCTCGTGGTAGTGGCCGCCAGTCGAGTAGCCGGGAGGGATGGTGATCACGTTGACGCCGAACTCCGTCACGTCGAGCTCGCGCCGGAGCTTGCGGAAGCCATAGCCCTCGCCCAGCGCGTCCAGGTCGGGTGCCGCCGCCCAGCCCTCGCCTCGTGTCACGCCGTCCGCCATCGCGGTCAGGCGCTGGTCACGGGATCCTGCGCGGAGATCGGCGGCAGGGTCTCGGTCATCAGCAGGAAATAGGCGTTCGAACGGAGGGTGTAGGCGAGCCCGTAGCTGAGAGCGTTGTGCGTCCCGGGCGAGGTGCGACCGGTGAAGACGATGTGGAACCAGGCGATCATCCCGGCGATCGGATACAGCGAGCCGATCAGGTAGAGCATGAAGAACACCGGGAACCCGAGGATCAGGCGGAAGCCGGTCTTGGCGCGGTTGTAGCGCGCCTGGACGGGATCGACCGGAGCTCGGATCGGATACTCGGGCCCCTGCTCGAAGGCGAATGGCGGCCACTCGTCGGTCTGCAGCCAGAGGAAGGCGTTGGAGCGGGCGATGAAGCGCAGGACGCCGGCGTTGAAGTTGTAGAGGCTCTCCGGGTATCGACCGGTGAAGACGATCGCGAACCAGGCCATGAACGCGACGATGAAGGCGGCGGTCACGTAGGCGCTGCCGAGCACCAGCCACGGAATAGCGACGATGAAGCGGAAGCCGGTGCGCCAGCGCTTGCGTTCCTCGGCGTAGTCCGCCTCGTATTTGACCGGATACATGTGGATTCCCTGGAGCTGGCTGGGGCCCGGCCTGAGGCCGGGCCCCAATTCCAGCGAATGCCTTGCCTGCCTCTAGGCCTGGCGGGTCTCGGACTCGCTGCCGATCTGCCCGGCCGGCGGGGTCGCGCCGCCCTCCTCATACGAGAACGGCGGGTAGTCCTCGGTGAGCAGGAGGAAGTAACCGGTTCCCCTGGTCAGGTACGCGATCGCGGAGCGCATCGGGTTGAACAGGCCCTCCGGGAGCTTGCCGGTGAACAGGATCACGAACCAAGCGATGATCGCGCAGACGCTCAGGATGATCGACTGGACGATGGCCAGCAGCCAAACGGGGATCCCGATGATCAGGCGCAGACCGGTCTTGAGCCGGTCGTACTCATCGAGCGGGGGCGGGACGCCGACGCGGACCGGGTAATTCGGGTCATCGTCACCGCCGAACGGCGGCCACTCGTCGTTGAGCAGATACTCGAATCCGTACACCCTGCTGATCATCCGCAGGTAGCCCGCATTGAAGTTGTAGAGGCCCTCCGGATACTTGCCGGTGAAGACGATCGCGAACCAGGCGATCACCGCGACGATCTCGGCGACGAAGCCGTAGATGCTCGCGACGATCAACCAGGGGATCGCGACGATGTATCGGAAGAAACTGGTTAGCCGGTTCCTGCCCTCCAGGGCAGGGTCGGCGTCGTAGCTGATGGGGTACATATATCTCTCCAGGTCGAGGTCTCGGGGATCTACGCGCCCCCGGCGAAGCCGGCCCCTCGGACGCCCAGCCACAGTAACCGACGCTACGGCGGGCGGTCCAGCGTTACCGCCTAATACGCTGAATTGATGACACGAACGATTGTTGAGATCCCCGATGCCCTGAAGCCGGCCGACGGCCGGTTCGGCTGCGGTCCCTCGAAGGTGAGGCCCGAGGCGCTCGCCGAGCTGGCGAGCCAGAACCAGCTGGTCGGCACCTCCCATCGGCAGGCGCCCGTGAAGGACCTCGTCGCCCGGATCCGGGCGGGACTCGGCGAGCTCTTCGACCTCCCTGATGGCTACGAGGTCGCGCTGGGCAATGGCGGCACCACCGCCTTCTGGGACGCCGCAGCCACCTCGATCGTGCGCGAGCGGGCCCTGCACCTGACCTATGGCGAGTTCTCGTCGAAGTTCGCCAAGGCGACGGCGGGCGCGCCCTTTCTGGCCGACCCGATCCTGATCGAGGCCGAGCCCGGCGACGCCCCCGCTCCGGCCGCCGACCCGGAGGCGGACGTGATCGCCTGGGCCCACAACGAAACCTCGACCGGCGTGATGCTTCCCGTGGAACGGCCCGACGGCCTGGGGGAGAGCCTCGTGCTGATCGACGCCACCTCGGGCGCCGGGGGCCTGCCGGTCGAGATCGAGGACGCCGACGCGTACTACTTCGCTCCCCAGAAGGCCTTCGCCGCGGACGGCGGGCTCTGGCTGGCGATCCTGAGCCCCGCGGCGATCGCGCGCATCGAGCAGCTCGACGGCGCGGATGGCCGCTGGCAGCCCGCGTTCCTCTCGCTCGCGACCGCGCTGGAGAACTCGCGCAAGGACCAGACCTACAACACGCCGGCGCTGGCAACCCTCTTTCTGCTCGCGGATCAGATCGACTGGCTGCTGGAGGGCGGCGGACTCGAGTTCGGAGTCTCGCGCAGCCTTGCGTCGTCGCGCCACCTCTACGGGTGGGCGGAGGCATCGGAGGTGGCGTCCCCCTTCGTGACCGATCCGGAAAAGCGGTCCCTGGTGGTGGGGACCATCGACTTCGCGGACGAGATCGACGCCGCGGCCCTGGCCGGGACGCTTCGTGCGAACGGCATCGTCGACACCGAGCCGTACCGGAAGCTGGGCCGCAACCAGCTGCGGATCGGCATGTTCCCCGCCGTCGACCCGGGCGATGTCGAGGCGCTCACCGCGTGTATCGACTGGGTTCTGGAGAACGCGGACGAGGTGCGGCGATGAAGGTACTGGTCAAGGAGAAGATCGCCGAGACCGGCGTCGAGCTGCTGCGCGAGCGCTTCGACGTGGAGCTCGGCCTGGACTGGGACGGGGACGAGCTGGTCGAGAGGATCGGCGAGTTCGACGGCATCCTGATCCGATCCGCCACCAAGCTCACTCCGGAGCTGATCGAGCGCGCCGAGCGGCTCAAGGTGATCGGACGGGCTGGGACCGGAGTCGACAACGTCGATGTGGACGCAGCCACCAAGCGCGGCATCGTCGTCGCGAATGCGCCCGAGGCGAACTCGATTGCCGCCGCCGAGCACACGATGGCCCTGATGCTCGCCCTTTGCCGGAAGATCCCGCAGGCGCATGCCTCGCTGTCCGGCGGCCAGTGGGACCGCGCCAGCTTCAAGGGGACGGAGCTCTACGGGAAGACCCTGGGCGTCCTCGGCTTCGGCCGGATCGGCCAGCTGGTCGCCGCGCGTGCCCAGGCGTTCGACATGCAGGTCGTCGCCTACGACAAGTTCGTAACGGCTGAGCGCTTCAGGGAGCTGGGCGCCGAGGGAGTCGACGACCCCACCGATCTCTACGCCCGCGCCGACTTCATCACGCTCCATCTCCCGAAGACCGAGGAGACCCTCAACTTCATCGACGCCGCGGCGATCGGGCTGATGCGCGACGGCGCCCGGATCGTCAACTGCGCGCGCGGGGAGCTGATCGACCTCGACGCCCTGGTCGAGGGCCTGGAGTCGGGCAAGCTCGGCGGCGCCGCACTCGACGTCTTCCCCGAGGAGCCCTTCGGCGGCCATCCGGTGCTGGACCGTGACGACGTGGTGGTCACGCCCCATCTCGGTGCGTCGACCGCCGAGGCGCAGGACCGCGCGGGTGTCGTCACGGCCGAGCAGGTGACGGCCGCGCTCACGGGCGGCGTGGTCACCACCGCCGTCAACATCGCCCCGGTCCGCCCCGAGGTGATGGAGCAGCTCGCCCCGTTCGTGCCGCTCTGCGAGAAGCTCGGCCGCCTTGCGCAGGCGCTGGGGGAAGGCCCGCCCGACCGGGTGGAGGTCGAGTTCAGGGGGCGCCTGGCCGACCAGGACACGCGCATCCTCGGCATCGCCGCGCTCGTCGGGATCCTCGCCGGCCACACGGAGGAGCCGGTCAACCTCGTCAACGGTCCCCACATGGCCGAGGAGCGGGGCATCGAGCTGACCGAGACGAGCGATGCCGGCTCGGAGGACTTCACAGAGCTGGTCGTCGTGCGGCTTCACGCGGGCGACGAGGTGGTCGAGGTCGCCGGCACCGGCGTTGGGCCCCGGAACATTCCCTACCTGGCGCGGGTCTGGGGGGAGGACTTCTACCTCCCGTTCGCCGAGCACCTGGCGATCTTCCGCTACACCGACCAGCCGGGAATGATCGGCCGGGTCGGGACGATCTTCGGCGAGGAGAGCGTCAACATCGTCTCCGCCGCGGTCGGCGCCGAGCCCGACGGCGAGACGGCGGTCATGGCGCTGACCACGGATGCCCCCGTCAACCCCGGCACGATCGACCGGATCCTCGAGCTGGACGGCTTCTCGGTCGGACGCGCGGTCTCGCTGTAGGGTCAACCCATGAGGGCGGTCGTGATCACCGGCCATGGAGGCCCCGAGGTCCTCCAGGTGCAGGAACGCCCCGATCCACCGGTCGGCCCTGGCGAGGTGCGCATCGACGTGAAGGCTGCGGGGATCAACTTCGCCGACACGATGGCGCGCGTCGGCCTTTATCCGGAGGCGCCCAAGCCACCCTGCGTCGTCGGTTACGAGGTCGCCGGCGATGTCGAGTCCGTGGGCGATGGGGTGGAGTCCGTGAAAGCCGGCGACAAGGTGATGGCCGGCACGCGTTTCGGGGGTCAGGCGTCGATGGTCACGGTCCCGGAGAACCAGGTCTTCCCGTTGCCGGACGGCTTCACCTACGAGCAGGGCGCCGCCTTCCCCGTCAACTACTCGACCTCCTATGTGGCGCTGGTGATGATGGGCGGGCTGCGCGAGGGGGATCGGGTGCTGATCCACGCGGCCGCCGGCGGTGTCGGGATCTCCGCCACTCAGATTGCCCGCTCCCGCGGCGCCGAGATCTTCGGCACCGCGTCCGCCTCCAAGCACGACGCGATCCGCGAGCAGGGCGTGCAGCACGCGATCGACTACCGCACCCGGGATTTCGAGCAGGAGATCGTGCGGATCACGGATGGTGAGGGCGTCGACGTGATCATGGATGCCACCGGGCCGACCAACTTCCGCAAGGACTATCGCCTGCTGCGCGAGGGTGGCAGGCTGATCATGTACGGGCTCTCCGAGGCCTCTACCGGCACAGGTCGGGACATGAAGAAGCTATTTGCCAGCCTGGCCCGGATGCCGTTCGCGACCGTGCCCTGGTGGAAGAGCCTCCAGCTCATGAGCGAGAACAAGGGCATCTTCGGGCTCAACATGCTCGCCTGGCAGGACCGGGAGGGGCTCGATCGCGTGCTCGAGGCGTTCAACAAGGAGCTCGATGCCGGCACGATCTCGATCGATCCGGTGATCGCGGAGGCCTTTCCCTTCGATCGTGCGGGCGAGGCCCACACGTTCATCGCCGAGCGCCGGAACATCGGCAAGGTCGTGCTCGTCCCCTAGGCAATCGGGCCCGGAGGGGCGCTCTGATCGCTCCGGAGCCGGGTTACGATCGATGAGATGAAGCTAGGGAGACGCAAGGCACTGTGCGTTCTCGGCATGCTCGCCGCCGGATGCGTCGCGGCGCCGGCGGCGGCCTCGGCGCAGCCGGGCGTGACCGACGCCGTCTGGACCGTGCACGGACACGGCGCGAGGGCGTCGGCGGCGGTCAACGTGCTGACGATCAACGACCAGCGGCGGATCGACAACCGGATCAGGGCCTCAATCGCGTCGAACGGGCGCCTCGTGCTGACCGCTCCCGAGGGCCTGGGAGACCCGGACGGCAGCGGCGCCAACTGCGACCTCGACAACGCCAACTCGGGCGAGACGAGCGCGACCGAGGTGAGCTGCGCTCCTGGGTACATCGGGGCGATCGTGGGCGACCTCGCCGGCGGCAGCGACACCTTCGACGCTGATCCGGGCCTGACCGTGATGGTCGGAGCCCTGATCGACGGAGTGGCGCGACCTCTGTCCGGCGGCCCCGGCCGCGACCGTTTGATCGGCGGGGCGCTGTCGGACCTGCTCGACGGCGGTGCCGGCCCAGACTCGATCGCCGGCGGGGGCGGACAGGATCACCTGCTCGGCGGCCCGGGCGGCGACAACCTGAGCGGCGGAGGGGGCGGCGATCTCCTCGCGGGCGGCGGAGGCCCGGACAAGCTCAACGGCGGCGGGGGCAGGGACCTCTGTCGCGGTGCAGGCGGTACTGATTCGGGCAAGGGCTGCGAGCAGGTCCGCTCGATCCCATAGCGTTCCACCATGCTCGTAATGGGGAGCGTCGCGAGCGCCTACCGCGACGGCATCGTCGATACCGGGCGCGAGACCCAATTCCTCTTCTTCATCTCGTTCCTGGTCTCGTTCGGCTTCATCCGGACGAGCGCGCACATGATCCGCGCGCAGGTGAGCTGGTGGCCCGGCAACGTCGAGGTGGGGGGCACGCACATCCACCATCTGGTCTGGGGAATCCTGTTGCTGCTGATCAACGGCTACATCGGCGTGGCCATCCACCCGGGCGACCCATGGCGGGACATCGTCGCGGTCCTATTCGGCGTCGGCACCGGGCTGACCCTCGACGAGTTCGCCCTCTGGCTCAACCTGAAGGACGTCTACTGGTCCGAGCAGGGGCGCCGCTCGATCGACGCGGTCGTGATCGCCGCCGCGCTGTCGGGCATGCTGCTGATCGGCCTCCGGAGCTGGATCGATCTGACCACCGAAGTGGCGGATGTGGTGCAGGCCGTCGTCGGAGCGATCGGCCTGCTTGGCGTCATCCTCGCGCTGGTCAACGCGGCCAAGGAGAAGTTCGGGATGGCGATCTGGAGCATCCTGGTCCCGGTGGTGGGTCTGGTCAGCGCCCTCCGGCTCGCGAAGCCGCACTCGGTCTGGGCGAAGCTCTTCTACCGGCACGGCAAGAGGGACGCATCCGCAAAGCGCTTCGCGGGCGATCGCGGAAGGCCGTTCTGGAAGCGAGGCGGCGAGCTACTTGCCAGGCTCAGGCTCCGCCGCCCCGTCAGGGGGACCTAGCGGGCCGCTGAGCACCAGCTCGTCGATCACCACGCCGAGAGAGGCAGCGGTGGGGATTGCCAGCAGCGCGCCGAGCACCCCGGCGAGATTCGCCCCCACGATCACGGCGACGATCGCCACGGCGGGGTTCACCTTCAGCGCGCCGCCCTTGTAGAGCAGCGGCTGAATCACCCGGTCCTGGGCCTGCTGGTAGACGAGGAAGAGGATGAGCCAGACGATCGCATCGCCGGGACCGCCGTCGATCATCAATACGCCGAACACCGCGAAGCCTCCGACCGTCAGCCCAATCAGTGGGATCAGGTCCAGGAACGCGACCAGCACGGCGAGCGGCACGGCCAGGTGGAAGCCCTCCGCCTGCAGGAATCCCCAGGTCAGCAAGCCGGCCGCGACCGCGAGCAGGAGGTTGACGCTGACGTAGGCCTTGACGACCTGTGCGACCCGGTCGGCGATCCTGCGGGCGCGACCGCGCTGCGGCTCCGGAAGCCTGCCGGTGCCGCGCTCGACCATCCCGCGCCCGTCGAGGAGAAGGAAGAAGGTCAGCGTCAGGATCGTGATCGCCGCGAGGATGTGCTCGAGGATGCTGACCGTGAAGGAGCCGATCGTGCTCGCGCCGCTGCTCAGGTGCGAGGGGAGGGTGCTGGCCTCCTGGCTGAGCTTCGCCGTGATGTCGTACTTGTTGTTGAGGTCCTGGAACTGCTTGTTGTTGTTCGCCCAGTTCTCGAAGTCGTGCACGTAGCGCGGAAGCTTGTGGGCCAGCCCCTCGACGTCGTGGACGATCGGCGGGAAGACGTGCAGGACGAGGAAGATCAGCGCCGCCAGGGCGACGACGTAGACGAGCAGGATCGCGAGGACCCGCGGCATCCTTCCGTCGCCCGGCCAGGCCCGCTGGATCAGCCCCACGGCCGGGTCCAGCGCGAGGGTCAGGAAGACCGCGGCCGCCACCCATTGCAGCGTCGTCCGCGTGTGCAGCAGCGCGATCGCCAGCAGCACCGCGACCGCGGACCAGAACAGGGCCACCAGCACGATCTTGGCGACCGCCCGCGCCTGAATCTGGTCCGCGCGCATCGGGGTGACGCTAGAGAGCAGTCCGGACCCAATAAATCATTCGACCGGCTGGAGTCGCTGCGCTACTCTGCTTGGACTTCGATGACCCACCGGCTCGACAGCCTCGCGCTTCTCCTTCTCCTCCCCCTCCGGGGGGAATAAGCGCTGGCGGCGCGAGAGCCGCGAACTCAGGACAGGTCATCGGAAGCTTTAGGAGAAGGAGGTAGGACATGAGCGATGTAGGCGGTGTAGCCAATCCGGTCTCAGAGGAGAACCGGGTCCACATCTTCGATACGACGCTGCGCGACGGCGAGCAGTCCCCCGGCATCTCGCTGAACACGCAGGAGAAGGTCGAGATCGCGCAGCAGCTCGCTCGCCTCGGCGTCGACGTGATCGAGGCGGGCTTCCCGATCACCTCCCCCGGTGACTTCGAGGCAGTCGAGACCATCGCACGCAACGTGGAGGGCCCCGTGATCTGTGGCCTCTCCCGAACCCACAAGGCCGACATCGACGCGGCGTGGAACGCGATCAAGGACTCCGAGCGGCCGAGGATCCACACCTTCATCTCGACCTCCGACATCCACATCGAGCACCAGCTCCAGACGACCCGCGAGGACGTCAAGGGGCAGGCGAAGGCCGCCGTCGCCCTGGCGAAGTCCTATTGCGAGGACGTCGAGTTCTCGCCGATGGACGCAACGCGCGCCGACCTCGAGTTCACCGCCGAGGTCTGCGCGATCGCAGTCGCCGAGGGTGCGAACGTGATCAACGTTCCCGACACGGTCGGCTACACGACGCCCGAGGAATACGCCGCCTACTTCCGCAGGCTCTACGAGCTGGTTCCGGACCTGGCCAAGGTGGAGGTCTCGGTCCACTGCCACGACGACCTCGGCCTGGCCGTCGCCAACTCCTACGCGGGCGTCGTCGCCGGCGCCCGCCAGGTGGAATGCGCGGTCAACGGCATCGGCGAGCGGGCGGGCAACTGCTCGCTGGAGGAGATCGTGATGCTGCTCAGGACCCGGCGAGACGTTCACGGCCTCGACACCGGCATCGACGCCCGCGAGCTTGCTCGCACCAGCCGCATGGTCTCCCGCCTGACCGGCTACTCGGTACCGCCGAACAAGGCCGTCGTCGGCAGGAACGCCTTCGCCCATGAGTCCGGCATCCATCAGGACGGCGTGCTCAAGGAGCGCTCGACCTACGAGATCATGGACGCGACCGAGGTCGGCCTGGAGTCCAACTCGATCGTGCTGGGCAAGCATTCCGGCCGGCACGCGCTCCAGGACGCGCTCCAGCAGCTCGGGTTCAAGGTCGAGGGCGGCGCGCTGAACCAGGCGTTCAAGCGCTTCAAGGAGATCGCGGACAAGAAGAAGCAGGTCACCGCGCTCGACCTGGAGGCGATCGTCTCGGACGAGATGCGCGAGAGCAAGGAGGCCTACAACCTCGGCTGGTTCGAGGTCGAGGCCGGTTCCAGGCGTGAACCGAAGGCCACCGTCTGCGTGATCCTGCCGAGCGGCGAGGAGTCGGTCGCGGAAGGATCGGGGGACGGCCCCGTCGACGCGATCCTCGGCGCGATCCGCAACGCCACTCGAACCGAGGCTGAGCTACAGCGTTACGAGGTCGAGGCCGTCACCAGCGGCACCGACGCACTGGGCGAGGTCAGCGTCTCGGTTCGTGCCAACGGCCGGCTGGCCAGCGGCCAGGGTGTGGCGACGGACATCCTCGAGGCCTCCGCGCGGGCCTTCGTCCGAGCCATCTCGAATGCCCTGGAGGGCGTCGCGATCCGCGAGGCGGAGGATGCGACGGCCGAGGCCGCCGTCGAGCGCACCCCCGGCCCGTAACCCCATAGGGTGGCGGCCGTGAAACTGCAGCTGCCCGAGGCGCCTCCGTCGAGCTCGCGGCTCTGGTGGTTCTGGGAGCGCTTCACCGACTTCCACACCGTCGCCTACAAGGCGAGCGGTGGGCGAATCGGCGGCAAGGCGTATGGCGTGCCCGTCGTGCTGATCGAATCGGTCGGCAGGAAGTCGGGAAAGCGTCGCACGCATCCATTGCTCTGCATGCCTGACGGGGACAATCTGGTCCTGATCGCGTCCAAGGGAGGAACGGACCGGCATCCCGCCTGGTACCACAACCTGAAGGCGAGCCCCGAGACGACCGCGTGGTGGAAGGGGCAGAAGCGACATGTGAGGGCGAGGGAGGCATCAGGCGAAGAGCGAGAGCGCCTCTGGCGGATGATGGCCGACGCCTATCCCGACTACGACAACTATCAGCGCCGCACGGAGCGCCAGATCCCCGTTGTCGTGCTCGAGCCTGCCTAGCCCGACGCAGCCGCGGCGCCCGTGTCCGTGGGCCCGGGCTCCTGCGGAATGGAGGGGGCGGCCACAGGCCCGACCCGTGGGATCCATTCGAGCCAGCTCGGCAGGTACCAGTTCCAATCGCCGAGCAGCGTCATCGAGGCGGGCAGCAGGATCGCCCGCACGAGCGTCGCATCGATCAGCACCGCGACGCCCAGGCCGACGCCGAGCTCCTTGAAGAAGATGAGCGACAGCGTCGCGAACACGGCGAAGACCGCGATCATGACGACGGCGGCGCTGGTCACCACACCGGCCGTGGTCTTGATCCCGTGCGCGACCGCCTCCTCGGTCGGCATCCCGCGGTCGTAGGACTCCCGGATCCGGGTGAGGATGAAGACGTGGTAATCCATCGAGAGGCCGAACAGCACCACGAAGAGGAACAGCGGCATCCAGGAGATGATCGACCCGTTCGAGTGAAAGCCGAGGAACGACTCGAGGTGGCCGTCCTGGAAGACCCAGACGATCACCCCGTAGGCCGCTCCCACCGAGAGCAGGTTGAGGATGATCGCCTTGATCGGGATGACGATCGAGCGGAAGGTGAAGAGCAGCAGCAGGAAGGCCGCGGTCAGCACGAAGGCGAAGACGATCGGCAGGTGCGACTTGGTGACGTCGGTCCAGTCCTTCGACTCGGCGGAGAAACCGGTCACGTCGGCGCTCACACCCGGGACCGCCCCGATGGTCGCCGGGATGATCCTGTCGCGCAGCTCGTTCACCGCATCGTAGGACCGGGAGTCGGTGCCGTCGCCGGAGATCGGGATGCTCACCTGCACCACCTTGGGGTCGGGATATCTCTGGACCGTGACCGGGTGGTCCTTGAACAGCGGGCTCGCCGTCGCCTGCGCCACCATCCGGCTAACGCCCTGCCGGACCTGAGGCGTCGCCCCGTTCTCGGAGCTGACCACCACCACCGCGGGGATCCCGCCGCCCGGGAACGCCTGCTGAATCCGGTTGTAGGTCTGGATCGAGGAGACGTCCTGGGGAAGCGACTCGACGCTCTCGTTCGCCGTGTGCAAGCGGAACGCCGGAAGTGCGAGGAAGATCAACAGGCCCGCCGCCAGGACCAGCGAGATCCCGGGATGCCGGAGCACGGGATCGAGGATCGTGTTCCAGATCTTGCTCTCTCCGGCATTCCAGGGCTGGTCCTTGAGGATCGGCACCCCGCCCTTCTCGATCCGGTCCCCGAGCCAGGAGAGAATCGCGGGGAGGACCGTCAGCGACCCGACCAGCGCCACGGCGACCACCAGGATGGTTCCGGTGGCGAAGGACTCGAAGGTGGGCGTGCCGGCGAAGTACATGCCCGCCATGGCGATCATCACGGTGAACCCGGAGACCATCACGGCGCGGCCCGAGGTCGATGCCGCCGCGGCGAGTGAGGCCTCCTCGCTGCGCCCGGCCTCGCGCTCCTCGCGTTCGCGCCGCAGGTAGAACATCGAGTAGTCCACCCCGACGGCGAGCCCGATCAGGAGGATCACTTCGTTGATCGAGTTGTCCACACCGCCGATCACGTGGCTGAGCGGGCCCATGATCCCGATCGTGGCCATCACCGCGGTGATCGCAAGGAGCAGCGGAACCCCGGCGGCGACCAAAGCGCCGAAGGCGAAGAGCAGAATGATCAGGGTCACCGGCAATGAGGTCTTGAGCGCCTTGCCGAAGTCATCGTTGACGACCTTCTGGATCTGCTCATTCGTGCTCGCGTCTCCGAACTCGCCGAGGGTGAAGCCTGGGTGAGCCGCCTCCGTGGCGGCGATAGCCGCCACGGCCGGCTTCACCCGGTCGGTGACCTCACTGTCCTTGCCCGCGATCTGGAAGCGGAGAAGTGCGGCGTGCCCGTCGCTGGACACCTGGTTCGCGTGCGCGGGATCGAGAGGGCTCTCGAAGTTCTGGGTGTCGGGAATCGCCTCGAGCTTCCGCTGCGCGTCGGCGACCACGGCCCGGAACGCCGGGTCCGAGGCGGTGGCGCTGCCGCTCTGAACCAGGACCATCTCCTGCGCGTACTCGGGCGCGGCGTCCGCGATCGTCCGGTCGGCTCGCCCCGACTCGCCGACGCTGCCGTCGGTGTGCTCGAGTGTCTTAGTACCGACCGCGCTGCCGATGAACATCGCCAAGACCACGAACGCCAGCCACCCCCAGATGGCGAGCTTGCGATGGCGCGCACTCCAAACCCCGGCGCGGGAGGCGATCCCGCGCGGGCTCACGCCAGTGCTCGAGTCCGCAGGAGGTGGAGAAGACGCCGACATCGTGGGCCTCCATGTCTCGGAAAGCCTCTCGACCCTACCGCTAATCGGGCATACGAGCGTATGTGATAGCGTACGAACCGAGATGGCGAACGCGACTCAGATCACCGGCGGGTCCGGTACGGCGGTTTCCAACGACAGTTCTGTGGGCGCCCGTGTCAGAAGCCTGCGGGAGGCGATGGACCTGTCGCTTCGAGACCTGGCTGATCGCAGCGGCGTCAGCGCCCCGATGCTGAGCCAGGTCGAGCGCGGTGATACCAGCCCGACGCTCGCCGTCGCGCAGAAGATCGCCGCCGGCCTCGACCTGACGCTCTCCCAGCTGCTTCGCCTCGACGAAGACCGGCATGTCGTCGTGGTCCGGTCCAATCAACGGCGAACGCGGCGCCGGCGCGGGCACAGGGTGGAGGAGCTCACCCCGCCGCTGCCCGGTCAGCGCTCGGACGTCTCGGAGCACACGCTGGCACCCGGTGCGGCGACCGGGGCACCCGATGACCCACCGGTGCACGAGCCCGGTAGCCGCGAGACCGCGGTCGTGCTGGACGGCAGGGTTGAGCTGTTCATCGACGGCCAGCGACACGAGCTGGCCGAGGGCGACAGCGTCACCTTCGACGCCGACCTGCCGCACCATTTCGAGAACAATGCCTCCTCGGAGGCCCGGCTGATCGCCGTGGTCGCCGCCGGGTTGAGGCGAGGCTAGGAGGAGCGATGCCCAAGAACCTGTTCGAGAAGATCTGGGACGCCCACGAGGTCGACGACGACCTGATCTACATCGACCTGCACCTCGTCCACGAGGTCACCTCGCCCCAGGCATTCGACGGCCTGCGGCTGGCCGAGCGCGGCGTCCGGCGCCCCGATAAGACGCTTGCCACCGCCGACCACAACGTCCCGACGGATGGGACCCCGACGGCGAACCTGATCGCCGACGAGCTCTCGCGCGTCCAGGTCGAGGCCCTGGAGAGCAACTGCGAGGAGTTCGGGATCCCGGTCTACTCGCTTGGCTCGGACCGTCGCGGGATCGTCCACGTGATCGGCCCGGAGCTTGGGGTGACCCAGCCGGGCATGACGATCGTCTGCGGCGACTCCCACACCTCGACCCACGGCGCGTTCGGCGCGCTGGCCTTCGGCATCGGGACCTCCGAGGTGGAGCACGTCCTGGCGACCCAGTGCCTCGGGCAGCGCCGCCCGAAGACGATGCGGATCGACTACCCGGGCGAGCTCGGCTTCGGCGTGACGGCGAAGGACCTGATCCTGGCGACGATCGGGCAGCTGGGCGTCGGCGGCATGCAGGGATATGCCGTCGAGTACGCGGGCGAGGCGATCCGCGCGCTCTCGATGGAGAACCGGATGACCATCTGCAACATGACCATCGAGGGCGGCGGCCGGGCGGGGATGGTCGCCCCCGACGAGACGACCTTCGAATACATGCGAGGTCGTCCCGCCGTTCCCGATGACTTCGAGGCGGCGCTGGAGCGCTGGCGTCAGCTGCCCACCGACGACGGGGCGAGCTTCGACACGGAGGTCGAGATCGACGCCGCCTCGATCTCGCCGATGGTCACCTGGGGAACCACCCCGGGGATGGTGGTCCAGGTCACGGACCATGTTCCCGACCCCACCGGCATGGACTCGCCGGCCGACCGCGAGACCGCCGAGCGAGCGCTCGCCTACATGGACCTGAAGCCGGGCACCCCGATGACCGAGATCCCGCTGGACCGGATCTTCATCGGCTCGTGCACAAACTCTCGGATCTCCGACCTGCGGGAGGCGGCCTCGATCGTCGACGGCCGCAAGATCGCCTCCAGCCTGCGCGGCATGGTCGTGCCGGGCTCCCAACAGGTGAAGGCCCAGGCCGAGGAGGAGGGCCTCCACGAGGTCTTCCGGTCAGCGGGCTTCGAGTGGCGCGAGTCGGGCTGCTCCGCGTGCCTGGGGATGAACCCGGACATCCTCAGCCCGGGCGAGCGCTGCGCCTCGACCTCGAACAGGAACTTCGAGGGCCGGCAGGGCGCAGGAGGGAGAACCCACCTGGTCAGCCCGAAGATGGCCGCCGCCGCGGCCGTCGAGGGGAAGTTCGTCGACATCAGGGAATGGAGCTGAGAGATATGCCGATGGACGCGATCGACATCATCGAGGGCCGCGTGGCGGTGCTGGACCGCTCCGACGTCGACACCGACCAGATCATCCCCAAGCAGTTCCTGAAGCGGATCGAGCGCACCGGCTTCGGCGAGTTCCTCTTCTACGACTGGTTCCGGTCGGGGGAGATCGAGCTCGAGGCGCATCCGATCCTGGTCACCGGCCGGAACTTCGGCTCGGGCTCCTCCCGCGAGCACGCCGTCTGGGCGCTCAAGGACTACGGCTACGACGCCGTGATCGCCCCCTCGTTCTCGGACATCTTCTTCACGAACTGCACCAAGAACGGACTGCTGCCCGTCGTGCTCGACGAGGACCACTGCCGGGCAGTCGCCTCGGCCGGCGAAGCCCGAATCGACCTCGACGACCAGACCGTCACCTGCGCAGAGGGCGTCTTCCAGTTCGAGATCGACGAGGACATCAAGCATCGCCTCTCGAACGGCCTGGACGACGTCGCGATGACCCTGCAGCGCGTGGAGGCGATCGACCGGTTCGAGGGCGCGGGCAAGGCCGATCACGGACCCGTGACGACCTCGCTGTGAGTCCCTCGATGAACAGCGGCCCGCGCGAGTGGGACGCCCAGACCTACGACGAGATCTCCGAGCCCCAGTACGAGTGGGGCCTGGAGGTCCTGGACCGCCTCGAGCCGCGCGCCAACGAGGCGATCATCGATGCCGGCTGCGGCTCGGGCCGGGTCACCGAGAGACTGCTCGAACGGCTCCCCGAAGGGCGGATCGTCGGCGTGGACGGCTCCGCCGAGATGATCAAGGTCGCTGCCGAGAAGTTCACCGGCGACGACCGGGTCACCCTGATCGTCTCGGACCTGCTCGATCTGACCCCCGACCTGCTCCGGGAGAACGGGGCGCCCGACGAGGTGGACGCTCTCTTCTCGACGGCGACCTTCCACTGGATCGCCGACCACGACAAGCTCTTCTCGAGGATCCACTCGGTGCTGCGGCCGGGTGGCCGCCTGGTCGCGCAATGCGGGGGAGCGGGCAATGTCGCCGATCACGCCCGGGCCATCGTCGAGGTCGCGACGCAGCCCGAGTACGTGGACCACTTCGAAGGCATGAGCGTGATGTGGAACTTCGCCACACCCGAGGAGACCGAGGAAAGGCTGCGGAACGCCGGTTTCGACGAGGTCTCCTGCTGGCTCGAGGACAAGCCAATACAGCCCAAGGATCCCCTAGACTTCACCACCACCGTGACGATGGGCCCGCACCTCGCGCGCCTGCCGGAGGACCTTCGCCGCCAGTTCGCCGAGGCCGTGCTCGAACGCTCCGGCGAGCCGCTCGTCCTCAACTACGTCCGCCTCAACATCGACGCCCGCCGTGCCTAGGATCGCCTTGCTCCCCGGCGACGGGATCGGCCCTGAGATCGGCGCCGCGGCCACCACGGTCCTGCAGGCCCTGGGCGATTTCGAGATCAGCGAGCACCTGGTCGGCGGCGCCTCGATCGACGAGCACGGGACGGCGCTGACGGACGAGGTCCTCGAGGCGTGCCGTGCAGCGGACGCGGTGCTGCTCTGCGCCGTCGGTGGCCCCAAGTGGGACACCACCGACCCGGACAAGCCCCGGCCGGAACAGGGCCTGCTCGGCCTGCGCAAGGGCCTCGGCCTGTTCGCCAACCTCCGCCCGGTGCGCCCCAGCGAGGCGCTGCTGGACGCGAGCCCCCTTCGCCGCGACCGCATCGACGGCACCGACCTGCTCGTCGTCCGCGAGCTCACAGGCGGTATCTACTTCGGCGACTCCGGACGCGAAGGCGATCGCGCCCACGACGACTGCGCCTACACGGTCGAGGAGATCGAGCGAATCGCCCGCGTCGGCTTCGAGGCGGCGGGCGAGCGCAACGGTCACCTGACCTCGGTCGACAAGGCGAACGTGCTCGAGACCTCCCGGCTGTGGCGGGAGACGGTCACCAGGCTCGCCCCCGAATACGAGGAGATCGAGCTCGATCACCTGCTGGTCGACAACGCGGCGATGCAGCTGGTCTCGAACCCGACGGGCTTCGACGTGATCGTCACCGAGAACCTCTTCGGAGACATCCTCAGCGACGAGGCCGCGATGCTCACCGGCTCCCTCGGGATGCTGCCCTCGGCGAGCCTGGGCGAGGGCGGCCCGGGCCTGTACGAGCCCGTGCACGGATCGGCGCCCGACATCGCCGGCACGGGCAAGGCGAACCCGCTCGCGACGCTGCTCTCGGTGGCGATGATGCTGCGCTACGGCCTCGGCATGCACGACGAGGCGAACCGGCTCGACAAAGCCGTGGACGCCGCGCTCACAGAGGGCCTCCGCACCCCGGATCTGGCCGGGGGAGACGGCACCCGCGAGGTCGGGACGCAGGAGATGACAGAAGCCGTTCTTGCAACGCTATAGGCGGGATCCTTCGGCATATCCGGCCGCCACAAACCCCGCGGCCGAATCACATAAGCAATACTGATCGACTCATGGAGAAGGCCGACTACATCTGGATGAGCGGGGAATTCGTCCCCTGGGACGAAGCCAATGTCCACGTCCTCAGCCACGGCCTCCACTACGGCACGGGCGTGTTCGAGGGGATCCGCTGCTACGAAACCGAGCGCGGCCCCGCGATCTTCCGCCACGAGGCGCACCTGAAGCGCCTGGTGCGCTCGGCCGCCCTCTACAACATCCCGCTCGGGTACACGGCCGATCAGATCGAGGATGCGACCAAGGAGCTGATCCGCCGCAACGGGCTGCGCAGCTGCTACATCCGACCGCTCGCCTTCCGGGGCTACGGCGAGATGGGCCTATACGCGGCCAGCGCGCCGGTCGAGCTGATCATCGCGACCTGGCCCTGGGGCGCCTACCTGGGCGAGGAGGGCAAGAATCACGGCATCCGCGCGACGGTTTCCCCGTGGCGCCGCATTTCACCGGACAGCCTGATCCCCGCCTCCAAGGCTTCGGGCCAGTACCTCAACTCGATCCTCGCCAAGAACGCGTCGGTCGAGGCCGGCTACGACGAGGCGATCCTGCTCGACCACCGCGGAATGGTCTGCGAGGGCACGGGGGAGAACATCTTCGTCGTCCGTGACGGCGTGATTCTGACGCCGCCGTACGTCGCCTCCATCCTGGACGGTGTCACACGGAAATCGATCATCCAGATCGCCGAGGACCTCGGCTACAAGGTGGTCGAACGCGACATCGATCGGTCGGAGCTCTACCTGGCCGACGAGGTCTTCCTGACCGGCACGGCGGCCGAGCTGGTGCCTGTCCGGGAGATCGATCACGCCGTGCTCGGGGAGCCGGGCGAGATCACCCGCGTCATCCAGGCGAAGTTCGAGGACGCGCTGCACGGCCGGGTCGAGGAGTACCTGGAGTGGCTCGACTTCGTCGACGAGCCCGCCGACGCGGAATCGACGCCTGACCGCGCCGCTGCAGGGGCGAAGGCCGAGGTTCAGTAGATTGGGTTCCTGATGCTGCACCGCTTCACAGGGCGAATTACGCAGGCCGCGTAGCGGCCATCCCAATCCGCCCCCCGGCGGCCCCCGGACGCGAAGCGGAGGAGGCCGCCGTTGATGAAGCAAGAAAGGCAGCGATGAGACAAATACTCCTCTACGACACGACTTTGCGCGACGGCATGCAGGGCCAGGGCATGTCCCTGTCCGCGCAGGAGAAGGTCCGCGTGGTCCGCAAGCTCGACGAGCTGGGGATCCACTTCATCGAGGGCGGGTTCCCGGGGTCCAACCCCAAGGAGCTCGAGCTCTTCGAGATGCTCGCCGAGGTCGAGCTCAAGCATGCGGCGGTCTGCGCCTTCGGCATGACCCGGCGCCGCGACACCGAGGCGGCGGAGGACGAGGCGCTGCGGCTGCTCGCCACCGGCTTCGCCCCGGTGGTGACGCTGGTCGGTAAGACCTGGGGCCTTCACCTCGAGAAGGTCACCAAGGTGAGCCGGGAGGAGAACCTGGCCATGATCCGCGATTCGGTTGCCTATCTCACCCAGGCCGGCAAGCGGGTGATCTACGACGCCGAGCACTTCTTCGACGGCTATCGCGACGACGCCGGATACGCGCTCGAGTGCCTGCGCGCCGCCGCCGACGCGGGCGCCGAGAACGTCACCCTCTGCGACACCAACGGGTCGAGCCTGCCGACGCAGATCGCGGAGGCGACCAAGGAGATGGTCGACGAGCTAGACGTCGCCGTGGGGATCCATACCCACAACGACCTGGAGTGCGCGGTCGCGAACTCCCTGGCGGCCGTGGATCAGGGTGCGAGCCTGGTGCAGGGGACTATCAACGGGATCGGGGAGCGCACCGGAAACGCCAACCTGACCTCGATCCTGCCGGCACTGCAGCTGAAGATGGGCTATCGCTGCGTCGAGGACGACCAGCTCGCGCGGCTCACCGGGATCGCCCACTTCATCGACGAGCTGCTCAACATCACGCCGGACCCCGACCAGCCCTTCGTCGGGCGCAACGCGTTCGCCCACAAGGGCGGCATGCACGTGGCAGGTGTGAGCGCCGACGCGCGCACCTTCGAGCACATGGACCCCGCCGAGGTCGGCAACCAGCGCGAGGTGGTCGTCTCGGAGCTCTCAGGCAAGGGAACCGTGCTGCAGCGGGCCGAGCGCTCGGGCATCGCGCTCGACGAGGAGCAGGCGGCGAGGGCTCTGCGCACCCTGAAGGAGCGAGAGCACCGCGGCTACCACTACGAGGCCGCGGACGCCTCCTTCGAGCTGCTCCTCCGCAAGGAGACCGAGGGCTACGAGCCGCTCTTCCGGCTCGAGGGCTTCCGGGTGATGGTCGAGAAGCGCGAGGACGGCAAGGTCGTCACGGAGGCCACGATCAAGGTCTGGGTCGACGGCGAGCGCTACCTGCGCACCGCCGAGGGCAACGGCCCGGTGAACGCGCTCGACAAGGCGCTGCGCGGAGCGATCATCGACCGCCACCCGCACCTGGCCGACATCGAGCTCACCAACTACAAGGTCCGGATCCTGGACGAGCACCACGGCACCGGGGCGGTCACCCGGGTGCTGCTGGACTCGTCCGACGGCGAGCGCGAATGGGGCTCGATCGGTGTCTCGGAGAACATCATCGAGGCCTCGTGGGAGGCCCTGGTCGACTCGCTCGAGTACGCCTTCCAGCCACGCGACGAGAGCAGCGCACCGAGTGAACGAACCGATCCCGCTCGCACGCCCTGAGCTCGGCCCGCGCGAGGAGGAGCTGTTGCTGGAGGTCGTCCGCTCCGGCTCGCTCTCCCTGGGCCCGAAGCTCGAGCAGTTCGAGACCGACTTCTCCGACTGGCTGGGCGATGGCTACGCGGTGGCCGTCTCGAGCGGGACGGCGGCTCTCCACCTGGGGGTCAGGGCCATGGGGTGGAGCGCGGGCGACGAGGTCATCACCAGCCCGCTCAGCTTCGTCGCCTCCTCCAATTGCCTGCTCTACGAGGGAGCGAAGCCGGTCTTCTGCGACATCGACCCCGTCACCCTCAACCTAGACCCCGAGCCCGTCGCGGCGGCGGTGGGGGAGAGCACGGCCGGGATCCTGCCCGTCCACATCTTCGGATATCCGGCCGACATCCCGGCGTTCGCCAAGATCGCCTCGGATCGCGACCTCGGCCTCCTGGAGGACGCCTGCCAGGCCCTCGGCGCGGTCGACAGTGAAGGCCGTCGGGTCGGGATGTCCGGGAACGTCTCCACCTTCGCCTTCTACGCGAACAAGCAGATGACCACGGGGGAGGGCGGGATGCTGGTCACTCCCGACCGCGACCAGGCGGAAAGCGTGCGCAGCGAGCGCAACCAGGGACGCGCACCCGACATGGAGCAGGTCGAGCACGACCGGCTCGGTTTCAACTACAGGCTGACCGACCTGCATGCCGCGATCGGCATCGCGCAGCTCGAGCGGCTGGGCGAGCTGCTGAATGCGCGCGAGAACGTGGCCGCGCTCTACCGCGAGCGGCTCACTCAGCTCGGGGCGGAGCCGGCGGGGGAGGAGGACAACGACGACATCGTCCTGCCCTGTGAGAACCGGGGCGACGAGCACCGCAGCTGGTTCGTCTTCGTCGTCCAGCTGCCCGAGGGCGCCGACCGCGACGCGGTGATCGCCTCCCTCGCGGCGAGCGGGATCGCCTCAAAGGCGTACCTGCCCTGCATCCACCTCCTTCCCCCATACCGCGAGCGCTTCGGCTTTTCGGGCGGCGAGTTCCCCGTCGCCGAGCGGGTGGCCAAGCGCTCGCTGGCGCTCCCCTTCTTCACCTCGATGACGGAGTCGCAGGTCGATCGGGTCTGCACGGCTCTGGGCGAAGCGCTCAACATCCGACCCTAGACTCCGGGTCATGTCCCGCTTCGGCGAAGAGCAGGACCCGCTGTTCAAGCGGATCAACTCCTCGATCTCCTTCGACTGGCGCCTGGCGTCATTCGACGTCGAGCAGTCGAAGGCGCACGCGCGGGCGCTGGCCAAGCTCAGCGTGCTCGACGATGAGGAGCTGGGGCAGATCTCCGAGGGACTCGACCGGGTCGGAGCCGAATTGGACAAGGGGTCGTTCGAGTTCCACGAGGACGACGAGGACATCCACATGGCGATCGAGCGACGCCTCATCGAGCTGATCGGTCCGCTGGGGGGAAAGCTCCATACCGCACGCTCACGGAACGACCAGGTGGCGACCGACCTCTCCCTGCTGGTCAGGGCCCACGCCGCGCGCGCGATCGCGCTGCTCGAGAGCCTGATGGAAGCGCTGGTGGCGCAGGCGGAGGCCCACCGCGACTGGTCGGCCCCCGCCTACACCCACCTGCAGCGTGCACAGCCCGTCTACCTCGGCCACCATCTGCTCGCTTACTTCTGGATGTTCCAGCGGGATTCCCGTCGTTTCTTCCGGGCGGCGGAGGCGACCACGGACATGCCCGCGGGCTCCGGCGCCCTGGCCGGCCTGAACTGGGACCTCGACCGGGAGGCGCTCGCGGCGGACCTCGGATTCGAGCGCCCCTATCCCAACTCGCTCGACGCGGTCTCCAACCGCGACTTCGCCCTCGACTACCTGTCGGCGGCGTCCATCTGCGCGATGCACCTCTCCCGGCTCGGCTCCGAGATCGTGCTCTGGTCCAGCCAGGAGTTCGGCTTCTGCGAGCTGCCCGACTCGTTCGCCTCGGGCTCGAGCATCATGCCCCAGAAGAAGAATCCCGACGCGGCCGAGCTGCTCCGCGGCAAGGCTCCGCGGATCGCGGCGTCGCTGGCGAGCCTGCTCGGCACGATGCACGCCCTGCCCCTCGCGTACAGCAAGGACCTCCAGGAGGACAAGGAGCCCCTCTTCGACGCGGTCGACAACCTGGAGCTCTGCCTGGCGGCGGCGACCGGGATGCTCGCCGGCATCAGCTTCAACCGGGAGCGGCTGGCGGCCGCAGCGGAAGACGAGATGCTCGCGGCCACCGATCTGGCGGACGCGCTGGTGCAGGAGGGAGTCCCGTTCCGCGAGGCCCACGGCCTGGTGGGCGGCCTGGTCAGAGCGGCGGTCGAGTCGGGCAAGCCGCTTTCGCAGCTGACCGATTCGGAGCTCGACGGCGTCCCCGAGGACGCACGGCAGGCTGTGCGGCGCGCTCTCGAATCCGGTCAAACGATCGAATCGAAGGTCTCTGCCGGCGGGACCGCCTCCGGCCGGCTGGACGAGCAACTCGAGAGCGCTCGCGAGGCGCTCGCGGCCCTGCGCGCGTGAACCGCGGGTTCTTCGACCGCTCCGTGCACGAGGTCGCGCGCGAGCTGATCGGCTGCGAGCTTGCCGTCGGCGAGACCGCCGGGATCATCGTGGAGACCGAGGCCTACGACGCGACGGACCCGGCCTGTCACGCCTACATCGGCCGGACGGCTCGCAACGAGGTTCTCTTCGGCCCTCCCGGCCGCGCCTACGTCTACCTCTCCTACGGGATCCACAGCCTGCTCAACGCCGTCGCCGAGCCGGTGGGGAGCGCCGCCGCGGTGCTGATCCGCGCGCTCGAGCCCACCGAGGGCCTCGAGCTGATGCGCGAGCGGCGGGGTCGTAGTGCGAGGGCGCGTTCCAGCGCGACCCGTTTGAGGCCGGAGGCACTCTGCTCGGGCCCGGGCAAGCTGACCGAGGCGCTCGGGGTGGGACTGTCGCTGAACGGGGCGGACCTCGACGAGCCGCCCTTCCGTATCTCTCCTCGGCCCGCGAATTGGAACGGCGCCGAGATCGTCGCGGACACGCGGATCGGCATCACCAAGGCCGCGGAGCTTCCCTGGCGCTACTGCGTCAGGGGGAGTCGCTTCGTCTCGCGCCCGTGGCCGTTGATGCGAGGGCGCGCGACAGCGCGACCCGTTTAATTCTGGGTCAGCCGGGCTGCGTAGAGCTAGAGACCGGTTCCGCCGGTTCCGCCGCTGGTGCCGCCGCTGGAACCACCACCGCCGCCGCCGGCCGCGGGAGCGGGAGCGGGCGCCGAGCTGTTGCCTCCGCCGCCACCGCCACCACCACCGGAGGACCCGGAGGATCCCGACGACGAGCTCGACGAGGAGCTCGAGGACGGGTAGGAGTAGGAGCCACTCGAGGAGCCCGAGCCACTGGAGCTCGAGCTGTGCTTGCTGTTGGCCGCGGCCTTGTGCTCCGAGTAGATGTTCTCGAGCGACGACATGATCCGGCCCCAGATCAGCGCCGGGTAGGTACCGCCGTCGACCGGGCCGCCGTTGTAGTCCGTGGACATCGACTCGGTGCTGTCCGGATGCCCGACCCAGACGCAGGTCGTGAAGTGCTCGTCGCCGCCGCAGAACCAGGCGTCGCCGTTGTTCTCGGTGGTCCCCGTCTTGCCCCACTCGGTGGAATTGCCGAACTGGGCGAGCTTCCCGGTTCCGCCCAGGACGTTCGCGTGAAGAATGCTCTTCACCTCGTTGGCGACGCTGGATGAGAGGACGCGAATCTTCTTCGTCTTGTTCTCGGCGACCGTGTCGCCGTTGGGTGCTGTGACCTTGTGGATGGCGACCGGCCCAAGGTCGGTTGCCTTGTTGTTCGGCCCCTGAGTGCTGTCCAGATTGCCGCCGACGCGCTCGCCGCCCGTCGAGATGGTCTCGTAGGCATGCGCCATCTCCAGCGGGGTGACGCCCGGGTCGATCGCGCCGAGGACCATCGACGGGTTCGTCGAGAACTTGGTCTCAATGCCCATCTCGTGCGCGGTGTGAGCGATCCGCTTGGTCCCTCCCTTGACCGCCGGGCTGCCGCCGCAACCAGACAGGCATCTCAGGGTGTCGCCGAGCGCCAGCTCGGCGAAGACCGAGTTGTCGGAGTGCAGCGTCGCGTCGTACAGGCTGGAGGTGCCGTAGTACTCGTCGCTGTAGTTGTGGACGTCGAAGACCTCCTTACCCCCGTGGGGGACCTTGAAGACCTTCTCGTTCGAGTTGTAGGAGCTGTTCGGCGAGATTCCCTGACTCAGGGCGGTTGCCAGCGTGAACGGCTTGAACGAGGAACCCGGCTGCCGGTGCCCGTTGGTCGCCAGGTTGAAGGGGTGCGTCTGGAAGTTGTTGCCGCCGACCATCGCCTTGACCTCACCGGTGGAGTTATCGATCACCACCACGGATGCCGTCGGGGCGACGCCCGAGAGCGTGCTCTGCGCGATCTCCTGCGCCGCGTTCTGCATGTCGAGGTCCAGCGAGCTGTGGATCTGGTACCCGGCGCCAAACGCGCGACCCGCGCCGTAGAGGTCGACCACCTGCTGGCGGAGCCAGGAAGTGAAATACGGGGAGAGGGAGTCGTCAGTGGGGCGCTGGATGTCCGAGGCCGCGGGGACAGGTGTGTTGATCCCTTGCGGCGGGTCGGTCCCGTCGTACTCCTCCTGGGTGATGTCTCCCTGCTCCAGCATGTTCTTCAGCACCAGGTTGCGCCGGTCGGTCGCTGCCTGCGGATTGGCCCTCGGCGAGAATGCGGAAGGTGACGCGATGATCCCCGCGAGCATCGCGGCCTGCGGTGGGGTCAGCTCCTTCGCACATGGATCCTCTCCGCTTCCGCCGCACGGAGTCCCGGCGCGGGCGAGCTCCTTGCCGAAGTAGGTACGAGCGGCCGCCTCGATTCCATAGGCGCCCTCGCCGAAGTAGATGGTGTTGAGGTACTCCGTGAGGATCTTGTCCTTGTCCCAGTGACGCTCGAGCTGGTAGGCGAGTGCCGCCTCGCGGAACTTCTCGAAGACCGTACGGCTGCCCTGCGCCTCGAGCGCGTTCTTGACGAACTGCTCGGTGATCGTCGAGGCGCCCTGGGTCGACCCACCGGGGAGGACGTCGGCCAAGCCGGCTCGGAACATGCCCTGGATGTCGACGCCGCTGTGCTGGTAGAAGCGCTTGTCCTCGATCGAGACCGCCGCCTCCTTCATGTAAGGCGAGATCTGATCCGAGTCGGCCAGGATGCGCTGGTTGTTGTTGAGCAGCGTCCCGATCTTGTTGCCCTGGTCGTCCACGACGATCGAGTTCTTGGCCTCGGCGAATTCCTTCTTGTTCTCGAGCTGGGGCAGGTCCTGGGTGATCGCCATCATCATCCCGAAGAACGTTGAGACGATCGCCAAGATGCCCAGGCCGGCGAGGATGATCAGCAGGCGGAACTTCTTGATGCGGCCGGGCTTGGGCTTGCGCGGCCGGCGTGAGCTGATCCGGCGGGGCAGGCGGGGTGGCGGGGGCTTGCCGTCGCCGGCGCCGGCGGGCCGCGGCTGCGGCACCGAGGGAACCCGCTCCCGCAGCGCCTGCACGCGGTCGCGCCCTTCGGCGATCCTCTCGCCGCCCACGCGTCGCAGGCTCTCCATACCGCCGCGGAACGCACCCCTCAGGGCCGAGCCACGGCGCGCCACGCCGCTCTTCTGCGGCTGCTGCTCGAGCATCGACTCGAAGTCGATCTCAGGCTCGGCGTCATCGCTTTCCAGCTGCGCCCTCTCCGCGTCGAGGTCGAGGATCGGGCTCGGGCGCCGCGAGGCCCGGCGCCGCGCCTCCTTGGCGAAGTTGCGCGCCTCGCCGGGGGTGGGTGCGCCCGCCGGCCCGTCGTCAGCCTCGCGCAGCGGTGAGCGGCTGCCCGGCTCGAAGTCGTCGTCGCCGAGGCTGAGCCAGTCGCCCTCGCCGGGCCGGGATGGGAATGGGGCTGGAGCCGGGGGAGGGGGAGCCTCCTCGGGAACGTCCTCTTCCTCGTCCTGATAGACGAGCTCGGAGCGACGGTTGAGCAGCTCCTTGGCGCGAGATGCATAGCCGCGCGAGCCGTTTCCCGCGCCGTTGCCGGGGGACCCGTTCGCGCCGCCGTTGGCGCGGGAGCGATCGCCCCGGCCATTGCGGGTCTCTGGAGCCTCCTCCGGCTCGCGGCCTTCCGTCCGCGAAGCCGACCGGCCCCGGTCTACGTCGAAGTCGAAATCGAAATCGTCTGTCATGTTGCGAAGGCGCCGCTGCGTGCCCAGCCCGCGCCCGAATCCAGATTGCGCCTGAACGGAAATCCAGGGACGCCTGACGAGTCGGGTTGCGCTATCGCGCACCCTCGAATCTACGCGCCCGGCCAGGCGGAACGGGGCAGTCTAGCATTGGCCCCGTGACGGAATTCCGGGTACCGACGAGCGTTTTCGCGACCGCCCGCGCCTGGATGATTGCCGTGCTCAGGCATGGCTGACCTCGACATACTGATGCGCGGGGCCGACGAGGCCCTGCCGAGTGGCGCGCTCGAGAAGCAGCTCGCCAAGGGCGAGCCGCTCAGGGTGAAGCTGGGGATCGATCCGACGGCCCCCGATATCCATCTCGGCCATGTGGTCGTGCTCACCAAGCTGGCCCAGTTCCAGCAGCAGGGGCACCAGGTGGTCCTGATCATCGGCGACTACACGGCCCGGGTCGGCGACCCGAGCGGCCGCGATGCGCAGCGGCCCATCCTCACTCCCGAGCAGATCGATGCCAACGCGAAGACCTTCCAGGACCAGGCCTTCAAGGTGCTCGACCGCGACGCGACCGAGGTTCGCTTCAACAGCGAATGGCTCGACATGCCGGCGCAGCAGCTCTTCGAGCTGATGGCCAAGGTGACGGTGGCCCGCCTGCTCGAGAGGGAGGACTTCACGAAGCGCATCGAGGCCGATCAGCCGATCTCATCGCTCGAGCTTCTCTACCCGATCCTCCAGGGATACGACTCGGTTGCGATCCGCGCGGACGTCGAGCTGGGGGGGACGGATCAGAAGTTCAACCTGCTCTTCGGCCGGGACATCCAGCGCGCCTACGAGGTGCCCGAGCAATCGATCATGACTCTGCCCATCCTTCCCGGGATCGACGGCGTTCGGCGGATGAGCAAGTCGCTGGGCAACTACGTGGGGGTCACCGATCCGCCGGAGGAGATGTTCGGGAAGCTGATGCGCGTGCCGGACGAGGCGATGGGCACCTACTACGAGCTGCTGCTTGGCGAGCCCACCCCCACCGGCCCCGCCGTCGAGGCGAAGCGCTCCCTGGCGCGGCGGATCGTCGACCGCTTTCACGGCGACGGTGCGGGTTCCGGAGCCGAGGCTCGTTTCGACCAGGTCCACGTCCTCAAGGGCGTGCCGGACGAGGTCGAGGACCTCATTCTCGACCCGTACGTCGGAACGGGGGACGCCGTCCACGTCCCGAAGCTTCTCGGTCAGGGCTTCGGCATGAGCTCGAGCGAGGCGCGACGGCTGATCGACCAGGGGGGCGTCAAGGTCGATGGCAAGGTTCTCGCGCCGGGAGAGTTCGACGTGGATCCCTCCGAGCTCGAGGGGAAAGTCATCCAGGTTGGGAAGCGCAAGTTCAGGCGTCTGGTCAGCTCTTGAACAACTCGGCCTTCGCGGGCTATACTCCCCGGTCGCTCTTGCTTCGGATCGCGAAAAGAGCCGCCTCGTAAGAGGAGCCCAAATCGGCCGAGCTTTCGGCCGGGCATCACCGGGCCCCTCGGCGAGGGGTCTTTTTTCGTGAACGAGGCCTGAGAAGTGAGGCGACGAGACCCGTCGACCCCGCCGAGTGGTCTTTGAAAACTGAGCAGCGCGTGATGAGGGACACCTGTCCCTCATTACTCGAGCCCGATCCCCGCCCATCATGCACCGGGCGGGGGTTGAGAAACAACTCCGTCATGTTGTGCCGTCGCTCTGTGTACGCGGCGGTAGTCAGCTACATGACAGCTCTCTTGTGACTGACGTTCAGTCACGTCACATTTTTTACGGAGAGTTTGATCCTGGCTCAGGACGAACGCTGGCGGCGTGCTTAACACATGCAAGTGGAGCGACGAACCGGGCTTCGGCCCGGGGCAAAGCCGCGAACGGGTGAGTATCACGTGGGTAACCTGCCCCGATGACCGGGATAACCCGAGGAAACTCGAGCTAATACCGGATGTGTTCTCCGTGCATCAGCGCGGGAAGCAAAGGAAGCTTCGGCCTCCGCTTCGGGATGGGCCCGCGGCCCATTAGCTTGTTGGTGAGGTAAAGGCTCACCAAGGCAACGATGGGTAGCTGGTCTGAGAGGACGATCAGCCACACTGGGACTGAGACACGGCCCAGACTCCTACGGGAGGCAGCAGTGGGGAATCTTGCGCAATGCGCGAAAGCGTGACGCAGCAACGCCGCGTGAGGGAAGAAGGCCTTCGGGTTGTAAACCTCTTTCAGGAGGGACGAAGGTTCAGGCGCGAATAGCGTCCTGGACTGACGGTACCTCCAGAAGAAGCCCCGGCTAACTACGTGCCAGCAGCCGCGGTAATACGTAGGGGGCTAGCGTTGTCCGGAATCATTGGGCGTAAAGCGCGCGTAGGCGGCCCGGTAAGTCCGCTGTAAAAGTCAAAGGCTCAACCTTTGAATGTCAGTGGATACTGCCGGGCTAGAGTCCGGAAGAGGCGAGTGGAACTCCTGGTGTAGCGGTGGAATGCGCAGATATCAGGAAGAACACCAACGGCGAAGGCAGCTCGCTGGGACGGAACTGACGCTAAGGCGCGAAAGCGTGGGGAGCGAACAGGATTAGATACCCTGGTAGTCCACGCCGTAAACGATGGGCACTAGGTGTGGGAGGTGTCGACTCCTCCCGTGCCGGCGCTAACGCATTAAGTGCCCCGCCTGGGGAGTACGGCCGCAAGGCTAAAACTCAAAGGAATTGACGGGGGCCCGCACAAGCAGCGGAGCATGTGGTTTAATTCGATGCAACGCGAAGAACCTTACCTGGGCTTGACATGTAACTGACAGCCGTGGAAACACGGTCTTCCTTCGGGACAGTTACACAGGTGGTGCATGGCTGTCGTCAGCTCGTGTCGTGAGATGTTGGGTTAAGTCCCGCAACGAGCGCAACCCCCGTCCTATGTTGCCATCATTAAGTTGGGGACTCATAGGAGACTGCCGGTGACAAACCGGAGGAAGGTGGGGATGACGTCAAGTCATCATGCCCCTTATGTCCAGGGCTACACACGTGCTACATTGGCCGATACAGAGGGTTGCGATACCGCGAGGTGGAGCGAATCCCAAAAAGTCGGTCTCGGTTCGGATTGGAGGCTGCAATTCGCCTCCATGAAGGTGGAGTTGCTAGTAATCGCGGATCAGCAACGCCGCGGTGAATACGTTCCCGGGCCTTGTACACACCGCCCGTCACACCACGAAAGCGAGCAACACCCGAAGCCGGTGTCCTAACCCTTACGGGAGGGAGCCGTCGAAGGTGGGGCCCGTGATTGGGGTGAAGTCGTAACAAGGTAGCCGTAGCGGAAGCTGCGGCTGGATCACCTCCTTTCTAGGGAGACCTAGATACGTCGACCGGGCTTGGACCGGACGCCTCGAGCGTCCTTTGCGCTGCTCAGTTTTCAGAGACGCCGGCGGGAGACCCCCGTCCGGGCGCCTCCGTGGACCTTGAAAACTGCACTAGGCCGAGTTCTCCTCTGACGAGGAGGACTCTTGCGCTTCCTATGACATCGGGAAGCGCATAAAGGTAAGAAGCCGAGCTCTATGGACACTCGTGTCCGTAGAGCAGCTCACCGTCAAGATAGTAAGGGCACACGGTGGATGCCTTGGCACCAGGAGACGAAGAAGGACGTGGACGGCTGCGATAAGCCACGGCGAGGCGCTGAACAGCCTTTGACCCGTGGATCTCCGAATGGGAAAACCCGGCGCCGGTAATGCGGCGTCACCCAGGGCTGAATACATAGGTCCTGGGAGGTAAGCGGGGGAACTGACACATCTCAGTACCTCGACGAAAGGAAATCAACCGAGACTCCCCGAGTAGTGGCGAGCGAAAGGGGATCAGCCTAAACCGGGCATGTGTAAGCGGACATGCGTTGCATGCTTGGGGTTGTAGGACTCGTGTCCGGATCGTGTCCGATCCGGCGGCAGTTACCAAGTCAGGCGTTAGTCGAAGCGAGTGGAACCTCGCACCACAGAGGGCAATCGTCCCGTAGACGAAAGCGCACTGACCTGCCGATCGAGATTCCTGAGTAGGACCGCTCCCGTGAAACGCGGTCTGAATCCGGGGGGACCACCCTCCAAGGCTAAGTACTCCCTGGTGACCGATAGTGAACTAGTACCGTGAGGGAAAGGTGAAAAGCACCCCTGAAGGGGAGTGAAATAGTACCTGAAACCGCGTGCCTACAAGTGGTCGGAGCACTTCGGTGTGACGGCGTACTTTTTGCATAACGGGCCGGCGAGTTACTCGTTCGTGGCAAGGTTAAGCGATGAGCGGAGCCGCAGCGAAAGCGAGTCTGAATAGGGCGATTCAGTCACGAACGGTAGACCCGAAACCTGGCGAGCTATCCATGGGCAGGCTGAAGCGGAGGTAAGACTTCGTGGAGGGCCGAACCGACCTAGGTTGAAAACTGGGCGGATGACCTGTGGATCGGAGTGAAAGGCTAATCAAGCCAGGAGATATCTGGTTCTCTCCGAAATATATTTAGGTATAGCCTCGGGCTATATGCGTTTCGGCCGTAGAGCACTGCTTGGACTAGGGGCCCTACCAGGTTACCGACTTCAGGCAAACTCCGAAGACCGTTACGTTAAACCCGGGAGTCAGTGTGCGGGGGATAAACTTCGTACGCGAGAGGGGAACAACCCAGATCACCAGCTAAGGACCCTAAGTGGTGGCTAAGTGGAGAACGATGTCCGAATGCCGAGACAACCAAGAGGTTGGCTTAGAAGCAGCCATTCCTTGAAAGAGTGCGTAACAGCTCACTGGTCAAGTGTTCGGGCGCGGAGAATTCAACGGGGCTCAAGCCACCCTCCGAAGCTGTGAGCTCGAAAGAGCGGTAGGAGAGCGTTCCGGTGCCTGCGAAGCGGGGGCGAAAGCCGTCGTGGAGGAGCCGGAAGTGAGAATGCCGGCATGAGTAACGAGAAAGGGGTGAGAATCCCCTTCACCGATTGTCCAAGGTTTCCTGAGTAAAGTTCGTCTGCTCAGGGTCAGTCGGGACCTAAGGCGAGGCCGAAAGGCGTAGCCGATGGCCAACAGGTTGATATTCCTGTACCACGTCGTGTCCGCTATGACCGATGGGGTGACGGGGAAGGCTAAGGGAACCCAGGCGATGGTCGTCCTGGGGCAAGTGCGTAGCCAGTCGCGGTAGGCAAATCCGCCGCGGCGTTACGGCGAGGCGCGATGCCAGCTGGCTTGACCGCCGGCCAGTCCCTGAAGCCATGCCTCCGAGAAAAACCTCTAGGCAGGACATACGTGCCCGTACCTACAACCGACACAGGTGGACAGGTAGAGAATACTGAGGTGAGCGAGCTAACTATCGTTAAGGAACTCGGCAAATTCGCCCCGTAAGTTCGCGAGAAGGGGCGCCCCGGTAGGGTGAAGCTCTTACGAGTGGAGCCCGAGGGGGCCGCAGTGAAAAGGTCCAACCGACTGTTTACCAAAAACACAGGCCTCTGCTAAGTCGCAAGACGACGTATAGGGGCTGACGCCTGCCCGGTGCCGGAAGGTTACGCGGCGTTGTTAGCCACTTCGGTGGCGAAGCAGCAAAGCTAAGCCCCGGTAAACGGCGGCCGTAACTATAACGGTCCTAAGGTAGCGAAATTCCTTGTCGGGTAAGTTCCGACCTGCACGAATGGCGCAACGAGTTGGACGCTGTCTCAACGATAGGCTCGGTGAAATTAGAGTCTCGGTGAAGATACCGAGTACCCGCAGAAAGACGGAAAGACCCCGTGAACCTTTACTGCAACTTGATATTGGAGTTCGGAATATCTCGCTCAGGATAGGTGGGAGGCTTTGAACCTGTGACTTCGGTCGCAGGGGAGCCAACCTTGAGATACCACCCTTGGTGTTTTGGGCTTCTAACACGCTTCCGTTATCCGGGGCGTGAACAGTGTCAGGTGGGCAGTTTGACTGGGGCGGTCGCCTCCTAAAATGTAACGGAGGCGCCCAAAGGTTCCCTCAGCACGGTTGGAAATCGTGCGCAGAGTGTAAAGGCAACAAGGGAGCTTGACTGCGAGACCGACGGGTCAAGCAGGAACGAAAGTTGGGCTTAGTGATCCGGCCGTGGAAAGTGGAATTGCGGCCGCTCAACGGATAAAAGGTACTCCGGGGATAACAGGCTTATCGCGCCCAAGAGTCCATATCGACGGCGCGGTTTGGCACCTCGATGTCGGCTCGTCGCATCCTGGGGCTGGAGCAGGTCCCAAGGGTTGGGCTGTTCGCCCATTAAAGCGGCACGCGAGCTGGGTTCAGAACGTCGTGAGACAGTTCGGTCCCTATCTTCTGTGGGCGTTGGAGAGTTGAGAGGAGTCGTCCCTAGTACGAGAGGACCGGGATGAACGCGCCTCTGGTGTACCAGTTGTCCTGCCAAGGGCACTGCTGGTTAGCTACGCGCGGCACGGATAAGCGCTGAAAGCATCTAAGCGCGAAGCCAGCCTCGAGATGAGCTCTCCCATCCCCTTGAGGGAGTAAGACCCCTGGTAGACCACCAGGTCGATAGGCCGGCTGTGCAATCGCAGCAATGCGATCAGCAGACCGGTACTAATGGGTCGAGGGCTTGACGGATTTTTTGCTTCTTCCCGGCCTAGTGCGGTTTTCAAGCTCCACGGGGGCCGTCTCTACCCTTTTCGGTGGCGAGATAGCGAGAGGGAAACACCTCTTCCCATTCCGAACAGAGCCGTTAAGCCTCTCAGCGCCGATGGTACTTGGAGGGCAACCTCCCGGGAGAGTAGGTCGCCGCCGGTCCTTACTGGAGCCGCCCCTCGGGGCGGCTCTTTTTTGGGCCCATATGCTCGCGCGTCATGAGCACAGCCACCGACACGACCGTGCAGGACGAGGCCGCCCTCGAGTGGGTGCAGCTGCTTGTCGATGAAGTCGGTCCACGGCGACCGACCGGGCCAGCCGAGCGACGTGCCGCGGAGCTGGTCGCCGACAGGCTCTCGAAGCGCGGGCTGACGGTCGAACAGCGTCCGTTCGACGGCTATTCCACGTTCGCGTTGCCCTATGGGGCGGCTCTCGGAATCGCCCTGCTGGGCATGCCGGCTGCTCGCAGGCGGCCGCTCGTCGCGTCGGCCTTCGCCGCCGCGGGCGCCGCCCTGACCTCAGCCGAGGATGGGCTCATCAACCGCCCGCTCACACGCGCGTTCGCCAGGAGCCCCAGCCGCAACCTGATGGCGACGATCGAGCCCACGGGCGAGGCGGTGCGCACCATTTGCCTTGCCTGCCACCTGGACAGCTCGCGCAGCGGCCTGATGTTCCACCGGCGGTTTCTGCCCTTTCTCCATGCCTGGATCGGGACGCAGGCGGCGGCGTTCGGCATCACGGTCGCGGGCCCGCTCCTGCGTCGGCTGCCGCTCGGCAGGCGGCTGCTCGCGGGGGCGTATGGGCTCCTGGCAGCCGGCCTGGGGATCCTGATCGAGCGGGAGCTGCGCGGGGTCGACGTCCCGGGGGCCAACGACAACGCGAGTGGGGTGGCCGCCGTCGCGACGCTGGCGAGCGAGCTACACGCCCGGCCGCTCGAGACCACGCGAGTCGTCTGCCTGTTCACCGGTTGCGAGGAGGCGGGAGTGCTCGGCGCCGACGCCTTCGTGCGCGAGCTCGAGGCGTCCCGGGAGGACTGGCGCTCCTGGCTCTTCGTCAACTTCGACGGCGTCGGCGCCCCGGCAACGCTTCGCTTCCTGCGCCAGGAGGGTGTCCTGGGCAAGTGGCCGGCCGACGCGCATCTGGCGCGCATCGCCGAGGAGGTCTCGGAGCGGCGTCCCGAGCTGGGGCTCGAGGGAACGAGCCGCAACGCCGGGCTCACCTACGACACCACGCCCGTGATGGCGCGAGGCGGCCGAGCGATCACCTTGAGCACGCAGGACGCGACGATCCCCAACTACCACTCGCCGACCGACACCGTGGAGAACCTGGACCCATCGGCGCTCGAGCGCGCGATCGAGGTCGGACGCGAGATGCTCGCCGCGATCGATCGGGGCGAGGCGGACTAGGCGGCGACCCGCTCCTGCACGCCGTTGCGGTCGTGCAGGTGGTGCGGCGCCCCTGAGGCGAGGCCGATCGGACGCCGCTCGCACTGGCGAGCCGGCTCGGGCTCGATGCCGTACTCCCCAAGCGTCGCGAAGTCGATCACCAGGTCGGCCGCGTCGAGCAGCCGCTCTCTTATGTCAATGAGCTTTCCCATGGACGGGAAGGTATGGACGGCGTCGGACGGAACTCGCCCATTTGCAGGGGAAGTTGCAGGCACCGCCTGGCCGGATATGTTGCCCGCCTAGAACTAAGCGGGTCGCGCCTGCGGCGCGCCCTCGCACACACAAACAGGGGGTACGGATGCCACTCGCAGTCACCAATGTCGAGTTCTCGATCTTCCTGCACATCACGGCCGTGGTGGTCGGATTCGGGGTGACCTTCTCCGAATCCGTGATGTTCCCGGTCGCGATGAAGATGAGCGCGCGAAACCTGCCGTACGTGCATCGCCTGCAGCTGGTCATCAACCAGTTCTTCGCGATCCCGGCCGCCATCGTGGTCGCCGCCACCGGCGTCTACCAGGTGGACAAGTACGACTTCGATTACGGCGACCTCTGGCTCAGCGCGACGATCACGATCCTGATCGTTCTCTTCCTGGTCAACGTCTTCTTCTTCATCCCGACCGACCGGAAGCTGCTGCCGATCGTCGAGAAGGCAATCGCAGACGCGGGTGACCGGGAGCTCAAGCTCTCGGACCTCCCGGACACCTATCAGCGCCTGGGCCGCGCCGAGGGCATTGTCGGCTCGATCATGGGCATCCTGCTGATCGCGGCGATCTACCTCATGACCACCAAGCCCGGGCTGGGCTAGCCATGACCGGCACGGTGCTGGTCGTCCATAGCTCCGGACCACAGGGGCAAGGCGAGGGCAGCGAGCCGCTCGTCCGGCGCCTGCGGGAGGAGCTGGGAGGGGAATTCGAGGTCCTCTTCCCGCTGATGCCGAGCACGGAGGACGACCCCCACTATGAGCCGTGGCGGGATCGCCTCTCGGCGGAGCTCGACGCGCTGGAGGGCAAGGTGATCGTCTTCGGTCACTCTGTGGGCGGCTCGGTCGCGCTCAAGTACGGCGGCGAGGTGGGCTTCGACGAGAAGGTCGCGGGCCTGGTCACCGCCGCCGCCCCGTACTGGGGGACGAGCGACTGGGAGCAGGAGTGGGCCCTGCCGGAGGACTGGCCGGCCGAGGGCGCGCGGCTGCCGCCGGCCGTCCTCTTCCACAGCCGCGATGACGAGATAAGCCCGTTCTCGAGCCTCGAGCGCTACGCGGAGCGGCTGCCGGACGCGACGATCCGGCCGCTCGACGGCTACGGGCATCTCTATGACAGGGGAGACATCTCCGAGATCGTCGCGGCGATCGGGTCGCTCTAGCGCCCTCGACGTCCGAAGCTGTGCGGGGCCGGGAGCGAGGCGGCCAGCTCTGCCATCGCCGCCTCGCGGACGCCCTCGAAACCGCGCTTGGAGAGGCCGACTGCTGACGGGCCTGCCATCGCGGGCTCGCGTTGGGGATCCCGGCCGGTCTCTTTGTGTACGGGCGGTTCCAGTTCCCTGATCCGCGGGGGCGGCAGCTCGTCCGTGCTGAGACGGTCGATCCGCGAGACCAGGACGTTGGTGGTCCCCTCGCGGTGCTCGAGCTTGCCGGCCGCCAGGACGAAGCCGGAGGTCCTCACCGCGAGGCGGCAGCGCTCCACCACCGGAGGAGGCAGGATCAGGTTGATCGTGCCCCGTTCGTCCTCGAGCAGCATGAAGACGACGCCGTTGGCTGTCGCCGGGCGCTGGCGGGCGACGACCATCCCGGCGACCGTCACCCGAGCGCCGTCCCGGGTCCGGCAGAGCCCCTCGCTGGTGAGCACGTCGGAGGACAGGTTGGTTCGGATCAGCTCCATCGGGTGGCGGCCGAGGGTCATCCCGGTCGTCCGGTAGTCGGCCACGATCCGCTCCCATGGGCCGAGCTGCGGCAACGGTGGGGTGGGGGAGCCGTCCAGCGGCAGCGCCAGCTGCGCCCCGTCGTCGGTGCGGGCGGCCCGAGCCGAGCCGCCGACCTCCCAGAGCGCCGGTCGCCGCAGCTCAACGTTCGGATCGGTCACCCCCGGCGTCTGACCCCGCTCGGCGTGGACCAGGCCGTCGCAGGCGCCGGCCCAGGCAAACCGCTGCAGCGCCGCCGCAGCCGCCCCCGAGCGCCCGGCGAGGTCCGAGATGCTCCGGTAGGAGCCGCCGCGCCGGCGCTCGTCGATCACCGTGACGGCGTCGATCTCGGCCACCTCCGCGACGTACCCGAGACCGATCCGGACCGGCGGGTTCCCCGCCGAGCCGGCGGCCGCGCCCGTCGTCTCGACCCGGCAGTCCAGCTCGCTGACGTTGACGTCCGGAGAGAGGATCTCGATGCCGCGCCGCTGCGCCTCGTGGACCAGCGCATCGGGCGGATAGAAGCCCATCGGCTGCTCGTTGAGCAGCGCGCAGAGCAGCTCCGGCCCGTAGTGCACCCGTAACCAGGTCGACTGGTAGGCGAGCAGCCCGAATGCGGCTGAATGCGACTTGGGGAAGCCGAAGCCCGAGAAGCCCTCGACCTGGCCGTAGACCCGTTCGGCCACCTCGCGCGAGACGCCGCGCCCGACCGCGCCCTCGATGAACCGCTCTCGGTAGCGCTCCATCGCCGCCTGCGAGCGCTTGCGGCTCATCGCCCGCCGCAGCCCCTCGGCCTCGCCAACCGAGAAGCCGGCGAGCGCCATCGCCACCTCGAGCACCTGGTCCTGGAAGACGATCGCGCCCAGCGTGTCCCGGAGCACGGGCTCGAGCGACGGATGCTCGTAGGGGACCTCATAGGAGGGATCCGCCCGCAGCCGCTTGCGCCGCTCGATGTAGGGATGGACGGCGCCACCCTGGATCGGCCCGGGCCGCACCAGGGCGACCTGCACCGTCAGGTCGTCGAGGTTCTCCGGCAGCGTGCGGGGGAGCATCTGCATCTGCGCCCGGCTCTCGATCTGGAAGACGCCGGTGGTCTCGGCGCGCTGGATCGCCGACCAGACCTCCACGTCGTCGAGGGGTACGTGGGAGAGGTCGATCCGCTCGCCGCGGGTGCGCGCGATCTCGTCGACGCAGCGCTCGACCGCCGACAGCATCCCGAGCCCCAGCAGGTCGATCTTCAGGAAACCCGCATCCGCGCAGGAGTCCTTGTCCCACTGGACGATCTGCCGGCCCTCCATCGCCGCGGGCTGCACGGGGCAGAGCTCGATCAGCGGGGTGGTCGAGATCACCATGCCGCCGGGGTGCTGGGAGATGTGGCGGGGGAGGCCGGCGATCTCCGGCAGCAGCTCGGCGAGCGCCCGCCAGCGAGGAGAACGGGCGCGCAGCCTGCCCAGGGTCTCCTCCATCCTGGCCCAGGCATCGCGGCTCGCCTCGTAGACGTCCACGGCGCGGGCGAAGCGCTCGACCTCGCCGAGCGGCAGCCCCAGCGCCTTGCCGAGGTCGCGGATCGCGCCGCGCGCCCGATAGGTGGCGAAGGAGGCGACCAGCGCCGATCGCTCCGGCCCGTATCGCTCGTGCACCCGCGGGATCAGCTTCTCGCGGATGTCCCGGGGGAAGTCGAGGTCGATGTCCGGGACCTCGGTCAGCTCCTCGTTCAGGAATCGGCCGAGGAAGAGGTCGTTCTTCACCGGGTCGATGTGGGAGAGGCCGGTCAGATAGCAGACCAGCGAGCTGACGCTGGAGCCGCGGCCGCGCCCCGGCGGCAGCACCCGCCGCGCGGAGTCGGGGCCGCGCACCTCGGCAGCCACCTCGCGGGCCAGCTCCAGCATGTCCTGGTGGAGCAGGAAGAAGCCGGAGAGGCGCAGCTGACGGATCAGCGCGAGCTCCTCCTCCAGCCGCCGCTCGGCCTCGGTGCGATGCGGTGTCCCCTCGTAGCGGTGGACCAGGCGCAGGCGGCAGAGCTCGGCAAGGCGGCGATCGGCTCCCTCGTCCTCCGCGCCGGGATAGCTGTAGCCGATCTCCCTGGTCAGGTCGAAGCGCAGGCGCTCGGCGAGCCTCGCCGTCTCGGCGACGGCCTCGGGATGATCGCGGAAGCGGGTAGCCGCTCGATCTTCCGAGAGCAGGGCGGAGGCGGAATTGCCGCGCCGCAGCGCCTCGGTCTCGTCCAGGGTCGCTCCCAGCCGCACCGCCACCATCGCGTCCTGGAGCGGGAGGCGGGAGCGCTCATGGGCGTGGGCATCACCGGTCGCCACTGCCGGGACGCCGAGCCGCTCCGCCAGCGAGGCGAGCCAGCGGTTGCGCGAGCGGTCGTGGCGCCAGAGCGGCCGCTGCAGCTCGACCCGGAAGCGGTCCGGTCCGAAGGCCCGCAGCAGCCGCCGGGCGAGATGGGTCGCGCCGGCCGGATCGCCGCGCTCCCAGCTGCCGGCCACGGCGCCGTCGCGCGCGCAGCCCGAGAGGCAGACCAGGCCCTCGGTGTGGCGCTCGAGCTCGTCGACCTCGATCGAAGGCGGAAGATGCGAGGGTGCGCGTAAGCGCAACCCGTTTGATGGCGAAGCCGAATTGCGGGTCCCTCGGTGGGCCTCGGTGATCAGCCGGCAGAGGCTGGCCCAGCCCCTCGCGTTCTCGACCAGCAGGGTGACGTGGACCGGGCGCGGCATCCGCCTCGGCACCTCCACGGTCAGCTCGCAGCCGATGATGGGGCGGACGCCGACCCCCTTGCAGGCGTGAGCGAACTCCATCGCCCCGCAGACGTTGTCGTGGTCGGTCAGCGCCAGGGCCTCGTGGCCGAGCTCGGCTGCGGTGGCCGCCAGCTCGGCGGGGTCGGAGGCGCCGTCCAGGAAGGAGTACGCCGAGTGGCAGTGGAGCTCCGTGTAGCCGATTGATGCTGGCATCAATCCCGCTGGCGGAACCAGCGGCCATCCGGTTCGCGGAAAACGACGACGTCGCTGCCGTCCTCCAACACCAGCTCGAAGTAACGTCTTTGCAGGGGTTTTTGAGTCCACCAGCCGTCCTCGACCAGCCACTCCTCGCGGACCGACTCGACCGCGAGGCGGCCGACCGCGCGCGGCGTCCCGTCCGAGCTGACCTGGACCGGGACCGGCCAGGGCTTGTTGACCCGCCCGGGCCTCAAGGCCCTTCCTTAATCGGGTTGCTCCTCGGCTCCGCCTGCGGAGCACCCTCGGGATACGGCATAAGAACCTCCCGGCGCTCCGGGACCCGCGACTCGGGATCGACCTCGAGCACCCGCAGCAGCGAGTCGGCGCCGGCGGCGGAGCGGGTCTGGCGGACCGCCTCGGAGATGCGCCTGCGCCGCTGCTCGTCGGGACCCGACAGGGAGAGCTGCTCGCCGGTCTCCGGCCCCAGCGCCACCGCCTCCAGCCGCAGCGTCGCCGCCGGGGCCGGGAGCAGGGCGAGGTGGGGGAGGAGGGCGTCGGCGAGCCGGGACCGGTCCGCGCTGGCGCGCCGCAGCGCGACCTGGCGCCGCCAGCCTCCGCCGGCTGCGAGCCGGGCGGAGAGGCGCAGCGTCCGGAGCGTCCTGCCGCGGCGCGCGCCGTGGGCGAGCAGTCGGGAGATCAGCAGCTCCAGCGCCCTTTCCAGCTGCTGGCCGGAGACGGCCTCGGGCAGCTCGAGCTCGACCGCGATCGCCTCGCGCGCCGGCCTCGGGCGCAGCGGATCGTCCTCGCCGCGCGCCAGCCTTCGCGCGCGCAGGCCCAGCCGCCCGAATCGATCCGCGACCGCGTCGCGCGGCAGCCCCGCGAGCCGGCCGAGGGTGGAGATCCCGAGCCGCTCGAGCTCGTTGGGAAGGTCATCGGCCTCACCATCGCCGAGCCGACCACAGAGCAGGGAGATTGGGAGCGGGTCCAGGAAGTCCGCGGCGCCCCCATCGGGAACGATGCCGCTCGAGCTCGCCGCCGCCACATAAGCGCAGAAGCGTCCGGGGCCCGCGCCAAGGCGGACCTTGCCGAGCTGCTGACGGGCGCGCTTCAGCACGCCCTCGATCCCTCCCCAGAGGCGGCTCAGGCCGCCCGCCTCGAAGAACGCCTCGCCGGCGCGGGCGGACTCCACCTGCGCCCCGATCCCCTCCAGCCGCCGCAGCGCCTCCTCCCAGGAGCGCTCGGCGCGCTCTGGATCCGGTGGGATCAGGGCGAGCTCGGGGCAGCGCGAGAGCGCCTCGCCCATCCTCATCCCCGCCCGCAGCCCGAAGCGCTCCGCCGGCTCGGAGACCTCGCCGATCAGCTGCGCGGCGCCGGGCTCGGGGGCCAGTGCGGCGGGATGCGCCAGGGTCTCGCGACTTCCGGTGGTTGCTGCGATCAGCCGGAATCGAGGGATCAGGGCGCATGCGACGGGCATCGAACGTATGTTCGTATACCGGTGCGGAAAGGTCAAGCTAATCTCACGCGTAGTGGCAAAACGTGAACCCACCACGGAGGAGCTTCGCCAGCTTCAGCACAACCGGGCGACCGAGGAGCACGAGGCGATTCCCAACTCGCTGACTCCGGACGAGGAACGCCAGCACCGGCGCCGCGCCGAGAAGTCCGCCTATCTGGAGCGCATGCTCGCCAAGCGAGAGCGCTCGGAGCGGCGCGACTGACCGCTCGAGCCAGTGCTGCCCTGGCCATCCTGAGTGTGATGGCACTCGCCGGCTGCGGATCCTCCTCGGATCAGAGCACCACGATCCCCGGCGACGCCGATGCCGACGCGGTCCAGGTGGTCAAGAGCTGGGCGGACGAGCTGCGCGCCGGCGACATCTCGGCGGCGAGCGACCGCTTCGCCATCCCCGCCGTCGTCCAGAACGGGACCGCGCCCCTGCGACTCACCAGCCGCCGGCAGGTGGAGCTCTTCAATCAGTCCCTGCCCTGCGGGGCGAAGCTGACCGCGGCGAGCTCCTCCGGCAAGTACACGATCGCGACCTTCGTTCTGACCGAGCGGCCCGGTCCGGGCCAGTGCGGCAACGGCGTCGGGGAGGCGGCCAAGACCGCCTTCGTGATCCGCGACGGGCACATCACGGAGTGGCGGCGCGTCGTCGACACCGAGCCGACCGGGCCGACGAGCACCGCGCCGGTCATCTGATCCGCTCGATCACCGCGTCCGTGAACTCGGTGGTGCTCGCGTGCCCCTTCAGGTCCGGGGTGCGGATGCCGGCCGCCGCCGTCTCCAGCACGCCCTCGTAGATGGCGCGCGAGGCCTCGTGCGCGCCGCCGACACCCGCCACGCCGGCGTAGTGGAGGACGGCGGCCGCGGCCAGGATCATCCCCATCGGATTCGCGATGTCCTTCCCCTCCAGGGCGGGGGCGGTCCCATGGGGCGCCTCGCTCATCGCCACGCGCACCCGCAGCCCGTCGTCCAGCGCGAGCAGGACCGACTCGGCGCCCGCGATCGATCCATACAGCGGCAGGACCAGGTCGGAGAGCAGGTCGCCGTCGCGGTTGAGGCTGGGAATCACCAGCGGTGCGTCGGCGCGGCCGGTGAGCAGCCCGGCGTAGGTGGCGTCGATCAGCAGGGGCTCGTAGGCGACCTCCGGGTGGCGCTCGGCCGCCGCGTCCATCTCCTCCTTCAGCATGCCCTCGTAGACCGGGCTGACGGTCCACTTCGGCCCGCCGTAGACCCGGCCGTCGATCTCCTGCGCCGTCCGGAACGCGTACTCGGCCACCGCGCGGCAGTTCGAGCGATGGATCACCTCGGTGCGCTGAGCGATCTCGTCTCCATCCTCGGTGCGACGCGACTCCTCGGCGCCGTAGGCGTCCTCCACGGCCATCCGGACCACCGAGATCGGATGATGGATCCCGGCGACGGGGCTGACGCCGGGGATGCGGCGGCCGGTCCGCACGATCACCTTGGCGTCGACCGCCTCGCGGATCAGTCGGTTGGGGCTGCCGACGTCGTCGGCGCCCTCCGGCGTGATCGTCGCGGCCTTGATCCCGAAGCCGGCCTCCGCCATCGCCTCGGCCGCCTCGGTGCAGATCTCGTTCTCGGTCCGGCGGCGGCTCTCCAACGAGAGGTCGAAGCGCTCCAGCTCCACATCGAGCCCGATCACATCGGGTTCGATCACCCGCAGCGCCTGCTCGAGCAGCTCCTGCCCGGTCTGATCGCCCTCGAGCACGACTATTTTCAGCCCGGCCATCCGACTGCGAGGCTATAGGCATGAACGAGAGCTGCACCTGGTGTGGGGCGGAGGTCGAGCCCGACGACGGCTTCCGCGCCTATGAGCCCGCCGGCGAGCGGCGTGCGGTCTTCTGCCGGCTCGAGCACCTCATCCCCTGGTCGATCCAGGGCGCGCACTGGGATACCGGGTCTCTCACCGAGCCGCCATCGCTGGACGAGGGCGCCACCAACTGCTCCCACTGCGATGCCGAGCTCACGGACGCACACGTCCTGCTCGTCCGCCATCGCGGCGAGCACCGGGTCGTGGATGCCTTCTGCTCGGTCGATCACATGACCGAGTGGGCGAAGGCCGGAGGGCGCTGGGGGTGATGGCGGATTTTGCGCTGATCCGGAAACGGGACGAATCAGCCGATCGCCGCAAAACGCGGGATCTCGCGTTTTCACCCCATTGACCTCGCTGTTGCAGACGCTAGGGTGCTCGCACTTGAACAAGACAGGTTGATCGCAAGGTCAATCAGGTCAGTTCAAACAGAGACGGCCCGGGAAACCGGGCCGTTTCGCTTTCTGTCCACGGAATTGGACGTCGAGCCCGATCACATCGGGTTCGCATTCGGGGGGCTCATGGTTGGTGGCCGCCTCCGTGGAGGCTGTGTCTGTGCGGCTGATCCGCCTCGTAGGCCACGAGTACAGCTTCGACGGCGGGGCGCCAAGGAGCCGCTAGAGATGAAGGGCGGGGGCGTAGAGATTCCGCTAAGGCGACTCGCTCAGCCGATATCCGACACCAGGTTCAGTCAATAGGTATCGCGGGTGAGCGGGGTTCTGCTCAATCTTGGCTCGGATGTGAGCGACATGGACGCGCAGGTAATGGGTCTCGGCGTCGTAGCCCGGCCCCCACACCTCGCGCAGCAACTGGCCGTGGGTGACCAGCTTTCCCTGATGCGTCGCCAGCACCCGCAGCAAATCGAACTCGATGGGCGTGAGGTGCACCTCCTCGCCGTCGCGGACCACGCGCCGGGCCGACAGGTCGATTACGAGGCTGCCGAGCTCCACACGCGGCTCACCTTCCGCGGTCTCGCTGCGTCGCAGGACGGCCCTCAACCGCGCAAGCAGCTCATCCGGGCCGAATGGCTTGGTCACGTAGTCGTCGGCCCCCGCATCGAGCGCCCGAACCTTTTCTCGCTCGTCGCCGACCGCCGAGAGGACGATGATCGGCAGCTTGCTCCATTTGCGGATCTCCGCGCAGACCTCGACCCCGCTGCGGTCTGGCAGCACAAGGTCAAGGACGATCGCGTCGGGTGGGCGCACCGAGACGGCGTTGATCGCCTCCTCCGCATTCTCAGCCACCTCTACCTCGTAGCCGGCGTCGGCAAGGATCACCTTCAGCCCGCGGAGGATCTGCGGCTCGTCGTCGACGACGAGCACATGGGACTCCGGATTCAACCGACGGTGGCGGGTTGGGCGACAAGCGGGAAGGACACCGCGAACGAAGTGCCGCGACCCGGCGTGCTCTGCAACTGGATGCTGCCGCCGTTCGCCTCGACGAAGCCGCGGCAGATCGCGAGACCCAGCCCGGACCCCTGATGGTTGTCCCGTCCGCGCGAGAACGGCTCGAAGATCTCCTTCTGGCGCCCCTTCGCGATCCCGGCGCCATGGTCGGTCACCCGCAGGATCACCCGCCCGCCGCCGCTGCCACCACTGATACGCACCGCTTCCTCAGCAGGCGAAAACCGTAACGCGTTCTCGATCAGGTTCGAGAAGACACGTTCGAGCTGGGCGGCATCAGCCTGAACAAGCGGCAGCTCTCCGGGCAGGTCGAATTCGATCAGATGCTCGTCGCCTCTCCCGAGGACATGAGTGGCGGCGCTGGCGGCGAGCTCGCCGAGATCGCACCAGTCCGCTCGCGGATGAGTCGCACCCGCCTCGATTCGCGAGAGATCGAGCAGATCATCGACCAGGCGCGCGAGACGGGCCGTCTCACCGTCGATCACCTGAAGCAGCGCCCGGCGATCGTTCCCGGAGATGTCAGCCCGCAGGCCTCCTGCCGCGGTGGCGATCGCAGTCAGTGGCGATCTCAGGTCGTGGGATATCGCGTGAAGCAATGCCGTCTTGGTTGCATCGGCGCGTTCTGTCACCTCCGCCGCCGCCTGGTGCTTCACCATGGCCTTGCGCTCGAACGCAACATCGACGAGCCGGCCCAGCGGCTCGGCCATGCGCTCGAGGTCGCTGCGACCCATGCCGGCCTCGCGCGATCCATGCAGCCACCCCGAGCGGCTGCGCGAGCCCAGCGGAACAGCCAGCTCGCGACTGTCCTCAGACGGCGCCGAGCGCATCTCGATCCGCAACTTGCCGGCGCTGGCACGGTGGACGCTCTCTTCCAGGCCGGCGAGCTGAGACTCCAAGTCTGATTCGAGCACCGCCGATGCGGCCGCGGCAAGGATCGTCGCCTCCGCCTCGCGGGCGGCTGCCTCGTACGCGCGCTCCTCCGCCTCGGTGGCGCGTTGGCGGGCCGTCGCGGCCAACCGCCCGACGACGACTGCCACGATGAGAAAGACGATCAGGGCCACCACATTCTCCGAGTCGGCGATCGTCAGTCGGTGCCGTGGTTCGATGAAGAAGTAGTTGAGCGCGAGAACGCTCAGGAAGGCGGTGACCAGGGCAGCGGGCTCACCCCGGCGAACCGCCAGGAGCAGCACCGCGAGCAGGTAGATGACCCCGAGCCCAGTGATCGGGGCAGCGGCATCGAGGAGTGCAACCAACCCTGTCGCGGCGGCGACCGCGGCCGTGATCTCGAGAGCAGCGGCGGCTACAACTCGGTTGGTCGAGCTATCGGCGCGCGATGTGCGCACGGATCGAAGTCTAGGCCTGGGCATGGACCACCGTTCTCCCTGATAGCCGTTTCCCATGCGGCGGGACGTTTTCCGCAGATTGCGGCCACGGCCGTTCACAGGCCCTTGACTTCCCTTTTGCGAGGCGTAGGCTGCCTCTCAACGGAACAAGGGAAACCTTGTTCTCAGAGAAGGCCCGGGAAACCGGGCCTTCTCGCTATTTGCGGGGCGTCTTCTTCGCCGGGGACTTCTTCGAAGCAGGCTTCCTCACCGCCGGCTTCTTCGCCGGGGGCGGGGGCGGCTTCGCGAACGCCAGGATCAGCGGCGCCACGAGGCTCGGCTTCTCGACGTTCGGGGAGTGGCCCGCGCCCGGGATCAGGTGCGTCTGCGCGCCGGGCACCTGCCGGTAGCGGGCGATCGCGGCCTGGGGGTCGTAGATCTGATCCTCGGCTCCGAAGATGACGAGCAGCGGGACGTGCAGCGCCTCGAGCCGCTTGTCGAGGGGGCTCTCGTCCACGTAGTCCTGCTCGGCGTCGAGGGTCTCCTTGAGGGAGGTGTAGGTCATCGCGCGCAGATCGTCGACCGGCTGGTCGGGATTGTCGAAGCCGCTCGAGATGTTGTAGCCGGGTGCGAACGCCTGGTCGTACTCGCTGCGGACCACGGAGGCCGGCGCGACCTGCACCAGGCGCGCCACCGCCTGACCGATCACCGGCCACGTGCTGAGGTGCTCGCCCAGCGATTCATGCTCGAAGCCGTCCTCGGGCGACTGGTCGACGATCACGATCCTGGAAGCGAGCTGAGGGCTCTGCTCGGCGACTGCGACCGCGACGCTGCCGCCGAGTGAGTGGCCAACCACGGTTGCGCCGACGACGTGCAGCTTCGCGAGGGCCTCGGCTACCGCGCTCGCCTGGTCGTCCATCGAGTACCCGGATCCCGGCTTGTCCGATCCGCCCATCCCGAGCAGGTCGATGCGGATGACTCGATGGTCCTGCTCCAGCAGCGGCGCGAGGTTGTCCCACCAGTCCATCGAGCAGGTCGCGCAGTGGAGCAGGACGATCGGGCTCCCCTGGGGGTTGCCCTGGTCGAGCACCTGGAGCGTGCCGCTCGAGGTGTCCACAAGGCGTGCTCCCTCGTCACGCACGTGCGCGGCCTTGGTCTCGTTGGAGACGACCAGGGCGTTGAGCAGCAGGAGGACGATGAGCCCGCCGACGATCCCCAGGGTGATCTTGAGCCAGCGGCTCACAGGCCGAGCTCGTCGGAGCGCTCGGCCAGCGCACCGATGATCAGCGCGATGTGCTCGTCCTGATCGACGCCGAGCTCATCGATCCCCCTCTGGACCTCGTCGCGATTGACGGCTGCCGCAAACGACGGCTGCCTCAGCTTCTTCTTGACGGACTTCGGCTTCATGCCCTCGATGCCGGTGGGACGCACCAGGGCGCAGGCGGCGACGAACCCGGAGAGCTCGTCGACCGCGTAGAGCGTCTTCGCCATTCGGGTCTCGCGCGGAACGCCCATGAAGTCCGCGTGCCCGGCGACGGCATCGATCACGTCCTGCGGGTAGCCACGCTCCTCCAGCTCCTTGATCGCGTGGCGCGGGTGACCGGTGTCGAGGTCCGGATAGCGCTCGTAGTCGAGGTCGTGGACCAGACCGGTGACCGCGTAGAGCTCCTCGTCCTCATCCCATTTGCGGGCATATGCGCGCATCGCGGCCTCGACTCCGAGCAGGTGCTTTCGCAGCGAATCGGACTCGATCCACTCGATGACGAGCTGCCATGCATCCTCTCTTGAGACGTCCGCCATGCGGCTGGCTACTCTAGGCGCCCATGGAGAAATTCATCATTCAGGGCGGCGTCCCGCTCTCGGGAGAGATCGTGGCGGCCGGCAACAAGAACGCCGCGCTTCCGATCCTCGCCGCCTGCCTGCTCACCGACGAGGAGCTGGTCGTCCGCAACGTGCCACGGATTCGGGATGTCGAGTCGATGCTCGGGTTGCTCGAGCGACTCGGCGTTAAGGTCGCGTGGACCGGTGAGAACGAGGTCAGGCTGCACGCCGACAACATCGCCGTCACCGAGGTCGACGAGGAGCTCGCCAATCGGATTCGCGCCTCGTTCCTGGTCGCCGGGCCGCTGCTCGCCCGCTGTGGCGAGGTCAGGATGCCGCCACCCGGCGGGGACACGATCGGCCGCCGCCGTCTAGACGCCCACCTCGACGCCTTCCGCGACCTGGGGGCGAAGGTCGAGGGAGACCAATGGATCGAGCTTTCGGCTCCGCCGGACGGTCTGAGGCCCAAGCGGATCTTCATGGACGAGCCCTCGGTGATGGGCACCGAGAACGCCCTCCTGGCCGCCGCTCTGACGGAGGGTCCAACCACGATCGCCAACGCCGCCTCCGAGCCTCACGTCCAGGACCTCGCCCGCCTGCTCTGCAAGATGGGGGCGGAGGTCGACGGGATCGGCTCCAACGTGATGACCGTCCACGGCGGCGACAAGCTGTCCGGCGCCGAGCACGATGTCTGTCCCGACCACATCGAGATCGCCAGCTTCATGGCTCTGGCGGCCGCGACGAGCGGCGAGCTGCGCATCCGCGAGGTCGTGGAGGAGGACCTGGAGGGGATCCGCCGTCACTTCCGGCGACTGGGCCTCCAGACGATGCTCGAAGGAGGGGACCTCCTGGTGCCGCCCAACCAGCCGCTCACCATCCGTGACGACCAGGGCGACGCGATCCCGAAGATCGACGATGGCCCCTGGCCCGCCTTCCCGGCGGACCTCACATCGATCGCCCTCGCCCTCGCCACGCAGGCGGACGGGACGATCGTGATCCACGAGAAGATGTTCGAGAACCGGCTGTTCTTCGTCGACAAGCTCGTCGCGATGGGCGCTCGGATCCACCTCAGCGACCCCCACAGGGCGGTCGTCAGTGGTCCGAGCCGTCTTCACGGCGCTCGACTGGAGAGTCCCGATATCCGCGCCGGTATGGCGATGCTCATCGCGGCGCTGGCCGCGCAGGGCACCTCGGAGATCGGCAACGTCGCGCAGATCGACCGCGGCTACGAGCGGATCGACGTGCGGCTACGCGACCTGGGCGCCCGCATCGAGCGGGTCGCCTCAGAGCGCGTTCCGGCCTAGATCAGACCGAATAGGCGTTGTGGAGCTCGGTGAACTTGGGCTCCGGCGGCGGCGGAGCGTCATCGCCGAGCGCCTCGCCGATCCCCGGGCCGAGCCGCGATTCGGCGAAGGCGCCGAAGGCCTCGGCCGACTCCCAGATGTCGAGGATCTTGAGCGTGTCGCCGTCGAAGCGAGCCGAATGGGCGATCAGCCCGTCGGGCGGGTCCCCTTTGGGGTTGAGGGCCGCGTCCACGGCGTCGTACTGGTCGGGGGTGATCGTCATCTCCAACTCCATGAAAACTGCCATTTCCTCTTCTCCTTGAGTGGGGGTAGCGGGTCGGTCCTGGTCAAGCCTGCCGCAGGTCGTAAATCTCGCGGATATCGGGCTCGTCAGCCTGCGGCGCGTCCGGGTTCACCTCGGCGATCGCCGGGATCAGCTTGTCCTGAACGAAGTTCTGGAAGGCCTCGGCGGACTCCCAGACGTCGATCGACTTCATCTTGCCTCCCCCCAGATCAACGGCGGCGTGCAGGATCGCGCCCTCGGGCGTACCCTCGCCGAGCTTCTCGTTCACCTGGTCGTACTCCTCGGGTGTCGCCTCGAACTCCTGGATCACAACTACGGCCATCTTTCCTCCTCAGCTCGGGTGGCGCACTGATCCTATTCCCACGAACCTTGCAGCCTGTTAAAGGCGAGAAAGCGATGATGGGGCGATGATCCACCCGATACCCCCGGGCACCCGGGACATCCTGCCTGACGAAATGCGCGAGCTCCGCGACCTGCAGGCGACCCTGGTCGAGGTCTTCGAGCGCTTCGGCTACGGCCAGGTGGCGACGCCGACGCTCGAATACGACGAGGTACTGCAGAGGGGCGAGGGCCGCAGCGGGGTCGGCGCCTACCGCTTCTTCGACGAGCGCGGCGAGCTCCTCGCGTTGCGCTCTGACATGACGATCCCGATCGCTCGCCTGGTGGCCACGCGTTTCGCCGACGCACAGCCGCCTCACCGCTTCTCCTACGTCGGCAACGCCTATCGGATCGTCCGGCCGCAGCGCGGCCAGGTCCGTCAGTTCCTCCACGCCGGGATCGAGCTCCTCGGCTCACCGGCGCCGGAGGGCACCGTCGAGGTGCTCGAGGTGCTGAGCGCCTCCCTGGACGCGGTCGGACTGAACCGCGCCGTGCTCGGACTCGGCGACGCCGACCTCTTTCGCCAGCTGCTCACCGAGCTGGGTGTCGAGGGAGAGCATCGCGCCCGCATCCTCGACCGTCTGGCGGAGCACAACCTCGTCGGGCTGGAGATGGCGGTCGATGACGTCGACGGGCTCGACGCGCATGGGCGCGAGACGCTGCTGCGGCTTCCGGGCCTGCGGGGCGGAGCGGAGGTCCTGGACCAGGCCCGCGAGCTCGGCGGGGCCGCCGTGGAGCGCGCTGCGCAACGACTCCAGGCCACATATGACCTTCTGGTGGAGCGCGGAGTCGCCGGCCGCGTGCAGCTGGACCTCAGCCTGCTGCGCGACCTGGGCTACTACACGGGCGCGATCGTCGAGATCTACGACCCGGCGCTCGGACACATTCTCGGCGGCGGTGGCCGCTACGACGACCTGGTCGGCCGCTACGGCACCGCGATGCCCGCCGCCGGGTTCGGCCTCTACCTGGAGCGGGTGCACCTCGCCCAGATGGAGGAGGAGCGGCTTACGAGAGGACGCGCGACAGCGCGACCCGATTCACGAGGTGAGGCGAAATGACGCCGACGGTTGAAGCTCCGCGCACCCGCCCGGGCGGGCCGCTCAAGCTGGCGATCCCGCGGGGAGCACTCTGGGGCGAGACCCTCGACGCGCTCGACCGGATCGGGATCGATACCGCGGAGATGCGCGGCGATTCGCGCTCGCTCATCTTCGAGGCCAACGGCATGAGCCTGGTGACGATGCGGCCGTCGGACGTCCCCACCTACGTCGAGTCCGGCGCCGCCGACCTGGGGATCACCGGCAAGGACGTCCTGCTCGAGCACACCGACCGGATCGTCTACGAGATCCTCGACCTCGGCTACGGCGCCTGCCGGATGGTCCTGGCGGGGCGCGAGGGTGACGAGAGCCTGGGAGAGACCGAGAGGCGCCTAGGCGCCATGCGGATCGCGACCAAGTACCCGCGGATCGCGGAGCGCTACTTCGAGGAGACCGGGCGCCAGGCCGAGGTGGTGGAGGTGAAGGGCTCGGTGGAGCTGGCACCGCTGGTCGGATTGGCCGACGGGATCGTGGACCTGGTCGCCACCGGCCGGACCCTGAAGGAGAACGGACTCGAGATCCGGGAGGAGATCGCCTCGTCGACCGCGAGGCTGGTCGCCAATCGCATCTCCCACAAGCTGCGCGCGGCCGAGGTCGACGACCTGGTGGAGCGCCTGCGCCCGGAGCAGAGCTGATGAAGATCAAGCGCTTCGACCTGTCGGAGGCGTCGCTCTCCGCCGCCGGCCTGGTTGCGGGCGCAATTCGCAGCCTTCCCCCGTCCCTCGACGAGGTGAGCGGTGCGGTGGCGGAGATCATCGCCGAGGTCCGAGAGGGCGGCGACTCCGCTGTGGCCGAGATCGAGAAGCGGGTCGGCAGCGGGCAGGTCGATCCGGACTCGTTCCGGCAGCCCGATGAGTCCGTCCGTGACGCAGTGGCGAGGATCGATCCCGATCTACGCGATGCACTGGAGACCGCCGCCGCGAACATCCGGGCGGTGGCAGACGCACAGCTCGCCGACGACCGCCGGGTTGAGCTCCCGCAGGGCCAGTCCGTTGGGCTGCGAGAGATCCCTGTCGCCTCGGCGGGGATCTATGCACCGGGCGGCGCCGCGGCCTATCCGTCGACCGTGCTGATGGGGTGCATCCCCGCGAAGGTTGCCGGGGTTCAGCGTGTCGCCGTTGTCACACCGCCGCCGGTCTCGGACGTGACCCTGGCCGCCGCAGCGATCGGCGCGGCTGACGAGGTCTACGCCGTCGGAGGAGCACACGCGATCGCCGCGCTCGCCATCGGCACCGGCCAGATTGCCGCCGTCGACGTGGTCGCCGGCCCCGGCAACCGCTATGTCCAGGAGGCGAAACGGCAGCTCGTGGGAGAGGTCGGAATCGATGGGATTGCGGGCCCTTCCGAGCTGATGGTGATCGCCGGCGATACGGCGAATGCCGAGTGGATCGGCCTGGATCTCTGCGCGCAGGCCGAGCATGGACCGGACGGCCTCCTGGTCGCCGCGGCCGTCGAGGACGTGATCCTCGACGCGATCGAGGAGAACGTCCTCAGGGTCGCCGGCGAGCGGGGGATCTCCGAGAACGCCAGCCTCGCGCTGGTCTCGGTGCCGGATACGACCGGCGGAGTGATGCTCGCGAACGCCGTCGCGCCCGAGCACCTCGAGATCCTCACCGAGGACGCGGAGCTGCTCGCCGGCGGGGTGACCACGGCCGGCTGCGTGTTCGCCGGCGAGCGAAGCGCCACGGCCTTCGGCGACTACGCCGCCGGCTCCAACCACGTGCTTCCCACCGGTGGCGCCGGCCGATTCCAGGGGCCACTCGGCCCGGGCGCATTTCGGCGACGGATCGCGACCGTCGAGATGACGCAGGAAGCGGCCCGGAAGCTCGCGCCGACGGTCGCTACATTGGCCCGCGCCGAGGGCTTCCCGCTGCACGCCGATTCCGTGGAAGCCCGGACGAAGGACCTGGGGACATGAGCCGCACAGCGGAGATCAAGCGCGAGACCAAGGAGACCAAGGTCGGGCTGCGCCTGGACCTGGACGGCGGCGAGGCCAAGATCTCGACCGGAGTCGGCTTCCTGGATCACATGCTGGAGCTGCTCGCGCGCCATGGGCGACTCGGCCTGGAGGTCGAGGCATCCGGCGACCTCCAGACGGGCGCGCACCACACCACCGAGGACGTCGGCCTCTGCCTGGGCCAGGCGATCGACGAGGCGCTTGGCGATCGTGCCGGGATCCGCCGATACGGCTCCGCCCTGGTGCCGATGGACGAGGCCCTGGGCGAGTGTGCGATCGACATCTCCGGGCGGCCCTTCTGCGCCTTCGACGCCGAGCTCCCCGAGGTGACGATCGCGGGCTTCGACTCCGAGCTGACCGAGGAGTTCTTCCGCGCCGTCTCCAACAACTCCAAGATGACGCTCCACCTCTGGGTGCGCTCGGGATCGAACGCGCACCACATGATCGAGGCTGCCTTCAAGGCCTTTGCCCGCGCGCTGCGCGTGGCGGTCTCGATCGACCCGGACGAGACCGGTGTGCCGTCCACGAAGGGCACCCTGACCGAATGACCAGGATCGCGATCCTGGACTACGGAATGGGCAACCTACGCTCGGTCGAGAAGGCCCTCGAGCGGGTGGGAGCGGAGGCCGAGATCACCTCGGACCCCGGGCGGGTCGAGTCCGCGGACGGCGTGATCCTGCCGGGGGTCGGCGCCTTCCCGAGGGCCATGGAGAGGGTGCGGGAGACCGGGCTCGACCAGCTGGTCGCCGGCCGGATCGAGGCGGACACGCCGGTGCTCGGCATCTGCCTCGGCCTCCAGCTCCTCTTCGAGTCCTCGGTGGAGAACGAGGGCGCGACCGGCCTCTCGCTGCTCGGCGGGATCGTCGCCCCGCTCGAGGCGAACGGCTACAAGGTCCCGCACATCGGCTGGTCGCCGGTCCGCTGGGAGCACTCCTCGAGGCTCACCGAAGGTCTCGGCGAGGAGACGCCGTTCTACTTCGTCCACTCCTTCGCGCCGCGCCCCGCGACCGAGGGCGATCTGCTCGGCACCGCCGCATACGGTGAGCGCTTCGCCTGCGCGGTGGAGCGGCCGCCCGTATACGGCGTGCAGTTCCACCCCGAGAAGTCGAGCGCCGCCGGGCTGGGACTGCTTGCGAACTTCGTCCGCATCTGCAGTTGATCCTCTACCCGGCGATCGACATCCGCGACGGCAGGGCCGTCAGGCTGATCCAGGGCGACTACGAGCAGGAGACGGCCTACGACGACGATCCGGTCGTCGCCGCCCGCCGCTGGGTGGACGGCGGTGCTCGCTGGCTGCACGTCGTGGATCTCGACGGCGCCCGCGCCGGCGAGCCGGTGAACCTCGAGCACGTGCGGCGCATCGTCGCCGCGGTCCCGGTCCCGGTGCAGCTCGGTGGCGGCCTTCGCGACTCCAAGAAGGTGGAGGAGGCGATCTCCTCCGGCGCGGAGCGGATCGTGCTGGGGACCGCCGCCGTCCGCGATCCCGATCTTGCGGCGGCGATCGCCGACGCCCACGGTGACCGTGTCGTCGTCTCGGTCGACTCCCGCTCCGGGAAGGTCGCGGCGGAGGGTTGGACGGAGGCCTCGGACCTCGACACGTCGGAGGTGATCGCCGCGCTCGCCGATCGGGGCGTTCGCCGGTTCGTCTACACGCCGGTGGACGTCGACGGCCTGATGGAGGGCCCGGACCTCGACTCGCTTCGCGAGGCCGCCAAGGCGACCGACGGCGAGCTGATCTACTCGGGGGGCGTCGGATCGCTCGACGATCTGCGTGCCCTCGCCGACCTCGGCATCGACAACCTCGGCGGGGTGATCGTCGGCCGCGCCCTCTACGAGCAACGCTTCACCGTCGCCGAGGCGCGGGCGATCCTCGAGCCATAGGATTCGCCGCATGGGGAGGCTCTTCGGCCCGTTCTTCGTCTTCGCGGGAGTCATGCACTTCGTCAAGACCCGCTGGTACGAGCGGATCATGCCGCCGTACCTCCCGCGCCACCGCGAGCTCGTCTACGTCAGCGGTGTCGCGGAGATTGCGGGTGGGTTGGCGACCATGCACCCGGCGACACGCAAAGCCGGGAGCCTCTGGTCCATCGCCACGCTGGTCGCGGTCTTCCCGGCCAACCTTCACATGGCGCTGCAGCCCGAGAAGTACGAGAAGGGCGTCCCGGGAGGCCGGAACGCGCTGTACGCCCGGTTGCCGGTGCAGTTGCTCTTCATCGCCTGGGCCTATGCCGCAGGCGACTGGGACTAGATCCCGCCACCGCTACGCTCGGGTTCATGGTCCTGAAGCGAGTGATCCCCTGCCTCGACGTCGACGACGGCCGCGTCGTCAAGGGCACCAACTTCGTCGACATCCGCGACGCCGGCGACCCGGTCGAGCTCGCCGAGCGATACGACGCCGAGGGCGCCGACGAGCTCGTCTTCCTGGACATCACGGCCTCGCACGAGAGCAGGGACACGATCGTCGAGCTGGCCCGCCGGACCGCTGACAACGTCTTCATCCCCTTCACGATCGGCGGCGGCATCCGCTCCGTCGAGGACGCCCAGGCGGTGCTGGATGCGGGCGCGGACAAGGTCTCGGTCAACTCGGCGGCCCTGGATCGCCCTGAGCTGATCTCGGACCTGGCGGAGGTATTCGGCTCGCAATGCGTCGTGATCGCGATCGACGCGAAACGCCGCGGCCCGGGGGACGCCGAGTGGGATGTCTACGTCCACGGTGGCCGCACCAAGGTCGAGAGCCGCGAGGCCGTCGCCTGGGCGCGGGAGGCAACCGAGCTCGGGGCCGGCGAGGTCCTGCTCACCAGCATGGACCGCGACGGGACCACCGACGGATATGACCTGGAGCTGACTCGGGCGGTGTCGGAGGCCGTGAGCGTTCCGGTGATTGCCTCGGGAGGCGCCGGCGAGCTGGACCACCTGGTCGAGGCGATCGAGGACGGGCATGCGGATGCCGTGCTGTGCGCCTCGATCTTCCACTACAGCGCCCACACGGTCGCCGAGGCGAAGCAGCGGATGAACGACGCCGGGATCCCGGTCCGGATCGCCTAGTCCTTGTTCGCCTTCTGAGACTTCTTCTTCGAGGCCTTCTTCTTCGCGGAATTCTCTCCAGATTTCTTTGCCGGATTCTTGCTGGGCTTCTGGAGGATCCCGTCGACCGCCTTGCCCTGGCCCGGCGTCAGCGAGTAGATGGTCTTGTAGCCGGTCAGGAAGAGCTCCTTGCCATTGGAGATCACCGGGTTGTAGGCGCCGTCGGAGTACTGGAAGACCTTGTGGCCGTTGGCGGCGTTGAAACCGTAGGTCGAGGTGTGCTGGAGATCGGCGACGTAGACCGTGTTGCCGATCAGGCTGGCCGCCCCGGAGATCGATCCGAGGTTGTGCTGGCTCCAGCGTTCGTTGCCGGTGCGGGCGTCGAGCGCGTAGAAGTTGCCGTCGTACGAGCCGAAGTAGACGGTCGGCTGCGTGTCGGGAGTCCGCGCCGCAATTGCCCCGGCGTAGACGTAATTGCTGGTGGAGTGGCTCCAGGCGAGCTTGCCGGTCTGCTGGTCAAAGCTGTACATGCGGCCGTCGGTGTTGCCGGCGTAGACGCGGCCGAAGGCGACCGCGGCGGTGGCGTAGAACTGGCCGGTCCGGCCGAAGCTCGTGCCCTGGGAGCCGGTCTGCCACTTGATCGACCCGTCGTTCACGTGCAGCGCCGTCATCTCGCCGCTGTAGTCGCCGACGTAGAGAATCCCGTCGCTGTAGGAGGGGGAGGCCTTGACCGCGCCGTTCACGTGACGCTCCCAGATCGTCTTGCCGGTCTTCTTGCTGAGCGCGTAGATCGTGTTGCACTCGCAGCCGACGATCACCTTGTTGCCGATCACCAGGGGGGAGGACTCGGTTCGGCCGGGCAGAGGGTGCTTCCAGACCAGGTGCCCGTCCCACGCCGCCAGGTCGATCACCTGCCCCGGCTCCAGGTTGGAGAGGTAGACGTTCCGGTCGCTGTACGCGGGTGTGGAGGCGTTCAGGCTCGCCACCTGCCGCTTCCACCGGGCCTTCCCGGTGCGTGTCTTGATTCCGAACGCGAGGCCGTTGTTGTTGATGCCGAAGAGGGATCCACCGACGAGGATCGGCGAGTACTCGAGCAGGTGTCCGCCCTTGAAGCGCCAGCGGATCGAGTAGGGGGGCTTGACGTTCGGAGCGTCCAGGTACCTGGTGCGCCCCTCGTCAAGCCCGTAGGTCGGCCAGTCCGTGGTTCCCGTGACGGGCTGGGGCGCCTCGCTGGTGATCGTGCACGGTGCTGGGCATGACTTGTCCCCGGGTCGCTTCAGGACCAGGTATCCGGCCAGAGCGATCAGGACCACTCCGACGCCGGCGGCCACGCCGATCGTCGCCCAGCGGTGGTCGCTCCAGAGCTTTGTCAAGGTCGCGCGCATACGGTGTCCCCATGAGCGAAGGCGCACATGGTAGGAAAGCCACCTAATGCCGGGCTCACCGCAGATCGATCCTGCCCGTCTGCCCGAACTCGTCGAGGCGCTGCCGGGCATCGAGGCGCTGCGGGGCATCGCCGAGATCGTGCCCGCCTATCTGGTCGGGGGAGCGGTCCGCGACCTCCTGCTCGGGATCGAGGGCGTGGACCTCGACCTGGCGATCGAAGGCGATCTCGAGGCGCTCGCCGGCGCTCCCGGCTTCGAGATCGAGCGAGAGGGGCTTTTCCTGACCGGCAGGCTCGAGCTCGGGAAGCTCAAGATCGACGTCGCCCGGACCCGCGCGGAGAGCTACCCGCAGCCCGGCGCGCTGCCGGAGGTCCGGCCGGCCCCGATCGCCGAGGACCTCGCACGCCGGGACTTCACGGTGAACGCGATGGCATTCCCGCTCGCCGCTGATGGAGAGCTGCTCGATCCCCACGGCGGGCTCGGCGACCTCCGGGCCGGGATGCTCAGGGTGCTGCACGACCGGTCCTTCATCGACGACCCGACCCGGGCCCTGCGCGCGGCCCGCTACGCGGCTCGATTCGGGTTCGAGCTGGAGGCGGGCACCGCCCGCCTGCTGGCCGCGGCGGATCTCTCCACGGTCTCCGACGACCGGGTCCAGGGCGAGCTGCGCAGGATCGCCGCCGAGGAGGATCCGGCGCAGGCGTTCCGGCTGATCGTCGACTGGGAGCTGATGCCGGCCCTCGATCCGGAGGCGCCCCGGCGGGTGGCCGAGGTGACGAGGGTTGCTTCGACTCCGCCATGGGAACGCTGGGCCGACCGGGAGCTCGCGGTGGAGCTCGCGATCGTGCGGCCGCTGCCGCAGATCCGCGAGCTGGTCTCCGCGACCCCGGAGAGGCCGTCGGACGCCGTCCGCCTGGCGGAGCCCTGGGACCCGGCCCAGCTTCTCGTGGCTCGGGCCCAGGGAGCCGAATGGCTCGACCGCTACGCGGAGGAGTGGCGGCACGTCCGGCTGGAGATCACCGGCGAGGACCTGATCGCGGACGGAATCCCGGAGGGACCGGCGATCGGGCGCGGCCTCGAGGCCGCCCTCTCCGGCAAGCTCGACGGCGAGCTGTCGGGACGCGACGAGGAGTTCCGGATCGCGTTCGCGGCCGCCCGCGGCGAGATTCCAGAGGACTAGTGATCCCTGATCTAGCCTGCCCGCCATGGAATGGCGCGAGCGAGACGGCGTCCGCTGGCTCGAGGCCGAGCTGCCCGGTGCCAGGGCGGCCTTCTCGACCAGGGTCGGCGGGGTGAGCGCGGCGCCGTACGAGGCGCTCAACGTGGCGATCCTCACCGGCGACGAGATCGACAGTGTGCGACAGAACCGGCTGAGGCTCGCCTCGGCGCTCGGGCGCGAGCCCGAGGGAGTGGTGATGGGACGCCAGGTGCACGGGGTCGAGCTTCGGCGACATGACGAGCGGCAGGACCCCCGCGTCTACGCCGATGTGATGCGCAGCCCGGACGAGGTCGATGCTCACGCCACCGCCCGTGCCGGGCTGACGCCGCTGGTGATGGTCGCCGACTGCCTTCCCGTCGCGATGGCGGGACCCCAAGGCGTGGCGATGGCGCACTGCGGCTGGCGCGGTCTCGCGGGAGGGATCGTGGCCAAGACGGCGGAGGCGGTCGAAGCGGAGGCCGCCGCGGTCGGACCCGGGATCGGACCGTGTTGCTACGAGGTGGGGGAGGAGGTGCTCTCCGAGTTCGCCGACCTCGACAGCGTCGCGCAGGGGCGGATGCTCGACCTGACGCTGGTCGCCACGGCCCTGCTGGAGCGCGCGGGGGTCACCGCCACGGAGCAGTCGGGCCTCTGCACGAAGTGCAACCCGGAGCTCTTCTATTCACATCGCCGGGACGGCGAGCGCACCGGGCGCCAGGCCGGCCTGGCCTGGTTGCAGTAGCCGTGGTTGAGCCGGTCACAGACCTGGACCCCGGCCGCGTCCGCGCGAACCTGGAGCGGATCCGCGAGCAGGCCGGGCCCGACGTCGAGATCCTCGCCGCAACGAAGTACATACGGATCGAGGACATGGGTGCTCTCGCCGATGCCGGCGTAGCGCTCGTGGGGGAGAACCGCCTTCAGGACCTCGAGGAGAAGCAGGAGCGCTGGGGCGACCGGTTCACCTGGGACTTCATCGGGAACCTGCAAAGCCGCAAGCTCAAGCGCATCCTGCCGCTGGTTCGCCTGATCCACTCGGTCGCATCGGATTCGGTGCTGGAGCAGCTGGGCCGCCACGGCGGACCCGACACCGAGGTTCTGGTGGAGGTGAACCTCTCGGGCGAGGATGAGAAGGGCGGAATCGACCCAGCGGCACTGGACGAGTTCATCGAGCGCTGCCCGGTCAGGGTCTCGGGGCTGATGACGATGCCGCCGTTCACCGAGGATCCGGAGGCGTCGCGGCCGTATTTCGCCCGCCTGGCAGAGCTGGCATCAGAGCGCGGTCTGGAGCGCATCTCGATGGGGACGAGCCAGGATTGGCAGGTCGCGGTCGAGGAGGGCGCCACGATCATCCGCCTGGGGTCGGTTCTTTGGGCATAATCGGTTAACACCGGCTGGAGGAATAACGTCCGTCAAGCCGAATCTGAGCCGAGATGGCGATTAGGGACACATGGAGACGCGCGCTCGAGTACTTCGGCCTCGTCGAGGGTGACTACATCGAGGAGGGCGAGTACGACGAGGGCGACACGGGCAGCGAGATGGCGCTCGACCAGACGGCCGCCGCGCCGCGCGAGCCGGTCCGCGGCTCCAGGCGCGGCCGTGGACGCGAAGAGGACATCGACGACATCTTCGGCGACGAGGAGCCCGCGCCCCGCCGCGGCCGCATTCGCGCCGTGGACGACACGGCCGAGGAGCCCCAGCCCCGCAGGAGCCGCCGGCGCGCGCCTGCCGGCAACGGCGGTGGTGTCGCCTCCATGCACGTCGTCACCCCGAGAAGCTTCAACGACGCCCAGCAGGTCGCCGACGAGTTCAAGCGCTCGAAGCCGGTGATCATCAACCTCCAGTCGACCGACCGCGAGCTCTCCAAGCGGCTGATCGACTTCTCCTCCGGCATGACCTACGCCCTCGGCGGCGGCATGCAGCGGATCTCGCAGGGCATCTTCCTGCTGACGCCTGAGAACGTCGAGGTCTCCGCCGAGGAGAAGGCCCGCCTGCTCGAGGGCGGCTTCTTCAATCAGTCCTAGTGCCGCGGGCCGGGCCGGCCCCGAGCCGGGACCGTCGCGCGGGCGTCCCACGGTCGGCAGGGCCGGGGTGTCAGACCGGCTCTCCGGCGTCCTCCTGATCGCAGGAGGCGCCAAGCACAGCCGCAACCAGCGTCGAATCGCGCGGATCGGGGCGCTGACGAGGGCCGGACCGATGACCCGGGTCCGAACGATCCGCACGCGCTCGGCCGGCAGCGCCGGGGGAGGTGGAGGACCGCCCGCCGCCACGGTGCCGGCAAACGCGACCGTGGCGATGGCGACCAGCACCTGGCCGTTCCGGCGTCGTACTGAGACGAGGTGCGTCGCAGTCCGCGGGCTGTGCTCTGCCATGCCTGGAGGAGATCAGTTGATTCTCAGCGCGAGCTGTGGCGCCGGTAAGAGTGCTGTGAGAGATTCGAGCGGTGCCGCTGGCAAACCTGGGCCGTCCCGTCCGCGGCCCCTGCCATTTCGCCGAGGCGCTCACCTCGAGGGGTCGATCCTGCTCGGGGTGGACAAAGCCGTGAGGGGGACGCCGCTCGGCCCAAAGTCGACGCGCGAGGATCCGGACGTCCGGTCTTCCCGCTGGGCCGACCAGCACACCCGCCGGCGGGATCGCAAAAGGCGGGCACTCGACCTGGTCGGGCCGGATCTGGCCAAGCCATTCGCAGCTGGAGCAGAGGGCGCCCGGCTGACCCGGAGGCCCCCGGATTCCACCATGACGGCATCGGCCAGGTCGGAGACGCCTGGGGGACAGCGACCGCCGTGCGGGTCGCCGCCGCCAGACCCGGCTCGGTGCTCGGGATTGCTCTGGGCCACGCATCCGCCGACTACGGGTCCGAGGGCGAGCGGCCCGCCGTGAACGGCGAGGTGGTCGCGGCGATGTCCCAGCTGCTGCGCTCGGACTACGACTCGTTCGTGCGCTACGGCCTCACGCAGTTCACGCAGGGCGGGTTCGACGAGGACATTGCCGGCCGGATGGTCGAGCGCTTCGCCGCCGTCAGCACCGAGAGAATCGGCCATCCGGCGGTCCCACGGTGAGATCGAAGTGCTGTCGCCGACCGGATCGACGGCGAGCAGTGAGCCGAGGGCTGCCCCCGACGCCTCACCGATGTTCGTCGCAGATCGAGAGGCGAGGTGGCGTGATAGGCCGGCTGGTGGAACTGGCGGGCCCAGAGGTACCAGGCGCCGTAGAGCACAGCGGGAGTCGCCACGATCCAGAGCCTCCATGGTCGGCGCTGGAGGCCGATCAGCACCGCGATCGCGACAACGAAGGCAAGGCCGAGCTCGAACGTCGCCACCGAGACGAGCAGCAGAAGGCACGCGCCCAGATCACTCCAGCGACCGGGACGATCAAGGCAGAGCAGGGCTCCCAGCCCGGCCGCAAGCGCGTAGACCGTATGCAGGTCGAACGGCCAGAGCAGCGTTTCCCAGGCGTATCCGTAGAAGAGCAAGAGGATGGCCGGGGCCAGAGCGGCCCACGGTCCGATTCTCACCTGGGCCAGCTCGAAGAACAGGCCGACGCAGAGAAGGACACCGACCACCTCGACGAGGCGGTACCAGACGTAGCTCGGTCCTGCTGTCGCAAAGAGCCCTTCGTAGATCAGCTTTCCGACAAGTTGCATGTGGTTGTTGTGCGGCGCGAGCAGGTACTCCAGGCTGAGGTGGTGGTAGTGGTCGACACCAATCCCCCGATTGACGAGACGGGCGTAATAGAAGAGGTCGTCGCCGGTGAAGCCGGTGCCCCGTCCAAGCCAGAGGATGAGGGCCGCCGAGAGCGCCATTGCCGCCACCAAGACCAGGCGCGCTCCGAGCAATCCCCGCAGCTCAGCGATGTCAGGGAGCCGAAGAGGAGAAGTCGAGTCTGAGCCCCCCTGGTTCCGAGTGGTTCGAGCCACGGTCACAGGACCGACTGAACCTATCCGATCCGACGGCCTCTGCGGGGAGGACGGGCCTCCGAATAGAGTTCCGGGCCATGAAGGTCGGATTCGTAGGCTCCGGAAACATGGCTGGCGGTCTCGCCAGGGGCTGGTCGGCTGCGCGCAACGAGCCCGGCGCTCCCGAGCAGATGCTCTTTGCCGATGCGGACCACGCCAAGGCCGGCGCCCTTGCGAAGGAGGTCGGCGGCGAGGCCTTCGAGGGCAACCTCGCGCTGGCGGACAACTCCGACCTGGTGGTGCTCGCCGTCAAGCCGAACGTCCTGGATGAGGTCGCGCCGGATCTCGTTCAGGCGGGCACGCCCGTCCTCTCGATCCTGGCGGGTACGCCGCTTGAAGACCCTGCACGAGGCGCTGCCGGGCATCGATCTCGTGCGGGTGATGCCGAACCTCGGCGCGCAGCTCCGCCAGGCCGTCCTCTGCGTCGTCTACGGGGAGCGGCTCGGTGACACCGAGCGAGGGCGCATCGAGGAGCTGCTCGGCCTGCTGGGCGACGTGATCGAGCTCGACGAGGATCTGATCGATGCAGCCACGGCGATCATGGGCTGCTCGCCGGGCTACCTCGCCCTGATGGCGGAGGTCCTGGTCGAGGCGGGCGTCAGGGAGGGCCTCACCGCGGACCAGGCCCTGCGCATGATCTCGGGCGCGATGAGCGCGACCGGCGGGCTGCTGGAGCTGCACGAGCCTGCCGCCCTGAAGCGCGCCGTCGCCTCGCCGGGAGGGATGACCGAGGCTGGTTTGAACGCCCTGGAGGAGCGCAAGATCCAGGAGACGCTCGACGCGGCGGTCGATGCCTCCCTGGAGAGGGCCCGGCAGTGAGCCCCCTGCTGGCGATCACGCGCATCGACGTCGCCAACTACGTGGGCGCGCTCTTCCTCGTCTACTTCATCCTGATCTTCATCCGGATCCTGCTCTCCTGGATCCCGCGCATGCCCTACTACCCGTGGCTGCGCGCGACCGTCGACTTCGTCCATCAGGTGGTGGACCCCTATCTGAACATCTTCCGGCGGGTGATCCCGCCGCTCGGTGTCGGCGGCATGGGAATCGACATCAGCCCGATCCTCGCGATCATCATCCTCACCATCGTCGGGCGGGTGGTCGTATCGCTGATCCACGGTTGAGGAAGGCTCTGGATCTGCTGATCCCCGCGCTCGCGGCGTGCGGCGTGATCGTTGCGGTGGATCAGGGGACGAAGGCGCTCGCCACCTCGCTGGTCTCGCGCGGCGAGCGGATCGAGGTACTTCCGTTCCTCCACCTTGAGAACGTCCGCAACCAGGGCGTCGCCTTCGGCCTCGGAGGGGACATCTCCGCCGTCTTCATCGCCGCCACGATCGTCCTGCTCGTCGGGTTCCTGGTCTTCCTGGCGACCAGAGGGCGTAGCGGCTGGCTGGTCTGGCTGCCTGCTGCGCTGCTGCTCGGCGGAGCGCTCGGGAACCTGGCCGACCGGGTGCGCGAGGGCGCCGTCACCGACTTCATCGACCTGCCGCTCTGGCCCACCTTCAACCTCGCGGACGTCTGCATCGTCGTGGGTGTGCTGCTGCTGCTGTTCGACGTCGAGCGCTCGGAGGGGCGGCGGGGAGGATCGTGAGGCCCGAGGCCGAGCGGCTGATCGTCCACCTCGACGAGGACCTGGCCGTGATCGAGAAGCCCGCCGGCCTGGTCGTCCACTCGGCCCCCTCGCACAAGGGCGACACGCTGGTCGACCTGCTCGAGGGCATCGCAGGCGGGGGCGAGGGCGGCAGGCCGGGGATCGTCCACCGCCTCGACAAGGACACCTCGGGGTTGATGCTGGTGGCGCGCAACGACGAGTCGCATCGGGCGCTGGCGCGGATGGTGAAGGCCCGCGAGGTGCTGCGCGAGTACACGGCCCTGGTCGAGGGCCATCTGGGGAGCCGCACGGGGACCATCGATGCGCCGCTGGGGCGCGATCGGCGGCAACGGACCAGGAGGGCGGTCAAGGGTGCAGGCTCGCGCGAGGCCCGCACGCATTTCGAGGTGATCGAAGCACTGCCGGAGGACACGCTCGTGCACGCTCGGCTCGACACCGGTCGCACGCACCAGATCCGGGTCCACTTCGCGGCGATCGGCCATCCCGTCGCCGGGGATCCCGAATACGGCTCGCGCGGGCGCCACGGCCTGGATCGCCAGTTCCTGCACGCCTCACGCCTCGGCTTCGCTCACCCGCGGACGGGGGAGGAAATGGCTTTCACCTCGGAGCTGCCTGAGGACCTGAAGTCTGCGCTCGAGCGGTCCAAGAGCGACCCCGGCCCCTGACCCGGGCGGTTTGGCGCTCAGCGCCTACAATCCCGCGGACTTTGCACCCAACCCCCGCCGAGAGGCACGGGACGCTGCCCGGGCACGCCCGGGTTCCCGCAGCCGCGACGGGGCCAACACAAAACCCAAGCGTTAGGAAGATCAGATGGCCGACGTAGGCATCAAGGAGCTGCTGGAGGCCGGGGTTCACTTCGGCCACCAGACACGGCGCTGGAACCCGCGCATGCGCCGCTTCATCTTTGGAGAGCGGGAAGGGATTCACATCATCGATCTCCTCCAGACGGAGGAGCTCCTCAAGCAGGCGACGCAGTTCGTGACCGAGGTCGCGGCGAAGGGCGGAGTGATCCTCTTCGTCGGGACCAAGAAGCAGGCCCGGGACTCCGTGCAGGAATGGGCCGAGCGCTGCGAGATGCCGTACGTCAACCGGCGCTGGCTCGGCGGGCTGCTGACCAACTTCCACACGATCCGCAAGCGGATCCAGCGCCTGCACGAGCTGCGCGAGCTGAAGGAGGGCGGCCGGCTCGACCTGCTGCCGACCAAGGAGCGCATGTCGATGGAGGCCGAGCTGCGCAAGCTCGAGTACAACCTCGGCGGCGTCGCCGACATGCAGCGCATCCCCGACGCGGTGGTGATCATCGATCTGAAGACCGAGGAGATCGCGCTCCGCGAGGCCGAGCGCCTCGAGATCCCGATCATCGGACTGGTCGACTCCAACTGCGACCCGGGGCCGGTGAAGTACGTGATCCCGGGCAACGACGACGCGATCCGCTCCTGCGAGCTGGTGATCGGTGGGCTGGGCTCCTCGATCGAGGGCGCCGCCGCCGCGTGGCGGGCAGCGGAGGAGAAGCGCCGCGCCGAGGAGGAGGAACGAAAGCGCCGCGAGGAAGAGGAGCGCAAGCGCCGCGAGGCCGAGGAGAAGGCCAAGAAGGAGGCCGAGGAGAAGGCGAAGGCCGAAGCTGAAGCCAAGGCCAAGGCCGAGGCGGATGCGAAGGCGCAGGCGGCGGCGAAGCAGACCGAGGCCAACCGCGAGGCCGCGGAGGAGATTCCGCAGCCGCAGCCGGAGGGGGACTCGAAGCCCCACGACGCTCAGGGGTCCGACGCCGAGGCCAACCGTGAGGCGGCGATCGAGGTGCCTCAGCCACAGCCGGACGATCAGCCAGCGCCCGCGCAGACGCCGGGCGGAGGCGAGTCCTGATGGCGGTCACGGCGGCGGACGTCAAGGCCCTCCGCGAGCGCACCGGCGCTCCGATCGTGGACGTCAAGAACGCCCTCGAGGAAGCGGAGGGTGACGAGCAGAAGGCGGTCGAGATCCTCCGCAAGAAGGGCGCCGCCTCCGCCTCAAAGCGCAGTGGGCGCGGCACCGCCGAGGGCGTCGTCGCCGCCTACACGCACATGAGCGGAACCGGCGAGCGCAAGCAGCAGAGGATCGGCGTCCTCGTCGAGGTGCAATGCGAAACCGACTTCGTCGCGCTCAATGACGACTTCAAGGAGTTCGCCCGCGATGTCGCCGTTCACATCGCCGCGATGAATCCCCAGCACGTGTCGCTCGAGGACATTCCGGAGGAAGACGTCGCCAACGAGCGCCGGATCCTCGAGGAGAAGGCGAAAGAGGATGGGAAGCCCGATGACATCGTGGCCAAGATCGTCGATGGCCAGATCAAGAAGTGGGCATCGGAGATCGTGCTGCTCGACCAGCAGCACTTCAACGAAGACAAGTACGAGGGCAAGACGATCGAGGACCTGAGAGCGGAGCTGGCCGCAAAGACGGGCGAGAACGTCCGAATCGCCCGCTTCGCGCGCTTCGAGGTGGGACAGGAGTAGGGCCGGCCTTGGCCGAGGCTCGCTTCAACCGCATCCTGCTGAAGCTCTCCGGGGAGGCCCTGATGGGCGACCTCGCCTACGGCACCGATCCTGAGCAGATCGAGCGAATCGCCACCCAGGTGCGCGAGGTGCGAGCGCAGGACGTGGACATCGCCGTCGTCGTCGGGGCCGGCAACATCTACCGCGGCCTCGAGGGTGCCGCGGAGGGAATGGACCGGGCCACCGCCGACTACATGGGCATGCTCGCGACCGTCCTCAACGCGCTGACCCTGCAGGACGCCTTCGAGAAGGAGGGGGTGGACACCCGGGTCCTGTCGGCGATGGCGGTCACCGAGGTCGCGGAGCCGTACATCCGCCGCCGCGCGATCCGCCACCTCGAGAAGGGCCGCGCCGTGATCTTCGCGGCCGGCACCGGCAATCCGTTCTTCACCACCGACACCGCAGCGGCGCTGAGGGCCCTCGAGATCCACGCGGAGGCGATCCTGATGGCGAAGAACGGGGTGGAGGGCGTCTACGACGCCGACCCGTCGGTCGATCCGAACGCGACCTTCCTGCCCGAGATCAGCCACCGCCAGGCGATCGAGCGCGGCCTCCGGGTGATGGATTCGACCGCCCTCTCGCTCTGCATGGACAACGACCTGCCCATCTACGTCTTCAACATGGCGGACGAGCGCAACATAGATAGGATCGTGAGCGGAGAGAGGGTGGGCACCTTGGTGTCCTCAAAGCCCGCTACGGAGCCAACTCCCGGGGTGCGCAGCCGATGAGCGAGATGATCGACGAGCTGTTGGCAGACGGCAAGGAGCGAATGCAGAAGTCGGTCGACTCGACGCGCAACGAGCTCGCCACGGTACGCACCGGCCGCGCCTCCCCGCACCTCCTCGACCGCCTCGACATCGACTACTACGGCGCGCAGACACCGCTCAAGCAACTCGCGCAGGTGGCCGCGACCGACGCGCGCATGCTCACGGTCACGCCCTACGACAAGTCGTCGATCAACACGATCGAGAAGGCCGTGATGGAGTCCGACCTCGGCCTGACTCCTTCCAACGACGGCAACGTCATCCGGCTGCAGATCCCGGAGCTCACCGAGGAGCGGCGCAAGGAGCTGGTGAAGGTAGTCCACAACGTTGCCGAGGACGGCCGAGTCGCCGTCCGCAACATCCGCCGCGACGTCATGCACGACCTCCGCGAGCTGAAGAAGGAGGGCGAGGCCGGCTCGGACGAGGAGCACCACGGCGAGACCGACCTGCAGAAGGCCACGGACGCCGCGATCGACGAGATCGACTCGCTTTTGAAGGGCAAGGAAGAGGAGATCATGGAGGTCTAGGCTCAGGCCTGACCCGATCTCCCCTCCGATGCCAGCCGATTACGTCGCGATCATCACCGATGGCAATGGGCGCTGGGCTCAACAGCGAGGTCTGCCCGTGATCGAGGGACACCAGGCGGGCGCGGACGTCGTCAAGGAGCGGCTGCGCGACGCCGCCGAGTTCGGCGTCAAGGAGCTGACCGTTTACTCCTTCTCCACGGAGAACTGGACGCGGCCCAAGGAGGAGGTCGACGGCCTGATGGCGATGTTCGCGGAGCGGATCGACCGTGAGACGCCGGAGCTGGACGAGGAGGGCGTCCGGATGCGGTTCATCGGGCGCCGCGAGGGAATCTCGGAGGAGCTCACCGGCCGCATGGACTGGGCCGAGGCCGAGACGGACGCCAACGAGCGGATCACCCTGTTCGTCGCCTTCAACTACGGCGGCCGCTCGGAGATCCTCGACGCCGCGGCGGCGTACGGCGGCGGCGGGGAGGAGGAGTTCCGGAGCCATCTCTACGCCCCCGAGATGCACGACCCGGACCTGCTGATCCGCACCAGCGGCGAGCAGCGGCTCTCGAACTACCTGCTCTGGCAGTGCGCCTACTCCGAGTTCGTCTTCCGAGACGAGCTCTGGCCGGACTTCACCCGCGAGGCGTTCGAGGCCTCGCTGGCGGAGTACGACGAGCGCCGGCGTCGCTTCGGGGCGAGGTAGCGGTGGTCGACCGCCTCGATCAGGAGCCGCTCGAGCCCGAGATCGTGGTCACTCGGACGGGCAGGGATGAGGAGCCGAAGCGCCGCCGGCGCCTGGTCCCGAAGATGTCCGAGACGACGGCACGGGTTGTGGTCGCGATCCCCTGGGTGATCTTCGCGATCGCCATCGTCGGCGCGGGCGGCGCGGTCTTCGCCGCGGCGATGATCGTGCTCGGCATCCTCGGGCTGCGGGAGTTCTTCCGCATGGCCGAGCCCGAGCAGCCGATCATGCTGCCGGCCTATGCCGTCGTGGCGGGCATGGTGATCGCCGCGCACTACGGCGGCGCGTTCCAGATCGTGCTGGTCTTCGCCGCTCTCTTCCCACTCGCCTTCGCCTTTGCCGCCGCGCGACGCTCTCACGAGGCGATCACCACCTCGATCGCCTTCACCGTGCTCGGCGTCGCCTGGATGGGGATCGGGTTCTCCCACGCCGTCCTTCTCCGCGATCTGCCGCTGCACGGCGGCGCGCTGCTGATCGACGTGCTGGTGGCGACCTTCCTGGGCGACACGGCCGCCTACGCCGCGGGCCGGCTGTTCGGCTCACGCAAGATCACTCCGCGAATCTCGCCCAACAAGACGCTCGAGGGCGGAATCGGCGGCTTCCTCGGGGCGACGATGGGCTTCTGGTTCGCCGGCCTCTACCAGGACTGGCTGCCGGGCACCGACGCGCTGCTGATGGGAATGGCCATCGGCGTGATCGCGCCGATCGGCGACCTGTTCGCCTCCCTGATCAAGCGGGACCTCGGCGTCAAGGACACCGGCCGCCTCTTCGGACCCCACGGAGGCCTGATCGACCGCCTCGACGCCGTGCTCTTCACCGTGGTCGCCGGCTATTACCTCGCCGTCGCCTTCGTCTACTAGACCGACGGCTCAGCGGCCGCGCCGCGACTTCACCGAGCAGACCGTGAGGTCCGCTGGGGCTCCCGGCGCCGAGAGCGCGCGGGTGGGCCCGAACTTGAAGCGGCGCCCGTCCAGCTCCTCGCGGACCGGTTCCGAGATCAAGACCTCGCCGCCCTTCGCGGAGTCACCGACGCGGGCGGCGATGTTGACGTCGACCCCGAGGAAGTCGCCCTTCACCTTGCGGGGCGTGCCCTGGTGCACTCCCGCGCGCTGGGTGGGCCGGTATCCCTCCACCTCGATCTCCGAGATCCCCTTCTGAGCCTCTAGCGCGGCTGCGACCGCCTGCTTGGAGTCGCCGAAGACGGCCATCGCGCCATCCCCGAGCCGCTTGACGACGGCGCCCTTGCTGGACGAGATGGCCTTCTGCTCCACGTCCCCGACCTGGCGGAGCACCTCGAGGGCCGCCTCGTCGCCGGCCTCGAGGGCCCAGTCGGAGAAGCCGACCAGGTCGGTGAACAGGATCGCCACGTCCGCGGTTCCCTGCCTGCGCTTCTGGGCCTCGGACAGCGCATGCCAGGCCTGCAGCGCACCCTTGCCGATCTCGCGAAGCGCGCTCGGTTCACCTGGATGGACCTCCTCCATCAGGCGCTGCATCGGCTCCGGCATCTCCGAGGTCTCGGGCTCTCCCCCCGGAATCAGGTTCCGCAGAAAGCGGGCCGTGGCGACCAGCTGGGGGTTTGCGTCCGTCCTGCGGACGACGTCCCGGATGCCCTCCGAATCGATCGCCGGATCGGGCTTCTTGCGGCTGCGTCGCCTGAGTGGCATGAATGCATCCTCGCAGCGCCGCAACTTCTCAGCCTCATGCTGTTTCGTCAGCGAACGCTCACAACGCCTGAAAGGGAGTGGTTCTGGATGAAGAAGCTGTTCAACCGCCGGCCATCAGCCGGCCTCGTGGTGGGATTCATCGCCCTCTGCGTTGCCCTCGGAGGAGGCGCATACGCGGCCACCAGCAAGAAGGTCGAGTACAAGGGCCTGAGCAAGGACGCACGCCTGAAGGTGCTGGGCGTCAGCTCCACCAACGCGCAGACAGGCACCACCGCGTGTGATCCGACGACCTCTGCGACGTTCACCAAGTGCACGTCCGTGGACGTGAACGGTTCGACTGCCTTCCCGCGGAAGTACCTGCTGGTCGCCAACGGCAATGCCGACGGCGGCACCGCGGTCGCGAATGGCATCTGCCATCTCGAGAACGAGCAGGCCCAGGAGATCCAGGGCACGAAGACCAACGTGCACGCGCCCGGCAACGGAGTCTCTGGGTTCGGGATCAACATCGTCACCACTGCGCAGGGCGGGAAGCACACCTTCTCTCTCGCCTGCAGGGAGACGTCTGGCAACCTCAAGGTCCCTCAGTTCGAGCTCTCGGCCGTCCAGGTCCGCTAGCGCGAACAGACACGACGTTCGACGACGGGAGGCCCAGAACGGGCCTCCCGTCTTCGTTCACGGGCGAACCAGGGCGTTTACGGGGCGTTTCGCCTGAGACCTACACTGGGCGGCCGTGAAGCGAGTGCTGATACTCGGATCGACTGGGTCGATCGGCACCCAGGCGCTCGAGGTGATCGGGGCCGCCGACGGCCTCCAGGTCGTGGGGCTCTCCGCCGACTCGAGCTGGGAGCGCGTGCTGGCCCAGGCACGCGACCACGGCGTGCCAGCCGTCGCCCTTGCCGATTCCGACTCCGCCGCCCGGGCGGGAGAAGCCTGGGGGGGACAGGTTCTCGCCGGCCAGGACGGAGTCCGCGAGCTGATCCTCGGCTCCAAACCCGATTTGATTCTGAATGCGGTGGTGGGCGCCGCGGGGCTCGGTCCCACCATCGTCGCCCTCACCGAGGGCATCGACCTGGCCCTCGCCAACAAGGAGAGCCTGGTGATCGGAGGCGAGCTGGTCATGGCGCTGGCGGAGGCCACCGGCGCCCGGATCCTTCCCGTGGACTCGGAGCACTCGGCCCTCTTCCAGCTGATCGGCGCCGAGTCCCCCGGAACCGTCGAGCGCCTCGTGCTGACCGCGTCCGGCGGTCCCTTCCGCGGCCGTACCGACCTCTCGGCGATCACGCCCGAGGAGGCCCTCGCGCACCCCACCTGGGAGATGGGCGGCCGGATCACGATCGACTCGGCGACCCTGATGAACAAGGGATTCGAGATGATCGAGGCGCATCACCTCTTCGACGTTCCGTATGAGCGGATCGACGTCGTCGTCCATCCGCAGTCGATCGTCCACTCACTCGTCCACCTGAACGACGGAGCCTCGCTCGCCCACCTCGGATACCCGGACATGAAGGTCCCGATCTCCTATGCGCTGCAGTTCCCGGAGCGAGCCGACGTCGACGTTCCAACCCTGGACCTGGCGAGCGTCGGCCAGCTCGGCTTCGAGCCGCCGGACACCGAGACCTTCGCCTGCCTGCGACTGGCGCGCGAGGCGGGCGAGGCGGGAGGGACCGCCCCCTGCGTGCTGAACGCGGCCGATGAGGTCGCCGTGGAGGCGTTCCTGGCCGCGCGCATTCCCTTCACCGGCATCCCCGAGGTGATCGACCGGACCCTCGAGGCGATCCCGGGCGGACCGGTCCGCCACTTCGAGGACCTCTTCGACGTCGACGCGGCCGCGCGGGAGCACGCCCGTGGGCTGATCGAGGGCCTGGCCGTCGCGTGAGCTGGCTCCTCGTCTTCGCGGGGTTCTGCGCCCTGATCATCCTGCACGAGTTCGGGCACTTCCTCGCCGCCAAGGCGACCGGGATGCGAGTGGAGCGCTTCTTCCTCTTCTTCCCGCCGAAGCTGTTCAGCGTGAAGCGCGGCGAGACCGAGTACGGGATCGGAATGGTCCCGCTGGGCGGCTTCGTGAAGATCACCGGGATGAACCCGGAGGAGCTCGAGGCCGCCGAGGCTGCTCCCGGCAGTGCAGCCGGGCGCCCCGAGCTCGCCACCGCCACGGATGCGGGGCGCGATACCCCGGAGGGACTCCTGGAGCGGGTCGAGTCCGCCGGACAGACCTCGGGCGACCTCGGCGGACTTCCACCGGACGTGCTCAAGCGGGCCTACTACAACCAGCCGGTCTGGAAGCGGATCGTGGTGATCGGCGCCGGGCCGGCGATGAACGTCCTGATCGCGTTCGTCGTCCTGTTCGCCCTCGCGCTTGGCCTGCAGCGGGCGACGACTCTCGAGATCGGATCGATCGAGAACGACAAGCCGGCCCAGGGCGTGCTGAAGACCGGGGACCAGATCGTGTCGGTGGATGGCGTTCGGCCGACCCAGGGCGGCTCGAGGCCGAGCGAAACCGATCTCGGCAACCGGGCCGACGCCATCGCGAAGCAGGTCAACACCCACACCTGCGCCGGCACTCCGGTGGACGGATGCCAGGCCACCTCGCCGGCCGTCTTCGTCGTCAAGCGCGACGGCAAGCAGGTCACGGTCAAGCTGACGCCGTTCTACGACGCCCACGCGCCGGCGCTGAAGGAGGGTGATCCCAACGGCCGCTACAGGGTCGGCTTCGGCTTCGGGGAAGGCGGCTTCATTCCCGAGAATCTCTCGGTCCCGGCGGCGGCCGGCCGGGCGGTGAGCTTCATGTGGGACGTGACGACGAAGACGGTCTCGACCTTCGCACGGATCTTCGAGCCCGAGCAGCGCAAGCAGCTCTCGGGCGTCGTCGGCGTCAGCGACGTCGCACATCAGACGATCCAGTTCGGCGCCCGTGAGGCGCTGACGCTGCTCGCCGTGATCAGCCTGTCGCTGGCGATCATCAACCTCTTCCCGTTCCTGCCACTCGACGGAGGCCACATCTTCTGGAGCCTGGTCGAGAAGGTCCGGGGCAGGCGCGTCCCGTTCAGCGTGATCGAGCGCGCCAGCGCGGTCGGGTTCCTGCTGATCCTGATGCTCTTCGTGATCGGCCTGACCAACGACATCGGCCGCCTGTCGGGGTCGGGCTTCCACGTCCGCTAGGCGCACGCCGCCTCAGGTGAGCGTGTAGCGTTTCCGGCGGTTCTACCTAGAGGAGAGCTGTGGAGGTAACGACTTCTGAGCGCCAGGCGAGTGGCGGCGAGCCGCCCAAGCTGCCTGCCGAGAACCTCGTCAAGGCCTTCTACGGGGTGGTCGACCGCCTAGGCGACGACCTCGCGATCCGCGACGAGGCGCGTGAGAAGGAGCTCAGCTGGAACGAGCTCCGCGACGTCGTCCACCGGATTGCCGGCGGGCTGGCCAAGCTTGGCGTAAAGAAGGGCGACACCGTCGCGATCATGCTGGGCAACCGCTGGGAGTTCATCCCCACGGACCTGGCGGCCGTCTCCCTCGGCGCGATCCCGTTCTCGGTCTATCAGACCTACGCTCCGGGACAGATCCAGTACCTGCTCTCGGACGCTGAGAGCAAGCTGGTGATCACTGAGCAGGCGTACCTCGACAAGGTCAACGAGGCGCGGAAGGACCTCCCCTCCCTCGAGCACGTGATCGTCGTGGATAGCGACGGCGGCGACCACACCCTCGACGAGCTGATGGAGATGGACCCGGAGTTCGACCCTGCCGAGTCGGTCGAGCAGATCGGGCCCGACGACCTCCTCACGCTCATCTACACCTCCGGGACGACGGGCCCGCCGAAGGGCGTCCAGCTCACCCACCGCAATTTGCTCTTCGCCATCGCGACCGCGGACGAGCTGATCGAGCTTCCTGAGCGGGGCGCCAAGGTGATCTCGTGGCTGCCCGCCGCCCACGTGGCCGAGCGGAACGCTCACTACTACCTGCCGGTGACCAAGGGCGTCTCCGTCACCGTCTGCGCAGATCCCCGCCGGATCGCCGAGTTCCTCCCGAAGGTGAGGCCGACCTGGTTCTTCGCGGTTCCCCGCATCTTCGAGAAGCTCAAGGCCGGGCTGGAGGCAATGATCGCCGGGCTGCCTGACGAGCAGCGCGAGCCCGCCGAGAAGGGGCTCGAGGCAGCGCTCAAGAAAGTCCGCCTCGAGCAGGCCGGGGAGGAGGTCCCCCCCGAGATCGCCGAGGCCGCCGCGCAGGCCGACCAGCAGATGTTCTCCGCGTTGCGCAAGCAGCTGGGACTGGACGAGGCGCTTGCCGTCAACGCCGGCGCCGCACCCACGCCACTGGAGGTGCTCGAGTTCTTCCACGCGATCGGGATCCCGATCGGCGAGCTCTGGGGCATGTCGGAGACGTGCGGGCTCGGGACCATCAACCCACCCGACCGAATCAAGCTCGGCACGGTGGGACCGCCGACGCCCGGTGTCGAGATCCGCCTGGACGAGGACGGCGAGGTGCTGGTCAAGGCCGACTGCGTGATGCCCGGCTACCGCAACCTGCCCGAGAAGAACGACGAGGCATTCAATGAGGAGGGGTGGCTGCGCACCGGCGACATCGGCGAGATCGACGAGGACGGCTACCTGAAGATCGTCGACCGGAAGAAGGAGCTGATCATCAACGCCGCCGGCAAGAACATGTCGCCGGCGAACATCGAGTCCCACCTGAAGACGGCGAGCCCGCTGATCGGCCAGGCGGCGGCGATCGGCGACGGCCGGCCGTTCAATACGGCCCTGATCGTGCTCGACCCGGACTTCGCTCCCGTCTGGGCGTCCCAGAACGGGCTCGACGGCAAGTCGCTGGAGGAGCTGGCGAGCGAGGAGAAGATACGCGATGCGGTCCAGGCTGCCGTCGAGGTGGCGAACGAGAAGATGGCTCGCGTCGAGCAGATCAAGAAGTTCAAGGTCCTGCCAGAGCAATGGGAACCGGGCGGCGACGAGCTCACCCCGACGATGAAGCTGAAGCGCAAGCCCATCGACGAGAAGTACGCCGAGGAGATCGAGGCGCTCTACACGCGCTAGGCCGGCTTGGAGGGACAGCGGAATAGGCGTGACCCCCGTCGGCAGGCGGAGCGTCAGCGCAGGGTGCGCAGGCGCAGGCGCCGCGCCCTCGCGGTGCTGGCGGTGCTCGCACTCGCCGCCGGGGTTGCGGTCGGCGCCGGGCATGGGTCTGGGGGCGGCGGCGACTCGAGCGCGACATCGGCGGGAGCCAAGAAGGCTGGGGGAGGGGGCCCGAAGCTCCGGCCGGGCGGCCTCGGGCCGGTGCCCGCGCAGACCAGGCTGGTTCGGTCGCAGGGGCCCGTCCCGGTGCTGATGTACCACGTGATCGCAGCTCCGCCGTCGAGCGCGCAGCTACCCGAGCTCTACGTCGACCCGAAGACATTCGACAAGCAGATGGAGTGGCTCCGGTCACGGGGCTACCAGGGGGTCAGCCTCAATCAGGTCTACGACGCCTGGTTCAAGGACGCGGGGCTGCCCGAGAAGCCCGTGGTCGTCTCCTTCGACGACGGCTACCGCAGCCAGTACGTCTACGCCCGCCCCGAGCTCCGCAAGCTCGGTTGGCCCGGAGTCCTCAGCGCAATCTCGGGGAGAATCGGCCAACCCGGCGCCGAGCTCAGCAACGCCATGGTGCAGACCCTGATCAACGACGGCTGGGAGCTCGACTCGCACACGATCAACCACGTCGACGTCTCGCAGGCGAGCGGTGCGCAACTCCAGCAGGAGGTGGGAGGTTCCCGCCAGATGCTCCAGCGCCGCTTCCACCAGCCGGTCAACTTCTTCTGCTATCCGTCGGGCCGCTACGACGCCCAGGCGATCCAGGCCGTACGGGACGCCGGCTACCTCGGGGCTACCACCACCGACGAGGGGCTCGCCTCGAAGGGCGAGATGTACACGCTGAAGCGGATCCGGGTGGACGGCTCCGACGGAGTCGGAGGGCTACAGCGGAAGCTGCAGCAGGCGGGCGCGTAGCCCGCTCGTCACGCTTCGCGCGTTCACTTCTTGTGCTTCTTGTGCTTCTTGCACTTCTTCTTGGCCGCGTAGGCCCCCGACGGCTTCTTCTTGTGCTTCTTGCACTTCTTCTTCTTGCTCGTCGAGCCGGTCGGGCCCGGTGAGGCCGGGGGGTAGCCGGTCGGCCCGCCGCCAGAGGCGGCACAGGGCATCTCAGTCGGGGCCATCGAGTTCTTCCGCGGGTTCGGCGTCGTCACCGAGAAGTCGGTGGCGCTGTTGTTCGTGTCGTCGCTCGCCTCCAGCAGCGTCGAGCACCCGGGGGCGATCGACCGGCGCAGGGCCATGCCCGAGCTCAGGGCCGGAGCCGGGGTCCCGGCGGTCGTCCCGTAGTTGGTCATCAGCGTCGAGTTGGCGCTGAAGTTGCCCCATGAGACGCAGTCGTTGTATCCGGGCTCGCTCAGGTAACAGACGGCGCCACCCGCCTGGATCGCGTCGAGATTGAGGTCGACGTTGAAGTCCTTGCTCCCGGCTCCGATCCCAGAGTCGGCAAACAGCACGGTGTGCTGCGTATGGCCGTCCGCCACGTCGGCGAAAGGAGAGAAGGTCGTCGGGCTAGAGCAGGTCGCGTTGCAGCGGACGAGCTTCGCGCCCCCGCTGAGGAAGTTCTGGAAGTCGAAGTAGTTCTGGGTCTCGACGTAGCTGCTGTCGGCGGGCCCGGTGCCGGAGGAGACCTCCCGGATCTTCACGAGGTGGAAGGTGGCGCCAGCGCTGGAGGCCAGGCTCGCGATGCCGAACAGGGCCACCGCGAGCGCGATCAGGAACGGGCTTTTTCGCCGGCCGAAGATGATCTCCCTCGCCCGTACCTACGGATCGGCGGGCGATTTGGATTGCGCCGGCCTTGGATCGGCTCAGTGCTTGTGCTTCTTCTTCTTGGGCGGCTTGACGACCTCGCCAATGGCGAGAGCGACCGCGGGCCCGGGCGGCGCGGCCGTTGTTCCCGGCGCGACGCTCTGACTGAGAACAAGCCCGCTCTGAGCCTTCAGCGCGTTGTTGCTCGCCTTGATTCGCTTCTTCTTCTTCTTCGAGAAGGTCTTCTTGATCCGCTTGAGCTGCAGCGTCCTGGGCGGTCGCCGTTGACGTGCAGTCGCCGGCGGCGATCGCCGCCGCCGCGGCGGCCTGTGTCTGTCCGACCACGTTCGGGACCCTGCAGAACTTGATCGTCGCCTGCAGCAGGAGCTCATGCTGCTTGTCCGAGAGGAGGTTGGCCGCAGGTTCCGTTCGTGGGCTTGGCCAAGAAGTTGTTCGCGATCAGGTTCTTGTCCAGACCGTTCGTCATCGCCTGCGGCAAGTCGTCATCGGCTCCCCCGGTGAGCACGCCGACGTAGTCGCCCGTGCTGATCGGAAGGGATGCCGGATAGGAGAAGATCTTGCCCTTCGGGGTGGCGAGGAGGTCCCGACCGGAACGGCTGATGGAGCCTGCACGGATGCGATCCCCGAGAAGTTGCTGTTCGTGGCGGTGACGAGGCTGACCGCTCCGTTCGGTCGCAGAACCTTGAGCGTGTAGATGGCTCCGTCGTCCGCGCTTTTCACCTTCCAGCCGGTGATCACGCCGTTCGCCGGGGAGACGACCGGGTTGGTACCGGTCGCCGGGTCGTACGAGAGCTGAACGCTGACCGTCGACGCACCGCCGCTTACCCCGCCGTCGTAGTTGCTGGTCAGCCTGCTGCCCATGACAACCGTGTCGGCCAAGGACGAGGACGCAACGATCCCGAAGAGCGTGACTGCCAGCGCTGCGCCGAGCGCCAGTTGAGAAATGCGGCGGTTCATGGTTTCCCTTCCTTGGGGCCCCTGCAGCCGATCCTCCCAGATCTGCTCCGCCAGCGTAGTGCACCATTCGTTTCGCCTTCACGCTCCGCTAAACGCCCGGAATCGCCCCACGGCTACCCTGTGCCCGTGGCCTCGAAGCGCCAGATCTTCGTGCGCGACGTCCCCATCGGGGGCGGCGCGCCCGTCGCCGTGCAGACGATGTGCAAGACCGAGACGGCCAACCTCGAGGCGACCATGGAGCAGATCCGCACCGTCGCCGAGGCCGGTGCCGACCTCGTCCGGGTCGCCGTTCCGCGCGACAAGGACGTGGAGGCGCTGAAGACGATCGTCAAGGACTCGCCGATCCCGGTGATCGCCGACATCCACTTCAACCACACCCTGGCCCTGAAGGCGATCGACGCCGGCGCTGACTGCATCCGCCTCAATCCGGGCAACATCGGCGGCCGCGAGAAGGTCGCGGAGGTGGCGAAGAAGGCGAACGCGGCCGGCGTCCCGATGCGGATCGGGGTCAACTCCGGATCGCTCCCCAAGCATCTGCACGAGCTCGAGCGCCAGGACTCGGTCGAGGCGCTGGTTCAGGCCGCGGTCGAATTCGTCGAGATGATGGAGTCGCTGGACTTCGAGAACTTCAAGGTGTCGATCAAGTCGACCAGCGTCCCGAACACGATCGCTTCCAACCGCCTGCTTGCCGAGCGCATCCCTTACCCGATCCACCTGGGGATCACCGAGGCCGGGACCAAGTGGTCGGGCTCGCTGAAGTCGTCGGTCGGCCTGGGCACTCTGCTGGCCGACGGAGTGGGGGACACCATTCGGATCTCCCTTTCCACGTTCCACGCCGAGGAGGAGGTCAAGGTCGGCTGGGAGATCCTCAAGGCGCTGAAGCTGCGCGAGCGCGGCCCGGTGCTGATCGCCTGCCCGACCTGCGGCCGCCTGCAGTTCGACATGGACACGGTCGTCGCCGAGATCGAGCGGCGCCTCGAGGGATACGAGGAGCCGATCGAGGTCGCCGTCCTCGGGTGCGCAGTCAACGGCATCGGCGAGGCTTCCCACGCGGACTTCGGGATCACCGGCGCCAAGGACGAGGGGCTGATCTTCTCCCACGGCAAGCCGCTGCGGAAGGTCCCGCAGGCCGAGCTGGTCGACACCCTCTTCGCCGAGATCGACAAGTCGCTCGACCGCGGCTCCGTCCAGGTGGAGGAGGCCAAGGCCCGGGAGGGAGCGGACTGGCTGGCGAGGATCGAGGAGGAGAATGCCGGCGAGCTCACCCCGGAGCGCATCGCCAAGCTCGAGGCGGAGGCCGCCCGCGCCGACGCCGCCGACGTGACAGGTCCCGATCTCGCCGACGGCGAGCCCTATCTGAAGCCCGTCAAGCGCCCCGCGCTCGACGAGGATGCCTCGCCCGTAGCGGGGCGCCGCTTCACCCGCACCTAGCTCTTCTCGACGCGCCTGTAGTGGTCTCGCCAGATCAGGCGGTGAACGCCGAGATGGCGGGGCAGGCTGCGCAGGCCCGGGATCGCGGGGATGCAGATGAAGGCCAGTGAAAGCAGCATCATCAGGGCCCAGATCTGAGCGTCGGCGTTCTCCGAGGTGTCGAACGGGGCGATCTGGTACCAGAAGGTGTAGAGCCAGAGCCAGACCTGGCCCGGATAGCTGCCCGTCTCGTTCATCATCCCCCACTGCTCGCCGAGCAGATGCTGCTCCTCGGCCCGCGTCTCGAAGTAGCCGCCGCCCGAGAGGAAGAGCAGCGGCTTGGTGTAGTTCGTCTGGTAGAACTGATTCGCGTTGAGCAGGGCACCGTCGAGTCCGCCGGTCGCGGCAAGGCCCGCCAGGGAGGCCATCATCGGCGCCACCGGCCCATAGTCACCGGGCGGCAGCTGGGGAATTCCGCCCGGGAAGGTGGCGCCGTCGAGCCCCTTCGTGTAGGCGTCGGTCCAGGCCGTCTTCTGGGCCGCGGGGGCAGCGTCGTAGGCGTTGAGCGCGTTGGCGAGAGCGGCGTTCCCCGGGATGCTGCGCAGTGGGTTGACCACGAAGTCCTCCGCGGTGTTGATCGGGAAGTGGACCCCGGCGGCGCTCTGCAGGTTGAGCGGACCGATCTTCTGGCCGGCGCCCGGCGTGTGGTTGTAGGGAGGCCCGTAGGTGGCGACCTCGCTCGACCCATCCAGCTCGGTGACCGCGGTGGCGACGAAGTCGGACGGGTCGGTGCGCGCCCACTGCTGGATCGTCACGGGCTTGTCGTCGGGGGAGGAGAAGAGGATCGCCAGGAGCACCACCAGGGCTGTGACCACCACCAGGGCGATCACGAACTCCTTGACGAGGTCGTAGCGGATATAGGGGCCGTTCCAGTCCGCGGACTCGAGCGGCGCGGGCTTCGGCCGCCCCGGACTCACGCCGGGCCCTTGGCCGAGGCCGCGTCGCGAGCGACCTTCGCGGCGTATGGGGGGACGACGCCGTGCTTCCGGACCAGGAGGACATGCCCGACGACCAGCGCCACCACGACGACGGGCAGCAGGATCACGTGCCAGGTGTACATCTGGCCGAAGTCGGCCACGTTGAAGAAGGCGCCGATGCCGACGGAGTTCAGCCCGTCCTTGCCCTCGCTGGCGATCCACTGCGAGTCGAAGTTCTGCTGTGACAGATAGCCGGTGAAGGCGGTGCCGATGCCGATCAGGAAGAGGATGGCTCCGGTGACCCAGACCCAGGCCCTTCCTCCGCGCCAGGCGCCCATGAAGAACTTGCCCCAGAGGTGCACGACCATGGTGAAGAAGAAGACCTCGACCGCCCAGAGGTGGATGCTGTTGAAGAACTTGCCGACGCCTGATTCGTGCCACCAGGCCGGCCCCTTGAGGCCGAGGATCACGCCCGAACCGACGACCACGATCAGCGCCGCGATCGTGGCGACGCCGAAGACGTAGATCCACGACGAGACGTAGGCCGGCTGGCGGTCGGGCAGCAGCTTCTCGGGGGGCAGAGCGCCGACTGCACGTGAGCGGACCCGCTCGGTCCACATGCGCTTCTCGGCTTCCGGGCTCACTCCTCGATCTCCCGTTTCGGGAAGGGGATGACGAGTGCCAGGACGAAGACCACGATCATCAGCCCGATGACGATGACGTTCGCCACCGACATCTGGAAGAAGTGCCAGTGGACGTAGTGGGCCGGCCCGTTCAGGTTGAAGACGGCGGGCGCCGCCAGGCCGCCCTTTATGGGTCTGAGCCGATCAGCCATATCTCTCAATGCGGACCTCCTCGCGGCTCGTCTGGCGATTTTCGCCCCACGATCCGCTGCTGAGTTCCCCTTGCCGCGACTCTAGTCCGGCACAGGTTCCCCCTGGGTGAGAGTTCTCTTAGGAGAAGGCCAAGCCTAGTACGCCCAGCGCGACATTTCACCCCGCACCTGGCCGCAGCGTCTTGGACGTTCGTACGAGTCGCCGATCCGTATTTCCCCGGCGCCAGCTGGCGTAGTTCGCACGCCGATCAGAGGTAGTTCGCACGCTTTTCGCGGCGTTTCGAGGAAGCGATGATCTCCGCCTCATGTGTGGTCATAGCAACCCGTTGAACCTGCGGCTCATGACCTACACGCGCTACGGCGCGATGGTCGGGTGTCTCTCGTGCGGGACCTCTTTCTTCGTCGACCTGCGCAGGGACACCAACACGCCGGCGCCGCTAGCGAGCCGGCAGAGCGCTCAGTAGGCCTTCGCGAAGATCGCGACGACCTTCGCCGGCCCGCCGGTGATCACGCAACGGGCGTCTGAGGGGAGCACCTCGTCGAAGGGGACACAGCGGACGCTCACGCCGAGCTCGCCCATCGTCTTCTCTGTCTCCGGGTCCTCGCTCCAGGGCGCCTTGACGAAGCCGCCCGCGTCGGTGTCGTCGCCGGAGAAGAACTCGCGAAACTCGTCGAGCGTTCTGATGTCGTCCCGGGTCCGCTCCCGCAGTCGCTTGCTGGCCTCCTCGAAGTAGCCGAGCTGGATGTCGCCGAGGATGCCCGCCGCGGCCTCCGCGGCGCCCTCGCGCGGGACGGCGTCACGGGAGAGGCCGGGATCGTCTCGCCTCGTCATCGTCACCACTCCCTGTTCGATGTCCCGCTCGCCGAGCTCGATCACGACCGGCACCCCCTTGCGGATCCACTCCCAGCGCTTCTCGGCCGGCTTGCGGTCCCGGGCATCGACGTTGGCGCGCACCGGGGTGTCCATCCATGACTGCCCCTCGAGCTCGGCTTCGAGCTCGCGAGCGGCCTCGAGGACGGCCGTGGGGTCATCCCTGGTGATCGGGACGATCTGGACCTGCTGCGGCGCCACCCGAGGGGGAACGCGGAGGCCGTTGTCGTCCGCGTGGGTCATCACGACGGCGCCCATCATGCGCGTGGAGACGCCCCACGAGGTCGTGTAGCAGAGCTTCCGCTCCCCGTCCTCGTCCGTGAACTCCATCTCCATCGCGCCTGAGAAGTTCTGGCCCAGGTAGTGGGAGGTGCCGGACTGGAGCGCCTTGCCGTCCTGCATCATCGCCTCGATGCTGAGCGTGATCTCCGCGCCCGGGAAGCGCTCCGACTCGGGCTTCTCCCCGGCGATCACCGGGATCGCCAGCTGGGACTCCGCGAACTCGCGGTAGACCGCGAGCATCCGGCGCGTCTCCTGCAGCGCCTCCTCCTCCGTGGCGTGGGCGGTGTGCCCCTCCTGCCAGAGGAACTCGGTGGTGCGCAGCAGGACCCGCGGGCGCAGCTCCCAGCGGACGATGTTGCACCACTGGTTGACCATCAGCGGCAGGTCGCGGTAGGAGTTGATCCACTTGGCGAAGGAGCGGCCGATGATCGTCTCGGAGGTGGGGCGGACGATCAGCGGCTCGGGCAGCTCGGCGGCGGGGTGCAGGGAGCCATCGTCGCCCTGCTCGAGGCGGTGATGGGTCACCACCGCCATCTCCTTCGCAAAGCCCTCGACGTGCTTCGCCTCCTCCTCGAAATAGCTCAGAGGGATGAACAGCGGGAAGTAGGCGTTCACCGCGCCGGTCTCCTTGATCCCGTCGTCGAGACCGCGCTGCATCAGCTCCCAGATCCCGTAGCCCCAGGGGCGGATCACCATGGCGCCGCGGACGTGGTCGAGCTCCGCGACCTCCGCGTCGCGGACCACGCTCTGGAACCACTGAGGGAAATCCTCAGCGCGCGTGGGTGAGATCCCGGGTTTTGCCTTTCCTTCCATATGCTCGCCTGATGGGACGGAGCCGCGGACAATCCTTTCGCAAGGGGCGGAGAAAGGGGTTCCGCCGTCAGTTCGGTCTTGACCGCTCCGGCCCGCCACCGCGGCAGACGAGGCCGGGGGAGCCCCTGCGCCCCTGGACGATCCCAAATGCGGTCGGCTACATCCGGCTCGCCGCGCTTCCCGTCTTCCTCTACCTGGCGTTCTCGTCGGGAGACGGGCGCAGCGCGCCCGCGGCGGTGATCTTCTGGCTGATCGCGGTCGGGGACTACGTCGACGGCTTCCTCGCCCGCGCCACGGGGCAGTACAGCCGGATGGGGGCCATCCTCGATCCGATCGTCGACCGCCTGACGATTCTCTCCGGCGCCGCCGTGTGCTGGCACTTCGAGCTCCTGCCGCGCTGGGCGCTGGCCGTCCTCGCCGCGCGAGAGGTGATCACGGCCGCTCTCGCGCAGATCGCCCTGTATCGAGGCGGGGAGCTCAAGATCAACTGGCTGGGTCGAATCGCGGTGGCCCCGGTGATGGCCTCGATCTTCTTCGCGATGGTCTCCGAGAGCTGGGTGTGGAGCGCGATGCTGATCGTCGGGGTGGTCCTCGGCGTGCTTGGGACGATCGCCTACGTCCGCTCGGGGCTTCGAGAGCTTGCAACTGCGTAGCCAAAACACTCAAGTCCCGGTTGAGGCTGCGCGTTCGTACCTATAATCCTCGCCCCAAGACTGAAAGTGGAGGAGTCCGTGGAGGACGAGACCTTTCCCGACATCGGCTCCATGAGCGACGAGGAGCTCAAGGAGCTGATCGACAATCTGACCGCTGAGGAGCAGGAGGTGTCCTACCGTCGCCGGATCCTGCATGGGCAGATCGACATCCTCAGGGCGGAGCTGGTCAACCGCCTGCGTGAGAATCGCCCCGACAGCGGCACGCTGATCAAGGGCGACGACGTGCAGCGGCTGAGCGAGATCCTCGCCGGCCGCTCAGAGCCCCCGACCAAGCCTCCGACCTAGACAGGGGTCAATCGTGGCGATCCACTGCCCCGAGTGCGGTTTCGTCAACGCCGAGGGGGCCAACTATTGCCAGAAGTGCGGCGCCTACCTCTCCCGTCCGGAGGGGAAGGACGAGCCGACGACGATGACCTACACGGTCGACGAGTCGGGCGAGATGCATCAGGTGGACATCGACGAGGTCGTCGAGCGACACGGCGCGGCCATGGTGATTCGCTCCGGTGGCGGCCGCGCGGGGGAGAGCTTCACCCTTGACGACGAGCGGATCTCGATCGGCCGGACCCCGGACGCCGGCGTCTTCCTCGACGACGTCACGGTGTCGCGCAATCACGCCCTCCTGGTGCGGCGCAAGGACGGCCTCTACATCGACGACCTCGGTTCGCTCAACGGCACCTACGTCAACCGGCGCAGGATCGAGTCCCATCAGCTTGCGGACGGCGACGAGATCCAGATCGGCAAATACAAGCTGAGCTACCTGGAGAAGTGATCGTGGAAGCCTCGTCGACACCCTTCGAACGCACCGGCGCCGGATCAACGGACGACGCTCCCTCGAACCGCAAGGCGCTCACCATCGGCGCCGTCGCCAAGATCCTCGGCCGTGAGTTCGACGAGATCTCGATCTCGAAGATCCGCTACCTCGAGGACCAGAAGCTGCTCTCTCCGCGCCGGACGCCCGGCGGCTACCGGCTCTACAGCCAGGCCGACGTGGAGCGCCTGCGGACGATCCTGCGCATGCAGCGCGACGAGTTCCTGCCGCTGCGCGTGATCCGCCAGGAGCTAGCCGCGGGCGCCCGAGAGGAGCGCGGCGGATCCGCGTCCCTGCGCCGCGCGACGGCCGTCGATGCCGGCAAGGGCTCCCGGCTGACGATCGAGGAGCTCGTCGATCAGACCGGCGTCGGCGGCGAGCTGATCAAGGAGCTCGAGGACTGGCGCCTGGTGATGCCCGACAACATCGAGGGCACCAAGCTCTACGACGACACCGATCGCGAGATCGTCAAGGCATGCTCGGAGCTCGCCAGGTTCGGCGTCGGCGGGCGCAACCTGAAGGTGCTGCGCACCGCGGCGGACCGCGAGTCGGCGCTGCTCGAAGCGGTCGTGGGGGCGAGCCTTCGGTCCTCCAACCACAACCGCCGCCGTGAGGCGATCGAGAACCTGGAGAGCCTGGCGGCGGCCTGCAACAACCTCACCCACATGCTGCTCGTCCGCGACCTGCGGAAACTGACCGGCGAGGAGTAGGCCCCCGCCCTTGGCACGCGTCGTGCGCAGGCGCCGCATCGCCGCGCCCGCGAGCGCGCTCTGGTCGGTCGTCACCGACCCGTACCACCTGCCGCGCTGGTGGCCGAACACCCAGCGGGTCGAGAACGTCAGCGAGGGAGACCCCGCGGAGCGCAGCTGGACGCAGGTGCTCGAGACGCGCGACGGCCGCGGAGTCCGTGCCGACTACCGCTGCGTCGACGCGACCGACGGCGAGCGCTACGTCTTCGAGCAGACGCTCGAGGGGACGCCGTTCGAGCGCTTCGTCAAGCGGGCTCGCACCGAGATACGGCTGAAGCCGCTGAACGGCGCGACCGACGTGACGATGTCACTCGACCGGCGGCTGCGCGGGCTCTCGCGCCTGGGCTCCCCGATGATGCGGCGGGCCATCGGGCGGACCCTGAACGAGGCGCTGGCGGGGCTGGAGACGGCCGCCACGGGCGGTTCATGACAGCCGAGATGAAGTGGTGGGGCTGGGGCGATCCGGATCGCCGGCTCGACCTGCCGCCGGCGGCTGTGGCCGCGCTCCGCGAGGAGCTTGGGGTGGAGCCGCAGGATGCGGCCGAGCCGGTGGCGCTGGAGCAGGTGTCGCTGCCCGAGGCACGCCCGGTCCCCGACGCCGTCCGCTCGGCCGCGAACGAGGTCCTCGAGGGGGAGGAGGACCGGCTTCGCCGCGCCGCCGGGCGCAGCTATCCGGACCTCGTCAGGCTGCGCACGGGACGCCTCGAGTCCGCCCCCGACGCGATCCTTCGGCCCCCCGACGCCGCCGCGGTCGAGGCGGTGCTGGGCGCCTGCGCCGAGCATGCGGTGGCGGTGGTGCCCTACGGGGGAGGAACGAGCGTCGTCGGCGGGCTCGACGCCGTCGGCGACGGCCACGACGCGGTCGTCTCGCTCGATCTGACGCATCTGCGCTCGGTCGATCTCGACGTCCGCTCGCTCACCGCCACGCTGGGGCCCGGGCTGTCCGGACCCGATGCCGAGAGGGCCCTGAACGCCCTCGGGGCCACGCTCGGCCACTTCCCGCAGTCCTTCGAGGAGGCGACGATCGGTGGCTTCGCGGCGACCCGCTCGGCGGGCCAGGCCTCGAGCGGCTACGGACGCTTCGACGAGCTGGTTACCGCCATCGAGCTCACCGCTCCCTCCGGGCGGCTGCGGACCCGCCGGATCCCTCACACGGCCGCCGGGCCCGCCCTGCGCGAGCTCGTCCTCGGCTCCGAGGGGACGCTCGGGGCCATCACCGAGGTGAGCTGCCGGGTGCGACCCGCGCCTCGGGAGCGTCACTACGAGGGCTGGATGGCGGAGGACTTCGACTCGGGCCGCGAGATCGTGCGCGACCTCGCCCAGCGCCACGAGGCGCCGGACGTGCTGCGGCTCTCCGACGAGGAGGAGACCAGGGTCTCCCTCGATCTGGCGGGGACCGAGGGCCTGCAGAAGCGAGCCCTCGACGCCTACCTGTCCCTGCGCCGCCGCCGAGGCGGCTGTCTGATGATCTGCGGCTGGGAGGGCGATGCCGAGTCCGTGCAACGCCGCCGGTCGCTGAGCCAGACACAGCTGCGCCTGGGCGGCGCCGTTCCGCTTGGCGGACCGGCCGGTCGATCCTGGGAGCGCAACCGCTATGGCGGCCCGTACCTGCGCGACGAGCTGATGAATCTCGGCGTGATGGTCGAGACGCTGGAGACGGCCCACACGTGGAGCAGGCTCGACGAGCTCTACCGGGCCGTGAGCGCGGCCCTGCGAGGCGTCCTGGGGGAGCGCTCGATCGTCATGTGTCACGTCTCCCACGCCTATCCCGACGGGGCATCGCTCTACTTCACCTTCTTCGCGCGAGCCCGGCGCGGCGAGGAGCTCGAGCAGTGGCGCGCCGCCAAGTCCGCCGCCTGCGACGCGATCGTCGCGACCGAGGGCACCATCACGCACCACCACGCGGTGGGGCGCGACCACGCTCCCTACATGCGGGCCGAGGTCGGCGAGCTCGGGCTGGATGCCCTGCGGGCGGTCAAGGAACGCCTCGATCCCGCAGGGATCATGAATCCCGGCAAGCTGCTGCCCGGCTGAAGCCTGCCGTCTAGCGCCGAAGCGCGCCGCGCAGGACGGGAGCGCCAACGACCTGGGGCAGCGTTGCGTTCTGCGCGGCCTGTCGAACGGCCGCGGCCGCCTCGCGCTGGCGCGTCAATGTCAGCTCGGCGGAGTCGAAGCTCGGCAGGAGGCCCTCCGCGGCGGCCGGGATCGGCGTTCTGCCCGTCAGCTTGCCGTCCGAGCCGACGGCCTGGAAGGCGACTGGCAGGCTGCGCCCGCCGGAGCCCACGAACCAGAGGACGTAGCTCTGCCCGGGGCCGCTCGGCGTGAGCCCCGCAACGGCGAGATCGACCGCCGGTTGGTCCGCGACACGGACGACCGAGATCATCCCGCTCGCCCTCGATCCGCCCACGGGGCTGAGCTTGATCGGCACGACGTCCTCCTGGGCCCCGCTCGTGCTGGTGGTGGCGTTGTCGCCTCCGCCTCCGCCGCTCCCGGTCACCAGGAGCACGACCACGAGGACGAGGGCCGCCGCGCCGCCCGCAAGCCACAGCGCCCAGCTCCTGCCCTTCGCTGCGCCCCGAGGCGTCGGAGACGCTGTTGGGGGAGCCGCGCCCGCCTGGGGACCCTCCAGCGCCTCCAGGCGGTCTCTGACGGCCTCGGAGGACAGATCCTCGCCGGGCGACGCTTCCAGAGCGCTGGCGGCCTCGTGCGCCTTCGCCCGCACCTCGTCTGGGCTCTCGCCCAGCACCTCGGCGACGCGGTCGTAGGTATCCCCGGCGAGGAGGAGTTGGAGCAGGGCGCGCTGGTCCTCGGTCAACGCCATCGGCTGGCGCGGTCGGTCAGCCCTTCGAGCCCTGCGAGGCGCCCGACTGACCCTGCGAGGCGCCGGCCTGGCCCTGGGCCTGAGCCTGGGCCTGCTGGAGCAGCTGCTGGATGCCCAGATCCGCGACGTTCCCCTGGAGGACCGTGTCCCCGACGAATGGGACCAGCAGGCTGGGTTTCTTGCCCTGCGACCGCAGCGACTGCTGGACCTGCTGCGCCTGGGCCGAGGTCACCTTGGCGAACTTGATCGTCTGGAAGGCCGGGAACAGCACGAGCTCCTGGGCCGGCACGGGCACGGCGCCGGTCAGGTTGCCGCTCGAGTCGACGGTCTCCTGGCCGAGCGGCACGGACTGCGTGCCTGACTTGTAGAGCCAGAGCAGGTAGCGCTCATTCCCGCTCGTCGGCGGGAGGTGGACGGCGTTGGCCTGCAGGACGAAGGTCGGGGTCTGGTTCTGCTGGTTTCCCGACTGCTGCTGGGAGCCGAGGGTGATCTGCCCGCTGGGAGCGCAGTCGGCGTCGGCGAAAGCGCCGGCGGCTGCCAGCTTCATCGTCGGGATCCCCGCCTGTTGCGCCGACGCGGTGTTGACCGGGGCGCAATCGCTGCTCCCGCCGCCACCCCCGCTGGTGGCGACGACGATGATGACGATCACCAGGGCAAGCGCCACGGCTCCTCCAACGATCGCCTGGGTGCGGCGCCTCCCCGTCAGCGATCCGAGGCCGCTGAAGAACCCGGCCGCGCGAGAGGTGAACCCGGGGCCCTTGGGGGCTTGCGGAGGCTGGGCCGGGGGCGCTGCGGGCTGGGGCGCGGCCGCCGGTGGGGGAGGAGGCGGCGCCGCCCGGCGCCCGCCCTTTGGCTCGGGAATGTCCGGGAGCTTCGCCTTTGGCGCGAGCAGCCTCAGGTTCTGCTCGAGGCGCTGGGCGAGTGCGTTGGCCTCGGGATCGCTCTGCAGGTGACGAACGGCGTCGGCGCGGCCGATCGGATCGGCCTGGCCCAGCACGTAGTCGCTCAGGCCGACCTGCGCGTCCGGGTCGGCGCCGCCGATCTCCACCAGCGCTGAGCGAGCCCTGGAGCGCACCTCGTCGGGCGGGATCCCGAGCAGGGAGCCGATGTCGTCGTAGCCCTGCCCGCCTTCGAGCAGCAACTGGAGCATCGCGCGCTGTTCATCCGTGAGCGCCAAGAGCGAGACAGCCTAGGGCAGCGGCGCCGGGCGTGACGCAGCTCTTAGCTGCGGTTTATGCGTGCTCGTCGACGCGCGCGTGGGGCTCAACCAGCCGCGCCAGGCGTGGATAGAAGGTCAGCACGCCATCGCGATCGAGCTCCAGCTCGGCGGTGAAGTCCCCGTCCCGGCTCAGATAGCGGACGACGGCGCCGTGCTCGGTGGCGCGCACGTGCTCGTAGCGCTGCGGCGAGGCCTCGACGCACAGCGTCGGCAGGCGCACGAAGGCCATCACGAAATCTCCCGCGCCCCGCTGCTGAAAGCCGTGACGGCGAATCGGCATCGTGTTGGTCAGCGGCGAGTTCTCGATGTCGATGTCGCGCGCCTCGGAGAGGTCCGGCAGCGTGCCGTCCCAGGGACCACCGGGAACATCGCCGCTGTCCGCCACCTCGGCCCGCCAGCCGCCGGAGCCGTCGTGGCGCAGCAGGAGGCGCCGGCGCCAGCCCTCGGAAGTGGCCGTCAGCTCGAGCTCTCGGGTGACGAAGCCCTCCGGCGCCTCGAGCCGGTAGTCGACGCGGAAGGGGGCGGGCTCGGCGCCCATCTGCGTCCCCGTGGCCCTCAGGCCGTCCTCGGCGAGCTCCACCGTGGCCGACTCGGTCAGCCATTCCTCCACGCCGGCCCAGACCAGGAAGCGCATGCCGCGAGTATCCAGCCTGGGGCCTCCGACTATCGTCCCGGCTCGTGAGCCAACCGGAGATCCTGCCCACGGGCTTCGGCGACCGGATCGGCGTCGAGTGGCTGAGCTTCGATCCGGATGACGCCCGCGCCCGGATCAAGATCGAGGACCACCACATGCAGCCGTTCGGCGTGGTGCACGGCGGGGTGTACTGCTCCCTGGCGGAGAGCATCTGCTCCGCCGCGGCCTACTACGCAGTCAGCGAGGACGACCAGGTGGCCATGGGCCAGTCGAACGACACGACTTTCCTCCGCTCCATCTCGGATGGCCACGTCAACGCCACCGCCCGCACCCGCCACCGGGGGCGGAGTACCTGGATCTTCGACGTCGAGATGACCGACGACGGAGGCCGGATCTGCGCATTGGCTCGCATCACCATCGCCGTTCGCCCGCGCAGGGGGTGAGCCCCGGAAGTCCCCCGCGACGACGCCCGCCTGAAGTGGGATGCTGTGGGCGATGCGCAAGGGTGAGATCCGCTCCCTGAGCGAGATCGCCGCTGGTTCGCTGGCACAGCCGGGCGTCACCGCCCACGAGGTGCACACCGCAGTCGCGGGTCGGGTGTTCGGAATGCTCGGTCCGCTTGGAGCGCCGGTCCGCCTCGTCCACGATGGGATCTCACACGCTTCGTATCGGGCAGTCGCGGGTGCGCTGCGCGCCCCGCTCCGCGCAGGCGGCAGGCTGATCGCCGAGCGGGCCAAGCACGGATCGGCGTCGCTGGCCGACTCATCGCCCGGTGCGCTGGCCCTCGGGGCCCTCAACGGCATCGCCGGCGACCGGCTGGCCCGGGAGCACCCCGATCTGGCGTTCGAGCTGACTGTCCGGCGGGGTGGCAGCGACGTCCCGCTCGATGCCGATGGCCTCGCCGGCGCCTTTCCAGAGGCGACGCCACGCCTGGCGCTATTCGTCCACGGCCTGTGCGAGACGGATGAGGCGTGGGGCCTTGCCCCCGTCGGAGGGCCAAGGCGCCCCAGCTACGGATCCCTGCTGCGCGACGCGCTCGGCTACACGCCGATCTACCTGCGCTACAACACCGGCCTCCGGGTCTCCGAGAACGGCAAGCGGCTGACCGAGGCGCTGAACCGGATCGCTTCCGAATGGCCCACGGAAGTCGAAGAGATCGCCTTGATCGGTCACTCGATGGGCGGCCTGGTCGCTCGCAGCGCGTGTCATTACGCCGCAGAGGAGGGACACACCTGGACGGAGAGCCTGCGGCACGTCTTCTGCCTCGGGACTCCCCACCTCGGCGCGCCGCTGGAGCGGGCCGCCCATGCAGCGGGATGGACCCTCTCCCGCCTGCCCGAATCGCGGCCGTTCGGGGATCTGTTCCTGAATCGCCGTAGCGCGGGAATCAAGGACCTGCGCTACGGCAGCTGCGTCGAGGAGGACTGGCGCGACTGCGATCCCGACGAGTTCCTCCGCCACCGCTGCCAGGAGGTTCCCTTCCTTCCCACCGCGACGTACTACTTCATCGGCGCCACCCTCACCCGACGGCCAGACGGGCTCGGCGGCCTGATCGGCGATCTCCTCGTCCACTACCCAAGCGCCTCCGGACAGGGGCGAAGCCGCCGGATCCCATTCGAGGTCGATCACGGCCGCCATCTCGGCGGGGCGCACCACCTTCAGCTCCTCAACGACCCCGAGGTCTACGCGCAGATCCGCGACTGGCTCGCTACCGCGGCAGTGCCCGCATAGAGCCGAAGCGGTTCGTGATCGGCAGGCGCCGGTCCCTGCCGAACGCCTTGGTCGACACCCTGATTCCGGGCGGAGCCTGTCGGCGCTTGTACTCGGCTCGGTCGACCATCCGCACGACCTCCTGGACCGTGTCCTCAGGGAGGCCCTGGGCGACCAGGGCATCGACTCCCTCGTCCCGCTCCACGTAGGCCTCGAGGATCCGGTCGAGGGTCTCGTAGGGGGGCAGCGAGTCCTCGTCCAGCTGGTCCGGTTGCAGCTCGGCCGACGGCGGGCGTTCCAGGACCGACGCGGGAACGAGCTCGCTGCCGGCTTGCTCGTTCCGCCAGCGCACCAGGCGATAGACGAGCAGCTTGAAGATGTCCTTGATCACGGCGAACCCGCCGGCCATGTCGCCGTAGAGCGTCGCGTAGCCGACCGACATCTCGCTCTTGTTGCCCGTCGTCAGCACCAGCCAGCCGAACTTGTTGGAGAGGGCCATGATCAGGTTGCCTCGGATCCGCGCCTGGATGTTCTCCTCCGCGAGCCCCGGCTCGGCTCCCTCGAAGCTCGGCCCCAGCGCCCGCGTGTAGGCGTCCATCGCCTCCGCGATCGAGATCTCGAGCAGCTCGACTCCGAGGTTCGCGGCGATCGCCCTGGCGTCCGCCTGCGTCTCGTCGCTGGAGTTGGGCGAGGGCATGACGGCCACGCTGACGCGGTCGGGACCGAGGGCGTCCACGGCAATCAGGGCGACCAGCGCCGAGTCGATCCCACCCGAGAGGGCGATGACGACGTGCTCGAAACCGTTCTTCTCCACGTAGTCGCGCAGCCCCAGGGTGAGCGCCCCGTAGACCTCCGCCTCCTCGTCCGCGAGCGGCTCGGCCAGCCGGGGCTCGAGCTCGCCCTCGGGCGCGGCCCCGGAGGTCAGGTCGGCGAGCATCGGCACGTCCCGCGCCGCGCCGGCACCATCGGAGCGATCCCCGCCAGTGGGGACCTTCACGTCGCAGATCAGGAGCTCGGGCTCGAATTGAGCAGCCCGGGCGAGGGTCTCCCCGCCGGAGCCGATCACGACGCTGGCGCCGTCGAAGACCAGCTCGTCCTGTCCGCCGACGGTGTTGCAGAGCGCGAATGCCGCGCCATTGGAGCGCGCCCGCTCGGCGATCATCGCCTCGCGCGCCCTGCCCTTGCCGCGGTGATACGGGGAGGCGGAGGAGTTGACGACCAGATGGGCTCCGGCGGCCACCTCGTCGCTCTCGGGGAAGCCGGGATGCCAGATGTCCTCGCAGACGGTCAGCCCGACCACCGCGCCGTCCACGGAGATCACCGCGGGCTCGCTTCCCGGCTGGAAATAGCGGCGCTCGTCGAAGACGCCGTAGTTGGGCAGGTCGCACTTCCGGTAGACCGCGCGAACCTCTCCGCCCGCGAGGACGGCGAGGGAGTTGTAGGCCGGGGGAGGGGGTGCGTCGATCAACGGATCGAAATCCTCGAGCTCGCCGCCGGAACGCTCGACCGGCTCGGGAAAGCCGACGAGGGCGACGGTGCCGTCGACGTCGGCGGCAATGGCGTCGAGCCCCTGCCGCACCGCGTCGAGGAAGTCCCGCCGTAGCACGAGGTCCTCCGGCGGGTAGCCCGACAGGCAGAGCTCGGGGAGGATCACGAGCTGGGCGCCGGCGTCGCGAGCCCGCTCGATGGACTCCGAGATCAGGTGCGCGTTGCCCTCGACGTCGCCCACGGTCGGGTCGATCTGGGCAAGCGCCAGGCGCAGATGGATGGCTTCGGCCATATCTCAAGTATGGAGGGATCCGCCCCGGCGGCTACCCTGCCGCCCGTGTTCAGGCAGGACAGGACCCCTCGCACCCGCAAGGGCGTAGAGCTGATGGAGGCCCACATCGAGGACCTCTGCCGCGAGTACGGCATCGACCTGGTCGGCTCCTCCGCCCGTGGACGGGCGATTCGCTGGCGGGGAGGCCGCCTCGAGATCTCCATCCCGCCGATCCGCGGGCAGGTCTCCTACTTCATCGCACTCCATGAGATCGGGCACCTGGTCGGGAAGGGGCGCTCGGCGCCCCGCCTCGAATCCGAGGCGAACGCATGGCTGTTCGCCCTGCAGCACAGCGTCATCGAGCCGACGCCCGCCACCAAGCGCTCGATCTCGCGCCGCCTGCAGGGATATCTCGCCTGGGCGAGGAACCGCCAGCACCGTCGCGTGCCACCGCGGATCCCGGCGCGGGACCACCCCTTCTGGGCGCTCCTCCAGCTCGGCTAGACGGTTCTGTCGCGGCGGGGCGCTCGCGACCGCGCGGGCCGCAGGTTGCTGATGATCACGGCGACCACGGTGACCAGGTAGATCTGGCCGATCAGTGCCTCCGTGATGGCCAGCGAGCGACCGAAGTTCGATGCCGCGGTGAGATCCCCGTAGCCGACGGTCGTGAGTGTGGTGAAGCTGAAGTACAGAAAGTCATTGGTCTCCGACTGTTCAGCGGTCAGCTGATGGAAGAAAGCGTGACCACCGATCTCCTCGATCGCCGCGAACGCGGTGCCGAAGAAGAGGCCGACTATGAGATACAGGCAGAGGCCACCGAACATCGTCTCCACGGTGACGCTGCCCTCCTGGCGGAACAGCCTGATGAGCCCGGTGACAATCGCGGGGGGAACCAGGCCGACCAGCAGCAGGGTGACTGCCCGCCCGGAGTCGCTTCCGAACGTAGCCGTGCCGAGAATTGCGAGCGACGCGCCGATGATCGACAGCACGGCGGCGATGACCGCCAGCCTGACCACCGCCCGATGCGCACGCGACGCGACGACGGCGGCGACCAAGGTAATCGCCTGCAGAACGACCGCGGCGAGCCGGGCGAAGTCGCTCTCCCCGGCGGCGAGCTGAAACCCGATCGAGACCAGGATCAGGGCGAGGACTACCCCGAAGTGGTAGTGGATCCTGTGCACGCGGGCATGATCCCCCGCGTGTAGGACGACACCTCAGCAGGAGCGTGGGCGCGGATCGAGGCGCTTGTCGCGCTTGGCCGACTCGGCCCGGTTCGAGCCTGGGCCGCAGTTGATCTTGACGTCGCGCTCGCCGTCGTGGGCGTTGATCCTGTCGATCCCGGTCTTCCCCTTCATCACGTCCGCTCCGCCACCGCCGCGGATGAAGTCGTTGTCGGGACCGCCCGCCAGGCGATCGCCCCCGGCCTTGCCGAAGAGCCGGTCATCGCCGGGCCCGCCGCGCGCCGTGTCGTTGCCCGGGCCGCCGACCATCAGATCGCCCCCGTCGAAGCCGAGCAGCGTGTCGTTGCCGCGGTTGCCGAACAGGACGTCGTCGCCCCCGAGGCCGAACAGCGTCTCGGAGCTCCTGTCCCCGACCAGGACGTCATTTCCGATCGTGCCGAACACGACCTCGATGTCCCCGTGCACCGTGTCTCGCCTGCTGCCCGTTTGATCCTCCGGGCCCCCGTCGTTTCCGTCCCCCGACCCGATCGTGACCCCGACGGGGTTCTGCCGGGTGGCGAGGTAGGCCAGGGTGTCAGTGCCGCTGCCGCCCCGGAGGTCGTCGGCTCCGTCCCGGCCGTCGAGCGAGTCCTTTCCACTGCCGCCCCTGAGCTTGTCGGCGGACGGAGAGCCGATCAGCGTGTCGTTGCCCGGGCCGCCGTCGAGATTGCCGGCTGCGGTCGACGGGATCGACCCCTCCAACGCGATCGAGTCGTCGCGACTGCCCGCGTCGACGGAGATCGTCTTGATGCCGGTGCCCGGACACCTTGCGGTGTGCGCGTCGACCGCGGTGCAGGTCCCGTTGGGAGTCAGGTTCGCCGCGGCGTCGGCGACGTTGTAGACGTTGGTGGCGGCGACGTAGCTGACCGCGACCCTGTTGATCTCGTTGCCCGACTCGGCCACCTTGACCGTGTTGCCACCGCTGACCGTCACCGTCGAGGCGGCGGCATGGGGCGCGATGATCAGCGCAATCCCGATGATGCCGGCGAACGAGACCTTTCTCATCTCACCTGTCAACACACCCAAAAGGCGGTAGATGCGGTCGGCGGCTAGAGCAGCTTCTCCACCACGAGCACGTCCTTCCACTCGCCGTCGAGCGTGCCATGGCGCTCGTGGACGCCGACCTCCCGCCAGCCGAGGCCCGCGACCATCGCGATGCTCGGCTCGTTCGAGATGAAGATCTTGCCGACGAGCTTGTGGGCGCCAGTCTCCGCGGCGGCGTCCGCAAGCCCGGCCAACAAGCGCCTCCCGACCCCGGTCCGCCTCGCGCCGCGCTCGACATAGAGGGTCGCCTCGCGTACTCCGTCGTAGTACTGGTGCCGGTCGGCGTACGGGCCCGCCTTGGCCCAGCCGACCAGCGCGCCGTCGCGCTCCGCGACGACGACGAGATCGTCCTCGATCCACCGGGCCGCATCCTGGGGATCAGCGAGATGGGTCTCGAAGGTGGCGACGCGGTCCTCGACGCCCTGGTTGAAGATCTCCGCGACGGGCTCGGCGTCGCCTGGCTCCGCCGGGCGAATGGACAGGGGGGACCTTTCGGATCCGTTCACGTCAGCTTCATAGCATTGGCTCATGCCATTGGAGCGCAACCTTCGCATCGCGGCAGCCATGCTGGCGCTCGCCGGGATCGGCGTAGCGACGTACATCTCGATCACGGAATTCGGGGGAGGTGCGCCGGTGTGCCTCGCCGGCGGTCACGGCTGCGAGACCGTTGCTCGCAGCCACTACTCGCACCTGGCGGGAATCAACGTGGCCGTGATCGGAATTGGCGGCTACGTCCTACTGCTGATTGCCGCCATCTTCCCTGGTGACGCGGGTCGCTTCGGCGGCTTCCTGACGGCTCTCGTGGGCTTCGGGTTCAGCGCCTACCTCACCTATCTGGAGCTGTTCGTGGTCGACGCGATCTGCCAGTGGTGCGTGGCGAGCGCGGTTCTGATGGCCCTCTCGCTGGCGGTCGCAGCGGCCCGCGCATTCGCCTACACGGGCCGGGACCTGACCGCCGCGCAGATACAGTCCTCGCATGGAAGGTAGGCAAGACGAGCGAGAGCGCCTGCGCGCGGAGCGCAAGGCCGGGGAGTCACAGGACGCCGCCTCACAGCTGGCGCGCAAGCGAAGGGTTCAATACCTGACCCTGGCGGCCTTTGGCGCGGTGGCCGTGATCGTCGCCCTGATCGTGATCAGCCAGTCCGGGGGCAGCAGCGACAACAACACCCCGACGAATCCTGCAAGCGTCAAGGGAGCCGTTCAGGTCAACTCGGAGGTTCAGGGCATTCCGCAGAGCGGCCAGACGCTCGGACAGCCAGGGGCGCCCGTCAGCGTGATCGAGTACGGAGACCCGCAGTGCTCCTCATGCAAGTTCTTCTCAGAGAACGTTGTGCCGGACCTGATCTCGAGCGAGGTCCGGCCGGGGAATGTGAAGTACGAGTTCCGACCGTTCCTGATCATTGGCCCGGATTCGAAGCCGGCGATGAGAGCGGCCCTCGCCGCCGGAGAGCAGAACAGGCTCTTTCAGTTTCTCCAGCTCTTCTATCTGAACCAGGGAGGCGAGAACTCCGGCTACGTGACGGATGAGTTCCTGACGAGCATCGCCCAGGCCGCGGGGGTTGCGAACCTTGACGCGTGGAATCAGTCCCGCAACGGCACGAAGTGGGACGCGACGATCCAGCAGGGCAGCTCCCAGGCGGACTCCTTCGGCTTCACCGGCACCCCCTCGATCGTGGTCCAGGGGCCCAAGGGCCAGAAGGCGATCGGCGGCGGCACGATCCCGACCCTTCAGGACATCCAGGCGGCGATACAGCAGGTGAGCTAGGCCCGTTACCTTGAGGGCATGGCCTCCAAGCAGGGGGATAGCCGCCGGCTGCTGGTGATCACCGCTGATGACTACGGCTACTGGCCGTCGTACAACCAGGGCATCCTCGAGGCGATCGAGATGGGCGCGCTGGACTGCGTCAGCGCGATGGTCGACCGGGACTACTGCGAGGCGGCGCCGCTGCTCGAGAGTGGGGTGGAGATCGGCCTGCACATCGAATTCGAGGGGCGCTGGGGGCCGCGCAGCGGCGCGCCCGCGCGGACCTCGCTCCGGGTCCAGCTCGAGCGGTTCGGCGACATCTTCGGCCGCTGGCCCTCCTTCCTCAACGGGCACAAGCACTGTCACGCTCGTCCCGAGCTCGCAACACCGGTCTTCCAGATGGCGCAGCAGATCGGCGCCCCCGTCCGCTCCGTCAATCCCGACCATCGTCAGTGGCTGCGCGAGCGGGGAATCGACACACCGGACATGCTGATCGGGCGGATGCGCAGCAACGAGCCGGACGAGCCGGCCGAGCTGCGCGCGCTGGGCACCGGGGTGACCGAGTGGGTGACGCACCCGGGACATCCGGACTCGGACTCAGGCTCGAGCTACGACGTCGCTCGCCAGGAGGACCTGGCCCTGCTCCAGAAGGTCATGGTCCGCGCCCGCTTCGACGAGCCCGTTTGGGGTGACGCCCGGCGCGCCTCGATGACCGAGGCGTTCACGCAAGAGCCCGCCAACGACTAGCCGGTGGCGGATTCCTTCCGCTCGCCTTGGCCGTTCTGTTCAGCGGGGCTCTCCTCCGCACCCGCGCCCGGGACGAAGCGCCGGAAGATGCCCTGCCGGCCGCCGGCCGCCTCGACCAGCTCGCCGATGGAGGCCTCGAGCTCGCGGGCCAGGTCGTCGAGGTCCGTCATCCGGTCGTAGTCGCCGATCAGGCCGAAGTTGACCTGCCCGTCGTAGCTCATCACGCCGACGCAGAGCCCCTGGTTCTTGGCCAGAGGAACCATCGGGAAGACGCGCTCCATCCGTCGGCCCAACAGATAGAGGGGGAACTGCGGGCCCGGGATGTTGGTGACGACCAGGTTGAAGAAGCGCTGCCGCGACTGCAGGCGGGCCGCCTGGCCGGCGACGGTGGGCGGCGCGAAGTCAGCGAGCTGCGTGAGGAGCGTCGCGCCCATCGCCTGCTTGGACTGCTTAAGGTCGCCCATCGACTGACGCACGAGCTCGAGCCTGCGCCGGGGGTCCTCGCACCAGACGGGCAGGGGAGCCATCATCGTCGTCACCTGGTTGCCGAGCGCTCCGTGCTGGTCCTTCGTCCGGACGCTCACCGGGACCATGGCGCGCAGCTCGAGCCCCACCGTGGCGTGGCCGCGGGCGCGCATATAGCGGCCGAGGGCGCCCGCCACGGCGGCCAGGATCACGTCGTTGACGGTGCCCCCGAGCTCGTTCTTGACGTGCTTCATGTCGGCGAGCGAGCTGCGGACCCAGGCGAAGCGGCGGTGGGGGCCGACGTCGAAGTTGAACGGGCTCGCCGGAGCGGCGATCCCGGCCCAGGCGAAGGTGCCGGCCGCGACCACCGCATCGGTCGCCTTCCGGAGTGCGCGGCGCGGCCCGCGCATCACCCTGCGGATGCCGCGGGTGATCTCGCGGGGGTTGATCGCCCGCTGGAGGAGCGCCTCGGAGAGCAGCTGGGCGCCGCTCGGCTCGGGCTCGGGGACCCAGCGATCGAGGGGCTTGGACTCCTCGGCCGGCTCCTTCTCGGCATCGAAGAGGACCGTGGTTATGTCAACCCCGGAGACGCCGTCGACCATGCAGTGGTGGGTCTTGCCGATGATCGCGAAGCGCCCGCCCTTCAACCCCTCCACCAGCCAGAGCTCCCAGAGCGGCTTCGAGCGGTCCAGCTGCTGGGAGAAGATCCTGGCGGCCAGGACACGGAGCTGCTGCTCGGAGCCCGGCTCGGGAAGCGAGGTGTGGCGCACGTGGTAGGCGAGGTTCAGGTGCGGATCGTCGACCCACACGGGCCGGCCCTGGCCGAATGGGACAAAGCGAAGCTTCTGGCGGAAGCGCGGGACCAGATGCAGGCGGGATTCGATGTGATCCCGGAACTCGAGGTAGGGGGGAGCGGGGCCCTCGAACAGGGTCGTCGAGGCGACGTGCATATGGGTCCCATCCCGCTCCAGATGGAGGAATGAGGAGTCGAGGCCACTCAATCGGTCGGTCATCCCCATGATCGTCGCATACCACCTGTGCGCCTCGTCACACAAGTGCGCAAATAGCGAACCTACCCTGCCTCGTTCGATAATCACCAAACAACTCGCCGAGTCACGTAGACGGACATCACGTGAGCGGGGGAACCAAGCAGTAGGGGCGAATGGGGCGGTGTTCCGCCCTTAGCGGGAGTGGCAACCGAGCCGCGCTCGCGAGCCCGTCAGCTAACCCCGTAGGCGGCAGAGAGAGGCAGGTGGATTTACTTGCGTCGCTTCCGTTGGAAGCGGAGGCGGGCTGCGCTAGCGCTGCTGCCCGCCCTGGCAATGATGGTTACAGCAGGCATCGCGGGCGCTTCGACAGCCGTCCCGGCAATCTCGGGGACCGCTCCGGAGGCAACCGCGGCGGGGGGTACGCCGACCGCGATCAGCCTGAGCGGTCACCGGAACGTGATGGCGGGTCACGCCGTCAAGTTGCGCGGCCGCGTCACCCCAGCGGGCAGCCGTGCGGTTGTCGTTCGGATCGGGGGGCGCGAGCTTCATACGCACTCCCGGGCCGACGGCACGTACAAGGTCCGCTGGCATGCGGGGCGCTCCGGCGTCTACCGGGCTCGGGCGAAGGTGGTCAACTCGGCCATCCACTCCCACAGGCTCACGGTGAACGCCTTCCGTGCGGCCGAGGCCTCCTATTACGGCCCCGGCCTCTACGGTGGCGGACTCGCCTGCGGCGGGACGCTGAGCCCGGGGAAGCTGGGCGTCGCGAACAAGACGCTCCCCTGCGGCTCCAGGGTCACGCTCCGCTATCACGGCAAGACGGTCACCGTCCCCGTGATCGACCGGGGGCCCTATGCGGGCAACCGGGAGTACGACCTGACCGCGGCCACCAAGGCGAAGCTCGGGTTCCCGTCCACCGGGACCGTGCTCACCACGCGCTAGAAGCGAGGGTGCTCTGAGGCTTCAGCCGAAGAGCAACCCGTTTGATGTTGGTTGGCCGGGCTGGTGTTGAGGCGCTTCATCCTCCGCCAGCCCGGCCAAGCCGACCCCCACCAGCCGCACCGGCCGCTGGGGGTCGAACTTGTCGAGCAGCTCCCGCGCGGTCGCGACGACCTCCTCCGGATCACAGGTGTGGGAGCGGAAGGTCCGCGAGCGCGTGTAGGTCTTGAAGGGCTGCAGGCGGATCTTCAACGTCACCGTGCGCCCGCGGCGCTTGTTCTGCGCGAGGCTCTCGCAGACCGAGCGGGCGAGTCGCTCGACGGTCTCGTGCAGGAGCTCGCGGTCGGTGACGTCCTCGGGGAACGTGGTCTCGCGGCTCTCGGATTTCCGCACCCGATCCTCGTTGAGCTTGGTACTGCCGATCCCGTTGGCTCGGGCGCGCAAGCCGCTGCCGTAGTTCGGGCCGAAGGCCATCCCCAGGGTCTGCTCGTCTGTTTCCGCCAGCTGCCCCACCGTCTCGACGCCGCTTGCCCGCAGCCGCTCGAACGTCTTGGGGCCCACTCCCGGCAGGAGTGAGGCAGGCTTCTCCCCGACCGTCTCGAGCCAGTTGTCGTGGTCGAGGACGAAGAAGCCATCCGGCTTGTCGAGGTCCGAGGCGATCTTCGCCATCAGCTTGTTGGGCGCCAGTCCGATCGAGCAGACGAGGTAGGTGACCTCCCTGATTCGCCGCTTGATCTCCTGGGCGCGGGATTGGGGCACGGGGGACCCTGAGAGATCGACGTAGGCCTCGTCGAGACCGACTATCTCGACCTCGTCGCTGAATTCTCGCAATGTCTCCATCACCTTCACCGAGCCGCGCCGGTACAGCTGCATGTCGACGGGCAGCACGGTGAGCTGGGAGCAGCGGCGGCGCGCCGTCACCATCGGCAGGGCGGAGTGGACTCCGTACTTCCGCGCCTCGTAGGACGCGGTGGTGACGACCCCGCGCGGGCCGTCATAGGCGACCACCACGGGCTTACCTCGGAGCTCGGGATGCCGCAGCATCTCGATCGACACATAGAACGCGTCCATGTCCACGTGGGCGATCACCTGCGACCGACCGAGATTACGCCCGCGTGGAGACGGAGGGCGCTATTTTGAACGGCGGTGACGAACGCGGAGGCAAAGAACCTCGAGGCGATCTCGCGGGCGATCGACCAGCACAACTCGAACTGCCCGTTTCCCGCCAGCGAGGTGCGCATGAACCCGTTCGAGTGCGAGCGGCTCGGCTGGGAGGAGATCCGCGGCCTGCCGATCGTCGCCGACCCCGAGCTCGGCACCGGCGCCTTCCGCATCATCTGCTCCCGCGACCAGGAAGGCGAGGGCATCGAGGAGGCCGAGGCGCTGGGGATCCCCATCGAGGTCGCCGTGCCGAGCGGCCCGCCGGCGGCGGAGCCGCCGGCGTAGATTCGGCAGCCGTGTTTGTGGCTGCCGTAGATGGCGAAGCTGTCTAGAACGTGCTTGACCGGGATGGTTGACGGGAGATAGTCTCGCCCCTGCCGGCTGAGGGGCCCGGCATCTGGGGAACGACTCACCAGGAGAAGGCAATGTCGGCGCTGAGCGCGTTGCGCCCGATGCACTGGATCGGCCTCGGCCTGATCGTCGCCCTGCTCGGCAGCGGCGCCCTGAGCAGCGGGTTTGGCTTGCTCGGGGGGAACGCCAACAAGGCCAGGCAGCTCACCACCTGCCTCGACCATCGCGGAATCAACGTCGCCTCGCTGACGTCCGCGGTGGGAAATCCCCTGACGCTCCTGAGCGGCGCGCACGCGGTCGATGCAGCGGTGAAGCACGGCAAGCTCAAGCAGCCCGAGGCACGAGCCGTCACCGGCTGCATCCAGAAGGTCGACCGCTAGGCGGCCGGCGAGCGGGGCCGGCTAGTTGAGGGCGGCGGCGAGCCGGCGGCGGTGCTCTCGAGCGAGCGGGTGGTCCGCTCCCAGCTCGGTGAAGATCGCGACCATCACCCGGCGCAGGAGGTCCTTGCGCTCGGGGTCCTGCTCGGTGGCGAGGACGGACTGCAGCGGCTCGAGCGCCTCATCGGGATTGCCCTCGTCCCAGGCCGCGAAGGCAGTCTGAAGCTCGTCCGCGCCGGCACCGTTCCCCGACGCGGACAGCTCCGCGCGGGCGGCGAGGCCGTCCGCAAGGAAATCGTGTGGGAATGGCTTGAGCGTCTCGAGGGCTTCGTCAGCGTCGCCTTGCGAGAGCAGGATCCTGCCGAGGCCGACCGCGGCCGCGGCGTTGCGTGGGTCCAGCTCCAGCGCCTTTCGGAGCGAAACCTCATCGCCGGCTTCGGCCAGGCGATCGGCCTCGGAGGGGACGACCTCGTTCAGGAACGCCTCGATTCGGGCGGGGGGGATGGCGCCGATGAACTCCGCGACGACCTTTCCGTCCTTGAACGCCTTGACGGCCGGGATGCTTGCGATCTCGTACTTCATCGCGATGTCCGGGTTGCGGTCCGTGTCGAGCTTGGCGAGCTCGATCTCACCGTTCCGCTCGCCCACCGCCTTCTCCAATGCGGGGCCTAGCGTCCGGCAGGGACCGCACCACTCGGCCCAGAAGTCAACGACAACCGGCACCTGCTTGGAGCGCTCGATGACCTTGGCCTGGAAGTCCTGCTCTGAGACGTCGCTGATCATGTCTTTGAGGTTAGAGGGGCCGGCACGCGGGCCTCGGACGCGCCGAGGTGCCGCCGCAGGAAGTGGAGCTGGTCGGCAATCGAGCGCTCGCGCCACTCCCCGAGGTAGATGTCGAAGTGGAGGCAGGGGTACTCGCGAACCTCGACCTTGCCCTTCGCGCACCAGGCGGCGGCCCGGGCGCCGGCAGGGGGCGCCACCGTGTCGCGGTCAGCGATCTGAACCAGGATCGGGCAACGGACGTCCTCGATCCGATTGATCGGACGGTTCAGGTTCTCGGCCAGCACCGCTCGGGCGGAGATCTGGTTGCGCCATGTGGGACCGGCGATCGACTCATAGCCCGCCTCGGCGTCCTCACTTCCCATCGCCGCAACCTGGCCAGGCGGGGCGACCACGGGGATCATGTGGGGCGGGCGTCCACGCACTGCGCCCGCGGCGTCCTTGAGGCCCTCCCAGGTCACGCGGGCCAGCTGGCCCCAATTGGCGTAGCGGGAGATCTCACGCAGCGTTCTCAGGCCGTCCAGGTCGGGCGTCTGGGAGATGACCGCCGCGATCCGTGGATCGTCCGCGGCGACGTACACGACATGGCCGCCTGACCAGGACGTGCCCCAGAGAACGATCCGGTCCGGGTCGACGCCGCCCAGCCCTCGGGCGAACTCGACGGCTGCGACGTAGTCCTCGCGGTGGCGCGGGGGCCAGCCAAGCTGCCGCGGCTCGCCGGTCGAATCGCCAAAGCAGCGGTAGTCGAAGAGCAGCACGTCGAGCCCCGCCTCGGCGAATGCCTCGGCGAAGGGGAGAAGGGCGGAATCGCGAGTGCCCCCGATGCCGTGAGCCATGACGACGCACGGGCGGCCCCGCTCGCCGGCAAAGGCGTCGCCCTCGCCGACCAGATGCCAGGCGGCGCAGGTCTCCCCGTGACTAGGGAAGGAGACGTCTCGGCGCTCAGGCAGCTGCGGCCTCCGCCGTCAGAACGCGTCCCGCGAGCTTCGGCGCCATCCCCTGCGCGGCGCGCTCCCGTCCGGCGGGGATCTCGCGCGTCCAGATGTCGTGCTCGTACGTGTACCACTCGATCTGCATCGTGTGCCGGGGGCGCTCCGCATAGTGGCCCGAGTGGATCCGCTGGTCGCGCTTGATCGTCTCCTCCATCTCGGTGTTGGAGGGCAGCGCGTAATCGCCGCCGGCGTAGCGCGCCACCAGCTTGGATTGGAGCTCGATGAACGGGAACAGCGTCGGGATCGTCTGGGCGAACCCGACGAAGGCGAGGTCGTCGATCCCCGGCTTGAAGATCCGCTTGTAGAGGGGGAAGCGGTTGTCCGGGGCCGAGAGGAACTCGGGGTCGAAGAAGGGGAAGGTGATCCTGTAGCCGGTGGCGTAGACGATCACGTCGATCTCCTCCGTGCTTCCGTCCTCGAAGCGGACGCTGCCGCCCTCGAGCTCCTGGACGTTGGGCTTCGCCACCGCGTCCCCCGAGCCGAGCCGGAGGAGAAGCTCACTGGAGACGGTGGGGTGGGCCTCCAGGAAGTTGTGGTTGGGGTGGGGGAGGCCGAAGTCCTCCATCCGCCCGGAGGCGAGGCGGGGAAGGATGCGCGCCATCCGTCGCTGGAGGCTCAGCGGAAGCCGCGGGTTGACCTTCACAATCGTGTCCATCGGGCGGCCCATGAAGTACTTCGGCATCACCCAGGCGCCGCTGCGGGTAGACAGGAAGACCTTCTCGGCCACCCCCTTGCGGGAGAGCTCCGAGACGATGTCCACGGCGCTGTTGCCGATCCCGACGACGAGGACCCGCTTGCCGGCCATGTTCAGCGGCGTCTGCGGGTCGATGTAGTGGTGCGAGTGGATCGTCTGGCCGTCGAAGCTGCCGGGGAAGTCGGGGAGGCGCGGGTCCCAGTGATGGCCGTTGCCGACCACGAGGAAGTCGAACTCCTCGGTGGAGCCGTCGCCGAGCTGGATCGACCAGCCACCGTTGGGCCTGCGCTCGGCGTGCTCCACGGGCGTGGAGAACCGGATCTGATCGCGCAGCGAGAAGGCCTCCGCATAGCGGTTGAGGTAGCCGAGGATCTGCGTGTGGTGGGGATAGTCCGGGTATTCGTCGGGGCCCATCGGCATGTCGCGGAACGAGACCCCGTCGCGCGACGTGTCGATGTGGAGCGACTGGTACGCCGAGGAGCGGCCGTTCGGGTTGCCGAAATACCAGTTCCCCCCGATGTCGTCGCTGGCCTCGAAGCAGGTGTAGGGGAGGCCCCAGTCGGAGAAGGCCTTGCCGGTGGTCAGGCCGCTGATCCCGGCGCCGATCACACACGTGGTGGGCTTGGCGGACATTGGCGGCAGGGAGTGTAGTCAGGTGACTGGCCAGCCAGCCAGTGTGCTCAGACGTTGGCCGAGAAGTTGATCCCGAGGCTGTTGAGGAGGTCCTGGGCCCAGCGGTTGAACGTGTCGAACCAGCCGGTCAGGATCGCGACGCCGAACGCCACCAGGATCACGCCGCCGATCGCCATGATCAGCGGGTAGTGGCGCTTGACGACGGCGAAGGCGGTCGTCATCCGGCTGAACGCCACCGACGTCAGCAGGAACGGGATCGCGAGGCCGGCGGAGTAGACGGCCAGCAGGAAGGCTCCGTGGAGGGCCGAGCCGGATAGAGCGGCAGCGCCGAGGATCGCGGCCAGGGTGGGCCCAATGCACGGGGTCCACGCGAGCCCGAAAGCCGCGCCGGCGACAAGAGGCCCGCCGGTCCCGGCCCGCTCCAGCAGCCCCTCGACATGCCACTCGCGATTGAGCTGCGGGATGAACAGGGCGCTGATGAAGAACAGCCCCATGGCGATGATCAGCCAGGCCGCGATCTTGTCGAGCAGCAGCTGGTGCTGCTGAAGCGCGCTGCCGATCCCGGTCGCGCCGAGGCCGAGCAGGATGAAGATCACCGAGAAGCTGGACACGAACAGGAGGCTGGGAACGATCACCCGTCGCCAGTTCGCCTGCTCCAGGTCGGCCGCGGCCAGGCCGGTCACGGCGGAGAGATAGCCCGGGACCAGAGGCAGGACGCAGGGGGAGAGGAACGAGACGATCCCCGCGGCGAAGGCGGTCAGGATCCCAACGCCGGCCGCTGGATCGCTGCTCATAGTGAGATTCTGGCGGACGCCTCGCCCGCACACGTGCTCCCAGGCGTCGATGGGCACCGAAAAAAGGACCGGCGAGGCGACCCCAGGGGGATGAAGGCCGCCTCGCCGGGTTGGCCAACGTGCTGGACGCCTAAAACGGGTGCCGTTGGCCGGGGGATCCGGATGCAGGCCGAACCCTAGGGACGGGCCTATAGGGCAACATCCGGGCCGAGCCGCAGATCCTCTCCGTACAAATCACGGCTTGCCGGCTGCACCTGACGGTACGTTTCCTGCGTGAACCGACGCCTCGGCGCGCTCGCCTGGATCGGTTTTGCCTCGCTGTTGGGCGGATGCGGCGGTGGCGTAAATAGCAGCCTCCTCAGCGAGACCGGCGTCAAGGAATGCCTCGCAAATGCCAACATCCGGCTAGCGCCGTCCGGAGCAGCACCGGCCGGATCCAAGGGTTACGCGCCTCTGTTTGCCCCGGACTTCACGGCCTTCACGGCGAACGGCATCCCAATCGACGTGGTCGTTCAGCGCAGCGCAGGCCAGGCGAGCGCAGCGGCGGCGGATGTCCGCAGCTCCCTGCAGAGCCTCGGGCGTCCGAGGGCCGAGACGGCCGACCGGGTCATCTCCGCGCGGAACGTCGTCGCCGTGTTCGGCCGTCCGGGAGCCGCGGCGGATCGAAGCGCGGTGCGCCGTTGCCTCGCCGGCTAGAAGTCGGGTAGGTTGGCGCCGTGAGTCGCCCAGGGGTCCCTGGGCCCGTGCTGAATGGAACGCACAACCGGGGGACCGTCTAGGGCTCCGGACCGGGGTCCTGACCCAGGATTCCGCGCAGGGCGCGTGCCGCCTTCGGTGCCAGCTCACGGGCGTTGTTGTTGAACATCACGTGCACCTGCTCGGCCTCGGAGTCGAGCTCCTTCGCGCGGCCCGCGATCTCCTCCAGCTCCTCCTTCGGGTAGTCGTAGTCGAAGCGCTCCGCGACGCTCCGGCCATGGAGGTAGCCCTCGGTGTTGCGCCCGTGGGCTCGCATGTAGGCCAGCGAGTCCCGGGTGACGGCGTCGATCGGCGGGAAGATCGGGACGTGGTCGCCCGGAGGGGTGTCGACGCAGACGAAGACCGCCTCATGCGCCGAGAGCCAGTCGAGCACCTTCTCGAACCGCTTCGACGACGCCCAGCTTCGCCGCCGGAACTCGACCGCGACCGGGGTGGGGTGGAGCCCGTCGATGACTGGGGCGAGCTCGTCCAGGTCGTTCTCGCGAGGATCGAAGGCCGGCGTCAGCTGGAGCAGGTAGGAGGAGAGCTTGCCGGCGTCCGCCAGTGGCTTCATCGCCTCGGCCGTCCGGCGCACCATCTCGTCGAGCAGCGCCTGATCGAGGAGAACGCGCCCGCGCTCGTTCGTCTCGGCCTCATCCCGCAGGTCGGGCGGCAGCTCCTTGAGCTGGGCCGCGTGGTGCGACATCAGCTTGTGCAGCTTGACGTCGAACTGGAACCCCGCGGGCGTCCGCTTCGCCCAGCCCTCGACCGTCGACGTCGCGGGGATCGCATAGAAGCTCGAGTTGAGCTCCACCGCGTCGAAGCGCTCGGCGTAGAAGTCGAGGCGGTCCTTCGTCGCGAGGCCCTTCGGGTACCAGTGCTCCACGAATCCGGGATCCGACCAGCTCGAGGTGCCGACGACGATCGCCACGGGCTAACTATCGCTCGCGGCGGGTATTGACGGCGCATGCCCCGCCTGAGACGGAGCGACTGCGCGGCGCCGGGCATCATCCGCCGGAAGCGGGGGAGGGGCTTCGAATACGTCGACGAGGACGGCGAGCGGATTGACGACCAGGACACGATCGAGCGCATCGGAGCGCTCGCGATCCCGCCGGGCTGGGAGGACGTCTGGATCTGTTCCGACCCACTCGGGCACATCCAGGCCACCGGAACCGACGCGCGCGGGCGGAAGCAGTACCGCTACCACGACCGCTGGCGCGAGCGGAGGGACCGTGAGAAGTTCGAGGCGATGGTGGAGTTCGCGCGGGCACTGCCGAAGCTCCGTGACCAGGTCGAGCGCGATCTGCGCAAGCGCCGCATCTCGCGAGAGAGAGTGCTCGCCTGCTCGGTCCGGCTACTGGACCGGGGCTTCTTTCGGATCGGCTCCGAGAGCTATGCGGAGGAGAACGAGACCTATGGCCTGGCGACGATGCGCAAGCGCCACGTCGAAGTCGAGGGCGACAGGGTCGTCTTCGACTACGAGGCGAAGGGCGGGAAGCGCCGCGTGCAGGTCGTCGGCGATCGGACCATCGCTGGTCTTGTCGGGACCCTGCGCAAGCGCCGCGGGGGAGGCCATGAGCTGCTCGCGTATCGCGATGGCCATGGGTGGCGTGACGTGCGCTCCGAGGACATCAACGACTACATCAAGGGGGCGATCGGGGAGCGCCATAGCGCCAAGGACTTCAGGACCTGGAACGCAACGGTGCTTGCCGCGGTCGTCCTGGCGGCCTCGGCGCGTCAGCGGGACCTGAGCACGAAGGGCGGCCGGGCGCGGGCGCAACGCGACGCCGTCAAGGAGGTGGCCCGATACCTCGGCAACACCCCGGCGGTCTGCCGGGCCTCCTACATCGATCCCCGGATCTTCGACCGCTTCGACGGCGGCCTGACCGTCGGCGGGGTCTTCGAACGGCTGCCCGAGGATCCCGCCGACTGGCCCGAGGTTCAGGGACCGATCGAGCAGGCGGCGCTGGACCTCATCGACCGGCGTGAGTCACCCGCGATCGAGCGGGTGGATTGAGCGCCGTCAGGACTTCGATCCTGACTGCCTGGGGGGCGGGCCTCAGTAGGGCCGGATGAGGCGAGACGGCGCACGCCGGGAACGAGCCGGGCCGGGCCAGTCGGGCCTCTCCCACTCGAGCTTGGCTTGGGCAACAGCCTCGTGCTCGACCCTCGGATGACAGCTGCGGCAGACCGGCTCGAGGTTCTCGATCACGTCGAGGCCCCCGTAGCGCCGCGGCATCTTGTGGTGCGCGACCAGGTCGTCGCGGGATCCGCAGGCGACGCACGAGGTGCCGGCCGTCACCATCGCCGAAAGCACCCGCCACGGCAGATGTGTGGGGGATTGCCTCATCGCCTTCGATTCCACACGGTTGACCGGACGGGGTCGCACCCGTGCGTAGGGAATGCACGGGAACGGGAGTTATGGAAACTCAGCCGAGGAGCTTCTGGAACCGGCGGTTCGCCCTCGGGTTCGGGTTGTAGTCCGGGATCTCGCGGTATCCGGCCCTCGTCCACAAGCGCTTCGCCTCTCCCAGCCGGTCGTGCGTGTTCAGGCGGACCAGCGCCAAGCCGTGCTCCCGTGCGCGGTTCTGGAATCCTTCCAGGACTCCGACGGCCCGATTGCCGGCGAACGCCACCAGGATGTCGCCGTTCGTGATTCATGCCTGGCGTCCCGAGTTTGGGGCCTCGGACCTCGTACGCCTGCCGCGCATCGACCTCGGCACCGCCCGCCGCAACCAGCGCGAGGGCGTCCGCATCGTGCGGTGCCGCTCCCCCGCACTCGATCCCCACGCCGCCAAGTTGACATAACGATGCCCTGCTTATCGGCCTGGCAGCCGGTTCCCACTCACGCCGATGCTGCGATCAGGCCGACGGTCGCCAAACAGAGGATGACCCCGGCCGACATCAGCCAGCGAGACTCGATCCGCGAGCTCTGGATCATCTCTCCGCGATCCACCGCCCGCTCCACCCTGCGCGACCTGATCGAGCCGTAGCCGAACAGGGACACCGAGTAGAGCGCCCAGCCGATTCCGACGACGACATAGGGCCACTCGGTCGTCGTGCCGCTCAGCTCGGGGACGACGCGGCCCACGCCGACTGCGACGGCGATCGAGGTGAGCGCCGTTCGCCACCAGGCGAGCTCCGTGCGCTCGGCGGCGAGCCGGGTCCGCCGGATCGCATCCCATCCCTCCGTTGGCGGCTCGGAATCCATTTGCGAGGTTTTACCGATTTCTCGCGATACGGAATTACGATTAGCGCATGCCTCTCAGGGATCGGGAGCTGACCAGTCCGCCTCCGACCTTGGCGAGCCTGCATGAGCTCTCAGGCCCGGTGCTCATCGCGATGCTCGTGGCGGGTGCGATCGCCGTCCTCGACGGCCTGGTCGGTCCCGATGCGGTCCTGATCGGCCTGCTGGCGATCCCACCGGTGATCGCGGCGATGAGCGCGTCGCTGCCCGAGACGGCGGTCGTCGGCTCGTTCTGCCTGGTTCTCGCCGTCCTCTCGATCCTCTGGCACCAGGACGTCAGCACCGCCCAGTACCTGATCGCCGTGGTGACGGTGATCGCCGGAGACCTGGCGGGCCTCTGGGTCGCCAGCCTGCGCGTCAACCTGAATCGCGAGCAGGCCGCCTCCGAGCTGCTCGCGGAGGCGGGTGCCCTGATGGAGGACGCGCTCGACCGCAGGCAGCGCGCCGAGCATCTGGCCGAGCTCGCCGTGCCCAGCCTCGGCGACGTGGCGATGGTCGACATGCTCGCCGCCGACGGATCGATCGAGCGGGTTGCGGCCAGTGGCAGCGGCACGGAGGTCGCCGACCTGTTCGCCGGCCTTCGCGCCACCACCCCGATCGATCCCCACGGTCCCCATCCCGTCGCCGAGGTGATCCGTACCGGTCGCGCCGCGAACCTCGATCAGCTCACCGACGAGGAGATCGATGAGATAACCACCCGCGAGAACGAGCGGGACTTGCTCCGCAGGCACCGCTTCAAGTTGTGCATCGTGCTCCCGCTCGGGGCGCGCGGCTCCGTGCTGGGCGCCCTGACGCTGTGGATCATGCGCCCCACGAAGGCCTTCGACGAGACGGCCCAGCGCACGGCGAAGCGACTCGCCGACCGGGCAGGGCTGGCCCTCGACAACGCCCGGCTGCACGAGCAGCAGTCCCACATCGCGTCGGTCCTCCAGCACAGCCTCCTGCCGCGGTCGCTGCCCGAGATCAGCGGCTTCGAGGCCTCCTCGCGGTTCCTCGCCGCCGGCGAGGCATATGAGGTCGGCGGGGACTTCTACGACGTCTTCCGCAGCGGCTCCGGGAGTTGGACCGCCGTGATCGGCGACGTCTGCGGGAAGGGCCCCGAGGCGGCCTCGCTGACGGCCCTCGCCCGGTACACCGTCCGGACGGCATCCTCACCTGACAGCGCGCCCAGCGAGGTCCTGCGGACGCTGCACGACTCGATCAGCTCCGAGCGCTCCGACTTCCGCTTCTGCACCGCAGCGCTGGCCCGCATCCAGGCGCCGTCCAACGGCCGTGACCTCGCGCATCTCACCGTCGCCCTCGGCGGACATCCGCTTCCGCTAATCCTCCGCAAGGATGGCCGGGTCGACTCGGTCGGCGAGCCCGGGACCCTGCTGGGCGCGCTCCCCTCCCCCGTCCTGGCCGACACGGATGCCGCCCTCGCGGTCGGCGATGCGCTGATCCTCTACACGGACGGGGTGCTCGACGTCCGCGACCGGAGCAACGGCGACGATCCGGAATGGCTTGCCAAGGAGGTCGGCAAATCCGCCGGCAGGAGCGCGGACGAAATCGCCGAGCGCCTCGCCCAGGCCGCGATCAAGCGCCACGGCGGGGAGCCGCGCGACGACATCGCCGTCCTGGTGCTGCATCGAAACGGCGTCCGCTGACAGGCCGGCCCGTTCACATCGGCTGCTCCGGCTGGGCCTACCCTCACTGGCGCGAGCGCCTCTACCCGAAGGGGTTGCCGCAGCGGCGCTGGCTCGCCCGCTACGCGGAGCGCTACGACACCGTCGAGGTGAACAGCACCTTCTACCGGCTGGCCTCCCCCAGGGGGGTCGAGAGCTGGGCCGAGCAGAGCCCTCCGGGCTTCGTCTTCGCCGTCAAGGCGAGCCGCTACCTGACCCACGTGAAGCGCCTGAAGATCGCCGACCGCTACGTCAAGCGCTTCTACGAGCCGCTCGAGGCTCTGGCCGAGAGCGAGAAGCTCGGGCCCACCCTCTGGCAGCTGCCCGAGAACTTCCAGCGCGACGACGAGCGGCTCTCCGGCGCCCTCGCGGCGCTGCCCGAAGGCCGGCATGCGTTCGAGTTCCGTCATCCAAGCTGGTTCGCGAGCGAGGTCTACGCTCTGCTGCGCGACCACGGCGTCGCGCTCGTGATCGGGGACGATCCGAGCCGCCCGTTCCAGACGCACGAGCGAACCGCCGGCTGGACCTACATCCGCTTTCACCGCGGCAACCGCGGCCGAGGCGGCAACTACTCGGGCGCCGAGATCGACACCTGGGCGCGCCGCATCTCCCAGTGGCGGCGCAAGACCGAGGTCTACGCCTACTTCAACAACGACTGGGAGGGGTATGCCCTCCGCAACGCCGATCGCCTCAAGAAGAGCCTGGGCGTCTAACGGCGGCGCCAGTTGCCGCCGAGCAGCTTGCCCAGGCGGCCGCTGCGGCGGGGGCTGAACTCGGGCGCGCCCTTCTCGGGTGGCGGCAGCTGGGCGCACGCGGCGGAATCGATCGTGAGACGGACCGCCCGCTCGGCGGTGCGGGCGACCTCCGGCGCGTCGACGAAGCGCAGGTCACCGGCGGTGGTCTCGATCACGAAGCCGTCCAGGATCCTCTCCCGGTAGTTGTCGACCATCTCGTCGACGACGCCCACCTGCTGCCCGTCCGACGCGTAGACGGGCGTGCCGCGCGTCACGGCCGCGTAGTGGATCGGATAGCCGTCGTCCTCTCCCATGCCTCCAATATACGAGGAGCGTCCCTAGCCGAGCCGCTCCCGCACCACCGGCTCGTCAAGGAAATCGCCGATCACCCGTGACAGCCTGCCTCCCTGCCACGCCAGGGGTGACTTGCCCGGCTCCTCGCTGACCAGCCGGCCCGCTGGCAGGCGCTCGGCCCAGGCCTCGGCGATCGCGTACGGGTGGCCGGGATCGGCCTCGTCGTAGCTGGCAACCACCAGCGCCGGCACGTCGAGCGTCTCCAGCTCCTCGAGGCCATCGAAGGGAAGGGAGCGCGGGACCTCTCGAAGCGCATGCGCGACCGCCTCCGGGTGACGGTGCAGCCGCATTCGCTCGCGGGTGATCCGCAGCGCGGTCTCCGTCCAGTCCGGGGCTGCTTCGAGAGACGCCTCATACGCCTCCATGAAGCCGTCGAGGCCACCCCGCTCGAGTCCATCGGCGAGACGATCCCAGTACGCGAGTCTCTCGTCGGTTGCCGGAAGGCCGAGTACCACGGGCCCAGCCAGGACGAGCGCCCCAACCTCGTCGGCGTGATCGAGAGCGTGAGCGACCGCGGTGTGACATCCCATCGAATGCCCGACGAGGACCGGTCGAGCTTCATCGCATCGCTCGGCCAGCACCTCCCGCAGATCGGCTGTGAGCGCCTCGTAGCCATATCCCTCCCCCTCGGGCGCCGAAGAGGACTCCCCGTGGCCGCGAGCGTCGTAGGAGACCAGCCGATACCCGCGGCGCGCCAGCGCAACCGACCCGTGGAGGACGTATCGCCGGGTCGCGGTCAGCCCGTGCAGGAGGATGACCGGGCCCCCCTCCCCCACCTCCTCGCCGGAGAGCTCGACGCCCGAGGACGACACTTCGAAGGGACTCGGCTCCAGGCGCTCGGAGGCCACGGTCAGTTGAGCTGAGAGACCGCCCGCTCCAGGTCCCCGACGTCCTGGTAGCGCAGTCCGAAGAGGGCGACGTGCCGGTACCGCAGGACGCCCGCGCCGTCGAGCAGGAAGACGGCGCGGCGGATGAAGCCGGCGGGCCCGAGGACGCCATACGAGCGTGCCACCCGCTTGCCCGGGTCCGAGAGCAGCGGCACCGTCAGGCCGTGCCGGTCCGCGAAGCGCTCGTGCGATTCGACGGACTGCGGCGAGATCCCGACCATCGGGACGCCGAGCGCCTCGAGCCGATCGCCGTCGTCGCGGTATGAGCAGAACTGCCTCGTGCAGACGGGCGTGAAATCGCCCGGATAGAAGGCCAGGATCGCGCCGGTGCCGCGGAAGTCCCGTAGGCGATAGGTCTGCGAGCCGTGAGCGCTGGTGCCCTCGAGCTCGAACTCCGGTGCCTGATCCCCGACGCGGAGCTTCGCCATCAGCCGCCCTGGATCGTGACGCGCCGGATGGCCACCGGCGCCTTCGGCTTGCCGCTAGGCGTGCCGAGCTGCTCGATCCGCTGCACGACGTCGAAGCCGCTCGTCACGCGGCCGAGCAGCGCGTAGTCCGGCGTCAGGCCGGCATCGGCCTCGGTCACCACGAAGAACTGGCTCCCGGAGCGTCCGGGCGGCTCGACCTGGCTCTTTGCCATTGCGACGGTCCCGCGTGTATAGGAGAGATCCTCCGGCGGCGGCTCATCGACGAAGTATCCGGGACCGCCGGCGCCGGTTCCCGTCGGGTCGCCGCCTTGGACCACGAAGCCCGGCACGATTCGGTGGAAGAGCGTGTCGTCGTAGGCACCCTGGCGAGCAAGATAGGCAAAGGAGGCTGTGGTCTTCGGCGCCCGTGCCACATCGAGCGCGATCTCGAAGCTCCCACAGCTCGTCTCGACGGTCGCCGTTGCCTGGCCGTGAAGGGTCTCCGTCGGCCGGGTCAGATGGACCTGCTTCGGGGCCGGCGCAGAGACCTGGCCGCAGCCGGCGGGCAGGGCCACGCTCGTGCTCTGCCCTCCCCCGCCGCCGCATCCCGCCATCGCGACAAGCGACAGCGAGGCCGCGATCGCTGTCCGCCCCACGCTCAAGGCGCCCAAGCCTACTCCCGGTCCCTGCGATGATCGCGGCATGCAGGCTCGATTCGTGATCGGGCGCGCCCTGAACGCCCTCGTCGCCAGGTTCCCGGCGAGCTGGCCCCTGATCCGCGCGCCGATGCGGAGCTTCTTCGACCGCAACGCCCAGAGCTGGGGGGAGCGCACGACAGCGGGCTCCCCCGCCCACCTGGCGCCGCTGGCTGCCGCCCTGCTGCACGTGCGCCCGGAGCCCGAGCGCGCGCTGGACATCGGCACCGGGCTCGGCGACGGCGCCCTGCTGATCGCGCGTGAGTTCCCCCACGCCCGGGTGCGAGGCGTCGACATCTCCGGCGAGATGATCCGCAGGGCCCAGGCCCGAATCGGCCTGGACCCGGAGGGACGGGTCGCGTTCAAGGTCGCCGACGCAGCGCGTCTGCCCTTCGAAGACGATTCGTTCGACCTCGTCGCCCAGCTCAACATGCCGCCGTTCTTCGCCGAGATCGCGCGCGTCCTGCGTCCCGGCGGCCACGCGGTCATCGCCGCCAGCTGGGGGCCTCAGACGCCCTTCTACACGCCCGATGCCGTGCTCACGCGCGGATTCCGGAAGGCCGGGCTCGAGGAGGCGGAGAGCGGTGAGGCCGCTGAGGGCACCTACTTCATCGCCCGCCGCCCCGCCTGAGGGCCGCCGCAACTAGATTCACCGGATCAGCGAGCCGAGTCGCCACCTGCTGCTCGTCAACCCGCACTCCGCGGGCGGACGGACCCTGAAGCTCCTGCCCGAGGTAGAGCGTGAGCTCGAGCGCCGCGACGTCCGCTACCGGGTCGTGCGCACCGAGAGCCTCGAGCACGGCGTCGGCGAGGCCCGCCAGGCATCCGACGACGGCGAGATCCCCGTGGTGATGAGCGGCGACGGCCTGGTCGGGCAGGTCGGCGGCGCACTCGCCGGGACCGGGACACCGATGGGGATCCTCCCAGGCGGTCGCGGCAACGATCTGGGCCGCGTGCTGCGTATCCCGAACCAGCCGGCCGGCGCGGTCTCCGTCCTCGCCGACGGCCACGCGCGCGAGATCGACGTGGGCGTGGTCAACGACAGGCGCTTCCTCTGCATCGCCTCGTTCGGTTTCGACTCGGTGGCGAACCGGATCGCCAATGAGGCCCGCTTCGTCAAGGGCAACCTCGTCTACGCCTACGCCGCCCTCCGCACCCTGGCCGCCTGGAAGCCGCACAGATTCACCGTCACGGTGGACGGCGAGCGGACCGAGTGCTTCGGATACTCGGTCGCGGTCGCCAACAGCCGCGCCTACGGCGGCGGCATGTTCGTGGCGCCGAACGCCGAGCTCGATGACGGCCTGCTCGACGTGGTGCTCACCGCACACACCGGAAAGCTCCGCTTCCTCAAGAGCCTGCCCCAGGTGTTCAAGGGCACCCAGATCGAGAACGAGGAGATCACCGTCCTGCGCGGAGCCGAGGTCGAGGTGAGCGCCGATGAGGACTTCGCGATCTACGCCGACGGCGAGCACCTCGCCGACCTGCCCGCGACGATCCGCCTGCTGCCGCGCGCCCTCAAGGTGATCGCGCCCGCGGGAGCCCTGGGCGGGCCCCCGGCCTGAGGCGGGGCAGCCCCTAACCTGCTGGCGCCATGAGCGCCCTGTTCGCCGCCAAGCGCGGCCTCGCCAAGGCAGTCGGGAGCCTGAGCCGCGCCAGCGGGCGAGGCGGCGGCACGACGCTGCCCGGACGCATGCTCGTCCGGATGGCGCCGGACGCGATCGACCGGCTCGCGGCGCAACTCGGCCGCGGCTCGATCGTCGTCAGCTCGACCAACGGCAAGACCACCACCGCGGGCATGATCGCCGGGATCCTGCACGCCGCCGGGCGCAAGCCGATCCACAACCGGGCGGGCTCCAACATGCACTGGGGCGTGGCGACGGCTCTGCTCGAGCAGTCAGGCGACGAGGGCCTCTTCGAGCTCGACGAGGCCTGGCTCCCTCGCGTGGCTCCTCGCCTGCGCCCACGCCTGCTGGTGCTGGGCAATCTCTTCCGTGACCAGCTCGACCGCTACGGCGAGCTCGAGCGGCTGGCGGACGAGTGGGCGGTCCTCGTGGCCGAGCTCGAGGGATCTTGCGAGTTCGCCCTCAATGCCGACGACCCCTTGATCGCGGACCTCGGCAGGGACCGCGAGCTTCGCCGCCGCCCGGGAGTCACCTACTTCGGGATCGAGGACACGACCCAGGCCCTTCCGGAGCTCCAGCACGCACATGATGCGAAGCACTGCCGGCGCTGCGGGGCGCCCTACTCCTACGAGCGCGCCTTCGTAGGGCACCTGGGCCACTACATCTGCCCCAACTGCCACGCCGACCGACCGGCGCCCGACATCGCGGCGACGAAGATCGAGCTGCACGGCATCTCCGGCTCGAGCGTGCGAGTCACCACGCCCGAGGGCGAGCTCGAGCTGGAGCTCCCCCTACCCGGCCTCTACAACGTCTACAACGCGCTGGCCGCGATCGCCGCGGGACTTCGCTCGGGCATCCCGCTCCAGCAGGTGCGCCAGGGCCTCGAATCGATGCACGCGGTCTTCGGCCGGGTCGAGACGATCGAGGTCTCGGGCAAGCCCGTGTCGATCCTGCTGATCAAGAATCCGGCCGGAGCGAACGAGGTGCTCCGCACCCTCGCGCTCGAATCGTCGAACGGAGGGATCGACCTCTGGCTGGCGCTCAACGACCGCATCGCCGACGGCCGGGACGTCTCCTGGATCTGGGACGCCGATTTCGAGCTGCTGTCGAATGGAGTGCGTCGGGTGATCTGCGCGGGCACACGGGCCCCCGAGATGGCGCTCCGCCTCAAGTACGCGGGCTGGCCGCAGGATGCGATTGAGGTCATGGCGCCCATCGAGGCGTCCGTCGACGCCGCGGTCTCAGCCGCCCCGGAGCGGCTCTTCGCCCTCCCCACGTACACCGCACTGCTCGAGCTGCGGACCCTGCTCGCGCAGCGCGGGCTCGCGGCGGACTACTGGCAATGACGGCCCCGGCGATCTGGCAGGAGGTCGAGTTCGGCTCCTATGGCGCCGACCTGCCCGTCTGGGTTGAGCTGGCCGAGGCCGTCGGCGGCCCGATCGTCGAGCTCGGCGCGGGTGCCGGCCGCGTCGCGCTCCACCTTGCCGGCCACGGGCACGAGGTGATCGCGGTGGAGCGTGAACCCGATCTCGCCGACGAGCTCGAGCGCCTGGCCGCCGATCGCGGCGTCTCGCTCTCGGTGGTCAGCGGCGATCTCGCCTCCCCCGCGGGGCTCCGGCTGCCGGCGCGGCCCAGGCTCGCGATCGGCCCGCTGCACGTGATCCAGGTCCTCGATGCCCCCGATCGCCCCCCACTGCTGGCCCGGCTGCGGGAGCTGATGGCACCCGGCGGCACGCTCGCCCTGACGCTCGTCGACGAGTCGACCATGCTGAGCTCCGGCACCGCCTCGGCTCAAATCCTGCCCGACATGCGCGAGCTGGAGGGCTGGGTGTACTCGAGCGAGCCCCTCTGGGTCCAGGTCGGCGAGCGGTCCCTGACCGTGAGGCGCCTGCGCGAGCGCGTCTCGCCGGAGGGCCGGATGGAGCGCGCCATCCACGACGAGATCCTCTACCGGGTCAGCCCTGAGGTGCTCGAGCGCGAGGGCGCGGACGCCGGATTCCGCGCGGCCGGCAGGCGCCAGATCAGCTCCGGGGAGAACGAGGCCGACTCCACGCTCGTCCTCATGGAGGTCCCACAATGAGCCCGGGCGCGCCGGAGCTGCGGCTGCTCGCGCTCTACCCGGAGCAGATGAACATCTACGCGGATCGCGGCAACCTCCTCTTCCTTCAGCGGCGCGCCGAGTGGCGCGGCATCCCCTTCCGTTACGCGGCGGCCGGGCCGGGCGACGGGTTCGATCCGGCTGACCACGATCTGATCTACATCGGTGGCGGCCAGGACCGCGACCAGGTCCTCGTGGCCGAGGACATGCTGCGCAACAAGCGCGACGCGATCGCCTCGGCGGTCGAGGACGGCGCCGCCCTGCTGGCCGTCTGCGGCGGTTACCAGCTCCTCGGCCATCGCTACGAGCTCGCCGAGCAGTCCATTCCCGGCCTGGGAATCGCCGACCTCGAGACCGTCCGAGAGCCCGGTCCGCGGCTGATCGGCAACGTATCGATCGAGGTGGAGCTGGGTGAGCGACCGAGCGTGCTCGCGGGCTTCGAGAACCACGGCGGGCGAACCCACCTCGGCCCGGACGCCGAGCCGCTGGGCCGCGTTCTCCACGGCCACGGCAACAACGACCGTGATGGCCACGAGGGCGTCAAGCGGCTCAACCTGATCGGCACCTACCTGCACGGTCCGCTCCTTCCCAAGAACGCCTGGCTGGCCGACCGCCTCATCGCCCTCGCCATCGAGCGCCGGACGGGCGTCCTTCCCCAGCTCGAGCCGCTGGATGACGCGCTGGAGGCCGATGCTCATGCTTCGGCCCTGCACGCAGCGTCAACGGGATAGGATCAGCGCATGGTGATCGTGATCATCATTGTCGCGCTGCTGCTGCTCGCCGGCCTGATCTACATCCTGGCCCGTAACGGCATCATCCGCCTGCGGAACCAGTGCGACGAGGCCTGGAGCGGCATCGACGTGCAGCTCAAGCGCCGGCACGACCTGGTGCCGAACCTGGTCGAGTCGGTCAAGGGCTACGCCTCGCACGAGAAGTCGACCTTCGAGAAGGTCACCCAGGCCCGCGCCGCGGCGATGCAGGCCAGCGGCCCGGAGGAGGCAGGCAAGGCGGAGACCCAGCTCACCCAGGCACTGGGCGGCCTGCGCGTCGTGGCCGAGCAGTATCCGGAGCTTCGCGCGACCGAGAACTTCCAGCAGCTTCAGCGCCAGCTCTCCGAGCTCGAGGACGAGATCCAGGCCTCCCGCCGGATCTACAACTCGAACGTCCAGAGCTACAACACCAGGATCCAGCAGTTCCCCGGCTCGATCATCGCCAACCAGGGCGGCTTCACAGCCAAACCCTTCTTCGAGATCGGCGATGCCGCAGAGCGCGAGGCCCCGCAGGTTTCCTTCAGCCAGCCGCCCGGCTAGATCCCGCTCGAGCCGAAGCCGCCGCCGCCGCGGATCGACGAGTCGAGCGCGTCGGCCTGCATCGGGCTGGCGGTGGCGATCGGGACGAGCAGCAGCTGCGCGATTCGGTCCCCAGGCGTGCAGTGGAAGTCCATCGTCTGATCCGTGTTCAGCAGGAGCACGCGCAACTCGCCCCTGTAGCCGGGGTCGATCAACCCCGGAGAGTTGACCAGGGTCACGCCGTGCTTCAGCGCGAGACCGGAGCGAGGCAGGACCAGGCCCGCTAGGTCGTCCGGAACCGCCACCGCGAGGCCGGTGCCGACGCTGACCCTGGCCCCGGGGACGATGCGCGCGGCCTCTGCCGCATAGAGGTCAAGACCGGCGTCGTTGTCGTGGGCCCGGGTCGGCAGCGTCGCCTTGTTGCTGAGCTTGACGAAGCTGAGCTCCTCCATCTCTCGAAATGTGGGGGCGTACTCCGTCGGGACGCCTCCCCCGAGCGCGTCCAGTGAGTCACCGCCGATCGTCGCGGTCTCAGTCGCCGGCGGTGCGAACTCGGTCTTGAGATCGACTTCCTCGTCCGTTGACCGAAAGATCGGAGAACCGATCGGCGAGCGCGGCAGGTAGTCGCGCGCGAACGAGAACCCCGTCCTCGCGATCCTCGCGCTCGAGGTCCCCAGCAATCTCGTGAAGCTCCGAAAGACGCTCACCGGCGCCAAAGGGTACGAGCAACTCGACTTCGGTGAATCCCTGGCCGATCGCGCCCGCGATCCGGGAGCGCAGCTCATCGAGCCCCTCCCCGGTCTCGGCGGAGACGAGCGCCGCACCGGGATGCCGGAGAGCGAGCTCGCGGCGTGCCTCCGGATCGAGCAGGTCGACCTTGTTCATCACCAGCAGCCGCGGTGAGGTGCCGGCTCCGATCTCGTCGAGGACGGCGTCCGCCGCGGAGATCGAGTCCCTCCGCTCCTCCTCGGGCTCGGAGCCGTCGACGACGTGAAGGATCAGGTCAGCCAGGACGGTCTCCTCGAGCGTCGCCTTGAAGGCCTCCACGAGAGCGTGAGGCAGCTTGCGGATGAAGCCGACGGTGTCGGTGAGCAGTATGCGCCGGCCATCGTGCGTGAACGCTCTGGTGGTCGGGTCGAGGGTGTGGAAAAGGCGCTCCCCCACTCCGACGCCGGCGCCCGTCAGGGCGTTCAGCAGGGTCGACTTGCCGGCGTTGGTGTACCCGGCGAGCGCGACGGTCGGCATCACGGCCCGCTCGCGCTCGGCACGCATCACCGCGCGATTGCGCTCTAGCCGCTCGAGGCGCCGGCGCAGCGACGTGATCCGGTCTCGCGCGAGGCGACGATCCGTCTCGATCTGGGACTCGCCCGGGCCCCTGGTGCCGATCCCGCCCCCGAGGCGCTCGAGATGGGTCCACAGCCCCCTCATGCGGGCGAGGTTGTACTCGAGCTGCGCCAGCTCCACCTGGAGCTTTCCCTCAGCGGTGTGGGCGTGGTCGGCGAAGATGTCGAGAATCACCGCGGTGCGGTCGATCACCGGGACGCCCAGCGCCTGCTCCAGGTTGCGCTCCTGCCGCGGCACCAGCTCGTCGTCGACGGCGACCAGGTTGGCGTCAGCCGCGGCGATCTCCCGCTTCAGCTCGGTGAGCTTGCCGCGGCCGAGGTACCGGTCGGGATCCGGCTGCGGGCGTGCCTGCGTCATCTCGCCCGCCGTTGCGACGCCGGCGGTCCGAAGCAGCTCCTTCAGCTCCGCCAGGGGGTCGTCGCGGTGCTCGTCCTCGCGAACGATGCCGACCGCGATGGCGCGCTGGCGGGCGCGAGGGTTGACGATTCCTGCGGAGCCGTTGCCGTAATGACTCTCGGACTGCCGCCCGTTGCGGTTTCTCTGCACTGATCAGATGTTAGGCGCCGCTCAGGGCGACCCGCAGGCGGGCGGCGCCGCCGGCAGCCGCGTCAAGCCGATGTCCCCCACGAAGGGCAGGGCGCCCGCGGAGCAGGCATTCGCCACCGCCTCCTGGGCCGCGGCCGCGTCACCCGCCGCCGTGTAGTCCGTTGCGGTGACCAGCAGCCCGTCTGCGCCAATCCGCCGAAGCGCCGCCTGCGCGCCCGCGACCTCCGCGGGCGGCTGGTGCACGTATCGCCGTCGCTTGAAGCTGTAGGTCCAGGTCGCGTCCTCGCGGTTCCAGCCGTCGTAGAAGCGCAGCAGGGGACCGATGGAGGCCTCCCCGTTCTGCGCGAACAACAGGCCCGCGCCACCGTGTACGCGGGCCGACAACGAGCGGACCAGTCTCCTCATCCCGGGTCGCTCGCGCTTGTGGGTCTCGACCATGTCGGTGTTGTCCAGGAAGAGGCCGTCGAAGCCCTTGCGCAATAGCCGCGGCGCTATCCGGCGGGAGATCACACGACGGAATCCGCGTGCGTCGACGTCGGCGTAGATCTCGCCGAACTGCTTGAACCGGTCGGACAGGGCGTACGGCTTCAGCCTCCGGTACCAGGAGCGAAACGGCTCGATCGTGCCCACGCTCAGATAGCCGAGGACCACCGCGCCGCCCGCACGAAGCCGAGCGACGCTCGCCGGCCTGGTCTGCTCCCCGTCGACGACGACGAGGTCGTATCGCGAGAGGGAATCGAGCACGGCCGGATCGTTGGCGTCGAGGCCTAGCCCGAAAGCCCAGTCGTGAACCGAAGCAAGGCGTGGGTCGGCCGGCGAGGCAGCAGCGGGTGGGCCGGTGGCCGACAAGAGGATCAGCGCGGCCAGAAGCGCCGCGTAGGCTCGTCGCATTCCCTCAGGCTAGGCGGACCGAGGCACCGCGACCGGCTCGCGCGGGACCATCGGCAGCAGAGCGGCCGCCCCGACCACCGCGACGAATGCCAGGGAGCGGCCGATGACCGCCATGGCGTCGGAGCCCATCGGGTCGCCGAAGACGACGATGCCTCCCGCGATGGCCGCCAGGGTGGCGCCCGCCGAGAACGCGACGATCACGGCGACCGGCTCGCCGATCTGCAGCCCACGCCCGAGGGCGAGGAAAGCGCCGATCCCGCCGAGGACGGCGGTCACGGTCCACGGGCTGAGCAGGCTGAGGGGCTGGGCGGGAACGAGCTCCGCAAGCGCCTTGAGCGAGACGTCGGAGACGCCGAGCAGCGTGCCCGCAGCGACGGCCATCAGCACCGAGCTCTGGGCGGTTGCCCCGCGCTGGCTCGAGGTCAGCATGAGCAGTCCGCCGAGAGTCAACATCCCGCACTGGAAGCCCAGCATCGTCACCGGGTCGAATCCGATTCCGGAACGCGCGTGTCCGGCCGTGAGGGCCAGGAAGCCCAGACCGGCCGCACAGAGGCCGATGCCTGCCATCTCGCGCCTGCAGACCGCGATTCCGAACCAGCGGCGGGCCGGGATGGCCAGCACGGCCAGGCCTCCGGCGATGACCGCCTGGACCAGCGACAGCGGGGCCATCGAGAGCGCCGCCACGTGCAGGCACCAGGCAAGGAATGCCAGGCCGAAGCCGATCGCCCACCATCGGGAGCGAAACAGGGCGGACGCGCTTCGCAACGGGCTGCGCATCGCGACATCCGGGGCGTTGACCGCGCCCCGGTGCTTGCAGAGCAGCGCCACGCCCGAGATCAGGGCGCAGCCCAATGCGAGTATCAGTCCGATTTCGCTCATCAGGTGAAGGTTCGGCGCGACAGCCTGGCGCCTTTAGGTGAGGCCCCGATAAAGGCCGATTCGCCCCCGCCGTCGAGAATCCCGCCCTGACCACCGTACGGGTTTCAGGCCGGCGAGGCGCCGCTCAGGTGGTGAGGTGCGTCTTCAGGCGCTGGACCGCCTCGGCGAGCAGCTCGTCCGGCGTGGTCAGCGAGATCCGGAAGAACCCCTCGCCGCTCGGCCCGTACATCGATCCGGGCGAGACGACCACGGCCGCCTCCTCGAGCACCAGCTCCGCGAATGACTTCGAGGTGTGCCCATCCGGCACCGGGGCCCAGATGTAGATCGTGCCCTTCGGCGTCTCCACCTCGACGCCGATGTCCCGGAGCGCGTCGACCACCAGGTCGCGACGACGCTGATAGATCCGGCACATCTCGTCGATCTCCTTGCGCCCGCCCCGCAGGGCCACGGCGCCGGCCAGCTGGACCGCCTCGTACAGGCCCGAGTCGACGTTGGTCTTCAGGCGCCAGTAGGTCTTGATCGCCTCGGCGTTTCCCAGGATCGCCGCGCAGCGCCAACCGGTCATGTTGAAGCCCTTGGAGAGCGAGAAGACCTCGACGCCCACGTCCTTTGCCCCCGGCGTCGCCAGGAAGCTCGGTGCCACGTACCCGTCATAGGTGGTCTCCGAGTAGGCGTTGTCGTGGACGACCAGGATCTCGTGGCGCGAGGCCAGCTCCACCACCCTCTCGAAGAAGCCCTCGGGAACGACGGCGCCGGTGGGGTTGTTGGGGTAGTTGATGAACAACAGGCGGGCCGCCTCGAGCTTCTCCCCGGGGATCGAGTCGAGATCCGGGGCGAAGCCGAGATCCGCGCGGAGCGGGAGCAGGAGCGCCTCGGCGCCGGCGAGGACGGGGCCGCCGGTGTAGACCGGATAGCCGGGGTCCGAGGCGAGCGCGACGTCCCCTGGGTCGAGGAAGGCGAAGCAGAGGTTGTAGATGCATTCCTTGGCGCCGATCGCCGGGATGACCTCCGTGACCGGGTCGATCGGGACGCCGAAGCGCTGCAGGTAGAAGTCCGCGAACGCATCCCGGAACTCGGGACGGCCGCGATTGCTCGGGTACTTCTGCGTGCTCGGGTCCCCGACCGCCTCGCGCATCGCCTCCACGACGTAGCGGAAGGTGGGCGTGTCCGGATCGCCGATCCCCAGGCTGATCACGTCGATGCCCTCGTCGCGCTTCGCCTCGATCTTGCGCTCGAGCTCGGCGAACATGTACGGCGGGATCGCCTCGAGGCGATCGGAGGGCCCCGCCAGGCCTCTCTTCTTCGTGGGCGCTGCCATCGAGGCGGAAGGCTAGAGGCCCTGAGAGCGGACCTCTCCCAGCACCTGGGTGAACCGCTCGCTGAACTCCCCGGCGTACACCTCCTCCGCCCAACCGGTCAGGCGCACGTCGAGCTCGTCGCTGACCTCGACCTGAAGCTGCCCGCCATCGAGCGCCACGCTCATCGGGCTCTCGCCGCCGCCCAGGACGGCGGCCACCGCCGCTCCGCTGGCACCGGTCCCCGAGGACAGCGTCTCCCCCACGCCGCGCTCGAAGATCCGGGCGCGGACCAGCGACCCCCGCTCCTCGTAGAAGCTGACGTTGGTGCGGTTGGGGAAGAGCTCGTGGTGTTCGATCTCCGGTCCCAGCACCGACAGGTCCAGCTCCTCCAGCTCCCGCTCGGAGACCGCGATCGCGCACTGCGGGTTGCCGATCGAGACGTGCTGAAAGCGCCAGGTGCGCCCACCGGCCTCGAGCTCGCCCTTGCCGTCCTCTCCCCCCGAGGGGAAATCGGGGGAGCTCGTCCGGGCGCGGCCCAGGTCCATGGTGCAATCGCGCTCGGTGCGGATCGTCGGCTTGATCTCGCCCGCCTTCGTCAGGATCGCGAACTCGTCGGCGTCGGTCCACCCCCTGTGCCGGAGGTAGAGAGCCGCCTGGCGCGCGCCGTTTCCCGACAGCTCGGCCTCGGAGCCGTCGGGATTGAAGATCCGGAGCTCGGCGACATACGCCGGGTCCTCGACGGGGATCAGCAGCAGGATCCCGTCCGAGCCGACCCCGAAGGGCCTGTCGCAGATCCGCTTGATCCGCTCCGATGTCAGCTCCCAAGGCAGCGCCGCGGCCTCGATGATCACGTAGTCGTTGCCGAGCGCAGTCCACTTCTCGAACTTCATCTCGGACCGAGCCTTTGGATGATCTCCGCCGCCACGTCGCCATCATCCCGGTCCGTGCGGTCGATCAGCTCCACGCCCTCCATCCTGCGCATCCAGGTGAGCTGGCGGCGGGCATAGGCGCGATGAGCCGTCTTCATGGACTCGATCGCCTCGGCCGAGGGCGCTCCATCGATGTCCGAGACGAGCTGCTCGAAGCCCAGGGCCGCGCGCGCCGTGCGTGAGGGCCCCGCCTCCAGGGCGGACCGCGCCTCCTCCGCGGCCCCGGCGTCGATCATCTCGTCCACCCGCCCTCCGATCCGCTCCGCGAGCCGGTCGCGATCCATCGTCAGCCCCACCAGCAGGGTGGGATGCCGGAGCTCCGCGGTCCACAGTCGCTCCGCCTCGGGAGCGGCCTCTACGCCGGCCCGGGCGAGCTCGGTGAAGCGCGCGATCCGCTTGCGGTCGTTCGGATCGACGTTCCGGGCCAGGTCCGGGTCGAGCTCGCCGTGCAGTGCCTCCGGGCCGCGGGCGGCGATCTCGCGCTCCACCTGATCGCGTATCTCCCCGGGCACGGGCGGCCTCAGGTCCAGGTCCGCCAGGGCCGCCCGCAGATAGAGGCCTGTCCCCCCGACGACGATCGGGCGCCGGCCCTCCGCGATCAGGACATCGATCTCGCGGTGCGCCGCCTCGGCGTAGCGCCCCGCGCTGTACTCCTCGCCGGGATCCACGAACGAGAGGAGCCGATGCTCCAGGCTCGACCGCTCGTCGGCGTTCGCCGCGCCGCTCAGCTTCTCCAGGCCCCTGTAGACCTGGATCGAGTCGCAATTGACCGCGACCGGGTCCTCCCCGCGCTTCCGCAGACGTTCCGCGACGGCCAGCGCGACGCCCGTCTTGCCGACAGCGGTTGGCCCGAAGAGCGCTAGGACCCTCAAGCGGCGCGGCTCAGCAGCCGCTCCGAGCCGCTCAGGGTGGTCGAGGTGGCGCCGCTGATCTCGACCTCCACGAGCTCGCCGGGGGCCGCCGTGCCGTCGAAGTTGACGGTCTTGTTGTGGCGAGTACGGCCGCGTAAGCGAGATGCATCCGTGCGGCTCGGCCCCTCGACAAGGACCTCGAGCGTGCGCCCGACGAAGCGCTCCGCCCGTTCGCGAGCGCGCCGCTGGACCAGCTCCACCAAGCGCTGCATGCGCTCGGTCTTGACCGGATGGGGCAGCTGGTCCTCGAACTCGGCCGCCTCGGTGCCTCGCCGTGGAGAGAAGATGAAGGTGAACGCGCCGTCGTAGCCGACCTCGTCGACGACCTCGAGGGTCTGCTCGAAGTCCGCCTCGGTCTCGCCCGGGAAGCCGACGATGATGTCGGTGGTGATCGCACAATCGGGCACGTGCTCGCGGATCAGCGCGACGCGGTCCATGTAGCGCTCGCGGCCATAGGTCCGGCGCATCCGCTTCAGCACCGGCGAGGAGCCCGACTGCAGGGGCAGGTGGATGTGCTCGCAGAGCGAGTCGAGCTCGGCATGCGCCCGGATCACGTCCTCGCGCATGTCCTTGGGGTGCGGGCTCGTGTAGCGGATCCTGTTCACCCCAGGAACCGCGTCCACCCGGGCGAGCAGCTCGGCGAAGGCGATCCGGCTGTCCTTCGGCAGGTCGCGCCCGAAGCTGTTCACGTTCTGGCCCAGCAGCGTGATCTCCCCGACCCCGTCTGCGGCGAGGCCCTCGATCTCCGCAATGAGCTCGCCAGGGTCGCGGCTCACCTCACGGCCCCGGACCGACGGCACGATGCAGTACGAGCAGACGCAGTTGCAGCCCTGCGAGATCTGCACCCAGGCCTGGAACTCGCGGGCGCGCTTCATCGGCAGATGCCCGGTGACGTCCTCGAACTCGAAGTAGCCCTGGGCGGTGAGCGAGTCGGAGGTGAGGAACTCGGCCAGCCTGTGGACCTGTCCCGGGCCGAAGGCGACGTCCACGAACGGAAAGCGGCGGAAGACCTCGTCCTTGACCGACTGGGCCCAGCAGCCGCCGACGCCGACGACCCTCGCCGGGTCCTCCGACTTGAGCCTCTTCGCCTCGCCCAGGTGGGCGATGAACCTGTTGTCGGCCGACTCGCGGATCGAGCAGGTGTTGAAGAGGATCAGGTCCGCCCCCTCCCGATCCTCCGCCTCGACGTACCCGAGGGAGTCGAGCATCCCCTTCATCCGCTCGGAGTCGTGCTCGTTCATCTGGCAGCCGAAGGTGGTGACGTGGTACCGGCGCTCCATCGTGGTCAATGTAGCGGCGGTTCCCCTACTTCGACGAGGAGTTGACGATCTGCTGGATGCGGCTGTGGGAGAGGCCAAGCGCCCGTGCCACCTCGCGGTAGCTCGCCCCCGCGGCCACTGACTGGCGGATCAGCCTGTCCCTGACCAGCCGGATGCGGGTGATCTCCTCGTCGATGCCGCGCATCGCCCGCCGGTACTCGAGCCCCACGCGCACCCGCTCCACCCAGACCCTGCTCCGTGCGCGCTCGAAGTCCGCGTGTGCCTCGCTGAGGCGCCGGGCCTCCATCTCGGCGATCATGGCTTCTGTATAGCACCAGCCAAGCTGGCTATACGGCGAACGAGCTAGGGGTTGTTGCCGGCAGGGCCGGCGTTGGTGTTGCTCGGAAGGACCGTCAGGTCGCCCTGCATCCCGGCCTCGCGGTGACCCGGAACCGTGCAATAGAAGACGTACTTGCCGGGAGCGAGGTTGTTCAGGCTGACCGTCTGCTTTCCGGCGGTGAAAGGCTGGACCTGGCCGAGCACATTGCCGTTCGCCGTGGCGACCGCGATGCTGTGCGCGGTCTGCGAGGGGTTGTCGTAGGTGATGTCCACGTTCCCCGGCTTGGCGGTGAGCCCGTTCGGCTGGAACACCAGGCCCCCATCGGACGGCGAGGAGACGGCGAGGTCCGTGACCGGGCCGGTGGGCGAGGTCGTGGTGGTCCCCTCCTCCGCAGCCAGCTTCTCGTTGCGCTTCTTCTGCTCGTCGTTCGACTTGACGATCGCGAAGGCCATCGTCGTGCCGACAACGGCTGCGAAGACGACGATCACGCCCGCCATCACCGCCCGGTTCGGAGGGAAGGAATCGCTGCCGCGAATCCCCACGAAGGCGATCCCGAGCGCGGCGAGCACCAGCACGCCGCCGACCACGAAGAAGAAGTTGCCGTCCATCCCGCTCGGATCCTACCCGGAGGGCCTCACGCCGCGTCGGCGAGGCGCTCGACCCGGCGGACCGCCTCGTAGGCGAGCTCGAGGGGATATCCACGCCTGACGAGCAGCCTCAGCGCCCGCTCGCGCTCCCGTTCCGACTCGCAGCCCAGCGCGCGGTCGCCGAGCAGCCTCACGGCCCTCTCGAGCTGCGCTTCTTCGTCGTCTGGCCCGAGCGCGGCGTCGATGTGCTCCCGCGCGACGCCCCGGCCCTGCAGCGCCGTCGAGATGCGGTCCGGTCCCCAGCCGGCAAGCTGGCGCTTGTCCTCGGCGTAACGTCGGGCGAAGTCGGCGTCGTCGATCGCCCCGGCCTCGTTCAGCAGGGCGATCACCTCCTCGATCTCGGCCTCCGCCACCTCGCGCTCGGCGAGCCAGGCGCGCAGCTCCGACTCGGTGCGCTCCTTGTAGCTCAGAGCCCGCAGGGCGAGCTCATACGGATCCTCGTCGCGCCCGCTCACTTCAGCGAGCTAGGCGGCCTTCTTCTGCGGCTTGGCAGTCGCCTTCTCGGCCTTCGCGGCCGGCTTCTCCTCCGCCTCGTCGGCCGGCTTGACGACCTCGACGGGCTTGGTCGCCTCGGCGTCCTCGCCGATCCCGAGCTTCTCGTGGACCTTCCGCTCGAGCTCTGCCCCCAGCTCCGGGTTGTCCCGCAGGAACTCCTTGGTGTTGTTGCGGCCCTGGCCGAGCCTCGTCTCGCCATAGGAGAAGAAGGAACCCGACTTCTGGATCAGGTCGTGTTCGAGGGCCATGTCGATCAGGCCGCCCTCCTTGGAGATGCCGACGCCGTACTCGATGTCGAACTCCGCCTGCTTGAACGGCGGCGCCACCTTGTTCTTGACCACCTTCACCCGGACCCGGTTGCCGACGGCCTCGGTGCCCTCCTTGAGGGTCTCGATCCGGCGGATGTCGAGCCGCTGCGAGGAATAGAACTTCAGCGCCCGGCCACCCGGCTGAGTCTCGGGTGAGCCGAACATGACGCCGATCTTCTCCCGGATCTGGTTGGTGAACAGGCAGATCGTGTTGGCGCGGTTCAAGTTGCCGGCCAGCTTCCGCAGCGCCTGCGACATCAGGCGCGCCTGCAGCCCGACGTGCTGGTCGCCCATCTGGCCTTCGAGCTCCACGCGCGGGGTGAGCGCAGCCACCGAGTCCACCGCGACGACGTCGACGGCGCCGGAACGCACCAGCACGTCGACGATCTCCAGGGCCTGCTCGCCGTAGTCGGGCTGGGAGATCATCAGCTCGTCGGTGTTGACTCCGATCTTCCGCGCGTAGACGGGGTCGAGCGCGTGCTCGGTGTCGACGAAGGCGCAGACCCCTCCCCGCGCCTGGGCCTCGGCGATGATGTGGTAGACGAGCGTCGTCTTTCCCGAGGACTCCGGCCCGAAGATCTCGACGATGCGCCCGCGCGGCACCCCGCCGACGCCGAGGGCGATGTCAAGCGGCAGCGCGCCGGTGGAGATCGACTCCACGTTCAGCGCGCCCATGTCGCCCAGCTTCATCAGGGCGCCCTGCCCGAACTCCTTCTCGATCTGCGTGACGGCTGCGTTCAGCGCCTGGTCCCGCGCCTTCGCCTCCTTCTCGCTCGCGTCTCTCAGGTTGGGCTTCTGATCTGCCATCTCGGTCACCTCTCAGTCATTGGTCTTCGTTGGCGGTCGGAAGCTCCAACTCGGCCATCGCCTCGTACTCTGCGCCGGTCCGGCGCAGGTGGGACTTGAAGAGCACCAGACGAGTCGGACGGAAGAACCGGAACATATGTTCGGGTAGCGGATGCGGCTGTGTCCTGATCAGCGCGGGCTTCCTCCCCCCCGGCGCCTCGGGCCTCACCCGCGCCATCGTCAGGTGCGGCCAGAACGGCCGCTTCTCGGGCTCGTAGAAGCCGCCGGCGACCAGGCGCTCCTCGACCTCCCGCTGCAGCGCCACGGTCTCGTCCGAGTTCGCCGCGAGCGCGATCAGGCGCGGCCGCTTGCCCGGGGGAACGCCGACGGGCTCGGTGACGAGCTCGACGGCGGGCGCCTCCGCTTTGGTGTGGAACGCCGCCTTGGCGATCGCCTTGACGTCCTTCTCCGCCTGATAGCCGAGGAACACCAGCGTCATATGGAGGGCCTCCGGCCTGACGACCCGCAGGGCCGGATCGGCGAGGGCGGTCCGCTGCCACTCGACCAGCCCCGCCCGCACGTCCTGCGGCACGTCGAGGGCGACGAACAGGCGAGCCCTGGGGCTCTTGAGCCGCTCCTTGGCCACGCCCGAACGCTAATCCCCGCTCCGGCCGAAAAGTCCGTCTTTGGACGCTTCGCCATCGGGCGGTTGAGTCCGGGCTGCGGGCGTCTCTCCCCTCCCCGGGGAGCCTCAGTCCCCGGTCGGCGCCGGGGAGATCTCCCCGCGCCCGGCGATCTGGAGGTTCGCCGGCAGCGTCGCCCCCCAGCGATCGGCGAGCACCTGGAGCCGCGTGCGCCAGGCGATGATCGCCGCCCGCTGCTCGTTCTGGAAGTGGGGCAGCTCGTCGAATGCACGGTCAGGCAGCGCCGCCGCCAGCGCGCTCAGATAGGTGTCTTGGAGCACGAAGGTGTGGGCATAGGCGGCCTGGGCGGCTCGCATCTCCTCGGGAACATCCTCGACGGCCGCGATCCGGACCGCATATCCGGCCGCGCCGTGTTCGATCCGGTCGATGCCGTGCTGCGCCCGCTTCGCGCTCAGGTCGCCGTCGCGGTAGCCCTCGAGGATCGGGTCGGCCTGGTCGAGCAGCTCGTTGATCCCGAGCCTGATCGGCTGGACCTTGGCGACGTAGGCCTCGAGCTCGCTGCGGCGGTCGGCGGTCGTGGTGTCCGCCCCGCATCCGGCCGCCGCCAGCCCGAACACGGCCAGGACGACCGCGAGAGCCGCCTTCACCGCGGCGGCTCCCGGCCCTCGAGCAGGTACCGGACCAGGTGCAGCGCCACCACCACCGAGCGATCCCGTACGTCGGTGCGGCTTCCTGGGATGACCGGGTCGCGGGCGAGACGTTCGCCGGTGGCTGTCTTGGCGCAGAAGCAGACATATCCGACCGGCTTCTCCTCGGTGCCGCCATCGGGACCGGCGACCCCGGTCACCGCACAACCGACGTCGGCGCCGAAGCGCTCGAGCGCGCCGTCCGCCATCGCCTCGGCGACCTCGGGCGAGACCGCGCCGTTGCTCTCGATCAGCTTCGCGTCGACCCCGAGCAGATCGGCCTTGGACTGGTTCGAGTACGAGACGACGCCGCCGGCAAACCACTGAGACGAACCTGGCCGCAGCGTCAAGCGCGCGGCGAGGAGGCCACCGCTCTCGGACTCCGCCACCGCGATCGTGCGCTCGCCGAGCAGCCGGAAGACGACCTCCTCGATCGACTCGCCGCTCTCCGTGTAGGTGAACTGCCCGAGGCGCTCGGCGAGACCGGCGCGGAGCCCCTCGGCGGCCTCCTCGGAGCCGTCGCGGTGGCGAACGTCGGTGACCAGCTCGCCGCCCCGCAGGCAGGTCGTGACCTCCAGCTCGCCAAGCGGGACGCCGTCGTCCTCGATCTCGCGCAGGGCCTTGGCGAGCTCGGACTCGGGGATCCCGAACATCCGGATCGACATCGTCCGGTAGGGCTGGGCGCGGCTCAGCACCTCCTGGGCCGGCGGCGCGGCCAGCGCCCGGGGCCACATCTCCTGCAGCTCGCGCGGCGGCCCGGGCAGCACCACCACGACCTGCCCGTCCGCGGGCACGACCAGGCCGGGCGCCGTGCCGGCCGGATCGATGGCGGTCGCGCCCTCCGGCACCATCGCCTGCTTTCGATTCGCCTCGCGCACGGCCTCGGGGTCGAAGCGCAACCGGCGCGCGTAGCGGGCGATGATGTCGGCGATCTTCTGCTCCATCTCCTCGTCGAGCGCCAGCTCCCGCCCTGCAAAGCGCCCCACCACCTCCGCGGTCAGGTCGTCGGCGGTCGGCCCCAGCCCTCCGCTGGTGAAGACCAGGTCAAGGCGCTGGTCGCGCATGTGGCGAAGCGCACCCTCGAGATCCTCGGGGCGGTCTCCCACCACAGTGATCTCGGCGACCTCGACCCCCAGGTCGGCAAGTTGCTCCGAGATCCAGGGGCCGTTGCGATCGGTGACGTAGCCGCTCAGCACCTCGGTGCCGGTGACCAGGATTCCCGCGCGAACGCTCACGCCGGGATTGTTACGGGTCGGGCTCGCGCTACTCGCCGTCGGCCGGCGCGGCGACCGGCTCCGAAGCTGCCTCCGGCGTCGCCTCGGCGCCGCCCAGCACCCGCTGCAGGTCCGCGAGCGAGACGAGGACCTGACGCGGCTTGGAGCCCTCGTAGCCGGAGATGATCCCGCGGCGCTCGAGCATGTCGATCAGCCTGCCGGCGCGGGTGTAGCCCACCCGCAGTCGCCGCTGGATCATCGAGACCGAGGCGGTGCCGCTCTCCACCACCAGCTGAGCGGCCTGATCGAGCAGATCGTCGCTGTCCGGATCGAAGTCCTCGTCGCCGCCCTCTTCGGCCGCCGGCTGGGCCGCCTCGAGCAGCTCCTCGGCGAAGTCGGGCTCGCCCTGATCCGACCAGTGCTCGGTGATCTTGGCGATCTCGGTCTCGGTGATGAAGGCACCCTGGATGCGCTGCATCTTCGAGGTGCCGGCCGGGCGGAAGAGCATGTCCCCCTGGCCGAGCAGCGTCTCGGCGCCGCCCTGGTCCAGGATCACGCGCGAGTCGACCTGCGAGGAGACGGCGAAGGCGATCCGCGCCGGGATGTTGACCTTGATCGTCCCGGTGATGATGTCGGTGGAAGGACGCTGGGTGGCGAGCAGGAGGTGGATGCCGACCGCCCGGGACTTCTGCGCCAGGCGGATGATCGCGTCCTCGACCTCGGCCGGGGCGACCATCATCAGGTCGGCGAGCTCGTCGATCACGCAGAGGATGTGGGGCAGCGGCGCCTCGCCCTCGCGCTCGCGGACGCGGTTGAGCTCCGCCAGGTTCCGGGCGCGGGCCTGCTCCATGACGCCGTAGCGGCTCTCCATCTCGGCGATCAGGTTGTTGAGCACGTTGGCGGCAAGGCGCGGCGAGGTCACCACCGGCGTGAGCAGGTGCGGGATCTTCTCGTAGTGGTTGAGCTCGACCCGCTTCGGGTCGACCAGCACCAGGCGCACCTCGTTCGGGGACGCGTGCAGGAGGATCGAGCTGAGGATCGCGTTGACGCTGCCGGACTTCCCCGATCCCGTGGTGCCGGCGATCAGGGCGTGCGGCATCTTCTGCAGGTCGGTCCAGACGGCGCTGCCCGAGATGTCCTTGCCGAGCCAGGCGACCAGCGGCGAGGATCCCTGCGGGCGGCCGCCGTAGATGTCGCCGAGGCGGACGAGGCGGCGGCGCTGGTTCGGGACCTCCACCCCGACCGCCTGCTTGCCGGGGATCGGCGCCAGGATCCGGATGTCCGTCGACGCCAGGGCGTAGGCGAGGTCGTCCTTGAGCTGGGTGATCTTCGAGACCTTGGTGCCCGGGGCGAGCTTGAGCTCGTAGCGGCTCACGTGCGGGCCGGTGACCGTCCCGACGATCTTGGCCTCCACCCCGAAGTGCCCGAGGGTCTCGAGCAGGTTGCGGGCGATCGCCTCGTAGTCCTGCTTGTCGGGCCCCTTGTCGGGCCCTCCGCGCTCGAGGACCCGGTCGGCGGCGGGAGGCTCGTAGTCGATCTCCTCGGACTCGGTGACGCCGCCGCGCTTCTCGCCCATCGGAGTCAGCGGGACCGCGGGCTCGGGCTCATCTTCTTCGGCTTCGGCTTCCGCTTCCGGCTCATCCGCCTTGGCGACCCTGATCGTCTCGTCGTCCTGGTCCTCGAGGTCCTCGAGCTCGCTCGTATCGGGCTCGTCCGCCACGCGGACGGCGTCATCGAAGTTCGCAACCCGCTCCGTCTCCTGCTCCTCGTCCCCGCCCACGATCACCTGGAAGTCGTCGCCGTCTGCGACCGGCTCGGGCGGCCCGAAGACGGGCTCCGTGTCGGCGGGGCTCGTGTCGATCAGGTCCGGGTCCGTGTGGACCCGGCTCTCCTTGATCGCGGTGGCGAAGCCGACGGTGCCGCGCTTCGCCCGGTCGGCGCCGCGACGGGCAGCGCGGACCATGTCCGAGACCGAGCGCCCCGTGAGCAGCAGCAGCCCCGACAGCAGGAGCAACACGGCGATGATCTGGGCGCCGAGCCGCTGGAACAGCGTCGTCGTCGCCCAGTAGAGGACCTCGCCCAGGCCGCCGCCGTGATGCGGGAAGAAGCTCGGATCGAAGAGGCCCTTGCGCACTCCCTCCGGACCAAGTCCGGCGGTCTGCGCGGCCAGGGCCAAGAGGAGACCGCAGGCGATCGCCACCACGCCGACCGCGACCGACTTCGGGGACGGCAGGAAGGGCCTCAGGATCAGGCCGATGCCCGCAAGCCCGAGCGCTACGGGGACCACGATTGCGCCGGCTCCGACGGCGTACTCCAGCGCCGTCTGGGACCCGTCACCGACGGTGCCCCCATTCCAACCGAGATAGATGACGTACCCCAGATAGACCGCAAGGCCGACGCAGGAGAGCCCCGCGAGGTCGAGCCGTCGCTGCATCACCTCGGGCGAGGTGCGGCCCCGGCCACGGCCGCGCGCCACGGGCTTGCGCTTCCGCCCGCGGGCAGGCTTCTTGCGCCGGGGCGGATCTCGCCGCTCGGGCGCGCCAAAAATGCGGTCTGCAAGCATCCGCCCACCCATTCGACGCCTGAGTGCGGTCCCCTGCGTGCCTAAACGTTGCCTCAAGCCCGCTTGGGCGACGGAATTTGGCATCTAACCTAAAGACGGTGATGGAGCAGGCCATAGCTTCAGCGCGCGTGCTGGTCGTCGAGGACGACGAGGCGATCGCCGACGTCCTGCGCCGCTCCCTGCGCGCAGAGGGCCACGAGGTCCGCAGCGCGGGCGACGGCGCCGAGGCGCTGACCGCCGCCGAGCAGTTCAGTCCCGACCTGGTCGTCCTCGACCTGGGCCTACCCCGCCTCGACGGCATGGAGGTCTGCAGGCGGCTGCGCGCCGAGAGCGACGTCCCCATCCTGATCCTGACGGCGCGCACCGAGACCGAGGACCGCGTCAAAGGGCTCGACACCGGCGCGGACGACTACCTGCCGAAGCCGTTCGAGCGCTCGGAGCTGCTCGCCCGCATCCGCGCACTGCTGCGACGCCGCCCACCGAGGGGCAGCGCCTCGATCGTGGTGGGCGACCTGATGGTCAACCCGGACACCCGGGAGGTGAAGCGGGGCGAGCGCGAGATCGAGTTGACCAACCGCGAGTTCGAGCTCCTGGAGTACCTGGCCAGGAACAAGAAGCTGGTGGTCTCGCGGGAGCGCCTGCTCGAGGACGTCTGGGGCTATGACCCCTTCGAGCAGACCAACACGATCGACGTGTTCATCTCCAACCTGCGACGCAAGCTGGAGTCCGGCGGCGAGCCGCGCCTGCTCCACACAAAGCGAGGCGCCGGCTACGTGCTGAAGGCCGCCGGGTGACCTGGGTCCGCGGGCGCCTGCCGCTCTTCGAGCGCATCCCCGTCCGCTGGCGGATCGCGATCACCACCGCGGGGCTGACGCTGCTGATCCTGGTCTGCTTCGCCCTCGTCCTCGGCCAGGTGGTGGGGAACCGGATTCGCGGCGACTTCCGCGAGGAGCTCCACAGCGCCGCCCGCTCGCTCGCCGCTGAGACCCGGGTCTCCAGCGACCCGGTGCTCGGCCCGGTCGTCTCCAGCCCGAACCTCCGAGCCTTCGCCCTTCCCGAGGACGCAATCATCACGGTGCTCGATCAGAATGGGCGCCCGCTCGCTGCGACCAACACCTCCGTCCACCTGGGGCCGCCCAGAACCGGCATCCACAGCGTCGGTGATCTCAGCGTCGCCACCGAGCCGATCACTGCCACCGGCTCGATTCCCTCCTACGTCCAGTACGCCCGGCCCCACAGCGGCGTTAACGACACAGTTGCGCGGCTCTGGTTCTTCCTCGGCGCCGGTGTGCTCGGCGGGGCCCTGCTCGCCCTGCTCGCCGGGCTCGCCGTGGCGGATCGAGCGATGCGGCCGATCAAGGGGCTCACCGCCCTCGCGCGGCAGATCACAAGCACCCGCGACCCCTCGAAGCGCATCCCGACGCCGGCTACCGACGACGAGGTGGGCGAGCTGGCGCGGACGATGGACGGCATGCTCCAGGCGCTCGACGAGGCTCGCTCGGAGCGCGAGCAGTCGCTCGAGCGCCAGCGCGAGTTCGTCGCCGACGCCTCGCACGAGTTGAGGACGCCTCTGACGAGCATCCAGGCGAATCTGGAGCTGCTGCAGGTGGCCGGAAAGGGCTCGGAGGACGACCGTCATACGGTCGACTCCGCCCTCTCCTCCACGAAGCGGATGTCCGGGCTCGTCTCCGACCTGCTGCTGCTCGCGCGCGCCGATGCGGGGCGCCGCGTCGCGACCAGGGATCTCGATCTCGCGGCGATCGCCACCGAAGCGCTGGATGAGGTTCAGCCACTCGCGGGCGACCGCCGCCTGGAGAGCCATCTGGACGGGCCCCTGCCGATGCAGGGCAACCCGGACGAGCTCCACCGGCTGATCCGAAACCTGCTCGAGAACGCCGTCCGGCACACGCCCGATCGGACCACCGTCGAGCTCACCGCGCGGCGCGACGGAGATGAGGCCCTGCTCGAGGTCGTCGACGACGGCCCCGGGATCCCGGCCGACATGGAGAGCCAGGTCTTCGATCGCTTCGTCCGCGGCGACGGCCCAGCGGACACGGCGGGCGGCGGCGGCAGCGGGCTCGGGCTCGCCATCGTGCGGGCTGTCGCGGAATCCCACGGCGGCTCGGTCTCCGCCGGCCGGAGCACCTACGGCGGCGCCCGCTTCTCGGTCCGGATCCCGCTGGACCAGGTCCCCAGCGTTAGGAGAGGGCGCGCGAAAGCGCGACCCGACTAGTGCGGGCCAAGCTTTAGCAAACGTTCAAGAACGCGTCCTAGATTCATCAGCGGACGAGACACCTCGCCGCGGTACGAAACCCCACATACCACGGCGAGAATCGCTGAGGCCAACGAGATACCCGGCCAAAGCGTCGCCCCCGGTGGTCGCCCCTCCCTCGACCGCCGGGGGCTTTTTCTTTCTTACAGGCCCGCCGCGGCGAGGGCCGCGTCGCGGTCGAAGCGGTAGTGCGACTCGGCGAAGAGGCCGTCCTCGAAGCGGTGGACGCCGGTGAACTCCAGCTCCTTCGGGAAATCGGGCATCTCCACCTCCAGGACGCCTCGGTAGTGCGCGATGACCCAGTTCTCGTGGCTGACGATGTTGCCGACCGAGACCTCGATCCCGCGGAACATCTCGAAGAGCCGCTGGTACTCCCGGATGCTCGCCTCCGGACCGACATACGGCCCCGGATCGGGCCAGAACTCCGGTGGCGTCATCACGTTGTCGGCCGCGATCAGCGGCCTCAGCCTCTCCCAATCCCCGCCATCGAAGCAATCGAATGCCTCATGAACGAGCTGGACGTACTGGACGTACCCTCTCTTCAGAGTCACCCCGCCAGGCTAGACCTCCACGACGACAGGCAGCACCAGTGGCCGGCGGCGGAGCTTTTCGTAGACGAACTCCGCGATGTCGTCGTGGAGGTCCTGCTGAAGCAGCGAGATCTCGCGGATCTCCTCGTCGGCGGCGTCGTTGAGGGTGTCCTGGACGACCTCCCTGAGCTCGTCGCGCAGGCCGTCGGCCTCCTCGGCGAACGGGACCCCCCGGAAGATCACCTCGGGGTCGGCGACCTGGGAGCCGTCGTCGGAGGAGATCGTCGCGACGACGATGAAGACGCCGTCGTCTGAGAGCTTGCGCCGGTCGCGGAGGGCGAACTCATCGGGTTCGCCGACGGACACCCCGTCGACGAAGATCATGCTGGCGTGGACGTCCTCGCCGAAGCGGGCCCCCGACTCGTCGATCTCCAGTGCGAGCCCGTTCCGGCCCATGAAGATCCGGTCCCGGTCGACCCCCACCGACTCCGCCAGGTCTCCATGGAGCTTGAGGCGCTTGTGATCGCCATGGAAGGGAAAGACGTTCTGGGGCTTGGTGAGGTTGAGCATCAGCTTGAGCTCCTCCTGCCAGCCGTGCCCTGAGGCGTGGATCGGCGCGTCCGCCGCCGTCACCACTGAGGCGCCGATCTGGAAGATCCGGTCGATCGTCTCGTTGACCGAGCGCTCGTTGCCCGGGATCGGCGTGGCGGAGAAGATCACGGTGTCACCGGAATGGAGCTCGACGTCAGGGTGATCGCGGTGGGCCATGCGGCGAAGCGCCGAGAGCGGCTCCCCCTGGCTGCCGGTCGAGACCACCACGACCTTGTCGTCGGGGAAATCCTCGATCTCCTTCGGCGAGATGAAGAGACCCTCCGGCGCCGAGGCGATGCCCAGGTTGGAGGCGATGTTGAAGTTCTTGCGCATCGAGCGTCCCACCAGCGCCACCCGGCGGTCCAGCTGGGCGGCGGCGTCGATCACCTGCTGGACCCGGTGGACGTTGGAGGCGAACGAGGTGACCACGATCCGGCCCGTGCAGCGGCCGAATACCTCGAGCAGCGCAGGGCCGACGGCGGACTCCGAGGGAGCCACGCCGGGTCGGTCGGCGTTGGTCGAGTCCCCGCAGAGACAGAGAACGCCCTCGCGCCCGAGCTCGGCGAGCCGGGAGACGTCGGCCGGGATGCCGTCGACGGGAGTCTGGTCGAACTTGTAGTCCCCGGTGATCAGCACCGTGCCGGCATCGGTCCGAAGAGCCACCGCGCGCGCATCCGGGATCGAATGCGCCATGTGAACGAGCTCGATGCCGAAGGGCCCGGCGCTCACCTGTTCGCCGGCGGGGAGCTCCTGGAGCGGGACGTCTCGGAGCTTGTGCTCGTCGAGCTTCGACCGGACCATGCCGATCGTCAGCAGCCCGCCATAGATAACCGGCGGGATGCCGATCTCCCGCAGGACATACGGGAGCGCCCCGACGTGGTCCTCATGGCCGTGGGTGAGGACGATCGCCTCGATGTCGTCGGCGCGGTCGCGCAGGGTCGAGAAATCGGGGAGGACCAGGTCGATGCCGAGCATGTCGGCGGTCGGGAACATCAGCCCCGTGTCGACGACGACGATCCGCCCGTCCACCTCGACGGCGGTCATGTTCTTTCCGATCTCCCCCAGGCCGCCCAGGGGGAGGATCCGGACGCTCGAGCTGCTCAAGCTAGGCGGCGCTCCCGGCCAGCAGGCCGTGCGCTTCGAGGGCCCGCCTGACCTCCGCCCTCTGCTCATCGTCGGCTTCGACGATCGGCAGCCTCGCCCGAGCGGAGCAGACCCCGAGCAGCTCCAGACCCGCCTTCACGGGGATCGGATTGGTCCTGGCTGCAGACCTCGTAGATCGGCCGGAGCCCTTCGTCGATCTCCCGCGCTCGATCGACGTCGCCGGCCTGCACCGCGTCGTAGATCTCCCGCATCTCGCCGCCCGCAAGGTGTGAGGCGACCAGGATGCCTCCCGGCTCCCCCATCTCGAGCGTGCGTAGGAACGTTCCGTCGTTGCCGGCGAGGACCCGGAGGCCTTCGACGGGCTGGAGCTCGTCATCGTTCGCCTGCTTCACAGCGACGACGTTCTCGATCTGCGCGAGCTCAGCGAGCTGCTCCGGCGAGATGTTCACCACCGCCCGCGAGGGGATGTTGTAGAGGACGACCGGGATGCCGGCCGCCTTGGCGACCGCCTCGTAATGCGCCTTGATCCCGGCGAAGTTGGGCTTGTTGTAGTACGGCGTCACCGCCAGCACGGCGTCGGCGCCGGCGTCCGCCCCAGCAGCAGAGAGCTGCTGGGAGTGCCGCGTGTCGTTGGAACCGGTGCCGCAGATCAACAGGACGTCGGCGCCGAGCTCGTCCCGCACAGCTCTCAGCAGCGCGAGCTTCTCGGCGTCGTCGAGCGTCGGCGACTCCCCGGTCGTCCCGAAGAGCACCAGCCCGTGCGAGCCGTTCTCGATCAGGCGGCGGGCAAGGGAGCGCGCGGCCGCCTCGTCCACCGAGCGGTCCTCGGTGAACGGCGTCACCATCGCCGTGATTACGCCTCCGATCTCAGGCATCAGCCGGAGGGTACCGAGAAGACCTGCAGGGAATCGGTCGGCCCAAGGGTGCGCTTCCTCGAGCTGGGCGGCCACGCGCAGCAGCACGTCCTCGCGGCCAAGCGGTGCGATCAGCTGAACGCCGATCGGGAGACCCTCGTCGCTCTGCTGCAGGGGCAGCGAGATCGCCGGCTGGCCGGTCGCGTTGATCAGAGCTGTGAATGCCGCCGTCATCTCGCCCCGGTGGATCGTGTTCAGCGGGTCATCGGGTCGGTCGCGAAGCTGCCCAGCGGCGGCGGCAGCTCCCCCATGGTCGGGGTCAGCAGCAGGTCGTGGCCCGCGTCGAACCAGATGCCGAGCATCCGGCCAATCGCCTGGTGCTGGCTGACCGCGGCGAGGTACTGGCCGGAGTGGCGGCGCCTGCCCTCCTCGGCCATCGCCCAGGTGAGCGGCTCGACGTCGTCGGGCCCGATCTCGCGGCCGAGCAGGATGCCGAACTGGTCGAGGATCTCGGTCTGCCCCGCGTACCAGCGGGTCAGAAAGGTCTCGATCAGGTCGAAGCTCGGATCGGGAGCTGCGGCACGTCCTCGTCCACGCTGTGGCCGAGGCCCTCCAGCATCGTCGCGGCCTCTCGAGCCGCGGAGACGACGGCCGGATCGATTTCGATGTCCGTGCCGATCGACTCGGTCATGAGCGCGATCCGGAGCGAGCCGGGATCCGCCCCGATCTCCTCCATATAGGGGCGCGCCGGCGCGGGCGCGACGTAGGGGTCGCCAGGAGCTGGCCCGTGGGTCGCATCGAGTGCCAGCGCCACGTCGCGGACCGACCGCGACACGACGTGCTCCACGGTGAGGCCGCTCATCGTGTCGCCGATCAGCGGACCGAGCGAGGTCCGTCCCCGGCTGGGCTTGAGGCCCACCAGGCCGCAGCAACTCGCCGGGATCCTGATCGAGCCGCCGCCGTCGTTCGCGTGCGCGATCGGCACGATGCCTGCGGCGACCGCCGCCGCCGAGCCGCCACTGGATCCGCCAGGCGACCGCCCGAGGTCCCAGGGGTTGTGGGTGGGCCCGTAGGCCTCGGGCTCGGTGGTGGGCACGATCCCCAGCTCCGGCGTGTTTGTCTTGCCGATCGTGACCAGGCCCGCGTCGCGGAAGCGCGCCCCGAGGAAGGTGTCCACCGGAAGGCGGAAGTCGGCCTCCTTGAGGGCCTTCATTCCCATGTGAAGCGGCTGGCCGGCGAGCCCGGCACCGAGATCCTTGAAGAGGAACGGCACGCCCTGGAACGGGCCGTCGGGCAACTCGCCGCGGGCAGTCTCGAGCCCCTGCTCGTAGAGCGGATGGATGATCGCGTTGAGCTCGGGGTTGAGCCGCTCGGCGCGGTCGATCGCCGCCAGGGTGAGCTCCTCGGCGCTCACCTCCCCGATTCGCACCAGCTCCGCCTGCGCGGTGGCGTCCAGCCTTGCCAGGTCCTCAGTCACAGCAGCTCCTCCAGTCCGATTACGAAGCGTTCGGGCAGGTCCGCCACCTTGCGGACCGCCAGCAGCACGCCCGGCATGAAGCTCGAGCGGTCGATCGAATCGTGGCGGATCGAGAGCGTCTGGCCCTCGCCGCCGAAGGTGACCTCCTGGTGCGCGACCAGGCCCGGCAGGCGCACCGAGTGGATCGGCTCGTGGACGTTCCCCCCCGCCTCGCGGATCAGCTTGGCCGTGAGCTTGGCGGTGCCCGACGGGGCGTCCACCTTCCGGTCGTGGTGCAGCTCGATGATCTCGACCTCGGGCATGTGAGGAGCGATCAGCTTCGAGGCCTGCATCATCAGCACGGCCCCGATCGCGAAGTTGGGCGCGACGAAGCAGTTGGCCTTGCTGTCGGCACGCAGCACGGTCGCCTTCAGCTCATCGAGGTCGAATCCGGTGCTGCCGACGACGGCGTGGACTCCGGCCTCGATCGCGTCGAACACGTTGGCCGGCGCCGCGTCCGGCGTCGTGAAGTCGACCAGCACATCCGCGCCCTCGAGCACGTCGTTCACCGAGGTGTCGAGCGCCGGGTCGGCCCGGCCGACCAGCTCCATGTCGTCCGCGCCCTCGACCGCGCGGCAGGCCGTCTCCCCCATTCGCCCGGCGGCGCCGGAGACGACGACCTTGATCGGATTTCCCATGGAGCGATCCTATGTGTCGATCGCCCGAAACCACTCCGCGAGCGTGTCAAGCCCTTGGCGCTGAGCCTCGCCACCGCCAAGCCCGCCGAGGAGCTTCCCCTCGCCCCGCATCAGCATCACCTTCAGCTTCTCCCCATCCGTCTTGCGGATCTCGAGGCGAACCGCGGCGTGATCGAGAATCCCGGTGGTCACGGACCACCAGCCGCCGCCGGCCCCTCCGGCCTTCGCCGAGGCGACCTGCTCCGGAGCGATCGACTCGGCGGGGCCGTCCGGATCGCCCCGGCGATTGAGCGGCTGGACCAGGAGCCGCCGGTCGGTCACCCCGATCGCGACCGCACCGCCCTTGAACATGCTCTTCTGCTGCGACGCGACGCATAGCCCCCGGAGCTCCTCCTCACTCTCGAGCTGAGACTCGAGCGCCGGGCGGTACTTCGAGTCCAGGTCGGCCACTAGGCCGCGGCGAGGGCTTCGCTGACCGGCGCCAGCGCTGAGCGGAAGCGCTCCTCGCTCGGGGCGATGGCGGCGGCCGACAGCGAGTCGGGCGCGTAGAGCTCGCGGGAGAGCTCAGCGACGTCCTCGAGGGTCACCGCGTCCACCTTCTCGAGCAGCTCGTCGAGGGTCAGCAGGGGCGTGTCGAACAGAACCGACTTGCCGATCCTCCCCATGCGGGCCCCGGTCGACTCGGACGAGAGCACCATCCGGCCCTTGACGTGCTCCTTGGCGCGAGCGAGCTCGTCGTCGGTGATGCCATCCGTGTGGACCGAGGCGAGCTCGCGCCCGATGATCTCGCAGGCCTCCTGAACGTTGTCCTGGCGGGTGCCGACGTAGATCCCGATCAGCCCGCTGTCGACGAACTGCTGCGTGTAGGACCCGACGGAGTACGCGAGCCCCTTCTTCTCGCGAACCTCGCGGAAGAGGCGCGAGGAGGTCGAGCCGCCGAAGACGGCGTCGAGGATGCTGAGCGCGTAGCGGCGCTCGTCGCTGCGGTCGATGCCCGCGCCGCCGAAGCAGATGTGGAATTGCTCGGTGTCCTTCTGCTGGAAGCCGACCTGGGCGCCGTCCACTCGAGGGGGATCGGGCGCAGGGCCCTCGCCATTGGCCGCGGGCGGCTCCACGTGTTGCTTGCTGAGCTCGACGATCCGGTCGTGATCGACGTTCCCCGCCGCCGCGACCACGATGTTGCCGCCCGTGTAGCGCGCCCGGTGGTAGGCGGCGATGTCGGGGACCGGGATCGAGCTGATCACCTCGGCCTCGCCGAGCACCCGCCTGCCGAGCGGGTGGCCGCCGAAGACCGCGTGGTCGAGCACGTCGTGGACCTTGTCCTGCGGCTCGTCCTCGTACATCGCGATCTCCTCCAGCACGACCTCGCGCTCGGAGTCGATCTCCGGATAGGTCGGGCCGAGGAGCATCTCCGACAGCAGATCGAAGGCCTCGTCGGTGTGGGTGTCCAGGAACCGCGCGTAGAGGTTCGTCGACTCCTTGCCGGTCGCCGCGTTCACCGCGGCGCCGAGGCCGTCGAAGACCTCCGCGATCTCGATCGCCGAGTAGCGCTTCGTGCCCTTGAAGAGCAGGTGCTCGAGGAAATGCGAGACGCCGGCCTGTGCCGGCGTCTCGTCCCTCGAGCCTGTGCGAACCCAGAGCCCCAGGGCCACGGAGCGCACCGAAGGCACCGCCTCGGTGACGACCCGTATCCCGGAGTCGAGCTCGGTTATCTGTGCTTCGGGCGCGGTCACGATCCCGGATGGGGTGCGTCGTTGGCGAGCGAGAACCAAGCGCGGCAAGGACGCAGGGCGAAGCCCTTGCTGGTTGCAAGGGCGAGCCCGAGGACGCCGCCGCGCGCCGGTTCGCAGCCGCCAGCGGCGTGCCTCAGTCGGGATCGTGACCGCCGGGGCACGCGCTCGGGCTCAGCGGCCTCTGCCGCCGCTGTCCCGCTCGCGGCGGCGACCTCCGCCGCCATCGCGATCGCGCCGCGGGCCGCCGCGGCCGCCACCGCCGCCGTCACGACGACGGCTGGGCGGTCCCGGGTCACCGGTGCCGACACCGGCGAGCTCCTCGGCCGACTTGCCCTCGACGTCGGGGTCGGCGGTGAGCCGCAGGCCGATCCGGCCTCGCTCCTTGTCGACCTCGACGACGGTGACGTCGATCTCATCGCCCTGGTTGAGGACGTCCTCGACAGTGCCGACCCGCTCACCCGGCTTCACGTTGGAGATGTGAAGCAGGCCATCGGTGCCCTTGCTGAGCTCGACGAAGGCTCCGAAGTTGGTGGTCTTGACCACCTTGCCGGAGGTGTAACGGTCGCCGATCTCGGCGTCCTTGGTCATCGCGGTGATCCGCTCCGCGAGGGCGTCGACCTTCTCGCCGGTGGGCGCGTAGAGACGCACCGTGCCGTCGTCGTCGACGTCGATCTCGGCCTCGAACTCGTCCGAGAGGCCGCGGATCGTCTCGCCGCCCTTGCCGATCAGGGCACCGATCTTCTCCGGGTCGATCTTGATCGAGGTGATCTTCGGCGCGAACTGTGAGAGCTGCTCGCGCGGCTGGTCGATCGCCTCGGCCATCTTGCCGAGGATGAACAGACGGCCCTTGTTGGCCTGGTCCAGTGCGTCCTTGAGGATCTCCAGCGTGACGCCGGTGATCTTGATGTCCATCTGGAGGGCGGTGATGCCGTCCTTGGTCCCGGCGACCTTGAAGTCCATGTCGCCCAGGTGATCCTCGACGCCCGCGATGTCCGTGAGGACGACGTAGTCGTCGCCCTCCTTGATCAGGCCCATCGCGACGCCGGCGACCGGTGCGGTGACCGGCACGCCCGCGGCCTGCAGGGCCATCGAGGAGGCGCAGACGGATCCCATCGACGAGGACCCGTTCGACTCCAGGGTGTCGGAGACGACGCGGATCACGTACGGGAACTCCTCCTCATCGGGGATCGTGGCCTGGAGCGCCCGCTCTGCGAGCGCGCCGTGACCGATGTCCCTGCGCTTCGGGCCGCGCATGAAGCCGGCCTCTCCCACCGAGAACGGCGGGAAGTTGTAGTGGTGCCAGAACCGCTTGGTCTCCTGCAGGCCGAGGTTGTCGACCTTCATGTCCATGCGGGTGGTCCCGAGCGCCACGTTCGAGAGGATCTGCGTCTCACCGCGCGTGAACAGGGCGGAGCCGTGCGAGCGCGGGGCGATGTCGATCTCGGTCTCGATAGGCCGGATCTCGTCCTGAGCGCGGCCGTCCGGACGCTTCTTGTCGACGGCGATGCGCTTGCGGATGGTGTCCTTCTCGAGCTTGGCGAACGCAGCCTTGACCTCGGTCAGGCGCTCACGATCCGGCTGCTCGTCCTCGGTCGGCGGTGCGTACTGCTCGAGCACCTCGGCCTCGACCGCATCGATGGCATCCTGGCGCTCGAGCTTGGCCTGAACCTGCGTGGCTTCGTCGAGCTTGGCGCCATGCGAGCTCTTGATCGATTCGAGCGTCGCCTCGTCGACCTGCGGCGCCTCGATCTCGAGCTTGTCCTTGCCGGCGGTCTGGCGGAGCTCCTCCATCGTCGCGACAAGCTTCTTGATCTCACTGTGCGCGATGTCGAGCGCATCCAGGATCTCGGCCTCGGTGACTCCGTTGGAGCCGGCCTCGACCATCAGGATGGCCTCATCGGTGCCCGAGACGATCAGGTCGAGCTCGAGCTCCTCGAGCCTCTCCTCCTCCGGATTGACGACGAAGTCGCCGTCGAGCTTGCCGATCCTGACCGCGCCGACGTGCTTGGCCACGGGGATATCGGAGATGGCGAGCGCCGCGGAGGCGCCGTTCATTGCCAGGATGTCGTACGGGTGGACATGGTCCACCGACATCGGCTGGGAGACCAGCTGGGTCTCGCGGTGCCAGCCCTTCGGGAAGAGCGGGCGAATCGGACGGTCGATCATTCGTGCCGTCAGGGTCGCCTTCTCGCCGGCCCTGGCCTCGCGGCGGAAGAATGAGCCGGGGATCTTTCCCGCGGCGTAGTGCTTTTCCTCGACGTCGACGGTGAGGGGCAGGAAGTCCACGTCGCGGTCGTTGCCCGCGGTCGCGGTGCAGAGGACCATCGTGTCGCCGGAGCGCACCACAACTGCGCCGCTCGCCTGACGGGCGAGCTTTCCGGTCTCGAAGGAGATCTCCTCGCCGCCTACCTCCACCGAGACGCGGCTTACGTCGAACATACTCATATGTCTTGTTTCCCTTCGGCCGCCCGGTTGGCGGCCTTTCGCTTAAGAACTCTCGTTCTCTGTCGCGACGATGTTAGCGACCGCTCGTCGCACGGAGCGCCTCTATCAGATCGCCCTCCAGACGCCGCCCGTCGACGAATGCCGTGGGCGTCCCCGCCACCCCTGCCCGGATGCCGCTGACGAAATCGCGCTCGATCCGCTCGCGGACCGCGTCCGAGCGGCAGTCGCCCCGAAAGCGCCCGAGGTCGAGGCCGAAGCCCTCCGCCCTTTCCCAGAGGTGCGGATCGTCCACCCGCCCGCGGTCGGCGTAGAGCGAGTCGCACATCTCCCAGAAGGACCCCTGGGCGCCCGCCGCCTCCGCGGCGGCATGCAGAGCGGGCGCCCGCGGATGCTTGGACGCCATCGGGAAGTGGCGGAAGCAGAGGCGCACGGGGAGCTCTCGGAGCCGCGCCCAGCCGGCGGCGCAATAGGGGCAGCCGAAGTCCGCGTAGACGATCGCCTCCACCCCCTCGCCCGTGACGTGGTCCTCGGCGCCGAGCGGCGGCACGCCCTCGCTGGTCAGCTCGCTCATCGGGCCGAAGGGTAGGCTTCAAGCGCCCTGACTCCCCATCGAAAGCATCGGAGGAATGGATGATCCTCGCCGACTTCACCTTTGGCCAGGCGCTCTTGACGGTTCTCGAGATCTTCGTCTTCGCCGCCTGGCTGATGGTCCTCTTCACGATCCTCTCGGACCTGTTCCGCGACCACGACCTCTCCGGCTGGTCGAAGGCCCTCTGGGTCCTGTTCCTGATCTTCGTGCCGTTCCTTGGCGCGCTGATCTACCTGATCGCCCGCGGCCAGGGCATGCGAGAGCGCGCCATTGAAGCAGCAGGAGGCAGCCCAGCAGCAACTCGACGCCTACGTCCGCCAGACGGCCGGCGGCGGCTCCGCGGCGGACGAGCTCGCGAAGCTCGCCAAGCTCCACGACGAGCACAAGCTCTCCGACGAAGAGTTCGAAAGGGCCAAGGCGAAGATCGTCGCCTGATCAGGCGGACAACGCGTCGAAAATCAGGTTGGCGCCGGGGATCTCGGTAGGGCTCGGAGACGCATAGGACCACTTCACCTCGCCGGCCTCGACCAGGACCAGGGCGCGGCTGCTGATGCCGGCTCCCTCGATCCAGGCGCCATACGCTTTCGAGACCTCACCCTTCGGGTTGAAGTCCGCGAGCAACGGCATGCTCAGGTTGAGTTGCTTGCGGAAGGCGTTGTGGCAGTAGCTGGAGTCGACGCTGATCCCGATGAGGGCCGCGCCCGCCGACTCGATCTCGCCCAGCACCTCCTGATAGAGGCTGAGCTGGTCGGTGCACACGGGGCTGAAGTCGAGCGGATAGAAGGCGAGCACCAGCTTCCGCCCCGCGAAGTCGGAGAGCGAGACCATCTTGCCTTCCTGGTCCGGGAGAGTGAAGTCCGGAGCCCTTGTGCCGGCTTCGATCACGCCCGATGTGGCGCTAGCGCCGCAGGCCCAGATCCGCGACCAGCGCGCGGTAGCGCTCCAGATCGCTGCTCTCCAGGTACTGGAGGATGCGGCGGCGCTTGCCGACCATCTTCAGCAGGCCTCGGCGAGAGTGATGGTCCTTGCTGTGGGTGCGCAGGTGCTCGGTGAGCTCGTTGATGCGCTCGGTGAGGAGGGCGACCTGCACCTCGGCGGAGCCGGTGTCCTCGCCGGACCGGCCGTACTTGCCGATCAGCTCCTGCTTTCTGTCCTTGGTCAGCGGCATCGACGCGACAGGGTAGCGATTCAGGCGCCGCCGCCCTCGTACTTCGCGGAGATCTCGCGCGCCTCGGCGACGTCTCGGTGCATCTGCGCGATCAGGTCCTCGACGCTTGGGAAGCGCTTCTCGCCGCGGAGCCTGCTGACGAAGGCGACGCGCAGGTTCTGGCCGTAGAGGTCGCCGTCGAAGTCGATCAGGAACGACTCGATCAGCAGGCCCCTGCCGGTCTCGAAGGTCGGCCTGATTCCGACGTTGACGGCGGCCGCGTGTCCGTTGGCGAATGCGGCGTACACGCCGTGCCCCGGCACGACGAGGTGGTCGTCCGGCACCAGGTTCGCAGTGGGGAAGCCGAGCTCGCGACCGCGCTGGTCTCCCTCGACGACCCTGCCCTCGACCATGAAGGGGGCGCCGAGACAGCGCATCGCGGCGTCCACCTCTCCGGCGGCGACCAGGGCTCGCACCCTGGTCGAGGAGACGGTCTCGCCGTCGACCTCGACCAACGGCACGATCCGAGTCTCGAACTCGTCGCGCCCGGCGAGCATCTCGGGTGTGCCCTTCGCCCTGGCGCCGAAGCGGAAGTTCTCCCCCACCGAGACCTTCGTGGCGCCGAGCCTCTCCACGAGGATCTGCGAGATGAACTCCTCGGCCGGGATCTTCATGAACTCCTTGTCGAACGGGATCACGACCAGCTCCTCGACACCGAGGCCGTCGATCACGTCCCTCTTCACGTCGAAGGGCATGATCAGCTTCGGCGCGGCATCCGGGTTGATCACGCTGAGCGGATGCGGGTCGAACGTGAGCACCGTGTCGGCCTTGTCGATCACGGCCTGATGCCCCTTGTGGACCCCGTCGAAGACGCCGATCGCCACGTGGCGGTCACGCGGCGCCGCGTCGGGCAGCTTTGTCACCTTGATGGTCAAACCAGGACTACCTCGGGTTGCAGATTCTCTCCATCCGGGCGCCCGATTGCGATCAGGCGGCCCTCATGGGTCAGGCGCCGGCGTCCCTCCCGGTCGTCACCGGACACCCGGATGCCATGGCTCACCGCCTCGGCCTCCTGATCGCTGAGCTCGCGCTCCGAGAGAAACGACATCAGCCGCTCGATGGGAATCTCCTCCGGGCCATCGTCCGGCACCTCCAGATCGCCGATCGCCGTTCGCCGCAGCGACTCGCAGTAGGCGTCATCAAGCGTCTCGACCAGTGTCCGGATGTAGGTGCCGGAGCTGCACTCGATCTCGTAGGTGGCTCGCTCCGCGTCGCTTTCGACGAGCTCCGCCCGGTGCACCGTGACCCGCCGGGTCGGCGTCTCGACGGACTCCCCGCGGTGGGCCTTCTTGTAAAGCCGCTCGCCCTCGACCTTGACGGCGGACGTCATCGGGACCCGCTGCTCGATCTCGCCGGTCGGAAGCTCGAGCGTCTTTGGGATTCGGCCGGTCTCATCCAGCTCGCCGTCGGGGTCCCCGGTAGTCGAGCGCCAGCCGAGCCTGGCGATGGCGCGATAGGTCTTCGGCAGCTCGAGCAGGTAGCGCTGCATCCGAGTAGCCCGGCCGAGCAGGACGACGAGCAGGCCGGTGGCGAACGGGTCGAGCGTTCCCGCGTGGCCGACCTTGCCCCCGCGCTCGTGCCTGATCTCCTTCACCACGTCGTGCGAGGTGACCCCTGCCGGCTTGTCGACCAGCAGCCCCCTGGCGGGGATCGGCTCTGAGGTGCCCATTACTCAGCCGAGAGCTGCGAGTCGATCTCCCCGATCAGAAACTCCACAACCTCTTCGTAGGGAAGATCGGTGCCGAATCCGGCGGCTCGCCGGTGACCGCCGCCGCCATGGATCCTGGCTATGGCCGAGACGTCCACCCGCCCATCGGTCGAGCGCATGCTCACCTTGCGCGCCGCGCGGCCGCTCTCGGCCTGGTCGCGCACCACCGCCGCGGCCGCGGTGCCGTCGATGGTGCGGAGGTGGTCGATGACCCCCTCCGTGAGTGCCTCGCTCGCGCCGGTCGCGGCGTAGTCGTCGCTCGAGATGTAGGTGACGGCGAGCCGCCCGTTGTCGCGCAGCTCGATCCGCTCGAGCGCCTGGGCCAGCAGCTTCAGCTTCTCGATGGGGGCGTGCTCGTAGAGCCGCTGGTAGACGTCGTTGACCTGGACCCCGGCCTCGATCAGCCCCGCGGCCATCCGGTGCGACCGGGCGTCGGTGTTCTCGTACATGAACTTGCCCGTGTCGGTGACGAGGGCCACGTAGAGGGCGTTGGCGATCTCCGGCGTCAGCTCGACACCGAGGAGGCCCGCGAGCTCGAAGATGATCTCCGCCGTGCACGAGGCCTCGACGTCGATCAGGTTGATCTTGCCGAAGCGCGTGTTGTCGTGGTGGTGATCGATGTTGATCACCTTCATGTCGTCACGAACGAAGTCGATGGGCATGCGGTCGATGTTCCCGCAGTCCAGGAAGATCACGACGCGGTCGCTGACGTCGGCGGGGGGCTCGTGGAAGACCTCCTCCAGCGGCAGGAACCGGTACTCGACCGGCAGCGGGAACTCCTTGGCGCCGAGGAACATCACGGAGTCCTTGCCAAGCGCCTCGAGGATCCGCTGGGTGGCCAGCAGTGACCCGAGCGCGTCGCCATCGGGGTTCTCGTGCGTGGTCAGCAGGAAGCGATCGCCCGCGCGGATTTCCTCTGCGACGAGGTCGAGGTCGCTGGCCACCAGCTCGGTCGCTTCAGTCATTCGTCCTCGAGAAGACGAGTAATGCGGTCGCCGCGCTCCACGGTCTCGTCGTATTCGAAGGTCAAGGTCGGCGTTCGCTTCATGCGCATGCCACTCGCGATCTTGGCCTGGAGGACACCATGGGACGAGCGCAGGCCGGCGAGCGAGCTCTCGCGCTCCTCCTCGGAGCCGAGCACGCTGACGTAAACGCGCGCGGCGCGCAGGTCGGGAGAGGTGTCTACATCGGTCACGGTCACGAATCCGATCCTCGGGTCCTTGAGCTCAGTGGCTATCGCGTCGCCGAGGATTTCGCGAATCGCCTCGTTGACGCGCCGCATCCGGGCGGTCCCCATTGCTCGGCGACGATAACAGCAGACGCTTAAACAACTCAGGCCGCACTAATCAAAGCGACACGGCTCAATGAACGGGTCAGCCGCGGATATCACGCAGGCTTCGCAGGTCCCGCTCGACCGAGCAGCCGTCGGGGCAGCGGCTCTCCACGAAGCGGACCAGGCCGTCGGCCCGGTTTGAGACCTGCCCGTCGCCGACCAGCGCGCAGAGCAGCGTCGAGCGCTGCCACTTGTCGTGTCCGTCGATCTCGGCGACCGACGCGCCGAAGCGCTGACGGATCCCGTCCTTCAGGGACTTGACCAGCTTGCGTTTTCCCTTCAGGTCCTGCACCTCGCCGAAATGCAGGCGAATCTCGATCAACTCGACAAACGCGGTCACGTCCCCACGCTAGCGCGGAAACGGTTCAGGACTCGAGGGTCTTCTCCACCTGCTTGGTCTCGAAGAACTCGAGGACGTCGCCCTCCTTGATGTCGGCGAAGCCCTCGAGCACGATCCCGCATTCCATGCCCTCGTCGACCTCCGCGACGTCGTCCTTGAAGCGCCGAAGCGAGCCGACCTTGCCGCTCCAGATGATCGTCCCGTCGCGGACCAGGCGGGTGTTGGCGTTCCGGGTGACCTTGCCGTCGGTGACAAGGCAGCCGGCAATCGTGCCGACTCGGGAGGCCTTGAAGGTCTGCTTGACCTCGGCCTGGCCGAGGTCCTCTTCGACCTCCTCGGGCTCGAGCAGGCCCTCCATCGCAGCCCGCAGCTCCTCGGTCACCTTGTAGATCACGGTGTAGGTCCGGATATCGACGCCCTCGCGCTCGGCCGCGCGGCGGGCCTCGGCAAGCGGCCGGACGTTGAAGCCGATGATCACCGCATCAGAGGCCGACGCCAGCATCACGTCGGACTCGTTGATCCCGCCGGTCTGGGCATGGATGACGTTGACGGGGACCTGTTCCTGCGGCAGTTTCGCGATCTCGTCCTGGAGCGCCTCAAGGGAGCCCGAGACGTCGGCCTTGAGGACGATGTTGAGCTCCTTGAGCTGACCCTCGCTGGCCCTCTGGAAGACCTCCTCGAGGGTGACCTTGCGAGCCTGGCGGCGAGCGAGCTGCTCGGTCTTGAGGCGGGTCTCCCGCTCCTGGGCGAGCTGACGGGCCTTCCGCTCGTTCTCGACCACCTGGACGTGCTCTCCGGCCTCGCTTACTCCGTCGAAACCGAGGACCTCCACAGGGGTCCCAGGTGTTGCTTCATCCACTCGCTCGCCCGTGTCGTCGAGCATCGCACGGACCTTGCCCCACACGGGACCGGCGACAACCGCATCGCCCACATGGAGGGTGCCGCGCTGAACCAGCACGCCGGTGACCGGGCCTCGGCCGGGGTCGAGCTCGGCCTCCACCACGGTGCCGGAGGCGAGAGCGTTTGGGTTGGCCCCCAGCTCCTCGAGATCCGTGACCAGCAGGATCATCTCGATCAGGTTGTCGAGGCCGTCCTTGGTCTTCGCCGAGACGTCCGCGTAGACCGTGTCCCCGCCCCACTCCTCGGGGTTGAGCTCGTGCTGGGCGAGCTCCGTGCGGACACGGTTCGGGTCGGCGCCCTCCTTGTCGATCTTGTTGACGGCGACGAGGATCGGGACGCCGGCCGCGCGGGCGTGGTCGATCGCCTCGACGGTCTGGGGCATGACCCCATCGTCGGCGGCGACGACGATCACCGCGACGTCGGTGACGCTGGCCCCGCGGGCTCGCATTGCGGTGAAGGCCTCGTGGCCCGGCGTGTCGAGGAAGGTCAGGGTCTTGCCGTCGTGGCGCACCTGGTACGCGCCGATGTGCTGGGTGATGCCGCCGGCCTCGCCGGCAGCGACCTGGGTCTGGCGGATCGCATCCAGCAGCGAGGTCTTGCCGTGGTCGACGTGACCCATCACCGTGACCACCGGCGGGCGCTCCACGAGGTCCCCCTCGTCGTCCTCCTCGACGGCCGGGGCCTCGGCTTCCTCCTCGGCCGCCGTGACGATCTCGATCTCGCGATCGAACTGCTTGGCGATCGACTCGACAGACTCGTCGGTGAGCGTCTGGGTGAGGGTCGCCATCTCCCCCTCCTTCATCAGGGCCTTGATCACCTCGGCGGCGGACAGGCCAAGGCTCTCGGCCACCTCGCGGACTGTGGCGCCTGAGTTGACCTTGATTGCGGGCTGCGCCTCGGGCTGCTTGAGCTCCTTGTCGCTTGGCTCCTCCAGCAACGGGCGCCTGCGGCGACCGCCGCGGCGGCGCGGTGGGCGCGGCGGCGGCTGGGTCTTGGCGATGTGGTCGCGGCGGGCGGCCTGCGAGTCGATCACGACACGGCGACGGCGTTTGGGGGCGCCCTTCTTGGCAGGGGCGGCGGCGCCGTCGCCCCCCGAGGTAGATCCGTCGGCGGTCTTTGTGGCCGACGACTTTGTGCTGGGAGCCTCAGCCTTTGCCTCGGAGGCGGCCTCGGTCTTCTTCGGCGCCGGCTTGGTCTTGGTCGCGGTGGCGGCCGATGTGCCGTCCCCGGATCCCTTCAGCGCGGCCAGGGCATCGGACTCCTCGACGTTCGATTGGGCAGCCTTGGCCTCGATGCCGGCAGCCTTGAGCTTGGCAAGGAGCTCCTTGCTGGTCAGGCCCTGGGCCTTCGCGATCTCGTGTACTCGCTTCTTCGCCATCTCCTACTCGGTCGTCTGCTCCTCGCCTGCCGTCACGCCCGTTTCCTCGGGCTCCTCCTCGGCAGGAGCCTCTTCGGCGGGGACCTCCTCCGCAGGCTCCTCGTCCTCCTCGGACTGGTCCTCCTCGGTCTCGGCGGCCGGGGCTTCCTCCTCGGTCTCGGCCGCAGGCACTTCCTCCTCGGCGGGGGCTTCCTCGTCCTCGGCGGGGGCTTCCTCCTCGGCCGGAGCCTCCTCCTCGGGCGCCTCCTCCTCGGCCTCGTCGGGCTCGGGCTCCTCCGACTCGGCGCTCTGGTCGAACTGGCTCTCGGCCTTCTCGACGATCGCCTTGACCGCGGCATCGTCCGCATCGCCGCCGGCAACGGTGGCGACCTCCTCGTCGCTCAGCGGGCTGAGCACGGCGACCTGGTTCGTGCCGAAGCGAGCCAGGGCCTGGTGCTGGGGCAGGCCGCAGAACTGCGAGCCCTGGAGCGCCGCGTTGGGACAGCGGCGGCCTGTGGTCATCACGGCCATGCAGCGGCCGTCGGCGGCCTCCTCGCCCTCGTACTCGATGTCCTCCTCCTGCTGGGCGAACTCGGTCTCGGAAGTGATGTCCACCTTCCAGCCGGTCAGCCGGGCGGCGAGACGGGCGTTCTGGCCGTCGCGCCCGATCGCCAGCGAGAGCTGGTCGTCCGGGACGATCACCGTCGCCTCCTTGGTCTCGTCGTCGACGAGCACCTCGCGAACGCGGGCCGGTGAGAGGGCCTTGGCGACGAAGCGGGCGGGCTCCTCGTTGTAGGGAATGATGTCGATCTTCTCGCCGCGCAGCTCGGAGACGACCATGCGCACCCGGGAGCCACGGGGCCCGACACAGGCGCCCACTGGATCGACTCCGTCGGCATGGGAGACCACGGCGATCTTCGAGCGCCAGCCCGGCTCGCGGGCGACGCCGGTGATCTCGACCAGCTTGTCGGCGATCTCGGGGACCTCGAGCTCGAAGAGCTTCTTGATCAACTCGGAGTTACGGCGTGAGACGACGATGCTGGGGCCCTTGGTGTCGGCGGAGACGTCGGTGATCACGGCCTTGACCCGCATCCCGTGGTCATAGCGCTCGTTGTAGACCTGCTCGGAGCGCGGCAGCAGCGCCTCGACGCGCTCGCGGAGCTGGACCAGCGTGTATCGGTTGTCGGACTGCTGGATGATCCCGGTGACCAGCTCGCCGACGCGGTCCTTGTACTCCTCGAACATCATGCCGCGCTCGGCCTCGCGGATCCGCTGCAGGATCACCTGCTTGGCCGTCTGTGCGGCGATGCGCCCGAAGTCGTCCGGGGTGACGTCGCGGCTCTTGATCTGGTCCATGTAGGGCCCGAGGCGCTCGGGCTCGAGCTCCTCCTCCTCGGCCTCCCGGCGCTCACCGGTCTCAGGGTCGACCATCGGCCCCGTGGCCTGGATCTCCGGCACGGGCTCGCCGGCGGCCTCGGCGGCCTCAGCCGCCTGGAGCTGCTCCTCGAACTGCTCGTCGAGCAGCGTCTTCTCGAGGTCCTCGGGGACCATCAGCTCGTAGACGCGGAAGTCGGCGCTCGAGTGGTCGAGCTCGACCTTCGCGTACTTGGCCGCGCCGGGGGTCTTCTTGTAGGCGGAGAGCAGGGCGTCCTGAAGGGCGTCCATCAGGGTGTCAGCCGCGATCCCCTTCTCCTGCTCGAGCATCTTTACGGCGTCGACGATCTCCTGTGTCATGCGACCTCCTCCTGGACAAGGTTTGAGCGGCGGACGCTCTGCAATGGAATGGTCACCGCACCGTCGGGAGCCTCGAGGCTGACCCGTTCGTCATCCGCGGCGGTCAGGGTGCCGGTGAAGCTGTGACGCCCTGAGATCTCCTCGCTGGTCTTCACTCGAATCGTGTTGCCGAGAAAGCGACGGAAGTGCTCCGGCTTCGTCAGCGGCCGCTCCGGCCCCGGCGAGTAGACCTCCAGCGACCAGTCCTCGAGCAGGTCACGGAGCACGCCGGTGACCCGTTCGCAGAGGGCGATGTCCACCCCGTCGGGGCTGTCGATCACCAGACGCAGTCGCTCCGTCGCGGGCCGCTCGAGTGCGAGCAGCTCGACGTCAGGCTCCTGATCGTGGAGTCGTGCCTCAACCGTTTCCTGTATTTGCTCGAGTTCTGTATCCATTCGTGGCCCAAAAAAAGGCGGGCGCTCGCCCACCTTTCAACACGCGGTTCGGTGCGAAAAAAGGTTCCGAGGCGAGTATAGCCCCGTGTGCCTAGACCTCCAACATGACTGTGACCGGTCCGTCGTTGACCAGCGCGACGCCCATGCAGGCGCCGAAGAGCCCCTTCTTCGCGGCCGCCTGCTCGCAAAAACGGTCGTACAGCGGCTCCGCATCGTCCCCGGGGGCGGCCTGGATGTAGCTGGGCCTCGTTCCCTTCTTCGTGTCGCCGTAGAGGGTGAACTGGCTGACGCAGAGGATCTCGCGGTCGCCGAGCGGCTCGTTCATCTTCCCGTCGGCGTCGTCGAAGATCCGGAGCGCACGCACCTTCTCCGCGAGGCGATCGGCGTCCGCCTCGGTGTCGTCGCGGGAGACGCCGAGCAGCACCAGCATCCCCGGCCCGATCTGCGAGACCCTCTCCCCCTCCACGTCGACAGCCGCTTGGCTGACCCGCTGGACCAGAGCTCTCAAGCTCTCGCGGCGAGGCGCTCTCTATAGATGCGGTAGTCGCGCCGCTCGGGCCTCAGGTTGGAGGCCAGCGCGAGGTGATGGCGCGCGCGCCCGGTCTCGCCCGTCTTGCTGAGGGCGCGGCCGAGGCAGAAGTGCGCGTAGTCGTTCACCGGATGCGTCTCGACGACGGCCTCGAACTCGGTCGCCGCCTCGGCGTAGTGACGGGTGCGGAACAGGGCGCGGCCGAGGGCCTCGCGGACGGAGCTCTTCTCGGGCGCCTGCCGCGCGGCCTCCCTGAGGGGACCGGTCGCCTCCTCGAAGTCGCCGTCCTCGAGCAACTCCATTCCGCGCCTGTACAGCGAGTACAGAGACTCGCTCCCCTGCGAATGCTCGGTCTGGGACATGAACCCAGTGTAAAAGGGCGCGCAAGGTGGCCCGAGGGGCGCCCTCAGTTGTGAGGCTCGGCCCGGCGGACCGCCGAGCCGGACCTGATCGCCTCGACCCGGTCGAGAATCGCGTCCGCGACCTGCCCCTTGACACCGCGAGGCACCGGGTGCTCTCCGGAGCGCTCGACGATCACGACCTCGTTCTCGGGGCTCTCGAAGCCGATCTCCGGACGGGAGACGTCGTTGAAGACGATCGCGTCGGCGCCCTTGCGCTCGAGCTTCTCGCGCGCTCGCGCGATATCGGGGTTGGTCTCCGCGGCAAATCCGACGACGGTCTGATCCTCGCGCCGCCCAGAGGTCAGGGCCGCGAGGATGTCCTCGGTCGCCTCGAGGTCGAGCTCGAACCCCCCGGTCCCCTCGCGATGGATCTTCTCGCCCGCCGCCTGCCTCGGCCGGAAGTCGGCGGGGGCCGCCGCCATGACGAGCACGTCGGTCGAGTCGAACTCGCGCCTCAGCGCGTCGGCCAGCTCGGCCGCGGTCTCGACGTCTACCCGTCGGACGCCGGGCGGAGCCGGCAGAGAGACGTTTGCGGCGACCAGCGTCACCTCCGCCCCGCGCCGCGCGGCGCGCTCGGCGAGCGCCAGGCCCATGCGACCGGAGGAGCGGTTGCCGATGAAGCGAACCGGATCGATCGGCTCACGGGTGCCACCGGCCGAGACCAGCACGCGGAGCCCGTCCCAGGGGCCGATCGGGCCAGGCGCAGCATGCTCGATCGCATCGAGCAGCGTGCGCGGCTCCGGAAGCCTGCCGACCCCATGCTCGCCCCTGGAGGCGAGGGCGCCCTCCTCGGGCTCGATCACGGTGATGCCCCGCTGGCGAAGCGTCGCCAGGTTCGCCTGGGTGGCGGCGTCGCGGTACATCCGATCGTTCATCGCCGGCGCCACGAGCCGGGGCGCTGCGCAGGCCAGGAAGGACGTCGTGACCATCGAATCGGCGATCCCGGCCGCCAGCTTCGCGACGGTGTTCGCCGAGGCAGGGGCGACCAGATAGGCGTCCGAGTTGGCGACAACCTCGAGGTGGCCGATCGGATCGTGCTCGGGCGCCGGATCGCCCGGGAAGGCACCGCGCGCCGGATCGCGCTCGAACTCGTCGGTGAGGACCGGCGAGCCTACGATCCCCTCGAAGGAGGCAGGGCCGACGAACCGTTGCGCCGCAGGCGTCATCAGAACGCGGACGGCGTGGCCCTCCTTGGTGGCGAGACGGGCCAGCTCCAGCGACTTGTAGGCGGCTATGCCGCCACTCACCCCGAGCAGGATGCGGGCCATCACGCCCTCCTTTAGCCGGCTAGGCCTTGTACTCGTACTTCAGCTTGCCCGCCGCCGTCTCCTCCAGCGCGATCGTCAGATAGTTCCCACTGGGAACCTCGACCATCGGCGGCGTGTACTCGCCGTACGCGCCCTCGGAGAGGGAGTGGTAGTAGGCATTGATCTGGCGGGCCCGCTTCGCCGCGACGCAAACGGCGGCGTAGTGGGTGTCGGTGTGCTCGAGAAGCTTGTCGACTCTTGGTCGGATCATTGACATGGGCTCGTCAGTGTAGGGATAGCTCGCCCCGGACGAGCGCCTCCAGGTCGGACGCCGATTTCTGCACCTCGTCGTTCACGATCACGTGGGGGAACTCGGCCTGGGCCTCGAGCTCGATCTCGGCGGTCCGCAGCCGCCGCTCGATCGCCTCAGCCGAATCGGTGCCCCTGCCCTCGAGCCGCTTGCGCAGCGACGCCGGGTCGGGCGGCGCGATGAAGATCAGCACGGCCTCCGGCATCGCGGCCCGAACCTGGCGCGCCCCCTGCACCTCGATCTCGAGGACGACGGAGCGTCCCTCTGCCAGCCGGCGCTCGACCTCCTGACGCAGGGTGCCGTAGCGATTGCCGCTGTATGTCGCGTGCTCCAGGAAGTCGCCCGCCTCGACTCGGCGATCGAACTCCTCCGGGGTGAGGAAGTGGTAGTCGCGCCCATCCACCTCTCCCTGCCGCGGCTCCCGGGTGGTTGCCGAGACGGAGAGCTCGAGCTCCGGCACCCGCTCGAGCAGCTGCTCGATCAGCGTGCCCTTTCCGACCCCTGACGGACCGGTGATGACTAAGACCTTCCCCACGGCGACTGGATCATGACCGCCGCGACGGCCGCGAAAAGCCCTGGAACGTCGCGCTACTTGCGCAGTTGTGCGACGAGCTCGGCGCGCTGGCGCTCCGAGAGCCCGCCGATCGTCTTCGACGGCGAGATCCTGCACTGGTTGAGGATCCGGTTCGTCTTCACCCGCCCGTACTTGGGCACGGCCATGAGCATGTCGATGACCTTGGCGGTCTGGACGTACTCGGGGGGATCCATCAGCAGCGTCTGGATCTTGACCTTGTTGCCCTTCAGGTCACGCTTCAGCTGGGCCCGCTTGGAACGGATGTCGTTCGCCCTCTTCAGGGCTTCCATCCTCTGGTCCAGTGATCTCTCGGGGGCGGCGTTGGAGGACTGGACCGGGGCCTGCATCGGGGCGGCAGTATATCCGCGGTCGCGAGGAGCGGAAAGTCCTTTTGGGGGTTTGTAAAAAAAACTCCCGTCTAACCGGAGATCCGTGCCCGATCGCGGCCCAACTCGGCAGCGATCCTCGACCCGGCGGCCGGGTCGCGGAAGCTCTCCGTGCCAACGGCAACGATCTTTGCACCGGCCAGGAGCATCTCGTCTGCCTCCTGTCCGTTCGAGATGCCTCCCATCGCGACGACCGGGATCGAGACGACCGCCGCCACGGCCCCGACCTGAGCAAGCGCGACCGCCCGCACCGCCGGGCCCGACAGCCCGCCGGTGCCACCGCCGAGCCAGCGCTCACCCGAACCGGGATCGATCGCGGCCGCCCGCAGGGTGTTGATCAGGGAGACGGCGTCGGCACCTCCCTCCTCGGCGGCCACCGCGACCGGCACCGGATCGGCGACGTTCGGCGTGAGCTTCACGATCAACGGCTTGCCGGTGAGGGGACGGACCCGCTGCAGCAGGGAGCGTGCCTCATCGGGCGATTCGCCCACGATCAGGCCGGACTTGACGTTGGGGCACGAGACATTGAGCTCGAGCGCCGCCACCTCCTCGCGGTCGCCCACACCCTCCACCAGCCGGCTGAACTCGTCGTGGCTCGTCCCCATCACGGAGACGATCAGGGGTACCGGCAGCTCGGCCAGCTGCGGCAGGTCGTGCTCGAGGAAGCCGTCGAGGCCCTTGTTCGGCAGTCCGATCGAGTTGATCAGCCCGGAGGGCGTCTCCCAGAGGCGTGGCGGTGGGTTGCCCGCGCGCGGCTCGGGGGTGATCGTCTTGGAGACGAAGGCGGAGAACGGAAACTCGCTGAGCAGCCCGTCCCCGAAGGCGCGCCGCGCCGCGATCGGGTCGAAGGTGCCCGAGCCGTTGATCACCGGGTGGCGCAGCTCCAATCCACAGAAGTCGATCAATGTCCCGACCCCTTGACCAGAGCGCTCTCGATCTCGTCGCCGCGGAGGACGGGTCCGTCGACGCATAGACGAACGTAGGTCCGGCCGCGGTTTTTGTGGCGGCCGTTTGAGCTGGTGAGCGGGATCGCGCAGCCGAAGCAGGCCCCGAAGCCGCACGCCATCGGCGCCTCGAGCGCCAGCTCGCAGGCCACGCCGCGCTCCGCGCAGAGGAGTCGCACCGCCTCGAGCATCGCGGGGGGGCCACAGGCGTAGACGGCGCCGCCGGCGGCGTCGTCTCCCTCCAGCAGCACGGAGAGCAGGTCGGTCACGTAGCCCCTGTGGCCCGTGTGCCCGTCCTCGCTGGCGAGGCGGATCTCGCTGCAGTCGAAGAGATCGAGACCTCCGGAGTTCTCGCGATCGCGAAAGCCGAGCAGGATCCGCGTGGGGATGCCGGCGCCGAGCAGCCGGCGGCGCCAGATCGCCAGCGGGGCGACACCGATCCCGCCTCCGACAAGGATCGCGCCGGCAGCCCCGGGGGCGAGCTCTTGCGGCGCGGAGAACGGCCGGCCGAGGGGGCCGTGGATCCACAGCCCCTCCCCCGGCTCGAGAGCGGCGAGCCGGGCGGTCCCGGGGCCGACCGCCTGCACCAGGAAGTCGAGCCTCACCCCCGAGTCCTCTCGCTCGGCGTCGGCGACGGAGAAGGCGCGCGCCAGGTAGGGACGGCCGCCCTCGCCGCCCCAGCCTGCCTCCGCGGCGAGCATGTAGAACTGGCCGGCGGCGGGCTCCGGCCCTGCCGGGTCCAGGGCGGAGAAGATCCGGTAGCCGCCGGAGGGAAGGTTGCGGGTCACCCGGCAGAGCCGCCGGCCGAAGGGGGCGATGACCCTCCCCCCCACGCCACCCGCGCGGCCTGCCGTCATCTCTTCGATGGTTCGCGCTCCTCCGGCCTGTGCAGCTCCTGGAGGGCCTGGACCTCGACGTCACCCCGGGCGGCGGCGAAGATCGCGCGTGAGGCGGCGGAGGCGCCGGTCATCGTGGTGACGCACGGGATCCCGTGCTTGACCGCCGCGGTCCGGATCTCATAGCCGTCGGCACGCGCGCCGGATCCGGTCGGGGTGTTGATCACCAGGTCGACCTCCTCGGACCGGATGCAATCGACGACGTGCGGCGAGCCCTCGCCGATCTTGTTGATCTTGCGGACCGGGACGCCCATCGCCGAGATCGCCTGGGCCGTGCCCGCGGTTGCGATCACCTTGAAGCCGAGGTCGTGGAAGCGGGTCGCGAGCTGTGTGGCGGCGGGCTTGTCCGAATCGGTGACCGAGATGAAGATCGTCCCCTCCTCCGGCAGGGAGACGCCGGCGGCCGCCTGCGCCTTGCCGAACGCCGTCGGGAAGTCGGCCGCGATCCCCATCACCTCGCCCGTGCTTCGCATCTCGGGGCCGAGCACAGCGTCCGCGCCGGCGAACCTGGCGAAGGGCAGGACCGCCTCCTTGACGCTGATGTGGGTCGGCGCCTCTCGCGGCAGGTCCTGGTCCTCGAGCGACTCGCCGAGCATCAGGCGGCAGGCGATCTTGGCGAGCGGCGTCCCGATCGCCTTGCTGACGAAGGGGACCGTGCGCGAGGCCCTCGGGTTCGCCTCGATCACGTAGAGCTCGCCGTCGGCGACGGCGTACTGCACGTTGATCAGGCCGATCACGCCGAGCTCCAGCGCGATCTTGCGCGTGGTCTCGCGGATCTCCTCCAGCATCTCCTCGCCCAGGCTCATCGGCGGGATCACGCACGCCGAGTCGCCCGAGTGGACCCCCGCCTCCTCGACGTGCTGCATCACCCCGGCGACGAAGCAGCGATTGCCGTCGGCGAGCGCGTCGACGTCGACCTCGATCGCGTTTTCCAGGAAGCGGTCGAGCAGGAGCGGGTGCTCCTGGTCGGCCTTGACGTTTGCTTCCAGGTAGGCGGCGAGCGCTTCGGCGTCGTAACAGATCTCCATCGCCCGGCCGCCGAGGACGTAGGAGGGCCGGACGAGCAGCGGGAAGCCCACGTCCTCCGAGATCGCCACCGCCTCCTCGGCCGAGAGCGCGGTCCCGTAGGGCGGGTGCTTGATCTCGAGCCGCCGCAGGAGCGCGCCGAAGCGGCCACGGTCCTCGGCGAGGTCGATTGCGTCCACCGGGGTGCCGAGCAGCGGAACACCGGCCTCCTCCAGCGACTTCGCCAGCCTCAGCGGCGTCTGACCGCCGAACTGGACGATCACGCCCTCGGGGCGCTCGATCTCACAGACGGCGAGCACGTCCTCCTCGGTGAGCGGCTCGAAGTAGAGGCGGTCGGAGGTGTCGTAGTCGGTGGAGACGGTCTCCGGGTTGCAGTTGACCATCACCGCGTCGCGCTCCAGCTCGCGTGTCGTCATCGCAGCGTGCACGCAGCAGTAGTCGAACTCGATCCCCTGGCCGATCCGGTTCGGGCCGGAGCCGAGGATCACCACCGACGGGCGCTCGCCCCGGTCCACCTCGCCGGCGCTGCCGTTCATCGATGCGCGCTCATGGGCGGAGTAGAAGTAGGGCGTGCGCGCCTCGAACTCCGCCGCGCAGGTGTCCACGGAGCGATAGGTCCGCTCGAGGCCGTCGGTGCCGTCACCCTCCGTCGCGAGCTCCCTCAGCTCCCGCAGGAACCAGGGGTCGATCATCGTCGCCTCCTGGATTCGCTCCAGCTCCACCCCGCGCTCGAAGCCGGCCGCGATCAGGTCGAAGCGGTCGGGCGAGGGCGTCGCAAGGCGTTCGAGCAGCTCGCCGGTCGAGGATGGGATGTCCGGGTCGGTGTCCAGCTCGCGCGAGCGCATCGCCTTGGCGAAGGACTCGCGGAAGGTCCGCCCGATCGCCATCGCCTCGCCGACCGACTTCATGTGGGTGGAGAGCCGGCCCTCGGCGCCGGGGAACTTCTCGAAGGCGAAGCGCGGCACCTTGGTGACCACGTAGTCGATCGTCGGCTCGAAGGAGGCCGGCGTCGCCATCGTGATGTCGTTGGGGATCTCCTCCAGCGCGTAGCCGACGGCGAGCTTCGCCGCCATCTTCGCGATCGGGAATCCCGTGGCCTTGGAGGCGAGCGCCGAGGAGCGCGAGACGCGCGGGTTCATCTCGATGACCACCACGTCGCCGGTCTCCGGGCTGACCGCGAACTGGATGTTCGACCCGCCGGTCTCGACCCCGACTGCGCGGATCACGCGGATCGCCTGGTCGCGGAGCTCCTGGTAGAGCGAGTCGGTGAGCGTCTGGGCGGGCGCGATCGTCACCGAGTCCCCCGTGTGGACGCCCATCGGGTCGACGTTCTCGATCGAGCAGATGATCACGACGTTGTCATTTCGGTCGCGCATCACCTCGAGCTCGAACTCGCCCCAGCCCAGCACCGACTCCTCGACCAGCACCTGGTTGATCGGGCTGGCGGCGAGGCCCTCGGAGACGACCTGAGCCAGCTCGGTATCCGTGTTTCCGACCCCTCCTCCGTGGCCTCCGAGGGTGAAGGCCGGCCGGACGATCGCCGGCAGGCTGATGGATCCGTCGGCGATTCCGGCCTCGGCCTGCGCGACCGAGGTGACGATCTGCGACCACGGGACTCGGAGGCCCGCCTCCTCCATCGTGGTCCGGAAGGCCTCGCGGTCCTCCGCTCGGTGGATCGCCTCGTAGTTGGCGCCGATCAGCTCGACGCCGAAGCGCTCCAGGGTCCCGTCGTCGTACAGCGCCTTCGCGAGGTTGAGGGCGGTCTGTCCGCCCAGGGTCGGCAGCAGGGCGTCCGGTCGCTCGCGCTCGATCACCTTCGCGACCGGGCCCGGCAGCAGCGGCTCTATGTAGGTGCGGTCGGCGAACTCGGGGTCGGTCATGATCGTGGCGGGGTTGGAGTTGACGAGCACGACCTCATAGCCCTCCTCCAGCAGCACCTTGCAGGCCTGCACTCCGGAGTAGTCGAACTCGGCCGCCTGCCCGATCACGATCGGCCCGGAGCCGATCAGCAGGATCTTCTGGATGTCGCTACGCCGCGGCAAGCTCGAGGAACCGGTCGAAGAGGTAGCGGGCGTCGTGCGGGCCGGGGCCGGCCTCCGGGTGGTACTGGACGGTGCAACCCGGGACGTCCTTCAGCACCAGCCCCTCGACGGTGCGGTCGTAGAGGTTCAGGTGGGAGAGCTCGGCCTCGCCGAAGTCCGTCTGCCAGCGGACCGGCTCGTCCCCGTCGATCGTCCGGTCGCCGCCGTGGACCGAGCACCGCGAAGCCGTGGTTCTGCGAGGTGATGTCGATCCGCCCGGTCTCCAGGTCCTTGACCGGGTGGTTGGCGCCGCGGTGGCCGAAGGGGAGCTTGAAGGTCTCGAGCCCGACCGCCCGGCAGAGCAGCTGGTGGCCGAGGCAGATCCCGACCACGGGCATCTTGCCGACGACGTCGCGGACGTTCTCGACCACGTAGTCGAGCGCGCCGGGGTCACCCGGCCCGTTGGCGAGGAAGACCAGGTCGGGGTCGCGCGCGAGGATGTCCTTGGAGGACGTGTCGCATGGCAGCAGCGTGACCCGGCAGTCGCGCTCCTTTAGCTGGCGGATGATCGAGAGCTTGATGCCGGTGTCGATCGCGACGACATGCGGGCCGCCGCCGTCGATCTCAACGGATTGGTCGGGAGTCACCGTCTTGGCGAAATCCGCGCCGTCCATCGAGGGCTCGGCGGCGACGCGCTCACCGGCCTCTGATTCGGACAGATCGGCCGGGAAGATCCCGCCGCGCATCGCGCCCCGGTCGCGGATGTGGCGGACGAGGGCGCGTGTATCGATCCCATCGATCGCCGGGATGCCGCAGTCGCGCAGCCAGTCGAGCCAGCCGCCCTCGGCTGTGGCTACGTCCTCCCCGTTCTTGCCCTCGCGCATGATCACTCCGCGGGCCTGGACTCGCTCGGACTCCATCGCGTCGCCTGAGACCCCGTAGTTGCCGATCAGCGGGTAGGTGAAGGTGATGATCTGGCCGCCATAGGAGGGATCGGTGACCGCCTCCTGGTAGCCGGTCATCGAGGTGTTGAAGACGACCTCGCCGGTGACCTCCCCGGCGGAGCCGAGCAGCTCCCCGTCGAGCCGGGTCCCGTCCTCGAGCAGGACGTATCCCGTCATGCGACCACCTCCGGATTCGGGGCGTACTCGAGGATCAGCTTCTGAACGGTCTTGAACTCGTCGGTCCCCGCCCGACCGAGCAGCTCGAAGAGCGCGGCCTCGACGCTGGTCAGGGTCGCCCCCGCCCGCTCCATCTTGTGCAGGCCGACGCGCTTGTTGTCCTCGGTGCGGGAGCTGACGGCGTCCTCGGCGACCTGGACCTCGGTGCCGGCCGCGAGCAGGTCGAGGACCGTCTGGCTGACGCAGACGTGGGCCTCGATCCCGCAGACGAGCGCCTGGCCACGGCCATCGAGGTCGAAGCCGTCGGCCTCCGCCGCCGAGAAGACGACCTTCTCGATCGGCTCCGTGCCCTCGGGGAGGTACTCGGAGACCTCGGGGGCCGTCTCCCCCAGCCCCTTCGGGTACTGCTCGGTGATCACGACCGGGAGACCGAGGGCCTCGGCCCCGGCGATCAGGGTGGCGGTCGCCTTGGCGACGCGCTCGAAGTCGGGAATCGCCTTGCGGAAGCCCTCCTGGACGTCGACGACCACCAGGGCCGTCCGATCTCGATCGAGCTTGCCGCTCACGAGGCGACCCCGAGCGCGAAGCTCCGCTGGCGGAAGGCGACCTGACCCGCGGCGACCGTCATCAGCACCCGGCCGGTCAGCTCGCGCCCGCCGAAGCAGTTGTTGTAGGAGCGGCTCTCGTATCCGTCCTCGCCCACGATCCAGGTGAGCTCGGGATCGATCAGGGCGACGTTCGCTGTCGCGCCCGCCTCGAGCCGGGGCGCCTCGATGCCGAAGGGCTCGCCGCCGCAGGTCATCCGCTCGACGAGGAGCTCTAGCGGGAGCACGCCGGGAATCACGAGGTCGGTGTAGAGCGCGGCGAACGCGGTCTCCAGGCCGGTGACGCCCCAGGCGGCCTCCTCGAACGGAACCTCCTTCTCCTCGGCGGCGTGCGGCGCGTGGTCGGTGGCGACGCAGTCGATCGTCCCGTCGCGCAGGCCCTCGATCAGGGCCTGGCGGTCGTCCTCCGTCCTCAGCGGGGGGTTCATCTTGAAGCGAGCGTCGAGGCTGCGTACCGCCTCCTCGGTGAGCGTCAGGTGATGCGGGCTCGCCTCGCAGGTGACCTGGACGCCGGCCGACTTGGCCCGGGCGATCTCCTCCACTGAAGCTCGTGCCGAGAGGTGCTGGACGTGGATCCTGGCCCCTTCATATAGGGCGAGGGAGCAGTTGCGGGCGATCATGGTCGACTCCGAGACGGCCGGGACCCCGGCCATGCCGAGTGCCGCGGAGACCTCGCCCTCGTTGATCACACCCCCTGCGGAGAGGTCGGGGTCCTCCTCGTGGAGGGCGATCACACCTCCCGCCAGACGCTGGTACTGGAGCGCCCGGCGCAGCACCCTGGCGTTGGCGATCGGGAGTCCGTCGTCGGAGAAGGCAATGGCGCCGGCCTCGCTGAGCTCGGCCATCTCCGTGAGCTCCTGCCCCTCCATCCCGCGGGTGACGTTGGCGGCGAAGCCGACGGGGATCGAGGCCTCGCGCTCGGCTCGATCGCGCACGGAGCCGAGCACGGCGGCCGAGTCGATCGGCGGCGAGGTGTTGGCCATGGCGATCACCGCGCAGTAGCCGCCGGCCGCCGCGGAGCGGGATCCGGTCTCGAGGTCCTCCTTGTGCTCCTGGCCGGGCACTCTGAAGTGGACGTGCGGATCGACGAAGGCCGGCAGGGCGAGGAGGCCCTCTCCCTCGACGACCTCGGCACCCTCGATCTCGGGCGCGCCGCCGGGCTCCGCGATCTCCGCGATCTCGCCGTCCCGCACGACCAGGTCGCGGACGGCGTCGAGATCGCTCCTCGGATCGAAGAGGCGGGCACCGCGGACGATCAGGTTGGCTGCCGGGCCCTGCCGGCCGACCAGCTTCGGCGCGTTGGCGCCCCCCTGGGATCCGTTCGCCGCGACGTTCATGCCGGCTGCCCGATCGTCGGCGTGTCGGCCGGCGCCGGACCGCGCTCGGGCCGCGCGCGGTCGGTGCCAGCCAGCAACTCGTAGAGGATCGCCATCCTGACGACCAGGCCGCTCTCCACCTGGGCGGTGATCAGCGACTGGGGCGAGTCGATCACCTCGGGCGCGAGCTCGACGCCGCGGTTGACCGGCCCCGGATGCATGAGCAGCTGCCGCGGTCCGAGGCGACGCGAATCGATCTGGTAGCACGCGGCGTACTCGCGGAGCGAGGGGACGAAGCTCTCACTCATCCGCTCCCGCTGCATGCGGAGGGCGTAGACCACGTCCGCCTCGCCGAGGGCATCGAGGTCGTAGGAGACCGAGCAATCGAGCGCCTCGATCCCGCGAGGGATCAGCGTCGGCGGCCCGCAGACCGTCACCTTCGCGCCCATCTTCTGGAAGGCGAGCAGGCAGGAGCGGGCGACCCGGCTGTGAAGGACGTCGCCGACGATCCAGATGTTCGCCCCCTCGAGGGAATCCAGGTGCTGGCGCAGCGTGAAGACGTCGAGGAGGGCCTGCGTCGGGTGCTCGTGCTTGCCGTCGCCGGCGTTGATCACCGAGGCCTCGGTCCAGCGGGCCACCAGATCCGCGGCGCCGGCATGCGGGGAGCGGATCACGATCGCCGCCGGGTCGTACGCCGACAGCGTCGCGACCGTGTCCTTCAGGGACTCGCCCTTGTCGACGGAAGAGCCCGCCGATTTGACGCTCACCACGTCGGCCGAGAGGCGCTTTGCCGCGAGCTCGAAGGAGGACAGTGTCCTGGTGCTGGCCTCGTAGAAGAGGTTGACGATGGTGCGGCCTCGCAGGGTCGGCACCTTCTTGATGTCGCGCCGGCCGACCTCAGCGAAGCTCGCGGCGCGCTCGAGGATGCGATCCATCTCCTCCCGCGAGAGCTGGTCCACTCCGAGCAGGTGCTTCATCCGTCCTCCTTCGTAACCGCTGCCTCCGCTGGGGTGATCGCGACCTCGTCCGTGCCATCGGTCTCCTCGAGCCGGACGTTCACCCGCTCGCCGGGGGCGGTCGGCAGGTTCTTGCCGACGTAGTCGGGGCGAATCGGCAGCTCGCGATGGCCGCGGTCCGCGAGCACCGCCAGTTGGACCCGGGCCGGGCGGCCGTAGTCGAAGAGGGCGTCGATCGCGGCGCGCACCGTGCGACCCGTGTAGAGGACGTCGTCCACCAGGACGATCGTGCGGCCGGCCAGGTCGAAGTCGAGATGGGAGTCGTGGACGATCGGCGCGTCGCGCGGCTCGCGGCGCTCGATGTCGTCGCGATAGAAGGAGATGTCGAGGTCGCCGAGCGGGACCTCTGCGCCGGAGAGCTCGCCGACCAGGGCGTGCAGGCGGCGGCAGATGACCGCGCCGCGCGTGTGGATGCCGACCAGCGCCAGCCGGTCCGAGTCCTCATTCTTCTCGACGATCTCGTGGGCGATACGGACCAGCGTCCGCCGCAGATCGTCGTGATCGAGCACGACCTTCTCGTCGCTCATGCTGCTCCTTCCTGGCCTCGCGGGACCGGGTTAAAGGGGCTTGCGGCGCCAGCGTAGCAGCGGCCCCAGACCGCGATGGGGCGTGAACCCGCAAAGCGCGGCGATCTCTCCGTTCAGTCGCCGGCGGGAGCTGCCTCGGCCCTGGGCTCGGGCCGCTGCTTCGCACCCTCGTGGATCAGCTCCGGGTCCCCGCGCTCCGGGAACGGGATCTCGACGAGGTCGAAGTCTCGCGGGGCGACCGTGTTCGGGAACGCGTCGCGCGCCTCACCGAGCACGGCCGAGACGTTGTAGCGCGAGGAGACGTGGACGATCGCCAGCATGCCGACCTCAGCGTCGGCCGCAAGCTGGGCGGCGTCGCGCGCCGTGGAATGACCGGTGTCGGCCGCCCGGGCGGACTCCTCGACGGCGAAGGTCCCGTCGTGGACCAGGAGCTGTGCGGCATGTGCGGCGATCCGGGTCATCTCGCATGGCGAGGTGTCGCCGGTGATCACCACCTTGCGGCCGGGCCTCGGATCGCCCATGACCTGGTCCGGGCGCACCTCCGAGCCGTCCACCGCGACCGTCTCGCCCCGCTGCAGGCGCCCGAAGTCGCGGTCGTCGGCGATCCCGAGCTTCGCGAGCCGCGCCGACGTCGAAGCGGCCCGGGCGCTCGGGCTCGACGTACGCGTAGCCGAGCGCCTTCATCCGGTGCTCGACCTCGAAGGCGCTGATCTCGAAGCCGTCGTGCTCCACCCCCTCCCCCGGCTCGAGCTCGACCAGCTCGACCTCGTAGCGCAGGCTTTCCGAAGATCCTGCCGCAGCGCCTCGAACAGGCCATGCAGGCCCGCCGGCCCGACGATCCGCAGCGGCGCCTGGCGCTCCATCAGGTCATAGGTCTTGAGCAGCCCGGGCAGGCCGAGGTAGTGATCGGCGTGGAAGTGGGTGATGTAGATGTCGTCGACCTGGACGAGCCCGGTCGAGTTGATCATCTGCCGCTGGGCCCCCTCGCCGCAGTCGACCAGGATCCGGGCGCCACCCGCCCGGATCAACACGCACGCGGTCGCCCTCCGCGCCGAGGGCACGGAGCCGCCCGTGCCGAGGAAGACGACGGAGAGATCCATGACGCGCCAAGCCTAGGGGCGCCGCGCGGCATGTGATGCTCGCCCGGTTGCGACCTACACTTCGCCGCCGAGCGCCCGTAGCTCAGCTGGATAGAGCGTCCGCCTCCGGAGCGGAAGGTCACAGGTTCGAATCCTGTCGGGCGCGCTTCGCCGCTGATCTCAGATCCGTGGTCAACGCGGAGCCGAAATCGGCCTTCAGCACCGACGAGTTCTTGCCCTGCGGTGTGATGCTCACGGCACCTGAACAAGGAGGTTCGGCCGTGAAGCGTGTCGTCGTCAACCGCTACGGGGGGCCCGAGGTCTTGAACGTGGTGGAGGAGGACGCCCCCCGACCAGGGCCGGGTGAGGTGCGCGTCAGGGTCCTGGCGGCCGGGGTGTCGTTCACTGACGCGCAGATTCGCGCCGGCACGTACATGGGCGGCCCCAAGCCGCCATTCACCCCCGGCTACGAGCTCGTCGGCATCGTCGAGCAACTCGGTCCTGGCTGCCAGAGGCTGCGTGAGGGGGACCGGGTCGGCGTGCTGACCGTGTATGGGGCCGATGCCGAGCGGGTCTGCGTAGAGGAGAAGTACGCGGTCGCGGTGCCTGAAGACCTTGACCCGGCCGAGGTGGTCAGCCTGATCTTCCCGTATATGACGGCGTACCAGATGCTCCACCGCACGGCGAGGGTCACTAGCGGCGAGAGGGTGCTGATTCACGGTGCGGCCGGCAGAGTCGGCACGGCGGCGCTCGAGCTGGGAGCCGTGGCAGGACTGCGCATGATCGGGACCTGCTCGGCACGTGACAAAGAGGCGGTCGAGCGACTCGGCGCGGTGGCAATCGACTACCGCAACGAGGACTTTCTGGCTCGGGTGCGGGAGCTGACTGACGGCGAAGGTGTCGACGTGGTGCTCGACGGGATCGGCGGCAAGGTGGCGCTGCGCTCTTTCCGCGCGCTGCGGAAGGGCGATCAGATCACGGGTGATCCCGGTGGGCGGCTTGTGACGATGGGCGCCTACAACACCCTCGTGCAGGGCAAGAAGAGCTGGCGAGCCTGGCTCGAGTGGTGGCCGGCGATGGCGGCCACCTGGATCTGGGGCGCGCTCTCGTCCCGCCGGCGGGTCTCGGGATACCGAGTCCAGATCCTGCGGATCCCCCACCAGGACTGGTTCGCCGAGGACTTCCAGGTGCTGCTCGAACTGCTGCGCGAGGACAAGATCCACCCGGTCGTGGCCGAGCGCCTGCCGTTCTCCGAGGCTCGTCGCGCTCACGAGATGCTTGAGAGCACGGCGGCCAAGGGGAAGCTCGTGCTCGTGCCCTGAGCGACGAGGAATGGAACAGCGCGCCGTGCTCCCCTGGCTCAGACGATGCAGACGTTGCTGACGTGCAGCTCGAGGTGGGCGAAGTGGTGGCGGCGCACCTGGACGCGCGTCGTCTCACCCTGCATGCAGGGCGCGACGATCGCGGCACTCTGGGCACCCGCCAGAGGGCACATCATCCCCGGCTGACAGGGCGGCGGCTCGGGGTTGGGCGGCACGGAGCTGACGTCGTAGAGGCCCCGCTTGAGCCGGATCCGGAAGTGGCCGTCGCCGGTCGCCTGGCTCGCCACCTGCTGGCCGTCGCTCGCCCGCTGGACGGTGATCGTGACGGCGCCGGTGTAGACCGGCTCGGGCGGCGGCGGGTCCACGCAGGCGCCGGCACAGGAGCTGTTCAGCACCACGCCCTTCACGCCCGAAGGCTTGTGGCTGTGGCGCTTCTTCGCGTCAGCGGGCGCGGCGACGAGCGCAATCGCGCCGAGCAGCGCCAGCACTGTGAGAAGCCTGCGCACGGCCCCTTCCCTACCCGTAGGCGTACTTCGCGAATCCCGCGGCGTCAGCCGCCGGCGACGGCGGGGAGAATCGTGACCTCGTCGCCCTCGTTGACCGCCGTATCGAGGCCGTCCTGGAAGCGAATGTCCTCGCCAGAGACGTAGACGTTGACGAACCGGCGCAGGTCACCGTCCTGGGTGATGCGCTCGCGGAGGCCGTCGTGCTGATCGAAGACGGCGTCCAGCGCCTCCCCCACGGTCGAGCCCTCGACCTCGAGCTCGCCCTCGCCGCCCGTGGCGGCGCGGAGCTGCGCGGGGATCTTCACCGTGATGCTCATCGTCGGGCCGAGATCTTAGTCATCGCTTCGCCCCGACCGCATCGTTAGGCGGAGACCTCGAGGCCCTCGAACTCCGCTTCGAATGCATCGAGCGTGGGCTCGATCTCGTGCATGCGGAACGACTCGCGCGCGGCATCGAGGGTCTTGAGGCCCTCGCCGGTGATGTAGGTGACCACCCGCTCGTCGGAGCCGATCCGTCCGGCCTCGGCGAGCTTGGCCAGGACGCCGATCGTCACTCCCCCGGCGGTCTCAGTGAATACCCCGGTGGTCTCGGCGAGCAGGCGAATCCCGGCGCGGATCTCGTCGTCGGTGACCGACTCGATCTCCCCACCGCTCCTCCGCGCCAGCTCGAGCGCATACGGGCCGTCGGCCGGATCGCCGATCGCGAGGCTCTTGGCGATCGTGTCGGGCCGCTGTGGCTTGCAGACGTCCCAGCCCTCCGCGAACGCGGTCGCCACCGGCGAGCAGCCCTCGGCCTGGGCGCCGCAGAAGACAGGCAGATCGCCCTCGACCAGCCCAAGCTCCCGCCAGTCCTCCATGCCTTTGGCGAGCTTGGTGAAGAGGGAGCCCGAGGCGATCGGCGCGACCACCCGGTCGGGCAGGTCCCAGCCGAGCTGCTCGATCGTCTCGAAGGCCAGCGTCTTCGAGCCCTCGGAGTAATACGGGCGGAGGTTGACGTTGACGAATGCCCAGGGGTGGGTCTGGCTGAGCTCTGTACAGAGGCGGTTGACGTCGTCGTAGGTGCCGCGAATGCCCACCAGGTTGGTCCCGTAGATGCCGGTCGCCAGGAGCTTCTGCTCCTCGAGGTCGGCCGGCACGAAGACGTAGGAGTCGAGGCCCGCGGCGGCCGAGTGGGCGGCGACTGCGTTCGCGAGGTTCCCGGTCGACGCGCAGGCGACGGTCTCGAAGCCGAGCTCCTTCGCCTTGGCCACTGCGACCGCGACTACGCGGTCCTTGAAGGAGTGGGTCGGGTTCGCGGCGTCGTTCTTGATCCAGAGCTCCCCCAGGCCAAGCCGCTCAGCGAGCCGATCCGCGCGGATCAGCGGCGTCAGGCCCGGCTCCAGCGGATCGCCCGGCCGGCCATCGAAGGGCAGGAAGTCCGAGTAGCGCCAGATGCCGCGCGAACCGGCCTGGATCTTGCGGCGCGCCTCGCCGGGGTCGAGGTCCGAGAAGTCATAGGCGACCTCGAGCGGCCCGAAGCACTGTTCGCAGACGTAACGGGCGTCGAGCGGATACGTCTCCCCGCATTCCTTGCATTTGAGCGATTCGACTGCCATCTGGCTCCTCTACGAACAAACCTCCGCCGGGTCGAAGTGGGCGGAGGTCCTGTCGAACGCTCTTCCCACATCTTCCAGGCTCTCTGACTTCACCTGCTGGAGTTGGCACCTTCCTCGGACATGGTCCGAGGGGGTTGCCGGGGTTTCTACGGGCCAGTCCCTCCACCCCTCTTGATGTGGTGCTTATGTGCAGGTCAATATAGCAACGCCCGTTCGCGCAAATTCGGGCGTATGCGTTCGCCCGGAGCCTCGGGCGTGTCGTAAAGTGGCTGGCGGACATGGAATTGGTCATGGAAACGACGAGCCCAACAGGTCCCGAGGATGCCGAACCTCCCTCGCCCCAGACTGCGCAGGACCCGCGCCGGCGAGCTCGTCGCGCCGCTTCCGCCTGAGCCGCAGGCGCCCAAGGTCGAGGAGATCGCGGCCGAGGGGCTGCGCTGGGTGAAGATCGACGAGCCCGGCGCCCTCGAGCAGACCTGGCTCGAGGAGAACTTCGACTTCCACGCCCTGGACTACGAGGACGTCCTCTCCCGCAACCAGCGGCCGAAGATCGACGTCTACGACGACTACCTGTTCATCGTCCTGCAGTTCCCGATCTTCGACCGGTCTGCCCGCCGCCTCGGTGCCGGGGAGCTCGACCTGTTCGTGGGCCCCGGCTTCCTGATCACGATTCCCAACCAGCCGCTGCAGCCCGTGGAGTACCTGTTCGAGCGCTGTCGCCAGAAGGAGGAGATCCGCGAGCAGCTCTTCTCGCGCGGCTCCGGCTACCTGCTCTACCGCCTGGTCGACGACGGCTTCGACTACTGCTTCCCGATGTTGCGCAAGATCGGCAACAAGCTCGACGTCCTCGAGGGGGAGATCTTCGAGGGCCGCTCCGAGGAGATCGTGCGCGACATCTCCAACGTCAAGCAGGAGATCATCAACTTCCGCAAGGTGATCCGTCCGCAGCGCCCCGTGCTCAGGGACCTGGAGAAGGTCAAGCAGCGCTACCTCGCACCGGACATGGACCTCGAGATCTACTTCGACGACATCGTCGACGCCCACGAGCGAATCTGGGACATGCTCGAGAACTACAAGGAGGTCGTCGAGGCGCTCGAGGACACGAACGAGTCAGTGATCTCGCACCGGGTCAACGACATCCTGCGCGTGCTCACCTCGATCAGCGTCATCGTCCTGCCGCTCACCCTGCTGGCGAGCATCTGGGGAATGAACGTCCGGGTGCCCGGCCAGGGCAGCACGCCCGCGTTCTGGGAGATCGCCGGGGTGATGGTGGTCCTGCTGGCCGGCATGGTGGTCTACTTCCGCCGCCGTGGCTGGCTCTGAGCAGCTGATGGCTCAAGCCCTGGCGCACCGTCACGGCACCCACGTTCATGTGCACCCGCATCGCGGGCCGCACCGGCATCTCCGACATCCGCGCCGATCGCGCTCCGCTGATGACAGAAGCGAGCACCGCCACAGCCACTCCCACTCGCACGGACTGGTCGACGAGTCGATCAAACGCTCGCGGGCCGGGCTCCGCGCCGTTGGGCTCTCATTGGGGGTCCTGGGGGCGACCGCCGCGATCCAGGTCGCCATCTACGTCGCAACGCACAGCGTCGCCCTGCTCGCCGACGTGATCCACAACTTCGGCGATGCCCTGACGGCCGTCCCGCTCGGCGCGGCCTTCGCGCTTCGCTCGGCCAGGGCCGAGCGCTATGCCGGCCTTGCGGTGGTGCTGGCGATCTTCGTCAGCGCATGCGTCGCCGGCGTCATCGCGGTCGAGAAGATCATCAACCCCCAGGCCCCAACACACCTGCTCGCGCTCGGTCTTGCAGGGGCCGTCGGGTTTGCCGGCAACGAGATCGCCGCCCAGATCCGGCTGGGTGCAGGTCGTCGGCTCGACAGCCCCGCCCTGATCGCGGACGGCAACCACGCACGAGCCGATGGCTTCGTCAGCCTTGCGGTGTTGCTCAGTGCCGGCCTCGTCGGGCTCGGGATACCACTCGCCGACCCGGTCATCGCAATCGTCATCACGGGCGTCATCCTCCGGATCACCTGGCAGTCGTGGCTCACCGTGAGCGGGAGCGCGCATTCCCACTAATACGATCCTGAGGTGGCCACTCAACGGATCTGGGCGCCGTGGCGCCTCGAATACGTGAAGGACGCCTCCAAGGACATAGAGAGCGAGTGCATCTTCTGCGCCGCGCTGGGCGCGGATGACGACGAGGCGAACCTGATCGTCCACCGCGGCGAGCGCTGCTTCGTGATCCTCAACAAGTTCCCGTACACGAACGGGCACCTGATGGTGGCCCCCTACGAGCATCTGTCGGCCCTCCAGGAGCTCGACGCCGAGACGATCACGGAGCTGATGTCCCTCGCCCAGCGGGGCATGGCCGCCCTCGAGTCGAGCTACTCCCCGCACGGCTACAACGTCGGCGTCAACCAGGGCCGGGTCGCCGGAGCCGGGGTCGAGCACCACATCCACATGCACGTCGTCCCGCGCTGGGGCGGGGACACGAACTTCATGCCTGTCCTGGGCGACACCCGCGTCATGAACCAGACGCTCGCGGACAGCTTCGCGACCGTCCGCAAGGCATTCGGCTGAGCAATGGCGATCAGCGCTCCCCCGGCCGGCATCTTCAAGGCCTACGACGTCCGCGGCCTCTACCGCGAAGAGCTCGATGCCGAGACCGCGCACCTGATCGGCCGCGCCTTCGCTCGGGTCCTCGCCCGGCTCCGTGGCAAGGGAACCTCGGATCTGCGGGTCGGCCTCGGCCGGGACATGCGCCTGAGCGGGCCGGAGATGGCAGCCGGCGTCCGCCAGGGGCTGGTCGAGGAGGGCGTGACCGTGATCGACGCCGGGCAGATCGCCACCGAGCTGAGCTACTTCCTGGTGGGCTCCCGCGAGCTGGATGGCGGCGCGATGGTGACCGCGTCGCACAACCCCAAGGCCTACACCGGCGTGAAGCTGATCCGGGAGGGCGCCCTGGCGCTCTCAGGTGACGCGGGCATCCAGGACGTCCGGGCCGAGATCGAGGCCGGACTGCCCGACCCGCCCGGTGGGGGATCCGTCGAGGAGATCGACATCTACCCCGACTTCCACGAGCACATGATGTCGATCGTCGATCCGGCTGCGATCGGCCCTCTCAAGATCCTCGCCGACGGCAGCGACGGGATGGCCGGGCCGATGGTCGGGCCTCTGCTCGAGAAGCTGAACCTCGATCTCACGACGAGTCGCTGGGAGCCCGACGGCGACTTCCCCGATCGGGGACCGAACCCGCTGCTCGAGGAGAATCGGCGCCTCCTGGTCGAGCGCGTCCAGAACGAGTCCTTCGATCTGGCGATCGCCTGGGACGGGGACGCGGACCGCTGCTTCTTCATCGATGGCGAGGGAGCGTTCTGCGACGGCGACTTCGTCTGCGCGCTGCTTGCGCGCGCCGCCCTCGCCAAGGAGCCCGGCGCCACCGTTCTCTACGACCCTCGCTCCAGCCGAGCAGTCCCGGACACGGTCGCGGCCGCGGGCGGCAAGTCGGACCTCAGCCGGGTGGGACACGCCTTCTTCAAGATCCGAATGCGCGAGGCAAAGGCCGTATTCGGCGGGGAGGTCTCCGGCCACTACTACTTCCGCGACTTCTACTGCGCGGACTCGGGGACGATTCCTGCGCTGCTCATGCTCGAGCTCATCTCCCGTGAGGGCCGCTCGCTCTCAGAGCTGATGGACGAGTTCCGCTCCCGTTACTTCATCTCGGGCGAGATCAACTCCGAGGTCGGCGATCAGGAGGGGAAGATGCGAGAGATCGAGGAGCGCTATTCCGACGCCGAGATCGGGCACCTCGACGGAGTCTCGGTCGACTACCCCGATTGGCACTTCAACGTGCGGCCGTCCAACACCGAGCCGCTGCTGCGCCTCAACCTCGAGTCCCTGGTCTCCCGTGAGGACATGGAGGCCAAGCGCGACGAGGTGCTGGGATTGATTAGGTCGTGACCGACGACACCGGGGGAACTGAGGAGACCCCGGTTGAGGTCTGGCAGGCCATCGTGGACGCCGGCATCCGCGTCCTGCGGATCCCGACCCCGTTCCGGGTGGGCAGGGTCAACACCTACCTTCTGGAGGACGACCCCCTCACGCTGATCGACGGCGGGCCCAATTCCGGCAAGGCCCTGGACGAGCTGGAGCGCCAGCTCGAGGCGCTCGGCCACGGAATCGAGGAGATCGAGCTGGTGATCATCACCCACCAGCACATCGACCACCTCGGGCTCGTTGACATCGTGGCCAAGCGCTCGGGAGCGGAGGTGGCGGCCCTAGACCTGCTCGCCCCGTTCGTCGAGAACTACGGGAACGACGCGGAGCGCGACGATGAGGAGGCGGCAACACTGATGCGCCGCCACGGCATCTCGGAGGAGGTGGTCACCGCGCTGCGCCAGGTGACCGGCAGCTTCCGAGCCTGGGGCGCGAAGGCGCACGTGACCAGGCCCCTGGCCGACGGCGAGGTGCTCGAGCTGCGAGATCGGCGGCTCGAGGTTCAGCACCGACCGGGACACAGCCCCTCGGACACCGTCTTCTGGGACGAGGACCGACGGATCCTGATCGCCGCCGACCACCTGATCAAGCACATCTCCTCGAACCCGCTGATCTCCCGCCCCCTCGACGGCTCAGGCGAGCGCACCCAGGCGCTCGTCACCTACCTGGAGTCCCTGAAGAAGACGCGCGAGCTGCCGGCGGAGATCGTCCTCTCCGGCCATGGAGAGCCGATCACCGACCACCGTGGCCTGATCGACCAGCGCTTCGCGATGTATCAGCGCCGCGCGGAGAAGCTCTACGGCCTGATCGCGGAGCAGTCGCGGACCGGCCACGAGCTGGCCCAGGCGATGTGGGGCGACGTCGCCGTCACCCAGGCGTTCCTGACGCTATCCGAGGTGATCGGGCACGTCGACCTGCTCGTCAACGCCGGCCACGTCCGCGAAGTCGAAGACGGCGAGGTGATCCGCTACGAGGCGACCTCGGACAAGGGCGCCGACGGGCTCGGCGACCTGATCCCGGGCGGCAATCCGGCGGTCGCCGCCGGCTCGGACGGCACCTAGCCCGGACGGCAGTAGCCGAATGCCGTGTAGTGCTCCGGGTCCCCGTCGATCGTCTCCACGGAGACCGACCAGCCGCGCGACGCAAGGACGTTGCCGAAGACCAGCGGCCCAATGGCGAGTCGCGGCGGGCGGAGTCGCCCCGTACCCGCCGCCCCGCACGAACCTTCCACCTCGAACAACCGTTGTCGCGTCGTGCCACGGCCCCGTGGTAAACCCACCGCTGCCCGGGCGATCCCCGTCCGCTTTCACTCTCCGAACCTTCCCCCGGACGCAGTACGCCTCGACGTCGTAGAGGCCCGGGAGGGTCGCTCCGACATTCGTCACCTCGACGCTCCAGTCTCGCCCGAAGCCGCGCGAGCGATTGAAGTACGCGTCAGTGGCCGATGTCCTGAACCCGCCCGAGATCGCCGTGGTGCCCTTCGGGCAGCGAGCCGTGTTCCCGCTGGTTTGCCCGACCACGCTGGGGATGGTGTCGGTGCGGACGGTACCCCCGACCAGGATGGACTTCCTGCGCTTCTCGCAGTAGGCGTACGCCGTGAACTCGCTTGCGGCGGGCGACGGATAGTGCTCGGACCCGGACACCCGCCAGCCGTCGCCCCTCGGCGTCATGATCGACTCGCTGACGACGAACCAGCGACTCGACGTGCTGGCGCCCAGGATCCTGGGAACAGAGGTCGTGAATCCCCCGGACACGGCCTTGGTGCCCTTCGGGCAGCGAGCCACCGCGGTCACCGTCGGCCCGGCCCCGGTTGCGCCACCGCCCGCCACCCCGGACCGCACAACGGTCCGGAGCTTCGCGGCGTCTGCGTGGGCTGCCCCGAAGGCAAGTGACGCAAACACGATCAAGAGGATCCTTGTCCGACGCATGTGGCCGAGCGTAGGCCAGACGCCCCAGACCGGTCAATAGGCTGCTGGTAACCCGGCTGAAGGCCGGGGTTAGGAAAAAAGCGTGCCCACGATTGCCCCTGCCGAGAAAGAGCCCGCCCCGGCGGCCTCAGCGGTCCCGCTCGCTCCGGACGCGGAGAAGAAGCGGATGCTGATCATCGTCAATCCGTACGCGACCACGGTCTCCGACCGGCTCAAGAACCTCGTCGTCTATGCGCTCCAGGCGCGCTACGAGGTCGAGGCCGTCGACACGGAGGCGGCGGAGCACGCGATCGAGATCGGCCGCGAGGCGCGCCACGGCGGCTACGACATCGTCGTCGCGTTCGGCGGGGACGGGACTCTCAACGAGGTGGCGAACGGCCTTGCCGGGACCGATGTCCCGGTCTCGGTCCTGCCGGGTGGCTCGACCAACGTGGTCTGCCGGACGCTCGGCATCCCCAACGACGTCGTCGACGCGACCGAGCACCTGATCGGGCTCGCCGACGACTTCAACCCGCGCAAGATCGACCTCGGCCGCTGCAACGGCCGTCACTTCGTCTTCGCCTGCGGCGTCGGGCTGGACGCGACGGTCGTGAAGCGAGTCGATGCCCACCCGCGGCTCAAGGCCCGAGCGCGGCAGTGGTACTACACCTGGGCTGCGATCACCGGCTTCTACCGCCACTACCTGCGAGACCCGGTCCGGCTCGAGCTCGAGCTCGAGGGCGAAAAGCATGAGGGCGTGACCGCGATCGCGCAGAACTCGGATCCCTTCACCTACTTCGCCGACATCCCGATTCGCATCTGCGAGGACATCGGCCTCGATGACGGCACGCTCTCGATGGCCCTGCTCCATCGCGCCAAGCAGCGCGACATGCTGCCGATCGCGACTCGCGTGCTGAGCCGCCGGCTGCACGCCTCGAATCACCGGCAGATCGACGAGTTCGATGACGTCGGTGAGGCGATGGTGCGCTCGATCTCGATGGACGAGGACGGCCAGCCCCGTCCCTTCCCCGTGCAGGTCGACGGCGACTACATCGGCGAGCACACCGAGCTGCGCTTCTCGGTCGATCCCGGCGCACTCACCGTCGTCGCATGATTCGGCGGCGGTGATCCGGCGGCGGTTTTTGTGGCCGCCGTTGATCGTGGCCGCTTACTTGTGCTTCGCGCTGAAGTTGACCTTGCTCTTGCCCCCTGAGCAGAGGTCCTGCGACTGGAAGTGGTAGATCGCGTAGCCCTCGACCTCGTTCGAGCTGACGAACTTGCCGTGGATCTTGTCGATCTTGTTGCCGATGAAGGTGTGCGTGAGGGTGAACGCGCGGTTCTTGCCGAGCTTCTTGGAAGAGGTGGTGCCGCCAAGCGTGAAGACGGGGGTCGAGATGCAGTTCCCGAAGGCGACGCTGGGCTCGGTCGTCAGCTTGACCTTCCCCTTCTTGACCGTGAACTCAATCGAGTTGTAGGGCGCGGCGATCGCCGCCTGGGTGGTCGCGCCGCTGTACTTGCCGGTCTTGATCGGGGTCCCGGCCCCGGCCGTGACCGTCCAACCGGCGACCGTGAGCAGGAGGGTCAGCGGCATGAGAGTCGCCGTCCTGCGAAATTTCTTGGATCGAGTCAACGTTCTCTCCTCCCCGCGCTCTGACAGTATCGCGGGACAGTGGCCAAGGGGGACCCTAACTGTCGCTTCTGTCAGATCGTCGCCGGGGACGAGTCCGCCCATCTGGTGTTCGAGGACGAGCTCACTCTCGCGTTCCTCGACAACCGCCCCCTCTTCCCCGGGCACTCGCTGCTGGTGCCGCGCGACCACCACGAGACCCTGGCGGACCTCCCGGGCGAGCTGGTCGGGCCTCTGTTCGCCAACGCCAAGCTGCTCTCCGAGGCCGTCCCCAGGGCGATGAAGAAGCCCGGGTCCTTCGTGGCGCTCAACAACGTCGTCAGCCAGAGCGTCCCCCACCTGCATGTGCACGTGGTCCCGCGCAAGCCCAAGGACGGGCTGCGCGGCTTCTTCTGGCCGCGTACGAAGTACGGCTCAGAGGATGAGATGCGCGAGGTCGCCGAGAGGGTGCGGAGGGCCGTCGGGCGAAGCTAGGTGAGCTTCTTCCTGCCGGATGCCGGCGAGCCGAAGGGGATCGAGGCGGTGACTGTCACCGATGCCTTCGACTTCTTCCTGAGCTTGCTCTTGCCGGACTTGCTGAGCTTCACCGTCGCGAACTGCTGGCCGGCGGACAGGGACAGGTCGTTGACCTTGCCGATCGTGGCCTTGCCGAGCTTGGCGACCAGCGAGGCGCCGTCGACCTTGGCCGTCGTGTTGATCGCGACCAGGATGCCCTTCTTGCTCGCCTTGGCGAGCTTCTTGCTGCGAACGCTGACCGTGGCGGATGGCCGAGCCTGCGGGGTCCCGTTGGAGGTGACGTGAAGCGTCGCCTGCATCGTGGTCGGGTGGACCGAGCAGAAGAAGGTGTAGTCGCCGGCGCTCAGGTACTGGGTGCCCTGGACGCCGGTCGTGCCGCCGGAGATCGTCGGCGTTCGGAAGAGCGCGCCCGCATCGGGCCCGTTCTGGTGCGCGGTGACGTTGTGCGTGCTGCCCGTGACGTTGAACTGGACGACCTCGCCCTGGTCGGTGGTGTAGGTCGGAGCGTTGTAGGTGTTGTCGACCTGGCCGACGATGGTCTGCGAGGCCGCGAGGGCAATTCCGCCGGCGAACAGCACCCCGGCGACGATCAGGCCCGCGACCAGTCCCAGCCTCCTCATTCCGTCCCTGGACTTCAGCACCACGTGGATTTATACGCGAGATTCGCCCGTTGGGATTGGCGAATTGCTCAGGCGGTCGGCGTGACCCGGTATGCGTCGAAGACCGAGTCGACGTTCCGCAGCCGGGAGATGCACTGCTTGAGCTGCTCGGTATCCCCCACCTCGAGGACGAAGCGGTTCTTCACCATCGGGTGCTTGGTCGTGCATCGCGCCTCCAGGATGTTCAGGCCCGCCTCCGCGAAGGTGCGCGACAGGTCTTCGAGGAGGCGCGTTCGGTCCCAGGCATCGACCTGGAGCTCCACCCGGTACGAGGACTCGTTGTCGCCGTCCCAGCTCACCTCGGTGAACCGCTCGGGGGCCTTCTTCAGCGCGGCGACGTTGCGGCAGTCCTCGCGGTGGACGGTGATCCCGCGGCCTAGGGATACGTACCCGACGATCTTGTCCCCCGGGACCGGGCGGCAGCACTTCGCGAGGCGCACGACGACGTCGTCGATGCCCTTGACCTTGATCCCGAAGTCCGTCGCCTCGCGGGTCCGGCGCCGAGCGTCATCGGTGCCCTTGATCAGGCCCTCGGCCGGCTCCTCCTGGACAGGCTCACCACGCTTGAGGCGCTGCATCACCTTGTTCGTGACGACCTTGGTGGAGATCTTCGACTGGCCGAGGGCGATGTAGAAGTCGTCCGCCTTGCGGAATCCCATCTCGCGGATCACGTCGACCAGCAGCGGCGAGCCGGCCAGCTTCGGGTAGGGCAGGCCCTGCTTCTTGAAGGCCTGGGCGAGCTGGTCGCGGCCCTTGTGCTCGGCGTCCTCGCGCCCCTCGCGGGAGAACCAGGCGCGGATCTTGTTCCGCGCGCGGCTTGTGCGGACCAGCTTGAGCCAGTCGCGTGAGGGCCCACGGCCTTGCTTGGCGGTGAGCGCCTCGACGATGTCGCCGCTGCGCAGCTGGTAATGGAGCGGGACGATCTTGCCGTTCACCTTCGCCCCGACGCAGTGGTGACCGACGTCGGTATGGATCGAGTAGGCGAAGTCCAGTGGCGTTGAGCCCGCGGCGAGGTTCTTCACCTCACCCTTCGGGGTGAAGACGAAGACCTCGTCCTCGAAGAGGTCGACCTTGAGCGCCTCGAGAAACGCCTGCGGCCCTTGGTGCTCCTCGTTCTCGATCAGCTGGCGGAGCCAGGTCATCTTCTCCTTGCCCGGGTCGGCTGACGAGGAACCCTCCTTGTAGATCACGTGCGCTGCGATCCCGTACTCGGCCAGCTCGTGCATCTCGGGCGTGCGGATCTGGATCTCGAGCGGGCGTCCCTCCGGGCCGATCACCGTGGTGTGAAGCGCCTGGTAGGCGTTCGCCTTGGGCATGGCGACGAAATCCTTGAAGCGGCCCGGCAGCGGCTTCCAGAGCGAGTGGACGATCCCGATCGCGCCGTAGCAGTCCTTCACGGACCCGACCAGGACCCGCATCGCGGTCAGGTCGAAGATCTCGTTGAACTCCCTGCCCTTGCGGGTCATCTTCGTGTAGATGGAGTAGAAGTGCTTGGCGCGGCCCGAGATCTCGGCATCGATTCCGACCTTGGCCAGCTCCTTCGCCAGGAACTCGCCCGCCCCCTCCACATAGCGCTCCCGAGCGGTGCGCTGCTGGGCGACCAGCTCCTTGATCTCGTCGTACTTGCGGGGATGGAGCGTCGCGAAGGAGAGGTCCTCCAGCTCCCACTTGATGGCGTGGATCCCCAGGCGGTGCGCCAGTGGGGCGAAGATCTCGAGGGTCTCGCGCGCCTTCTCCTGCTGCTTCTGCTTGGGAAGCGCGCCGATCGTGCGCATGTTGTGGAGGCGATCGGCCAGCTTGATCAGGATCACCCTGACGTCGGTGGCCATCGCCACCATCATCTTCCGGTAGTTCTCGGCCTGCCTCTCGTCGCGGCTCTTGAAGGTGATCTCGGTGAGCTTGGTCACGCCATCGACCAGCTGGGCGATCTCGTCGCCGAAGTCGTCGCGTACCTGCTCCAGGCTCGCGCTGGTGTCCTCGACCGTGTCATGGAGGAGGGCCGCGCAGAGCGTCGCCGTATCCAGCCGCAGGCCGGCGCAGATCCGCGCCACCCCGAGCGGGTGGGTGATGAAGTCCTCCCCGGAGCGGCGCTCCTGGCCCGCGTGGCTCTCGCAGGCGAAGGCGAAGGCGCGCTCGATCTCCTGCCGGTCGACCGGCTCTGCGCCATCGGACTTGTGCTCCCCGATCACGGCGAAGAGGTCGCCGAGGAGCGCGCGCTGGTCGGCCGTCAGCTCGCGGGTGATCGAGTCGGCCCGGGGCGTGCTCGACTTGCCGGCGGGCTCGCCGACGCGCGTGTGACCCCGACGATCCTGATCGCGGACGGCCTGGCCGTCGGCGAGCGCCTCGCCCTTCGTCTTGTCGGTTACGCCTGTGCTCTGCTTTGCAGGAATCGGATGGCCTCCTGGTTTCTGGCGATACAGGCACCGTAGGCCCGGGATCGCCCCAGATCGGTCCTCTCCGAGGATAAAACCCGCAGCGCGGCGGAGGCGCGATCCGGCCGCCACTCGCACAGATCGAGCTCGCAGAGAACCCGCACGCAGCGGGCGGCCGTCTCCGGCGTCCGTGGGTACTCGGACCCCCCTTCGAGCACCGCCCGCAGCCGGGAGCCGTCCGCCTCTCCCCCGGCCTCGTCGAGCGCCCGCCAGACCTCCGCGATCGCCCCACGCAGATCCCACTCCCTGCCGAGCAGTCTCTCGGCGAGCTCGAGCTCGGCCGGGCCCCAGGCGAGGTGGAGGAATCCGCGGCCCTCGCTCGCCGCCCACGCCAGGCCCTCGAGGGCCTCGCTCGGCGCGGGATCGATCGCCACCACGTGGCGGAAGCGCCGTGGCGCGTCGGGCCGGAGAGCCACCACCGTCCAGTCGACCAGGACCAGGCCCGCGCCGGGTTCGTCATGCGAGGCTGGGCGAAGCGCAGCGTCGATCGATTCGGCCCCGCAGCGACAGCAGGCGATCCGCGGCAGGGCCGCTCCGAAGCGCCGTGGGTCCGCGGCCGAGGACGCAAGCTTTGCCCGGCGCCCGGCATCTGCGCAGATCGCCAGCACCGACTCCCCGCTCGAGATCAGCTCCGCCAGGGAAGCCACCGCCGCGCCCCCGCGGCGATCGACCATCTCCCGCCGTGGCCCCTCGGCGGCCCTGACGTCGAGCAGCGGCCCGGGCCGGCCCTCGACGACCCGGGTCATCTCGCGGTCCAGCCGCTCCCACCACTCCGCGTCCGCGGCCGGGCAACCCTCGCCACAGGGCCGGCCGCCGACGTCCGGCCGATCGGGCCGCTCGAGCGGATAGAGCTCCCGGACGACGACGCGCGGCTGCTCCGCCCCGTTCCAGCGATCCACCTCGAGCTCAACGGACAGGTCGAGCGGCTGATCCTCACGTCGGGTGATCTCGCCGTTCATCCCGAATGCCACCCCGGCGGCGCGACCGGCGCCGCTCTCGAGCTGGAACCGGGAGTGCTTGCCCTCCTCGCCCAAGGGCCGCACCTCGCGCAGCCGCCCGGAGGGAACCAGCAGACGCGGCCCGGGGTTGCCCATGCCGAAGGGCCCGAGGCTCTCGAGCTGCCGGGCGAGGTCCATGCCGATTCCCTCCCGGCCGACCCCGACCAGGGCGTCGAGCCGGTCCATCCGGATCAGATCCGAGGCGTCGATCTCCGAGGCGGCGTGCTCGATGAAGGCGTCGCGGAAGGCGTCCAGTCGATCGGCCTCCAGCTCCAGGCCCGCCGCGGCACGATGACCGCCATAGCGAGCGAGGTGCTCCGAGGTGGCGTCGAGGGCGGCCACCAGGTCGAATCCCGGGATGCTCCGAGCCGAGCCCTTGGCCCGAGCGCCGTCGACCGAGAGCAGGATCGTGGGGCGGAAGTGACGCTCGACCAGACGAGAGGCGGCGATTCCGACGACACCCGGGTGCCACCCCTCTCCCGCGAGGACGAGGGCCGGGGCATCGGCCTGTGATGCCGGCAGTGCGGAGCGCGCGCGCTCGGCGCCCTCCACCACCTTCCGCTCGGCCCAGCGCCGCTCGGCGTTCGCCCGGTCGAGTTCGGACGCGATCGCGGCGGCGCGCTCGGTGTCGTCGGTCAGCATGAGCTCGACCCCTGCATCAGCCCGGTAGAGGCGGCCGGCGGCGTTGATCCGCGGGGCGAGCCGGAAGCCCAGCGCTCCGGCGTCGATGGTCTCCGGGTCCACCGATGCAACGGCCATCAGGGCGCGCAGGCCGGTCCGGGGACTGTCGCGGAGGACCCGGAGGCCCTCGCGGACGAGCCGGCGGTTCTCCCCCACGAGGGGCACCATGTCCGCGACGGTGGCGAGCGCGACCAGGTCGAGGTCAGGATCGGTTGGATGGCGGCGGCCGCTGACGGTCTCCACCGCTCCCCGTCCCGCTGCGTCGCAGAGCCCGGTGGCGAGCTTGTGCGCCACCCCGGCGGCGCAGAGGCCCTCGAACGGGTAGTCGGAGACGACCGGGTGGATGATCGGGCAGTCGGGTAGCCGCTCGCCGGGCAGGTGGTGATCGGTGACCACCACCTGGATCCCGGCCCCCTGAGCGGCCGCGACCTCCTCGACCGAGCCGATCCCGCAGTCGACCGTGATCGCCAGCTCCGTGCCGCGCCGCCGCAGCTCCTCGACGCTCGCCATCGTCAGCCCGTAGCCGTCCGAGAGCCGGTCGGGGATCAGCCAGTCGCACTCTGCCCCGAGCGAGCGAAGGGTCGAGACGAGGATGGCGGTCGAGGTGACCCCGTCGACGTCGTAGTCGCCATGGACGGTGATCCGTCCCGGGCCGCGTGCGACGCTCAGGATCAGGTCGCAGACCTCGGACATGCCACGGAACTCGGATGGCTCATGGGACTCGCGCGCCTCGAGGAAGCGCCTCGCCGCATCGACCGTTCGATAACCGCGACGGACGAGCGTCACCGCGACCGGCTCGGCCAGCTCCAGCTCCGCGGCCAGCCTCCTGACCTCCCCGTAGTCATAGGGATCATCCTGAAACGGTGCTCTCCTTCGCCTCGAGCACCCTCGCATCACCGGGCGGATCCTGTCGAGGCCATCCCACCAACTTAGGTTCGGCCCCCGACGGATTATTCGGCTGACCCGGCTTGCGGCTTACTACGGGTGACGGGACGGATCCCAACTCGGAGTATCGAGCCTGCTTCGTTTAGGGCAGAACACAAGAGAGAGGTACACATGCGGAAACGACTCACAGTGATAGTCGGAGCCCTGGCTGTTGCAGGCGCACTCGCCATCCCGGCCGCGGCGTCCGCGGAACCAAGTGCCAGCGGCGCATGCCATGGCGCTTTCGCCAACGTGAACGGGAACTTCGGGTTCCTCGGTGAGGTCGGCGGTACGCCCGGCTACCACAACGGCGCAGTCGGCCAAGACCCCGGTGCGACGGGTTACAACAACTCGCACGGGTGTAAGTAGTCCGCGAGCCAGTCGAACACGCTGTTAAGACCGGAATCAAAGACGAGCGGCCTGAGGGTCGCTCGTCTTCGTTTGCGGCCCGAGTTGGCCGGATGTGGCGAAGCCGACTAACGCTGCCGGCAGTTAACGGAGCTGCGGTCGAGCGTCGTGCCGTCCTCGGCGACGAAGGTGAGGACCGCCCGGGCCGGACGCAGCTTGAGGCGGAGCGCACCGTGGTGGGTGTCGTCGAAGAAGGCCAGCCGCGGGTCACCGCTGTTCACCGGATAGAGCTCCTGGCCGCCGGCCCCATCGACGAGGGGCGTGATCCCGTTCACCGGGTGCAGTCGCTGCATGTCGTGGTCGTGGCCGGAGAGCACGATCGAGGCGTGTCCGCGGAGCTCGCCGAAGATCGGCCTCAGCGACGAAAGGTCGCCGTGCAGGCCGGCGCTGAAGACCGGGTGGTGCATGAAGGCGATCCGGCAGGTGCCGTAGCCGGGCGTCCTGCGAATCTCGTTGCGCAGCCAGCTCAGCTGGGGCGGCGAGGTTGACACCGGCGAGTTCGAGTTGAGGCTGATCAACTGCCAGCCCGAGGCGGCGAAGGCGTACCACAACGGCGGCGGCGTCCCCCTGGCGGCGGTCCAGTAGGGGACGTAGCCGGTCCTGACGTTGGGCCACTCGTGATTGCCGATCGTCGGCGCGGTAATCCGGTCGAAGCGGCCGTAGAGCGGCCTGTAGTTGGCCTGGAACTCACCCGCCGTGCCGAACTCGTAGACGTCACCGAGGTAGAGCAGCCGGTCGACCCGATGCGCGCCGACCATGTCCGCGACCGCGCGGCCGTCAGCGCCGCCGTCCGCGCCGTCGCCGATCGCCCAGATGACGGAGCGCCGCTTTGGGCGGGAGGGCATCCAGCCCCGACCGCCGCGGGCGCCCAGGTAGTCGGAGCGCTGGTGCTGCGCGACACCCTTTCCGCCGGAGTCGCCGCGGTCGTTCGCGGCCAGCGCGATCAAGCCGAGTCCGGCTGCGGCTGCCAGCACGGCGATGCGCGCTCGCATGGAAACCCCCCCAGAGCTAGATGCGCTCCGGCTCGATGCCCTCGCGCACGCCCATGGCGTAGACGACGGCGAGGCCGATCACGCAGCCGGGAATGGCGTAGATGGCGGTTGCCAGGTCGGTCTGCCCGATGCTCTTGTCCAGCAGGATCTGGGCGATCGCGCCGCTCGCCATCGCGCCAACCGCGGCGCCCATGAAGGCTCCGACGATTCCCCCCTTGAAGCGGTCGGGAACGAAGACCGTGAAGTGCCAGAGGGCGACTCCCATCGTGAACCAGACCAGGGCTGCCATCAGCGGTTTCTCCCGTGCTTTCGTCGCTTTTTCCGGCCACCGGACTGCTGCTCTCGCACGCGGCGGAGTGCGGCGGCGCTGGCCTCGCTGAGCTCGGGGCGCTCGGCCTCGGTCTGGCCGTTGCCGGTTCGCTCGCCGTCACCCGACTGGCCCGCGCCGTCGCCCCCGTCGGGCTGCGGCTCCCCGCCGCTGGGGGCGCCGACGGGCGCGGGCGGCTCGGGGCGCGTGGGCTCAGGCCTCGGCGCCGCGGGCGGCGGAGCGACCGGGCCAGGGCTGTCGGGGAAGACACCGGGGACCTGGGAGCGGCTCGGGGCCGGTGCGGCCGGAACGGGCGTCTCGGCCTGGACCGGCTCCTCGGGGCCGCCCTCAACCCGGGCGACCACGTTGTCCTCGGGGAACGCGGGCACCACCCCGCCCATCTGCTCCTCGATCCGCTCGCGACGGCGGCGGTAGGCGGGCTCCCGCTCCTTCCAATGGGTGAGGACCGGCGAGGCGATGAAGATCGACGAGTACGTACCCGAGGCGAGCCCGACCATCATCGCGAAGGCGAAGTCCTTCAGCGTGGCGCCGCCGAAGATGAACAGCACGGTGACCAGGAAGACGCTCGAGAGGCCCGTGATCAGGGACCGCGTGAGAACCTCGCTCATGGAGCGGTTGACGATCTGGGAGAAGGTCGCGCGCGGCAACCGAGGCACGTTCTCGCGCACCCGGTCGAACACGATGACCGTGTCGTAGAGCGAATAGCCAAGGATGGTGAGGAACGCGGCGACGGTACCGCTGGTCACCTCCCTCCCCGTCAGCGAATAGACGCCTCCCGTGATCAGGACGTCGTGGAGGAGAGCGATGATCACCGGCACGGCGTACTTCGGCTCGAACCGGAACGCGACGTACGCGCAGATCACCAGCAGCGAGAAGATGACCGCCTCGATCGCGCTGTTCGCCACCTGCTTGCCGAAGGTCGGTCCGACGGTCGTGGCATCGAAGCCGTTGGGAACGATCCCGAACTTCGACTGGAGCGCCGGCTGGACCTGCTGAATCTGGCTCGGCTCGGCCTTCGAGTCGATCTCGAAGACGTTGGTGCCGAGCTGCTTGTTGGTCGCCTTGGTGATCTGGGCGTCGTTGAGGCCCGCACCCTCGAGCGCGGTTCGCACGTCATCGACGGTGGCGGCCTTAGCGAGCCCGACGCTGATCCGGCTGCCGCCCTTGAAGTCGATTCCCAGGTTGAGCTGCTTCGTCGCGAACGAGATCGCGCCGATCAACAGGATGCAGCCGGAGATCGAGAAGAAGATCCGGCTCGCGCGGGTGAAGTCGAAGTTCCACTTGAAGTACTTCTTGCGAGCCCCGAGCACGGCCGGCGAGCGCAGGAAGTGCGCCCGGCCGAAGAGGCCGAGGAACGCCTGCGTGAAGACGACCGCGGTGAACAGCGAGGCGATCGTTCCCACGCCGAGGGTGAAGGCGAATCCCTTCACGTTCGACGTCGCCAGCGCAAAGAGGATGAACGCCGTGATCAGCGTGATCACGTTCGCGTCGACGATCGTCGCGATCCCCCGCCGGTAGCCGGCAGAGATCGCGCTCAGCATGGATTTGCCGCTCCTCGCCTCCTCCTTGATCCGCTCGAAGATCACGATGTTGGCGTCGGCCGCCACCCCGATAGTCAGGATCAACCCGGCGATCCCCGGCAGGGTGAGCGTGATCGGGATCAGCTTGATCAGGGCGAAGAAGAACACGCCGTAGATCGCCAGTCCGACGACGGCGACGAAGCCCAGGAAGCGGTAGTAGATGAGCAGGAAGAGGCAGACCAGGATCAGCCCGACGATCCCGGCCTTGAGGCCCTGGTTGAGTGCCTGCTGGCCGAGCGTCGCCGAGACCGTGGAGCTCGAGATCTGGGTCAGATCCACCGGCAGGGCGCCGAACTGAAGGATCTTGGCCAGATCCTGGGACTCCCCCGAGGTGAGCCCGTTGATCTCGGCGCCGGTGCGACCGTCGATCCCATCGGGGTTGTCGACGAAGTTGATGATCGGGCGCGACTTGATCTGCTGGTCGAGGACGACCGCGAAGTGGCCCGAGTACTGATCGGCGAGCTGTGAGTTGCCCGCCACCCCGGGCGGCGCGCTCTGCAGCCCGCGCTGGGCGATCGTCTTGGTGACGTCGGAGAACTCCTGGCGGCCGGTACCCGTGAACCCGAAGGTGACGTCGGGCTGGTTGAACTGGTCGAAGTTCGGCTTCGGATCGGTGATGTCGGTCCCCGAGAGGGCGGGCCGGTCTCGGATCACGAACCACTCGGCCGCGGGGCTGTTCGGATCGGATACCTGGGACTGACCCTGAGCCGGCTCCTTCTGAACCACGAGGGTGCCCTGCGGGACCGTGAGGACCTGGCTGTTGGCGGGCTTCTTCTGGCCGGGCTGCTCGGAGTAGAGGTCCTTCTTCGTCTCCGCGGGGCCGGAGAGGTACTTGTGCGTCTGAGAGTCGAACAGGTAGTACTGCGGCCCGCTGGTCGTGCACTTGTTCTCGAAGCACTCGGGCGTCTGCGTGGAGGCGAGCTTGACGGCGTCGTAGTAGCGGCCGAAGGAGGACTCGCTCCGCGGCACGTTCGTCTTCGCCGGGTTCGGGATGACGTTGGGCTCCCAGTCATAGAAATGGAGCTGCGCCGTCTGGCCGACCTGCTCGCTTGCCTTGGCGGCGTTGCTGACATCCGGAAGCCCGACCCTGATGGAGTCGGAGCCGACCCTCGAGATCTCCGGCTCGGAGACGCCGAAGGCGTCGGTCCGCTTGCGGATGATCTCGATCGCGCGGTCGATGTCAGAGCCGTCGATCGTCTGGTTCTGAGGCGTCGGGCGCGCCTGGAAGATCAGCTCGGTGCCGCCCTTCAGGTCGAGCCCGAGGGTCGTCTTGTTGGTCGCGATCGCGATGCCCGAGCCGAGGATCAGCAGGCCGACGAAGGCGAGGATGAAGAGGTTGCGGCTGCGGTTGCTCACGGGGTTGAAGGACTCACGCTAGCGGGCGACGTTGCTGAAGCGTAAACGCGATTCGCGGGCCCGAAGAGCGGCCTACTCGGGCGTCAGGACGAGCAGCAGGCCGCCGTCGTCGTCATAGGCCGGGAAGAGGTCCGCCACCGCCTCCGTCGGCAGATCGCCCTCCGCGTTCACCGCCACCTTCTTCCCCAGGGAGCGGACTCCCCACTCCAGCGTGGTCTCGATCGGGTCGGTGTCTCCATCGCCGTCGGTGTCGGCTGTCTGGCCCCCGTCGCCCTTGTCGATCCACTGCAGGCCCAGGACGTCCCTGACCGGGCGGCCGATCACCTGCTCGTCCTTGAGACCGGTGAGCTCGAAGGCGCCCTTGCCCAGGTCGAGGATCTTGCCCTCCTGGTCGCAGGTGAAGAAGGCGGCGCCGGGCGCCGGCATGTAGTCGTCGAGCAGCTCGAAGAGAAAGCCGAAGCCGCACTTGGAGCACCCCTTGGGGCGCGTCGAGAAGCCGGCGGTGCGCTCCCCGCTCAGCTCCCTGTTCCCGCAGTTAGGACAGATGAAGTACGGCATGCCTGCCCAAGGCTAGCCGACCCCTTCGCTCGACCGACGGGCAATCCGTGCCTAGAACAGGCTCGCCATGCCCTCCGGGACGGGGAGCCCGAGGTGCTCGTAGGCCCTCTCAGTGAGAACGCGGCCGCGCGGCGTGCGCTTCACCAGGCCCTGCTGGAGCAGATACGGCTCGAAGACGTCCTCGATCGTGTCGGCCTCCTCCCCGATCGCCACCGCGAGCGTCGAGAGGCCCACCGGCCCCCCGGCGAACTTGGTGGCCATCATCTCCAGGAGCTGGCGGTCGTGGCGGTCGAGGCCGGCGCGGTCGACCTCCAGCAGCTCGAGGGCGTCCGAGGCGAGATCGACGTCGATGCGGCCTCGCTCCTTGACCTCGGCGAAGTCCCGCACCCGTCGCAGCAACCGGTTCGCGACCCTGGGCGTGCCGCGGGCCCGGCCGGCGATCTCCTCAGCGCCCTCCGGGCTGACGTCGATGCCGAGGATCCCCGCCGAGCGCATCACGATCTGGCGCAGGTCGGCCGCGTCGTAGTGCTCCAGGCGGTGACAGACCCCGAAGCGGTCGCGCAGCGGAGTCGTCAGCAGCCCGGTCCGCGTGGTGGCGCCGATCAGCGTGAACGGCGGCAGGTCGAGGGTGACGGTGCGAGCGCCGGCCCCCTGCCCGAGGACCACCGGCAGGCGCCGGTCCTCCATCGCCGGGTAGAGCGTCTCCTCCACCGCCCTACCGAGCCGATGGATCTCGTCGATGAAGAAGACGCTGCCGGGCTCGAGCGAGGTCAGGAACGCGGCGATATCGGCCTTGCGCTCCAGCGCGGGGCCGGCCGTTTGCACCATCGGCACGCTCAGCTCCGCCGCGATGATGTAGGCGAGCGACGTCTTGCCGAGACCGGGAGGACCGGCCAGCAGCACGTGGTCGAGCGCCTCCTCCCTCCGGCGCGCGGCCTCGATGAAGATCCCGAGCTGCTCGGTCACCTGCACCTGGTTGACGAAGTCCTCGAGCTTCGGCGGGCGCAGCGAGCGGTCGAAGTCGTCGTCCGCACCGATGGCGCGGGCATCGTGAATGACGACTTCCGCGTCCTGCTCCTCCGGGTCGACCCCCGGGGTCCGGATCCCCTTGCCGGGCTCCGTCAACGCTCCGCCTCCTCAGCTTCGCTTCCGGGGGCTACGCGAATCAAGCTGCCTTCGCCCCCGCGGCGCTCCTGAGCGCCGACTGGACGATCTCCTCGGGGCTCTCGCCCTTTGCGGCGGAGAGCAGCTTCTCGGCCTCGGGCGGCGTGTAGCCGAGGTTGAGCAGGCCCTCGCGCGCCAGAGCGCGCGGGTCCTCGTCGCCGGGGGCGAGCGCCGCCCCGTCGGCGTCGGCCTCGATCTCGCCGGCGACCTTCTCGCGGAGCTCGACGATGATCCGCTCGGCGGTCCGTTTGCCGACCCCCGGGACGGCCTGAAAGCGCTTGGCGTCTCCCGCCGCGATGGCGCGGAGCAGCTCCCGCACCGAGCCACCGGAGAGCACGGCCATCGCGACCTTGGGCCCGACGCCGCCGACCGAGATCAGGTGCAGGAAGAGGTCGCGCTCCTCCTCGCTGGCGAAGCCGTAGAGGCTGAGCGAGTCCTCCCGCGCCACCAGATGGGCGTGCAGCGAGGCAGCCTTGCCGCGTGCGGGGACCACCTTGAGCGTCTCGGACGAGACGGCTAGCCGATAGCCGACGCCGCTGGCGTCGATCACGACGTAGTCGGGACGGCGAACGAGAACCTCTCCGCTGACGGAGGCGATCATGGGTTGAGATTCTGGGCCGCGGCCCGGATGCCTTTAGCGAGGCGCGACCTAGAGCGGTCAGCCGACCGCTGGCGCGTCGCGAGCGAAGGCGTCGTGCCCACCCGGGGGTGCCCGAACTGGGAAACGGCCTTACGGGCTCCGGCGGTGCCGGCGTGGCAGATCGCCACGGCGAACGCGTCGGCCGCGTGGTCGGGGACCGGTGGCTCGGGCAACCCGAGGAGGGTGGCGACCATCCGCTGGACCTGGCCCTTGTCGGCGGAGCCCGATCCGCAGACGGCCTTCTTCACCGCCTGGGGCGTGTAGTCGAAGCAGGGGACCTCCTGGCCGGCCGCCGCCAGCAGCGCGACGCCGCGCGCCTCGCCGACGCTCAGGGCCGACGCGACGTTCTTGCCGAAGAAGAGGTCCTCGAGCGCCATCGCCTTGGGCTCGTGCCAGCGGATCAGCTCCCCGAGCGAATCGTGCAGGCGGGCGAGCCTCTGCTCGGTTTGGAGATCGGATGGGGTCTCGATCACTCCCCCGTCCAGCGCAACCATCCGCTCACCGGACGTGCGGACCACGCCGAATCCGGTGTTGGCGGTACCCGGATCGATACCGATGACGATCACGCTCTCTCATTCTCACTCCACCCCCGGATGTCCTTCACCGACCCGAGAACACGATCCCGGTGATTCCGCAAAGAAACGCGGGCGCCTCGGCGGACGATAGGATCGCCGCGATGCGAGGGAGGGAGAAGGCTCACGGTCACCGGCGGATGCTCCACACCTCCGCGGTGGCGCTCGCCGCGCTGCTCGCCCTCGGCGTCGCCTCTCCGGCCGTCGCCAAGAAGAAAAAGAAGTCGAAGCCCGCGGTGACGGCGGCGGCGTCCACGCCGATCTCAGCCGGCAGCCAGGCGTCCGCCACCGCGAGCTGCCCCAGCAAGACCCACGCCACCGGTGGGGGCTGGTCGCTCTCCGACCCCTACTCCGCGAGCGGCACCAACCCCCTCGGCGACGACACGGGCACGCGAATCACGCACCTGCAATCGCAGCCGAACGGCTTGAGGAGCTGGACCTCGGGTGCGGCCGCGTTCGCCGCCCCCGCGACGTCGGGCACCTTCACCTCGATTGCGCGCTGCGAGAGCAAGGCGCTCGGCAAGACCGCGACCGGGGTGTTCGGGACGTCCACCACTCCCGTCGGCCAGGAGAGCACCGTGGACCTCCATTGCTCTCCCGGAACCCACGTCCTCAACGGTGGGTTCTCCTTCTCGCCTGCCGGGAATCTTGCCCTTCCCATCACCTTCCGCCCGCTGGTGGTCGAGTCGCGCCGACTCGACGCGCAAACCTGGGAGATCGACCTCGTCAACCCGGTCGGCTCGCCCGGGGACGCCACGCTGTCGGTGAACGTCCTCTGTGAGCGCAACCAAAAGGGTGTGAACGTGACCGAGAGGTCGGCAGTCGCGCCGATCGCCGATAACGGCAGGACGAGCGCGACGGCCGGCTGCACCGGGAAGACGCACTCGATCGGCGGTGGATTCCTGATCTCCCCGAAGGTCGGCCCCGCGATCGGCATCGATCAGATGCAACCCGTCGGCGCCAAGGGGTGGCAGGTCGGCCTCTACGAGTACCCCGGCTTCAGCCTGCCGGCGGGAAGCGCCCTGGGCGCATACAGCTACTGCAAGAAGAACGCGATCCCGAAGACGAAGTAGCTACGCGACCTTCTCCAGGATCTCCTCCGGCACGTCGAAGTTCGCGTGCACCGAGTCGACGTCGTCGTGCTCCTCGAGGGAATCCATCAGGCGAAGCAGCGCGGTCGCGTCGCCCTCCCCCACCTCGACGGTGCTCTTCGGCTCCATCGAGATCTCGGCCGACTGAACCTCGACGCCCGCCGACTCCAGGGCCGAGCGGACCGCCGCCAGATCCGAGGCGCTCGTGGTGACCTTCAGCAGGTCGCCGTCCTCCGAGACGTCCTCGGCGCCGGCGTCGATCGCGGGCATCAGGTCCTCCTCCCCGTAGCGCTCGCCGTCCAGCAGGATCACGCCGCGCTTCTCGAATTGCCAGGCCACCGACCCAGGCTCGCCGAGGCTGCCGCCGTGCCGCTCGAAGGCGTGGCGGACCTCGGAGCCGGTCCGGTTGCGGTTGTCCGTCAGCGCCTCGACCAGGATCGCGGCGCCGCCCGGCCCGTAGCCCTCGTAGGTGACGCTCTCGATCGCCGCGGCGTCCGCCCCTTCTCCGGTGCCACGGTCGATCGCCCGCTGGATGTTGTCCTTGGGCATCGACGCGTCGCGGGCCTTCTGCACAGCGAGGCCGAGCGCGGGGTTCGCCTCCAGGTTGCCGCCGCCGTCCCGAGCGGCGACCGTGATCGCTCGCGCCAGCTTGGTGAAGAGCTTGCCGCGCTTGGCGTCGGCGGCGCCCTTCTTGTGCTTGATCGATGACCACTTGGAGTGACCCGACATGGCATCGATTCTAAGAGCCCACTGGAAAGCGAACGGGGCGCCACGCGGGCGCCCCGTCGCAGCCTTGCCTGAACGCTCCTCTACTTCTTCGGGTTGGTTTCGGTGATCGACAGCCGGAAGCAGTCGAGAGTGCCCGTCCCGTGCTGGTTGTTGTCATCCATCACCAGCAGCGACCAGATCGCATTGTTCGCCTTCTTGCCGCCGAGCCCGTTCAGGAACTTGAGGCTGTTCAGCGGCGCGTAGAACCCCACGAACGGGGCCTGCAGGCCGGGCGTCCCGATCGATGTGGGTGTGTTGCTGTCGAAGATCGTCAGGCCACCCCCGCAACCGGGGAACCCGTTGCCATAGCTGTTGCCGTTGCCCCCGACGTCGTGCGACAGGTTGAAGACGCCCCGTGGCGAAGCGAGGTAGATCTCCACGTCGCTCGCGAACGGGTGGGTGATCCGGACGCCCACGCTGACGTGCTTGATCTTGCCTCGCTTGTTGAGGCCCTTGACGAAGACCGGGTCGCGGACCAGCTGCTGCGCAGCGCCGCCTCCGTCCGGGATGTTGATCGGCACACCGCCCGACGGCGCGCCGACGCCAACCTCGAACGTCTTGGTGATGACCTTCTTCCTGGCCTGGGCGGCCGGGGCCGCCAGGACGAGACCCAGGGCTACGACGAACGCCGCGATCAGCGCCAGTCGCCCCGGCTTGCCTACATTCATGCTGTCCCTCCTTCTGATGGAGGGCTCGTTCTCCCCGTCGAGCGCCTACCCGTTTCCACCCCTAGAAACCCGCCGCAATTGCGAGGGTTGCGGCCTTATACCACGAAGCTTCCGTCGCGCTGGAGCGGCTCGCCGTCGACCTCGATCTGGCCGCCCTTGCGCAGGTCACAGATCATGTCCCAGTGGATCGCTGACTCGTTCACGCCGCCGGTCTCGGGGTATGAGCGGCCAACCGCAAGGTGGACAGTCCCGCCGATCTTCTCGTCGAGCAGGATCTCGCCCGTGCCGTCGGTGATGCCGTAGTTCGTCCCGATCCCAAGCTCGCCGAGCCGCCGGGCGCCGTCGTCGGTGTCGAGCATCTCGATCAGGAACTCCTCCCCCTTCTCGGCGCTCGCGTCGACGACCTTGCCGCCCTCGAAGCGGAAATGCACGCCCGCGACCTCACGGCCGGCGTAGCTCGCCGGCAGGTGGAAGGAGATCTCGCCCTCGGCGGAATCCTCAACGGGGCCGGTGAAGAACTCGCCGTCGGGCATGTTGTGCTTGCCGTCCGCCGCGATGAAGGTCCTGTCCTGGATGCCGAGCCGGAGGTCCGTGCCATCACCCGTGACGTGCACCTCCGAGCGGCCCTGGATCCAATCGGCGAGGCGCTTGGTCTCCTCCGACGTCCGGGCCCAGGCGCCGACCGGGTCGTCGTCGGTGGCCAGGCAGGCGCCGTAGTAGAAGTCCTCGTAGGCCGTCAGACCCATCCCCGCCTCCGACGCGTAGGCGTGGGTCGGGAACAGCGTCAGCGCCCAGCGGTATGTCCCCTCGGCGCTCCGCTCCATCGCCCTCTTCATCAGCGACTGGGTCGCCGCCTGCCGCATCGCCTGCCGCTCCGGCGGGACCTGGGAGAGCGCGCGGGTGTTCTGGCTCGCCATCACCGCGATGCGAACGTCGGCGTTCTCCACGGCCCACTCCGCGACCGGTGAGATCCACTTCAGTTGCTCGTCGGTGGCGTGCTCGAAGTAGGACGCCGACTGCCCCTCCATCGCCATGTTCACGATCGGGTTGCCGCCCGCCCGCAGGACCTCCTCGTAGACCGCCTGGAGGAGCGGCTCGGCGGCCGACTCCCCCTCGATCGTGCAGACGTCGCCCTCGGCGACCCTGGTCGAGTGCCGGACGAGAATCTGCGCGAGCGCCGTGACGCGTGGGTCTCTCATCAGTCCGAAAACCTAGCGATGAGCGCGTTCCCCGGACCTCGCCGCTGTGCAGATCGCCATGAAGGCGGCGTGCAGCCGGCTGTCATCCGTCAGCTCCGCGTGGAATGCGACGGCCAGGACGTTGCCGTCGCGCACGGCGACGGGGTGCCCATCCAGCTCGGCCAGGACCTCGACGCCCGGGCCGCATTCCTCGACCCAGGGCGCCCTGATGAAGACGGCGCGCAGCGGCTCATCGCCGAGGCCCTCGACTTGAAGATCCTGCTCGAAGCTCTGCAGCTGCCGACCGAACGCGTTGCGGCGGCAGACGTAGTCCGCGAGGCCCAGGTGGCCGCGGTCGCAGACGATCATCCCGGCGCAGCTGCCGAGGATCGGTCCGCCCCCCTGGTGGAAGGAGGGAATGGCCCGATCGAGCCCCTCTCGCTCCATGCCCATGGAGATGGTCGTCGACTCCCCGCCCGGGATCACCAGGCCATCGAGGCCAACGAGCTGGGCCGGGGTCCGGACCTCTGTCACGGCAGCGCCCAGCGACTCGAGCATCCGGCGATGGGCCTCGAAGTCGCCCTGGAGGGCGAGCACCCCGATGACCAACCTCACACGGGTTGCTCCTCGGCTTCGCCTGCGGAGCACCCTCGCATCTCTGTGGTCACGCACCGCGGCCCTGCAGCAGGCCGCCATCGGCCGCCAGGGCCTCGATCTCGAGTCCCGGCATCGCATCGCCGAGCTCCATGGAGGCCTGGGCCACCCGCTCCGGGTCCTCGAAGTGCGTGGTCGCCTCGACGATCGCGCGAGCGCGCCGAGCCGGATCCTCGCTCTTGAAGATGCCCGATCCGACGAAGTTGCCCTCGGCCCCCAGCTGCATCATCAGCGCGGCGTCGGCCGGGGTGGCGATGCCACCGGCGCAGAAGAGCGGCACGGGAAGCCAGCCGCGCTCGGCGACGTCCTGGACGACGTCGAGCGGCGCCTGGTGCTCCTTGGCGGCGCCGGCGAGCTGCTCGCTCCGCAGCGAGGAGAGGCCCTTGATGCCGTCCGTGATCTCACGCATGTGGCGGACGGCCTCGACGATGTTGCCGGTGCCGGCCTCGCCCTTCGAGCGGATCATCGCGGCGCCCTCGCCGATCCGCCTCAGGGCCTCACCGAGGTTGGTGGCGCCGCAGACGAAGGGGACCTCGAAGGCGAACTTGTCGATGTGGTTGGACTCGTCGGCCGGAGTCAGCACCTCGGACTCGTCGACGTAATCGACCTCCAGCGACTGGAGCACCTGCGCTTCGGCGAAGTGCCCGATCCTCGCCTTGGCCATCACGGGGATCGTCACCGCCTCCTGGATCTCCTTGATCACGGCGGGATTGGACATGCGGGCCACCCCGCCCTGGGAGCGAATGTCGGCGGGAACCCTCTCCAGCGCCATCACGGCGCACGCCCCGGCGTCCTCGGCGATCTTCGCCTGGTCAGCGTTGGTGACGTCCATGATCACCCCGCCCTTGAGCATCTCGGCAAGTCCCGCCTTGATCCGGAATGTGGCTCGCTCGGCCATTGCCAATCCCATAGTAAGCACCCACGGCGGCCGCAAACAGCGCCGCTGGGTCAAGGTTTGCCTGGTTGGAGGCCGGGCAACCTTGCATATGCCTCGCCCTTGAAGGGGGCACCCCGGACGAGGCAGCCATAGCAACTTGGGGCCCATTTTCCCCCGGGTCCCGGTATCGGCTGCAGGTCCGGATCGCCCCCCGGGCCTGCGGTCTTTAAACTGGGCGTCATGCACCCCCACTAGCCGAAGACGCTGCGCGCGACCAGGATGGCCGCGATGATGATCGAGGATCACGAGCTCCCGCCACGCGAGGCTCGCCTCGAAGCGACGGTCCCTGGCGAGCTCCTCGCGAAAGTCATCCGACCAGATGTCTCCGGCGGCGCGCACCCGCAGGCGCTTGCTTCTCCCCTGGCGCTCGACCTCGACGGTCAGCGGTCCCGTCCCGGAGCCGTTCTGATGGGTGCCGCGATCCGCCGGCGCGGTGTCCAGCGCGCGCGGCGCGCGCCGGTGGCTTTCTGACGTGCAGCGCGCCCGCCATGCGGTATCCGACACCACCCGGTAGGCGGAGCAGAGCTGAGCGGACCCGCCCCCTCACGTCGCCAGCTCCTTCACCGCTCCGACCTTCTCCGTCTTCTCCCAGACCTGCTCGCGCCCTCGCAGCTCGGCGATGTAGCCCGCCACCGTGAAAGCGCAGAGCAGCGGCCCGTAGCCGACCATGTAGAGGAGCGGCGCTGACCAGCCACGGGACCCGGCCCCACTCATCCAGCTTCTTCAGCAGCCAGGCCGCGAGGATGGAGAGGCTGAGCCAGCAGGTCCGCGAACAGCAGCATGTACTTCACCGCCGGCTCGACCGCCGGCCAGCCCGATGTCGATCAGCTGCTGGGCGAAGACCTTCGTCAGGATCGGCCCGAACAGGCCGAAGAGATCAGGGTGAGGTTGATCGCGCCGGGGAAGAAGAAGCCCTCCCTCCAGCACTTCTTCCCGGTCTCGGGATCCATCGCAATCGCCGACAGCGTCACGAACAGGAAGGTCCCGCCGGTGAGGGCCCAGAGCGCCGTGAAGGCCGAGATCGACAGCTCGCGGTCCGTGAAGAAGAGCGTCACCAGCCCGGCCGTAGCCATCACCATGAAGACCGGCATGAACACGACCGACGACCAGATCGCCGCGAAGCTCGGCCCGCCCAGGGGCCCCGCCTTCAGGCGCCGCAGCCAGACGCCGCGATAGAGGCGACTCACCTGAACGTTGCCGCGGGCCCAGCGCACCCGCTGCTTCCAGAGCGCCGTGATGGTGTTCGGCTCCTCGGCCAGCACGATCGAGTTGCCCTCGAAGCGCACGTCGTAGCCCGCCAGCTGAAGTCGGAAGGTGGTGACGGTGTCCTCGGCCAGCGTCCCGGTCTGGATCTTGCCGCCGATCTTCTCGAGGGCGTCTCTCCGGATCAGCTGCGCGCCCGCCGGCCAGGCAAGCCTGGGCGGCGAGCATGTTCTGCGCGCGCCTGGCGGCCGCCTGCGCGGTGATGTACTCGAAGGCGACGAAGCGGTTGACGTAGTTCGGGTCGGCCGTCCCCTCCTTGATGTAGGCGGTGACGCCGCCGATCTGGAGGTCGCCGAGGTGCCGGCTCATCCGGCGCAGCGCGGTCGGCGTGAGCAGCACGTCGGCGTCGATGATCAGGATTGCCTCGTACCAGTCGTCCTCGCGGATGGCGTCCAAGCCCGTAGTTGATCGCGTCGGCCTTGCCGCCCCCGCCCTGTTCGCGGCGCAGGTGAATGACGCGGTCCCCGTACTTGGCAGAGCTCTCCGCGAGCACCTCCGGTGTGTTGTCGGTGCTGCCGTCATCGACGACGTACACCCGGACCTGCTCCTCCGGGTAGCGCATCTTCATCAGGTGGTCGATCGTCCGCCCGAGCACCGCGCCCTCGTTCCACCCCGGGATGACCACGGCCACCCTCGGATAGAGCTCCGAGACCCGGATGTACGGACGGCGCCAGATGTGGAGCCCGGCGAGAAAGAACTGGTAGCAGCCGACCACCAGCACGGTGGCCCCGCTCAGGACCATCGCGACGAGGATGACGTTGAGGACCTCGGTCACGCCGCCAGCTCCTCGATCACGCCCAGGCAGTAGTCGTACCGGCCGATCGTTTCGGGGGAGTGACTGTCGGTGCTCAGCAGGATCGGCACGCCCGCGGCATGGAACGGGCCCAGCGTCCTTGCGGACGGGCAGCGCCAGCGCTCGTCGACCTCGATCGAGGCTCCGTTGTCAGCCGCGGCGGCGGCAAGCCGCTCGAGCGAGGTCTCCGGAAGCACGGACTCGTCGAGGCCGATCTTCGGCAACCACGCTGAACAGGTGCGCGATCACCAGATTCGGATGGCGGGCGACGGCGCCGGCCGTCGCCGTGACGATCGACTCCAGCACCGCGGCGGGATCCATCTCGCCGTCCGCGATCGCAAGCCGAACGGCCGCGGGGTCGGCCGGGCCGTCAGAGAGGGGCACCCGGTGGTCGGCCGCATAGACCCGGTCGACGGCGCCCACGTCGGCGGGCAGGTCGAGCTCGCCCGACTGGTCGAGGATCTTCGCCTCGACGCCGCTGCGCACCTCGACCTCGGTGCCTCCGGCCAGAGCGCGCACCTCATCGGCAAAGGCGGGGGCCCAGGCCGTGTCCTTCCGCACGTGATCGACGCAGGTGAGCGCGGCCAATCCGGCGCGCTCCGCTGCGGCGATGTTCTCGGCCACCGTGCCGGTCCCGTCCGAGTACGTGGAGTGGACGTGCATGTCGTGGTCGGGAGCGGGCAGCCCATTTGATCGGGAGCTCATGACGGCACCGCGTCGGCACCGGCGGCGGTTTCGAGCGCCGCCAGCTCCTCGACGTCCACGGGGACGTCCTCGAACACGCGGGTCATGGCGACCTCGCCGAACTCGAGTGGCCCCTCGGGGATCGGCTCCCCGAGCAGCTCGCCAAGCGCGAGCCGCGGCATGTTCACGCCGCTGGCGACGGTCAGCGGCATCGTGCCCGGGAAGCGCGGGTTGATCTCGATCAGGCGAGGGCTACCCCCAGCGTCCCGCATCACCTGGACGTTCGCGACGCCGGTGATCCCGGCGGCCTCGGCGGCTCGAGCGCCGATGGACTCGAGCTCCTCGTCATGGACGGTCCGGCTGGTGATCGCGATTCCGGAGTCGACGCGCAGCCGCTCCCGAGGGACCACCGCGCGCACCTCGCCGGCCTCGGTCGCGAGCACGTCGAGGGAGTACTCGGGGCCCGGCAGGTACTCCTGGACGAGCAGGGACCGGTCCCTGACGCTGCCGAGCCCGTCCCAGGAATCGACCCGCCGGACACCGCGAGATCCGCTCCCGACCCGCGGCTTGACCAGGACGGGGAGCTCGAACGCGGTGCGGTCGAAGTCGTCGTCGAGAGGAGCCGAGCGCGGGATAGGGACGGAGCCGTCCGCGATCTGCATCAGCGCCCACTTGTCGAGGCAGAGGCGCAGCGCCCTGGAGGGCGCCACCAGCACCGAGCTCCCAGCCTCCGTGAACTCATCGCGACGCTCCGCCAGTGGCACGAGCTCCGAGTCGACGGTCGGGACGACCACGTCAACGCCCCGCTCGCGGCAGACCTCGAGCACCGCTTCCACGAATCCCGGGTCGTCCCCGCGCGGGAGCAACACCCTGTGAGCTGGATCGACGAGGAAGAGGCCCGGCGCGTGAGGGTCGATGTCCGCCGAGAGGAACTCGAGAGACTCGTCGCGGAGCGCGCGCATGAACGAGAAACCGGAGGGCCCGCCGGTGCCTGTGACCAGAACTCCGCGGGCTTCGCCCGTTACCAGCTGGCATGGAGACTGGTCGCACCGCCATGCTCCACCGTCCCGTCGTCCCGCACCCCGGCGCCGGGGATGATGTCCCCCTCGCGGACCACCTCGAGCGGCTCGGCGTAGTGCGATGTCGCGAACCGGCCCCAGTAGCGCGCGGTCGCGTTGAGGAGGTCGGGGGCGAGGTAGCTGCGGATGCTGGTCTGCGACTCGAACGCGGCGATCGCCTCCAGCTTGCGCCCGAGGACGTCATCGATGGAGATGAATCGGCTCGGGCGGAACTCGACCGTCGTGGAAGGCGTCTGGTACGCGTAGATGCGGGAAACGCGCCTGGCGGCGACCAGGCTCGCGTTGTGGGCTGCGCGGTGGTCCTGGTGGACGTCGCGCGAGCTGTGCGTGTAGATCGTGGTCGGGCTGGACGCTGCTCCACCACTTCGGAGATCGCCCGAATGGTGGCCGCGGTCTCTGAGATCGCTGTGTCGTCCAGGTCCAGCATGTGCAGCTCGGCTGCCATCACCTCGGCCGCACGCTGGGACTCCTCGATGCGGATGCTCGGCTGGCCACCCGCCTCGCCGCTCGTCAGGGTGAGGAGATGGACGTCGTGCCCGACACTGCTGTGCCGGAGCAACACCCCACCGCAGCCGATCTCGACGTCGTCCGGATGCGCCCCGATTGCCAGCACTGTCTCGTGAGGGCGGCGTAGCGTCCGGTTGAAGCGATCCGAGGAGATCGCCTTCCGGACCTTCGCCCGGAACTCCTCCGGATCGAACGGCTTCGAGATGTAGTCCACCGCACCGGCGCGAATCGCCTTGACGGCGTAGTCGAAGTTCTCCTTGGCGCTGACGACGATCGCCATCAGCTGCGGGTACCGGGACCTGGCCCGCTCGAGCAGCTCGAGGCCGCTGATCCCGGGCAGCTCGATGTCGACCAGGACCAGGTTCCACTCACCGTCGAGCAGGCTCTCGAGCGCGTCCTCGGCGCTCGTCACCACGGTGACGTCGCCGACGTCCGCCAGGGTGCGGCGAATCAGCTCGGCGACGACCTCGCCGTCCTCGACAAGCAGGATGCGCGGTTTCTCTTCGCCGATGAACATGGGATTGGCCGGTCCTCTCCCCCAAGGACACGACTAGGTATCGGCAGATCCACGCCTGGACTTCAGCGTGGCGTGGGTAAAAAGCCGCAGAGCTTACTTCAGCTTGAAGGCGCGAATGCGGTCGCGGTGCGCGGCCTCGTCACGGGAGTACACCCCGTGAGCCAGCGCCTGGACCAGGCCCATCAGCGCCGCATTGGAGCGGATGTAGGACGGGCCGTTGGAGGAGTAGTAGAGCATCAGCTCCGAGTGCTCGGCCACGTCCGACAGCGTCGCGTCGGTGATCGACATGGTCCGCGCGCGGCGGTGCCGGGCCAGCTTCAGAGCTCGGAGGACGAGCGGATGCGCGCGCCCCGCCGTCAGCACGACCAGCAGGGTGTCCTCATCCATGCGCGAGAGCTTCTGGATGTTGTCCTGGCTCGGTGAGGCGACGATGTCCGCCCGAACGTCGAGCAGCCCGAGCAGGTGCCGCAGGTAGCTGGCGAAGAACGCCATCTGCTCCACGCCGACGATCAGGACGCGCCGGGAGGTCGCGAGGGCCGAGACCGAGGCCTCGATCTGCTCGCGGGTCAGGCTGCGCGCCGTCTCCTCGATGTTCGAGTAGTCCGCGCCGAGCGAGGCCTCGAACTCCGAGTGGTCGAAGTTGAAGAGAGCCGCGGCGCCGGCGCCCCCGTTCCCGTTCGGCGCTCCCTCGGCGACCTTGTGCCGGTACTCCTCGATTGCCGCCTGCTGAAGCTCGGGGTAGCCGTCGAAGCCGAGTGCCTGCGAGAAGCGCACGACGGTGGATGAGGAGGTGTTGGCGCGCCGGGCCAGCTCCTCGGCGGTCTGGAAGGCCGCCTCGTCGAGGTGGTCGACGATGTAGCGGGCCACGTCCTTCTGGGAGCGCGAGAAGTCGTCGAACCGCTCGGTGATGAAGTCCGAGAGGCTCTTACGGGAGGAATGGGTCTTGGTCGCGGTCCGTGCCACGGGCGATGATTTCGCTGCCCGCGCGGGTTTCCCTTCTAGCTTTCGCGTGAATGTGGTTGGATCGTCGGGTGAGCCTCGACGGGCAGCTCCGCAGGACGAACCGGAACATGATCGCGTTCGACCTCCTGCTGGGGTCGGGTGCGCTCCTGGCGCCCTCCCAGACCCTGCGCGTGCTCGGTCACGACGAGCCCTCGAGTGACGCGAAGGAGCTCTTTCGCCGCTGCGGCCCGATCTGGCTGACCTTCGCGGCCGCGCACCTGGTGGCCTACCGCCGCAACAGGCCCAAGGACTGGTGGGCGCTGTCCTGGCTGCGAGGAACCGAGCTGGCGACCGACATCGTCTGGTCCCGGTCCGCGGCCTTCTCGCGACCCGGGGCCCGTGCCGGTCTCTGGTTCGCCGGGCTCAGCAACCTGGCGATGACGCTGGGCTTCGCGTATCTCTCACAGACGGAGTCCTAGAGCACGGCGCTCAAACGGATCCCGGGTTGGAGCTGCAGACCCGGAACCCCAGCGAGGCGGCGAGCTTCTTTCGCTGGGGGGCGGTGTGCACCACCGCGGCCTGCGCGGCCGCGTACGCCTTTGAGTCCTGGTTCTCGGCAGCGTCCTGTCCGGCCTTCATCTGGTCGATCGCCCGGTCCCGAGCGCTCAGGTAGCTGTCGAGCGGCGCCCGTTGGTCCTCCGGCGGCTCCAGATCGCCAAGCCCTGAATTCGCATTCTCCGAGACCTGGATCAGCTGCTTGGTCTGGTCGGCGGCATCCGATGCGTTGCCCAGGGGGTGGGCCTGGATCTGCTGGAACTTGGTCTGCTCGTCCCGGCAGATCGCGTCCCCCTTCTGAACCAGCTCGGCGGCGCTGACCTGCTCCTTCCCCCCACCGCCGCATCCGCCCAGCGAAAGGAACAGCACAGCCGGAATAACGGGCAGCGATCGTCTGGCGCGGCACATTGGAAACACGACTGTATCCACGGCCGGAGCGCCTGCTTCAATACGACGACCAGAGAAAGGAGGTGGTCCTAACTTGAATTCCATGCTTGACGGGACTCTGGAGGTGCAGGGCCGCTAGGCCTTCGGTTTCGGGGTCGTTTGGATGGCACGCGGCCATCCGGCGGAATCCAACCCGAGCACCGGCGGGCGAACGGAGGTGGGAGCCGTCCCGCCCCACCGTCAATCCCAAGCCCGTTAGACCCGCGTTACATGCGAAGGGCCGCCTCCCAGGAGGCGGCCCTTCGTGCTTCATCTCGGAGGTGCCTAGCCCCCTAGGTTGCTGACCCTGGTGTCCAGCTTGTTGACGTCGTTCTGGAGGTTCTTGATCTCGGTCGCCTGGGTCGCGGTCGTCGTATTCAGTGTGTTGACGCTGGCCTGGATCGCGTTCACGGATGTGCGCAGGGTGCGCAGCTGCTTGTTGACGCTCGCCGTCACGCCGGCCGCCTTGGTGGCCTGCGCCTGCTCGGCGCCCTGGACCTGTGAGGCCGTCGTGCCGAGCTGCTGCTCGAGCTGGGCCTTGGTCGCGTCGGCGATGTCCTGATCGCTCTTGTTGCCGTTCTTGGCGCTGATTCCGATTACGAGGCCGACGACGCCGACAACAAGCGCCAGCCCGGCCAGGATCAATGCGGTTCGTGGGTTCATGCGGCGAACCTATCCGCTGGCGAGGACGACTTTCAGAGCAGGCCGATGCCGACGGAACCTTCCCCGGGGGTACGCTGAGTTCGGTGAAGGATCGAGCGGATGCTGAGCAATCGGCCTCGATGCGGTCGCCATGCTGCGCTCCGAACGCGCAGCACGAGGCTCCGCCCAAGCCGACCGTGACAGTCACCGCCGGCAAGGAAGCCCGGCCGGCAGAGAACATGACGCTGATCGACGGCGGCTCGTTTCTGATGGGAAGCGACGACCGCTGGGCATATCCCGCCGACGGCGAGGGGCCCGTGCGCGAGATCTCGCTCGACTCCTTCTGGATCGATCGCATGGCGGTCTCGAACGAAGCGTTCGCTTCCTTCGTCGACGCGACGGGATACGCAACCGAGGCCGAGCGGTTCGGGTGGTCCTTCGTCTTCGCAGGGCTGCTGCCGGACGATTTCCCGCCCACCCAGGCCGTCATCGAGGCTCCCTGGTGGAGAAAGGTGGAGGGAGCCGACTGGCGACACCCGGAGGGCCCGCATTCGTCGATCGGTAATCGGCTGGATCACCCCGTCGTGCATGTCTCCTGGAACGACACCCAGGCCTACTGCACTTGGTCAGGCTTGCGCCTGCCCACCGAGGCCGAGTGGGAATACGCGGCCCGCGGCGGACTCGAGGGCAGGGTCTTCCCCTGGGGCGACGAGCGTGAGCCCGGCGGCGAGCATCGGATGAACGTCTGGCAGGGCGCCTTCCCGACCAAGAACACCGAGGCCGACGGCTACTACGGGTCCTGCCCCGTTGACGCATTCCCGCCCAACGGCTACGGGCTGCACAACATGACAGGCAACGTCTGGGAATGGGCCGCCGACTGGTTCGATCCGGGGTTCCGCCGGCGGGACAGGGGTCACGACCCCCGCGGGCCCGCCAAAGGCGTACTCAGGATCCAGAAGGGCGGCTCATACCTCTGCCACGACTCCTACTGCCGGCGCTACAGGGCAGCTGCCCGGCAGGGCAATTCGCCTGACAGCTCGAGCGGCAACGTCGGCTTCCGCTGCGCCCGCGACGGCTGAACCGCCGGTCATTCCGCCCGCCCTCCGGCCGGCCGATCGAAGAACTGCATGACCCCGCCGATGGCGAAGCAGACCGCACCGGTCAGCGTGCCCCAATTGGCCACCGTGACGTTGACCTGGTTAGCCGTCTCGGGCCTGGTGAAGGCCGCGAGCGCCGAGATCATGAACAGGATCGAGCCGATCTGATTGACCGCGACAATCGCCCAGCCGAGATCCCGCCGCCGAAGGCATGGACGAGAGCTGTGACAGATCTCGGCCATCGCCAGGTGCCCGGAGATCAGGAACAACACGCACCCGATCACCTCCGGCTTCCAGATCAGCCGGTTGACCCCATGGGTGCTGAGGCCGTTGATGAACGAGTCGATCAGGCTGACACCGAAGGCAAGGGTCCCGGCGAAGAGGACGAATGTGCTTAGCCAATCGATCCTCATGGGCTCATACGACCACCAGCGCCAGGGCTCCGTGGCCAGCACGCCCTCGGCGTCCACACTCCGTGGTGCGTTGATCGCCCCCAGCAGCGAGGCGTACGCCCCGGTGCTGAAGAAGATCCCACCCACGAGGTAGATCGAAGCGGCTGTCGTCGCGTCGCCGGAACCGAGCTCCGCCACGGTGGCGCCGAGGGCGAACAGCGAACCGCCGACCGTGAATGCTCCCGCGGCAACCCAGTTGATCCGCCGCAAGCGCCGGGCAACGACCGCCGAGGCTCGGACCACCCTCCCCTCCCCACGCGTTCCGGATCGAAGCGAAATCGTGCCGCGTTTACGAGCGCGCCGGGACTCCCAGACCGCCTCCCGCTCGCCGGGGACGCGCCACTTGACCAGACTCGTGAACGGGCCTGCGCCCCGGCCGTCAGCGAGCTTCCAAGCTGTATGTGAGTCGATCGGCCGGGGGACGGATCAGCCGCTCTGCTCGGCCATCTTCTGTTGTGCTTCCGCGAGGGCTCCCTTCACCGCCTGGACATGGCGCCCTTCAGCCTCCCCCTTCACCTTCGTTACGGTGCGGGTAACCGCGGCCTCGATCTTCTCGGCCTCCGACTTCGAGTACACGACGATCAGGCCCGCGCCGCCGAGCGGGATCGTCTCGCCGGCTTGCTCGCCGATCTTCTCGGCCGTCTTGTGGTGAAGCAGCTCGCCGCCACCGGCGCCCAAGGCGGCCCCGATCGCGGTCGTCAGCAGCAGTGGCGGCGCCACCAGCCCGACTGCCAACCCGACGCCGCCCATGGCCGCCGTCCCCTCCCGAACCATGTGGTCGGTCTCCTCGACGGCGAGGTTGCCTTGGAGATCCTTCGCTATGAGCGCCGTCCCCTGCAGGTGGGCGCCGCTGTCGTGGACCGCGTTGTAGTCGTCCTCTGCGGCCTCCTTCGAGAGGTAGCCGCCGATCAGGACGTCGATCGTGTCATGCAGCTTCATCGAACACCTCCTCGCGGGTCCGGCCGCTCACGCTGAGATCGCGTGCGCCGCGTGCCCGTGGTGCACCGTCTTGTGGAGTTCCTGCGCATCTTCCTCGGACTCATGCGGATTGATGTCGAAGACGACCTTCTTGATCTTTCCGGTGAACGCAAACGGCTTTCGGTCCTCATAGCCCTGATCGACCACACCGCCGTTGTCCCGCCCGATGTCCATCCCGGCGTAGCCCGAGAAGCGAATCGGCACGGTGTGATCCATCCGTCCCTTGCCGACGGGACGGTCGTCGATGAGCAGGGTCACCTCCCCGCCGGTGGCCGGCTTCGCCTCGTCGGCATCGAACTGCATCCGCACCGTCACCTCACCCTCGGGCAGCGACTCCTCTGCCTCCTGGCGGAAGACGAAGACGCCCATCATCGAGTAGGTGTGGGTCAGTTTGCCGCCGTCGATGAACAGAGAGAACCCGCCGAGATGGTCGGCCTCGGCGACGATCACCCCCTCGGCGCCGCCCTTCGGGATCACCAGGTCGGCACTGATCGAGTAGGAGTGGTTGTAGATCCGCGGGATCATCCCCGAGAGGACGTTCTGGACGTCGCCGCGGAACTCGAACTTGGAGACCTCGGGCAGCGGCGGGACGATGCCGAAGAACGGCGCCAGGGTGGCGAGCAGAGGTGTCACGTTGTACTTCTCGGCCTCGGCCCAGAAGAGCTCCCTTAGCTCCTTCACCTTCTCGGGGTTCTCCGCGGCCAGATCCTTCGCCTGGGAGAAGTCGTCGGGAAGGTAGTAGAGCTCGATGGGGTCCTGGTCCGGGTCCCAGACGCCGGGTTTGTACGGCTCGAGCGCCTCCGGCGTGAGCACCCAGGGGATCCGCTCGGTCCTCATCGCGAGCCACCAGCCGTCCTTGTACATCGCTCGGTTGCCGATCGTCTCGAAGTACTGCTGGGTGTGACGCTCGGGGGCGTCCTCGTCCTTGAACGAGTCGGCGAACGTCTCGCCGTGCATCGGCTGTTGCTCGATCCCGTCGATGTGGGTCGGCATCGGGATGCCCGCGATGTCGAGGATGGTCGGGCCGACGTCGATCACGTGAGTGAAGTGACTCCGGAGGGCACCCCCCTCTCTGACCATTTCGGGCCAGTGGACCACCATGGGGTTGCGGGTGCCGCCGAGGTGGGAGCCGACCTGCTTACCCCACTTGAAGGGCGTGTTGCCCGCCCATGCCCAGGCCGCCGAGTAGTGGGGCGCCATCATCTGATTCCCCCACGCCTCCACCCCGCCGTAGCGCTCGGAGAGCTGTAGCTGCATCTCATCCGTCAGTGGGATCCCGTTCTGCATCGTCAGCTCATTGAAGGAGCCGGTGATGGTGCCCTCCATGCTGGCGCCGTTGTCGCCCCAGATCCAGAAGATGAGCGTGTTTTCCAGCTCGCCCAGCTCGTCGATCGCGTCGATCACCCGGCCGACGTTGTGGTCCGCGTTCTCCGAGTAGCCGGCGTAGACCTCCATCTGGCGCGCATAGAACGCCTTCAGCTTGTCCGGCACGTCCTCCCAGGCGGGGAACGCGTCGTCACGTCGGCTGAGCTCCGCGTCGGGCGGGATGACCCCCAGCTCCTTCTGCCGAGCGAAGGTCTCCTCGCGCATCTTGTCCCAGCCCTGGTCGAACTTGCCCTTGTACTTCTCCGCCCAGTGCTCGGCGACGTGATGCGGAGCGTGGCTGCAGCCCGTGGAGAAGTAGGTGAAGAACGGCTTGGTCGCGTCCTGCGCCCGGATCCTGTGCAGCCACTCGATCGTCTTGTCCGCCATGTCGTCGGGCAGGTAGTACGGGTCCTCCCCTTCGTCGTAGTAGGCCTCGGGCGTGCCGATGATCTTCTGGTTCTCAGCCAGGCATGGGTCCCACTGGCCCGATCCGCCGCCCAGGAAGCCGTAGAAGTAGTCGAAACCCCATCCGGTGGGCCAGCGGTTGAACGGCCCGGCCGGGCCCTGCTGGCCGTCCGGCGTCAGGTGCCACTTGCCGAAGGCGGAAGTGCTGTAGCCGTTGTCCCGGAGGATCCTCGGGAACGGGACGCAGTCGTCCGGGACGAACGCGGTGTAGCCAGGGAACCCGGTCGAGAACTCGCCAACCGAGCCGAAGCCGACCGCGTGGCTGTTGCGGCCGGTCAGCAGCGCCGCGCGCGTCGGAGAGCAGAGCGCGGGAACATGGAAGCGGTTGTAGCGGACGCCCTCGTCGGCCATCCGCGTGTAGTTCGGCGTGTCGATCGGCCCTCCGAAGGTTGCGGGGTTGCCGAAGCCTGCGTCGTCGATCAGCACCAGCAGGACGTTCGGGGCGCCGTCGGGAGCTTCGACGTGACCGATCGCCTCCCAGTCCGGCTGCGAGCCGTCGAGCGTTCGGTTCGTCACGCCATGAAGGGCGGCATGCGGATCGGGAGCTTGCTGCGATCGGGCTGGCTCATCGTCTCCTCCGGAGGTTCAGTTGGCCGATGGCGACGGTTGTCCGGCAATCCATTGACGCATGGACGAAACACCCTCGTCCCTCGGAACGCATCATCCGAACAGGGTGAAAGCGTCCACCGCCTCTCCCTCGGAGCCATTGCGATTTCACCCGATCGGGATGACGACGGGACCGGCTCGATCAGGTTGGCTTCGCCGGGAGCAGAGGTCTGCCCTTGCATGACCACCGCCACGGCCAACCCGAACAACTTCCAGTACACGGCTCGCCCTCGGCTCCCCGTCGTCGGCGAGGCGCTCATCGCGAGCGGCTGGCTGCTCACCATCGGCCTGCTCAATCTCTTCTATGCGATCTCGGTGCTCGCCGGCTCGCACATCTTCATCACCACCGCCTCCTGGCTGGTCGGCGACACGCGGCCCGAAGGCTGGCTGATGCTGATCGTCGCCCTGATCCAGCTCGCCGCCGCCCCCGGAGTCCTGCTCAGAAGCTCGGGGCGCTCGCGGTCGGCGGCATCTCCGTCGCTCGGTCACGTCGTGGCGCTCGATCATGTTCTTCCCGGATTCGCCGGGGTCGCGATCGCGCTGCTGCCCATCGATATGATCAGTCTTCCTCTGCCTGCTGAGCGTCGCGAGGAGCGCTCGGCTCTCGACCAGCTGATGGCGACCGGCAAGGACAAGCTGAGCAAGCTGCTTGACCAGTTCAAGGAGGAGCCGCGCGGCGCCTGGCTGACGGAGGACGCGCCTCAGGAGGCGATTCCCGAGCACGCGATGGACTCCGTCGCCGCGATGCGCCTCGTCACGCAGGAGCTCGCCGTCGAGGGGATCCCCGAGCGGAACCTCGCGACCTTCGTCACCACCTGGATGGAGCCGGAGGCCCGCATTGTGATCGACGAGAACCTGCACCGGAACTTCATCGATCACGCCGAGTACCCGATGACCGCGGAGATCGAACAGCGCTGCATCCGGATGCTCGCCGAGCTCTTCAACGCCCCGGGCGAGACGACGGGCGCTCGCACGCAAGGCTCTTCCGAGGCGATCATGCTAGGCGCGCTCTCGCTGAAGTGGAACTGGCGGAAGCGACGCGAGGCCGACGGCAAGGACACCGACAAGCCGAACCTCGTCTTCGGCGGGGACGTGCATGTCGTCTGGGAGAAGTTCTGCCGCTACTTCGACGTCGAGCCGCGAATCGTCCCCCTGCAGGCCGGCAAGTACACGATCGGCCCCGAGGACGTCGAGCCCCATCTCGACGAGAACACGATCGGCGTGGCGGCCGTGGTCGGGACCACCTTCACCGGCCACGCCGACGACGTCGTCGGCATCAACGAGCTGCTGCTCAATTACAAGAACGAGAAGGGCCTCGACATCCCCCTGCACATCGACGGCGCCAGCGGGGCCTTCGTGTGGCCCTTCCTCTACCCGGACTCGAAGTGGGACTTCCGGCTCGAGCAGGTTCGCTCGATCAACGCCTCCGGGCACAAGTTCGGGCTGGTCTACCCCGGAATCGGCTGGCTGATCTTCCGTGAGAAGGCTGACCTCGCTGAGGATCTCGTCTTCTACGAGAACTATCTCGGCAAGACCGACGCGACCTTCACGCTCAACTTCTCGACGGGCTCCGCGATGGTGTTGGCCCAGTACTACAACTTCGTCCGCTTCGGCAAGGCCGGCTACCGGCTGATCATGGAGATCATGCAGGAGAACGCGCAGGCGCTCGCCAAGGACATCGAGGGCATGGGCCCGTTCCAGATCATCGGCAAGGGCGAGGAGACGCTTCCACTGGTCGCGTTCAACCTCGCGGAGAAGCGGGCCTACGACGAGTTCGACATCGCCTTCCAGCTGTCGGCCGAGCGTGGCTGGATGCTGCCCGCCTACACGATGCCGCCGGATGCGCACGACGTGAAGATGATGCGGGCGCTGGTCAAGGTCAACCTGAGCCGCTCACTGGTCGACCGCTTGGTGGAGGACATCGCTGACGCGATCAAGACCCTGGAGAAGAAGGGTCCGGTCAGCGAGTCCGAGCGCAAGCGCGTCAAGACCAACGTCAGCCACTGAGCTGATCAGCCGGTCGTATCGGCTCTGCGGATCACCCCAACGGCCATGATCGTCCCGATGACGATCCCGCCGACGATCGCGATGATTCCCGCGACCGGACCGACGAAGAAGAAGCATCCGAGGACGACCAGGAACCAGAGCGCAAGAGCGAGCGTCAGCTTGACGCCGATCAGATCGGAGACATCCGCACCCTGATCGAGCCCGCGCTTTTCGCCCTCCTGTGGATCGGTTGTCATGGGCGAGTTCTAGAAGGCGGAATCACCGCGGTCATCACTCGGATCGGGTGATCGGAGATTCGATAGATCTTCGGTGCGCTGTCCATTTCCATGCCCTCCGTTCGTCTCCGAGGCGACACTCTCAACAAGGAGGTAGAGCCATGAAGTACGTGCTGCTGATCCATCAGGGGGCCGGCGCGGTCCCCGGCAATGACGCCTGGGAAAAGCTCTCCGAGGACGAGCAGAAGCAGGTCTACGCCGACTATCATGGCGCTCAACGAGACGCCCGGCGTCACCCCGAACGACATGCGGCTCGACTCGCCGGAGACCGCGACCACCGTCCGCGTCGAGGATGACAAGACGCTGACCACCGACGGGCCTTTCGTGTCCGTCAAGGAGGCGCTGGGCGGCTGGCTCACCTACGAGGCCGACGACCTCGACGCGGCCATCGAGCTCGCGGCGCGGATTCCGGCGGCGCGCTTGGGCGGGGCGATCGAGATCCGGCCGGTCGTAGGGGGATAGCGATCCTCGAGCAGGTCTTCCGCGACGAGTGGGGCCGCGTCCTCGCCAACCTGATCGGCTTCCTCGGCAGCTTCGAGCTCGCCGAGGAGGCCGCTCAGGAGGCGTTCGCGATCGCGGCGGAGCGCTGGCCGCGGGAGGGGACGCCCGACAACCCCAGGGCCTGGCTGGTGACGACAGCCCGCAACCGGGCCATCGACCGAATCCGGCGGGACCGCACCCTCGCCGAGAAGACGCGCCTGCTCGACGTGCCGGAGGCCACGGAGGACGAAATGGATGAGACCACCATTCCCGACGAGCGGCTCGAGCTGCTCTTCACCTGCTGCCACCCCGCGCTGGCGCTCGACGGCCAGGTTGCGCTGACGCTTCGGACGCTGGGCGGATTGACCACCGACGAGATCGCCCGCGCCTTTCTCGTTCCGAAGGAGACGATGGCCAAGCGCCTGGTTCGCGCGAAGCACAAGATCGAGGCGGCCGGGATCCCGTTCCGCGTGCCTCCTCCCCACCTCCTGCCCGACCGTCTCGCCGCGGTCCTGGCGGTGATCTATCTGATCTTCAACGAGGGCTACGGCGGGCGCGGGGACCTCGCCGCTGAGGCGATCCGCATCGACCGGGCACTCGCGGAGCTGATGCCGGACGAGCCCGAGGTGTACGGGCTGCTCGCGCTGATGCTCGCGAACGATGCCCGCAGCGAGGCTCGGTTCGCGGAGGGCGAGCTGGTCCTGCTCGCCGATCAGGACCGCTCGCTCTGGGACGACGAGGAGATCGGGCGGGGCCAGACGGCGCTGGACCGCGCGATGGCCCTCGGTGGACGTGGCCCCTACGTCCTGCAGGCGGCGATCGCGATCCTGCACACCGAGGAGAAGGTGGACTGGCCGCAGATCGCCGCGCTGTACGGCGATCTCGCCCGGCTGATCGGCTCACCGGTGGTGGAGCTGAACAGGGCCGCCGCCATCGCAGAGGCCGGCGACCCGCAGGCCGCGCTAGCGCTGGCGGACAGCCTCGACCTCGAGGGCTACCACTACCTCCACAGCACCCAGGCGGAGCTGCTGCGTCGCCTGGGCCGGGACGACGAAGCCCTGGCGGCCTATGAGCGGGCGCTTGAACTCGTGCACTCGGACCCGGAACGGCGCTTCCTGGAGCGACGTGCGGCCGAGATCAGACGCCGGTGACAGCCTCGAGCCGCTTCTCGGAGATCGCCTGCGTGAACTCCTTGAAGTCGCCGGTCGTTCTGATCCGCATAGGCCTCGGCGAAGTCGCTGATCGCCCGGTCGAAGCTCTCTCCCTTGCCGAGGTAGGCGGCGATCGCGAAGCGGTCGCCCGAGCGTGCGTGGGCCCGGGCGAGCGTCCACCCACAGAGCTTCGCGTAGAGGCCCATGGTCGTGGGATTCATCCGCTCGATCTCCGCAGAGCCCTTGCCGTCCCAGAGCTGGCGCACGTAGAAGTCCCGCTGCTTGCCGTCCACTCCCTCCGCCGTTGTCCAGCCCAGGAAGATGTCGCTGGCCGCCTGCATCAGGCGCTGACCTTCCACGACGCGCCTCCCCTGCTGCTTGAACGGCCCCGCGCCGGTGAAGGGCTCGAGCACCGAAGCCTGGGCCTCCTTCGCCTGCAGGAACAGGGGATCCTGTGGATCGCGGCCGAGCAGGAGCAGGATCCAGGCACGGGTCCCGACGCTCCCCACTCCGACGACCTTGTGAGCGATATCCACGAAGCGGTAACGCTCGACCAGCTGCCGTACATCCCGGTCGAGCGTTCGCACATAGGCGGCAGTAGACCTCGCGGAGTCGCTTCTCGATCATCTTCGGGTCAACCCCCTCCAACATCTCCGCGATCGGGACTGATCAGGGGCGGGTCGCTGACGATGCGGGCCTCTCCCCCATCCGACTGCGTCAGCCGGGCGAAGGCACGCATGCTGTTCTTGCTCTCCGCCTTGGTTCGCTGCTTTTCATAGCGCTTCGCGGTCTTGCGAGACATCTGCGACCGGTAGCGCTCGATGGCGTCGACGTCCATGCGCTCGTACCAGACCTCGAGCGTGCGCATGGCCGCCAGTCTGCGCATCTCCCGCCGATACTCGCCGGCCGCTTCGGCAAGCACCGCGCGCCGCTCGGATTCGCGGAAGCCCAGGTTTCGTCCGCCGATCGCGAAGCTCGCCGCAAGCCGTTTGACGTCCCACTCGAACGGCCCCGGGTGGGTCTCGTCGAAGTCGTTGATGTCGAAGATCAGTCGCCTGTCAGGTGCGGCGAAGACGCCGAAGTTGGACAGGTGCGCATCACCGCAAAGCTGGACCGTCAGGCCGGTATGCGGGCCGACGGCCGAGGTCCGCCGCCATGATCGCCGCAGCCCCGCGGTAGAAGGTGAACGCCGAGGCGGCCATCCGCCCGTGGCGGATCGGCACCAGCTCTTTCACCCGCGTCTTGTCCTGACCCACCAGGATCTCCACCGGATCCGTTCGGATCAGAGGCCGGCTCCCAACCTCCAAGCGCACGAGCGGGGCGTCCGCTTGCGCGCCGCCTTGCCCGCGGCCTCGCTCTCGCCGGCGGTCAGCGGATCAGCCATGGGATACATCCTGGAGCAGCCCGCGATCGCGTGCGTGCTCGACGGCCTCCCCCCGGGACGAGGCATCCAGCTTGCGATAGATGGCCTGGGCCTGAGTCTTCACCGTGTTCGCCGATACGAAGCTCTGATCGGCGATCTCCCGGAACGAGAGATGGCTGGGCAGGAACCGCAGCGTCCTGAGCTCAGCCGGAGTGAGCTCCGATCGGTCCTCGCCGTTCGGCGTCGCCGCGGCAGCCGCTTCCGTCTCCGCAAGCCAGCGGCGGAGCGCCGGGGCATCCTCGATGCGCCCGGCGATCTCCGATGCCTCGGAAAGCAGCTTCATGGTTTCGGCTGAATCATCCATCAGGAGGCAGGCGCGGGCAAGAAAGACCCGGGCCTCCGCCTGGTACCAGTCCGGAAAGCCGTCGAGGCCATCGAGCACCCTGGCTGCCTTCCGGCGGTCCGCCACGGCGTCGTCCATGCGCCCCTCATGCGCACGCGTCAGCGCTGACGCGACGAAGAAAAAGGCCAGGATCGGATACTCGCCGAGCCGGAAACGCTCCAGCTGCTCCCTGGCCTGGGCCACGACTCGAAGCGCGTCCTCGAAGTCGCCGCGGTCCATGTGCAGCAGGGTCAGCTGTGAGAGCGAGAAGACGTGCGCGATCGGAGCCGTGGCAGAGCCTGTGCGTGCCGCCTCCTCGAGCAGCTCGCGGGCGCTCCGCGGGTCGTCCGCGAGGTGACGACTGGTCCCCGCGTAGAAGCAGGCCATCGACCGCCAGGGGCTACCGGGAGGATGAAGCTCGGCCGCGCGGACCGCGTCGACACCCATCTGCTTGATTCCATGTGTCGGCAGGGTCGCCCGGAGCAGGAGCAGGTCGCCCTCCAGGTCTGAAGCGTCGACGGATGCTTCGTCGATGACCCCTTGGGCGACGGCTGCCCAGTGTCCCCCGCGATCCCCCTCGCCGAGCGCAAGGTAGAGGTGGGCGGCGGCGAGTGCGAGCTGGGGGGATCGCGCGACCTTGCCGTCGCTGAACTGGTCGAGCCAGCGGCGTAGATCCTCTCGGCGACCCTCAGCGAGATAGGGCGCCGCCCGGGCCCAGATCAGCTCGGCCGCAAGCCTGTCGTCGCCCGCCGAGATCGCGTGATCGATGGCCTCCTCGAAGCGCTCGCGTTCCGCATACCAGGCGCTGGCGCGGCGATGAAGGCTCGGCTCGAGCTTTGGCTCCCGGCGACGGAGCTCCGCGGTCAGCGTCTGCTTGAAGAGGGGCTGGTAGCGGTAGGAGCCGTCGGCGTGGTCGAGGGGCTCCAGTGGGAGCTTTGACCGGGCCAGTTCGCGCAGAACCCGGGCGGATCCGGTCCGCTCGAGCACCTCGTCGCAGATCTTGCCGGAGAGATCCTCGAGGATCGAGGTCCGCATCAGGAATCTCCTGCGGGCGACCGAAACGCCCGCCAGGAACTCGTCCGTGATGTAGTCGGCGACGAAGCGGTCATCCCCGCCGAAGTGCGCCACATCGGCGGCCGTCGCATCCCCGTCCTGCAGCGAGAGCCCCGCCAGATAGAGCGCCGCGGGCCAGCCCTCGGTCCGCTCGTGGAGCGCGTCGACATCGCCATCGTCGAGGCGTAGGCCGATCGTCTCCAGAAGCGCAGCGCTCTCGGCCCTGGTCAGCGCCAGATCACGGTGGGTGAGCTCGAAAACCTGGCGGTGCGCGCGCATTCGGCCCAGCGGCAGAGCGAGCTCACGGCGTGCAGCGAGCGCGATCTGGCCCTCGGGCGGGAGGGCGGCGATTGAGGTCTGAAGCGCCGTGAGCGCACCCTTGGTCCGGAGGGCGTCGGCTTCATCGACGGCGACGACGAACGGACGGCCATGGGAGCTCACGGAGTCGACCGCCTTCACGAGCAGGTTCAGCAGGCGCGAGGGACGATCGTCGCGCGAATCCAGGGTGAGGAGGGCAAATGGGCGCTCATCCTCTCGCCGCCATTGCGCCAGCAGGGTGCTCTTCGCGTAGCCGGCGGGCGCGGTGATGAGCACGAGCGGGAATCTGGCGGCCTCGCGCAGCCGCGCGACGAGCTGCGGGCGGGGAATCGGGTGCGCGCGCAACGCAGACCCAGCTGCCCGTGAGGGCGAATCAAGCACCAACTCGGCCACATCACCATCCCGGATTGTGGGGTTCATCCCCTAGCTCGATCCTCGAGAGGACACGCATCCCGCGGTCCCTCTCGGTCTCTGGTGCGACTCGACTAGCACCCTACTCGCCGCATGAGGGCTGATAACCGGGAAAGCTGCTGAGTCCTCCTCAGTAGTGACTACCTAGGGACCTCCGGTTAGGCGTCATCACGTTCGGGTGATGCTGGACGCCGCTCGGGATGATTTGATCGGCCTGTGGCTGCCGGATACCTCCGCGGATCAGGCTTCGCACGTGGCTGACGAACCGGCTGCACCGGATCCGGCGACGACGCTGCGCAGCCGATCCTTCGTCGCCGTGCTCGTCTTGGCTGCGATCGTCGGGGTGATCGCCTCCCTCGCGGCATGGTGCTTCCTCGAGCTGATCTTCTACCTCCAGCGCTGGGTGTTCACCGACATCCCCCATGACCTCGGCTTCGACCACGGGACGCCGCTGTGGTGGTACCTCCCGGTGCTCGCGTTCGCCGGTGTGGTCACCGCCTTCGCGATCGCCCGCCTGCCAGGCAATGGGGGGCATGTCCCGGCCGAGGGTCTCAAGGCCTCACCCACCCAGCCTGTCGACCTTCCCGGCGTAATCTTGGCGGCCATCGCCTCGATCGGACTCGGGCTGGTGGTCGGCCCCGAGGCACCCCTGATCGCGCTAGGGGGCGGCATCGGGTTTCTCATGGTCCGGGCGATCCGCCCGGATGCGCCGCCCGAGCTCGGCCTGCTGCTCGCCACCTCGGCAACCTTCGCCGCCGTGTCCTTCCTATTCGGGTCGCCGATCATCGCGGCGGTGATCCTGATCGAGGCCGCCGGCCTCGGCGGATCGCGCATGCCGCTCGTTCTGATCCCGGGGCTGCTCGCCGCCGGGATCGGGTCGCTGGTCTCGATCGGACTGGGATCGCTGACGGGCCTCAGCACCGCCGACATCTCGCTCAGCCCGCTGCATCTGCCGTCCTTTGCCCGGCCGGACTTCGTCGACTTCCTCTGGACGATCCCGCTGGCCGCCGCGATCGCAGTGGTCACCTTCGTGATCTTTCGCCTCGCCCGGGAGGCACAGCGAATCGCGACCCCGCGGCCGTTTCTCGTACTCCCGATGGTCGGCCTGCTCGTCGCCGGGCTGGGCATCGCGTTCCATCAGACGGCCGACCACGGCGTCAACCAGGTCCTCTTCTCGGGTCAGAACGCGATCGGGCCGCTGGTGGACAACCCGGGCTGCCTGGTCCCTGTCGGCGCTCGCCCTGCTGATCGCCTTCAAGGGCCTCGCCTACGGCATCTCCCTCGGCACCTTCCGTGGGGGCCCGACCTTCCCGGCGATGTTTCTGGGAGCTGCCGCCGGCCTGATGGCCGCTCAGCTGCCCGGCTTCGAATTGACCCCCGCGGTGGCGGTGGGTCTGGGAGCCGCGGTGGTGGCCGTGCTCCGGTTGCCGCTGTCGGCGGTCGTTCTGGCCACGCTCTTCACCGTGCACACCGGACTCGGCTCGGGCCCGCTGATCATCGTCGGAGTGGTGGTGGCCTATCTGACTGTCCAGGCGCTCGACGCGCGCGTGACGTCCTCCGATCCGGCGACGGCGAGCTGAGATGGACACCATCGTCTTCTGGGCGTTCACCGCGGCGTTCAACCCGACCCTGCTCGGAGCGACCACCGTGATGCTGCTGCTCGACCATCCGAAGCGCCTGCTGCTGGGCTACCTGTGCGGCGCGTTGTTCACGAGCCTCACGCTGGGCATGGTGATCGTGTTCGCGGTCGACGGATCGTCGGGAGCGACCAGCACGGCGCAGTCGACGCTCAGCCCGGCCATGGATCTCACGCTCGGCGGCCTGCTGCTCCTCGTGGCCTACCTGATCCGCCCCAGCCGCGTCCCGAAGGAGACCGGGCGCCTGGCCGAGCGCCGCCGTCGGCGCGAGGAGAAGAAGAGGGACAAGGGACCGCCGAAGTGGCAGCAGAAACTGAGTGAGGGCACGGCGAAGACGACCTTCGTCATCGGCGCGCTGCTGACTCTTCCCGGCGCGTCCTACATCATCGGCCTGGGCCACATCGCCGACAAGGATGCGAGCGTGGCGGCCACCGTCGCCATGGTCCTCGGCTTCAACGTGATCATGCTCGCCTTGCTCGAGGTGCCGCTGCTCGCCTTCACGTTTGCGCCCGAGTGGACCCCGGATGCTGTCGACCGGTTCAAGGCGTGGTTCAACAGCAACTCCAAGGTGCTCGCCTTCAGGGGAGCGCTCATCGTCGGCGCCCTCCTGATCGTCAAGGGCACGATCGAGCTGCTCTGACCCGGCCGCTCAGGCCGGGTCAGCCAGCCTCCGCCCGGATCAGTAGGCCGCTCCGGAGCTTGCGGCCTCGCCGCGCGGCGCCATCATGGCCCCGATCAACCAGAACACCGGGAACGGGATGCCCAGCAGGAACATGACCCAGTGGCCCTTCCGGATCGACATGATCCCGAGGGTGACCAGCAGGATGAAGTACACGATTCCGAGTCCAACCCACAGCATTTGAAGCTCCTTCCTTGGATGGACACGAATGGTCGGGGACGATCGGCCCCTCGGGATCACCCCAATGAGATGAAATCCAGGGCCCGGTCGCTGACCGTGGCCAGCGCGACCCCGGAGAGGGCGCCCACGATCACGTCGAGTGGGTAGTGCACGCCCGTGTGGACCCGGGAGTACCCCACCAGCGTCGCCAGGAGGGTCAGTGGCGGCGCCGTCCACGGAAGCGCCCGCCCCGCCCCGGTCGCGAACGCGAACGCCGCGGCCGTGTGTCCCGAGGGAAACGAGTGGGACGCGGGCATCCTGACCTGGCGGCCGGGCGGGACGGAAGCGCTCTCCCGATCGGGCCGCGCGCGCCGGGAAATCGGCTTGATGGCCAGGTTGACGATCGCCGCGGTCACGGCCACGGCGGCCATGCCCCGAAAGGCCGCCCGGCGGCCGTTCGGTCCTCCGCCGATCGCCAGTGCCATGGCGCTCGCGATCGAGAGTCTCGAATAATCGGCGGACCGCGATAGGCGGCTGAAGAGGTGGTCCAGGGTGGGCGTGTCGGTATCGGCGATCGCCGCGTAGACGGCGGCGTCGAGGCGCCGCAGCTCATCCAGCGCGGTCGAGGCGGAGGGTTTCCTCACCGATCTCGAGCTCTCTCGCTCAAACCGGCACGGGCGCCCGGCCCGCCGCCACGCCCGCCAGCGTCCGCACTCCGTCCCAGAATTTCTCCGGCATGGCGGCCGAGGGCGATGCGCCCGGATGGGCCGGCGCGATCCGCACCCTCAGCGCGCCCGGGCGGATCCTGAAGCGCAGGGGCGGCTCGAGCGTCATCGCCTCGCCATCGACTCCGGCAGGAACGGGCCGGCTCGAATCGACCTCGAATTCGCTGGTGGACCACTCGCGCCAGGGCTTCCGCGGCTGTTCCTGGCCGATGCCCGGTGGCGCGGAGGCCACGGTGACTCCGAGCACCCCCGCGTCGATCCGGGGCCGCGTGCCCGAGCCGACCGCCCGTCCGAGCCGGTAGCGGTTGTTCGATATCAACAGTGCCGCCCCGGATTGCTCCCGCTCGTTCTCCGGCCCCGTCCAGGCCAGGTCCAGCCCCGCGCCGTCGGGTCCAAGGGCTTCGGGGACCGTGTTCAGGATCGTTCGCAGCTTCGCGTCGCGGTATTCGTCGCGCTGCACCGCCTCGGCGTACAGCCCCAGGGAGACGTTGTTGACGAAGACGCGACCGTTGACCTCGGCCAGGTCCACGCGGCGCTCACCGCCCTCGACGAGCGCGTCCAGTGCACCGACGACGTCGTCGCGGTCGACCCCGAGATCGAGAGCAAAGTGGTTGCGGGTTCCGGCGGGAATACAGGCGTAGGGCAGGTCCAGCTCGGAGGCGATGGATGCGACGATCGCCTGAGACCCGTCACCACCCGCCATCGCCAGCGCGTCGGCGCCCCCCGCAACGGCGTCCCTGACCAGCTTCTCCAGGTCCGCACCGCGGGTGAGCTCAACTGACTCGATGCCGCGCTTGGCTGCCTCGTCGGCGAGCGAGAAGCGCTCGGCCTTGCCGCCACCCGATTTGGGGTTGTAGAGGAGCACCGGATGTGCGGGAGGGGGCGCCGGGGGCAGGTGGACCTGAGCTCGCAACGCCGTCCTCGCGGCATAGGTGGCCGCGCCCAAACCGAGGACGATGGCCACCGCCTCGACGAGATGGTCACCGTCGGTGACGAGCAGCACGCCCTGAGCGATCAGAGCGACGAGCGCCACGCCAACCCCAAGCAGCCGTGGGAAGCCCGTGCGCATCAGGCCATACAGAGCGGCCGCGATCGCGACCACCACGCAGCCGAGCACGATCAGCCCGCGCGGAAACTCCGTCACGAGGATTGTGAGGGCCAGGATCAGGACCGCGGGCGCCAGGACGAGGGCGGCGATCGCAGCCACCCGCTGCCCCGGGTTCAGCTGGCGGCCTGAGCGCCGATCTCGACCAGATCGCTGGGGTGTACCCATGCGTCGACCAGGTTGTGACCCCCGGCGCGCTCGATTGCGTCCCTCAGGGGGATCGCCCAGCGGTGCTCGAGCAGGGCGATTCCGGCGGAGGTTCCCGGAGGAATTTCATCCGCCAGGTACCAGACGTCGTCGGGGTCGAGGACGGAGCCTCGCTCGTCCACTGCGGCCGCACCGGCCAGGGCGCCGGCTTCGGCACCCTCCTCGCCTGCCGCGCCCAACCCCAGCAGTGCGCCGGCCAGCGCGCCGAATGCCTCCGCCTCCTCGACGGGCAGATCGCTGTGCTCGACCGCCTCGAACTCGCCGTCCGCGCCGCGGGCGACGAAGATCAGGTCGATGAGGCGCACGACGTCGTGCTCGCGAAGATGTCGGAGCTCGGCGAGGATCTCGCCGGAGAACTTCCCGTCCTCGAAACCAACAACCAGGAGCTGTACCGGACCGAATTCCATTTAGATCAGCTTCTCCTTCTCGGCTTCGAATTGCTCGTCGTTGAGGACACCGGAGTCGTGCAGCTCGCCGAGCTTCTTGAGGGCATCGATCCGGTCCATCTCCGACATGCCGCCACCTCCGGACCCCGGTGGTGCCTGGCCCGCCTGGGTCTGCTGGATCTCGGCGTCCTGGTCCGCCTCGTGCTCCTGAGAGCGTGCCCGCCGTTTGCCGACCGCGTAGCCGGCGCCGCCGACCATCGCAGCGCGCATGAGGGGCCTTCTTCTTCCGATCAGCGGCATCGCGACTCCTTTGCTTGGTGACCGTCACCGGCATCGAACCGGATGGGCGCCCCCGACGCATCACTCATTACGGGTGAAATCCCGACGGCGTCCGCTCAGCCGAGAGCCCCGCTGATCTCCCCGATCGCCGTCTTCTCGTCGTCGCTGACACGATCGCCGCTCAGGCCCATGAAGCCCTCCTTGCGGGCCTCAGCGACGCGCTGCGCGAGCCCGAGGATGAACTTCTTGTACTCATCGAGCTCCTCGCTCGTGGCCTTGGACTTGAGCAGGGCGACAGCCTCGGTCACGTTCTTGAGGGAAGCCTCCTTGAGCTCCTCGGGCGTCTTGTAGCGCGTGTGGTCCATCTCGGGCTTGGCCGAGACGATCTCGTCGAGCAGCTGACTCTCTCCGTGCTGCTTCCGGGCTTCGGTATAGGCCTTCGCCATCGAGAAGCTCTCGCGGATTGACCCGCCGCGATCCGAGGCGATCACGATCATCCCGGCGCTGGGCGGCCCCTCCAGCACGAGCTTCCATTCCTCTTCGGTGAAATCGGTCTTTCCAGTCATTCGTTCCTCCATGAGTTGACGATGTGTGACGGGAAGGATTAGCGCACCGTCCTCCTGGGCCTTCACCCCGATCGAATGATCTGAGGACCCGCCTACGCCAGTAGGTTGGCCGGGTGCGAAGCAGACTCAGAGCCCTCGCAAGGGATGAGGCCCTGTTCGCACGCCTGGCGCGCATAGTCATCTGGGTGGGCGCCATCGCGCTGCTGATGTTCGTCCTCGACCTGCTCGGCATTCCAGTCTCCGACTGGATCCGCTCCCTGCTGCGGAAGATCCGGGAAGTGCCGGCCTGGGCGGTGGTGGCGGGGATCCTTCTCCAGACCGCTCAGACGACGCTGGCGGCGATCGCCTGGGTGGCCATCCTGCGCGCGGCCTACCCGCGGGTGGAGATCACCGTCCGGCTCGTTGTGGCCGCGTATGCGACCTCGGTGGCGATGAACAGCTTCCTCCCGGCCAACATCGGGACCTGGGTGATGCTGATCATGTTCACGACCGTGATCGCAGGCGCCACCTTCGCCGCGATGCTCTCCGGGATCGCGGTCCAGAAGATTCCCTTCTCGATCTTCAACATCGCCGTCTACCTCTACCTGTTCCTCTCGGTCGCGGGCTCGTTCTCGATCAAGCTCGGTGGACTGGCTGACCATTGGGTGCTCGTGATTGCGATCGCGGCCGGCGTCGTGTTCCTTGCGGTGCTCGCCACCCGGATCTTCCGCAAGCAGTGGCACAAGCTTCGTGAGCAGCTGTTGGTCGGCGGCGCGATCCTCCGCTCGCCGCGCAAGGCGCTGCTCGGCGTGGCCCTGCCGGAGCTCGGCAGCTATCTGGCCCGGCTCGCGATCATCGCCGTCTTCCTCGGCGCCTACAGCATCCCGGTCACCTTCCACAACGTCGCGTCGGTCACCGCCTCCAACTCGATCTCGAACAGCGTCTCGCTCACGCCCGGCGGCGTGGGCGTCACCCAGGCGATGAACAGCGCGGCGCTCAAGAACCAGACGAGCGCTCAGGATGCGACCGCCTACTCGGCCTCCCAGCAGCTGATCACCTCCGCCTGGAACGTGGTGTTCGCGGTGATCATGGTGTCCTGGGTGTTCGGCTGGTCCGGAGGCAAGGACCTGGTGAAGAGCTCCTACGAGCAGGCCAAGGTGAAGAGCGAGGAGTTCAAGGAGAAGCGTCGGGCCGGCCGCTCCACCCGGCATGCCGCGAGCTGATCGTCCCTCCTTCCTCGGCGGAATATCACCCTGATCGGGGGATGTGATCGCAGCGATCCGGGTGACAACTTTTCGACGAGGCACGCATTCAACTCAGCCTCGGACACGATCGCCAACCGCGGCGGTCGGCAAGCGAAAGGAACCATTCAATGAGAGGTGCAGGCCGCGCCGTCTTCGTCGCGATCCTTCTGCTGATCGCGGGCACGCTCAACATCATCTACGGGATCGGCGCAATCAGCGACGCGAACTTCTACGTCAATGACACGCGCTTGGTCCTCACGAATCTCCACACCATGGGCTGGGTGCTGGTGATCCTCGGAGTGATCCAGCTGACCGGTGGCTTCTCGCTGATGGCCGGCAACGCATGGGGCCGGATCATCGGGATCATCGGCGCAAGCCTCGGAGCCATTGGGGCGCTCCTGTCGATGGGCGATCATCACCCGTTCTGGGAGTTGGGAATCTTCTTCCTCTGCGTGTGGATCGTTTACGGAATCGCGGTCCTCGGCTCCGATGAGCCGTCGGGGTCGGGCGCTGGGACCGGTACGCGCGCCTGACGCATTTCGGGAGCCCGGCCGCTAGGCCGGGCTCCTTTCAACACACCCTCAAAGGAGGATTCGAGATGGCACTGGGACGAGACAGACGTCAACGCAGACGGCGGGCAGCCGCCATCGGAGGGGCCGCAGTGGCGGCCAAGAAGCACCACGACGCCAAGGAGGCTCAGAGTGAACAGGAGGCTGCTGCCGCGCAGCCTGGAGACGCCGGCCAGACGGCTCCGTCCGCTGCGGGTGGGATGACGCCCGAGGTGATGGACCAGCTGAAGCAACTCGGCGAGCTCCACGAGCAGAACGTCCTGTCGGACGAGGAGTTCGAGCGGGAGAAGGCGAAGCTGCTGGGTACGCCCTGACAGGCGCCGGCGCTCTGCATTGCACCCGCCCTACGCCTGGTCGATGAGCTTCTGCACGCGGTAGGTCTTCTCGCCTCGGGGGGTCTCGACGGTGACCACCTCGCCGACCGAGGTGTCCCTGAGCGCGCGCCCCACCGGCGACTCGATCGAGAGCTTCCCCTTCGCGAAATCGGCCTCGGTGGGCCCGACAAGGGTCCAGGTGTTCATCTTGCCGCTCGACTCATCGAGGACCTCCGCCGTGCGGCCGAACGCGAACGAGCCAGGGGCGGCATCGCTCGCCTCCACCACCGTCGCCTTGCGGAGCCGCTCGCGCAGCCTGCGGATCCGCCCCTCGAGATGTCCCTGGTCGTCCTTGGCGATGTGATAGTCGGCGTTCTCCTTCAGGTCGCCGAGCTCGCGCGCCGTCTTGATCCGCGCGGCCATTTCGGTCCGGCGCGGCCCTTCGAGCTCCTCGAGCTCGGCACGCAGGGCGACGATGCCCTCGGGGGTGATCGATTCGCTGTCCGGCGGAGAGTCGTTCATCGAAGCTGGGCACCATAC
>CAWCIP010000002.1:0-225176 GCA_963795665.1 uncultured Solirubrobacterales bacterium | reverse complement strand
GAAGCTGGGGGGAGGCGGAGTCCGACCACTGCCCGACGGTCCTTGCTCGCTGAGGGTGAACCGTCCTTCATATGACAAAGCGGCGGTTTCTGATCCAGCCGTTCCGGCTACTCGGACCGCCCGGCGGCTTCGAGGGCATCGTCCCGGGTTGGGTGGAATTCGATTCGGACGACCTTGCGCTCCGCCAGCTCGTAGGCGACGTTCCACGTTTGAGTCTGAGCTACACCGCTGGTCCGGCCGCGGCCACCGGAGCGCATGACGACCACCACCCAGTCTCCTGCGTCGATCAATTCGTCAGGCTCGGCGCACCAGTCATCGTCGAACGGGGAGCCGAACCGCCCAATCGACGCGGTCACGGCTTCCCGTCCCTGTACCTGCTGCGTTTCCATGTTCGCCCGCGGATCCGACCAGAGCACGACTCCGGCACCTATCTGCTCCGTCGAGGCCTGGTAGTCGCCCTCGCCGAATGCATCTAAGAAGCCGGCGCACGATCTCGACGTTCTCCTCCGACATCGCCTACTCCGGCAGCTCGGCCTGTTCGCCCCCAAAGGTCACTGTCGACGAAGTCGGTAGAAGTGCTCGTCGAACTTCAGCAGCCTCGAGATGGTGTCCGGCTCGGTGTCGGCCACCTCCATGTCTGTCATCGTCCATCGGGAAACGCCGCCTCAACGTCACTCCGGCTCGCCCCGCGCGGCAGCGGCCCTCGCCAGCGGGGCGAAAAACGTCGAGAGGACGGTGGCATCTTCGGCGGCGACCGCGTCTATCTCCCGGCCCATCGCCGTACGCTGAGCATCGGTGAGACCGTGGAAGGTTCCCGTGTCGATCACCAGGCGGAAGTCGGAGCCAACCCCCGCCTCCCGAAGAGCCGTGACGTCGGCATGCGACGATCCGCATCGTCGACGCCGGCCTTCTGAACCCGCTCGCGAGCGCGCTCCAGGGCCTTGTCGACGTTGTCGACGCCGGTGACCTGCCAGCCGCGCTTTGCCAGTGGGACTCCCCAGACGGCGCTGCCGCATCCGAGGTCGAGCGCCGGTCCGTAGGGCGGCTCGCGCCCGCTTCCTCGCGATCGACAACTCCGATAGCTTCTCTTCGAATGGAGGGTGCTCTGCGAGGTCCTCCCAGGGATGGAGCCGAGCCGGTAGAAGACCTTGTAGGGGACGCCCATGACGAATTCCTTAGGGCTCGCTCACGCAGGCTTCTCCTGCGACCTCGCCCACGTAGTATCTCGCCTCAGAGAGCCGTTTTCCATGCAAAGCGGCGCCTTTTGACATCACGATTCCGATCGCGGAGTGGAAAAGCGCCTACGGCGCCGCCTCGAGCGCGGGCTCGAACGGGACTCGATCACACCAAGTCTCATTGATCAGCAGAGCGCCGATTCCGCAGGCCGCGATCGTGATTCCCATCGGCAGCGCGTTGTGGTTGCCGGCGACTCCGGCGAGCGGAGCGAGGATCGCTCCCAGGCCGAACTGGCCGAGGCCATAGAGCGCCGACGCGCTGCCGGCCCTGCCCTGATGGGCCAACGCAAGCGCCGTCGAGTCGGGAACGATCAGCCCAATCGCGCTGACCATCAGCCAAAGGCCGATCAGCAGAGGAGTCAGGCCCGCATCGAGGAGGACGGCAAGCAGGGTGGTCGCGCCACCCGCCGCGCTCATCAGCGCGCCGGCACGCAGCAGCACGCTCGGGCCGATCCGCTCCACGAAGCGTCCGCTGATCTGCGAGAGCGCGACCAGACCTGCTGCGTTGGCGGCGAAGGCCAGGCTGAATTCCTGCGGAGAGAGGCCGTGGATGTCCTCCAGCACGAACGGGGCCCCGGCGATGTAGCTGAACATCGCGGCGAAGCCAAGGCTCCCGACCAGCGCATAGGGAAGGAAGGTCCGGTCACCGAACAGGCGGCGAAAGACGCGGAGCTTGATCCTGATGCCCGGCTCGTGTCGCAGATGCTCGGGGAGGGTCTCGACCAGGACGAGGTTCGCGACCACCAGGATCATCGCGCTGATCACCGCGAAGACGACGAACAGCCCGCGCCAGCTTGTGAACCGCAGCACCTGGCCGCCGATGATCGGGGCGACGACGGGCGCGACCCCGCTGATCAGCACCAGCCGCGCGAACATCCTCGCGCCCGCGGAACCGGTGTAGAGGTCCCGGACGATCGCGCGCGCGATCACGAACCCGACTCCCGCCGCCGCGCCCTGCACCAGCCGCAGGAAGGTCAGCGTCCAGATCCCGGGCGACAGGCCGCAGAGCAGCGAGGAGACGACGTAGGCGATCAGGCCGGCCAGGACCGGCGTGCGCCTGCCGACGTTGTCGCTGATCGACCCGGCGACCACCTGGCTGAGGGCGAGTCCCAACAGGAAGGCGGTGAGGGTGAGCTGTCCCGTGGAGGCGCTGGTCCCGAGGTCGGACGTGAGCTCGGGCAATCCCGGGATGTAGGCGTCGATCGAGAGGGGCGCGATCCCCGTCAGGGCTCCAACCACGACGAAGATCGCCACCCGGTTGCGAGAGGCAGCCGTCGCCCTCACTTCGGTCACCTCACGAGGGGGGGGTTGACGCAGCCGCCGCCTGGTCCTCGACGACGAACTCGGCCACTCGCTCGCCGACCAGGACAGAGGGGGCGTTCGTGTTGCCCGAGGTGACCGCCGGCATGATCGAGGCGTCGGCGACGCGCAGCCCCTCGATCCCGCGCACTCGGAGCCGGCTATCGACCACGGCCTGATCGTCGACCCCCATCCTGCAGGTGCCGACCTGGTGGTGATAGGTGATCGCGGATCGGCGGATCCAGTCACGAAGATCCTGCTGGGAGGTGACGCCCGGCCCGGGGTAGAGCTCCCGCGCGCCCCATTCCCGGAGCGCCGGTGCACCGCCGATGCGCCGGCAGAGGGCGACCGCGGCCTCCAGACTCGCCATGTCCGCCGGGGCCGAGAGGATCTTCGGGTCTATCGCCAGCTCGTCGTTCAGCTCGGCTCCGGTGAGGCGAATCGATCCGCGGCTCTCGGGGCGGATCATTCCCGCCATCAGTGAGAAGCCGTTCTCCGGGCCCTCCATCCACTCCTCATAGAGCGGGACCATGAAGTGAAGCGGCTGGATGTCGGGACCCGGCAGGTCAGGCCGGCTGCGGGCCCAGAGGTGGCTCTGGGCGGCGAACAGGCCCGGCGTCGGCGGGCCGATCTCCCGTTCGGCGCTGAAGATCACCGGCGAGAGCAGGTGGTCGTGCAGGTTCTGGCCCACGCCGGGAACATCGACCGCGACGTCGATCCCGATCTCGCGCAGGTGCTCAGCCGGACCGATCCCGGACCGCATCAGCAGCGGCGGCGACTCGATCGTGCCGCATGAGACGATCACCTCGGGGGCTCGGGCACTCTCCATTGCGCCGTCGTCGCTGATCCACTCGACCCCCCCACAGCGATCGCCCTCGAGCAGCAGCCGGCATGCATGCGCTCCGGTGACCACCTCGAGGTTCTCGTCCCCCGCGACCGGCTTCAGGTAGGCCGTGGCTGTGCTCTGCCGGATGCCGTCGCTGATCGAGAGCTGTGTGTAGGACACCCCCTCGATCTCGAGCCCGTTGTGGTCGGGGTTGAACGGAATCTCGATCTCCTGAGCCGCGGCCACGATCGCCTCCTGCACGGGAGCCGGCTCGTAGTCGGAGATCACGTGGACGGGGCCGCCCTCGCCGTGCAGCTCGGAGGCGCCGCGGTCGAAGTCCTCGATGCGGCGGAAGATCGGCAGGACGTCATCCCAGGACCAGCCTTCGCATCCCAGCTCGGCCCAGCCGTCCCAGTCCGCTGGAGTGCCGCGAACCCAGATCATGCCGTTGAGGCTGCTCGATCCGCCCAGCACCTTTCCCCGCGGCCAATGCAGCTGCCGGTCGGCCGCGTGCTCCTGCGGAACCGTCCTGTAGGCCCAGTCCTCGTCCGCGAACCAGAGCTCGTGCGCTCTCGTCGGATCGTGGATCGCCGGATTGGTGTCTCTGCCTCCCGCCTCGAGCAGCAGCACCTTGACGCCCTCGTCCACCAGCCTCCGTGCCGCCGCGGCTCCGGCGGAGCCCCCGCCGACGACGATCACGTCGGGTTGGAGGTCAGGCATCGTTCGATCCCGCCTGGGCATGTGCAGGAGCCGGAAACGGAGCGCTGCGGAACGCCGAGCTCGGCCTGCAGGGCGATGCCCAGGCCGAGCAACTCCCAGTCGGTCCCGCTCGGGGCCGATCAGCGAGACGCCGACCGGAAGGCCCGTCTGCGCCCCGACGCCGGCCGGCAGCGCAACCGCCGGGAAAGCCTGTCCAGTTCCAGTAGTGCGTGCAGCGCGATCAGCTCGGCGTCGCTGCCGGCGTGCTCGTAGCCGCCGCCGCGCTCCCAGGCGACCACCGGGACGGTCGGCTCGATGATCGCGGCGATCCGGTGCTCGTCGATCCAGTCGAGCCAGGCCTACGGTCTCCTCGCGCCGTGCGAGCCTGCGCCGCCGCGTAGTCGATCGCCGAGGTGCCCTTCTCCTCGCCCTGCTCGACCCACTCGCGCAGCGCCGGCCGGTAGCGGTCGCGGCGGTCGGCGAAGCGCCGGTGCCAGGCGGCCAGCTCGGCGTAGAGGATGTCGAGATAGTTGCTCCCGACGTCGAGCTCGAGCGCCGGCGGCGGGGCATCGACGAGCTCGGCCCCGAGGGCCCGGCAGGCGTCGAGCGCACGGTCGAAGCCCGCGGCGACGTCGGCCGCGAGCGGACCAGCGAGAGCCGCGGCGAGATCGCGAGCCGCGCCCCTCGCAGCGTCGCCGGCCGGGCCGGCGCTCGGCTGCCGCCATCGCCGCCAGCAGCAGGGCGCAGTCCTCGACCGTCCGAGCCATCGGCCCCGCGCAGTCGAAGCTGGGCGCGAGCGGGACCACCCCCCGCAGCGAGGTGGTCGCCATAGGTCGGCTTGATCGTCGAGGTGCCGCACAGCGCGGAGGGGATGCGCAGCGAGCCGGCGGTGTCGGTCCCGGTCGCGGCCGGCGTCATCCGCGCCGCGAGCGCGGCGCCCGAGCCACCGCTCGAGCCACCGGCCGTGCGGTCGAGGGCCCACGGGTTGCCGACCTGATCGGTGGTCCCGCCGACCGCGAACTCGTGCGTGTGCAGGTGTCCCAGCAGGACCATCCCCGCCGCGCTCAGCCTGGCCCAGACGTCGCTGTCGCGCTCCGGGACGTCCTCGAGCACGCGGCTCGAGGCGGTCAGCGGCTTGCCGGCCACGCGTAGAGGTCCTTGAGGCCCAGCGGCACGCCGTTGCAGGGCCGGGCGCTCGTCGGCGCGACGCTCGTCGGCGCGCTTCGGCGGCCGCGATCGCGTCCTCCTCATAGACGCGGATCCAGGCGTTGATCGAGTCCGGGTCGCCATCGTGGCTGTGGACCCCGTCGCGCTCTGCGATCCGCCGCAGGCAGGCCTCGTCAGCTCGAGCGACGAGAGCGAACCGGCGGCCAGCAGCGCGACCGCCTCGGCGACGCCGAGATCGGCAGGGTCGGTGGTGCTCACAGCCAGGGGAGCATCTCCTCGACGCCGTCGATGACGGCGTCCGGGCGCGCGCTCTCGGGAACCCGGTCGAGGTCGAGCGCGCCGCTCATGCCGCTTCGCACCAGCACCGTGCGCGAGCCACCGAGGCGGCCGAGGGCGATGTCCATGTCGAGGTCATCGCCGATCACCACCTGCTGCTCCGGACGGCACCCCGAGCGCTCGCGCGGTCGCCTCCACCGCCACCTGCGAGGGCTTGCCGACGACGATCGGCTCGACCTCCGTCACCTTGGCGATCGCCGCGGTGGCCATCGCGCCGCGGCTGAAGATCAGGCCGTCGGCGCCCCAGTAGCCCGGGCCGTAGTTGGCGGTCAGCAGTGGCGCGCCCTCGATCACCGCCCGGGCGGCGGTCTCGAGCTCGTCCATGTCGACCTGCGGGACGTGGGCGACGAAGACCGCCTCGGCCTCCTCGCCGTCGGTCAGCGGAACGCCCTCGCGCTCCATCCGGCGCTTGATCTCGTCGGAGCCGAAGACCATCGCCGGGCGGCCGGGCAGGTGCTGGCGCGAGGTAGGAGGTCGCGCTGACGACCGGCGTGAGCAGCTCGTCGTCGGCGACCGGCAGGCCGTCCTCGCGCAGGCCCGCGGCGAAGGTCTCGGGATCGAGGTGCCAGCCGTTGGTGAAGAGGACGAGCGGCGCCCCGACGCGCGGATCGCCTCGAGGACCTCGACCGCGCCCGGCAGCGGCCGGAGCGGAAGTCCGGGCCGCGGTGGACGAGCGAGCCGTCGACGTCGAAGACGAACCCCTTGACGTCGTCGAGCCTGCATCAGTGGGCGGCGGTCTCGGTGACCATCGCGTCGACCTGCTCGGCGGACATGGTCAGCCGCAGGAGCAGCTCCTCCTCGGAGATCGCCTCGCCGAGCGTCTCGCGGGCGCCCTCGAGGCTGAGCGGCTCGACGTCCTGCAGCTTGGCGGCGCGCGGCGCGACAGCACCTTGTCGGCGATCTCGGGGTCGACCGGCGCCGCGGGCTCGAAGAAGTGCCCGTGGAAGTACCGGACCATCTCGTTGGAGACCCTGCTCCAGCGCTCGTCGGAGATCACGTTCATGACCGCCTGCGTGGCGACGAACTGCGAGACCGGCGTGACCATGATCGGGTAGCCCATCTCGGCGCGGACGCGGGTGACCTCCTCGAGCGTCGCGTCGAACAGCTCGGGCTTGCCGATCTCCCGCAGCTGGCGCTGGGTCGTGGTCACCATGCCGCCCGGCATCTGGTGGCGGTAGTAGGCGGCGTCGTACTCGGCCGGCTCGCCGAGCGGCAGGTCCTTCGCTGGGCGCCAGCTCGCGGAAGTGGTCCGAGACCTCGGCCAGCGCCTCGGTGTCGAGCCCGTGCGAGTAGCCCTCGGCCTCGAGGTTGTGCAGGGTGTTCTCGCAGGACGGGTTCGAGGTCCCGTTGGCGAGCGGGGCCACGGCCGTGTGCAGGGTGCGCGTGCCCGCCCTCAGGCCCTCCACGTAGGCCAGCGGGCCGAGCCTGATCGTGCAGTGGCTGTGCAGCTCGACCGGCCGAGGGGCGGCCGCGTCGATGAAGCCCGGGATCAGCTCGCGGACCGCGTCCGGGGTCAGCAGGCCGCCCGGGTCCTTGAGATAGAGGCGGTCGATGTCCTCCGAGCCGGACACCGCCCGGGCGCGCTCGAGGTAGTAGGCGTGGGTGTGCACCGGGCTGATCGAGTAGGTCAGCCCGACGACCACCTCCTCGACCCCCTCCTCGCGCGCCATCCGCGCGAGCCGGATCAGCGCATCGGGATCGTTCGAGGGCTCGGCGATCTGGAACCGCCGGATCCCGTTGCGGACGACCACCGGAAGACCAGGCCGATCACGTCCTCCCCGGCGGGCACCCAGGAGACGAAGCGCATCCCGGTGGTGATGAAGTTGAGCGGCGTGTCGGGCATCGCCTCGCTGACCAGCCGGATCCGCTCCCACGGGTCCTCGTGGTGGAAGCGCACCGAGACCGCCATGTGGGTGCTCGAGGTGAAGTCGAGCGCCCTGAAGCCGACCCGGTCCATGGTCGGGGCGATCGCGAGCACGTCCGGGGTGGTCAGCCCGGTCGCGCCCCAGAGGCTCTGGTTGCCGTCCCGGGTCGTCGTGTCGACGATCTCGACCAGATCGCCGCTCATCGGCTCTTGGCGGCGCCGAAGGTGCCCATCACCAGGTCCATCGCCGAGCGCGGGGGCCTGGCCGGGTCCGACTTGGCGGGCTTCACCGTCACCGGCCGCGCCTGGAGCATGTACAGCTCGCCGCTGCCCCGCGCGATCGCCCACTCGATGTCCTGGTGGCCGCCGAAGTGGCTCTCGATCTTCCTGGCGACGTCGACCAGCAGCCCGAGCTGGTCCTCGTCCAGGCAGGCCTCCGCCTGGCGCTCGGCCGCGACCTCGGCCCGGGTGGCGCCGCTGCCCGAGGGGTCGGGCAGATACTCGACCTCCTTCGGCCCCACGGACTTCGAGAGGACCTCGCGGGTCACCTTGCTGACCCGGTACTCGTCCGGCGTCACCTCCCCGCCGACCACGGCCAGCCCGAGCCCCCAGCTCGCGTTGACGGCGACCGTGCTCGGGTCGCCGTTGAGCGGGTTGCACGTGAACATCACGCCCGAGACCCCCGCGTCGACCATCAGCTGCACCGTCACCCCCATCGCCGGCACCGCGTGCTCGGCGGCCATCTCGGCCCGGTAGGCGACCGCCTCGGGGCTGTAGAGGCTCGCCCAGCAGTCGCGCACCGCCTCGGAGCCGATCGATTCCGCGCACCCACAGATAGGTCTCCTGCTGCCCGGCGAAGGTCGCCTCCTCGGAGTCCTCGCCGATCGCGCTCGAGCGGACCGCGACCGGCGGGCTCGAATCGCCGGCCTCGGAGGCCAGCTCCTCGTAGCGGGCGGCGAGCTGATCGCGCAGCTCGTCCGGCAGCGGCGTCGCGCGGATCGCGGCGGCGCATTTCTCCGCGTCGCCCGTGAGGTCGACGCCCTCGATCGCGGCCAGGTAGGCCTCGGCCGCCATGGCGAACCCCGGCGGCACCGGGACGCCCGCCCCGATCAGCTCCCCCAGGCTGGCGCTCTTCGCGCCGAACCGATCCTCGTCGGAGCGGCGCAGCTCGGCGAGCGCGCGAATCCGGTCAGCCGCCATCGCCGTTGCCGTCGAGGATCTGCACAACGCCGGTGGAGCCGTCGACCCTCAGCCTCTGGCCGGTCTTGATCCGCGAGGTTGCGGTCCCGGTCCCGACCACGGCGGGGAGCCCATACTCGCGCGAGACGATCGCCGCGTGGGACATGATCCCGCCGATGTCGGTGACGGTCCCCTTGATCTTGGAGAAGATCGGCGCCCACGACGGCGAGGTGATCGTGCAGACCAGGATCTCGCCGGCGCGCACGTCGGAGATGCCCTCCAGGTCCCGGACCACCCGGGCCGGTCCCTCGACCTCGCCCGGGGAGGCCGCGTAGCCGGAGAGCTCGGCGCCGTCGCCGTCCTGGGCGCGGGCCCATGCCTCGAGGCGCTCCTTGGTGATGCCCCAGAGCATCACGATCATCGGGTCGTTGACCGCCTCGGGCATCGCCCCCAGCGCGGGCGGCGGCGTCCACTCGCCGAGCTTCTCCAGGAGCTCCTTGCGCCGCTCCGCGATCGGCGGCCAGCGATGCGGGCCGAGCGGATCCCCGCCCGTCGCCCAGGTGAGCGCCAGCTCCTCCAGGGCCTCCATCACCTCGTGGCGGGAGAGCTGGAAGATGTCCTCGCCGTCGGCGAGGAAGTCGTGCTCGGCAAGCAGCGCGCCGAACTCGCGGATCTTGTTGAAGAAGCGCGACTGGAACCAGTAGTCGCAGTAGAACTTGTGCTCCTCGACGTAGGGGAAGACCTTGCGCGAGAGGCCGATCAGCTCATCGAAGGTCGGCTGCGCCTCCTCGTTGATCAGCGCCCTGTACTCGGAGGCGATCCGGTCGCGCTCTCTCACGATCTCCTCCGTCGGCCGGTCGATCTCCTCGCCCGCCTGGAGCGCCGCGATGTGCCCGATCAGCGAGGCGTACGGGATGCTCGGGTCGTCGTTCCAGCTGCCGAAGTAGTGGTAGAGCCCGTCGCCGGTGCCCATGTTGAACCAGGGGTCCTTGACCTCCTCGAGCTCCTCCAGCCACGACTTGCCGGCGTCGCTCTTGCCGAGCTCGGCGTTGATCTCGTCGGGCGTGCGGCCCTCCTGGAAGGCGCCGGCGACCTCGGTCTCGATCGCCAGCCGCGCCAGCCGCCGCAGCTCCTCGTCGGGCTTGAACAGGTCCACGTCCACGCCGGCGACCATCTGGGAGATGTGCTGGTCGGGGATGTCGGGCAGCTGCTCGCGGCAGAACTCGGCGAAGGTCAGGTACGCGCCGTAGCCGAGCAGCAGGAACTCGAAGTGGTGCTGCCACATCAGCTCGGCGCAGTGGAGCGCGTGGCGGTAGGCGTCCAGCAGCTCGATGTTCGAGAGCTTGCGGTCGGTGTGGAGGACCTCCTCGTCCTCGTACTGGTCGAGACTCGGCACCTCGATCGCCTCGACCTCGCGGTTGAGCGCCTCCATCTTCTCGCGCCACTTGACGTAGAGCTCGTCCCAGTTGGAGAAGTAGTAGCCCGCCCGCTCCTGGAAGATCTCCGCCCGCTTGCCGATCTCCTCCGGATCGGTGACGGGATTGGGAGAGATGTAGACGTAGCCGTTGACGATCCGGTAGTCGACGCCCATCACCGGCGGGACGGCGAAGGCGCGGTTCTGCCAGCCCGCGAACGCCGCATACGGGTGATCGGTCTCGACGATGTCGAAGGCCGGCATCGGCAGGGGGAAGTGCATCGAGTTCCAGAACCAGAGGCGATTCTCGTCCGCCTCCTTGCGGTGCTCGTCGAACAGCGACCAGTACGGGTACATCTCCTCCCAGCCCTCGCATCCCTGCGGGGTCTCGATCGAGAACGGGCTCGGGAACGCGCCTACCTCGGACGTTGCGGTTGCCATCTGTCTCTCCTCCTCCATCGCCTCGTGCGAGGGAAAAGTCAAGTCTATTGGTTTGTTTCCGGGTCCGGCCGGAAGCCGGTGTCGATCGTGATCGCGCCGCCCACCGCCCGCGAGACGCAGGTGATGATCGCCCCGCCCCCCTCCTTCTCCTCGTCGCTGAGGAAGACGTCGCGATGGTCCAGCTCTCCCTCGGCCTCGATGACGGTCGCGGCGCAGAGCCCGCACTCCCCCCGCAGGCAGTCCCACATCATGTCCACGCCCTCGTCCCGCAGCGCGTCGAGCAGCGTGCGGTTGGGGCGCACCGTGAGATCGCAGCCGGCGTCGCGCACGTGGACCGGGAACTCCTCGGGCGCGAAGGCGCCGCCCGAGGCGAAGGTCTCGAACTGCAGTCGGTCAGGCCTTCGCTCCCGCTCGGTCCACTCGTGCCGAGCGGCGTCGCGCAGCCGCAGCGGCCCGCAGAGATAGAGCTCACCATCGGCATCGAGGCGCTCGATCTCGCCGCCGATGTCGAGGCGATTGCCCTCCGCCGAGACGAACAGCTCGAGGCGATCTCCCAGCAGGCCGGAGAGCTCATCCACGAAGGGCATCTGCTCGCGCGTGTGCGCCGCGTAGAGCAGGCGGAACGGCCGGCCGTGGCGCTCGAGCGCATGGGCCATGCCGAGGATCGGCGTGATCCCGATGCCCCCCGCCACCAGCAGATACTCGGAGCGGCCGTACTGCAGCTCGAAGTGGCTCTGCGGCTCCGAGACCGCGATGGTCGTGCCGGGCTCCAGCGCGCGCATCCAGACCGAGCCGCCGCGGCTGTCGTGGATCTCCTTGACGGCGATTCGATAGGCGCCGTCGACGGGGCCTCGGCCGACCAGCGAGTAGGAGCGCACGTCCGGCAGGCCGTCGATGTCGACGGCGAAGTCCAGGTGGCTGCCGGTCGCATACGGCCGCGCCCCGGCCGACGGCTCGATCTCGATCATCCGGACGTCGCTGGCGACGTCCCTGACCGCGCGGATCCGCGCCTCGGCGAAATGCCTGCCGGGGGCCGTGACGACCTCGCGTCTCGCGACTGTGGCCACCCGACGCTCCGGCGCTCAGTTCACCCCGAGCCGCTCGGCGTCGGCCTCGGTCGCCTCCACCCGCGTGGAGGTTCCCTCCTGCCGCTCGGCCTCGCCGGCGGATGCCCGGTATCGGGGATCGTCGGTCTCCTCCGCGATCATCTTGTCGATCAGGCGGCGCGCCCACATCGCCCCGCCGTCGATGTTGAGGTTGTAGAACTGCTTGTCGGGGTGGTCGTCGACGCCGCGCTGTTGCGCCGCCAGCACCACCTCGTCCTCGCCGAAGACGCCGGTCACACCCTCTCGGATGATCGTGGTGTAGCGCTGGTTGTCGAGCTTGTAGTTCCGCACGAAGGCCCAGAAGTAATGGCAGGTCTTCTCGGTCTCCGGGGTCATCGTGTTCAGCACGTAGCCGTTCACTCCCTGCGACCGGTCGCCCTCGGGGGCACCGGTGCCGTGGGGCGCCACGCCGACGTCGATGGCGATGGTGCTCGGCGCCTCGAAGTGGATGATCTGCCAGCGGTCGACCCTCGGCACCTCGGCGGGCGCCTTCTCGAGCTTCCAGCCAAGCTGCATCCGCCAGAACGGCGGCGGTTCCACGTCGAGCATCCACCGCGTCACGGTCGCCGAGTTCGGGCCGTGCGTGACCTCGAAGGGGACCTCCGCGATCGAGCGCTGGCCGATGCTCGCGCCGTGAACGAACGTCTCATGGGTGAGGTCCATGAGGTTGTCGACGATCAGCTTGTAGCCGCACTCGAGGTGGATCAGCTTGCCGTCGCCGGCCCACTCCGGATCGTCGTTCCAGTGCATGTCGGGAATCAGATCCGGGTCGGCGAGGGCCGGATCGCCGGTCCACACCCAGATGAAGCGATGCCTCTCGGCCACCGGATAGGAGCGCACCCGCGCGGCCGGGTTGATCGTCTTCTGGGAGGGCATGAAGACGCAGCGCCCCTCCGGGTTGTAGACGAGCCCGTGGTAGCCGCAGGCGACGTTGTCGCCCTCGATCTTGCCCTCGGACAGGGGCATCAGACGGTGCCAGCAGGCGTTCTCGAGCGCCACGGCCTGGCCGTCCTCCCGCCGGTACATGACGAGGCTGTGGCCGCCGATCCGGCGCCCCAGGAGCTCGCGCTTCAGCTCGACGTCGTAGGCGGCCGCGTACCAGCAGTTGCGCGGCCAGTCCGAGAGCTTGAAGGTCTCGGGAACCTCACGGATGTCGCCATTGGGGCTGCCGTTGGTGCTGCTCATCCTCTTCCTCCTTGATCACGCTCATCCGGGGGCGGCCGCGCCCAGCTCTGCGAGCGCCCCCAGCACCAGCTCGTCGTGTTCGTTCGGCTTGACGTCCGGGAAGACCGTCGCGATCTCGCCCTCGGGGTCGATCAGCGCCGTCGAGCGCCGGTTGCCCCAGACCTGCAGGTCGCCGAACTGCAGCTCGTCCCAGACGCCATAGGCGTCGGCCACGCTGTGTCCCTCGTCCGAAAGCAGGGTGAACGCGAGGCCGTACTTGTCCGCGAATGCCCTCAGCTCGTCGATCGGATCGGGCGAGATGCCGAGGACCACCGCGTTCGCCGCCTCGTAGTCGGCGGCGTGGTCGCGCACGCCGCAGGCCTGCGTGGTGCAGCCGGGCGTGTCCGCCTTCGGGTAGAAGTAGAGGGCCACCCAGCGCCCGCGCAGCGAGGAGAGGCTGACCGGCTCGCCGTCCTGATCGGGGAGCGTGAAATCCGGGGCGGGGCCACCGGGGTCGATCATCTCTTCCTCCTCATCCGCTTGCGCCGCAGCGCGGCCAGGCACAAACTGTATACAACTCGTCACCGTAGATGACTACCCCAGGCGACAATTCGCAATCAGATGCCCCGCCGGAAGGGCATTCTGTATACAGGAATGCCCGGCTGCTGATCTCGTGCCCGGACCGGCCCGGGATCGTGGCCGCCGTCTCGAGCTTCCTCTTCGAGCACGGCGCCAACATCGTCTCGTCCGACCAGCACTCGACCGACCCCGAGGGCGGCCGGTTCTTCATGCGCATGGAGTTCTCGACGGCGGAGATGGACCTCGACCGCGATCGGCTCGAGGCCGTTTTCGAGCAGGAGGTTGCGGACCGCTTCGAGATGCGCTGGCGCATGTCCCATCCCGGCGATCGCAAGCGGATGGCGATCCTCGTCTCCCGCTACGAGCACTGCGTCCTCGATCTGCTCTGGCGCTGGCGGCGCGGATCGCTCGACGCCGACGTCGTGCTGGTGGCCTCGAATCATCCGGACCTCGAGGACGACGTGCGCGCCTTCGGGGTCCCCTACCACCACGTGCCGGTGCCGCCGGGTGGCAAGGCCGAGTCCGAGGAGCGTCTATTGGAGCTGCTGAAGGGTCAGGTCGATGTCGTGGTGCTCGCCCGCTATATGCAGATCCTCTCGGGCGACTTCATCGACGGGATCGGCGTGCCGCTGATCAACATCCACCACTCCTTCCTGCCGGCCTTCGCCGGGCCGGACCCGCACCAGGAGGCCTATGAGAAGGGCGTCAAGATCATCGGCGCCACGGCCCATTACGTGGTCGAGGAGCTCGACGCGGGGCCGATCATCGAGCAGGACGTCGCCCGCGTCTCACACCGCGAGTCGGTCGCCGACCTGACCCGCCTGGGCGAGGACATCGAGCGGGCCGTTCTGGCCCGCGCGGTTGCGATGCACCTCGAGGACCGCACGCTCGTCCACGAGAACAAGACCATCGTCTTCTAGGGCGAAGGCTCCGGCTAACTGACGGGGACCCGGTTGTCCGCGTTGCGCTCGCGCGTCCGCGGGCGCTCGGAGAGGCGGACGGGGGCCGCAGCCATGGCGCGCACCCTCATGTCCGACCAGCTGACGCCCTCGCGGACGAGCGCCGGGACGCCGAGCGTGACGGCGGTCGCGATCTCGACGGCCTGCAGGATCACGCCGTAGGCGAGCGCGTCCGCGGCTGGTATCCCGAAGCCCTTGTTGAGCACGCTGATGATCGCCAGCTGGAAGATCCCGATGTTGGATGGCGTCGCCGGGACCACTGCCGTCACGTTGACGGCGAAGAGACAGGCCGCGGCCGCGCCGATCGCGACCTGGTGGTCGAGTCCCAGCGCGGCGAACAGCGCCCAGCAGGAAAGGAGCTGCAGGAACCAGGCGAAGAGCTGTGCGCCCGTAGCGAAGGAGCCCTTGCGCGGGTCCCGGAAGACGGTCAGGCCGCGGCGCGCCTGCTGTATCGCGCCGCGGACGGCCTTGATGCCGCGGGCGATCCGGCCCTGTCCGTTCACCTTGACCAGCGATGGCGCCATCAGCACGGCAAGCAGGACCAGCAGCGGAGCGGTCGAGACCAGGAAGAGCTTCTGAGTGCTGGTCTGGAACAGGTCGGTCGTCGAGACGATGATCCCGCCCAGGAGGACCAGAGCGAAGATGTTGATCGCCGTCTGCGAGACCAGCGTGCCGATCAGGACCGGGAAGGTCTGGCGCATCCGGCCGACGTGGCGGGAGAGGACCATCGCCCTGGCCGGCTCGCCGAGGCGCGCCGGCAACGTCGCGGACATCAGGACGCCGATCATCGTCGCCGAGGTGACGTCGCGGCGGCGGACGTGGCTGGTTGGGAGCGCCGCACGGACGATCGCCACCCACGAGGCGGCGCGGGCAAACATCGCGGCGACCATCAGCGCGCAGGCGATCAGGACCCACTTGAGGTCGGAGTCGATGATGCTGGAGGCGACCTGGTCGACGCCGATGCGGCGCGCGGCCAGCGCCGTGAGCAGCAGCCCGAGTGCGCCGGCGACCGCGACGCCGGCCTTCCGGGCGGCCCTCCGGCCGCGGCTGCGGCCGTCGGCCGGACTCGGCTCGAGAGACGGCAGGCGCTTGGCGGGCCGCTTCGGCCCGCCGTCGATGCGGACGAATCCGCTGCGGCGGGCGAGCTCCTCCGGCGGCCAGATCGGCGCCGGGGCGGGATCGATGGCGCGCTCATAGACCTCGGTGACCTCCTCGGCGATGTGCGGCCAGGCATAGCGCTGGGCGCTCTGACGGCCCGCCTCGCCCATCGCCCTGATCCGCTCCGGCTCGTGCGCGAGCAGCTGCAGCTCTTCGGCGAGCGCCTGCGGGTCGGCGGGTGGGACCAGGATGCCGTCGACGCCGTTGGTGACGACATCGCTGTAGCCCGCGATCGCAGAGGCGACCACGCCGGTACCGGCTGCCATCGCTTCGATCAGGACCATGCCGAAGCTCTCCCCCGCAAGCGATGGCGCGACGAGCAGGTCGGCTTCGCCGAGCTGGCGCCAGAGGATCGAGTCGGAGACCTTGCCGAGCACGTCTATGTGAGACATCAGATCCGGGTCGCTGACCCGGCGCGAGATCTCCTCTGGATCGGCTCCGACGATCGTCAGCCGGGAGGGAACGTGCTCGACCAGGGCCTGGAACGCCGCAAGCAGGACCGGCAGGCCCTTGCGCTCCTCCGCGCGGCCGACGAAGAGCAGCCGGAGCTCATCGCTCGGCGGCTTCGGGCCCTGTGGAGCAGCCTCGATGTCGACCCCGTTCGGGACGATCGTGTACTCGCCGCCGAACCAGCGGCGCCCCGTCCAGGCGGCGGCCTCGGAGACGGCGATGCGAGCGGAGAGCTGGTTCATGCGGCGCCGTGCGCCGAGCAGGGTGGCGGTGTGATTGGGGAAGGCCTTGGTCGAGTAGGCGTGGAAGGTGCCAACGACAGGCGTGCCGCGAAAGACCATCGCGTCCCAGCCGACGAGCGGCGCGAGCGGCTCGTGCACGTGCACCACGTCGTAATTGCCGGTGCGGAGCTCGCGGCGGAGGGCGATTGGGCCCTCAGGGAAGACAGAGAGGTTCGAGACGGCGCCGTTGGCACCGAAGCCCATGGTCCGCCCCAGCGGCACGAGGTAGTCGGGAGCCTCCCGCAGTTCGGGATGGGAGCGGTGCAGGCGGCGGCTGAGGGCGTCCGGCGGATCCCAGGGGGCGAGCACCCGAACGTGGTCTCCGCGAGCAATGAATTGCTCCGCGAGCGCCTCAACGTGCCTGTTTACGCCTCCCTGATAGGTCCAGGAATAGGGCGACACAAGCGCAATGCGCATATGGTCAGGGTACCTGGAAGGCTGGCTGGGCTTCGTGGCGGGAGTCACACCAAGTTCACCTACCCGCCTGGGGTTTCCGCATTACGCGGACTTCTACGGATTCGTGCCCGCCTGGGCCCAGGCGAAGGCAAGCGTGGCGCCCAATCCCAGCGATCCGAGCACGAGAAAGGTCGCGCCCGAATCGTTCACCAGCACGCCCACGGCCACCGCGACGCAGGCTCCAATGAACCCAGCCCGGGCCAGTGGGGCCTCCCGCAGCCAGGCGTCGATCCGGCGCCTTTGCACGATCGCGACCCCGATTCCCACCACGACGACCCAGAAGAGCGGATTGCCGGCCGCCTGGGCGAAGTCGTGCGCGGAGAGCCTCAACCGCCGCTCGGCGACATCGGCCAGGCCGCTCGCGCCTCCGGCGTCGAGCACGGACCGCGTCAGGTGCGCGTTGCCCCCGGAGACGAGATCGATCAGAGCGAGGGCGGCCAATCCGACCAGGGGCGCAGCGATCACGGCCAAGGCAATCCGCCGACGAGAGCCCTCCCCGCCCCAGTCGATGACTGCCATTGCAACCGCTGCGCCTATCGGCAAGACGATGACCGCCCCCACATCAGCACCGAATCGACCCGCCGCAAAGATCAGCGCGGCGAGAGCGCCCGCGGTCAGGAACGCCAACTCTGCCCTGCGGGACGATCCAGGCGAGGCCGATAGTGCGGCCCCCACACCCACGGGAACCATCACGGCGATCAGCGCTTCGAGCTCGTTGCCGATGCCGTAGAAGCGGGCGCCGTAGATCGGGTTCGGCCCAAGCAGCGAGAGCTTCGTCAGCTCCGAGCCGGTCAGAGCATCCATCGCATAAGCGATCACCGTGATCGCGCACGCGATCGCAAGCCCGCGCCACCCCCAGGCGAAACGGACGGTCAGGGCCGCCAGCGTCGCGGCGCCGAAGCCGACCAGCAATCCCTCCGCGACGGCGCTCGGCTCGAGCCACGCCCCCACCAGCAGCATCAGTGGCATGTAGGCGAAAGCGAGCGCCAGCCAGGCGATCGCCACTCGCCGCAGGCCGAAGACGATCCGGTTGACCGCGAAAGCGAGGAGTATCCAAGCCGCCAGGCAAGTGATGACCACCGGTGCTCGGCGATCGGGGATTGCGGCCATGCGCGCCGCTCGATCCTCGATTGAGGACAGATCGACTCGGCCCTCTGCCCGAATCGGCTGGCCGTTCATCTCGTCAGGGACGGAGAGCCCGAGGCGCCGCAGGATGGTCGGTGCAACGTCCGTCGAGAGGACGTAGCCGTCGGTGCGGGTCGAGTCCGAGGTCAGATTGCCGTCGAAGCCCCGCCCGGCGATTCCGATCGGCAGAGCCTCGTTGCGGCTCGGCGGAGGAGCCGCGAACGCGATCAGAAGATCGTCATCGCCCAAGTTCGACTCCAGTTGGGGAAGCGCGGTGAGCGGGACGTGGACGCTCCACAGCGCACGCCGACCCGGCCCAGCCCTCTCGATGGTGCTTCGAAGGAGGCCGGGGACGGCATCCGAGGGCGGGCTCTCGCGATTGCCCGCCGAGATGTCGGCGAAGGTCCGTGCCGCTGAGACCCGGCCGATCCCGGCGCTCATCACACCCGGCGAGAGCCCGGCGCTTGCCAGCTCCGGAACCGTGGTGCCCTGCGGCAGCACGGCCACGGTGACGCCCTGCGCCCGGGCGGGAGCAGCCCAGCCGCACATGAGCGCCCCGGCCGCGAGCGCGGCGGCCATTACCCTTCGTCTCATGGCCGACCGCACGTTCGTCAAGTTCACGTTCTTCAAGCTCGACCCCGCCTGGCGCAGGCGCAGCGCAGAGGAGCGGGCGACCGACAAGGCCGAGTTCCTGGCCGCCTGCGAGGACTTCGCCGAGGACCGCTCGCTGCGAGCGTATTCGACGGTCGGCACCCGCGGCGACGTCGACCTGATGCTGCTCAGCCAGAGCCCCACCCTCGAGGAAATCCACACGTTCCACGTGGTGCTGAGCCAGAGCGGCCTCGCCCGCTGGGCGTCGATCCCCTACTCCTACCTGGCGATGACCAAGCCCTCGCCGTACTCGGAGGAGGAATCGGTTCGACCGGAGATCTGCGTCTCCGACCGCAAGTACCTCTACGTCTACCCGTTCGAGAAGAAGCGGGAGTGGTACACGCTGCCGCTGGACGAGCGCCGCCGGATCATGGCGAGCCACATCGAGGTCGGCAGGCGCTATCCGGAGATCACGATCAACACCGCCTACTCGTTCGGCCTCGACGACCAGGAGTTCGTCGTCTCCTTCGAGGGTGACGAGCCCGGGGAGTTCCTCGACCTCGTCCAGGAGCTTCGGGGCACCGAGTCGAGCTCCTACACACTGCGCGACACCCCGATCTTCACCTGCGTTTCGATGTCGCTCGGCCGGGCGCTCGACGCGCTCGACGGCACCGCCGCCACAGCGGTCACTCCGGCCTAGTGCCGCTGATCGACCTCTCCGCGCCGATTCGCCCGGACCCCGCGGAGTTCCCGGACGTCCTCCGCACGGACATCGAGTTCGAGGACCACCGCGGCGGCGCGAGAACCATCGACACGCTCTTCGGCGTCAAACCGGAGCTGCTCCGCGAGGGCGAGGGCTGGGCGACCGAGACCTTCCTTCGCTTCGGCACGCACAACTCCACACACGTCGACGCGCCGTGGCACTACAACTCGACCATCGGCGGGCAGCCGGCTCAGACGATCGACCAGCTGCCGCTCGAGTGGTTCTATGCGCCGGGCGTCGTGATCGATGCGACCGACCGCGCCGACGGGGAGAGGCTGTCGGCGGAGGATGTCCAGGAGCGCCTGCCACGCGAGCTGGGTGAGCTCGACATCGTCCTCGTCCGCACTGGGCGCGACGAGTTCTACGACCAGCCCGACTACATCGCCCGCGGCCCGGGAGTAAGCGCCGAGGCCACCCGCTGGCTCTACGAGCAGGGGGTGCGGGTGATGGGAATCGACGCCTGGGGCTGGGACGCCCCGCTGCACATGCAGGCCGAGCAGGCGAAGGAGGCCGGCGAAACGGGCATCTTCTGGGCCGCCCATCAGGTGGATCTCGCCTACTCGCAGATCGAGCGCCTCGTCAACCTCGGCGCGCTTCCCGATCAGGGCTTCCGGGTCGCCTGTTTCCCGCTCCGGATCGAGGGCGGCAGCGCGGCACCGGCCCGCGTCGTCGGGATCGTCCCCGACTAGCCGCCCCCCAGGACGGAGCCACTACCCTTTCCGGCTCGCTGTGATCGGAACCGAGCAAAATCCCCTGCGCGTCGCCATCGTTGGGTCGGGCCCGGCCGGCTTCTACACGGCCGAGCACGTGCTCAAGCACGAGGGAACGCACGCCGAGGTCGACATGTTCGACCGGCTCCCGACGCCCTACGGGCTGGTCCGCTTCGGCGTGGCTCCCGACCACCCCAAGATCAAGTCGGTTATCCGCGTCTACGAGAAGACGGCCGCCCGCCCCGAGTTCCGCTTCTTCGGCAACGTCGAGGTGGGCAGGGACGTCTCCATCGATGAGCTGCGCGAGCGCTACCACGCGATCGTCTTCGCCTATGGCACCGCGACCGACCGTCAGCTCGGCATCCCGGGCGAGGAGCTGGCCGGGAGCCATCCCGCCACCGAGTTCGTCAACTGGTACAACGCCCACCCCGATTTCGCCGACCGTGAGTTCGACCTCTCCTGTGAGCGCGTCGTCGTGATCGGCAACGGGAACGTGGCCGCTGACGTGGCGCGGATGCTGGCCCTGACCCGCGAGGAGCTCGAGGAGACGGACACCGCCGACCATGCGATCGAGGCCTTCTCCGACAGCAACGTGAAGGAGATCCTGGTGCTCGGCCGCCGCGGCCCCGCCCAGGCGGCCTTCACCAACCCGGAGGTCCGCGAGCTCGGCGAGATGGTCAACGCCGACATCGACATCGACGCCGGCGAGATGGAGCTCGACGAGATCAGCCGGGAGTGGCTCGACTCCGACGACGCCGACCCGACCAACCGCCGCAACGTCGAGATCTTCACCGACTTCTCCGGCCGCGCCCCGGAGGGCAAGCCGCAGAAGATCACCATGCGCTTCCTTCGCTCCCCCGTCGAGATCCAGGGCGACGCCAAGGTCGAGCGCATCGTGATCGGCCGCAACGAGCTTCAGCAGGACGAGGGCGGCCGCATCCGGGCCGTCGACACCGGCGAGCGCGAGACGATCGAGTGCGGCCTGGTCCTCCGCTCGATCGGCTACAAGGGAATCCCGATCGAGGGCGTCCCCTTCGACGACGGGCGAGGGCTGATCCACAATGAGGCCGGGCAGGTCCACGACGGCGAGGGAAGCCAGATCCCGGGGCTCTATGCGGTCGGCTGGATCAAGCGAGGCCCCTCCGGCGTGATCGGCACGAACAAGAAGGACGCGCAGGAGACCGTCGACAAGCTCTTCGAGGACCTCGAGGCCGGGAATGTCCCCGAGGCCGAGCTCGCGGGAGACCGCGGCTCGATCGAGGCGCTGCTGAACGAGCGCAAGCCCGACCACGTCACCTTCGAGGGCTGGCAGGCGATAGACGCCGCCGAGGTCGAGGCGGGCAAGCCCCACGGCCGCCCGCGCGTCAAGTTCTGCCGGACCCACGAGATGGTCGAGGCCTCGAAGGCCGCAAAGACCGCCGCCTGATCGCACTTCGGCGAGATTCAGCCGCGAAGCCAACCGATGATTCGCGGGTGGCCGTCGATCAGCGGGGTGTCCACGGTCTCGAAACCGGCGAATCCGCCCTGCCGGGCGAGCATCTCGATCCCCCTCGCGGAGAATCCGAAGTAGACGTAGTCGTCGTCGGGATAGACCTCCCCCGGGCCAAAGCGATGCAAGAGTTCCGCTTCGCTCGGCTCGGGGAGGGCACCGTGAGTCTCGAGCAGTACCCGACCACCCCTCGCCAGTCGACGCCGCAGCACTTGGATGAGGCGGGTCGGATTCCGCACGCGGTGGAGGATCCCGCAGCAGAAGATGAAATCGAACGACTCATCGAGCTGATCGAGATCGAGGGCGTCCAGCTTCCAGTACTCGACGCGAGAGCCGAGCAACTCATGGATCGCCCTGAACCCTTCGCCGCCTTCGAGCTCAATGCCCCATCTCGCGCGAACCCAGTCGATGTGCTGCTCATTGTCCACCGCGACCACCCGGTCCGCTCCCCGGGACTCAGCCAGGAACGCGTAGAAGCCGTCGAATGTCCCGGTGTCGAGCACCGAAAGACCGGCGAAGCTTGTCGGTATCGCCGGGACCCGGTAGCGATGGTCGCGGGCGTATCCCGGCGCGTAGATTGCTTCCGCGCGGTTGAGCGCAAAGGTGTGAAACCAGAACTGCACCTTGTCGAGGACGGCCTCTGCCTCAGCCGGGTCCGCTTCGATCGGCAGCAGGTCAGCAACCTGCCGCTCGGCCGAGCCGAGTTCGGCCAGCGCCGTGACGGTCCAGGCGTTCAACGAGATTCCTCTCGGACGCGGCTCCAAGCCGCGTCCCTATGTCTTATGCCCGGTGGCGCGACTTAAGATGCGGCGTATGGCGATCTCGAACGACGAGGTACGACTGATGATCGAGGCCTCGCTGCCCGGGGCCGAGGTTGAGGTGGTCGATGAAACCGGCACGCAGGATCACCTGCGGGCGACGGTCAGCGCCCCTCAGTTCGAGGGCCTCTCGCGGATCGAGCAGCACAAGCTGGTCAAGAAGTCGGTCCAGACCCGCTTCGACGACGGCTCGATCCACGCGCTCTCGATCAAGACATCGGTGCCGGAGTAGCGGCTGCGTATAGTGCGTGTCGATGACTGAACCCACTCTCAAGGACAAGGTCGAGGAGCTGATCCGGGAGAACCAGGTCCTTCTCTTCATGAAGGGCAACCCGGAGGCCCCTCAGTGCGGCTTCTCCATGCGGGTCGTCAACGTGCTCGAGTCCTACGGGGTCGAGTACGGCGCGGTCGACGTGCTGCCGGCGCTCCAGCCGCTGCGCGAGGTGACCGCCGAGATCTCCGACTGGCAGACTTTCCCCCAGCTCTACGTCAACGGTGAGCTGGTGGGCGGCGCCGACATCGTCGAGGAGATGGACGACTCCGGCGAGCTCGCGACGCTACTCGGCGTCGAGCAGCCCGAGCGGCCGGCGACGTCTGCCAAGCAGGAGCTCCAGGCAGACCCGCAGCAGAGCCCACCGATCCAGATCCAGCGCTAGACCGAGCGGTTCCGGCTAGACCGTGGCGGCCTTTTCGGCCGTGTCTTCCTTCACCTGGAAGGAAGATCCGCAGCCACAGGCGGCTTCGACGTTCGGGTTGTTGACCGAGAAGCCGGCGCCCTGGAGGCCGTCGACCCAGTCCACCTCGGAGCCGAACACGAACTGCATGCTCGTCTTGTCGACGACGACCGCCACACCCTGGTTCTCGAAGCGGTGGTCGTCCTCCTTGGGGGCGTCGAAGGCGAGCGCGTACTGGAAGCCGGAGCAGCCGCCGCCGCGAACCGCGACGCGAAGGGCCTGCTCGGTCCCGTTCTCCTGCTCGCCGAGCAGCTCCTTGATCTTTCCCGCCGCCTTGTCGGTGAGCGTGATCGGCTGTGTTGACTCACTCATTGGCCTGAATTGTAGAGGCCTCTCCCCCCGGTCCCTCAGCATTTTCCCCGGATTCCTCTCCGTAGGCCCAATCCAGGTACTCGCGGATGCGATACGAGTCGCTCACCACCTCGTCGCCGTCGATCAGGACCGGCACGTACGGCTGCTTGGTGAGCTCGACGATCTCAGGGCGGCGGGAGCGCCTGCGCTGGACCCGCTCGGTTCGGTACTCGAGGCCGAGCTTGTTGAGACGCCGCGCCACGGCGCCGCACGGGCAGAGGAAGTTGGTCGGGGTGCCGCAGCGATAGAGGACGCGTCGGGGCTCGCTCATCAGGTGAAGGGAAGCATGCGCAGTGCACCCCCAGTGGTGCGCAGCGCCAGGTCGGTCAGCCGGTGGCCCTCAGCGCGCTTTCCGAGCTCCTCGAGCTGCCAGCGGACCGTGTCCTCGAGGGTCTCCTCGTGCGGGCGCGGCTCCCAACCGAGCTTCTCGCGAGCCTTGTCGTTGCGGTAGGTGAACCACTGGCTTCCCGACCGCACCTCGTCCGCCGACGTCGGTAGGCGCAGGCCGATCAGCTCCATCGCCTCCACACCGGCCAGCGCCAGGCGGCCCTGCATCCGCAGCGGCGGGGGTGGCACGCCCGCGATCCGGCTGAGGTCGGCGAAGAGCCGCTGCTGGGTGAAGTTCCGGCCGGTTAGCAGGTAGCGCTCGCCATCCTCGCCACGCTCGTCGGCCAGGACATGGCCCTTGGCGACGTCGCGAACGTCGACGATGTTGATGGCTCCGTCCAGGTAGCCGGGAATGCGGCGGAGCAACAGGCGGCGGACGAGTGCGTTCGATGTGCCGCTCGGGTTGGGGTCGTCGGGGCCGAGCACGAACGACGGGTTGACGATCACCACGGGAAGCCCTTTGGCGGCGGCGCGCATCGAGACCAGCTCCGCCTCGTGCTTCGAGTTGATGTAGGCGATGCCGAGGCGGCCTACCGTGAAGGGCTGGTCCTCGTCGATGGTCTCGCCCTTCCGGGCGGCCCCCACGGCGCTCGAGCTCGAGGTGAGCACCGCCTTGACCACGCCGGCTCGCAGCGCCTCCTCCATCACGTTCCGGGTCCCCTCGACATTGACCTCGAAGACTCGGTCCCGGGCGCGGGACCGCATCGAGGTCGTCCCCGCGACATGGAAGACGCGCTCGACTCCCTTCATCGCCTTGCGAACGGCCTTCCGGTCGGTCACGTCCCCCACGGCGCGCTCGAACTCGACCCCTTCGAGAGGTTTGGTGTTGCTCTCCTTGCGGACGAGCAGCTTCAGATCATCGCCCCGGCGAGCGAGTTCCCTGACCAGATGGAGACCGACAAAGCCCGTCCCGCCAGTGACGAGCGTCTTGGACATAGCGCGGGCATGGTAGAACGCCCGGGATGCCCTCGACCGCGGTCGTCGCCGACACGACCTCATATCTGCCGCGCGAGCTCCTGGAGAAGCACGACGTCCGGGAGGTGAGCCTCTACGTGGGGCTCGAGGGCGAGCAGGATCGAGAGGCGGATATCACCGACCTTCACGAGTTCTACGAGCGCCTGCGCGTCTCCGACCAGACGGTGACGACCTCGCAGCCATCGGTCGGGGACTTCATCTCCGTCTACGAGCCGCTGCTGGCCGAGGGCAGGGAGATCGTCTCGATCCACCTCTCCTCGGGGATCTCGGGCACATGTGAGTCGGCGATGCAGGCGCGAGAGCGCCTCACGGCGGAGGGCAAGGGCGGCGAGAGGATCGAGGTCTGCGATTCGCGGACCGGCGCCGGTGGAATGGGGCTGATGATCCTGGCTGCCGCGCACGCCGCCGAGAAGGGCGGAAGCGCCGCCGAGGTGAAGCAGGCCGCCGACGCGGCGCGCGAGGATCTGAAGATCTGGTTCGCGGTCGACACGCTCGACTACCTGCGCCGCGGCGGCCGGATCGGCGCGGCGCGCGCCTGGATCGGCACCACTCTGAAGATCAAGCCGATCCTCACTCTCGAGGAGGAGATCACCCCGATTGAGCGCGTGCGGACGCGGAGCCGGGCGTTCGATCGGATGGTGGACTACGGGCGCCAGCGCCACGAGGCCGGCGCCGACGGCTGGGTGGTCCAGCACGTTCAGGACCCAGAGAACGCCCAGCGGCTGGTCGAGGCCTGCAGGCCGATCTTCGGCTCTGACCCCGTGTTCACCTCCGAGGTCGGCCCCGTGATCGGGGCGCACGTCGGCCCCGGCCTGCTCGGGATCGGCGGGATCCCGCGGTCGCACCTGGAGACTTGACTCAGTCGCCCTCCGCCGAGCTCCAAGGCGGCTGCGGAGGCGATGATGCCAGCGCCTGCCGGAGCAGGCCGAGCAGCTCGCGCCGCTCGGTCTTGGACAGGCCCTGGAGAACCTCGTCCTCGACCTCGTCGTTGAGCCTGCGTCCGCGCTCGAGGGCCTTGCGGCCCTGGGAGGTCACCACGACCACCCGCGCGCGGCGGTCATCGGGGTGCGGCGTGCGGCTGACCAGCCCCGAGCGTTCGAGTCCATCGAGGAGCGCGACCATTGTGCTCGGGTCGATCCCGATCGCCTTGCCGATCTGCTGCTGAATCATCGCGTCGCTCTTGCCGAGCAGGTTGAGCACCGCAAAGGAAGCCGGCGTCAGCCCGATCGACTCGAGCTTCTCGGCAATCCGCGTGTGGCACGCCCGCCAGAGGCGGAAGAAGAGCTGACCGGCGAACTCGGCCGCTTCGGTGCTGGGAGGGGACTCGCGGGGCACGAGGGTAATCTTTGCACGTTTGGTTGGCACGGCAAATAGTTTGTGCTACAAATCATTCTAGCTTGACGCCAACACGACTTCAGGAGTGACCACGGAGGTTTCTATGAGCCCGAAGAAGAACACGCGGAAGTCGGCCAAGAGCGCCACCGCGACCCGCGAGAAGTCCAACGGCTTCACGGACGAGGAACGAGCCGCGATGAAGGAACGCGCCCGAGAGCTGAAGGCGGAGGCGCGCGGCAAGAAGGCCAAGGCGGATGGGGAAGCGGACGTGCTCGCGAAGATCGGCGAGATGCCGCAACCGGATCGCGCGATGGCCAAACGGCTCCATTCGATCGTCAAAGCCACCGCGCCAGACCTCTCGCCGAGGACCTGGTATGGGATGCCGGCCTATGCCCAGGACGGCAAGGTCGTCTGCTACTTCCAACACGCGCAGAAGTTCAAGGCGAGGTACGCGACCTTCGGCTTCAGCGACACGGCGAACCTCGACGAAGGCGCCATGTGGCCGGTCGCCTTCGCCCTCACGAAGCTGACTGCGACCGAGGAGGAAAGGATCGTCGAGCTCGTGAAGAAAGCGGTGGGCTGACCTCAGCCCCGCCGCCGGCCGAGCGCGATCGCCCCGCCGATCAGGAAGCCGACCACGGCCGCGCCGACCGCGAGCTCCGTGCGGTGCTCCCGGATCTGACGGCGGACGTCGGTCACCTGCACCCAGCGGTTCCGCAACGCATCGACAGATCGGGAGAAGTCCTGGCGCTGCTGGACGATGTCCCGCCGGATCTGCTCGGCCGAGCGGCTGCCGGGCGGAGGAGGCGAGAAGCGCCCATTGCCTCCGGTTGGAAGGGTGGTGCGGCCTGCGGGCGATGCTCATGATGCGTCCTCCTGTCCGTTCTGTCCTTCGAAGGCGGCCTTGATCTCCTTGGCCTCCTCGATCGCCATGTCGGGCGTCGGAGGCGCCGCGCGCTTGAACGATCGATAGGCGAAGAGGCCCCCGGCGATGCCGATCAGGAGGAAGATGCCAGCCTCGACGAAGAACCCGGCCCAGGGGTTGTCGAACACCAGGTCGTTGAGGAGCCAGGCGAAGCCGTGCATCGCGAGCGCCAGGGCGAGCAGGGCGAAGACCCCCGCGACCAGTCCCGCGACCGAGCCACGAAGCAGGCTGTTGAACTTCTCCGTGACCTCGGTCTTGGCGAGCTCGATCTCCTCGCGGATGAGGACCGAGGCCTGATCGGAGACCTCGAAGACGAGCTCGCCCACGGTCATGTCCTCCGGACGCTTGTCGCCGTTGGCGGGCGCCTGCTCCGCGGGCGGTGTCTGCTGAGGCTGGCTGCTCTCGCCGTCGGTCACTCGGGCGGTTCCTCGTTGAAGACGCGGCGCCAGATCACCTCGGAGAGCCGGTGCGCGGCAACGGTCGCCAGCGCGCCGGTGGCCGCCAGCAGCCCGGCCCAGATCAGTCGCCTCAAGATTTCGCTGTCCATGCTGTGCCCTCCTCTCCCGGGGGTCGCTGCTACCCGGGCTCTTGAGAGGAGTAAACCAACTCGGCGGCCTGCTCGGCGGGTTGCCCGGCCGTGCGCTCGGCGTAGGTCGCCCAGCGCTCGAAGAACGTCCGGTAGACGGCGTGGGTCCAGCCCGGATCGGCGGCCTCGAGCAGTCCGTGGGAGCCGTGGGGCAGGATCCAGACCCGGACGAGGTCGTTGTCCTTGGCGACCTCGGCCAGCATCCGAGCGTGCTCGACCTTGATGATCGGGTCGTCCTCGGGGTGCAGGACGAGCAGGGGCACCTTCGCGCCCGGCACGTGATCGATGCCCCTCGCCTCGGTCCAGATCTCCTCGGCGTCCACCTCGTAGTACGGCGCGGAGACGTGCTCCATCACCTGCTGCATGTCCTCCGCCTCCGGTGGCCAGCGCCCTGAGCGCACACGCGAGATCAGCGCCGCCTCGAACGCCCTGTGAATCGGATAGCGGGGATGGCCCCGAGGCACCGGCTCGGAGAGCCGCTCCCAGGCGAGCTTCGGCACCGCCGGTGGCGAGACCGCGAGGATCCCGCCGTCCAGCGATGTGGGAGTGTCGTCCTGGTCGCAGGCGTTCAGCACCGAGCTCCCGCCCAGTGAGATCCCGAGGGCGCCGACGCTGGTGCCACCGAGCTCCTTCATGTAGCGCGCCAGGCTGAGGATGTCGAGGCTCTCCTTCCAGCCGGCCGTCGAGGGCGCCGGGCTGGTCAGCTCGGTCATCCCGAAGCTGCGCAGGTCGAGGGCGGCCACGTTGAAGCCCCACTCGTAGAACGCGCGCACCGCAATCTGCCGGACGTAGTCGAACCGGCTCGAGGTGAAGAGTCCGTGGACCACGATCAGCGAGGGGCGCGCCGCCTCCTGGAGCGCGATGGAGGCGGCGATCCGCTCCCCGTCCGCTCCCTCGACGATGTGGTCCTTGAACTGGCCCGGATAGCGGTATCCGATCACGGCGCCCTCGCGGTGCTGCGCGACCACGAAGTTCGAGATGTCGGCGAAGCCGCGCCGAAGCTCGGCGAGGTCTGAGTGGCGCAGGTGCTGCGGAATCGCCTGCAGGTCCCGCATCAGCGCGTCCATGGTGCGCTCTTGCTCCGCCGGCACCGGCAGCGGCCGCCTGCCGCGGCGCTCGAGCCCCACCAGGAAGTTCCGCACGCGCCCGCCGATCAGCTGGCCGAAGAGCCAGAGCGGCAGCAGGATCAGCCCCAGCAGGACGTTGGCGACCTTCGCGGCGCCATGGAGGGCGCGGTCCTGTCGCTGGGTCCTTGCCAGCCCCTCCCACATATGGCGTTAGCCGGCCACCGCGTCGCTGACGGGGCGAGGCTCGAGCCCGTCGCAGATGGTCTCGACGACCAGCCGCTTGGCGCGCTCGTAGTCATCGTCGGCGCCCGGGATCGAGCCGAAGATCCAGCCGGTGAGGAGCTGCTCGATCGCGCCGTAGAAGACCATCGCGGCGAAGCTCGGGTCCACGTCGTCGCGGAACTCGCCAGCCTCCTGGGCGTCGGCGACGATCTCGGCGACCAGGTCGTAGGCCTGGCGGATCTCGGGGAGATGAGTACGGCCGAAGGAGTTGGCCGCCCTGGTGACCTCGACGATGATCACCTTCATCAGCTCGGGCTCGTGGCGGTAGGACTCGACGATGAAGTTGGCGACCCCCGCAAGCTTGTCCCGCGGCGCGGCGTCGCTGCTCCGGATCTCCTGGCTCGCCTCGACCAGCAGCGCCCAGCGCTCCGAGAAGAGCTCGTTGAGCATCTGCTCCTTGGAGTCGAAGTAGTGGTAGACGAGCCCGTATGCGACGCCGGCCTCTGCCGCGACGTCTGAGACGCGGGCGCTGTGGAAGCCCTGGCGAGCGAAGACGGTGATCGCGGCGTCGAGGATCGCTCGCCGCTTGTCGGGGGCCGGGGCCTGGCTCATCATGGCGCCCCAGCGGCGGTGGCGGGCTCCGCGACGGATGCCTGGACGGCGTCCACCGCCTCGCCGTGATCGGGCCAGCGGTATGCGTCGGGGCGCCTGTGTCGCAGCGAGGGCAGGCTGTCGCGCATCTCGTTCTGGATCGCGAAGTCGAAGTCGGCGGAGACGAAGCATTCCGTGTCGGCGGCCTGGGCCAGAACGACGCCCCAGGGGTCGACGATCATCGAACGCCCGTAGCTGCGGTAGTGCGGCGGCGCGAATCCGATCTGCCCGGCAGCGACCAGGAAGACCTGGTCCTCGATCGCCCGGGCGCGAATCAGGATCTCCCAGTGATCGCGTCCGGTGCGCTCCGTGAAGGCGGAGGGGACGGTGATCACCCGGGCCCCGCGCAGGGCGAGGATCCGGTAGAGCTCGGGAAAGCGGAGGTCGTAACAGATGGTCAGCCCGACCATCGCGCCGCCCGCCTCACCAAGAGCGATCTCCTCGCCGGCCTGCTCTACGGCGGACTCCCGATAGGCGACATCGCCGACCTCGACGTCGAACATGTGGATCTTGCGGTAGATCGCGCGCTGCTCGCCATCGGGCCCGAACATGACCGAGGTGTTGGCGAGCTTGTCCCACTCGGGAACGATCTCCGGCACGCTCCCCGCGACCAGATGGATGCCAAGCTCGCGCGCCCAGCCGGCCGCGGCGGTCAGCGCGGGGCCATCGAGCGGCTCGGCGCAGGAGCGAATCGCCTCCGGCGAGCCGAGGACCGTCCACTTCTCCGGCAGGACGATGAGCTCCGCGCCCTCGGCGGCGGCCCCGCGAACGAGGCGCTCGGCAACCTCCAGGTTGCGGTCATATTCGTCGGTGGAGTTGAGCTGTACGGCGGCGGCGCGCATATCTCCCCAAGGCGCGACCCGGCTTGCGCAATGCGATCCGGGTCGGGTTGACTGACTAGTCAATCTAGCGGGTAAGGCAGCCGAAGATGCTCAGAAGGCTGCTGCCACGCACGCGCTCCGCATTCGAGTCCCGCACCCAGATCCGGCAGGAGGTCGGCCTCGGATCCGAGGTCGCCGAGCCCGCATAGGATGGGCCGATGCGGGCTCTCGTCACCGGCGCGACCGGGAAGGTCGGCCACGCGATCGCTTCTGCCCTCCTGGACAGGGGCGACCAGGTGCGCGCGCTTGGTCCGCGACCCGAAGCGGGCGGCGAGCGTCCTCCCGGTCGGCATCGAGCCGATCCACGGCGACGTCACGGATCCCGAGAGCCTGGCCGCGGCCGCCGAGGGATGCGAGCTGGTCTTCAACTCGATGGGCATGCCCGAGCAGTGGGTCCGGGACGAGGCGATCTTCGACCAGGTGAACGCGGTCGGCAGCGCGCAGGTCGCCGGCGCCGCCAAGCGCGCCGGTGCTCGCCGCTTCGTCCACACCTCGACCCACGACGTCTTCCACGCCGACACCGGGGACCGCTTCGACGAGACCATGCTGGCCGACTACCCGAAGGGCACGGCCTACGAGCGTTCCAAGCAGCACGCCGAGGAGCTGGTGCTGGCCGAGCGGGACGGCATGGAGGTCGTGATCCTCAACCCCTCGGGCGTCTACGGGCCGACCCCCTCTCCCACGCCGTCATTCGAGAACGGCCTGTTCGAGCCGGTGGTCCGAAAGCGCCTCCCCGCCGTCCCGCCCGGCGGCACCGGATACGCCTACGTCGAGGGGGTCGCCGCCGGGCACCTGCTCGCGGCGGAAAAGGGTAAGGACGGCGAGCGCTACATCCTCGCCGACGGCTACGCAAGCTTCCGCGACCTGGCCGAGACGGCGAAGCGCGTCGCCGGCCGCGGCCGCGTCCCGCCGACGATGCCCATCCCGGTCGCCAAGGCGATCGCCGGCGTGGGCGCCGGCGTCTCGCGGATGATCCGCCGGCCGCCGCTGCTGCCCAAGGGCCAGCTCACCTACTTCCTCTGGCAGGCCCGCCCCGACTCCTCAAAGGCCCAGCGGGAGCTCGGTTGGCGAACGACACCCCTGGAGGAAGGCATCCGCAAGACCCTCGCCTCGATGGGGTTGCTAGAGATTCCCGCCAGCCCTTGAACGTACTAGTCGTTCCCAGCAACCGGCCGGAGAGCCTGCGCGAGTTCCTCGATGCGTGGGAACCATCGCAGTGGGACCGCATTCTCGTGATCGAGGACGCGCCCGAGCCGACGATCGAGTGCGACGCCCCTAACGTCGAGATATTCAGCTGGAGGGAGATCGAGGCTGAGCTCCCGGAGCCGTGGATCATCTCGCGCAGAGACAGCGGCATCCGCGCCTTCGGCTTCTGGAAGGCCTGGCAGCTCGGCGCCGAGACGATCTTCACCCTCGACGACGACTGTCATCCCGCCGAGGATGACCTGGTAGCCGGTCACCTGCGCAACCTCCATGACACGGCGGCATGGGAGAGCAGCATCCCGGGCCTGCGGGTGCGGGGTCTCCCCTACCGGAACATGGGAGGACCCCTGCACGTCGACGTCAGCGTCGGGCTCTGGGCCGGGATTCCGGACCTCGACGCAGTACAGACCCTCGCCAACTCCGGGCACGAGCTTCCGGCGAGCCTGATCAGCTCCGTTCGGAGCAGGGTGATGCCTTCCGAGCAGTACTTCCCGATGTCCGGCATGAACGTCGCCGTACGTCGCGAGGCGGCGTGCCTCATGTACTTCCCGCCGATGGGCCTCGACTCGCCCTACGGCAGGTTCGACGACATCTGGTGCGGCCTCGTCGTCCAGCGGGTCTGCAGGCACCTGCGCCGCTCGATCGTCTGCGGCCGGCCGCTCGTCACGCACCAACGCGCGAGCGACCCCTTCGCGAACCTCGTCAAGGAGGCACCCGGGATAGATGCAAACGAGCGCATGTGGGAGCACATCGAGTCGGTCGAGCTCAAGGGAGATACTCCCGCGGCGTGCATGCGCGACCTCGGGACGGAGCTGAGGGCCGCAGCGAACGGTGACGGCTATCTGGAGCGCTGGGGCACCGCGATCCTCGCCTGGTGCGACCTCTTCGACGGCGAACGGTGAGCGAACCCACGATCACGATCACGGGCGGCAGCGGCTTCGTCGGCCAGCTGCTCCGCGGCGGCCTGCGCGACGGCGGCTACGAGGTCGACGTCTTCGACCGGATGCGCGGGCCGCTCGTCAACGTCCTTCGTCGCATCTGGCTGGGCGCGAACGCCTCGCCGGATGACGTCCCGCGGGCCCGGCAACTCCGGACCCTCCAAGCGCGTGCGGAGGGGAAGCTGTCGCGGCTCGGAATCCTCCGCCCAACCGGCGATGACATCTTCGACCTGCGCAGCCGCCTCGCGGAGCGATTTCGCGGCAGCCGCGCCGTCGTGCACCTCGCCGCCCTGCCGCATCCGAACGTCCCCGGCGCCGCAGCGCCCGACTACCGCCGAATCAACTACGAGGGCGCGGTCAACGTGTTCGCCGCGGCCCAGGACGCCGGCGTCCCGAAGTTCGTCTTCGCGTCATCGGGACAGGTCTACGGGCTCAACAACCCGGTGCGGATCGACCAGTTCCCGATTCTCGAGTCGAACTATCTGCCGACCCTCGAGGACGGGCAGAACGAGTACGGCGCTCTCAAGGCCGAGTTCGAGGCCCATCTGGCGGAGGCCACGCCTGCTGGGAACACCCAGGCTGTCGCCCTTCGGTTGGAGTTCCCAGGGGTGAAATCCGAGTGGGCGGGCAACTTCTTCCTCAGCACCTCGATCGAGAACACGGTCACGGGCTTCGCTCGCGCCATCGAGGCCGAGCTGGAGAGCCCCTTCGAGGCGTTCAACCTGGTCGACGGCCACGTCGACCCGGCGGTGGTCGACGTCCAGGAGTTCCTGCGAGAGCACTGGCCCGAGGTTCCCAACCGGACTGAGGGGAACGAGTCGCTGATGAGCGTCGAGAAGGCCCGTGAGATGCTCGGCTACAGCCCGGCACAGGGGGGCACGTACTACCCGGGATCCCTGATCTGGGGTTGACCGAGTCCGTCGACGTCAGCGTCGTCGTCCCGAGCCACAACGGAGCGGCGCTTCTGCCCCGCACGCTTTCGCACATCGCGGCACAGCGACCACCCTCGGAGCTGGCCTGGGAGGTGATCGTCGTCGACAACGCCTCGACGGATGGAACCTCAGAGGTCGCTCTCGCCGCTTGGCGGCGGGATGCTCCGGTCGGCATCCGCGTGGTCAGGGAGCCCGAGCTTGGGCTTTCGCATGCGCACGTCAGGGGCTTCGCGGAGGCGCGCGGGGAACTGATCAGTTGGGTGGAGGACGACAACTGGATCTCGCCCGACTGGTTGGGGCTGGTCTGGAGGACGATGGAGGAGCACGGCGAGGTCGGCGCCTGCGGCGGCTTCAACGAGGCGGTCTGCGAAGGAGGGAAGCCGGCCTGGTTCGAGGACTTCCAGTCGGCCTATGCCACCGGCGCGCAGGGTGGCCAGGGCGGCTACGTCGCCGACGACCCCGGCTACCTCTGGGGTGCGGGGATGACCGTGCGCAGGGATGCGTGGCAGCACCTGGTCGAGAACGGCTTCAGTCCCCTCCTCATGGACCGGCGCGGCAGGGCGAACTACAACTCGGGAGGAGACGTGGAGATCTCCTTGGCGCTGAGGCTCAGCGGCTGGCGGCTCTGGTTCGAGCCCGCTCTGCGCCTGCGCCACTTCCTGCTCGGGCACCGCCTCGAGTGGAGCTACCTGCGGCGCTTCATGCGTGGGTTTGGAGCGGCCTCCGTCGGCCTGGACCCCTATCGGCAGGCGCTCGCCGGTCCCGTCGCAGCTCAGCGCGACTCGAGCTGGACGCCTCAAGCGCTGAACATGATCGCGTTGCTTCGCCGGAACCGAAGGCTGCTGTGGGAGATGTCGCGGCGGCCGCGGGAGGGCGAGGCGAGCGTCATGCGCCTCGAATTCGGTGTCGGGCGCCTCGGTGAGCTGCTTCGCCGCCGCCGGAGCTACGACCGGAGCTTCGCCCGGATCGAGAACGCCGCCTGGCGCCGGCGCTGACCCCGCCGCGTCACCCCTCGAAGCGCCCGATTCGCGGCACGAAGCGACCGACCCGGGTCGCGTAGTCCCGATACTCATCGCCGTGCGTACGGATCAGGTACGGCTCCTCGACCACGCGCACCTGGAGCTCGAGCCCGACCGCGATCACCGGGAGGGCGGCGAAGGCGAGCCAGGTCGGCACCATCAGGGCGAACCCCGTCCAGCCCACGATCATGGCCGAGTAGATCGGGTTGCGGCAGACCCTGAACCAGCCACCCGTGACCAGGTCCGTTCCCTGGTCGTCGCTGACGCCGATCCGCCAGGACGCCCCCATCCCGAGCTGGGCGCCGAAGACGGCGAGGCCGCCAGATGCCGCGAGGACGATGCCCGCGACGTGCACCGGGTCGACGTCGAGGGCGTCGATGGGATCGAGGTGGTCATTGAGAACCAGGTTCAGCGAAACCATCGGCCATGGCCATCCCGCCGACGAACAGAGCGCCGCTCAGCCAGTCGAGCGGGCCGGCGCCCCGGCGCAAGCCGATCAGGCCGGTGGTGCCGGTGCGCCGCAGCTGGATCGCCACGCGCACGAACAGAGTGAGCACCAGGAACGCGACCAGCATCGCGGCGGCGAGGCGGGCCACGTCGCTTCTCGCGCTCCGCCTTCTCGAGTCCGGTTCGGCGCCCGTGCCTCCAGCTCGGCGACCAGCGCCTTGGTGTGCATGGCGGCGAGCAGGTCGTTCAGCGGCGCATCCCCGGCCTCGATCAGCGCCATCGCCTCGTCGGGATCCATCTCGCCGGCGAGCCTCTCCATGATCACGTCGACCTCCTCCTTGACCAGCTCGGACATCGCCTGCTTGTAACGGAGGGTGTCGTAGACGGTGAAGCCGATCCGCTCCTCGTAGCCACCGGCCCTGAAGCGGCTGATCGCCTCGACGATCCTGAGATCGCTCGGCGAGTACCCGTCGCCGTCGGGCGTGAGCACCTCGAGCTCCGCGAGGCGGTCGAGCACGTCCTGCGGGACGTCGTAGCGGTGGCGCACCTCGGCGGCGCTGACCCGCTCGCTCTCGCCGGCCAGCGCATGCTCGAGGAGCTTGTCCCCCAGCTCGATCAGGGCCTTGGCGCGATCCGGGTCCTCCTCGAGCAGGTCCTTGATCACGCGGAGGGGCATGTAGCGCTCCTCCTGGAGCTGCTTGATCATCTTGATCCGGTCGACGAACTCGGCCGGGTAGTAGGCCATGTTCCGCGAGGTCTTGACCGGCTCCGGCAGCAGGCCCTCCCGCAGGTAGTGCTTGATCGTGGCCGCCGACACGCCCGAGGCGCGGGCCAACTCGCCCATGCGGAGCATCTCCTCGCCCTTGCTTGTTGAACGGGTTGCGCTGTCGCGCACCCTCGCATCTGCCGCGCTCATGCCAGGAACTGCTCCTGCTTCGCGGTGGGGTCAGACCCCTTGGCTGCGCCTGATTCCTCGAGCGCCTCAATTTCCTCCTTCGAGTAACCCGCCTCGGCGAGCAGCTCCTCCGTGTGCTCGCCGAGGGCCGGCGCCGGCAGCTCGATGCTCGCCGGAGTCCGCGAGAGCTTGATCGGGAAGCCGAGCTGCTTGACCTCCCCCATCTCGGGCTGCTCGTAGCTGACCACCATCTCGCGCTCGCGCACCAGCTCGGACTCGAGCGCCTCGTCGAGGTCGAGGATCGGCTCGATCATCGCGTCGTGCTCGTCGTTGAAAGCCTTCCACTCGGCGCGCGTGCGCGTCTTGAAGATCTCGGCGACCTCGCGATGCGCGTCGGAGCCCGGCTTCTCGAATTGCCTCTCGATCAGGTCCGGCCGCTCGACCGCCTGGCAGAAGCGCGCCCAGAACTTCGGCTCCAGCGCCCCGCAGGTGACCCATCCGTCCGCGGCCTCGTAGGGCCGGTAGCAGACGATCCCTCCCGAGAGCATGATGTTGCCGCGCTCCGGCACCTCCCCGGAGCCGAAGTAACGGCCGGCCTCCATCACCAGCCAGGAGAGCGCGCCGTCGGTCATCGAGATGTCCACCATCTGGCCCTGTCCGCTGCGCCGAGCCTCCTGTAGCGCGGCGAGGATCCCGACCGCTGCCATCAGCCCGCCGCCGCCAAGGTCGGCGATCTGCGCGCCTGACTGGATCGGCGGCCCGCCGGCCTCGCCGGTCAGCCCGAGGATCCCGTTGAGCCCGAGGTAGTTCATGTCGTGGCCGGCGCGGTCGCGGTTCGGGCCGTCCTGTCCGTAGCCCGTGATCGGGCAGTAGACGAGCGCCGGGTTCGCCTGGCTCAGCACCTCGTATCCGACGCCGAGCTTGTCGAGGACGCCGGGTCGGAAGCTCTCCACCAGGACGTCGGCGGATTCCACCATCTTCAACAGCGCCTGCCGCCCGCCCTCCTGCTTCAGGTCAAGGCGGACCGAGCGCTTGTTGCGGTTCAGCGCCAGATAGATCGCCGAGCGCGTCCCGAGCGGCGTGTGCTCCTCGTCGCCGTAATACGGGGGCGCCCAGCGCACGTAGTCGCCCTGGCCGGTGTCCTCGACCTTGATCACGTCGGCGCCGAGGTCGGCGAGCAGCAGGGTGCAAAAGCCGCCGGGCAGCAGCCTGGTGAGGTCGAGGATCTTGACCTCCTCGAGCGGCCGACTCATGCCTTCGCCTCCTCCCTCTTCCGGAGGCCCAGGAGCTCGCGCGCCTCCTGGACGGTCGCGGCCCGGCGCCCGACGTCCTCCGCCATCTGGCGCGCCTTGGCGATCAGCTCGCCGTTCGACTTGGCCATCTCACCGTCGGGCAGATAGAGGTTGTCCTCGAGGCCGGCGCGGACGTTGCCGCCGAGGTTGAGCGAAGCCGCGAGCAGCTTCCACTGGTCGCGCGAGACGCCGATCACCTGCCAGTTGTTGGGCCCCTCCGCCCCGCCTGGAATCTGCTCCGACATGAAGGCGACGTTGCGCGCGTTCGGCCGGATCCCGCCGTTGACGCCCATCACCAGGGAGATCTGCAACGGCGGCTCGAGCAGGCCCATGTCGAGGTAGGGATCGAGGTTGGCGACGTGGCCGGCGTCGAAGCACTCGTGCTCGGGCTGGATCCCGAGCTCGTTCATCTCGGTCAGGAACGCCGTGATCGTGTCGAAGCTGTTCTCGAAGACCGCCTTGAAGACGAAGTCCTTGCGCCGCCGGGAGTACTTGGCGTAGTTCATCGAGCTCATGTTCAGAGCCGCGACGTCGGGCCGCAGCGCGCGCAGGTACTCGAGCCGCTTCTCGATCGGCACGCCGATCGCGCCGGTCGAGTAGTTGATGATCACGTCGTCGACCTCGGCCCTGATCGCCTCGGTGATCGCCTGGAAATCCTCGATCTCATACGACGGCGTGCCATCGGGGGTGCGGGCGTGGATGTGGATCTGCGAGGCGCCCTCGTCGACCGCCCGTCGCGCCTCGGCCGCGTACTCCTCGGGTGTGTAGGGGATCGCCGGGCACTGTTCGCGGTTGGCGATCGCCCCCGAGATCGAGTTGCTGATGATCACCGGATCCTCGAAGCGGCTCATGCGCCACCCCTCGATGCGTTTCGGACGGCATCGGCGAGCTCCTCCAGCGCCGATATCTCGTCATCGCTCGCATCGATCGCGAGTTGGATCCCGTAGGAATCTCCCTTGGCGGGATTGCTGAAGGCGTTGAATTCCCGAGCGCTCACCTCGACCTCGTCGATCAACTCGATGGGCATGCGGTGAGACGCGGTGTCCGCGAACCCGAGGATCTCCAGCACTTCACCGTCGAACCCAATGACTCCGGCATAGGCGACGTTCTCGTGGGTGAGGCTGACGCGAGCCACGCTCATGCTGGCGTGCTCTCCTCGAACGCGGTTTGAGCTGCGGATTCCTCGAGGAAGCTCTGCATTCGCGCGATCCGATCGCCCTGGAACCAGAGGACCGTGTAGATCGGTTGGTCGAGCTCGAGCTCGCTGCCTCGGCCCTTGGCGGTGAGCCGTCCAATCGACATCACCCGTCCGCCTGCTTCGCGGAAATCATCGGCGCTGATCCGGAAGGTCTCCCAGGTCTCGTCCAGGTCGGCGAAGAAGCGGCGGAACGCGTCGTGGCCCTTGATCGAACCGCCCTCAACGGTGGCGGCGATGGCCGGGACGAACTCGAAGTCGGGCGTCGCCAGCTCGAGCATCCCGTCGAAGTCGCCCGCCTCCCAGCACGCATAGCCCCGGCGGGCGACATCCAATGGAGCGTCGTTCATACCGGCATCACCCCGTGCTTCTTCCAGGGCCGCTCGATCCGCTTGTCGGCGGCCATCCGGAGTCCGCGGATGATCGTCGGCCGCGTCTCGCGCGGGTCGATGATGTCGTCGATCATCGCGTTGCCGGCGGCGATGTAGGGATCGATCTGCTTGCGGACGGCATCGAGCATCTGCTCGCGCGTCTCCTCGGGGTTCTCCGAGGCCTCGATCGCCGAGCGGCCGATGATGTTGACCGCGCCCTCGGCACCCATCACCGAGATCTCGGCGGACGGCCAGGCGACGATCAGATCGGGCTCATACGCCTTGCCGTTCATCACGTAGTAGCCGGCGCCGTAGGCCTTGCGGACTACGACGGTCACCTTCGGCACCGTCGCCCGCGATACGGCGTAGAGCATCTTGGCTCCGTGGCGAATGATCCCCGCGTGCTCGACCTTCGAGCCGACCATGAAGCCCGGCACGTCCTGGAGGAAGACGAGGGGGATGTTGAAGGCGTCGCAGAGATTGATGAAGCGCGCCGCCTTGTCGGCCGAGTCGTTCTCGAGGATGCCGCCCAGCTGCTTCGGCTGGTTGGCGACGATGCCCACCGGCTGCCCGCCGAAGCGCGCCAGGCAGGTGATGATCGTCTTCGCGAACTTGGGCTTGATGTCGAAGAACTCGCCGTCGTCGACGATCTCCCGGATCACCTCGTACATGTCGTAGGGGTGCCGCGCGGACTCGGGGACGATGTCGAGGAGCTTCTCCGACATCCGGTCCTCGGGGTCCTCGGCTTCCCGCACCGGCGCGGGCTCCTCGCAGTTCGCCGGGAAGTAGGAGAGGTAGTCCTTGACGACCTGGATGCACTCCTCGTCGTCCTTCACCTCGAGGTCGCCGACGCCCGACTTGCGGCAGTGGACCTTGGCCCCGCCGAGCTCCTCCATGGAGATGTCCTCGCCGGTGACGGCCTTGGTCAGGTGGGGACCGGCGAGCGCCATCGCCCCCTGCCCGACCACCATCGGGACGAAGTCGGAGAGAGCCGGGATGTAGGCGGTGCCGGCCGCGCAGGGGCCGAGCATGGCCGCGACCATCGGGATCACTCCCGACATCACGACCTCCTCCTGGAAGAGGTGGCCGGAGCCGGCGAAGAGCGACCCCGCCGCCTCCTGGATGCGGGCGCCGGCCGAGTCGAGCAGCCAGATGAAGGGCATGCGCTTGCTCAGCGCCATCTCGCGCAGGCGGCTCACCTTGAGCTCGCCGGTCGCGCCCATCGACCCCGCCATCACGGTGAAGTCGTAGGCGGCGATGCAGCAGCGGCGGCCGTCGACGTCGCCCCAGCCGGTGATCACGCCGTCGGCGGGCGCGTCCTTGCCCTCCATGTTCCGCTGGGAGAAGTGGGGGCGGCCGTGGATGCCGATCTCGACGAAGGTGCCCGGGTCGCAGAGGAGGTCAAGCCGCTCGCGTGCAGTCAGCTTGCCGCGCTCGTGCTGGAGGGCGATCTTCTCCTCGCCCCCGCCGAGCTTCGCCTTCTCCCGGCGGGCGTGGACATCCTCGGTGAGCGCCTTCATTCCGGTGTCCTCGCCGGCCTCGACGGTGTCGGGCGCCTCGGGGGCCTCTCCCTGGTGTTCTTGTGAAGCCTTGGTCTCGTCGGTGGCTGCCAATTCAGCGCCCCTTCCATTCGGGCTCGCGTTTCTCGAAGAAGGCTTTGACGCCCTCCTGGATGTCCTCGGTCGTAAAGGTGAGGGAGAGCTGCGAGCGCAGGTACTCGAGGGCGTCGTCGATCGCCATGTCCTGCTGGCGGTACATCGCGTCGTGGCCGAGGCGCATCAGCACCGGGCTCTTCGAGGCGAGCTGGCCGGCCCAGGCGGCCACCGCCGCGTTGAACTCGCCGGCCGGGACGACCTTGTTGGCGAGGCCGTACTCGACGGCCTGCTCCGCCGAGATCTGCTCGCCGAGCAGCATCATCTCGTTGACCTTCTTCCGCGGGACGTTGCGGTAGATGATCGACATGATCATGTAGGGGAAGGCGCCGACGTTGATCTCGGGAGTGCCGAAGCGCGCACCCTCCTTCGCGATCAGCAGGTCGCAGGACAGCGCCAGCCCCATGCCGCCCGCCAGCACGTGGCCGTTCGCCGCGCAGAGCGAGGGCTTGCCGAGCCGCGGCATCAGCCGGAAGAACTCCAGGAATAGATCGGACGCGAAGTGCTTGTCGACGAGCGGGGCGTCGGCCGCGAAGCCGCCCAGGTCGGCACCCGCACAGAAGACCTTGTCGCCGGCGCCGGTGAGGACCACGGCCCGCACGGCGTCGTCGTCGCGGGCCTTCTTCATCGCCTCGACCAGCCCCGCGAGCAACTCTCCGTTCAGCGCATTGCGCTGGTCGGGCCGGTTGAGCGTCGCCGTCGCGACGCCGTCCTTGACCTCGTAGAGCAGCTCGTCGGCCATCGGCAGCCACCCTAGTGGATCCCGCGAAGAATGGGAAGTGCTACGTCTTACTGCCCACCCCTACTCAATAGTTGTGATTTTGATTGAGTTGAACCAAACTCCGAAAATTGGACATATATCTGGCCCCACGCAGTACGCTCACCCAACATGGAGGCAAGGACCGCCACCCGGACCCCGATAAACGTCCAGACGACGGAGACTCGGGGCGCGCCCGCCGGCCCCGCGCACCTGCCCCCCGGCCCGCACCAGCCTGTCCTCTCCCAGACGCTGAGGTACGTGAGGGATCCGTTCACCTTCCTTGAACGCTGCCAGGAGCGCTATGCGGTCGACGGCGCGGTAACGATCAACATCCTGGGCTTTGGTCGGACCGTCTGGGTCACAAAGCCGGAGTTGATCCACGAGGTCTTTACCCGTGACGATGAGATGCCGCTCAGCCCGGCCGGCAATCTCGTCAAGCCGATCTTCGGCACCCGCTCGGTGACCGGACTTGATGGCCACCCACATCTCGAGCGACGCAAGCTGCTGCTGCCGCGCTTCCATGGTGAGCGCCTCGATGGGTTCGAAGCGGGATTCCGAGCGGCCTGCGAGCGAACGATGGAGCGCTGGAGCGCCGGACAGGAAGTCGAGCTCCATCCAGAGATGTACCGGCTCACAATGGACTTCCTGTTCGAGGTGCTCATGGGGGTCAAGTATCAAGAGCGCACGGCGGCCCTGACGAAGGCATCTGAGGGCCTGATGGCGATGATGTCGCTGTGCGCGGTCGGCGACTGGGTAAGGCACGAGGTCGGACCGATCTCGCCATGGGCGGCCTTCCTGCGGCGCAGGCGGAAACTGGACCGGCTGCTCTACGAAGAGATCGCGGCCCACCGCGAAGCCGTGAAAGCCGGCTCAGCCGGCGACGACATCCTCACGATGCTGATCGAGGCTAGGCAGGAGGATGGGTCCGCGCTCAGCGATGAGGAGATTCGGGATGAGCTCGTGACTTTGATCGTGGCTGGCAGCGAAACCACGGCAACGGCACTCGCCTGGTCCTTCGACCTGATCCTCCACCGGCCGGGTGCAAGGCAGCGAATCGTTGCGGAGGCCGAGATCGGTGAGTACGAGTACACCGATGCCGCTGTCAAGGAGGCCCTGCGTCTCCGGCCTCCGGTCATTGCGGCTGGACGGGTGACCGCGAAGACAGTCGATCTGGGCCCCTGGCGAATCCCCGAAGGCATCCGGATCTGGACGCCCGATGAGCCTGATCCAGCGGGACCCCGATGCTTACGAGCATCCCAACGAGTTCCGGCCCGAGCGCTTCATCGAGGGCAAGCCGCCCGCATATATGTGGATTCCATTCGGTGGGGGCGTACGGCGGTGCCTGGGTGCGCCGTTCGCCTTGCTCGAGATGCGGACCGTGCTGCAAACAGTGCTCTCGCGCCTCAAGCTGACTCCCCTAAGCGAAACGGTCGAGCGCACCCGCGCGGAGGGAGCGATCATCGTCCCCACCGGAGGTGTGCGCGTCCGCGTCGAAGGCCCGCCCGTTGCGGAGCGCCGCGAGCGCCATCCGCTCGATGAGCTGTTGGCGGAAAGCGCTGACGAGCCCAAGGCGAGGGATCGTCAGCGAGGTCTAGCTGTCCGAGTGTGTCGCCGGATCAGCCCGATCCGCGACATATAGTGAACAAGTGAGGGTCCTCGGGGGCTTCTTATATCTGCATCGGCGTCCGATCGTTGCAATCGTCCTGATCGCGACCATCGGGGCCGCAATCCTCGGCTCGTCCGTCTTCGACCGCGCTCAACCGTTCGGTTTCAGCGATCCGGATTCCGAGAGCTCGCACGGCTACGACCTGATCGAGAACGCTACGGGAGCGCACGCGGTACCCGCAGTGCTCCTGCTCGTGACCCCGGAGGCCCGCCAGCAGCGCCGAGAGCAGGCCTTGGTGATCAGGACGGCGAGGACCCTGGCGGGCATCGACGGGATCGCTCGGGTCGTGACGCCCGCCCAGGATCGATCGCTTGTCTCCGACAGTGGTTCCCAGGCTCCTGGTGGAGGGATTCGCGATCGTCTCTGTGGACAACCTGCCGGGTCGGAGAGCGGATCGACGCCGCCTTCACCGGGACGGGGCTGTGCAGGTCGGCGGCACAGCAATCGCCTCGGTGCAGCTCAACAACACCACCGAGGACGATCTCCGCCGAATAGAGCTGTACGCCTCGCCGTTCTTCTTGCTCGATCTCCCTGCTCGTCTTCAGGAGCCTCGTGGCGGCTGTCCTGCCGCTGTTGTGGGCGGACTGTCGATCGCATTCACGCTCGCCGCGCTTCGCCTGCTCTCCCAGGTGATGACGGTCGACATCTTCGCCCTGAACGTCGTCACCGTCCTGGGACTCGGTCTCGCGATCGACTACAGCCTCTTCATGGTGTCCAGATACAGGGACGAGCTGGCGCGGTCCGGGCCTGAGGCCTGAGCGACGATGCGTAACACGGTCGGGCCCATCGGGCGCATGGTCTCCTTCAGCGCCGCGACGGTTGCCGCTGCGGTCGCCTCGCTCTGCGTCTTCCCGCAGCCCTTCCTGTATTCCGCGGGCGTCGGGTGCGCGTTGGTCACTGTGCTATCCGCGCTGGTCGTGATCCTGGTGCTTGCCCGCGGTGCTCGGGTTGCTCGGAACCCGGGTCAACGCGCTCGAGCATCTCCGATCCGAGACGCAAGCGGAGGGCTCCCCGCTGTGGAGACGCCTCGCCGCGATTGCCCAAGCTCGTCCGGCCCTCGTATCGATCGCGATACCGGCGGTATGCTCCTCTGCGCCATTCCACTCCTGCGCGTCCGAGCTGACCAGAGCGGACGCTCGCGTTCTTCCCAGCGACAACAGCGCACGGGTGGTGGACAGCACGGTCACCAACGTTCCGAGAGGACCCTGCCGGCTCCTATCTGCTGGTCCGGCAGCCGGGCGCTGGACCTGTGCCGAGGTCGATTCATGACCGAGATCTCGCTGCTCGGACCCGTTGACGCGAGTTCGGTCCTCCGCGGCGCCTCTCGGCGGTGCCGAGGTGGTCGAGATCCATACCGGCGCCAAACCGAGCTCGGATGCCACCCGTCACTTCGTCGAGTCGATCCGCTCCCTCCCAGACGCATCCTCGACCCTGGTCGCAGGCACGAGCGCCGAGTTGGTCGACCAGCGGGCCAGCCTCCGGCGGCACCTTCCGCTCGCGCTGGCAATCGTCGTCGCAAGCACGCTGATCGCAATCTTCCTCATGACCGGGTCCGCTGGTCCTGCCTGTGTTGACCCTCGTCGCCAACACGCTGACGATCGGCGTCGCGCTCGGAGTCCTCGTGTTCGTGTTCCAGGACGACCGGCTTGAGTCCCTTCTCCACTACACGGGAGTTGGCGCTATCGACATCTCGGTGCCCATCCTTCTTTTCGCCGTCATCTTCGGCCTCTCTACCGACTACGGCGTATTCCTGCTCAGCCGGATCGTCGAGGCTCGCAACGGCGGCGAGTCGAGCTCATCGGCGATCGCTCTTGGGCTCGAGCGCACCGGCACAATCATCACCGCGGCGGCGCTGCTGTTTGCGGTCGCGATGGGCTCCTTCGCCTTCTCACAGATGATCTTCATCAAAGAGGTCGCCGTCGGGACCGCGGTCGCGGTGCTCGTCGATGCGACGTTCGTTCGCGGGTTCCTGATGCCGTCGATGATGCACCTCTGCGGCGCGCTGGGCCTGGTGGGCGCCCAGAGCACTCCGGCGGCGACTGGCGCTCAGCCGAAGTTAGGCCTTGAGCAGCGTGCGCTCGCGCGTCGAGGACCCGCAGCAGGGCATCGACCACGCGCGAGTCGAACTGGGTTCCAGCGTGCTTTTTCAGCTCGCTCCGGGCAGACTTCGCCCCGATGGCCGCCCGGTAGACACGATCGCTCGTCATCGCCTCATACGCGTCACCAACCGCGAGGATCGAAGCCTCGAGCGGGATCTCGGACGGCCGTCAAGCCCTTCGGGTATCCCGTTCCATCGGGCCGCTCATGGTGGGCGAGGATCCAGCCGCGAACATCATCGAGCTCGCCGCTCGCAAGGATCCTTGCGCCGAGCTCGGGATGGCGGCGCATCTGATCCGCTTCCTCATCGGTCAAGGGCACCTGGCTTTCCGGAGGATCGAATCCGGTACCCCGATCTTGCCGATGTCATGGAGGATGCCCGCAAGCCGCACCCGCTGCACCCGCGCCTCATCCAGACCAAGCTCGCGCGCCATCATCTCGCACAGCAGACCAACGGTCTGGCTGTGTTTCGCCGTGTAGGAATCGCGCTGGTCGAGGGCCTCGGCAAGGCTGAGAACCGTCGCCAGCTGCGCCTGGCTCTCGACACTTCGGTTGCCGGCGACCGCGCCCGACTGTGCTGGTCACCTCGGGGCTGTAGATCACCGCCCGATCACGCCCAAGCGCCTTCGCGGCCTGAAGCGCTCGTCGGCCGATGCGACGAGCTCGGCCGGGACCCGCTCGCATGCGCCGGGTACTCCGCGACGCCCGCGGACGCAGTGATTCCCTGAGGGGAGCCGAGCATCGATCCCCTCAAACGGGAGAGAATCTTCTCCGCGAGCAGGAAGGCGCCGTGCTGATCGATCTGCGGGAATACCGACCGCGAATTCCTGACCTCCCGAGCGCGCGATCGGTGTCGATCAGACGCGTGGAGTCCTTCAGGAGAACCGTGAGCTCCTGCAGGACCTTGTCGCCGCCGGCGATGCCCAGGCGCTCGTTGAGTGACTTGAAATGATCGATGTCGATGAGGATGCAGGCCGAGCGGACGCTCATCCGATCGCGCGCGCTCGACCTCCCTGTCGAGGGCCTGCTGCAGCCCCACACGGTTCGGCAATGCCGGTCAGGGGATCGGTTCTCGAGGCCTCGACGAGCGTGGTCATCAGCCGCTCGACCCTCTGGCGCAGGTAGGTGAGAAGCAGCCCGGCGGTGGCGAGGGTCCCGGCAACGATCGAGAAGAAGGCGATGTCGCGTTGGGCGCGCCAGGTGGCGGCGTGGGCGTGACCAGAATCGCGACCGCGTAACAAACACCGCGAACGTCAGGTTCAAAGCCGCCTCCGAGCGGGAGACGGGGTAGTAGAAGACGTAGAACCCGATCCAGAGGTAGAAGATCGCGTAGCCGCTGGTGCTGTCGCCGCTGAAGTAGACGGCGACCGTGGTCAACACGGCGGCGAGGAGATTGCCGACCCTTAGCCAGCTGAACGAGATCCGGTCACGCATCATCAGCACCACCATGCCGTAGCCCAGGGCGCTGATCTGCACGCTCAGCAAGCCCGATGACGTTGTAAGTAGGCGGGATGCGGCAGCAACGTGGCGATCGCTCCGTTGGCCGCAGCGCCAAGTGCCAGCAGGGCCTGCACCTGAGCGAGCGGTCCGGCCGCCGCCCTGCCCGAGATCAGCTCTCGCGGCTCCTCGCGCGAGCGCTCACCGTCCCTCTACTAGAGCAAAGGCGCATACTCGAACCGGACGCACCCAGCCGGCGCGCTTGGCCATGCCGTGACTTTCCATTCACGGAGACGATCGGCCCAAATACTGCGTCATTACTTGAGTTTCGACGGCAAGTACGAGGAATCCCTGACTCGTTGCACCGATATGGACCGATGTTCGATGAGCGAACGCTCTTAGTCGGACGCATCTTCGAGTTGCAGGCACGAAAAGCCCGCTCAGCGTCCCGCCGTGACCCCTTCGATCGCCACCCGGGCGTCGCGTGCGGGGCGAACGTGAACCGTCTGCGCTTCACCGGCTCGGCGTGGCTCCGGTCGGCGTGAAGCCGGGCCATGGAGAGCACGGTCCGGATAACGACCTTCATTTCAAGCTGGGCGAAGCTTGCGCCGAGGCAGCGGCGCACGCCGCCTCCGAACGGCAGCCAGGGACATCGGCCTCGTGCGTCGAGGAATCGCTCGGGGCGGAACTCTCCGGATCCTCGTACAGGGTCCGGATCCCGATGCAAGAGGTAGATCGCAGACCATGAGCACCGATCCGGCGGGAATCAGGTGACCATTCAGCTCGAGGTCCTCCCGGGTCTTGCGAACGACCACCGGTACGACGGGACGCATCCGCAGAACCTCACTTACGACGGCGTCCAGATATTCATCCCCGCCGCGGTCGAGTCGTCCGCGAGAGCCGCCGGAGGACCTCGGGCGACCGCAGCAGGCGCTCGAATGACCAAGCCAGGGCGCTGGTGGTCGTCTCGTAACCGGCCATGATCATCGTCAACAGCTCGTCGCGAATCTGGCTGTTCGAGCAGCGGCGTGCCGCTCTCGTCCGTCGCCGCGCACAGCAGTGAGAGGGCATCGTGAGGCATCGATCGTCGGACGAGGCCTGCCTCTCGACGATCGCATCGAAGAAGAGGCCGTCCAGCTCGCGAGCACCTTGCGCAGACGGGCGTACGGCGTGATCCCGCCCAAGTTCGTGCCGGAAGTAGGGCAGCAACGTGAACGGTGAGGAGCAGCGCTTCATCATCTCTGGGACCAGGACGCGGAATTGCTCGCGCCGCTCCGCCGAGTCGCGTCCCAGCGCGATCCCCATGATCGCCTCGAGGGATATCGCCTCCATCTCCTCCTGCAGCTTCAGCGTCTCGCCGGGCTTCCATGCGGCCACCCGGTTCCTGGTTCTGCCTTCGACCCGCTCGGCGAACTCGCGGCCATGCTCCGCCCCGAATGCCGGCAGCAGGATGCGGCGATGGCGCAGTGCTCCTCCCCGTCGAGCACGAGCAGCGAGCTGGGGCCGACTACGGGCTTGAGGATGCCGTTTGCATCCCCGGCGCGGAAGACGCTCGGATCGCCTGTGATCACGCGGCGGGCCGCAGTCGGCTCCGCGACCACGATGGTGTTGCGCCCGGGCCCAGACGGAGCCGGAAGATGTCGCCATAGCGGCGGCGGCAGCGCTCGAGGAACGCGTCGGGCGGTACATCCAGAGAGGGTCTGCACCCAGCCAGGCGTTCGCGGACCACGCGGAAGCCGTTCCGGCTTTCCGCCGGTGTGCAGTCGACGCCACCCCCGTGAAAAGACCGAAGTATTGGCTCGGTTGCCTGCTCCACCGCTGATCAGCGCTAGGAGCCGATCGACGGTCCCGCACTCGGCAGAATCCGGCATTGATCGCGCAAAGACCTCGATTTTGATGGTTGCAGTAGGAAGTAGGAAGTCCTACTATCCACTTTGCCGAGCATGCGGCCGATCCGCGCCCACAACCCCTAGAACGAAGGAGACCGAGCAGTGGCCACCGCGACCTCCAGCGTAATCAAGCCCGACCACGGCGCCAGCCGCAAGCACTTCATCTTCACGGACGAGCACGAGGAATTGCGCGAGTCGATGAAGTCGTGGGTGCTGAAGGAGCTCACCCCCCACCGGTTCGAATGGGAGGAGAGCCTCTGGCCCGACTCCGTCCTGCATCGCGCCGGCGAGCTCGGCTACATCGGCCTCTGCTACCCGGAGGAGTACGGCGGCCAGGGTGGGGACTACTTCTATTCGCTCGTCCGCGCCGACGCGATGAGCTACTCGGGCTGCGGCGGGCTCAACATGGGCATGGCCGTCCACACCGACATGGCGACGCCGCCGATCCACCTGCTCGGCACCGAGGACCAGAAGCAGCGCTACCTGGTCCCCTCCATCAAAGGCGAGCTGATCAGCGCCCTCGGCATCACCGAGCCGGGCGCCGGCTCCGACGTCGCCGGCATCCGCACCACCGCCAAGCGCGACGGCGACGAGTACGTGATCAACGGCTCCAAGACCTTCATCACCAACGGGCTGCGCGCCAACTACATCGTGCTGGTGACGAAGACCGACCCCGACGCCGGCCACGACGGGATCACCCTCTTCATCGTCGACATCCGCGACTCCGAAGGCAAGGAGGTCGAGGGCTTCAGCGTCTCCCGCAAGCTCGAGAAGATGGGGATGCACGCCTCGGACACCGGCGAGCTCTCCTTCCAGGACGTCCGCGTTCCCGGCGGAGAACCTGCTCGGCCAGGAGGGCAAGGGCTTCTACCACATCAGCTGGGAGCTCCAGGGAGAGCGCCTGGTCGCCGCGATCGGCTGCGTCTCCGGTGCCGAGCGCGTCTTCGACCGCACCCTCGAGTACGCCAAGGAGCGCGAGGCCTTCGGCCGCCCGATCGGCCGCTTCCAGGCGATCCGCCACAAGTTCGCCGAGATGTCGGTGAAGATCGAGGCCGCCAAGCAGATGGTCTACGCGACCGCCTGGCGCTTCGCGAACGGCGAGTACCCAGTCCGCGAGATCACGCAGGCGAAGCTCTACGCCTCACGGATCATCGAGGAGGTCGCCGACGACTGCATCCAGATCCACGGCGGCTACGGCTACATGAAGGAGTACGAGGTCGAGCGCGCCTACCGCGACTCGCGCCTCAATCGGATCGGCGCCGGCACCGACGAGGTCATGCTCGAGGTGATTGGCCGCAGCTACGGGCTCTAGGCCCGCGCCTGGGCGGGGCTCCGGCCCACCCGCTCGTACCCGTATGGGGTCAGGTCCTTGACCGCGCGCACCTCGATTGAGCTGTCGGGGCGCAGCGGGACCTTCTTGGCCCAGGCGATCGCCTCGTCGAGGCCCTCGACGTCGATCAGGCAGAAGCCGCCCAGTTGCTCCTTGGTCTCCGCGAAGGGCCCGTCGGTGATGGTGTGGCTGTCTTCCCCGACGCGCACGGTCTTGGCGGTCTGCGGCAACTCGAGCGCCTCGTTGGCGATCATCACGCCGGCCTCGGCCGCCTCCCGGTTGAACTCGTTCCAGGCAGCCATTCCCGCCTTCGTGTCCTCGGCGCTTCCGTACATCCGGTCCTGATCCCGGACAAAAGTGAGCAGATACTTCATCTCTTCCTCCTGTGTTGAGCGGCAGCTGTTGCCGCATTCAACCTAACGACGAACGGGCCGCCGCCAAATCGACTACCCGGGCCGCTCGGCGATCGGGCGAACCTCGATCGCGCCGCCACGCACTGGGAGTTTCTCGGCCCAGCCCGTCGCCTCGTCGAGATCGTCGCACTCGAGCACCATGTAGCCGGCGATCTGCTCTTTGCTCTCGGCGAACGGGCCGTCGGTGACGACGACCCTCCCGCTCTTGCGGCGCAGAGTGCGAGCGCTGTCCGCGGGGCCCAGGGCATCGGTGTGCAGAAGCACGCCGGCGGCCTGGATCTCGCCCATGAACTCCATCATCTCCTCCCCCGACTCCCGCCTCTGTTCGGGGGTCGCGCTGTCCGTCACGGTCCCATCGGTGATCAAGGACACCATGAACTTCATCGCTGGCTCCTTCTCTCGGGCGGCGCTGTTCGCCGCATTCACCCTAACGACGTATCCCCGGGGCGCCGATCGACATTTTGAGACCGGCTATAACGACAGTCCGATCGGCAACCTCGACCACATCCGCTCCTACTATGAGGCGCTCAACACCGGGGACCCCGACCTGGTCGCCTCGCACTTCACCGACGACGCGGTCCACTACTACACGCGGCTCGGGCCGCATGAGGGGGCAGAGCGCATCGGGCAGAACTCGAAGATGGGCGTCGAGATGATCGACGGGCAGTGGTACCTCGAGCACGGGATCGAGCAGGGAGATGAGGCGGTGATCGAGTGGACGATGACCTGGCGCGATCCCAAGTCGGGCGAGAAGCGCCTGGACCGGGGCACCGAGTGGTTCCTGATGCGCGACGGCAAGATCGCCGAGGTCCGCGCCTACCACCACGGCAACAAGAAGAACCCGCAGGGGGACCTGCTCGGCTTCGACCACGCGGGGCGCGGATACACGACCATGGAGGACTGGAGGCCACCGTCGCCGTCATAAAGGACACCGGCAGGCGCGCCCCGCTCCCGCCCTTCGGCGAGGAGCACGAGGAGCTGCGCGAGTCCGTCCGCCGCTTCGTCACAAAGGAGATCGCGCCGCACGTCGACGACTGGGAGGAGGCGCGCGAGTTCCCCCGTGAGCTCTACAACCGCTGCGGGGAGCTCGGCTTCCTCGGCCTCAAGTACGAGACCGAGTATGGCGGCCAGGGCGGGGATTACGTCCACGACGCGGTCTGGGTGGAGGAGCTCTCGCGCTCGGGCGGCAGCGGCGGCGTCGCCGCCGGGCTGGGAGCGCACACCGAGATCGCGATGCCCCCGATCTGGAAATTCGGAACCGAGGAGCAGAAGCAGCGCTGGCTCGTGCCGGGGATCAAGGGCGAGCTGGTCGGCGCGCTCGGGATCACCGAGCCGGGCGCCGGGTCCGACGTCGCCTCGCTTCGCACGACGGCCAGGAAGGTGGACGGCGGCTACGTCGTCAACGGCTCCAAGACCTTCATCACCAACGGGGTCCGCGCCGACTTCCTGGTCTGCGCGGTGAAGACGACGCAGGACGGTGGCCACCACGGCATCTCATTCCTGGTGCTCGAGCGCGACATGCCCGGCTACGAGGTCGTCTCCAAGCTGGAGAAGATGGGCTGGCACGCCTCGGACACCGGCGAGCTCTCCTTCACCGACGTCGAGGTCCCCGACGAGAACCTCCTCGGTGAGCAGAACGAGGGCTTCAAGCTGATCATGGCCAACTTCCAGTGGGAGCGGCTGACCATGGCGCTGGGCGCCGTCGGGGGAATGCAGAAGGTCTTCGAGCAGACCCTCTCCTACGCGAAGGAACGCGAGGCGTTCGGCCGCCCGATCGGCCGCTTTCAGGCGATCCGCCACAAGTTCGCCGAGATGTCGGTGAAGATCGAGGTCTCACGGGCACTCACCTATGCCTGCCTGCGGAAATTCGCGGCCGGCGAGGACGCGACCCGCGAGGTGACCCAGGCCAAGCTCCTCACCCAGCGGGCGATCTGCGACGTCGCCGACGAGGCGATCCAGATCCACGGCGGCTACGGCTACATGCGCGAATACGGGGTCGAGCGCGCCTACCGCGATGCCCGGCTCGGCCCGATCGGCGGCGGCACCGACGAGGTCATGAAGGAGATCCTCGGCAAGCAGCTCGGGCTGTAGCGCGTTCCCAGCGATAACGACCGGTCGTGCTAACTTAGATGCATGGCAAAGAGAGCGCCGAGCACCGCATCCCGGCCCGCCGCGCGCAAGCTTCGAAGCGATGGCGAGCGGAGCCGCACGGCGATCCTGAACGAGGCCGCACGTCTCGCGACCGTCGAGGGGATCGGCGGCCTCTCCCTCAGCCGCTTGGCGGATGCCGTCGGGATGAGCAAGAGCGGCCTCTTCGCCCACTTCGGCTCCAAGGAGGAGCTGCAGCTGGCGACCATCGAGACCGCCGATTCGATCTTCGACGAGCAGGTGCGCGAGCCGGCGTCTGCAGCCACCACCGGAATCGACCGACTGCGGTCGCTCCTGGGCGCCTACCTGGACTACGTCGAAGCGGGGACCTTCCCGGGCGGGTGCTTCTTCGCCACGGTGCTGGTCGAGGTGAGCATGCAGCCGGGCGCCGTTCGCGACCGCCTGCTCGCCTTCCTGGAGGACTGGATGGGGCGGCTCGAGGCGGCCATCCGGGACGCAAAGCGCGAGGGCTCCATCGACAAGTCCGAGGACGCCGGACAGCTGGCCTTCGAGCTCGAATCCGCGCTGTTCCTGGCCAACACGCAGTTCTCGGTCTCGCAGAGCTCCGAGCCGATCAAGCGAGCCCGCCGGGCGATCGACCGGCGCCTCGAGGTCGCCGGTGCGAACGCCTGACGGCCCGGATCAGCTGACCGGCACCGCGACGGGATCGGGCCGGATGATGACCGTGTCGGCCACGTCCCAGATCTCGTCCGCCGGCATGCCGACGCGATGCGCGTGCTTGCGAATCGCCTCGGGGCTGGTTGCCTGGTAGATGCAGACGCTTCCCAACGTGCCGTCTGACTCGGCGATCACATAGCTGCGAATCCAGCGGATGTCCGTCGGGAAGTCGTCGTCCGCGACCTGCTTCGAGCGGGCTCCGACACCTTCGACCTCCTCCGGCGACTGCCATGCGTTCTTGCGGCGAATCGCGTACATCTTCATCTCGGGTGCACTCTCCATCATCATCGACGTTCCTTCCTTAGTTAGTACGAACGATCGTGCGCACTATACAGAAGAACGACCGATCGTGCTGTCACGTCGCCGACCGCCGATTCGTCACACAAGAGCGATGAGTTGAGGGCTAGATAAGGGTCATCCCCAATTGAACGCATAGGGCGGGGTGTCCATCCTGGGACTCCTCGCACGTCTTAGAGGCATCGACAACATCCACAGGAGGGAACCTCGTGTCATCACTCACCCGTTGGGTACTTGCCCACAAGAAAACGGTCGTCATCTCATGGGTCCTGCTGACGATCGCCGGGATCATGGCGGCCGGTCCCGCGAGCCGCGCGCTCGATCAGAAGTTCTCCGTGCCCAACAAGGAGGGGTGGGAGACCAACCAGGCCATCGCCGCCAAGTACAACGGGACCGGCGGGGACACGTCTCCCCTGCTCCCCGTGGTCACGCTTCCGCAGGGAGAGTCGATCGACTCACCGCAGGTGAAGAGCGACCTCCAGAAGCTCGACGCCCAGCTCGCCAAGACCCTGCCGGGCTCGCGCGTCGCGTCGTACGCGTCCACCGGCGACAGGGCCTTCGTCTCGGACGACGGCCACACGACCTTCGCGATGGTCTACCCGCGCCCCGATCCGGACTCGAGCTTCGGCGACAATCCGCAGGCGGCCAAGGACGTCAAGGCCGCCGTGGCGGGCTCCACGGTGGGTGGCGCCCCCGTCCACGTGACCGGATTCGACGCGCTCCAGCAGTCGACAGGGGGCGGCGATGGTCCGGGCGTGTTCCTGGAGGCGCTGCTCGGAGGGGTGGGCGCGCTGGTGGTGCTCGCCTTCGTCTTCGCCTCGTTCCTGGCGGTGGTGCCGATCATGATGGCGATCGCCTCGATCATGACCACGTTCCTGCTGCTGCTCGGCCTGACGACGTTCACCGACGTCTCTCCGATCGTGCAGTTCCTGGTCGCCCTGGTCGGGCTGGGCGTGGCGATCGACTACTCGCTCCTGGTGGTCTCGCGCTGGCGAGAGGAACGGACGCACGGCAGATCCGGCGATGAGGCCGTCCAGCGGGCGATGGAGACCGCAGGCCGCGCCGTGGTCTTCAGCGGGATCACGGTGGCGATCGGCCTGCTCGCGCTGATCGCACTGCCGCTGCCGTTCCTGCGCTCGATGGGCTACGGCGGGATGCTGATCCCGCTGGTCTCGACGCTGGTGGCGATCACCCTGCTGCCGGTGATCCTGGCGAAGGCCGGACCGCGGCTCGATTGGCCGCACCGGCGCACGGACGACAAGGCGAGCCGCGCCTGGACCCGCTGGGCACAGATCGTCTCACGGCGCCGCTGGCTGGCGGCGGGCGCCGGCATGGCGGTGATCCTCGCCCTGGCCCTTGCTGCGACCAACCTGCAGCTCGGCGCCGCCGACGCGAACACGATCGCCAAGGGCGGCCCCGCTGAACAGGGCCTGAAGCAGCTCGAGAGCGCCGGCATCGGCGAGGGCTCGATCCTGCCCCACGAGATCCTGGTCGATGGCAGCGCCACTGAGGCGAGGTCCGTCGCCGGCGACCTGAACCAGGTCGACGGGATCCACGGGGCGGTCGCGCCACCCGGTCCCGAATGGAACCGAGGCGGGACTCACATCGTCGAGGCCATTCCGGTCCCCGACAGCGGCACGAGCGAGGGACACGACACCCTCAGCGCCGTACGGGACACCGCCCACGCGGCGGGCACGAATGTCCGGGTGGGCGGCGGTCCAGCCGCGAACCAGGACTTCATCGACGCGGTCTACGGCAGCTTCCCGCTGATGATCGCCCTGATCGCGATCACGACGTTCATCCTGCTGGCGCGGGCGTTCCGCTCGCTGCTGCTGCCGCTGAAGGCGATCATCCTGAACGTCCTCAGCGTCGCCGCGGCCTGGGGCGTGCTCGTCCTGGTCTGGCAGGACGGCCACGGATCGGAGGCGATCTGGGGCATCCAGGCGACCGGCTCAATCCAGTCGTGGATGCCGCTGATCATCTTCGCCTTCCTGTTCGGCCTGTCCATGGACTACGAGGTGTTCATCCTCTCCCGGATGCGGGAGGAGTACGACCGCACCGGTTCGACGAGCACGGCAGTGGTCCAGGGAATCGGGCGAACGGGCCGGCTGGTGACCAGCGCGGCGCTGATCCTGTTCCTGGCGTTCACCTCGATGGCCTCGGGGCCGGATACCGGCGTGAAGATGTTCGCGACCGGACTGGCCGCCGGGATCCTGATCGACGCGACGATCATCCGCGCGCTGATCGTGCCGGCGGTGATCTCTCTGATGGGCCGCTGGAACTGGTGGCTGCCGAGCTGGCCTGCCAAGGTGCTCCGGGTAAAGCCCTCGATCCCGCGGCGGGTCGCGACCGGCGAGGCCGAGGGCTGAGCCTGAGCCACCGACCCTGGCGGCGGGCGCCTTGAAGCTCTCGCGGTAATTTGGCCGCGTGAGGCGAATCTTCATAGCGCTCGCCGCCGGGGTCGCCCTGGCGGACGCCTCGATCGTCACGCTGGGGCTGCCCTCGATCCTGGTCGAGCTGAACGCGACCGTCGAGGGCGTCGCGCTGGTGCTCGGCGTCTACACGGCCGTCCTGGCGCTGGCGCTGCTGCCCGCCGCCTGGCTGTGCCGGCGCTACGGCGACGCGCACGTGGGCGCCGCCGGGCTGGCCCTCTTCTGCGCGGCGTCGCTCGGCTGCGGGGCGTCCGACTCGCTGGTGCCGCTGCTCGTCCTGCGCGGCGTCCAGGCTCTGGGCGGTGCCGCCGGGCTGGTCGCGGCATTCGAGCTTCTCGACGGCGGCAGGCCCGGCCCGGGGCGCCGGATGTGGGTGGCGGCCTCGGTCTTCGGCATCGCTGTCGGCCCCGCGCTCGGTGGGGCCCTGACCCAGGCCTTCTCGTGGCGGGCGATCTTCCTCGCCCAGGCCCCGATCGTGCTGCCCGGGATGCTCGTGGCCCTGCAGGCCGCGCGCGGCGAGATCGTGACGCCCGACGACGGCCGGGACCCCGATCGCCCCACCGCCCCCCTTCCGATTCGCGAGTCGATCGCGCTGGGATTGCTCTCGGCATCGCTGACCGCGGTGATCTTCCTGGTCGTCCTCCTGCTGGTGTCGGGGTGGAGCATCGAGCCCCTCGCGGCGGCGCTGGCGGTCAGCGTCCTGCCGGCCGCCGCGCTGCTCTCCTCGCGGTTGCCGGGCGACCCACAGACGCGGGCGATCGCGGGGTGCGTGCTGGTCGCCGGCGGGGTGGGATGCCTCGCGCTGTTACCCGCGGCGTCGGCCTGGTGGACGGTCGTGCCGCAGGTTCTCGCCGGGGCCGGGATGGGCATGGCGCTGCCGGCGCTCTCCGGCGAGCTGATGCCCGAGCGCACGCGTCATGACGTCGCGCGGCTCCTCTCCATCCGCCATGCGGGAATCGCCCTGGCGCTCGCCGCGCTCGCGCCCCTGATCTCGGCGAACCTCACCACGACCATCGACTCAGCCCGAGAGCAGGGCACCGCCGCGGTCCTGAACGCGCAGCTGCCGCCCGAGGACAAGATCGCAATCGCTCCCGATCTGTTCGGAGGGCTGAACACGGACGATCCCAGGAGCGAGCTGCAGAAGTCCATCGACAAGGCGCGAACCGACCTCGATCCGAACCAGGCGTCCGAGTTCGACAAGCTCGGGAGCACCCTGGACGACGTGGTGACCTCGGCGGTTCGCCGGGCGTTCCGCCCCACCTTCATCGTCACGGCCGTGCTCGCCCTGATCGCGGCCTTGATCCTGCTCTCGGGCGCGCTGCGAGCGGCGGTCGGCCGCTCCGCGATCGCGATCGCCGCTGCCGCGGCGATCGGGGCGGCAGCGGGCTACGGCATCGCCTTCGCCGCCACGGATCAGGTGGTCGTCCCGATCGAGGACCCCTGCAAGGATCGCCAGCTGCCGGACACCGGGGGGATCACCGGGTCGCTCCAGGACATCTCGCTGTCGGCGCTCGACCGGGCGGCCTGCAGCTTCGGCTCGAGCCGCGAGGAGCTCCTGCTGGCCCTGTTCGACGACCGCCTCCAGCACAAGTTCGAGGAGGAGCATGGCGTCAACCCGCGCTCGGCCTCCTCGCTGATCCAGGGCCTGCTCGGGCTATGAACGAGCAGCCGACCCGCAGGGAGATCATCGAGGCGTTCATTCCCAACTCGCCGCACGCGGCGCAGCTCGGGATCCGGCTGGCATCGATCGGCAGCGACGAGGCGGTGCTCGAGCTCCCCTTCAAGCCCGAGCTGGCGACGATCGGCGAGGTCGTCCACGGCGGAGCGATCGGCGCGCTGATCGACACCGCGGCCATGGCGGCGGCCTGGGCGACGGATGAGGTGCCGGAGAGCCCGGCGGGCTCGACCATCTCGCTCTCGGTCAACTTCGCCTCTGCGGCGAGCGGCGTCGATCTGCGCGCGGAGGCGCGCGTCGCCAAGCGGGGCGGCCGCCTCAGCTTCTGCGAGGTGAGCGTCACCGATCCCGAGGGCACGGTGGTCGCCCACGGGATCGCCACGTACCGGTTTGGGTAAGAATCCGCGTCCTACATAAAGCGGCATCAGACAGGAGGCAACGAACTTGGGACTGCTTGACGGAAAGAGCGCGATCATCACCGGCTCGGCGCGAGGCATCGGCCGCGCCACGGCCGAGCTGTTCGTCAGCGAGGGCGCCAAGGTGCTGATCAACGACCTCGACGGCGACGTGGCGGAACAGGCCGCCAAGGAGATCGACGGCGACACCGCGGTGTTCGCGGGCGACCTCACCAAGCCCGGGATCCCGGAGGAGCTGGTCAACGCCGCCATAGACGCCTTCGGTCAGGTCGATGCCGTGGTCAACAACGCGGGCTATACCTGGGACGGGGTCGTCCACAAGATGACCGACGAGCAGTTCCAGGCGATGCTCGACATCCACACGATCGTCCCCTTCCGGATGATCCGCGCCCTGGCGCCGAGCTGGCGGGAGGCCGCCAAGAAGGAGGCCGAGGCCGGCGAGGAGGTCTTCCGCAAGATCGTCAACGTCACCTCCGTCTCGGGCACCATGGGGAACGCCGGCCAGGCGAACTACTCGTCCGCCAAGGCGGGCGTCACCGGGCTGACCAAGACGATCGCCAAGGAGTGGGGACAGTTCAAGGTCAACAGCAACGCCGTCGCCTTTGGGTTCGTCGAGACCCGGCTGACCCAGGCGAAGGAGAAAGGCGAGACGATGCAGGCCGCCGGCGAGAGCGAGGAGGAGGTATCCCTCGGGATCCCCGAGCAGATGCGCCAGATGGCGCGCATGACGATCCCGCTCGGGCGTCCGGCGGAGCCATCCGACGCGGCGGGACCGATCCTCTTCCTGTGCTCTCCCCTCTCCAACTTCGTGCACGGACAGGTGATCAACTGCACCGGAGGGCAGTTCGTCGGGATGTACTCCTGAGGGTCGCCAGGCACCAGGCGCATTAGCCTCGCCTGCATGACCGACCCCGCGAGCCACCGAACGACGACCAAGCGAGAGTTCGCGAAGCAGGCCACCTCCTTCGAAGTCGCCGGATCGATCTTCCGCGATCGCGACCTCCTCGAATGGATCGGCGCGCATGTGCCGGTCACCGAGACGGATGTCGTGCTCGATGTCGCCGGCGGAAGCGGGCGGCTCGGCCGCTATCTGGCCGAGCGCGCCGCCTTCGCGGTGATCGTCGACCTCACCCCGGAGATGCTCGCCACCGGGGCCGCATCAGCAGCCGAGGACGGAGCCCGCAACGTGCTCTTCGCCGAAGGAGACGCAACGGGGCTGCCGTTCCCCGATGCCCAGTTCGACGTCGTCGTCAACCGCTTCGCCTTTCATCACCTCGACGACCCCGGGCTCGCCGCGCGGGAGATGGCCCGGGTATGCAGGCCGGGCGGCCTCGTCGCGGTGATCGACATGGCCGCGGGCGGCAGCGGCGTCGCGGCCCGCCGAGACGAGCTCGAGCGGCTGCGAGATCCGAGCCACACGCGAGCGCTGGCGCCGGACGAGCTGATCGGCATGATGCGGGAGGCAGGCGTCTCGGCCGAGCTCGCGTCGGAGCGGCACCGCACGCTCGACGCGGTGCGCTGGATCGAGCAGGGGCAGCCGGGGGAGGCCGCTGCCGCGGAGGTGCTCGCTGCCCTCGAGGGCGAGGCCGACGGCGGCCAGGAGACCGGGCTCGTCGCCGGGCGGACCGATGACCGCCTCGTCATCCGGCACCTCTACGTCATCGCGGCGGGCAGACGCTAGTCCTCGCGCCGCTCCTCGGCGAGCGGCTCTCCCCCTTCGCCGGCCGCCCCGCCCGGCGGCCAGCCACCGAACCAGTTGTCCCGCGCTCCGTCGACCGTGATCACGCAGCCCGAGAAGAAGTCGCCCGCCGGCGAGGCCAGATAGGCCATCAGCCAGGCCATCTCGTCCTCCGTCCCGAGCCTGCCCAGCGGCACCGTGCCGGCGACGTTGTCGACGATGGCCTTCGGGTACTTGGTCCGCAGGGTCTCGGTGTCGAACTGCCCGATCGCGACCGCCACCAGGCGAATCCCGAAACGGGCCCACTCGACGGAGAGCGTCCGCATCATGTTCTCGACCGCGGCCCGGGCGGCGCCCGTGTGGACCATCCCCGGGAACCCCATGTGCGGGGAGACGGTGATGCTGACCACCTTGCCCTCGCCCTGCGGGATGAACGCCTTGGTCGCCGCGGCGTGGGTCATCTGCCAGGTGCCCTGGACGTTGAGGTCGATCACGGTCTTGAAGCCCTTCGGGGTGATCGCCTCGGCCGGGCTCAGGAACTGGCCCCCCGCGTTGTTGACGAGCAGGTCGATCCGGCCGTGGCGTTCCAGGACGCCGTCCATGAAAGCGTCGACGGCCTCGTCGTCGCGGATGTCGAGCGCTTCGAACTCGGCCTTGCCACCTCGCCCCGAAACCTCCTCGACCATTCCCTCCAGCGGCTCGCTCCGGCGGGCGCAACCGATCACGGTGGCACCCAGGCCGGCCAGCTCCAGAGCCGTCGCCTTGCCGAGGCCGGTGCCGGCCCCGGAGACGACGCAGACCTTCCCGTCGAGCAGGCCGGGCGCAAAGATTCGTGAACCCACGGCCGTGAGCATAAGCTGGCCCGCGTGAGCGTGAATGCCGAGCCGATTCCGCTCGAGGAGCCACTCCCCGGAGGCACCGAGGGGGCTGTGCTGATCGTGGAGCCGCTGCACACGGGCCAGGCCCTGTGGCCGGCGTCGTTCTTCAACCGAGCCGGGCGTGGCCCGATCAACCGGCTGCGCGCCATCGGAATCGGCTCGAAGCCGGAGACCTGGGAGTCCCGGCCCGTTCCCGCCTACCTGGCCCGTCACCCGAGCGCCGGCAACATTCTCGTCGATACCGGCCTCCACCCCTCGATCGTGAGAGATCCACGGGACAACCTGGGCCGCTTCTCCGGCCGTCATTACACGGTCGAGGAGGGCGAGGACGTCGTCTCGCAGCTTCGCAAGCGCGGGCTGGAGGCATCGGACATCGCGGTCGTCGTGCTCACTCACCTGCATGAGGACCACGCATCGGCGATCGAGGTCTTTCCCGATGCGCAGTTCGTGCTCAGCGCAACCGAATGGGAGGCGGCCACCACGGGGAGGCTGCCGCTGCTGCGCGGCTACCACCCCTCGCACTACGACTACGCATTCGACTACGCAACCGTCGACTTCGACAGCGAGCTGGTCGAGTCGTACGGGCCCTTCGGGAGAAGCTTGGACCTCTTCGGGGACGGCTCGGTGCGCCTGATCTACACGCCGGGCCACAGCGCGGGCCACACATCGGTGATCCTGCGCCTGCCTCAGCGCGACTTCGTCATCGTCGGGGACGCCGCGTACGACTGGACGCAGCTCCAGGGCGAGGGGGAGCCGGTGATGATGGCCGACGAGCACAACTGGCGGCGATCGCTGCGCGAGCTACAGGCCTACCGGCGCACCTATCCGTACGCGCTCATGGTCCCGGGACACGACCCGGAGTTCTGGGAGAAGCTCGAGCCCCGCTACGAGGAGTAGTTGTCCGCGGCGTCCGGGGTCGGAGCTGCCGGCAGCCCCTCGCGCAGGCGCTTGAGGACGTCGCGCCGGCCGTTCTGCTCGAGGTCGACGTACATCGCCCGGACGAGGTCGAAGACCTGGTTGGCCGCCTGCTGCTGCTCGTCGCGGTCGGGGTCCGCATTGACCGGGAAGGTGACCGGCTCGCCGTACTGGATGGTCACCTTGGGGAACCGCATTCGCTTCCACCCGCGGACGTGCGCCGAGCCGTGGATCGCGACCGGTACGACCGGCACGCCGGACTCCAGGGCGATCTTGCCGATTCCCCGCTTCGGCTCTCCGAGGTCGCCGGTCCGAGAGCGGCCGCCCTCCGCGTACATCAGCATCGTGCCGCCACGGTCGAGGACGATGTTCGCGGTGGTGAACGCCTCCTCGTCGTGGTGCCCGCGCCTGACGGGGAAAACCCCGCCGTGCTTGAAGATGTACTTGATCGCCGGGTTCTTGAAGAGCTGGGACTTGGCCATGAACTGGACCTTCCGCGGCAGGTACACGGCCGCGAAGAAGTGGTCCCACTGGCTGAAGTGGTTGGGCGCCAGGATCACGGGCCCGGTGGCCGGGACGTTCTCAACTCCTATCGCGCGCGCCCTGTAGAAGAGGATCGTCGGGATCGTCAGGATCATCCGGACGAAGTCGTAGATCCAGCCGACGCCACGGCGGGCGCTGCGGTGGTACTGCGTGAACATCTCCGCTGGGCGCGGGTCCTTGTAGACCTGCGGCTTCATGTCCTTGGGGTTCACCTTGGGCATCTCTTCCTCACAAAAAACGCCGTCGAGGACGGCGGCACGTGCTGATTCCTACCCAGTGCTTACGCCTGGGTTACGCCTTGGATCAACCCTACTCACCGCGTGCCCAGCCGCGGGCGCGGTCCACGGCCTCCCGCCAGCGGCCGATCAGCTCGTCGCGCTCGGATTCGGGCATCGCGGGCTCGTAGGTCGCCGCCTCCCGCCACATCTGGCGCACCTGATCCACCGTCCAGAGGCCTGTGGCGATCCCGGCCAGATAGGCGGCGCCGAGCGCCGTCGTCTCGGCGACCTCCGGCACGATCACGGGGACCCCGAGCACGTCGGCCTGGAACTGCATCAGCCACGAATTCGCGACGGCGCCGCCGTCGGCCTTCAGCGAGGGGATCCGCTCACCCGCCGCGGCCTCCTGCGCCCTGACCGCGTCGACCGTCTGGTAGGCGATCGCCTCCAGCGCCGCGCGGGCGAGGTGCGCGCGCGTCGCGCCTCGAGTCAGGCCGACGATCGTCCCCCTCGCATAGGGATCCCAGTGCGGTGATCCGAGCCCGGTCAAGGCGGGGACGAAGTAGATGTCGTCGTTCGAGGTGAGCGACGCTGCGAGCTCCTCGGTCTCGGCGGCGCGAGTGATGATCCTGAGCCCATCCCGCAGCCATTGGACCGCCGCGCCCGTGACGAAGACGGCGGCCTCGAGCGCATAGGTGACCTCGCCCTCGAGACCCCAGGCGACGGTGGTGAGCAGACCCTCCCCCGGCTCGGGCGCGTCAGTCCCCGTATTGAGCAGGACGAAGCTGCCCGTGCCGTAGGTGTTCTTGGTCTCGCCGGGCCGCTGGCAGGCCTGGCCGAAGAGAGCCGCCTGCTGGTCGCCGGCGATGCCCGCCACCGGCACCTCGCCGCCGAACACCGAGGTCGTCCCATAGACCTCCGAGGAGGGCACCGGCTCCGGCAGCGAGGCCGGATCGACCCCGAGCAGCCCGCAGATCTCCTCGTCCCAGGCGAGCTTTCGGATGTCGAACAGCATCGTCCGCGACGCGTTCGAGTAGTCGATGAGGTGGCGGCCCGTGAGCTTGAAGGCCAGCCAGGAGTCGATCGTCCCGAAGGCGACCCCGCCCGGCAGCTCGGCGTTCTGGGTGAGCCACTCGATCTTGGTGCCGGAGAAATACGGATCGATGACGAGGCCGGTCCGCTCCCGGATCAACCCCTCCTTGCCCTGCTCGCGGAGCTGGTCGCATCGCGCCGCAGTCCGGCGGTCCTGCCACACCAGCGCCCGATGCACCGGCTCGCCGGTGCTCGGGTCCCAGGCGACGACGGTCTCGCGCTGGTTGGTGATCCCGATTCCCTTCAGGTCCGAGCCCTGCACGGCCGCGTCTGCAAGCGCAGCGACCGCCACCCTGCGGGTGACGTCCCAGATCTCGGCGGCATCGTGCTCGACCCAGCCCGGCTGCGGGAAGTACTGCTCGAACTCGCTGTAGGCGCGGCCGCAGGGCTGCCCGTGCTCGTCGAAGACGATGCAGGTGGTCCCGGTGGTCCCCTGGTCGATGGCCAGGATCATCGGCAGGGACGCTATCTGGATCATCCAGCCCGACTCCGCGCCGCGCGCCGGATGTCGCGGAGCTGGCGGGCGCGGTGGAGGAAGCCCCCGGGCGTGCGCCCCGTGGCCCGGTGGCTGAGCGGCAGCTCGATCTCCTCGATGCGGAGCCCGGCCCGGACCGCGTCGATCGTCATGCCCATCTCGAGGCCCCAGCCGTCCGCGAAGGGGATCAGCTGCCGGAGCGTGGAGACGCGCATCGCGCGCTGGCCCGAGAGCGGCGCCTCCAGCCTCGCCCCGCAGAGCCGCTCCACGGCCCTGCGCCCGTAGCCGAGCGTGAAGCCGAAGCCTCCCCCCTCGGGATCGGCGAACCGGCCCACCGCCAGATCGCACCTCCCCGCCTCGACCGATTCGACCAGTGGACCGAGCTCGCCCGCGCTCTCCCCGAGGTCGGCGTCGCAGAGCAGCGCCGTGGCGTCGTCGTCGAACTCCCCGACCGCGGCCTCGGCCGTGGCGGTGACGTTGCCTCCCTTGCCGTGCGGGCGGCGCCTGCTCACCAGCCAGGCGCCGTGGCTCATGGCGACGGACTGCGTGCCGTCGGCGGAGGCATCGTCCGCGACCATCAGCCGCGCGCCGGGAAGGGCCTCGGCCAGGGCGTCGAGCGCCGCGCCGATTCGCTCCGCCTCGTTCTGGGCCGCGACGATGACGACGCGCGTGCGTTCCGGCGTCACCGGTGACTATTGTCCCGGCGCGTGGCCGACGTAGAGGCGCATATCACCGGCACAGTCTGGAAGATCGAGGTCAAGGTCGGCGATCCGGTCGACGAGGGCGACACGGTCGTCATCCTCGAGTCGATGAAGATGGAGATGCCGGTCGAGGCCGAGGATCCGGGAAAGGTCTCCGAGATCCGCTGCGAGGAGGGCCAGTCGGTCTCCGAGGGCGACGTGCTCGTCGTACTCGAATAGCCTCAGCGTCATGGCTGAAGAGTTGGCTGGGGGAAAGCTCCTGATCGACTATCCGGCCGAGGCGGTGGCCCGGCTGACGATCAACCGGCCCGAGTCGCGAAACGCCCTCGACCACGACACCCTGAACGCGATCGCCGAGGCGATGCCCTCGCTCGACCGCGGGATCGAGCTGCGCTGCGTGATCCTCACCGGCGCCGGTCAGATCTTCTCTGCTGGATACGACATCGGCGGGTTCTCGGACGAGAGCTTCGAGCGCGACGCTGAGTCGCTCGTCGCCCATCCGTTCGCCAAGGGCCTCGACGCGGTCGCCGCGCACCGCTGGCCGGTCCTCTGCGCGATCAACGGCCACGCCCTGGGCGGAGCGCTCGAGCTGACGCTGTGCTGCGATCTGCGGATCTGCGCCCGCGGGGCCAAGCTCGGCATGCCGCCCGCCAAGCTTGGCCTGATCTACGGCCACACCGGGCTCCAGCGCTTCATCGACGCGATCGGGGTGCCGCGCACGAAGGAGCTCTTTCTCACGGGCCGCAACCTACCCGCGGAGCGAGCCGAGGAGATCGGCCTGGTCAACGAGGTCGTCGACGACAACGAGCTCGAGGCCGCCTCGGTCGAGCTGGCCGCCGAGATCGCCGCCCACGCACCGCTTTCGATGAGTGGCAACAAGCGGGCGATCGAGACGCTCAATTCTTTCTCCCGCCTGACGCCGGAGCAGGAGCGCGAGCTGATCGAGCTGCGCGAGTCCTGCTTCGGCTCGGATGACTTCCGCGAGGGCGTTGCCGCCTTCGCGGAGAAGCGCAAGCCGGTCTGGAAAGGCCAATGAGCGAGGAGGAGCGATGAGCGACGACGACATGCAGGTGGTTCCCGCGAGCGAGGAGGACCTGCGGAAGGAAGCGGTCAAGAGCATCAAGCGAAAGCAGAGCTTCAAGCAGACGGTATTCGCCTATGTGGTGGTCAACCTGTTTCTCGTCGGGATCTGGGCGATCGGCGGGACCGACAACTTCTTCTGGCCCGTCTTCGTGATCGGCGGCTGGGGAATTGGCCTCGCCTTCCAGGCATATGACGCCTACGGACGGCGTCACACCATCGGCGAGAACGAGATCTCCGGCGAGATGGAGCGGCTGCGGCGCTAGCCGGCCTCGGAGGGCTCGGGCAGCGCCTGCTCGCCCGTGTCCTCGCTCAGCACCCGACCGCCGCCGGCGGCGGTCGAGGGCCACCAGATCTTGTCGCCGATCAGCTCGACGGCGGCGGGAACCATGATCGTCCGGACGATGAACGTGTCGAGCAGGATGCCCAGCGCGACCATGAAGCCGAGATCGAAGGTGAAGGTGACCGGCAGGGTCATCAGCACCGAGAAGGTCCCGGCCAGGATGACCCCCGCGCTGGTGATCACCGGTCCAGTCGCCGCGATCGCCCTCAGCATTCCCTCGCGCGTCCCGTGGCGCCGAGCTTCCTCGCGCACACGCGCCATCAGGAAGATCGTGTAGTCGATCCCCAGCGCCACCAGGAAGATGAACGCGAAGGTGGGAATCGAGGCGTCGAAGCCCGCGTCGCCGACGACGAACCGAATGAAGAGGATCGAGATCCCCAAGGTGCAGGCGAATGAGAGCACGACGCTCGCGAGCAGGACAAGGGGCGCGACGATCGCCTGGAGCAGGATCCCGAGGATGATCGCCATCACCAGCAGCGCCAGAGGCGCGATCAGCTTGAGGTCCCTCTCCGTTGCCTTGTTGTAGTCGTAGTTGATCGCGGTTCCGCCGCCCACGAGCGCGGTCACCCCCGGTGTCAGGTTCGCCACCGCGTCTCGCATCTTGGGGACGAGATCGAGCGACGAGACGTCGTTCGGGTCGCCCTTCAGGATCACGTCGACGACCCTGATCTGCCCGTTGGTGGAGACCTGCTGCGTCGGCAGCACGGCCGCCACTCCATCGACCCTCTTGAGCTTGGCCGCCGCCAGGGCGATGTCCTGATCGGTCGGCGCGCCTCCCTGTCGCTCCACCAGGACCGTCGTCGGCGAGAGCGTCCCCGCCGGGAAGTCTGCGCTCAGCACCTTGAAGCCCTCCACGCTCTGGACGGACTTCTTGAAGAAGGTGGTGCTGGAGTAATCGACCTTGTACGCGAGCAGGCCTAGCGCGCCGAGCAGAAAGACGCCCGCGGTAACCGCCAGGGCCGGGCCAGGCCGGTGCAGAACCCGGTCGCCGAAGCGCCGCCAGAGGCCCGTATGGATGACCTCCGCATGCTCCGGGTTGTAGTCGACGATGCTCCGCCTCGGCCAGAAGCCCCGGCGGCCGAAGATCGTCAGGAGCGTCGGCAGCAACGTCAGCCCCGCGAGCATCGAGGAGAACACGCCGATCGCAGCGACGGGGCCAAGCGACTTGGTGTTGCCCGACTCGGCGAGGACCATGACGAGCATGGCCAGCGTGACCGTGAGCCCGCTGGCCAGGATGGCCGGGCCCGCCCGCCTGACGGCGCGCTGCATCGCGTCGTGCTTGTCCTCGAGGCGGCGGAGCTCCTCTCTGTATCTGGAGACCAATAAGAGGCAGTAGTCGGTCCCCACCCCGAACATCAGGACGACGATGATCCCGGTGCTGTTGGAGGAGACCGTGGCCCCCGACTTGGCGAAGAGGTAGATCAGGCCCGTGGCGAACTGGTAGGCGAGGAAGACGACGATCAGCGGGGAGATCGCCACCAGCAGCGAGCGGTAGATCGCGCCGAGCAGGACGAGGACGAGGATGGTCGTCGCCAGCAGGAGCTTGGTGTCGATGTTGCTGAAGACGTCGTGGGCGTCGGTGTTGAAGCCGACGTCGCCGGTGACGTAGACGTTCAGATCGCCCGTGTTGGCGCCCGTGATGTCCCGCATCGCCTTGCCCCACTCGAACTCGTGGTCGAAGTTCGTCGGCAGCGTGTACACGGCGTAGGCAACCTGCCGGTTCTGCGAAATCAGCTTCGAGGTGGGGCCGGTCGGGGCTGGGAGCGCAGGGGGCTGGCTCTTGACGAGCGGGATCCTGGCCGGCTCCGCCTCGATCTTCTGTGCGTCGGAGCGGATCCTCGCGAAGTCGGCCGGGGTCAGGCCATTCTCGTTCTGGTAGACGACCAGCGCGAGCGCGGTCTCCTTGGCGGGGAACTGGTGGTCGAGCGTGCGGACCACCTCGGTCGACTCCGCGTTCGACGGCAGGAACGACTCCGTGTTGTCGGTGGTGACGTCGGAGAGCTTCTGCCCAAGCGGCGACATCGCGGCAGCGGCGATGATCCAGACGACGAGGATCACCCACTTCGTGCGTCGACCCGCGACTATCGATGCCAGACCTCTCAACGGACCTCCATGTCGGCGACGTTCCTCCGGTCCGCGCCCCCCTTACCGGACACTGGCGGCAGCGTATCGAAGGCGGGTGACCGGCTCGGCGCGCCGAGAGTTCCGGTTTGGGACCCTGTGCAGAGGGCAACCATGGCTGAGGAAATGAACCCAACCGCAGTGGAGCTCGACCCAGGCGTCGAGGAGCGAATTGCCGCCCTGATCGAGGCCGGTCGCCCGGCGGACTGCGTCGATCTATCGGAGGTTGATTCGTTGGTCCAGGAGATGAACCTCTCCGACGAAGAGGAGCAGGTCGTGCACGAGCGCATCGAGGCCGCCGGGCTCTCGATCGAGGACGACTGCGGCAAGCAGGCCGCGGAGCCCGCCGGCTACCGCAACGGCGAGCTCGCCGAGACCACCACGGACGCGCTCCAGCTCTTCTTCAACGAGATGCGCCGCTACCCGCTGCTCACGAAGGAGGAGGAGATCGAGCTCGCCCAGGCAGTCGAGCGTGGCGACCTGGAGGCGAAGGAGCGGCTGATCAACTCGAACCTGCGGCTCGTCGTCTCGAACGCCCGTCGCTACATGCGCCAGGACCTCAACCTGCTCGACCTGATCCAGGAGGGCATCCTCGGCCTCATTCGCGCCTCCGAGAAGTTCGATTGGCGCAAGGGCTACAAGTTCTCGACCTACGCGACCTTCTGGATCCGGCAGGCGATCCAGCGCGCCCTGGAGTCGAAGGAGCGCACGATCCGCGTTCCCAACCAGGTGGCACAGCGCGAGCGCAAGGTGATGCGCATCGAGCGCGAGCTGGCGACCAAGCTCGGCCGCGATCCCACCACCGAGGAGGTCGCCAAGGAGGCCGAGCTCGAGCCCGCGCAGGTCGAGGAGATCCGCGACCTGACCCGCGTCGTCACCAGCCTCGATCGCCCGGTCGGCGAGGAGGATGCCGCCTCGCTGGGCGAGTTCGTCCCAGACGAGCGCAGCGGGCCCTCCGAGGAGGTCGCGGTCAGCCTCCGCGACCAGACCCTGAGGCGCGCCGTCGAGGACCTGCCCGAGGACGAGCAGAAGGTGATCCGGCTCCGGTACGGGATCAATGGCGACGAGCCCACCAACCTTCGCGAGGCATCTCGCCGGCTCGAGCTGAAGCAGAGCGAGGTCAAGGAGCTGGAGGAGCGCGGTCTCAGCCGCCTCGCGCGGGCGCGCGAGGTCGAGGCGATGCGCGAGGCCGCCTGATCTAGGGCGAGAGGGCAGCCCGCAGGCCGAGGATCCGCGTCGCCGAGGTCTCGAATCCCCCTCGATCGAGCGATCCGCTCGTCAACCCCCGAGCCAGCGCCCGCTGGGCCTTGGCGGCGCTGCCCAGGTCGGTGAACAGGACGAGGTCCGTGCCGGCCCTCGCGGCGGCCACCGCGGTCTTGGCGGGCCCGCCGACCGCCCGCGCCGAGACCGAGCCGAGCGCATCGGTGATCGAGACGCCCTGGAAGCCGAGCCGGTCGCGAAGCTCCCCGGTGGCGATCGCACGGGAGAGCGCCGCCGGCTTGCCCGAGAACGCGGGGTAGATCGCGGTGCTCAACATCACCATCGCGCCGCCGGCCTTTGCAAAGCCCACGTAGGGCTTCTCGTCGACGGCCCGAAGCTTCGCGGCCGGCAGCCGGACCTTCTGCACGGCGTTGTCGGTGTTGATCCTGGCGGCGCCGAGTCCGGGGAAGTGCTTGGCGGTCGCGGCCACCCCGCCGGCCGCCAGGCCGCGCGCGAACCCGCCGCCGATCTCGGACACGGCTCCGGCGGTCCGGGCGAAGGTGCGCCCCTCCTCCTCGATGGCGCGTCCCGGACGGCCGATGTCCAGGACCGGGGCGAGGTCGACGTTGACCCCCATCGAGTGCAGGCTCTCACCGGTCGCTTGCCCGATCCGCTCTGCGAATGCGGCTCCCCGCGAGCCGATCGCCTGCGCCGATGGCTTGGGGGGCCCGGGCAGGCGCCTGACGAGCCCTCCCTCCTGGTCGACGGTCACCAGTAGTGGCTGCGTCATCGCCGGCGGACGAGGGATGGCCTGAAGCTCGGAGGTGAGGCGGCTGACCGAGCCGCGGCTGCCGACGTTCCCGTCGAACAGGATCACCCCCGAGACCTGGCCCGCGGAGATCATCCGCCGCAGCGCCTTGGGCGGGTGGTGCCCCGAGAAGCCCGTGATCACCCTGGCCCCGGCGAGCTGGTCGTCGGTGGGTGCGGCAGCGAGCGTCAGCGCGACTGCGGCGAGCGCGGCGAGCACAGCGGGAAGGTATAGGCTCGCGCGACGATGGACTACACGATCAAGAACCTCCGCGAGTCCAAGGATGCAGCCGCCGAGGCAGGGCTGTCCGACTCCCTGGAGGCCCGCTTCGCACACGAGGACCTGAACTCCGAGAAGAGCGGCGTCTCCTACCAGGTGGTGAAGGCGGGCCAGCGCCAGCCCTTCGCGCACAAGCACGGGGAGATGGAGGAGATCTATGTCGTCATCTCGGGAAGTGGCCGGGTGAAGCTCGACGACGAGATCGAGGAGGTCGGCCCCCTCGACGCCGTGCGGATCGCCCCAGCGGTGATCCGCTCATTCGAGGCGGGGGACGACGATCTGGTGCTGCTCGCCTTCAGCCCCCGCGCCGCGGGCGATGCGGAGATCGTCCAGGACTTCTCCTGGGACTAGGCGTCCGCCCTCGTTCCTAGATTTTCGGCACCCGACTGGAGGGATGCCGATGCCACCACTGATCAGCTTCGACGAGGCGCTGGAGCTCGGCGCCCTCAGCGACCACGACGAGATCGGGGCGCTCGTGGAACGCGCCTGGGAGGTCCGCCAGGACCGTTTCGGGGACTCGACCGACATGTGCTCGCTGGTCAACGCCAAGTCGGGGGGCTGCGCCGAGGACTGCGGCTTCTGCGCCCAGTCTCGCTATGCCGAGGCGGACACGCCCATGCACGCGATGATGGAGCCGGATCAGATCCTCGAGCACGCCAAGGCGGCCGAGGCCGCCGGCGCGCACCGCTTCTGCATGGTCACCCAGGGGCAGGGCCTCTCCAAGCGCGACTTCGCCAAGGTCCTGGAGGGCGCCCGCCTCGTCTCCGAGCAGACGAACCTGAAGCGCTGCGCCTCGATCGGCCACATGTCGGCTGAGCGCGCGCGGCAGCTCAAGGACGCGGGCATCCAGCGCGTCCACCACAACGTCGAGTCGTCGCGCTCGTACTACCCGGAGGTCTCGACCACCGTCCGCTATGAGGGAAGGTTGCGCACGATCGACGCGGTCAAGGAGGCGGGCCTCGAGACCTGCGTCGGCGGCATCCTCAACCTGGGCGAGTCCCCCAGGCAGCGTGTCGAGATGGCGTTCGAGCTCGCCGAGCTCGAACCCGACTCGGTGCCGATCAACCTGCTCAACCCACGGGTCGGGACGAAGTTCGGCGATCGCGAGTTGATGGACCCATGGGACGTCGTCAAGTGGGTGGCGATCTTCCGGCTGATCCTGCCCGACGCCCTGTTCCGCCTCTGCGGGGGGCGGGTGGAGAACCTCCAGGACCTCGCGCCGCTCGCCGTCAAGGCCGGCCTGAACGGCGTGATGATGGGGAACTTCCTCACCACGCTCGGCGTCGAGCCGGCCGAGGACCGGGAGATGTTCGAGGAGCTCGGCCTCAACGTCGCCAGACAGCCAGACAACGGCGCCAACCCGAGGCCGGACAACCGCTCCGGCTGGCTCGAGGGCGAGACGCCCGCGACGCCGGTCGACGAGCTGATCGACCGTCAGGCTGACGCGAACTTCTGGGACCCCTCCACCCAGCTCCGGGTCGTCAAGAAGAAGGGCAAGGTCCCCGCCTACCCCGAGCCGGCCGGCTGGGGCGACTAGTGCTGGACATCCAGGAGCGTCTCGCCGAGCTCGAATCGAGCGGGCTGCGCCGGCGACTTCGCCTGGTCGAGGGACCGCAGGGCCCGCGGGTGCTGCTCGACGGGCGACCGGTGCTGCTCCTCTGCTCGAACAACTACCTGGGGCTCGCCGACCATCCGCGCCTGCGCAGCGCCGCGGCGGATGCGGCACTCAGTCTGGGGACGAGCTCCGGCGCGTCGCGGTTGATCTCGGGCTCGATGTCCATCCACGCCGACCTCGAGGCCCGGCTTGCGGAGTTCGAGGGCACGGAGGCGGCGCTCCTGTTCGGCTCCGGCTACCTCGCCAACACCGGCACGATCGCAGCGCTGGCGGGGCGCGGCGAGGTCGTCTTCTCGGACGAGCTCAATCACGCCAGCATCATCGACGGCTGCCGGCTGGCCGGCGCCGAGACCTTCGTCTACCGGCACTGCGATCCGGAGCACCTCGAATGGGGCCTGCGCCGTGTCGCCGGCCGCGCCGCCCTGATCGCCACCGACGGCGTCTTCTCGATGGACGGCGACATCGCGCCACTGGGCGAGCTGGCAATGCTGGCGCGCCGCCACCGCTGCCGCCTGATGGTGGACGAGGCGCACGCCACCGGCTGCATCGGCCCGGGCGGGCGCGGATCGGTGGCCGCGGCCGGGCTGACCGGCGAGGTGGACGTGATCGTCGGGACCCTCGGCAAGGCGTTAGGCGGCTACGGCGCCTACGTCTGCGGCTCGCGGGAGATGGCCGACTTCCTGGTCAACGCCGCGCGTCCGTTCATCTTCTCGACCGCGCCGCCTCCCCCGTGCGTCGCCGCAGCGTCGGCGGCGCTCGAGCTGCTGATCGAACGGCCCAAGCGCGTTGAGAGGCTGCACTCGAACGCTGCGGCGTTGCGAACCGGCCTCCGTTCCGAGGGGCTCGAGCCGATCGGCTCGGATACCCAGATCGTGCCGCTCGTCATCGGCGAGGCCGATGACGCCATGGATCTCTGCGAGAGGCTGCTCGGGGAGGGGATCTTCGCTCAGGCGATCCGCCCGCCAACCGTCGCGCCTGGGACGTGTCGCCTCCGGCTGACCGTGATGGCAACCCACCGGGTTGCCGACCTGCGCCGGGCGGCGAGGCTGATCGGCGCGGCTGCTCGCGAGCTCGGCCTCGCCTCCCGGACCGAGCCCGGCGTCACCGCGGCCGGCCGGACGCCGCCGGCGCTGCGCGAGGCGGCCTGAGCGATGCGCGGCCTGTTCGTCACCGGTACCGGGACCGAGGTCGGGAAGACCGTGGTGGCCGCCGCCATCGCGCACACCGCGCGGACGGCCGGCGAGCGCGTCGCCGTCTTCAAGCCCGCGGTCAGCGGCCTCGACGATCACCCGCTCGCCTCCGAGGTCTGGGAGAGCGCCTCGGTGCTGCCGGATCACGCCCTGCTCCGCCTCGCGGCGGGATCGAGGCAGGGCGACGATCAGGTGGCTCCGTATCGCTACGGGCCGGCCGTCTCCCCCCATCTCGCGGCCGAGCTCGCCAGCGAGCGGATCGATCCGGACCGGCTCCGGGGAGAGGCGCTCGCCGCGACAGAGGACGCTGACCTGCTTGTCTGCGAGGGAGTGGGCGGCTTTCTGGTTCCGCTCACAACGGACTACCTGGTCCGAGACCTCGCTCGGGACCTGGGGCTGCCGGTGGTGGTCGCCGCCTCACCCGGCCTGGGGACGATCAATCACACGCTGCTGACGATCCAGGCCGTTCGAGAGGCGGGGCTCGAGGCGGTCGGCGTCGTGATCACGCCGTGGCCTGCCGAGCCATCCGCGATGGAGCGCTCCAACCTGGAGACGATTGGGCGACTCGCGTCCGTGGAGGTCGAGACGCTGCCGCACCTCGACCTCTCCAAGCCGACCACCTGGCCGGCGCTCCACATCACGGTCAGCTCGCCGAGGGCGGCGAGCACCCTCCGCGAAGCGGCCTAGCGGGCGCCAGCGGGCATGACGTCCTCGGCGACGGTCCCCTCAGGCACCGCGGCAGCGCTCTCCTCGGCCGCCGCCTTCGCGTCGACCCGCTTGGCACGGGCGCCGCGAAGCAGCGTCAGCGAGACGACCAGCCCGGCGACCACCACGAACGCCGCCAGCAGCATCGCGCTGCTCAGCGCGTCCACGAAGGTCGCGCGCGCCTGCTCGGGCGCACTTGTCAGCTGGGCCGGGTTGAAGCCGCTGCCGAGCTGGGCCTGGAAGATCGCTCCGGTCGCCGCAACGCCCACCGAGGCGCCGATCATGCGCGACATCTGCAGGACGCCGGATGCGACGCCTGACTTCTGCACGCTCACCGCGTTCATCGCGGCGGTCGACATCGGCGACATCACCAGGGCGATCCCAAGTCCCATCAGGACGAAGGGAACGACCAACCCGGAATAGGTGGTCGCGGTATCGATCCCGGCGAACATGAACATCGAGACGGCCAGCACGGCGAGCCCGGCGCTCATCGGTGTCGCGGGTCCCAGCCTGTCAGCGAGCCTTCCGGAGATTGGTGCGACGACGGCGATCACCACCGTGGTCGGCAGGAACCTGATCCCGGCCTCGAGCGCCCCGTAGCCGAGGATGTCCTGCATGTAGATCGCCATGAAGAAGAAGGTGCCCATCATGGCGAAGGTGATGATGAAGGCGACCAGGTTCGAGCCGATGAACTGGCGCGTCTTGAAGAGCGCGAACTCGACCATCGGCGCCGAGACGCGGAGCTCGATCGCGACGAAGATCGCCAGGCCGATCACGCCTCCAGCCAGGAGCGAGAGGATCGAGGTGGAGGTCCAGCCCCAGCTGTTGCCCTCGATCAGGGCCAGCACGATCGCCGTCAGGCTGGCGGTCAGGGCGAACACACCGGGGTAGTCCACCCGCCGGTCGATGGTCTCGTCACGCGACTCGCGCACCGCGAAGATCGTGGCAGCGATGGCGCCGGCGGCGACGGGAAGGTTGATGAAGAAGATCGCGCGCCAGCTGACGTACTCCGTCAGCGCGCCTCCGACCACGGGCCCGATCGAGAGAGCCAGGGCGGATACGCCCGCCCAGATGCCGATCGCCCGACCGCGCTCGGCGGCCGGGAAGGTGTTGGTGATGATCGAGAGGGTCGCCGGCATCATCAGCGCGGCGCCGATGCCCTGGATCGCACGGCTGCCGATCAACATCGCCGGGTCCTGAGCGATCCCGGCCGTCGCTGAGGTGATCGCGAAGATGATCACGCCGGCCATGAACATCAGCCTGCGGCCGAAGATGTCTCCGAGGCGCCCACCGGTTGCGATCAGGACGGCGAAGGTCAGCGTGTAGCCGTTGATGACCCACTCCAGGGCGGAGATCTGCGCATGCAGGTCGCGCTGGATCGACGGCAGGGCGACGTTCACGACGGTGTTGTCGAGCATCACCATGAACAGCGCGAAGCACATCGCGCCGAGCGTCCACCACTTGCGGTTGTCGTCCGTGATCAGGTGCCGGTAACGGGTCATCGGCTGACCCTCCTCTCGTTCGTCTCGTAGATCGCGGCGATCTCGGGGCGCTCCAGCAGCGCGTCGAGGGCCGCCTCAAGCTTCTTTCTCTCGCCGGGCTCGAGCGAGCCGGTGAAGTCCTCGAGGGTCGCGAGGCGCGCCGAGATGATCCGGTCGGCCAGGCGGTGTCCCTTCGCGGTCAGCGTCAGCCGCCTCACGCGGCGGTCGTTCTCATCCTCGACCCGAGTGGCGAGCTTCTTCCGCACCAGCCCATCGGCGGCGCGGCTCGCGGATGCGACGGATATGCCGAGCTCGTCGGAGAGGGCGGTGACCGTGCGCTCGTCCTGGTCGGGCGTCACCAACTCGACCAGCACCTTCATCTGGGCGAAGGTGAGGCCGCTCTCGTCGATCACCCGGAAGACCTCGTTGCCCCGCGGGCCCATGCAGCGAACGACCAGGGCGCTCAGCTTGAGGGCCAGGTCGTCTCTACTTGCTGCCGCTACTCGTTCCCTTGCCGCTGCTTCCATTAAAGAAAAGGTTACACGATTGCAACCTTTTCTCAACCGCAACGACCTGTGACATCGATCACACTTGATCCAGGCAGGTCCATCCGGTGGCGGAAATATGTTGGCCAAGGACGAATGCAGAAGGCTGCCCGGCTCGATCACGATCACCTGTGGCACCCGTTCACTCAGCAGCGCGACTGGGTGGGAGAGGAGCCGTTGATGATCGAGGCCGCGGAGGGGACCGAGCTGATCGACTCTGACGGGAACCGCTATCTGGACGGCGTCTCCTCCCTCTGGTGCAACGTCCACGGCCATCGCCACCCGGCGATCGACGAGGCGGTCCGCGACCAGCTCGATCGCGTCGCGCACTCGACGATGCTCGGGCTATCCCACCCCGGCGCGGCCGAGCTGGCGGCGCGGCTGGTCGAGATCGCGCCCCCCGGGCTGAGCCGGGTCTTCTACTCGGACTCCGGATCGACCGCCGTGGAGGTCGCCCTGAAGATGGCCTTCCAGTACTGGCAGCACCGCGGCGGGCAGCACGTCAGGAAGACGTCGTTCATCTGCCTGGAGGAGGCCTACCACGGGGACACGATCGGCTCGGTCTCCGTTGGCGGGATGCCGCTCTTCCACTCGACCTTCGGGCCGCTGCTCTTCGACGCCCATCGAGCCAAGCCGGGCGACATCGACGACATGGCCCGGCTGCTGGCGATGCGCGAGGAGGAGGTTGCCGCCGTGGTGCTCGAGCCGCTCGTTCAGGGGGCGGCCGGGATGCTCACCCACCCGCCGGGCTATCTGCGCGCGGTACGGCGCCTGTGCGACCGCCACGGCGTGCTGCTCATCTGCGACGAGGTGGCGACCGGGTTCGGTCGCACGGGGACGATGTTCGCCTCCGAGCAGGAGGGCGTCTCGCCCGACCTCCTCTGTGTGGCCAAGGGCCTGACCGGCGGATACATGCCCCTGGCCGCGACGCTCGCCACCGAGCGGATCTACGAGGCCTTCCTCGGAGCGCATTCGGATTTCAAGACCTTCTTCCACGGCCACACCTACACGGGCAACCCCCTCGCCTGCGCGGCGGCGATCGCCTCGCTTGACGTCTTCCAGCGGGAGCGGACGCTGGTAAGGCTGCAGCCCAAGATCCGGCTGCTGTCCGAGTGGCTCGCGCAGGTCGAGAGGATGCGCGAGGTGCACGAGGTGCGCCAGCGCGGCCTGATGGTCGGCATCGACCTCGGCGAGCACGACCCGGAGCTGCGGCTCGGCCATCGCGTCGTGCTGGAAGCCCGCCGCCGCGGCGTCATCGTCCGGCCGCTGGGCAATGTGATCGTGCTGATGCCGCCGCTCGCGATCTCCAAGCAGGACCTGCGGCGCCTCGTCGGCGTCGTCGCCAAGTCGATCCGCGCCGCCTACCCGGTCGCCGAGCTCGACTCCGGCGCCAAGGGCCGCCTGGACGCGGCGCTGCTCGAAGCGGCCTGACCGGTCGCCCCCGCGGCGCCCCGCCTACTCCTCGTACGGCTCGAAGTCCGCCTTGCGGGCCCCGCAGACCGGGCAGAACCAGTCGTCGGGGATGTCGTCGAACGAGGTCCCCGGCGGCACCCCGCCGTCGGGATCGCCCTCATCCGGGTCGTAGATGAACCCGCACGAGGTGCAGATGTAGAGCTGCTTGGTGGTGGTTTCCGCCGCCATGAGGCCGCCAGCCTAGCGAGTACGTCTGGCCGCCCGTGGAACCAGCGGTCCCCCGTCCGGCTGCAACTGTGATCCTGCTGCGGCGCGGTGGCAAGCACGCCGAGCGAGGCCTGGAGATCCTCCTCGTGCAGCGCAATCCCGAGGCACGCTTCATGCCGGGAGTCTGGGTCTTCCCGGGCGGCGCCGTCGATTCGGAGGACGGCGATGGCGAGGCGGCGCATCGCACCGCCGCCGCGAGGGAGCTTGCCGAGGAGGCGGGGATAGAGCTGGACGCCGATGAGCTGGTCGCGTATTCGCGCTGGATCACGCCCAGGGTGGCGCCGATTCGATTCGACACCCGCTTCTACCTCGCCCTCGCTCCGGCGCACTCGCCGCCTCAGCCGGACGGCTCTGAGACGGTGGACGCCGGCTGGTTCGGCCCTCAGGACGCGCTCGACATGCACTACGCGGGCGAGCTCCCCCTCGTCTTCCCCACCATCAAGCACCTCGAGTCGCTGGTCGGGTTCGCCAACGCCGCCGAGGCGCTGGAGGCCGCAATGCACCGTGAGGTGAAGCCGATCGAGCCGCGCGTCGAGGGCGAGGGCGACGAGCAGCGGATCGTGCTGCCGGACGAGCTTCCTTAGTTACGCAGGATGCCGTCGCGTGGGCGGCGCGGGCAGGCCCCTGCGCTGCATTGCGCCCCCTCGGATCCGTCCGCCGAGTGCGCCCAGGAGCATCCCGATGATCGCCGTGAAGACGACCAGGATCGGCGCGAAGCCCGGCAGCGAGACCTGCGCGTCGGTTCCGGCGATCGCGTGCGCGACCAGCAGCCCGGTGCCGTACAGGGTGCCGCCGACCAGGCCTCGGTCAGCTCCATCCCAGCCGTCGGCGTGCTCGAAGCCGGCCAGGACGCCGCCGATCGCGGCGACCACGCCGATCGCCCAATAGGCCGCTGCCGACACTCCCAGGAGGATCCCGGCAACTGCGCCGAAGACGGTTGGAACCACCAGCCCGAGGATCACCTGCGCCGAGCGCGGCCGCTCCCGGAAGAGCGGGGAACTCCGCATCCATCTATCCATCGCCGCCACCTCTCTCTCCACTACAACTCGGCTACAACTCGGGTAGCCAGCGGGCGACGGTATCAGAGGCATTGCAAGAATCCCGCTTGATGACCAGCACTCTTCCCCAGGAGGTCCGCGACGCGTTCGAGCAGTTCGTCACCTGCGAGCTCACCACCGTCGACGCCGCCCAGCAGCCGATCACCTGGCCGGTGACTCCCTACTACAGCCAGGGAGGGCCGACGATCGACGTGACGACGGGGCTCGGCTACCCGAAGAAGGCAGACGATGCCCAGGCCCACCCGAGCATTTCCCTGCTCTTCTCGGACCCGACCGGATCGGGAATCGACAGCGGACTGAAGGTGCTCGTCCAGGGAACCGCCACTGTGGACGACGAGGACCTGAAGGCGAACGCCGAGCGATATATGCACGAGTCCGGCATGAAGCTGCCGGCGACGAAGAAGATGAACCCGCCCAAGCCTCTTCGCGGGATGTTCAACTGGTACTACGCCCGCCTCTACATCAAGGTGCGGCCCGAGCGGGTCTTCGTCTGGGCGAGCGGGAACCTGGCAGAGGAGCCGATCGTCCACGACACCCACCTGGAGGAGGTGCGTTCGGGGCACATCGAGGAGCCTGCGCAGGACCTCGCCGCCCCGGCGGCGGGGCCGGCGGCCTGGGACCGGCGCATGGAGTTCCTGGCCGAGCACGAGACGGGCGTGCTCAGCTGGATGGGCCCCGACGGCTTCCCGATCGCCGTCCGCGTTCCGTTCAGCACCGACGCCTCACGGAGGGAGATCACGATCGACGCCGATCCAGCCGGCCTGCCGCTGCTCGAGGGGCGCGCCTGCCTGACGGTGCACAGGCACGCACCGGACTTCACCTGGCAGCGCAACATGCAGGTCCGCGGCAACCTGGCCCGCTCCGGCGGGGGCTGGCGCCTGGTGCCGCGCAGGATCGTGGGCGGCTTCGAGCTGCCCGAGGGTCGCCTCACCCGCTTCCGGGACTTCATCAAGAAGGGGCCGGGCTTCTACCGGACCTATCGCCGGCGGCTGCGCGAACGCGCCTCCTAGCTTCCGATCTTCGGCGGGAAGGGCTCGAGGCCGGCGTTCCAGGGGCCGGCCCTGTAGATGTCGAGGTTGTTCTCCTCCATCTCTCGGTGCAGCCGGTCGAAGATCCCGCCCGCCGAGTGCAGCGCCTCCTTCAGCTCCTCCTTGGTGCGCCCCCGCAGCCGCCAGTGGAAGAAGAGCTGTTGCTCCGTGATGCCGAAGTCGACCTCCGCCGGGATCCGGGTGATCCAGTCGATGAACCCGGGGCTGAACAGCTCCCTGAGCGCGACGGGATCGTGGTCCTTCGGGACGGTGGCGATGAAGCGCTTGTTGAAGTCGATGCTCTCGAACTCGACCCGGCGCCTGGAGTGCTTGTCGACCATGTCCCCGGGCGTCCGCTCGACCGACTCGACGTCGAACACCGGGACGACCGTCGCCAGGTCGGGCATGTGCGCCTTGACGAGCAGCGCGGTGGGAAGGATCGCCTTGCGGCCGAAGCCGCCCTCCTCGTGCTCGTCGGCGTCGCAGGAGGCGCCGAAGAAGCCGTCGCTGAGCTCACCGGTGAGCCTGTTCGTGCCGCCCGGGCAGAGCGCGACCGGGCCCTCCTTCGGGTTGATGCCCCCGATCGGCTCGTAACGGAGGTCGCGCTCGGACGCCAGGCCCGAGACGATCCCCGCCCACTCCTCGGCATCCCCCTTCGCGCTCACTCGGCGTTGACCAGGTCCTCGCGCCCCGCGGCCTCGAGCTGGGCCTTGTAGCGCGGGTAGACGGGCTTGGTGAGGGGGACGAGCTTGAGGATCTTGGCGACCGGGCCACTGGCCTTGATCTGACCGCGGGCGAGCGCCGTGGTCACGTTCACCTTGCCGAGCCAGAAGAGGTGGGCGGTATCGGCCTCCATGCTCATCACGACCTCCGGCTCCATCTCCGTCTCGCCGAAATCGACGTCGGCAGGCCCGTCCTCCTGAAGGCGGAGGGTGATCTTGGAGTCGGGCTCGCGATAGTCGTGCTGGAGAATCGTGTTCGCCTTCCGGAACCTGGGCCCGAGCTCCGGGTCGTCGGCGAGGTCGACGAACAGCTTGCCGATCACGTCGTAGACCTCCTGGGCGTCCTTGAAATACGCCAACTCTCACCTCCCATCGGGTGAGCGAATCCTATGAGGCCTAGGGGTCCGGCTGGACCTCGGGGATCTTCCCCCCGCCGAACACGGAGGGGAAGTCCGGTGCGATCGTGCACGCTGCGTAGGCGGAGGGACCGGGGCTCGCGGGCGTACCGCCCGGGAAGTTCGGGCCGACCTGGTTCGGATTCGTCGGGTTGACGAGCGAGGAGAGCGGGAACTGCCCGCTTTCCTCCTGCGGCGGGCTCGATTGCGGGCTGTGAGTGACCGGCTGGCTGCCGAAGGTGTTGTTGCAGTCATGGCTGGGGAAGATCTCGCCCTGGCTGCTCGAGTACGGGTTGCCGATCGCGAACGGCTGCAGGTAGCCGTTGCCTCGGTTCGTCGCCAGCCGCTTCTGGTAGACGGAGAGCGTCTCGGCGGTGAAGATCGTCATCTGCCGGGAGAGGTGAAGCGGCGAGCTCTGCCCCGACTGGAAGGGCAGGAAGTCGGACACCGACGAGGCCGGGTTGGAGAGGAAGTCGGTGACCACCGGCGCCTGGTAATCCAGCCAGCGAACGAAGGGGTTGAAGTTGTCCAGGAACGGATCGAGCCCGTCCATCACCGGTCGCAGCTCTCGCAGGAAGCTGCTCAGCGAGGGCAGCCCGGTGGCCGAGGCCTTGATCAGCGGGTCGAGGTTCTGGAAGAGCTTGTGCGCCTTCGGGGCGAGCCTGCGCACGTCGCGCAGCGTCGGGCTCAGATCCCGGGCGACCGGCTTCAGGTCGCTGAACACCGGGCGGGCGTCCTCGGCGAAGCCCTTCAGCCGGTCGAGGGTGAGCCGCCCCTCGTTCTCGAAGGTCGGGAGGATCTTGAACGTGTCGGCCAGCGCCTGGCTCTGGGAGGAGAGGGCGCCGAAGGTCCGGTTCGCTCCGACGATCGCCCCGGCGAGCGCCTGATCGTGAGCGGTCAGCGCGCCGAAGACGTCACCCGTGTCGTGGACCAGCGTGCGCAGTGACTGCTCCTGGCTGCGCAGGGTGCCGAGCACGTCGCTCGCGTCCGAGGCGAAGGGCCCGAGGTTGCCGAAGGCGTCGTTGAGATCGAGCCCGCGGCCGTTGATCGCCAGGCCGGCGTTCTGCATCCAGGACTGGAACGCCTCCCGCGTCGGCTTGTCGAAGCCCTGGAAGATCTCGTCGATCTGAGTCTGGTTCTGGACCTGCGTCTGAGCCAGGTGGCCGCCCTCGGGGATCGGCTGGGGGGCGTCGCCGCCGGAGAGCTGCCCCACGTCGATCGAGCTCGACTGCGCATTCACGTCGCCGGTGTTCCCGCCGGGCTGGACCTGGCTCCCGGGCGTGATCTCGATGTAGGTCTCCCCCAGCAGGGTCTTCTGGCGGAGGATCGCCCTCGCGTCGGAGGAGATGGGCGCGTACTGAGGCTGGATCTCGATGGTCGCCTGGGTGGTGTTGCAGAGCGCCGGATTTGCGTGGCACTCGCTCTCCGGCGCCAGTCCGATGTCCTTGACCTTGCCCACCGAGACCCCGCCGATGCGGACGTCCGCCTCCTTTTGGAGGGTGATCGCCTCGGGGAAGTCGGCGGTGAAGCGGTAGCTCTCCGGCTTGAACGGAACCGGGCCGCCGAAGGTCACCCAGAGGAAGAGGAGCAGGCCGAAGCAGGACAGCGTGAAGCCGACCGCCACCAGGATGCGCCCTATGGAGGGTGCCTGCTTCTGCATCTAGGCCTTCTCTCCGCTCGTCAGGGTCATGGCGGGCACACTCCGCTGTCGAAGAGCAGGCCGAGGCCGGTGATCTCGGGGATCGGGGTCGCGCCCAGCGGACTGGTGTTGAGGATCGACTTGGCCGTGTTGCAGGTCGCGATCAGGTAGACGTGGCGGTAGACGCCGTGCGCGTCCTGTGAGGAGAACGTGCTGTTGCCGACGTGCCCGAGCCAGCCGAGCCAGTACAGGTAGCCCTCGTCGCGGCCGGGCGTGCCCGGCGACTCGGCGCCATTGGGGTTGTAGGCCGCCATGTTGAACAGCTCGTTCAGCTTCGAGCCGACCGTCGTCAGGCGCGGGGTCGCCCTGACGAGGTTCTCCGCGGCGGGGCGCAGGTCGCGCACCGGTTGGCGCGCGTTCCGCACGAACGGCCGGATCTCCTGCTTGACGGGGTCGTATGTGCTCTTGGCCAGGCTGCCCAGCGAGTCGTTGACCGGCTTCAGCTGGCGAGCGAAGGGCCGCAGGCTGTTGAGGGCCGGGCCGAGCACCGTTGCCAGCTGGTCGGTCTTGGCGAGCGCGTCGCGGGTCGTGCTCAGGGTCGGACCTAGCAGGGCGACCGTGCGCTGGACGTCGGGCGACTGGCTGGCAATCGCGCCCAGGGCCTGGTCGGATGCCGAGACGAGCTGCTCGATCCCCTGGCCGTCCTCGCCGACGCGGCCCCAGAGCAGGTTCATGTTGTGGATCAGCGTGGCCAGGTTCTCCTTGCGCTTGGCGACCTCTGTGTTGAGGCGCGCCAGGCCCCGGTTGATCGGCCCGAGGCTGCCGAGCAGCTTGCCGAGGTCCTTGCCGCGGCCGTCGAGGCCCAGGCCGCCCTGCGTCAGCAGCAGCCGCAGGTAGGCGCGGGTGTCGCCGTCCAGCGCCGACAGGACCTGGTCCACGTTCGTGTCCGGCGCCGTGTTGGCGACCGGGATCGTGTCGCCGTTCTGGAACTCGTCGTCATTCGAGTTGGGGTCGGTGTTCGTGCCCGGATCGAGCTCGAGGAACATGTCCTTCAGGCCCGTCTTCGGCCGGAGCAGGATCGTCGCGTTCCGGTAGACCGGCAGGAACTTGCGGTCGATGGCCATCGTCACGACCGCGTGGCCGTCCTCGTAGTCGACGGCGGAGATGTCGCCCACGCGGACGCCGGCCACCCGGACGGTCTGTCCCTGGCCCGGGGTGACCGCCTGGGCGGTCGACATGTCGGCCTTCAGCTCGAAGGGCTTCTCCTCCAGCAGCGGGATCCGGAGGCGCTGGTTCTGGACGATGATGTAGGTCGCGAGCAGGCCGACGGTCAGCAGCCCGACGACGGCCAGGAAGTCGCGCAGGTGGTCTCGGATCGCCTTGCGCATCAGCCCTTCACCCCCTGCGGCAGCGAGAGGTGCGGGAGCTTCAGCCCGCTGGACTTGCCGTAGGCGTCCCAGTCGCGGACGAAGGCGGCGTACTGATCGAGTGCCTGGGCGATCTGCTGCTTGCCGGCGGAGGGATCAGCAGCCTTCTGCTTCTCGGCGTTCGCGAGCTGCGAGAGGATCTCGTAGTAGCGGCTCCTCAGCTGCCGCTCCTCGGGCGGGTAGTAGCGGGTCGACGCCGACGCGCTGTTCGCGGAGTGCGGGGTGGTCGACGGTGGCGAACCGACCTCGCTGTGGAGATCGGGCGGATCCTGCGTCTCGCATGGGACATCCGGCCTGAATGGGGTCTTGGCGGATGACTGCTTCGCCGGCTGGGAGCCCTGGAAGGCGAACGGCGTGACGCCGGTCAGCTGGTCCGGCAGGTCGGGAGTGCTGAACGGAGCGATCGTGTTGTTGCCGCCGCCGCCGAGCACCCGGAACTCCTGCCCGTTGGCGTCGCCCGAGCGGCTCTCGCCCGCGACCCCGGTCAGCCCGTAGGCGGTCTCCTGATAGACCTTCCCAGCCGCCGGGTCGCTGTCGGTGTTGGGAATCCGCGTATCGCTCCACGGAATCACGACGTTGTTGAAGCAGGAGGCGAGCGCCCGCGACTGCTCCAGGAACGGAAGGGAGTCGTTGCTGAGGGCCGCGAGGTCGGGGACCGTCGGGCGCAGGTCGTCGACCAGGCCGCGCAGCTCCGGCTGCGAGACGAGCTGGCGGAGCTGGCCGATCCAGGGGTTGGCGTAGTCGAGCGCCTGGTTCGCGGACTTCACGCCCGGGAGCGCCTCGCGGGAGAACGCGCGGAGGGCGGGGAAATCCTGGTTGAGCTTGAGAAGGGCCGGGCGACCCACGGCGAGAACCTGCGGCAGCTGGACGATCGCGTCGCGCAGCGACGCCTGGTGCGCCGCGAAGTCCCCGCTGACCGTGTTCAGGTTGGTGATCAGCCCCTGCAGGTGGGCGCTGTTCTGATCTAGCTCGCGCGCGACGACGTCCAGGTTCGAGACGAAGCCCGCCAGGTCACCGGGCTGGGTTCCGAGCAGGGCCTGGTTCACCTGCGCCGTGTACTCGTAGGCGGCCGGAGAGGTCCGGAAGGACTCCTGGAAGCCCTTGGCGCCGCCGTACTTGTCCAGTGCCCCCCCGAACTCCTTCAGGAAGATCTGGAGGTCCTGGCGCACGGGCGCCTGGAGCGAGGTCAGGACCTGGTCGAACTGGACGGAGTTCGAGGTCTGGTTCTCCGGGACGACCGAGCCGCTGTGCAGCTCCGGCGCGCTCGGGCTGCCGGGGTGCAGGTCGACGAACAGGTTCCCCTCGAGGAACAGGCGGGGCCGCAGCTGGAGCGTGGCGTCCTGGCGCACCGGCAGAGCCGTGTCCTTGAGGTCCATCGTGACGACGGCGGCGTCCTCCCCCTTGCCGTTCGCGTCCGTCACGTGCTGGACGTCGCTGACCTCACCGACGTCGACGCCGGAGATGCGAACGGGGCTCTTGGCGCGGATGTTCTGCGCGTCCTGGAAGACCGCCTTGAGCTGGTAGCCGTGCCCGGCGAACGGGATCGTCTTCGTGAACGCGAGGTAGAAGCCGATGAAGGTCAGCACGATCGCGATCAGCCCGATCTGGGCGTTGGAGAGGCGCTTTCGGTGATTCGGGTTCACGTCAGTCACCCGCCCCGTGTCCGAAGATGCGGGTCCCGTCCTGCTCGAGGAAGAGGTCGGTCTTGCCGAGCGGAGCGACCCCGGCGGCCTTGGTGACGTTCTGGACCCCGAAGGTCGGGTTGTCCTTGGTCTGGCCCGGGATCAGCGCCTCGCCCAGCGCGTAGCCGGTCTGCCCTGCCTGGCAGTTCGGCTGGCCATTGGTGACGGCCGGGCCGTAGGGGTTTCCGTGGAGGATCGGAATCGCGACGTTGTCCGACGCGCTGCCGTCGTTTGCCGGCAGCGCGTCGAACATCCCTGCATTCGCGCCGGCGATCGGATTGCTCGTGAAGCGCCCGTCGCCCTGTCCGCCCGAGTAGTTGTCCATCGGGTTGCGTGGCGGGGAGTTCGGGCTGTTGGTCCCCGCGATCGACGGCGGGATCACCCGCTCCGCGTAGCCGAACGGAGTCGGCAGCTCGAAGTGGCTGGTCAGGTAGGTCATCCAGTAGTTCCAGTAGTTGCAGACCGTCTGGGCCGGGACGATCTTCTGGCCGGCGTCCTGGACGAGGTTGAAGGTGTCCCCGAGGCGGTTGAGGCTGGTCAGGGTCGAGGGGTCGGCGACCAGGTCGTTGAGGTTGGACATCACGTCCTTGAGGTCGTTGTCCATCTGCACCGTTCGCGGCAGCACCTTGGCGCCGAGCGAGACCGCCTGGTTCAGGGTCGGCAGCGCGGCGCGCAGGTCGCGGACGCCGGGTCGGAGCAGGCGGGAGAACTCCGCGAAGTCGGCGAGGAACGGCCGCTGAACGGGCAGGGACCGCAGCCCCGCCTCGAGCGCCGGCGGCCCGTTCGAGATCGTGTCGCGCAGGGCCTGCGGGTCGGAGGAGATCGCGCCGAAGGCGATCGCGCCGTTGGTGAACTGCTCGGCGTTGTCCACCGCGACGGGGGCGACGATGCGGGCGGCGTCCGCCAGCTCGGGGAAGAAGCGGACCAGCTGGGTGGCCGGGTCGGAGAGTGCGGCCGAGACCGGCTTCAGGTTCGAGAACAGCGGGTTGAGCGCCCCGATCGCCTCGTTCAGGGAGGCGCCCCGGGCCGCGAAGGCGTCGCCGAAGCCCTGCAGGACGCGCTGGCTGTTCTCGCGGGTGGCGGTGTCGAAGGTGTTGTAGACGTCGTCGAACTCGACCTGCGGCTGGGCCTGGGCGAGCGGCAGGGCCGCACCCTCGGGCAGGCCCGTCTGGCTGGTCCCGCGGCTGATCTCCAGGTACTTGAGCCCGAACGAGGAGCGGTAGCGGACCCGGATCGTCGAGTCGGCCGGGAGCGGGTCGGCGCTCTTGTCCAGCTTCAGGTTGAGCTTCGCCACCGTCGACGCGCTCGAGCCGTCGGCCGTCTCGCACCCGCTGTTCGGGGGCGCCTGGACCGTGTCGATCGACTCCACGACCCCCACCCGGTTTCCGCCGATCCGGACCTCGTTGTTGGGGCCGAGGCGGGCGGCGTCGCAGATCTCGGCCGAGACGCGGTAGGTGGGGACGAACGGCAGCCCGTTGTTCGCGTTGTACGCGAGGAAGACCGCGACGATCACGATCATCGTCGTGATCGCGCCGACCATCGTCGGCGACGCCGCCATCGAGCCGACTCGGCCGCGGCCGTTCATCGCAAAGCCTCCCTATATATAGGGGCGTCGGTCATTGGCCGAGGAGGAAGTTGAGGAGGTCCTGGGTGGTCGAGCCGCTCGGGGCGCTGCCGTTGAGGTTCAGGCCCTGCGGGAGCTGGGGCACCTGCGGAAGCTGGGAGAGCGGCGGGAGCTGGGGCAGCAGGTCCTGGAGCTTCTTCTTGGCGTTCTCCTTGATCTTGTTCGGGTTGACGCCGCCGAGGATCTTCTGGATCTGCTTCTGCTGCTGCGGAGTCGGCGCCGTCTGCTGCGGCTGGGCGGGGGCTGTTGTCACGGACTTGAGCCCGGCGGCCGTGTGCGGTGCGTCGGCCGGGTTGCAGATGGAGTGCTGCTCCGACCCGTCCGGGCAGACGCTCGGGTCGTAGCGACCGAGGTTGCCGAACAGGCCCGAGGGGTTGGTTCCGTAGTTGATGCCGGGCTGCCTGTCCCCCAGGATCCCGGCGCACTCGGCGAAGTTCTTCGGATCGGTCGTCTCGCCGCCGCCCTCCGCGGGCACCTTCGGGCCGGTCTGGTAGCCGCAGGGCGCGTTGCCCCCGGGCGCGCTGACCAGCGTGATCCCGAGCGCGTGACCGAGCTGGTCGAACAGGTTGAGGCTGTTCGCCTGCACGTACGCGTAGTTGAGGAGGCCCTCCATCCCGGTGTATCCGGGGTTGCCGCCATTCGGGTCCGAGCCTGGGGAGGCGCCGTTGGCCCACTTGCACGGGACCGTCTGGTCGCCGTGCAGGGTGATGTTCTGCTTCTGGTCGAGCTGCTGAACCCGGCTGTCCGCCTGCCCGGGCTGCTCGCGCAGGTCGTAGCGCGCGCAGGCGTCCTCCTCGACGGCGTTCTTGGGGTCGGAGATGCTCTCGAGGAACTGCGCGACCTGGTCCGCGGCGGGATAGGCCTTGGTGCTTGCCTGGTCGAGCGAGGCGATCTCATCCTGGCTGTTGGCGAGGGCCGTCTTGCCGACGTGCGCCGCGCCGCCGAGGGCGGTGAGGGACTGCTGGGTGCCGTTGTTGAACCGGGGAAGGTTGGTCGCCAGCTTGTTGAGGCCCGGTGCCGCGGCGTGCAGGTCTGTGAGCAGCGGGGTCTGCTGCTCGGCCAGGTTTCCGAGCTGGAACATCGTCGGCTTGAGCTGGGCGAGGAAGTCGTCGAGCATGTGGAAGTTCTGGGAGAGGTCGTTGCTGCGCTCGGCCGAGATTGCGGCCGTGCGGCCCGCGTTGTCGACGAAGTGGACGACGTCCTCGCGGCGGTTGGCGAGCTGGGCGAAGATCGCATCCGCATTGGTGTTGAGCTCGGCGATCGTCGTGTTCTGCCGGCCGAGAATGTTGAGGACCTGCTTCAGCTGCTGGAGGGCGGGGGCGCCGGAGCGGATCGCCGCGTTCAGGTTCTCGGCGTTGCCGTCGAGCGCGGTCCCGAACTCGTTGATCAGGAGCTGAAGGCGGTTCTTGAACGGCTCGCGCAGCGTGTTCTGGGCCAGGTCCGGCTGGACCGTGGTCTTGTTGCGCGCCGCGGGAATCGGCCCGTTCAGGGGCTGGGGCGAGGAGCCCGGCTGGCAGTCGAGGAAGTACTCGGCGATCAGTGACTGCGGCTCGGAGGAGCAGCTCGCGTCGGCCTTGAACTCCGGGAAGCCGGAATCGACCTCGAAGCTGACCAGCGCGGTCTTCTGCGGTGTGATGTCGAGGCCGGTGATCGTCCCGGCCTTGGCGCCCGCGACCCGGAGCTCCGACCCCTTGACCAGCCCGAAGGCGTTGAAGAGCTCGGCCTGGTAGGTGTGGCTCCCGGACGCGCCCGCTCCGGCGACGAGGTACGCCGGGACGGCCGCGAGCAACCCGAGGATGAGCAGGATCCGCCTCATGGCCCGAGCGGGGTCTCGGTCGGATCGCAGTCGACTGTTCCGCCCTGGGTGAGCTGATCTTCGGAGAGGCCGCGCTCGTTGGAACCGGGACAGCGCCGCAGGTCCTTGATGCCGAGGGCATTGGTGAGATCGCTGCCGCTCAGGGTCTGGCAGAGGCTCGTCCCAAGGGGGATCTTGAGGATCTCAGCGACGTCGTTGCACGGAACGCCCGCGGAGGGCGGGCCGGCGCTGAAGGTGTTGGCGGTGGTCGAGATTCGCCCGATGCCGCCGAAGGCGTCGGGGAAGCCGGAGTGCCCGAAGTCATCGAACCAGCCAGTCAGCTCCGGGCTGTAGGCCCTGAGCATGGAGAGCTGGGGCAGCGAGTTCTTCAGCGAGTCGGCGGAGGCCGGCAGGGCGCCGGGGCGGGAGGCGCCGTTGCGATCGACCGGGCCCACCCCGATCTGGGCGAGCGGGTCCTGCAGGCGGGTGAGCTCGATCAGGTCGTTGTTCGGGCCCTTCGAGTTGATCACCCCGTTCAGGCCCTTGACGGTGGGGACCGCGTCGCGGGCGAAGCCCCTAAGGCGCTTGGCGAAGGGCTGGAGCTTTCTGGCCACCGGGCGGGTGGCGTCGACGAGCGGCTGGACGTCGTCGAGGGCGGCGCGCAGGTTGACCGCGGTGGTGTTGAACTGGCGCATGAAGTCGGGCAGCTGTGAGACCGCGGAGGCGAGCGAGGACTGCTCGTGCCCGATCGTGCCGAGCATCCCGTCGAGGTTCGCCACCAGCGAGGAGATCTCGGGGCTCTTCTGATCGAGGGTGGAGGTGAGCGAGGCGGCGTCGACCACCAGGCCGGAGAGGTTTGCCTGGTCTGAGTTGAGCTCTGCGAAGACGCGCCGCGAGGTGGAGAGGAAGGGGTTCAGGTAGTAGAAGCCGCGGTTGGCCTTGGCGCCGACCCCGTCGTAGGCGCGGGCGAAGCCCCGGATCACCTCCTGGAGGTGGGAGACGGTGGGCCGATCGAGGGTGTTGAAGAGCTGGTCGAGGTCGACCTCGGAGGTGGTGTCGGCCTGGGTGATCTCGCCGCCCGAGGAGATCCTCTGGTCGGTGTTGGTGGTCGGGAGGGAGAGGTCGACGTAGCGGTTGGCGATCCCCGAGAGCGACTGGGAGCGGATCGTGGCGTGGGTGCCGGCCGGCAGCGGGGCGTAGGCGGAATCGGAGATCTCCATCTCGACCAGGGCCTGGCCCGAATCGGAGAGGGAGATCTGCTTGACCGAGCCCACCGGGACGCCGGCGACCGAGACGTTGTTGCCGGTGACCAGCTGGGAGGCGTTCTCGAAGGAGGCGGTGACGGTGTAGGTGGAGCCGCCTCCCACCACCAGCAGCAGGACGACGACGACCGCGCCAATCAGCGCGAAGATCGCGGCGACCCGCCCGACGACACTCGATGTTGGCACTGGCTCCTCTACCTACCCCGTCGCTGTCAACGACCGTGCCTGAGGTACCCAATCTCAGGTACGGCGATCTACCTAATACTTCCAGGGCCCTTCCTCGGCTGCAACGGGGAACCGTCGCTCAAAGGCGCCGAATTCCGCATTCGCAGGCCGTTTACGCGCCTGCGCTCGTTGAGTTCAGATTAAGCTCGGCGAGGGGAGAGCTGGCTGGCCGGGATCACGCCCGGATAGTGTCCGACACCATGTCTGACACTGTGTCGCCCAGTTACGACTTCGACTGGATCGTGATCGGCTCCGGCTTCGGCGGGTCGGTGTCCGCCCTCCGCCTGGCGGAGAAGGGATACCGAGTCGCGATCCTGGAGTGCGGGCGCCGCTATCGCGACGAGGACTTCGCGGAGTCCACCTGGAACCTTCGCCGCTACTACTGGATGCCCCGGATCGGCCTCCGCGGCATCTTCCGGATGACCGCCTTCAAGGACGTCTTCATCGTCTCGGGCTCCGGGGTCGGCGGCGGCAGCCTCGGCTATGCCAACACGCTCTACCGCGCCCGCCCGGCCTTCTTCCGGGACGCCCAGTGGGGCGGCCTCGAGGACTGGGAGAGCTCCCTCGCCCCGCACTACGACACCGCGGAGCGGATGCTGGGCGTCACCGACTATCCGCTGGAGGGGCCGGCCGATGAGCTGCTGAAGGAATACGGCGAGGAGATCGGCGTCGGCGACACCTACAAGCAGACCCGCGTCGGCGCCTACTTCGGCGAGCCCGGCAAGGAGGTGGCGGACCCGTTCTTCGGCGGCGAGGGCCCTGCGCGGTCCGGCTGCATCGGCTGCGGCAGCTGCATGGTCGGCTGCCGGCACAACGCCAAGAACACGCTGCCCAAGAACTACCTCTGGTTCGCCGAGAAGCTCGGCGTCGAGATCCTCCCCGAGCGCCAGGTGACCGACGTCCGGCCTCTCGGGGGCGCAGCCGACGGCTCCGAGGGCTACGCGGTGAGCAGCCAGCGGTCCGGCTCATGGCTGCGCAAGCGGCGCTCGACGCTGACCGCGCGCGGCGTGATCGTCGCCGCCGGCGCCCTGGGCACGAATCAGCTTCTCCAGAGCTGCCGTGAGCGCGGCTCCCTGCCGAAGGTCTCCCCCCGCCTCGGCGAGCTGGTCCGGACCAACAGCGAGTCGATCAACGCGGTCACGGCCACCAACGACGAGCGCGACTTCGCCAAGTCGGTCGCGATCAGCTCGAGCATCTACCCCGATCCCGACACGCACATCGAAGTCGTCACCTATGGCAAGGGCGCCGACTCGATGAGCTACCTCTTCACCCTGCTCACCGGCAAGGGCACGAAGCTCACCCGTCCCCTGCTCTGGCTCGGCCAGGTCATCCGCCATCCGGTCCGCTTGGCTCGGGTGCTCTGGCCGATCAAGTGGTCCCGCCGCACGGTGATCCTGCTCGTCATGCAGACGCTGGACAACGCGATCCGGCTGCGTCCCAAGCGCCGGCTGCTCGGCCGCGGCGTCAAGCTCCAGACCGAGCAGGACCCGGAGAAGCCCAACCCCACCTTCATCCCGGCCGCCGACGCCGTCGCGCGCTGGATGGCGGAGCGCACCGGCGGCATCCCGCAGAGCGGGCTCACGGAGGCCATCTTCAACATCCCGACCACGGCGCACATCCTCGGTGGGGCCGTGATCGGCGACGGTCCCGAGCACGGGGTCCTCGACGCGGGCAATCGGGTCTACGGCTACGAGAACCTGATGGTCTGCGACGGCGCGGCGATCCCGGCCAATCCGGGGGTCAACCCGAGCCTGACGATCACGGCGCTGGCCGAGCACGCGATGGCGCAGGTGCCGGCCAAGGCGGACCCTTCGACGAACGGGCTGCCCCGGCTACCCGAGGCCGCCCGTCCGGCGAAGGTTGCGATTCCTAGCTAGCCGCGCTGAAGTGCTCGGCGGCCTTTGCCCAGTTGACGACGTTCCACCAGGCGTCCAGATAGTCCGGCCGCTTGTTCTGGTACTTCAGGTAATAGGCGTGCTCCCAGACGTCGCAGCCGATGATCGGGGTCTGGCCGTCTGAGACCGGGGAGTCCTGGTTCGCCGTCGAGACGACCGCCAGGCCGGAGCCATCGTGGACCAGCCACGCCCAGCCTGAGCCGAACTGGCCGATGCCCGCGTTCTTGAAGTCCTCCTTGAAGGAGTCGAGGTCCCCGAACTTGTCGTTGATGGCGGAGGCGAGGTCGCCGTCCGGCTCGCCGCCTCCGTCGGGGCTCATGATCTCCCAGAAGAAGCTGTGGTTCGAATGCCCGCCCGCGTTGTTGCGGACGGCGGTCTCCTTGTCGCCCAGGCTCGACAGGTTCTGCAGGACCTCGTTGACGTCCTTGTCGGCCCACTCGGTGCCCTCGAGGGCCGCGTTTGCCTTGTCGACGTAAGCCTGGTGGTGCTTGTCGTGATGGATGCGCATCGTCTGCTCATCGATGTGAGGCTCGAGCGCGTTGTAGTCGTAGGGAAGGTCTGGGACCTCGTACGCCATCTGCCCTCCTTAGGGGTCGGTGGCCTGCTGCTTCTAATCTAACGATCGTGCACAGCGGGCCGCCCGGCGGAGGGACATGGACCGGCGTCGCCGTGACGGTCGGCGGCATCCTCTTGGGGGTCGGGATCGCGCTGGCGATCCCGTCCCTGCGCGGGGCGATGAGCGACGCGATCCACGGAGACACCGCCTCGGTCCGCCACGACCTGCACGGGAGCGCCGCCGGGGGGCTGCTTGTGATCTGGTTGGCGTTGGTCCACGTGGTCGTCTGGTACCCGGCGGAGATCCTGGACGCCGCCTCCGGCTACGTCTTCGGCTTCGGCGTCGGGTTCCCGCTGGTGCTCGGCGGTTGGGTTCTGTCGGGGCTCGCCTCGTACGCCGTCGGCAGGCACTTCGCACGTCCGGTGCTCTACCGCGTGGCGGGCGAGCAGCGCTTCCAGCGAATGGAGCATCTGGTCCACCGCGGCGGGGCGCTCGCCCTGATCGGAGTCAGGTTGATCCCGATCATGCCGTTCAGCCTGATGGGCTACGTCTGCGGCGCGACCCGGATCCCGCTCTGGCGCTTCATCTGGACGACGGCCGTCGGCTATGCGCCGATCACCGCGTACTTCACCTATCTCGGCAGCAGGCTCGAGGGCTTCTCCGCCGAGGATCCGATCGTCTGGATCGGCGGCGGCGCGATCATCCTCTGCATCTTCGCCGTCCGGTTCCTGCTGCCGGGGGCTGCCAGGGACTCAGCCGAAGGGGAAGCGAGCGCGGGGGACTAACCCTCGCTGCGGAACTCGGCCAGGTCCCCGCGAGCGCGGCGCCGGACCAGGAGATTCATCGGAGGCAGCCCGAGGATGAGGCCGGCGGGCCCGAGCGCCTGGCGGGCCCAGCGCCAGAACGAGAACGAGTCGTCGTGCTCGGCGATCCTCCCGTCGCGAAAGCGGAACCTCGCGTGGATGTCGTTGACCACGTGCCGCCCGCCTCGGAAGGTGTAGGTCGCGATCCAGTGTGCGGTGCCCTGGTCGCCATCCGCCTCGTGCTCCGCCAGCTCGACCCTCAGGTCCTCGGAGCGGCCGGTCAGCATCCGCCACATGTCGCCCGCCTCGGCGCCCGTCAGCTCGCCGAAGGCCGGATCGTGGAACCGGCCATCCGGGTCGTACAGCTTCGCCATCGCCTCGCCGTCGTGGCGATCGAGGGCCTCGTAGAGCTCGCGAATCACCTTCGCGTTGTCGGCCACGCCTCCCACGCTATCCGCTACGGCCCCTCGCGGTGTCCCTCTCTATCCTTCTGCCCCTCGGGGCGTGGCGCAGCCTGGTAGCGCGCACCGTTCGGGTCGGTGAGGTCCCCGGTTCAAATCCGGGCGCCCCGATTTACCCTCACGCACTCGGCAGGACCTTGAACTTCCTGACCGCGGGCGCCGGATCGACCACCCCGGTCGGGCCGACCGCCTGCACGCGCAGCACGTGCTTGCCGAACTTGAGCTTGCGGGCCGGCGCGAAGGGCGACGTACAGGGGGCGAAGGCCCCCTTGTCCAGCTTGCATTGGAAGCTCGATCCGGCCTGGTCGGAGGTGAACTTGAACTTCGGCCTCCGCTTTCGGGTCTTCTTCTTCGGGCCCTTGGTGATCGTCGTGTGCGGCGCCGCCACCGGGGGAGGCGGGTTGACCGGCGTCTGAACAGTGAACGAGCGGGTGGCTACCGCCGAATTGCCGGCGAGGTCGATCGCCCGGGCGCGGAAGGCATAGGAGCCGTCGGCGAGCGGGCTCGAGGGCTTGTCGCTGTTGCCCGGCCCCGAGCAGGAGCCGAAGCTCGCCGCCCCGGTGTCGATCGAGCACTGGACGGCGAAGATTCCCACCGAGTCGCTGGCGCTGAAGGTGAACGTCGGCGTCTGATCGGCGGTGGTCCCGCTCGGCCCGGAGGTGATCGCGACCGAGGGGGGCGTCGCGTCGACCCGGAACGTCTGGGTGGCGGTCGCCGAGTTGTCCGCCGCGTCGGTCGCCTTCACCCGGAAGGTGTAGCGAGCCGTTGGCCAGCGGGCTCGCGGGCGTGTCGCTCGTGCCGGGGCCGGAGCAGGCGCCGAAGCTCGCCGTCCCCGTGTCGATCGAGCACTGGAAGCTGACCGGCCCGACCGTATCCGTTGCGCCGAAGGTGAAGGTGGGGGTGCGGTCGTTGGTGAGCCCGGTCGGCCCGCTCGTCGATCGTCACGTTGGGCAGGGTCGAGTCCTCCACGTAGGTGACCGAGCCGGACGGCGTGGCGAGTGTCCGCCGAGCAGGGCGAGGTGTTGATGCCGTCGTCGGCCGTCGCGTAGAAGTCGGTGGTCGAGTCGATCCCGACCGGAGGGGTGACGGTGATCCCGGGCGAGGCGAACTGCGCCGCGCTGCCGCTGCCGGCCTCGTTGCCGGGGGTGCAGGCGGTGTCGGTGTAGAGCGTCACCGTGGTTCCGGGATCCGCGGACCCGAGCACCTTCGGCGAGGTCTCGTTGGCGGGTGAGACCGGGTCGGTGCCGGTCAGGCAGGGGATGCTCGGCCCTGCGGCCGCCGGATCGACCGTCAGCAGGCCGGTGGCGCTGTCCTGCTGGCCGTCCGGGTTGGTGATCGTCACGTCCTGCGGGCCCGTGCTCGCCGCGCGCGTGTCGAGGTCGAGGATGACGTGAGTCGGGTCGACGTAGGTGACGTGGTTGACGGCCACCCCGCCCGTGACCTCGGCCGTGAGGCGGTCGTCGTAATCCGGGCCCGGGATCGAAGAACCCCGAGCCGTCGGTGGAAGTGCCGGTGATCTCCACGGCGGTCGAGCAGCTGCCCGCGGTTACGTTGGTGGGGCTCGCGGCCGACTGCGTCGCCGGCGGCGGCGCCTGCAGCTGTATCACCCGGACACCCCAGTTGCCCTGCGTGGAGCCCGGGTCCTCGGCGTACTCCTGGAAGGTCCAGAAGGTCATGTTGTCGCTCGGGTCGACCACCGTCTGCGAGTAGTCGCCCCAGCGCCTGGGGTCCGGGCCGGACGGAATGTTGTACGGGAAGCTGCTCATCTGGCTGATCTGCGGCGTCTCCGTGGTGCCGAATGTGTCCGTGAACAGCCGCCCCGAGGAGGCCACCTCGGCATGCCGCCCCACTCCCGCGACGCTCATGTTGATCGAGGCGTGCCCCTGCCCGTTCATCGCGATCGAGGGCATCCAGTAGAACGCCGGGTTGCTGCTGGCGTTGTCGAAGACCTGCCCCGACTGGACCAGGCTCGGGGTCGAGTCCAGGCTGCCGAGCTGATACCAGCGGGCGCCGTCGCGGTTGCCGCTCGCCGATCCCTGACGCCCAACGAGTTCATCCGGATGTTGTGCGCCGTCCAGAGTGAGACGGTGCCGTCGGGGTCACGGCCGATCATCGCCTCGAAGAGCCGGTCGTCGAGCGCGTCGAGGCCGGGACCGGTTGTTCCCTGGGCGGGGACCGAGAGCGGCAGGGCGGTGGTCGGCACGGTGACGTTGAGGTTGCCCGAGATCGTCGGCGTACCACCCGGATTCGAGATCCGGCGGACGTCGATCTTGCTGAAAACCTGGCTGTCCGGGCCCACGATGTAGCCCGCCCCGACGTTGGGGTCCATGTCCGTGGCGGGTTGGGGGGATTCCGGGCCCGGCCCGCTGCCCGATACCAGGTCGCGGAAGGCCGTGACCACGATTGGCCCGCCGTTGACCACGCTCGACTTGCGGATCACGTAAGCGCTGGTGCCAGTGAACGAGCCGGTGCTGGAAGTGAATTCGTTGACGCCGATGTAGATAGCGTTCGCGTCGACTCCGAGCTGCGGATAATCGGCGAACCGCGCCGGGCCGGAGGGTGGCGGATTGGCCTCGTTGAAGAAGTAGAACGTGAAGCTGCTCTGGTTCGTGATGGTCGGTCCGTCGCTGACGGCGAGCATGACACGGTTGTTCGTGTCCTCGACATTGATGGCCGAGACGATCCAGCGGTGAGAGAGACGGTCGTACTCGACCCCCGGGTCGGTCGGCTCGACGCCGTGGCGGACGGAAGCCCAGAAGGCGGAGTCAGTCAGGTCGAGGTCCGGGTCGGGGGTTCCCTGCTTGTCGAAGAGCCTGATCCGGCCGTTGACGGAGACGAGAATCTGGCTCGGGCCCGACCGCGCCCATGGAGTCCGGAGGCACGAACCCGGAATCCCCGAGGTCGGCGCCGAGGAAGTTCGTCGGCCCTGGCGTGACGGCCTGGCTCGGGGTGATCGCCGCCTTGCCGGTGCGCTGCTGCGGGGACGCCGGGCCTGCGACCTTGGGCGAGCCCCCCTCCTCGCCGGGCTCGGGCTTCTCACGGACGTCAGGGGAGGCCGGCTCGGCCCCGGCCTCCGGGGTCTCGACGCGCCGCCTCCTCGCCTGCTCCTGAACCCTCCGCGTCGGCCTCGGGCTCGGCGGCCGGCGCGGACGTGTGCCGCTCCTCGAATCGCTGGCGCGCCACCAGGCTCGCGACGCTGACGGTCCGGCCCTCGGACCCGGTCCAGGGCTGCCCCTTGATCGCCTCGGCGTCCTGCCCGCCGGTGTCGCCGGACCGGCTCAAGACCACCGCCACCAGCGCGAGCACGACAAGCACCGCAACGGTTGCGCGACGCTTCATCGGAGGCCGAGTCTAAGGGCAGTCAAGGCGTTGTTGTGGGCGGTCGGGGTCGCCTCTTCAACAGCTTCAGACCGATCGTCTGGGTGCTCGCGAGGCCTCCAGTCGGGAAGAAGGTGACCGTCACCGGGACCTTCACCCGGCCCTTGCGCAGGAGCTTGCGCTTCGCCTTGCCGATCGTGGCGAGCTGTGAAGGTGACGGGCCCGGCCACCGGGCAGGTTCTTGGGGTCCCGCTTCTTCAGCCCCTTGCCGGCAAGCGTGACCACCCCGGGGTTGGAGAGGTCGGCGGTGATGGACGCCGTGCCCGTCTTGCGGTCACGGACGATCCCGCCGAGGGTGAAGCCGTTGTCCGGGACGAGGATCGCGAGCAGGTTGAGCCGGACGCCGTTCACCGGGCCGAAGACTCCGCTCGAGCCGTCCGCGATGTCAGCCGGAGCGGCTGAGCACGGTGTCGCCGGGTACGGGGAAGGTGCAGGCGCTCGGCGCTCCGCTCACGTGGAACCCGATCATGTCGCCGGACTCCACATGGGATTGACGCCGACGGTGTTGAGCCCGCTCGACAGCATGCGTGGCGGAGCGTGCTCGATCACCTGGAATGAGTCGGGATCGCTGGTCCGGCGGAAGACCTTGAACACGTAGGTCGCGCCGGGGCCGGACGACCTCGTGCTCCACGAGGTGATCGTCCCGGCCACCTGCGCGATGTAGAAGTTTCCGCCGGTGACGCTGGGCTGGAGGTAGTCGCGGTTGGGGGTCGTGCAGCTCGCCGCGGGGGTGGATGGCGGCAGCTGCCCGATCGTCACCGCCCCGCGGGCCGGGGCGGACACCCCCAGGGCCGCCGCGCAGGCAAGAGCCGCGATGGCGCCGGCGCGCCGCCGTGCGATTCGGTTGGTTCTGAGCGCGGGCACGCGCCCCAAAGAGCCCTCCATGCGATTCCGACCCTCCCCGGTCTGAGGGCAGAGTAGCGGTCCAGATTGCGAGGTCAACCCACCTGCGCGATCGCCGCCTCGACCTCCGCCAGGGAGGGCGACTCGATCAGCTGGCGGGTGCCGTTCGGACCTTCCACCACGACGGCGGGCTGGGCGGGGAACTGGCGGTCGGCCGAGAGCTTGTCGTCGGCATTGAGCGTCTCCTCGATCGAGCTCCGGTCCTTGATGTCGTTCTGCCACTGCTCGACGTTGAAGTTGAGAATCGCGCGGGACACGTTGTCCAGGAACTCCTGGGTGGCGCCACCCCTCTTCTTCGCCTCCTCCTGATTGAGGAAGAAGAGCTCGATGAACTGCCACTCGTCATCCTGCTTGGCCGCGGCCACGGCGCCGAACGAAGCGAGCCCGAAGCCTGACTCGCTCATGGGAAAGTGGTGGTAGATCATCTGGATCTGCCCGGCGCGCACCGGCCCCCGGAGCAGGGGCACCACAACGTCGCGATTCCAATCAGAGCAGGGGTCGCATTGCAGGTCGTTGAAGACCTGGACGGTCACCGGCGCGTCCCCGGGGCCGATCCGCGCGCCATCCTGCTGGATCCCGCCGAGCAGGCTCTGGGTCTCCTCCGCCCCCGTGATCATGATCTGCCCTTCGGTGCCCGTGCCGACCGAGAGGCTGACGATCGCGAAGCCGAGCAGGCCGATCACCAGCGCCAGCACGAGCAGCCCGACGAGTCGCGGGCGCCTCCGCGGGGATTCCTCGCTCACCCCGCGACGGCCTTGTAGTAGCGGACGGCGAGCCCGGTGAGCAGCGTGCGGAGACCCTCCTCGATCGGCGTCTCGGTCTCCGTCGCCCAGCCCCCCAGTCCGCGCGCCTCGATCGCCTCGCTGCGCTCGACGACCTCGTCGACGAGCTCCGGATGCTGATCGCAGAAGAACGCACCGATCGAGTACAGGTCCGTCTCCATCAGCGACTGGATGAAGGGGTCGGTGGCCGCCGAGTTCATGGCGGCATGGTAGTTACGCTGGGATCGGTGGCATCGCGCGACGAGATCCTCTCCTTCTGCGACGACCTGCTCGACGTCCGGTCGTTCGAGGACTACGGACCCAACGGGCTTCAGGTCCCGGGGACCGGGGAGGTGAGCAAGGTCGCGACCGGCGTGAGCGCGAACCTCGAGCTGCTTCGGGCCGCGGTCGATTCAGGGGCCGAGCTCGTGCTCACCCACCACGGCCTGCTCTGGGGCTCGGAGCTGGAGGCGCTGTCCGTCCCGATGGCGGCCAGGCTCCGGGCTCTGCTCTGCGCGGAGGTATCGCTGGCGGCGTATCACCTGCCCCTGGACGCCCACCCCGAGATCGGGAACAACGCGCTGCTTCGCGACGCGCTCGGCCTGGAGCCGGACGGGCGCCCCTTCGGCGAGGCGAAGGGCACCGCGGTGGGCGCGATCGGACGCGCCGCCGATCCGATCGACGTGTCCGAGCTGGGCCGTCGGCTGACGGAGGCCGTCGGCCGGGAGCCCCTCGTCTTCGATGCGGGACCGGAGCGGATCTCCAGCGTCGGCATCGTCACCGGCGGCGGCGCCTTCGCGATTCACGAGGCGGGGCGGCTGGGGCTCTCGGCACTGGTCACCGGCGAGCCGAGTGAGCCCGTGATGGGGGAGGCGCGCGAGTACGGGGTCCACTTCCTGGCCGCCGGCCACTACGCCACCGAGACCTTCGGGATCCGGCGGCTCGGGGAGCTCGTCGCCGAGCGCTTCGCCGTGGAACACGAGTTCATCGACGTGCCAAATCCGGTGTAGATCCCCCGCAAACTGCGAAAAAATGATTGACACGTCGCCCTGAAGCGATATACATGAATCCACCTACGGTCGCCACAGAAACCGCGGCCGGATCTTCGGCGTTCACGAGGAGAGGAGTGGCCTATATGTCCGTTCACCTGACGCCCACGGAGCTTGCGGATGAGATGCACATGAAGCGGCGCGATGTGCTCTCGAAGTGCATCGAGATGAATGTGCCCATCCTCAAGGGTCGGATCGACAAGACCCTCTTCGAATCCTCGCTCCGGGTGTTCCAGGCTCAGAACAAGCAGGCCACCGCTTAAGCCAGGGCGTCGGCTGGCTGCTCAGCCAGCCTCCTAATAGACTCCATCGCATGGAGACTGCGACCGTCGCGGCGACCGGTAGCGCCGCGGAGTCAAGCACCCACAGCAAGACCTGCGCGGACCTGATGCCGCTGGCGGCGGAGCGACACGCCGACCTCGCCGCCGTCACCTACAAGGACTCATCGGGACAGTGGGTCTCGAAGACCTATCGCGAGGTGGGCGAGATCGTCCGGCAGCTCGCCCTCGGCCTGATCGAGCTCGGGATCGAGAAGGGCGACAAGGTCTCGATCCTCGCCAACACCCGCCCCGAGTGGACCTACTTCGACTTCGCGGCGCTCAGCGTCGGCGCCACGGTCGTCCCGATCTACCAGACCAACTCCCCCGAGGAGTGTCAGTACGTGATCGAGAACTCCGACGCCAAGGCGGTGATCGTCGAGGACTCGGAGCAGCTCGCGAAGATCGACGAGATCCGCGATCGGGTGCCCAAGCTCGAGCGCGTGATCCGCATGGAGGGATCGGGAGGCGACGCGATCTCGATGGACGAGCTGATCGAGGCCGGATCGGGCCACTCGGACTCCGAGTGGGAGCAGCGCTGGCAGTCCGTCACTCCCGACGACATCTGCACGTTCATCTACACCTCGGGCACGACCGGCCCGCCCAAGGGCTGCGTCATCTCCCATGGCAACTACCGCTCGATGGTCACGATGGCCCTCGACGAGAGCGTCCTCGACAGTGAGACGACCACCTACCTCTTCCTGCCGCTCGCGCACTCGTTCGCCTTGCTGATCCAGTTCCTGAGCTTCGATCTGGGCGGCAACATCGCCTATTGGGAGCGGGATCCGCTGAAGATCGTCCCCAACCTGGCCGAGGTCAAGCCGGAGTACTTCCCGTCGGTGCCGCGCATCTTCGAGAAGATCTACACGGCGGCCACGAGCGAGGTGGAGAAGTCAGGCGGCCTCAAGAAGCTCGTCTTCAACTGGGCGATCGGCGTCGGCAAGAAGGTCCGCGAGCGCGAGCGCGCCGGCAAGCCGGTCGGCTGGCTGCTGCGCAAGCAGTACGAGATCGCCGACAAGCAGGTGCTCTCCAAGATCCGCGCACTGTTCGGCGGCAACATCAAGAACTGCGTCACCGGCGCCGCCCCGATCAACCCCGAGATCCTGCGCTTCTTCGACGCCGCCGGCGTCCTCATCCTCGAGGGCTGGGGCATGACCGAGACCTCCACCGCCGCGACCGTCGCCAGGCCCGACGCCTTCAAGTTCGGCAAGGTCGGCCGAGCGTTCAACGGCTGTGAGATCAAGATCGCCGAGGACGGCGAGATCCTCGTCAAGGGCCCGAACATCTTCCAGGGCTACTACAAGAACGAGGAGGCGACTCGCGAGACGCTGGAGGACGGCTGGCTGCACACCGGCGACATCGGGGAGCTCGATGAGGACGGCTATCTCTCGATCACCGGCCGCAAGAAGGACATCATCATCACCGCGGGCGGCAAGAACATCACCCCGGCGAACCTCGAGGCCGAGATCAAGCAGAGCCCCTACGTCTCCCAATGCGTGGTGATCGGCGATCGCCGGCCGTACCTGGTCGCGCTGATCACTCTCGACATGGAGGAGTGCGAGAAGCTCTGTGCCGAGAAGGGCTGGACGGCCGATCCCGCCGAGCTGCGCCGCAACGAGGGGATGCGGGCGATCCTGCAAAAACACCTTGACGAGATCAACGAGAAGTTCGCCCGCGTGGAGCAGGTGAAGAAGTTCGAGATCCTGCCCCACGATCTCTCCCAGGAGACCGGCGAGCTGACGCCGACGATGAAGGTCAAGCGGAACGTCGTCGCCGACAAGTTCGAGCAGGACGTCGACGCCCTTTACGCGTAAGTCGTACCTGGTCGCTCCCGACTCCTTCAAGGGGACGCTGAGCGCCGGCGAGGTCGCCGAGGCGATCGGCAGGGGCTTGGACCGCGCGGGCGCCCGCGCAGACCTCTGTCCGGCGGCTGACGGCGGCGAGGGGACCACGACGGTCCTGGTCGAGGCCCTCGGGGGGGAGCTCCGCACCGCGCCGGCCCACGATCCACTCGGCCGCCCGATCGAGGCCGGATACGGCCTGGTCCGCGACGGCTCGACGGCGATCGTCGAGGTCGCGGCCGCGTCCGGCCTCGACCTGGTCGACGAGGGCGAGCGTGATCCGGAGCGAGCCGGCAGCGCCGGCACCGGCGAGCTGATCGCCGCCGCCATCGAAGCCGGCGCCCGTCGCGTCCTGGTGGCCGCCGGCGGCAGCGCGAGCACGGACGGCGGCCGGGGGGCGATCGACGCCCTCGAGACAGCGGGACTCCAGGGGGCAAAGCTCGAGGTCCTCTGCGACACCTCCGTGCCCTTCGAGCTGGCGGCGGAGATCTTCGCGCCCCAGAAGGGCGCCTCGCCCGATCAGGTCGAGAGGCTCACGTCGCGGCTGGTCGCTGAGGCCGGAGCCCTACCGCGGGACCCACGCGGCCGGGCGATGACCGGCGCCGCGGGAGGCCTCTCGGGAGGCCTCTGGGCGGCCTTCGGCGCCCACCTGGTCCCCGGCGCAGCCTTCGTTCTCGGGATCCTCGGATTCGATCGCCGCCTGGAGGACGCCGACGCGGTGATCACCGGAGAGGGGCGACTCGATCCGCCCAGCACGCGAGGGCAAGCTGACCGGCGAGGTCGCGCGCCGTTGTCATGCGGCCCGGATCCCACTGCACGCCATCGTCGGTCAGATCGCGATGGCGCCCGATGAGCTCGAGCGCCTCGGTCTGGCATCAGTCGCCGAGGCCGGCACTCCCGAGCGGATCGAGGCCGCGGCCGAGCGGATCGCCGGCGCTCCAGCGGACTGAGAAAGCGCCGTGCCGGCCGATCAGGGCGGCCCGGCCCAGCCCGCCGCGTAACAGGGGTCGGCACCGCAGGGGTCGACGATGTGCCCGCTCGGCATCAGGAACTCCGCGATCTGGTGGCGGATGTCCGCCGAGGTGTTGATCACCGTGTCGTGCGGGTCGACGCCGAAGGAATCGTCGGGAGCCGTGTTGGTGATGGGCGCCGGATCGGTGCCGAGGAAGCCGCCCGATCCATCGTCGCGCTTGGGGCCGATGTCCCAGACGAAGAACCCGTTTCCGTTTGCGGCCGGGCCCGAGAGGTTCCCGAGCGTCGGGATGTCCGGGAAGAAGTCGACGAAGCCGGGGGTGCGCCCCGGATCGAGCGTCGGATGGCGCAGTGGCGCCCCGATCGTCCTGGCCTCCACCTCGGTCGTCACGTTGGATACCTGATGGTCGCCATACGCCATATCGATCAGGACATGGTGCGCCGGAGTGCCGGGCAACGGGTTGCTGGTCATGTGGTTGGCGTAGCCGTTCGGCTCACCCCTGTCCCACATCATCTGGATCATCGCGAGGAGCAGTGGGCGCTCGGATTCGTTCGGGTAGGACGGGTAGAGGACCGTGGCGTAATCGGCGAAGTCGACGCTGCGGGTGAGCAGCGTCGAGTAGTTCATGCCGGGGACGTAGAGAACCGTGCGCGTGATGTCGGGCTCGACGGCCGTCAGCGCTCCGCCCGCGATCCCACCCTGGCTGTTGCCGTAGTAGTAGACGCCGTCGTTGTGGTCGATCACCGACTGGCCGCCGAACTGGAACGCCGGATCGCTCGAGAAGCCACCGGACTTCATCAGCAGCCGGTCCAGGTAGATGAAGTTGAGGAAGCCCTGCTGAAGCCCGTCCGGGAGCGGCTGGAACTTCGACAGGTCCTGTAGCGCGACGATCGCGGTGCCGACGTCGTCCTCCATCATCCCCGTGAAATCGGTGGCGCAGGTCAACACGCCCTCGTCGTTGCCGAGCTCGCGCACGTTGGTGGTGTGGACCTCGGTGTAGTCGCCGAACAGGCCGTGCCCGTACATCGAGGGCCTGACGGCGTGGTCGAGGCTCCACACGCCCGAGCCCGGGCCGCCCGTCTCCGTGACCGCGGAGAGCGGGATGTTGCAGGTGAAGCGAGCCGCCATCGTGTTACCCGGGGTCTGCTGGGGCAGTCCGTCGGGTCCGAGGTTGAAATGGCCGCCAGGTGTGCACCCGGGGGTGCTGAGGAAGCACGGCACCTGGTAGGTGCCGGTGACCTCGCGGACGTTCTGGTCGGCGTGGCTGCCCGTCAGGGGGTTGCCCGAATCGTCGACGGTCTTCACATCGGTGACCGTGAAGGCGGGGGACGAGCCCTGCATGACGCCGTCACCGGGGGTCGTATCGCCGAGGTCGGCCAGCCCCCGGTCTCGGATCGAGAGCATCCGCTGGGTGATGTTCGTCGTGCTGGCGACGGTGAAGTCCCAGGCGTTGTAGAGGTCGCCTCGGGGAATCCCGGACTGCTCGAGCTTGGAGAGGATCTCGTCGAAGTGGGCCCGCCGGCTCTCGATCGCGGGGACGTTCGTCACGACGCCGTCCCTGTAGAGCACGAAGCCCGGCGGGGCGGGGATCGTGTTGCCGGAGGAGTCCTTCAGGTTGCGCATCGCGACGATGTAGCGGTGGCCCTCGATCAGGTTGCGGCCCGGCCTGATGATCAGGTCGGTGCTGCCGGGGCCGGATGCGGTGGAGTCCAGCTCCGAGAAGATCAGCTGGCGCTGGCCCGTGGAGGCGTCGATCAGCACGACCGGCTGGTTGGGGTCGAACGCCCGGTCCATGTCGGTGAGCGGGACCGCGCCGGTCTTCTGGAAGGCGGTGGGGTTGTCGAGCCCGGGGATCCGGGTGACGATGCTCTCGCCCGGGCTGAAACCGTCGCTGCGGTTGATGTCCGCGGGGTTGATGTGCACGCCGCTCTTGTTCGCCGGCGTCGAGGCGTCGCTGAGGTTGACGCGCAGGCCGGTGGGCGTCCCGGAGTCGGGGACCGTGTAGTGGTCGCTCGGCCAGGGGAACAGGCAGTTCGTTCCCGGGCTGGCGATGATCTCGCAGCGATCGGCGCGAGAAAGCACGTCGCACTGCGGCACCGTCTGCGACAGCGTTGCGCTCCCCTTCGGGGACTTTCCCTTCTTGCGCTTCTTGTGGTGCTTGCCGCCCTTCTTGCGGTGCTTGCCCGGGACCTTGGCGGTCAAGACCAGACCGCTCGCGCCGCAGGCCTGGAGCACGTCGCTCCCTGCGGCGCTCAGCGGGAGCGAGATCTTCTTCTTCTTGCCCTTGCGGACGGAGATGCGAAGTGGGTCGGTCAGTGCCGGGCCGCCGCCGAACCCCCTGACGGCGAGTACGAGCTTGCGCTTCTTCTTCGGAGAGCGGACCGCCACCTGGACCTGCCGCGAGCTGAGCAGCGCCTGGTCGCTCTGCGCGCCGCTCTGGAAGCGCAGCGTCAGCCCCTTCTTGTGATGCTGTTTCGCGATGGCGCCGGAAGGCAGCATCAGGACGGCGATGAGAAATGCGCCGGCGAGCAGGCCAAGCGCGAAACCGACCGATCCTCGACCGATTTGCCGGTCGCCAGTCACAAGATTTCCTCTCTCCTCGGACCCCCTGGTCCTGAAAGGAACCTATCAAGCGAAGGCGTCTGGAGGCAGGGTCCCGGTAGCGTCTCGCGGATGAGCGAGAAGCAGCGAGTCGCGCTCGTGACGGGCGCGAGCAGCGGCATCGGGGCGGCGACGGTCCGCTCCCTGGCGGCCGCCGGCTACGACATCGTGGCGGCGGCTCGGCGGGTGGAGAGGTGCGAGGGGCTGGCGCGCGAGGTGGGCGGCCGGGCACTGCGGCTCGACGTGGCCGATCCCGACTCGGTGGCCGAGCTCAGCGAGGCGGTCCCCGACGTCTCCGTGGTCGTCAACAACGCCGGTGGTGCGCTCGGCCTCGAGCCGGTCGCCGAGGCGGAGGAGGAGTACTGGCGCCAGATGTACGAGACGAACGTGATGGGCGTGATGAGGGTGACCAAGGCCCTCCTCCCCGCCCTGGAGCGCAGCGGCGACGGTCACATCGTGGTGATCGGCTCGGTGGCGGGCGTCGAGATCTACCCCGGCGGAGCGGGCTACACCGCGGCGAAGCACGCGGCCAATGCGGTGACGCGGACGCTTCGCCTCGAGCTGCTCGGCAAGCCGATCCGGGTCAGCGAGGTCGCCCCGGGCATGGTCGACACCGAGTTCTCCCTTGTTCGCTTCGAGGGCGACCAGGAGAAGGCGGACAGGGTCTACGAGGGCACGAACCCGCTCACCGCCGAGGACGTAGCCGACGCGATCGCCTATGTCGTCACCCGGCCGCCGCACGTGGACATCGACTACCTGTCGATCAAGCCGACGGACCAGGCGACCGCCCGGGACGTCCACCGACGCTAGCTGCTCTCGGTGGCCTCCTCGGCCTGGTCCGACTGGCGCAGCAGGGCGCCCGTGGTCTGCTCGAGGATGCGCCGCCAGGCGGAGATTCCCCTCTCCTCCTCGACCGTGTCCAGAACGCGCTGCACCCGGCGGGCGGAGATCTCGATCCCGTGGCGGGCTGCGACCTCCTTGTAGCGCTGGTAGTCCCTCGCCAGCCTGACCGTCACCGACTCGAAGCCGTGCTTCGCGATCTGGAGGCGGGAGGAGTAGTCGAGGATCGACGTGCCGAACATCAGCTCATCGTCGAACTCGGGCTCGATCAGGATGATGTCGACGTCGGGGAAGCGCTCCCTCCACGACTGGACCGCGAGGTGCAGCCGGGCGTGGGCGAGCAGCCGGAATGCCTGATTGCCGATCGCGGGCATCCCCATGTCCGAGACGCGGCGCACCCGGGAGCCGAAGACCGTGGGGATGCGGGTCTCGAAGTCGTTCACGTAGGGGACGAGCGGGTTGACCACGACGATGAACTTTGCCCCGGCCTCGACCGCGACGTCCACGTTGGTAGTCGAGATGATCCCGCCGTCGATCAGCTGGCGGCCCCGGAGCTCGTAGGGCTCGTAGACGATGGGCAGAGCGCCGGAGGCGGCGACGGCCCGCGAGATCGGGACGTTGTTCCACTCGCCCTCCCCGAAGACGATCCGCTCGCAGGTGTCGAGGTCGGTGGCCGTGATCCGCAGCTCGGCATCGAGGTCGCGGAAGTCGTTGGTGCGGTCAGGGTCCGAGAGCACGTTGCGGACGTACTGCTCGATGCCGCGGTTGTGGTAGACCCCGGTCGGCAGGCCCTCGGCGAGCCCCATGACGATGTCGACCATCGAGATCTCGCCGATGTTCCCGGCCAGCCGGCGGACCGTGGCGGCGACGCGCAGCGGCAGCACGGCCATGCGCCCCACGAAGCCCCTGTAGTTCGGGCGGAGCAGGGTGCGCAGCGACGCGTTCTCGATCGGCGAGGGGAGCGCCTTGTCGAGGACGCGGAACATCTCCTCAGGGGTGACGCCGTTGGCGACCATGCTGGCGACGAAGGCGCCGGCGCTGGTGCCGACGTAGATGTCGAAGTCGTTGACGGTGCGATTGACCGCCAGCAGGTCGAAGGCACGCAGCGCGCCCATCTCATAGACGCCGCCGGTGAACCCGCCGCCGCCTAGAACCAAGGCAGTCTTGTCGCCCCGGCCGCGCCGCGTCCTCCCTCTGCTGCTGCGCGGTTTGCCGCCGGGGCCGTCGAACTGGACGACTTTCCCCATGGGAGCGGCGATTATGGCAGGGGCACGCTTGACCGCCGCGCCTGGGGGCGACCGCTACCTTGCGGCGGCAGGGCTGTTTGAGTGAGCATGTCCAGGCACAGAGGGGCGATCGTCGTTGCGCTGCTTGCGGCGGCTGTGGTGGTTCCCGCCGCCGCTGCCCAGGCGCGCTCGTTTGGACCCGACAAGGCCTTCCGGACGCCGGTCGCCCACGGCGCCGCCGCCGCCCACACAGCCGTCTCGCGCTCCAAGCTCGCCGCCGGGTTGGCGAAGCTCTTCCGCCACGTCGGCAAGAGCGGCGCGTTCGTCTTCGACCCGAGCTCCCACCGGGTCCTCTTCGGCCGGAAGGGCGGGCGACCGCGGATCCTCGCCTCCAACTCCAAGCTCTTCACCACCTCGACGGCGCTCGCCCGGTTCGATCCCGAGGGCCGGCTGCTCACGACCGCCTGGTCGAGCGACGCCATCATCGATGGCATCAGCCAGGGCCTCTACCTGCACGGCGGCGGGGACCCGACGCTGACCAGCAGCGGACTCAGCAAGCTCGCCGATCGCGTGCGCGCAGCGGGTGTCACCTCGGTCCAGGGCCCGCTGCACTACGACGACTCCTTCCTCGACCAGGTGACGGGGATCCCCGAGCACGGCATCACACCCGAGGGCGTCGGCACGCTCTCCGGGCTCGAGCTCGACGGCGGGTCCCTCAGCGATCCGGCCAAGACCGCCGCGCAGCGCTTCGAGGACGACCTGCGCAAGGCGGGGATCTCGATCGGAGACAACGTCTCGCCCGCGGTCGTGCCCGCGGGGGCGTTCCAGGTCGCCGACTTCGCCTCGGACACGATGGCCGAACTGGTTCAGGACACGAACGTTCCCTCGAACAATTTCCTGGCGGAGATGTTGCTCAAGGACGTGGGCGCCCAGTTCGGCGACAGCGGATCGACCGCAGCGGGCCTCTCGGTCGTCAGGCAGTTCGCCTCAAAGCAGGGCGCGAAGTTCAACGGCGAAAACGGATCGGGGCTGACGCGGCGCAACAAGGCGTCGCCCGCCTCCGTCGTCAAGCTGCTCGATTCGATGATCGAAGACGACTCGCTCCGCGACGCCTGGATCAACTCGCTCGCCGTCGCGGGCCGCAGCGGCACGGTCGCCGACCGCATGCGCGGGACGGCGGCAGCGGGGCGGTGTCATCTGAAGACGGGAACCCTCAACCGCGTCAGCGCGCTCTCGGGCTATTGCTTCCGCGGCGGCAATGACCCGGAACACGCCGTGATCTTCTCGCTGCTGATGAACAAGACCGACGTGAACCGCGCGCACCTGATCCAGGACCGGATGGCGGGCCTGATCGCACGCTACCGGCACCAAGGCTAGACCCGGCCCTTCGGTGGAGCGCTTTTCTTCTTCGGCACCCCGTCGGCGCCGACCAGCTTCTGCAGCGCGGGCTCGTCGATCACGTCGACGCCGAGCTCCTCGGCCTTGGCGAGCTTCGAGCCCGGGCTGTCTCCCGCGATCACGAAGTCGGTCTTCTTCGAGACCGAGTTGACCACCTTTCCCCCGGCGAGCCGGATCAGCCTGGTGGCCTGCTCGCGGCTCAGGTTGGGGAGCGTGCCGGTCAGGACCAGCGTCCGGCCGTCGAGCGGGCCGCCCTGCTTGCGGCGCTCTGAGGGGTCGAGCTCCATGCGCAGGCCCGCGTTTCGAAGCCGCTCGATCAGCTTCCGGGTGCGGTCTTCCGAGAGCTCCTCGTAGATCTGCTCGGCCAGGATCGGGCCGATTCCCTCCGCCTTCACGATCTCCTCCGGCTCTGCCTCGAGGAGCGCGTCCATGGTGCCGAAGTGCTCCGCCAGCGACTCGGCGTTGACGAATCCGATCCCGGGGATGCCGAGCGCGTACAGGACCCGGGAGAACGGCATCTTCTTTGCGCCCTCGATCTCCTCGATCAGGTTCTCCGCCGAGATCTGGCCGAAGCCCTCCAGCTCGGCGACCCGCTCCGCCGTCAGGTCGAAGATGTCGGCGGCGTCCGAGATCACGCCCTCCTCCAGGAAGCGGTAGGCGTTCTTCTCGCCGAGACCCTCGATCTCGAGCGCGCCGCGGAAGTGCTTGACGTGCTGGAACTGCTGGCCGGGGCAGCCCGTGCGGTTCGGGCAGATCGTGAAGACGCCGTCGTCCGGCTTCACGGTCGGCGTCCCGCAGAGCGGGCACTTCTTGGGCGGCTTCGACCTGCGTGCGCCCTTCTTGCGGCGCTGGATGATCGGTGAGACGACCTGCGGGATCACGTCCCCGGCCCTCATGACGACCACCTCATCTCCCTCGCGGACGTCCTTGCGCTCCAGATCCTCCTCGTTGTGCAGCGTGGCCGTGCTGACCGTCACGCCGCTGACGTGCACGGGCTCGAGCATCGCGAAGGGCAAGAGGTGCCCGGTGCGCCCGACGTTCCAGACGATCTTGTTGAGCTTGGTCGTGGCGGTCGTCGGCGGGAACTTCCAGGCCACGGCCCAGCGCGGCTCGCGCCCTGCGACGCCCAGCTCCCGCTGCAGGCCGCGGTCGTCCACCTTGACGACGACGCCGTCGATCTCGAAGTCGAGCGCGTCCCGGCGCCCCTCCCACCAGCGGCAGCGCTCGGCCACCTCGTCGACGCCATGCAGGATCGAGATGTCGTCGTTGACCTTGAAGCCGCGCTCCTTCAGCCACTCCAGAGACTCCGAGTGGCTGTCGGGCTCCCCTGAAATCCAATCTTTGGAGGCGGAGTCCCTCGTCCGATACCCCATACGGGCCGTAGCACCAGATCGAGAGCGGCCTGGTCGCGGTGATCGTTGAGTCGAGCTGTCGAAGTGACCCGGCCGCGGCGTTCCGCGGGTTGGCGAACGTGGACGCCCCGTCCTGGGCACGCTGCTCGTTGACCTTCGTGAACCCCGCGATCGGCAGGTAGATCTCGCCGCGGACCTCGACCAGCTCGGGGGCGTCCTCGATGCTCAGCGGGATCGCCTTGATCGTCCGCAGGTTCTGCGTGACGTCCTCGCCGATGCGCCCGTCGCCCCGCGTGGCCCCGCGGGTGAACACCCCGTTCTCGTAGGTGAGCGAGATCGCCAGGCCGTCGACCTTCGGCTCGGTGACATAGCGGATCTCCCGCCCGGAGATGTCGAGCCGCTCGAGCCGGCGCTCCACCCGCTTGGCCCAGGCCCGCAGCTCGTCCTCGTTGCGGGCATTCCCGAGCGAGAGCATCGGCTCGTGGTGCTCGACCTGCTTGAACCCCTCGAGCGGCTTCCCGCCCACGCGCTGGGTCGGGGAGTCCCGGGTGAGCAGCTCGGGATTGGCCTCCTCGATCTCCTGCAGCTCGCGCAGGAGGTCGTCGTAGTCGGTGTCCGAGATCAGCGGGTCATCGAGCACGTAGTAGCGGTGATCGTGCTTGGCGATCTCCCGCCGGAGCTCCTCGGCCCGCTTCTTTGCCCCCTTGACCGCCATCAGGGCGCCTCCTCCGCTCCGCGTCCGGGGCGCCGGCTCACCGCCGCGTGGAGGCCTCTCCGGCCGCGTCGTTCGGGGTGGTCCTCGCTTCCGCCTCGTTGAGCATGCCGGCGAAGTCCCAGTCCCGCAGGCGGTCGAGGCTCGGCCGGTCGGTGAGGTCGAAGTGGACGGGGGTGACGGAGATGCGCTCGGCGGCGATCGCCGAGAGGTCCGAGCCCGGCTCGTCCTCGAAGGACGGCTCGAAGCCATAGATCTGGTACCGGTGCCTGCCCGCCTCGGGATCCTCGTCCACCAGCTTCATCTCGTCGTTGTAAAGGCGCTTGCCGAGGTGGGTCACCTCGATCCCGGCAGGCGGGCCGGCCGGGCAGTTCACGTTGAGCAACGTGTCCGCAGGCAGGGGGTCCTCGGCCACGAGCTTGACCAGCTCCGCGGCGAACGCGGCTGCCACCGAGAAGTCGAACTCGCGGCCCCAGCGGAAGTCCATCTCCCGCGCCGCCGACTGCTGGGAGATCGCGATGGCTGGGATCCCCAGCACGATCCCCTCCAGGGCCGCGGCCACCGTGCCCGAATAGGTGATGTCGTCCCCGAGATTGGAGCCGTGGTTGATGCCCGAGACGATCAGCTCCGGGCGCTCGCCCACCAGCCCGAGCTCGGCGAAGCGCACGCAGTCGACCGGCGTCCCGTCGGTCGCGAAACCGCTGGAGCCGTCGTCGAAGGGAATCTCCTCAACCCAGAGGGGCGAGCGGGTCGTGATGCTGCGGGCGGTCGCGCTGCGGTTCGAGTCCGGCGCGATCACGTGGACATCGAGATCCGGGATCTTGCGCAGCTCGTGGCGCAGGGCGTTCAACCCTGTTGCCGCGATCCCGTCGTCATTGGTGATCAGGACTCGCATCCGCCACCGATTCTAGGTTGACGCGGCGCTACGCCTGAGACTCAGCGGGCTCGGCGGGCGCCGAACGTCGCCACGCCCGAAGCGACTCGCGCAGGTACACCCAGGCGAGGCTGCAGCCGTAGAGCACGCCGGCGACCGGGGCGGCCACCTCCAGCGCCTCGCTGCCGGTCGCCTCGCCGAACTCGTGGAGGCCGCCGTAGATCAGATACGCGGCGAATGCGATCACGAGCAGGCTCGTGACAGTGAAGAACTTGCTCAGGTCGAGCCGCAGGGCGCCGCGATAGAAGGCTACGCCGAGGCCCACGGCGGCCACCAGTCCCAGGCCTCCGCCGGCGACCGCGATCATGGGTCCGGAGTTCTCGGTCGAGGCGAAGAGAAAGAGGGCCGTCTCCAGCCCCTCCCGCGCCACGGCGACGAACGCGACCGTGGCGAGGCCGATCGCCCCGCCGGTGCGAAGCGACTCGCTGACCTGCTCCCGCAGGTGGGAGCCGATCGTGGCCGCCTGCTTGCGCATCCAGAAGGCCATCCAGGTCACCAGGGCGGCCGCGAAGATCATCGTCGCGCCCTCGTAGACCATCTCGCTGGTCCCCTGTAGCTCGCCAACCGAGAGGAACAGCGTCGCCCCGATCGCGAAGCTGGTGAGCGCCGCCGCGGCGACGCCCCACCAGACGGCGGCCGCCTGCTCGCGCTGGCCGGTCTTGGCGAGGTAGGCGAGGATCAGGCCGACGATCAAGGTCGCCTCGAAGCCCTCTCTCAATGTGATCACAAACGTGCCCATGGGATTAGGTAAGCCTAACTGACTCGGATTTCAGAGGTTCCTACGCCGCCGGCCGGGTGTCGGATCAGTATCGGACGTCCGCCAGGTGCAGGCCGTGCGCACGCGCCGTATCCCCGGCCCGCTCGCGCGGCGCACCCATCAGCAGCGACCCGAAGTCATCGAGCGAGCGCCGTCCCCCGGCCACCTCGAGCATGGTCCCCACCAGGACGCGAACCATGTTGCGCATGAAGGCGTCGGCCTCGATCCAGAGCTCAAGCACCGTGCCCTGGCCCAGCACCGCCGGCTTCTCGTGCCATTCGGCCCTCAGGATGTTGCGCTCGAAGCGGACGTGCTCGGTCTGGGTCGGCGTGAAGGCGGTGAAGTCGTGCGTGCCGAGCAGCGCGTCCGCGCAATCCGCCAGCGCACGGCGGTCGACTCGATGCGGCCAGAAGAGCGAGATCCCGGCCTCGAAGGGATTCGGAACCCGCTCGGTGAGCACGCGGTAGCAGTAGGTGCGCGAGCGGGCGTCCCGCCGCGCATCGAAGCCGTCTGGGGCCGGCTCGGCGGCGATCACCGCCAGGTCGGGGCCGGTGAGCGAATTGAGCGCCCTTCCCAGCTCATCGGGAGGCTCGGCGTCGAGGCTCAGACTCGCGACCTGGGCCCAGGCGTGCACACCCGCGTCGGTTCGGCCGGCCACGGTCAGCGACGCACGCCCGCCCAGCATCCGCTCCAGGGCCGCCTCCAGCTCACCCTGAACCGTCCGCAACCCGGGTTGCGCCGCCCAGCCGGCGAACCCGGCGCCGTGGTAGGCGAGATTCATTCGCACGGTGGCCATAAGTGCGCGACACTACAAAGCGATGGCCCTGCCCGGCTCGGATGAACCAGCGTCGATCTCGCACGACGAGGCGCGCCAGGAGCTGTTCGGCCACGGGCCGAGCAAGGCAGGCATGGAGATCTACGAGGTGGTCGCGATCGTGCTCGGCATCGTCGGGGCAGGAATCGCGGTCGAGACGATCGACAGCTGGGCTCAGTGGGTCGTGCTGGCTGCGATCGTCGTGACCGTCATCGGCTTCATGATTGCGGTCAGCCCCAACCGACGGGGCACATGATGGCTGTGACTAGGTTCACGGAGCAGCTCCGGCCGGGAGCGTAGGGTTCGGCCTAACAGCGGAGGAGGAGAGAATGGCCAACACCGACATCACCCAGCGCTCCCAGTACGAGCGGAGCGATCTGCTTGCGGGCGGCGAGGGGATCCGCCGAGGCTCCGAGAAGGGCGCCAGGATCTACAACGTGATCGCCCTGATCGTGGGCATCGCGCTCTGCGTGGTCGCGGTGGCGACGATCGAGAGCTGGGCCCAGTGGCTCGTGCTCGGCGTGATCATCATGACGATGATCGGCTTCATGATCGCCGTCAGCCCGAATCGCCGGGCCTGACGCTCAGACGAGCTCGAGAAAGACCATCTCGGCCGAGTCGCTCCGACGCGGGCCGAGCTTGACGATGCGGGTGTAGCCACCGGGACGGCTCTCGTAACGCGGCGCGATCTCCGTGAATAGCTTGTGGACCGCGAACTTGTCGTTGTGGAGCTCTGAGAGCGCCTGCCGGCGGGCGTGCAGGTCGCCTTTCTTCGCGAGCGTGATCAGCTTCTCGAACTCCGGCTTCAGCGCCTTCGCCTTCGGCTGGGTCGTCCGAATCCGCTCGTGCTCGATCAGCTGCTTCGACATCGTGCGAAGCATCGAGTTGCGATGAGCCGCGTCACGGCTCAGCTTTGCTCTCTTGCGCTGGTGCCTCACTTAACTGCTCCGGCGGGGAACTCTAGTTGCCCTAGTCCGCCCGCAGCGAGAGGCCGCGTGCGCGGAGGGTCTCCTGGACCTCCTCGATCGACTTGCGACCGAAGTTCGGGATCGCGTTGAGCTCCGACTCCGACTTCCGCACCAGCTCGCCGACGGTCTGGATGCCGGCTCGCTTCAGGCAGTTGTAGGAGCGCACTCCGAGCTCGAGCTCCTCGATCAGGATCTCGTCGAGCCCATCGGCGCCCGGGACCGCCGCGGCCTCGCCGCCGCCACCGCCACCGTCCGCCGCGGCGATCGCTCCCTCGCCCCGCAGCTCGTCGACGCGGTCGGCGGTGGTGAAGATCGCCAGGCTCTTGATCAGGATCTCGGCGGCCTCGCGCAACGCCGCACCGGGCTCGATGGAGCCATCGGTCTCGACCTCGAGCGTGAGCTTGTCGAAGTCCGTCCTCTGCCCGACGCGGGCGGAGTCGACCGAATACGCGGCGCGGCGAATCGGCGAGAAGATCGAGTCGATCGGCACTACGCCGATCGGCTTGTCCTCGGACTTGTTCTCGTCCGCCGGCGAGTAGCCGCGACCACGTCCGATCGTCAGGTACATCTCGAGCTTGGTCTTCTTCTCGAGCGTGGCGATCGGCGCCTCGGGGTTGAGGATCTCGACGCCCGCGGGGAGGTCGATGTCCTTTGCCTTGACCTCGCCGGGGCCGGTGGCGACCAGCGGGGTCTCGACCTCGTCGGCATCGGTATGCATCCGCACCACGATGTCCTTGAGGTTCAGGACCAGGTCGGTGACGTCCTCCTTCAGACCCGGGATGGTCGAGAACTCATGCGCCACCCCCTCGATGCGGACGCTGGTGATCGCGGCTCCGCCCAGCGACGAGAGCAGCACGCGCCGCAGGCTGTTGCCGAAGGTGTATCCGAAGCCCTTGTCGAGGGGCTCGATGGTGAAGGTGCCCTTGTTCTCTTCGGCATCCTCGCCCGCGATCTTGGGCACTTGGAAATCTGGCAGGGTGGTCATTGCTTCCATCAGGTATCTACTTCCTTCTCTGGGGGGTTACTTCGAGTACAGCTCGACGATGAGCTGTTCCTCGACGGGGGCTGAGATCTCGCTCCTCTCAGGGAGCCTCAGCACCTTTGCGTTGAGCGAATCGTGGTCCGCCTGCAGCCAGGCCGGCACTCCGGACGTGAGCTCGGTCGCGTTGCGCACCACATCCGTTGATGCACTGTTCGGCTTGATGGTGATCACGTCGTCCGGCTTCACCTGGTACGAGGGAATGTCGACACGGCGGCCGTTCACGGTCCAGTGGCCGTGACTGACCAGCTGGCGGGCCTGGCGGCGGGAGGCCGCGAAGCCGAGCCGCACCAGGACGTTGTCCAGGCGGCACTCGAGCAGCCGCAGCAGGTTCTCGCCCGTGACGCCCTCCTGCCGGCTGGCCCTGTCGTAGTAAGTCGCGAACTGCTTCTCGAGCACCTGGTAGTAGCGCTTGGCCTTCTGCTTCTCGCGCAGCTGCGCCCGGTACTCGGACTGCCGCATGCGGCCGCGGCCGTGCTCGCCCGGCGGATAGGAGCGGCGCTCGACACCGCACTTGTCGGTGAAGCAACGAGAGCCCTTCAGGAACAGCTTCTGTCCCTCGCGGCGGCACTGCTTGCACTGGGCACCGGTGTCGCGGGCCATCAGACGCGCCTCCGCTTGCGGGGACGGCACCCGTTGTGGGCCTGCGGCGTCACGTCCTTCACCGTCGTCACGTCGAGGCCTGCGGCCTGCAGCGACCTGATCGCGGTCTCACGGCCCGATCCGGCGCCCTTGGCGAAGACCTCGACCTTCTCGAGCCCGTGCTCCATGCCCTTCTTGGCGGCCGCGTCGGCGGTCACCTGAGCGGCGAACGGGGTCGACTTGCGCGAGCCCTTGAACCCGGCGCTGCCGGCGGACTCCCAGGCGATCACGTTGCCCTCGGGGTCGGTGAGGGTGACGATGGTGTTGTTGAACGAAGTCTTGATGTGGGCCTGGCCGTAGGTGACGTTCTTGCGGACCTTGCGGCGCGAGCGACCCTTCTTCGGAGCTGCCATCTAGCGGATTCCTCCCCGGCTCACTTGGGCTGCGGGGCCTTCTTGCGGCCCGCAACGCTCATCCGGCGCGGGCCCTTGCGGCCGCGCGCGTTGGTCTTGGTGCGCTGGCCCCGGACCGGCAGCCCGCGGCGATGGCGGAGGCCCCGGTAGGAACCGATCTCCTGAAGGCGCTTGACGTTCTGGGAGCGCTCCCGGCGCAGGTCGCCCTCGACCTCGCGGTTCTCGACCGCGTCGCGCAGCTTGACGATCTCGTCCTCGGTCAGGTCCTTGACCGCGGTGTTGGGGTCGACGCCCGTCTCCTTCAGGATCTCGTTGGCCGTGGAGCGGCCGATCCCGAAGACGTAGGTGAGGCCGACCTCGGCCCGCTTGTTGAGGGGGAGGTTGACTCCCGCGATGCGCGCCATCAGATCAACCCTGCCTCTGCTTGTGACGGGGATTCGGGCAGATCACGAGGACCGCGCCGCCGCGGCGGATCACCTTGCATTTCTCACACATGGGCTTTACGGACGCTCGGACCTTCATTCCCCTTCTCTCAATGGGGTCGTATCTGACTGGGAGTGAGCCCACGGGCCCCAGGAGTCGGGCCTACAGGCGTGAAAAACGTCGGCCACGCAGGCGTGAACCGACGCGTGCAATGTTAGCAGCGTGCGTGCCTGGGCCATGCCTGGAAGTCAGTCCAGGTGCCAGGGGGTGAGGACGCGCGGGCCGTCCTCGGTGATGGCCACCGTGAACTCGAAGTGCGCGGCCAGGGAGTCGTCCTGCGAGTAGACGGCCCAGCCGTCCGAGCCCATCCGGACGTCGGCGCCGCCGGCGTTCACCATCGGCTCGATCGCGAGCACCATGCCGATCTCCAGCTCCGGTCCCTTGCCCGGATCGCCGAAGTTCGGGATCTGCGGATCCTCGTGCATGTCGCGGCCGATCCCGTGCCCCACGAGCGTGCGAATGATCGAGAGGCTGTCTCGCTCGACACGCTGCTGGACTGCGTGGGAGATATCGCTGAGGTGGTTGCCCTTCACCGCCTGGGCGATGCCCTCGAAGAGGGCGTCGCGCGTAGTCGTCAGCAGCGGCTCGGCCTCGGGCGGGGCCTCGCCGATTGGGACGGTGATCGCCGCGTCGGCGACCCAGCCCTCGTAGGTGACACCGACGTCGATCGAGAGGATGTCCCCCCGGCGCAGCTCGTAGGGGCCCGGGATGCCGTGGACCACCATCGAGTTCGGCGAGGTGCAGATCGAGCCAGGAAAGCCCCGGTAGCCCTTGAACGAGGGAACGGCGCCCTGTGAGCGGATGAACTTCTCCGCCGCCTCGTCCAGCTCCTTGGTGGTGACGCCGGGCCGGGCATTCGAGCGGAGCATCCGCAGGCAGCGCGCCTGGATCTTCCCGGCCTCGGCCATTGCGTCGATCTGCTCGGAGGTCTTGCGGATGATCATGCCGCGATACATGGTCCGGTCCCTCTCATATTTCCATTTCGTCCTCGCGCCGGAGGGTCGCGAGGATGCCGTGGATCCGCTCCTCCACCTCTTCCGGCGGACGCTCGCCGTCGGTCCGATGGAGGATGCCACGCTCCTCGTAGTAGTCGATCAGCGGCTCGGTCTTCTCGCGGTACTGCGCGAGGCGATTCTTGATCACGTCGGGCTTGTCGTCATCGCGAACGATCAGCTTGCCGCCATCGAGGTCGCAGACGCCCTCCTCCTTCGGAGGGTCGAACTCGACGTGGTAGATGTGGGTTGGGTCCTTTTCGCAGGTGCGACGGCCACCGAGCCGGCGGAGGACCTCCTCCTCGGAGACCTCGATCAGCACGGCCGCCGTCATCTCGCGCCGCAGCTCGCGCATCTTGGCGTCGAGCGCCTCGGCCTGGGGCACGGTGCGGGGAAAGCCGTCGAGGACGAAGCCGTCCGCCGCCTCCTCGGTCTGCAGACGCTCGGCGATCACGCCGATGATCACCTCGTCGGGGACGAGGTCGCCCCGGTCCATGTAGTCCTTGGCCTGCTTGCCGATCTCGGTCTCGTCCTTGACCGCGGCGCGCAGGATGTCGCCGGTCGCGAAGTACGGCAGCCGGAAGTCCTCGCGCAGCCGCTCCCCCTGTGTTCCCTTCCCGCTGCCTGGCGGGCCGAGCAGGATTAGGTTCAGCTCGGGCAAGCCCGGCACCCGGTCGCGCGCGTCACTTCAGGAAGCCCTCGTAGTTGCGCATCATCAGCTGCGCTTCGAGCTGTTTGACCGTGTCGAGAGCCACACCGACGACGATCAGGATCGAGGTCCCGCCGAAGAAGAAGTTGGCCGACGTCTGGCTGATCAGGATCGTCGGCAGCGCCGCGACCGCGCCCAGGTAGAGGGCGCCGGGGAAGGTGAGCCTGGACAGGATCCTGTCCAGGTATTCGGCGGTAGGTCGCCCTGGTCGCACGCCGGGGATGAACCCGCCGTACTTCTTCAGGTTGTCGGCCTGGTCCACCGGGTTGAAGGTGACCGCCGTGTAGAAGTAGGTGAAGATGATGATGAAGAACACCTCGCCGACCACGTAGTGCCAGCTGTTGGGACTGAAGAACGCAGCGAAGTCGAGCGCGGCGGGCGTGTTGATCATCTGCCCGATGGTCGGGGGGAAGGCCATGATCGAGGCCGCGAAGATCACCGGGATCACGCCGGCCATGTTGACGCGCAGAGGTAAGTAGGTCGAGCCGCCGGACGTCATCCGGCGCCCCACCACGCGTTTGGCGTACTGCACGGGGATGCGACGCTGCCCCTCCTGGACGTAGACGATCGCCACGATCACCGCCAGGGCGATGAACGGCATCATCACGACGAAGACCTGATCCGGGTTGTTCCACCACTTGTCGAGGCCGCTCGGGATCCGGGAGACGATCGAGGCGAAGATCATCAGCGAGATCCCGTTGCCGATCCCGCGCTGGGTGATCAGCTCGCCCATCCACATCAGGACGGTGCAGCCCGCGGTCAGCGTGACCACGATCAGGAAGACCTTCGGGAAGGTCCGCTCGCCGATGATGCTGGCGCCGCCCGCGCTGAAGCTGCCCGACGTGAACAGGAAGACGTAGCCCAGGGACTGGGCGAAGGCGAGGATCACGGTCAGGTAGCGGGTGTACTGGGTGATCTTCTGCTGCCCGACCTCGCCCTCCTTCTGGAGCCGCTCCAGCGAGGGCACGACCACCGTCAGGAGCTGCAGGATGATCGAGGCCGTGATGTAGGGCATGATGCCCAGCGCGAACAGCGACAGCCTCGAGAGGCTCCCGCCCGAGAAGAGGTTGAGGAAGCCGAGGATGTTCGAGCCGCCCACGCCGCTCACCCCGTCCTTGATCGCCTGCGCGTCCACGCCGGGCGAGGGGATGTAGGCCCCAAGCCGGTAGAGAGCGAGGATCGCCGCCGTAAAGATCAGCTTCTTGCGGATCTCCTGGACCGTGAACGCATTGAGAACGGTCTGGAGCATCAGATGACCTCGGCGCTGCCGCCGGCGGCTTCGATCTTCTCCTTGGCCTGGGCGCTGAAGGCGTGCGCCTTGACGGTGAGCTTCTTGGAGATCTCGCCGCGGGCCAGGATCTTCACCGGGTGGCGCCGCTTGGCGAGGCCGGCGGCGCGCAGCGACTCCGGTGTCACCTCGTCATTCGCCTTGAAGCGGGAGTCGAGGTCGGAGAGATTGACCGGCTGGGTCTGCGTCCGGAACTTCTCGAAGGGCATCGACATCTTCTTGTGCGGCCCGCGTAGCTTGCGCATCCGCATGTGGATGGGGTTCTGGCCGCCCTCGTACCCCGTCTTGCGCTTGTTGCCCGAGCGCGCTCCCGCGCCCTTGTGCCCGCGGCCGGAGGTCTTGCCGTGGCCGGTGCCCGGGCCGCGTCCGAGCCGCTTCCGCGGCCGCCGCGATCCGGGAGCGGGCTTCAGCGAGTGCAGGCCGACCTGATCCTTCTTTTCGTCAGCCATTCTCGACCTCCACCAGATGGCTCACGGCGCGAATCATTCCCCGGAGCTGGGGCGTATCGGTGTGCTTCGCCTCCTTGCCGATGCGGCCGAGCTTCAGCGAGCGCAGGGTGTCGCGCTGCACGCCCGAGGCGCCGTTGGAGGAGCGGACCTGCTTGAGAGCCACGTCAGCCATCGCTTGTCTCCTCCGCGACCGCCTCAGGCGTAACGGGCTCCGGACTCTCAGCCTTCTCCTCGGCCTTGCCGTTCGCGGTCTGCGCCTCGGCAGCGGCGCCGTTGCCGACTCCAAGAACCTCCCGTATCGAGATGCCGCGAAGCTTGGCGACGTCCTCCGGCCTGCGCAGGCTCTCGAGGCCCGACATGGTCGCCTTGACCAGGTTGATCGGGTTCTGCGTGCCGATGCTCTTGGTGAGCACGTCCCGCACCCCGCCGAGCTCAAGCACGGCGCGCACGCCGCCGCCCGCGATCACGCCGGTACCGGGGCTCGCCGGGCGGAGCACGACGTGGCCCGCTCCGAAGCGGCCGATCACGCGGTGGGTGATGGTCTGCCCGTACTTGGGCACTCGGATCAGGTTCTTGCGGGCGTCCTCCACCGCCTTCTGGATGGCGAGGGGCACCTCGCGCGCCTTGCCGTAGCCGATCCCGACCACGGAGTCCTCGTCGCCTACGGCGACCAGGGCGGTGAACGAGAAGCGCCGGCCGCCCTTGACCACCTTGGCGACGCGGTTGATCTCGATCACCCGCTCCTGCAGGTCGAGGCCCTTGGGGCTGACGCTCTCTACAGCCATCGAACCGACGAAGGTAGCGGGTTTGCCATGGCGGCCATCAGAACTTCAGGCCCCCTTCGCGGGCACCCTCGGCGATCGCCGCGACTCGGCCATGGAAGCGGTAGCCGCCGCGATCGAAGACGCAGGTCTCGACTCCTGCCGCCTTGCCGCGCTCGGCGAGCAGCTGCCCGACGCGCTTGGCCTGCTCCATCGATCCCAGCTTGCGAAGGTCGGCCTCGGTCCAGGAGACGGACGCCACCGTGCGTCCGGCGTCGTCGTCGATCAGCTGGGCGAAGACCCCGCGGTTGGAGCGGTACACGGACAGGCGGGGGCGCTCCGCGCTGCCGCGGATCCGTGCGCGCACGCGGCGGCGGCGCCGGAGCCTCTTCTGTGGCTTGGTCAGGACCGTCATCAGGCCCTCTTCCCGACCTTGCGGGCGACGTGCTCGCCGGCGTAGCGCACGCCCTTGCCCTTATAGGGCTCGGGTGGGCGGGACTTGCGGATGCGCGCGGCGGTCTCGCCGACCAGCTGCTTGTCGATCCCCCGAACGATGACCTCGGTGGGCTGCGGGACCTCGAACTCGATTCCGTCGGGCGCCTCGATCGTCACGGGATGCGAATACCCGAGCGCCATCTCCAGGTTCTTGCCCTTCAGGTTCGCCCGGTAGCCGACGCCCTGGATCTCCAGGCGCCGCTCGAAGCCGTCTGTGACGCCCTCGACCATGTTCGCGATCAGGCTCCTGGTGAGCCCATGCAGGGCGCGATGCTCGCCGCGGTCGGTGGGCCGGGCGACGGTCAGGGTGCCGTCCTCGATCGCGACCTTCATGTCCCGATCCACGTCCTGGTTGAGCTCCCCCTTGGGGCCCTTGACGGCGACAGCGCCGGGCTTGACGTCTATCTCGACGCCCTCTGGGATCTCGATTGGCTTTCTTCCGATTCGGCTCATCAGCTGTTCCTCACCAGACGTGCGCGACGACCTCTCCGCCGACGCCCCTCTGGCGCGCCTCGTGGCCCGTCATCACTCCGCGCGAGGTGGACATGATCGTCGTGCCCATCCCTCCGAAGACTCGAGGGACATCGTCCTTCGGTACGTAGCGCCGCCGTCCCGGGCGCGAGACCCGGTCCATGCCGCTGATCACGGGGTCGCGATCCTCGGTATAGCGGAGGCGGACCTTGATCACCTCGCCGACCCGGCCCGGCTCCACGCTGAAGTCGGAGATGTATCCCTGCTCCTTGAGGATGCGGGTCATCTCGCGCTTCAGCCGCGAGGCGGGAATCTCCACCTCCTCGTGGTCGGCCTGGAGCGCGTTGCGGATCCGGTTCAGGTAATCGGAGATCGGGTCGGTCAGCATGATGTGGTCTTAGTCACCGTCATCTACCAGCTCGACTTGGTCATGCCGGGCACGTAGCCGTTGTGCGCGGCCTCGCGCAGGCAGATCCGGCAGAGGCCGAACTTGCGGAAATACGCCCGCGGCCTGCCGCAGCGGCGGCAGCGGTGGTACCCGCGCGTCTTGAACTTCGGATCGCGGCGCTGCCGGACCCTTTGGGATGTCTTCGCCATCAGCTCTCTTCCTTGTCGCTTGAAGTCTCTTCGGTCGTCGCCGCCGTCGCCCTCGGCCTTGGCTTGCCTCTCCGCCCTCGGCGCGCTCGGCGCCCTCCTCGCCCTCCTCGCCCTCCTCGGGCTTCTCGGGCTTGGCGTAGGCCTCGGGGTTCTCCTCCTTGAGCTGCTCGAGCGCGGCCGCCTCGGCCTCGGCCCGCTCGCGGGCCTCCTCCTTGCGACGCTCCTCCTCGGCCTCGGCCTCGGCGTCCTCCTGGCCGGGGCGACCCTCCTGGGAGAACGGCATCCCGAGCCCGTCGAGCAGGGCGAACGCCTCCTCGTCGGTCTGGGCGGTGGTGGTGATCGTCACGTCGAGGCCACGGACCTCGTCGATCGAGTCGTAATCGATCTCCGGAAAGATGATCTGCTCGCGGATGCCCATCGAGTAGTTGCCGCGGCCGTCGAAGCTGCGGGGGTTGAGGCCGCGGAAGTCGCGGATCCGCGGCACGGCGATCGAGGTGAGCCGGTCGAGGAACTCCCACATGCGGGCGCGCCGCAGCGTCACGGCGACACCGACGGGCATGCCCTCGCGGACCTTGAAGTTGGCGACCGACTTCTTCGCACGGCGCACGCTCGGCGCCTGTCCGGCGATCGTCGCGAGCTGCTCGGTTGCGGCCTCGAGCATCTGCGTGTTCTGCTTCGCCTCGCCGAGCCCCATGTTCAGGGTGATCTTCTCGAGGGTCGGCACCGCCATCGGGCTGGAGTACCCGAAGCGCTTGGTCAGCTCGGGCTTCAGCTCCTGCTCGTACTGATCGCGCAGCCGGGGCGGCGGTGCCGCCTGCTTGGCCTGATCGGTCGCGGCTTCCATCAGTCGAGGTCCCTTCCGGTCCTCGCGGCGATGCGCTTGCGCTGGCCGCCGGCGCGCTCGATCCTCACCCGAGTGGGCTTGTTGTCCTCCTTGTCGAGCAGCATCACGTTGGAGACGTGGATCGGGCCCTCCCTCTCGATGATCCCGCCGACCTCGCCGCCCTTCTGCGCGTCCTTGACCGTGCGCGGCCGCTGGTGGCGCTTGATCATGTTGAGGCCCTCGACGAAGACATAGCCCTTCTTCGGATTGGTGCGGATCACGCGGCCTCGCTTGCCGCGGTCCTTGCCTCCGGTCACGATCACGTCGTCGTCCGTGCGAATTCGCATCTTGGCCATCGCTAGAGGACCTCCGGGGCCAGGGAGACGATCCGCATGAAGTTCCTGTCGCGCAGCTCGCGGGCGACCGGGCCGAAGATTCGCGTTCCACGGGGGGCTCCCGTGGTGTCGATCAGCACCGCCGCGTTCTCATCGAAGGCGATGTAGGTGCCGTCGCCGCGCCCGAGCTGCTTTCGAGTCCGGACCACGACCGCCTCGACGACCTCGCCCTTGCGGACGCCGCCGTGGGGGGTCGCCTGCTTGACGGTCGCTGTGATCACGTCGCCGATCCGCGCGTAGCGGCGATCGGAACCGCCCTTGACGCGGATGCAGAGGATCTCGCGGGCGCCGGAGTTGTCGGCGACTCTGAGCCTGGATTCCTGCTGGATCACTCGGCCGACCTCACTTCGCCTTCTCGAGGATCTCGACCAGCCGCCAGCGCTTGGTCCTCGACAGCGGCCTCGTCTCGACGACCTTGACCAGGTCGCCCTCCCCCGCCTCGTTGCGGGCGTCGTGGGCGTGCAGAGTGCGCGAGCGGCGGACGATCTTCTCGTACTGGGGGTGTCGCCGGGCGACCTCGATCGCGACCGTGATCGTCTTGTCCGGCTTGCTGGAGGTCACGCGGCCCTGCCTCGTCTTGCGACCGGCGGAGCGGCGCTCGGCGGGCGGTGTGCCCGTGCCGGCTTCGCTCTTGGTGCGGCGCTTCGCCCGGTAGGAGGAGCGGCGGCCGGCCGCCTTCTTGCGGGCCTCGCCACGCGCGGCGGCCCGTTCCTCCGGGGTCTGCTGAGGGCTCGGCTCGGCCGGTCGCCGGGATCGCTCCAGGCGCCGCCGGGCCTTCCAATCGAGGCCCTCGTCGTCGGCCGGACCCGCATCCTCGGCCGCGGGGGCCTCATCAGAAGAAGCATCCTCGGCAGGGGCCTCCTCAGCCGGAGTCTCCTCCGCCTGGGGCTCCTCGGTAGGGGTCTCCTCGGCCTGGGTCTCCTCGGCCGGAGTCTCCTCGGCCTGCGGCTCCTCCGCCGGAGTCTCTTCCGGGGTTTCGTTCTGCTGCTCTTCGTTCTTCTCTTCGTCTGCCATCAGGCCCTCAGCTCGTGTTCGAGATCGATTCCGCGTTCCTTCGCCACGGTCAGCAGCCGGGCGACGTCCTTGCGGACCGCCGTGATCCGTGACGTGTTCTCCAGCTCTCCGGTGGAGTGCTGAAGGCGCAGCGCGAACTGCTCCTCCCGCGTCTGGCGGATGCGGTCCAGCAGCTCGTCGTCCTTGAGGTTGTGCGCCTCGGAAGCCTTCACGATTGCTGCTCCGCCCCCTCGCGGTGGACGAACTTGGTGCGGATTGGAAGCTTGTGCCCGGCGAGACGCATCGCGTCCTTCGCCAGGTCCTCGGGGACACCGGCCAGCTCGAACATCACCTTGCCCGGCTTGACGACGGCGACCCAGCCCTCGGGGTTGCCCTTTCCCGAGCCCATCCGGGTCTCGAGAGGCTTCTTGGTGATGGGCTTGTCCGGGAAGACGTTGATCCAGACCTTGCCGCCGCGCTTGATCTTCCGCGTCATCGCGACTCGGGCAGCCTCGATCTGGCGGTTGGTGATCCAGCCCCGGTCGAGTGCCTTGAGGCCGTACTCGCCGAAGGCCACCGTGGTTCCTCCCTTGGAGTAGCCCCGGCGGCGTCCACGCATCTGCTTGCGGTAGCGAACCCGCTTCGGCATCAGCATCAGCGGTCACCGTCCTCCGCTTGCTCGGAGCGGAAGCCCTCGGGCATGACCTCGCCCTTGTTGATCCAGCACTTGACGCCGATCCTGCCGGTCGTCGTCTTGGCCTCGATGAAGCCGTAGTCGATGTCGGCGCGCAGGGTGTGCAGGGGCACGCGGCCGTCGGAGTAGCCCTCGGTTCGCGCCATCTCGGCGCCGCCCAGCCGTCCGGAGACCTGAACCTTCACGCCCTTGGCGCCGGAGCGCATGGCGGAGGTCAGTGCGCGCTTCATCGCGCGGCGGAAGGCCACGCGGTTCTGGAGCTGCTCGGCGATCGACTGCGCGACCAGCTTGGCGTCAAGCTCCGGCCGCTTGATCTCCTTGATGTTGACCTTGACGGGCTTGCCGGTGAGCTTGTGGAGCTCGCGGCGGAGGGCGTCGACCTCCGTCCCGGACTTGCCGATCACGATTCCGGGGCGTGCGGTTGAGATGTCGACCTCGACCTCGCCGGAGCCCTTCTTGATCGTGATCTTGGAGAGACCCGCATGCGAGAGCTTGTTCTCGATATGCGAGCGGATCTCCAGGTCCTCGTTGAGGTAGTCCGCGAATTCGCGGTCGTTGTACCAATTCGACTTCCAGTCGTGGATGTAGCCGACCCGGAATCCCTCTGGGTGGATCTTCTGTCCCATCGTGCCCTCTAGTCCTCCGGCGTCAGCGCCACGGCGATGTGGCTGGTTCGCTTGTTGATCCTCGTCGCGCGTCCCAGCGCCCGCGGCCGGTAGCGGCGCAGCGTGGGTCCCTCGTCGACGTGGATGTCCTTGATCAGAAGGTCGTCCGCGACCAGGTCGTGGTTCGTCTCCGCGTTGGCCGCGGCCGACTCGATCAGCTTCCGGATGTCCTGGGCGGCGCTGCGCGTCGAGAAGCGGAGCAGGGGGATGGCGTCCTCCAGCGGCATGCCGCGGACCTGGTCGGCGACCAGGCGGGCCTTGCGCGGCGCCACGCGGACGAAGCGGGCGCTGGCGTTGACGACCGGGCGATCCGATGATCCGGCGGCGGTTTTTGTGGCCGCCGACTTTGTGCTGGTCTTGGGCTTCGGCTTCGCCTTCGGCTTGGCCTCGGTCTTGGCAGGCTCCTTCTTGGCGGCAGGCTTCTTCGCTGCCGGCTTCTTGGTTGCGGTGTCCTTCGCAGCGGGCTTCTTGGCTGCCGGCTTCTTGGCAGCCGGCTTCTTGGCGGGAGCCTTCGGCTTCGCGGCGGCCTTCGGCTTCGCTGCGGGCTTCTTCGCCGCTGGCTTCTTCGCCTGATCCTTCTCTGTGTTCTTCTCGTCAGCCATGCGCTATTCCCTCTCGCTCGCCGTCCCGGCGCCCGAGTGGGCGCGGAAGGTGCGGGTCGGCGCGAACTCCCCGAGCTTGTGTCCCACCATCGACTCCGAGATGTAGACCGGCACGTGCTTGCGGCCGTCGTGGACGGCGATCGTGTGCCCGACCATCTCGGGGAAGATCGTCGAGTGGCGCGACCAGGTCTTCAGCATCTGCTTCTGGCCCGACTCGTTCATGGCGGCAACGCGCTTCATCAGCCGCTCCTCGGCCCACGGGCCCTTCTTGGTCGAACGTCCCATTACTTCCTCTTTCCTCGACGGCGGCCGCGCACGATCAGGTCATCCGAGCGCTTGCCCTTCTTGCGAGTTCGGTAGCCGAGCGTCGGCTTGCCCCACGGGGTGACCGGGTGGCCGCCGGGCGTGTGATGAGCCTCGCCGCCGCCGTGCGGATGGTCGACGGGGTTCATGGCGACTCCACGGGTCTGCGGGCGCTTGCCCTTGTGACGGTTGCGGCCGGCCTTGCCGATCTTCACGTTCTGGTGCTCGGCGTTCGAGATGGTGCCGACGGTGGCGCGGCACTCGCCCCGCACCATGCGGACCTCGGACGAGGGCAGGCGGAGGCTGACCATCACGCCCTCCTTCGCGACCACCTGGATCGCGGTGCCCGCGGAGCGACCGAGCTTCCCGCCCTGGCCGGGGATCAACTCGACGTTGTGCACCACGGTGCCGGTCGGAATCCGGGCCAGCGGCAGCGAGTTCCCCGGGGCGATGTCGGCGCCCTCGCCGGAGACGATCTCGGCGCCGACGCGAAGGCCCTGCGGGGCGAGGATGTAGCGCTTCTCGCCGTCGGCGTAGTTGAGCAGCGCGATGCTCGCGGAGCGGTTGGGGTCGTACTCGATGGATGCCACGCGAGCCGGGATCCCGTCCTTGGTGCGCTTGAAGTCGATGCGCCGGTAGCGGCGCTTCGCGCCGCCGCCGCGATGTCGCGCGGTGACGCGGCCCTTGGAGTTGCGGCCGCCCGAGGACGTCTTGCCCTTGGTCAGCCCCTTGGCGGGCTCGGCCCCGCTGAGCTCCTCGCGGATGGGGTAGGTGCCGAAGCGCCGGCCGGGACTCGTCGGTCTGGTCTTGCGATTGGCCATGGGTTAGCCCTCCACCGCCGCGCCCTCGAACAGCTCGATCCGCTCGCCGGCCGCGAGCTGCACAACCGCCTTCTTCCACGAGCGCGAGCGGCCCGAGTGCAGCCCGCGCCGCTTCGGCTTGGACTTCACCTTGGAGGTGCGCACCGCGCGCACGTGGACGTCGAAGATCTCCTCGACCGCGTGGGCGATCTGCAGCTTGTGAGCCCGGTCGTGAACCCGGAACGTGTACTTGCCCTCGGCCATCAGGGCATAGCTCTTCTCCGAGACGACGGGCCGGATGATCACCTGGCGCGGGTCCATCAGACAGCCCTGCCCTTCAGCTGGTCCAGTGCGGCCTCGGTGATGACCAGTGAGGTGGCCCCCATGACGTCGGCCACGCCCGCGGCACCGGCCTGCGCGACGGTGACGCCCTCGATGTTGCGAAAGCTCTTTGCGACCGCGTCCTCATCCGACGAGATCACGACAAGCGTCGGGAGATCGGCCCCCCACTTCTGCAGGGCGGTGGCAGCCTGCTTGGTGGCGGGATCGCTGAAGCCCGAGCCGTCCAGGACGGCGACCGTGCCACGCTCTGCGTGGACGGTGAGGGCGGCGCGGAGCGCCTTCCGGCGCGCCTTGCGGTTGACCTTGACCGTGTAGTGCCGTGGCTTGGGCCCGAACGCCGCGCCGCCGCCGTAGCGGTGCGGCACGCTGAGCGCGCCGGCGCGAGCGCGACCGGTGCCCTTCTGGCGCCATGCCTTGGCGGTGGTCATCGCCACCTCGCCGCGGGTCAGGCTGGAGTGCGTCCCCCGGCGGCGCGCGGCCAGGTCGGCGCGGGCCGCCTCGTAGACGAGCGCCTCGTGGAACGGCTCGCTGAAGATCTCCTTCGGCAGGTCGGCCTTGGCCTGCTTGCCGAGCTGAGTTGCCTTAGGTCCGGCGGCGGTTTTTGTGGCCGCCGCTTTTGTTGGTGCCTCAGCCATCGCTGCGCACCTCCACGGTGGCGTTCTTGCCGCCGGGCACCGAGCCGCGGATCAGCAGCAGGTTGCGCTCGGCATCGACCTCGACCACATGGGCGCCGCGCTGGGTCACCCGGCGCGAGCCCATCTGGCCCGGCATGCGCATGCCCTTGAAGACGCGGGCGGGATCGGCGCTGGCGCCGACCGAACCCGGGGCGCGGACGTTGTGGGAGCCGTGTGTCTCCGGTCCCCGGCTGAAGTTGTGGCGCTTGATGGTGCCCTGGAAGCCCTTGCCGATCGAGACCGCCGAGACCTTCACCTGCTGGCCCGGCTCGAAGCTGGTCACCGTGACTTCGTCGCCGATCTTCGGGCCGGCTTCGCCATCAGAAGCCGCCTCCTTCGCGGCGGCGTCCTCGTCAGCGGAAGCCTCTTGGTCGCCGCCGGCTGCGGGGGCGGCAACCTCCTTGGACGTAGATACCTCGGCGTCCCGGAACTCGACCAGCGTGCGCATCCCGGACGCCCCGGCCTTCTTCAGGTGACCAGCCTCGGCCTTGGTGAGCCTGTCCTCCGCCACCGGGATCGCGGCGAGCTGGACGGCGTCGTAGCCGTCGCGGTCGGCCTTGCGGATCGCCGTCACCTTGTTAGGCGCCGCCTCGATCACGGTCACCGGCACCGCCGAGCCGTCCTCCAGGAAGACCTTGGTCATGCCCAGCTTCTTGCCGACGATCGCGCTCACAACCGGATCTCCACGTCGACGCCCGCGGGGAGAGTCTCCATCCGCTGCAGCTCGTCGACGGTCTTCGGGGTTGGCTGGTGAATGTCGATCAGCCGCTTGTGCGTGCGGATCTCGAAGTGCTCGCGCGAGTCCTTGTCCTTGAAGGGAGAGCGGATCACGCAGTAGACGTGCTTGTCGGTCGGCAGCGGGATCGGCCCGGCGACGGTCGCGCCGGTCCGCTCGGCCGTTCCGACGATCTCCTGGGCAGCCCGGTCTATGGCGTCGTGGTCGTACGCCTTCAGACGGATCCTGATCTTTCCTGATGTCAGTGAAGCCATTTCGTTCTGCTCTCTTCGCGCAGCTAGGGCGCCGCCCCGGTGGATAAGGGCCGCGCCCTGGTCGTATGTCTTGCAGTTGTCCGGGCCCTTTGCCCTGGTGGGAGGGCCGTACTACTAACGACGGGCCCCCGAGGGGGCCCGTCCTGGAGCTATTCGACTACCTCGGTAACGACACCCGAGCCGACGGTTCGCCCGCCCTCTCGAATCGCGAACCGGAGGCCCTGGTCCATTGCGATCGGCTGAATCAACTCGACCTCCATCTCGGCGTTCTCACCCGGCGCCACGAACTCGCGGCCGTCGGGGAGCTTGACGACGCCGGTGACGTCGGTCGTGCGGAAGTAGAACTGCGGCCGATAGCCGGAGACGAACGGAGTGTGGCGGCCGCCCTCCTCCTTCTTCAGGCAGTAGACCTCCGCCTTGTACTTCGTGTGGGGCGTGATCGAGCCAGGCTTGCAGAGCACCTGGCCGCGCTGAATCTCCTCGCGCTTGGTGCCTCGCAAAAGGGCGCCGATGTTGTCGCCGGCACGCCCCTCGTCGAGGATCTTGCGGAACATCTCGACGCCGGTGACGACCGTCTTGCTGGTGTCGGTGATCCCGACGATCTCGACCTCGTCGCTGGTGTTGACGACGCCCTGCTCGACGCGGCCGGTCGCGACGGTGCCGCGCCCGGTGATCGAGAAAACGTCCTCGACCGGCATCAGGAAGGGCTTGTCGAGGTCGCGCTCAGGCTCCGGGATGTACTCGTCGAGCGCGGCGGCCAGGTCGATGATCGACTGCTTGGCCTCCTCGTCTCCCTCGAGCGCCTTCAGCGCCGAGCCCTTGATGATGGGAACGTCGGCGCCCGGGAACTCGTACTCGGTGAGCAGGTCGCGGACCTCCTCCTCGACCAGCTCGAGCAGCTCCTCGTCGTCGACCATGTCGACCTTGTTCAGGTAGACGACCACGTAGGGGACGTTCACCTGGCGCGCCAGCAGGATGTGCTCGCGCGTCTGCGGCATCGGGCCGTCGGGCGCCGAGACCACCAGGATCGCGCCGTCCATCTGGGCGGCGCCCGTGATCATGTTCTTGACGTAGTCGGCGTGGCCGGGACAGTCGACGTGGGCGTAGTGCCGGTTGTCGGTCTCGTACTCGACGTGCGAGGTGGCGATCGTGATCCCGCGCTCCTTCTCCTCGGGCGCGTTGTCGATCTCCTCGAACGTCTTCACGTCGGTGCCGCCCTTGTCGGCGAGCGTCTTGGTGATCGCGGCTGTCAGCGTGGTCTTGCCGTGATCGACATGGCCGATGGTGCCGACGTTGACGTGCGGCTTATCGCGATCGAACTTCTCCTTGGACATCTCGCTCCTTTGGGGGGTCTAGTTGGGGTCTTTAAGTGGGTTTTGCGGAAGTTGGTTCGGTTGCTGACCAACCTGGGGAATATAGCCAGCAAACGGCTTAGGCACCGGCTCCCACGGGCTCGCCAGAGCGATGCTCGACGATCTCGTCCTCGATGTTCTTGGGCACTTCCTCGTAGCGCTCGAACTGCATCGTGTAGCTGGCCCGGCCCTGAGTCGATGACCGCAGGTCCGTCGCGTACCCGAACATCTCCCCCAGCGGCACGAAGGCCTCCACGGCGAGCGCATTGCCGCGGGGCTCCTGGCCCTGGACCTTGCCGCGACGGCGGGAGAGGTCGCCGATCACGTCGCCGAGGAACTCCTCGGGCGTGACCACCTCGACCGACATCACCGGCTCGAGCAGCACGGGCTTGGCCTTGCGGGCGGCCTCCTGGACCGCCATGGAACCGGCGACCTTGAAGGCCATCTCCGAGGAATCGACGTCGTGGTAGGAGCCGTCGATCAGCTCGACCCGCACGTCGACCATCGGATAGCCGGCCTTGACGCCCGACTGCAGCGCCTCCTCGATCCCCGCTTCGACCGACGGGATGAACTCGGAGGGGATGGTGCCGCCCTTGATCTTGTTGATGAAGTCGAAGCCCTCTCCGGGAGCCGGCTCGACGTTGATCACGGCGTGCCCGTACTGGCCGCGGCCACCGGTCTGGCGGACGAAGCGGCCCTGGACCTTCTGCACGGGCTCGCGGATCGTCTCGCGGTAGGCGACCTGCGGGCGGCCGACGTTGGCGTCGACCGAGAACTCGCGCAGCATGCGATCGACGATCACCTCGAGATGGAGCTCGCCCATCCCGTGAATCAGGGTCTGCCCCGTCTCCTCGTCGGACTCGACCTGGAAGGTCGGGTCCTCCTCCGCGAGCTTGGCGAGGCTCTCCGAAAGCTTCTCCTGGTCGGCCTTCGTCTTGGGCTCGATGGCCACGGCGATGACCGGCTCGGGGAACTCGATCTGCTCGAGCTCGATCGGCGCATCCGGGGCGCACAGGGTGTCACCCGTTGAAGTCTGCTTGAGGCCGACGCCGGCGAGGATGTCGCCCGCGAAGCACTCCTCGATCTCCTCGCGATGGTTGGCGTGCATCATCAGCAGGCGCCCGATGCGCTCGGTGCGGCCCGACGAGGCGTTCAGCACGCGGCTGCCCGCGGAGAGCTTGCCCGAGTAGACGCGGAAGTAGGTCAGCTTGCCGACGTAGGGATCGGCCATCACCTTGAAGGCGAGGGCGGCGAACGGCGCGTTGTCGTCGGCGGGCCGCTCGGCCTCGGCACGCTCGCCGTTCTCGCCCTTCTTGGCCGGCTCGAGACCCTTCATCGCGGGGACCTCGAGCGGCGAGGGCAGCAGCTCGATGATCGCGTCGAGGAGCGGCTGGACGCCCTTGTTCTTGAAGGATGAGCCACAGAGGACCGGCGTGACCTTGATGTCGAGGGTGGCGCGATGGAGTGACTTCGCGATCCGCTCGTGGGGGATCTCCTCGTCGTTGAGGTAGGCCTCCATGAGCTCGTCGTCGTAGTCGGCACAAGCCTCGATCAGGTGCGTGCGGTGCTCGTGTGCCAGGTCGACTAGATCCTCGGGAATGTCCACGTACTCGAACTCGGTGCCGAGCTCGTCCTTCCAGACCAGCGCCTTGTTCTCGATCAGGTCGACGACGCCGCTGAAATCCGACTCCTGCCCGATCGGGATCTGGATCGGGAGGGGATGGGCGCCGAGGCGGTCCCGCATCGTCTCGACCGCCCGGAAGAAGTCCGCACCCGTGCGGTCCATCTTGTTGACGTAGGCGATGCGTGGAACCCGGTACTTGTCGGCCTGGCGCCAGACCGTCTCCGACTGCGGCTCCACGCCCGCGACGGAATCGAACAGCGCGATCGCGCCGTCGAGCACCCGCAGGCTGCGCTCCACCTCGACGGTGAAGTCGACGTGCCCAGGCGTGTCGAGGATGTTGATCCGATGGTCCTGCCACTCGCAGGCGGTCGCCGCGGAGGTGATGGTGATGCCGCGCTCCTGCTCCTGCTCCATCCAGTCCATGACGGCAGCGCCCTCGTGGACCTCGCCCATCTTGTGGGTACGACCGGTGTAGTAGAGGATGCGCTCGGTGGTCGTCGTCTTGCCGGCATCGATGTGGGCCATGATGCCGATGTTGCGCGTCTTCTCTAGCGGGAAGCTTCTGGGCATGATCCTCTTGGTCGCTCTCGGTCGTACTGGCGTGACGGAGGGGCGGAACGGTTAGTCTGAGTTCGGTATTCGCGCAGAAAAAAGGCCCTTACGGGCCCGAGCGCAAAGCGTCTCTTCGACCCGAACTTCTCCTATGTCGCGCCGTTCTCCATCGAAACGGTTAACGCCCACGGGGCCCTTTGGGGGCACCCCCGAGCGACGGACGATGATAGCAGCGGTCCGAGGGCTCCCAGGTAGGAGCCAGGCATGAGCCCGGAGGACCGCAAGCGGCCTCTCAGCCTCGATGAGCTCACCGAGCGCACCCGCCAGGAGGGCCGCGCGCTCTCCCGAAGGCGCCGCGCGGAGGCAAGGAAGCTTCGCCCGGTGGTGGCGCCCGCGGCCCGCTTCGTCGCCTGGCTGGCCCCGTACATAACGGGCGCCCTGCTGTTCGTGATCAAGCTGTTCGCTGCCCTGATCGCGCTGCTCTCGGAGCTCGGGCAGGTCGCCGCCGGCTGGCTCGCGCGCCGAGCGAGGGTGGTGGCCACCGCCACGGGGCGCGGCTTGCGGCGGCACGTCACCCCGCTGCCCACGGTCGCCTTCGTCGGAATCGCGGCCGCGATCGGGCTCGGGATCTCCCAGTTCTTCGACTACCACGGGGTCGCGGTGGATTCCCCCAACTACGCCGGGGAGGTCGGCTCGGTGGCTCCGGCGCCCGTCGTTGGCGCCGAGACCGCGGGGAGCGCCCATCTCTGGGTGCTCATCCCGATCGCCGTAGCCGCCGTAGTCCTGGTTATCGCCACCTATCGCGGCCAGACGCGGTTCGCGGGGGCCGTTGCGCTCTGCGGCCTGCTTGGCCTGGCGGTCGCCCTCGCCGTCGACCTGCCGCAGGGCCTGGATGCCGGGCGTCCCGGCCTGGCCTTCAGCGGCTCGCAGGCGGTCCTCCTCCAGGGCTTCTGGGCGGAGGTGGCCTGCTCGGCGGTGCTGATCCTTTGCGGCGGCCTGCTCGCCCACTACTCTCGCGGCGTGGCCGCAGAGAGGAGAGGCGGAGCCATGCCGGCCGGCGGGAGGGAGTCGGCCTCACACAGGGAAGTCGGTCGCATCTCGCCCGGCCTGCAGACCGAGTCATGAGGAAGCTGCCACGGACCGAGACCCTGCTGGTGCTCGCCTGCGCGGCCGCCGCCGGGATGCTCGGCGTCTCGCAGTTCACCGACATCTTCCATCTGACCCCTCCCGGCGGAGAGGCCCTGAAGGCGATCAGCGCCTCCGATCAGCACGGCTACGCGACGCTGGTGCTCGCGATCTTCGCCCTGATCCTCCTCGTGGTCGCGATCGCCGCCCGCGGCCAGCAGCTCGGCCAGGTCGCCGCCGTGGCGATCGGCGTCTGCGGCCTGGTGGCCCTGCTGATCTTCCTGATCGGCGATCTGCCGAAGGTGAACAACGTCGGGACCCTGGATGACCCGCGTCAGTCCTTCATCGACGCCGAGGCGAAACCGGTCGCGGGCTTCTGGCTGGAGCTGATCGGCGCCCTGGTGCTCACCGTCTGCGGAGCGGCGCTCGCCACGATGAGGCCCGACCGCACATCCGCCGCTGAGACACACGGCGGGCGCATCCACGATGGCGCCGTCCCCGAACCGGCCACACCCCGGCTCGAGCGAAGCCGGGGCGAGTAATCGCGGGACGGCTTCGCCATCAAGACGCGGCCACGAGCGGCCGCCCAAAATAAGTCGCTACGGGCTTCGCCCTTCGCTCCTGTAGAGAGCGGCCTGGTGGCCGCTACCAGCGGTAATGAGCAAATGCCTTATTCGCCTGGGCCATGCGGTAGATGTCGTCCTTCCGCTTCCAGGCGTTGCCCTGCTGCTTCGCGGCATCGAGGATCTCGTTCGCGAGTCGCTCGGCCATCGACTTCTCTCCCCGGGCCCTGGCGAACTCGACCATCCAGCGAACCGCCAGCGTGCGGGCGCGACGAGCCGGCACCTCGACGGGCACCTGGTAGGTGGCGCCACCGACGCGCCGCGAGCGGACCTCGAGGACGGGCGTGAGCTGCTTGATTGCGCTCTCCAGCTCCTCGACCGGGCTGTTCCCGGTGCGCTCGCCCACCAGGGCGAGGGCGTCGTAGGTGATCTGCTCGGCCACCGACTTCTTGCCGTCGGTCATCACCTTGTTGATCACCTGCTGAACGAGACGGCTCCGATAGAGCGAGTCGGGCTCGAGCAGCCGAATCGTGGCCTGGTTGCGCCGCGGCATCCTAGGAGGCCTTCACTCCGTAGAGCGAACGGCCCTGCTTCCGGTCGGAGACCCCGGCCGCGTCGAGGGCGCCGCGCACGACCTTGTAGCGGACGCCCGGGAGGTCCTTGACGCGACCACCCCTGACGAGGACGACCGAGTGCTCCTGGAGGTTGTGACCCTCGCCGGGGATGTAGCTCGTCACCTCGAGCCCGTTCGTGAGGCGAACCCTGGCGATCTTCCGAAGGGCCGAGTTCGGCTTCTTCGGGGTCACGGTGGCGACGCGGGTGCACACGCCACGCCGCTGCGGAGCGGCGACGCGCTTCTTGCGACCCTGGCCAGACTTCAGGCCCGGTGTCGACATCTTCTTCTTCTTGTGGGTTCGTCCCTTGCGGACGAGCTGATTGGTGTTAGGCACGGCGGTGCATGGTAGCCAAATACCCTTCGCGCCCATGCCCCTGTTCCGCAAGAAGGCGACCGGCGATGCGCCCGTCCTCGCCGTCGACATCGACGGTGTGATCAGCCTCTTCGGCTTCGACCAGTCCGTCGAGCCCGGCAGGGGCGACCCGAGCAAAGCACCGGGGGAGTTTCACCTGATCGACGGGATGCTCCACTGCATCGCGCTCGAGACGGGCCCGCGGCTCACTCGCCTGGCCCAGTCCTACGAGCTCGTCTGGGCGAGCGGCTGGGAGGACCGCGCCAACGACAGCCTGCCGGGGATCCTCGGGGTCCCGGAGCTCCCCTACCTCACCTTCGACGGCCGGGCGCGGTTCGGCACCGCCCACTGGAAGCTCGAGGCGCTCGAGGAATATGGGGGAACCCGGCCGCTCGCATGGATCGACGACAGCCTGGACTCGAGCTGTCATTCATGGGCCGAGATGCGATCCGCGCCCACCCTGCTCGTCCCGACGGAGTCCGACGTCGGCCTCCTCGACGTCCACGTCGAGGCGCTCGAGCGCTGGGTCACAGACGGTTTCGAGCCCCGCTAGCGGCCGCTTGTGGCCGCGACCTGATGGCGAAGCCGTGCTCCGTCAACGATGCAGAGGTACACTCGCCGGAATGGGAGAGGTGGTGCCGATCATCTTCTTGGCCGTGATCCTGAAGATCCCCGTCCTCTACGGGATGTGGCTGATCTACTGGGCCGTCAAGGACGAGCCGCAGCTGGAGGATCTTCCCGGCGATGCCGACGACCACAGCTTCAGGCGCTTCCGCCGGGACCCCACCAAGCCGCGGGGCCCGCGCCGCGGACCGCACGGCGGCTCCGCCCAGGCACGGCCGGACTACCCGCCTGGCCGCCGCACCGGGACACCGGTGATCCAGCCGAGGATGGCCCCCGGAACGGCGGCGCATGAGCGGCGCGAGCACACCCCCGCCGGCAGCTAGAGCCGACAACAACGACAACACAGGAGGGAACCGACATGGGTCAGCCCGTGGTGCATTTCGAGGTGGTTGGGAAGGACTTCGAGAAGCTGAAGAGCTTCTATTCCGACGTCGCCGGATGGAGCTACGACGAGCCGCCGGGCGCCGGTCAGGAGGGTGTACCTCCGTACGCGCTCGTGGCGCGCGACGGCAATACGAACCCAGACGGCATCGGAATCGGCGGCGGCGTCGGCGTGGGACCGGAGGACTACGAGGGCCACGTCACCTTCTACATCGAGGTCCCCGACGTGGGCGCATCCTTGGAACAGGTCGAGAAGCTCGGCGGCACCAAGGTGATGGGCCCGGAGTCAATGGGCGGGGACCTAGTGATCGGCCTCTTCAGCGACCCTGAAGACCACCTCGTCGGCCTTGTGCAGGGGCAAGCCGGCACCTAGCCACAGGAGAGGATCAGTCAGGCACAGCGCTGGTCGACAGGACCCGCCCGCCTAGAGCTACGTCCCTAAGAAGATTCGGACTCTGACTTCTCAGCCTCGGCCGGCGCCGAGCCGGCAGCAGGCGTCTCGATCTCGGACGCGAGCTCCTCCAGCTCCTCGGCGAACGAAGGCCCGAACCCCTCGAGCTGGGACGAGCCGCCCTCGCCGTCGCCGGCGAGATCGAGCTCCTTGGCGAGCTCCTCCTCGGAGAACTCCTCCACCGGAGGCTGGGCCGGCTCGACAGGCTCGATCTGCAGCGAGCGGTAGTGCTTGAGCCCAGTTGCGGCCGGGATCAGCTTGCCGATGATCACGTTCTCCTTCAGGCCGACGAGCCGGTCGCGCTTGCCCTCCAGGGCCGCGTCGGTGAGCACCTTGGTCGTCTCCTGGAAGGAGGCCGCCGAGAGGAAGGACTCGGTGGCGAGCGACGCCTTGGTGATCCCGAGGATGACCTCCTCGGCCCGCGCCGGCGTCTTCGTCTTCTTGCCCTTGAACTTCTCGTTGATCGCATCGAAGACCAGACGGTCCTCCAGCTGGCCGGGAAGGAGCTCGGTCGAGCCCTTCGACTCCACCCGCACCTTCTTCAGCATCTGCCGGACGATCAGCTCGATGTGCTTGTCGTTGATATCGACGCCCTGGGTCCGGTAGACGCGCTGCACCTCGGCCACGATGTAGACCTCGGTGTCGGTGCGGCCGCGGATCGCGAGGATCTCCGCCGGGTAGAGCGAGCCTTCGTTGAGCTGGGTGCCGACCTCGACCCGCTTGCCCGGATCGACCAGCACGTTGGTCCGGGGCGGGAATGAGTAGGAGTGCTCCTCGCCCTTGTCGTCGGTGATCGTGAGCTTGACGGCCTTGTCGCTCTCCTCGACCGCAACCTTGCCGTCGACCTCGGCGATCTTCGCGAGACCCTTCGGCTTGCGCGCCTCGAACAGCTCGACGACGCGCGGCAGACCCTGTGTGATGTCAAGGCCGGCGACGCCTCCCGTGTGGAAGGTGCGCATCGTCAGCTGGGTGCCGGGCTCGCCGATCGACTGCGCGGCGATGATTCCGACGGCGTCTCCGATCTCGACCAGGAATCCGGTCGCCGGCATGACGCCGTAGCACTGGCGGCACACCCCGGACTCGGCCTCGCACTTGAGGACCGAGCGAACCGGGACGGTGACGTCGTCGTCGTCCTTGAAGCCCTCCGCGATGTCGTGGACCTCGGGCCAGTCGATCTGCTGGTTCCGCTTGAGCAGGTCGCGACCTCGCTTGGTCGTGAACTTCTTGGCGGCGACGCGCCCGATCAGGTTCGGGTTGAGCTCGCCGGCGTCGCGGTAGAGCGGCATCTCGATGTGATCCTTGGTCTTGCAGTCCTCCATGCGCACGATCACGTCCTGGGAGACGTCGACCAGGCGCCTGGTGAGGTAGCCCGAGTCCGCGGTGCGGAGCGCCGTGTCGGCGAGCCCCTTCCGGGCGCCGTGGGTCGAGATGAAGTACTCGAGCACCGAGAGGCCCTCCATGAAGTTGGCCTTGATCGGCCGCTCGATGATCTCGCCCTTCGGATTGGCCATCAGGCCTCGCATGCCGGCCAGCTGGCGGATCTGCTTGAACGAGCCTCGGGCTCCCGAGTTGGCCATCATGAAGATCGGGTTGAGCTCATGAAGGTTGCGCTCCATCGCCTGCCCGACCTCCTCGGTGGCGCTGTCCCAGCGGGAGGTCACCGCCTCCTTGCGCTCCTCGGCGGTGATGTAGCCGTCGTCGTACTGGCTCATGATCTCCTCGGTCTCAGACTCGTAGCGCTCGAGGATCTCCTCCTTGTCCGGAGGCGCGACCACGTCGTTCTTCGAGATCGTGATCCCGGCCTCGGTGGCGAAGTGGAAGCCGAGCTCCTTGAACGAGTCGAGGACCAGCGAGACCGCCGGGGCCCCGTATGACTCGACCAGCTCGCTGACGATCTCGTTGACGTCCTTCTTCTTCAGCGAGCGGTTGACGAACTTGTACTGCTCGGGGTCGTACTCGTCCTCGAGGGCCTCGGCAATCGCCCGCTCGACGCGGTCGTTGTAGATGATCCGCCCGACCGTGGTCAGGAAGTGCTCATGACCAGGGCGGCGGTACTCCGCGAAGTCGTGCAGCTCGACGATGCCGTTCTCGTAGGCGAGCTCGGCCTCCTGCGCAGTCCTGAACGGATGCGGCTTCTGATCCAGCTCCGCGCGGTCTAGCTCCTCGACGTCCTCGCCCGCGTAGGTCAGGTAGTAGAGGCCGAGGACCATGTCCTGGGTGGGCGTGGCCAGCGGAGCGCCGTGCGCCGGCGAGAGGATGTTGTTGGAGGAGAGCATCAGGATGCGCGCCTCCGCCTGCGCCTCCGCCGAGAGGGGCAGGTGCACAGCCATCTGGTCGCCGTCGAAGTCGGCGTTGAACGCGTGGCAGACCAGCGGGTGGATCTGGATGGCCTTGCCCTCGACCAGCACCGGCTCGAACGCCTGGATGCCGAGGCGATGGAGCGTCGGTGCGCGGTTGAGAAGCACCGGGTGCTCGTGGATGACCTCCTCGAGCACGTCCCAGACCTCCGGGATCATCGAGTCGACCATCTTCTTGGCAGCCTTGATGTTCTGGACCTGCTTGCGCTCGACGAGCCGGGCCATGATGAACGGCTTGAAGAGCTCGAGGGCCATCAGCTTCGGCAGGCCGCACTGGTGGAGGCGCAGCGACGGACCCGAGACGATCACCGAGCGGCCGGAGTAGTCGACGCGCTTGCCGAGCAGGTTCTGCCGGAAGCGGCCCTGCTTGCCCTTGAGCATGTCCGAGAGCGACTTCAGCGGCCGGTTGCCCGGGCCGGTGACGGGACGGCCGCGGCGGCCGTTGTCGAAGAGGGCGTCGACGGCCTCCTGCAGCATCCGCTTCTCGTTGTTGACGATGATCTCGGGGGCGCCCAGGTCGAGCAGCCTCTTCAGGCGGTTGTTCCGGTTGATCACGCGCCGGTAGAGGTCGTTGAGGTCCGAGGTCGCGAAGCGGCCGCCGTCGAGCTGGACCATGGGGCGCAGCTCCGGCGGGATCACCGGGACGACGTCCAGGACCATCCACTCGGGCTTGTTGGCGGACTTGAGGAAGGCATCGACGACCTTGAGGCGCTTCACGGCGCGGGCCTGCTTCTGGCCCTTGGAGGTGTTGATCGTCTCCTCGAGCAGCTCGGCCTCCTCCTCGAGCTCGACCTGGTCGAGCAGGTCGCGGACTGACTCCGCGCCCATGCCGCCGCGGAAGTACTCGCCCCAGCCGAACGGCGAGCCGAAGCGGTCCTTGAGCTCACGGAACGTGGTCTCGTCGTTGATCACGTCCTTCGGCTTCATCTCGCTGAAGATCTTGAAGACCTCGCGCAGGCGCTCGGCGGCCTCGTCGAGGTAGGCCTCGGTGTCCGAGATCTCCGCCTCGAAGGTCTTCTTCAGCTCCTTCGCGGTCTTCTCGCGATCCTCGGCCTTCATCCGCTTGACGTTGGTGACGGTGTCGGCCCAGAGCTCGTCGTCGTCGTTGAAGCCGTCGGTGGTGCCGGCGGGCGGCGCCTCGCTCTCCTTGTCGGGAGCGACGCCGAGGTAGGCCAGGCGGCGGACCAGGGACTCGTTCAGCTCCTGCGTGCGCTGCTCGCGCTCGCGCTCGTACTCGCCGGCCTGCTTCTCGACCTCCTTCTCCAGCTTGGCGAGGTCCTTCTGGCGGGCCTCGTCGTCGACCCAGGTGATCACCGAGGCCGCGAAGTAGAGGACCTTCTCGAGCTCCTTCGGAGCCATGTCGATCAGGTAGCCGATCCGGCTCGGGACGCCCTTGAAGAACCAGATGTGGGAGACGGGCGCGGCCAGATCGATGTGACCCATGCGCTCGCGGCGAACCTTGGAGCGGGTCACCTCGACGCCGCAGCGCTCGCAGACGATGCCCTTGTAGCGGACCCTCTTGTACTTGCCGCAGTAGCACTCCCAGTCCTTGGTCGGACCGAAGATGCGCTCGCAGAAGAGGCCGTCCTTCTCCGGCTTCAGCGTCCTGTAGTTGATGGTCTCGGGCTTGGTGACCTCGCCGGAGCTCCAGCCCCGGATCTTCTTGCCCGAGGCAAGCCCGATCTCAATCGCGTCGAAGTTATTGATGTCGATCACTTCTTAGCTGCCTCCTCGGCGTCACCGTCTGTACCGCCGTCACCCTCGGCGACGACCTGCTCTTCCTTTTCATCCTTGGCATCCCCGGCGCCGTTGCCGCCGTCCGCGCGCACGCCGGACAGCTCGATGCCGAGCTCCTCGGCCGCGCGGAGGAGGTCGTCCTCCTCCTCGCCCATCTCGACTCCGTCGCCCTCCTCGGAGACCACGTTGGCGTCGAGCGCCAGGCTCTGGATCTCCTTGAGCAGGACCTTGAACGACTCCGGAATCGAGGGCTCGGGGATGTTCTCCCCCTTGACGATCGACTCGTAGGCCTTGACGCGGCCGACGGTGTCGTCTGACTTGACCGTGAGCATCTCCTGCAACGTGTAGGCCGCGCCGTACGCCTCGAGGGCCCACACCTCCATCTCGCCGAAGCGCTGCCCGCCGAACTGCGCCTTGCCGCCCAGCGGCTGCTGGGTGACCAGCGAGTAGGGGCCGGTGGAGCGAGCGTGGATCTTGTCGTCGACCAGGTGCAGCAGCTTCAGGATGTACATGTAGCCGATCGTCACCTTGCCCTTGTAGGGCTCGCCGGTGCGGCCGTTGTAGAGCTGGACCTTGCCCTCGGCTCGGTTGCCCGGCCGCTCGCTCTTCGTGATCCCGAGGTCGATGCCTCGATCGGCGTTCTCGTCCTGCCACTGGACCAGGGCGTTGTCGACGTCCTCGACGGTGGCGCCGTCGAAGACCGGCGTGGCGACGTTGACGCGTCCCCCGTTCTTCTGCGCCTCCTTGTAGGAGACGGAGCCGTCGTCGTACCAGCCGTTGGCCGCGACCCAGCCCAGATGCGTCTCGAGGATCTGGCCGATGTTCATTCGGCTCGGCACCCCGAGCGGGTTGAGGATCACGTCGACCGGCCTGCCGTCCTCCATGAACGGCATGTCCTCCTCGGGCACGATCTTGGAGATCACGCCCTTGTTGCCGTGGCGGCCTGCGAGCTTGTCGCCCTCGGCGATCTTGCGCTTCGTGGCGACGTAGACGCGAACCAGGTCGTTGACGCCGGGCGGCAGGTCGTCGCCCGCCTCGCGGCTGAAGGTGAGGACGTCGATGACGACGCCGCCCTCGCCGTGGGGCACCTTGAGCGAGGTGTCGCGGACCTCGCGCGCCTTCTCCTTGAAGATCGCGCGGATCAGCTTCTCCTCGGCGGTCAGCTCGGTCTCGCCCTTAGGCGTCACCTTGCCGACCAGCAGGTCGCCCGACGCCACCTCGGCGCCGATCCGGACGATCCCACGCTCGTCGAGGTTCCTGAGGCTCTCCTCGGAGCGGTTCGGGATGTCGCGGGTGATCTCCTCGTCGCCCAGCTTCGTCGTGCGGGCGTCGATCTCGTACTCCTCGATGTGGATCGAGGTGAGCTCGTCGTCCTTGACGAGGCGCTCGGAGATGATGATCGCGTCCTCGAAGTTGTAGCCCTCCCAGGACATGAAGGCGACCAGGCAATTCTTGCCCAGCGCGATCTCGCCACCGGAGGTCGAGGAGCCGTCGCAGAGCACGTCGCCCGCCTTCACCTTGTCCCCGACCGAGACGATCGGGCGCTGGTGGATGATCGTGCCCTGGTTGGAGCGCATGAACTTGTGGAGCGAGTACTCGTCCCTCTTCGAGCCGTGGGTGACGACGATCTGCTCGGCGTCGACGGTGGTGACCTCGCCGTCGTTCTCGGCGATCACGACGTCGCCGGTGTCCTCCGCGGCGCGCCGCTCCATCCCGGTGCCGATCAGCGGCGGCTCGGGCTTGAGCAGCGGGACGGCCTGGCGCTGCATGTTCGAGCCCATCAGGGCCCGGTTGGCGTCGTCGTGCTCCAGGAACGGGATCAGGGCGGTGGCGACCGACCAGATCTGCGTAGGCGAGACGTCCATCAGCGTGACCTGCTTGGGCGGCACGGCGACCGCTTCGTCGTCGCGCCGGCGGCAGATCACGTACTGGCCCTTGAGCTTGCCGTTGTCGGGATCGACCTCGGCGTTCGCCTGGGCGATCGTCTCGTCCTCCTCCTGCGTGGCGTCCAGGTGGACGACCTGATTCGTCACCACGCCGTCCTTGACCACCTGGTACGGGGTCGTGACGAAGCCGTGCTCGGAGACCTGAGCGAACGAAGAGAGGCTGCCGATCAGGCCGATGTTCGGGCCCTCGGGCGTCTCGATCGGGCACATGCGCCCGTAGTGGGTGGCGTGCACGTCGCGCACCTCGATGGGTGCGCGCTCGCGCGTCAGGCCGCCGGCGCCCAGCGCCGAGAGCCTGCGACGGTGCGTCAGCCCCGCCAGTGAGTTGGTCTGGTCCATGAACTGTGAGAGCTGGGAGGACCCGAAGAACTCCTTCAGCGCGGCGACCACGGGCCGGATGTTGATGATGGTCTGCGGCGTGATCGCATCGGCGTCCTCGGTTGTGAGGCGCTCGCGGACCACGCGCTCCATCCGGTAGAGCCCAATCCGGAAGGCCTCCTGGATCAGCTCACCGACGGTGCGCAGGCGGCGGTTGCCGAAGTGCTCGTACTCGTCGAGGTGATCGTGGATCGGCTCGCGGGGATAGGTGATCGCCTCCGCGGCGTAGTCCTTGATCGGGTTCTCCTCGTCGATCTCCTCCGGAACCCCGAGGATCTTCGGGATCGAGACGAGCTCCTTGACCAGGGCGATGATGTCGTCGTGGGTCAGGACCCGGGTGTCGAGGTCGATGTCCAGGTCGAGCCGGGCGTTCAGCTTGTAGCGGCCGACCCTGGTGAGGTCGTAGCGCTTGGGGTCGAAGAAGAGCTGCTCGAGCAACGCGCGTGCGGCGTCGACCGACGGCGGCTCGCCGGGACGCTGCTTCTTGAAGAGCTCGATCAGCGCGCCCTCCTCGTCCCTGGTCGCGTCGGTGTCCGCCGCGATCGTGTGCCTCATGTAGACCGAGTTGTCGAACATCTCGAGGAGCTTCTCGTCCTCGACGTAGCCCATCGCGCGCAGCAGCACGGTGACCGGCAGCTTCCGCTTGCGGTCGATGCGGACGTAGACACGGCCCTTCTTGTCGATCTCGAGCTCCAGCCAGGAGCCGCGGGCCGGCATCAGGTTCGCGATGAAGACCTGCTTCTCGCGGTCCTTGGGCTCCATCACATAGGCGCCCGGGGAACGGACCAGCTGCGTGACGACCACGCGCTCGGTGCCGTTGATGATGAAGGTGCCTCGGTCCGTCATCCACGGGAAATCGCCCATGAAGACGGTCTGCTCGCGAATCTCACCGGTCTCCCGGTTCTGGAACGCGACCTTGACGTTCAGAGGACGCGAGTAGGTCATGTCCTTCTCGCGGCACTCATCCACCGTGTTGGGTGGATCGTCGAACTCGAACTCCCCGAAGACGATCGCCAGGTTCCCCGTGTAGTCCTCCGTCGGGGAGATGTCATCGATCGTCGCCCGCAGCAGTCCTTCCTTCGGGTCAACCAGGTCCGCGAAGGACTTCCGCTGGATATCGATCAGATGTGGGACTTCGAGTGGGTTCTTGAGGCGAGAAAAGCTCCTACGGGTTGCGGCGACAGCGTTGGTTCCGGCCAACTCGGCGACTCCTCAAAGTATTAGAAGGCTTGTGAGACCGCGCAAGAATCAGGCAGCAGGGCTCACCGGGCGCGCGAACCGTGCATAGTAACGCACGGCAGCCCTTTGGTCAAGGGTTGCTAACACGCCCCGGGGGGCAGGTGCCGGGATCTTACTCCCAATCTGGGCGGTTTGAAGCAGTTTCTGGTTCGTACCTACTTGATCTCGGCAGTGCCGCCGGCCTCTTCGATCTCCTTGAGCAGGCCCTCGGCCTCCTCGCGCTCGATCGCCTCCTTGACGGGCTTGGGAGCCTCGTCAACGAGAGCCTTGGCCTCCTTGAGGCCGAGCCCGGTGGCGGCGCGGACGACCTTGATCACGCCGATCTTCTTGTCGCCGGAGCCGGTCAGGACGAGATCAACCGTCCCAGCCTCCTCCTCGCCCGCCCCATCGCCGGCCGGACCGCCTGCGGCGGGTGCGGCTGCTGCGACGGCGGTCGCGGAGACGCCGAACTCCTCCTCGAGCGCCTTGATGCGCTCGGAAAGCTCCAGAACCGAGATTCCCTTGAGCTCCTCGATCCAGTCTTGTGTGCTGGTGGCCATCTACTCGCTGTCCTCCTTGTTCTCGTCAGAGTCTTCTGAAGTTTCTTCCGGGGGCTCTTCGGCGATGTCGGCATCGCCCTCCCCCGTCTCCTCGGCCTCGCCCTGGCCGGCGTCCTCGCCTTCCGGCGCCTGCTCCTCGGATGTCTCCTCCGGAGAGTCGGTCGGCTCGGGGTCGGCTGGAGGCTCCTCATCCTTGGGCGCCTCGCCGCTGACCAGGCCCTGCTCGGCGATCTGGCCGAGCTGCAGTGCCAGGCCCTGGATCATCGAGCCCAGGCCCCGGACCAGGCCGGTGATCGGGCTGGCGACGACGCCGGCGAGCTGAGCGTTGAGGGCTTCGCGGCCGGGAAGGCGGGCGATGGCCGTGAAGGTGTCGGGATCGAGCACCTCGCCGTCCATCAGGCCGCCCTTGTATTCGAGCAACTCCCACTCGGTGCCAAGTCGCCGGAGAGTCTTCGCGGCCAGCGCGGCGTCGCCCTTGACCAGAGCGAGTGCGGTGGGGCCGCTCAGGTGCTCCTTGAGCCCGTCCGTACCGGCGGTGTCGGCCGCCCGCAGGGTGAGGCGGTTCTTGACGATGCGGAATCGGGTGTCGGCGTCGCGCAGGCCGGCGCGGAGCTCCGCGGCCTGAGGCACGCTGATCCCGCGATAGTCCACCGCGAAGATCGCCGTCGCGTCCTTGAGCTCGGTGGCGAGCTCCTCGACCACTGCTGTCTTTTGCTCTCTGTCCATCTGACGTGGTGTTGGTGGTGCTGGGTATCGCCCGTCTCGCCAACAAAAAGACCCGCACGCAGGCGGGCCAGAGCGGGCGGTCGGATGACCGGTGACTCTCGCTCACCTGCGCCGGACTTCTGGACCTGGGTCCCGCCGGCGGTCTTGGGCGGCAATCTGTGGGCGCGGGATGTTAGGCGGTCGCCGGCTCCTCCGCGGTCTCATCTGGGGAAGCCGCATCCCCGGCTCCGCTTGGGGGCGCCTCCGCGGTCGAGTCGCCGTCCTCAGCGGACGCGCCGGCGCCGAGCATGATCTCCCCTCGGCGAGTGCGCCCGGAGTCGATCCGGACGCCGGGGCCCATCGTCGTCGTCGCGGTGATCGAGAGGATGTAGCGCCCCTTGGCGGCGGCCGGCTTGGCGCGGATGATCTCCTCGATCACCGCCGCGTAGTTCTCGAGCAGGTCGGCCTCCGAGAAGCTGGTCTTGCCGATCGTCAGGTGAACGATCGATTGCCGGTCCGTGCGGTATTCGATCTTGCCTGCCTTGGCCTCGTCGACCGCCTTGGCGATGTCGTCGGTGACGGTGCCGACCTTGGGATTGGGCATCTTGCCCTGGGGGCCGAGCACCCGGCCGAGCTTCCCGACCTTCGGCATCTGCGAGGGGTGGGCGATCGCGACGTCGAAGTCGGTCCAGCCACCCTCGACGCGCTCGGCGAGGTCGTCGGAGCCGACGAAGTCCGCGCCGGCTTCCGTGGCCTGGCGAGCCTGATCGCCCTCGGCGAAGACGGCGATCGTGACGTTCTTGCCGAGGCCCTTGGGCAGCGCCAGCGTCCCGCGCAGCTGCTCCTCGGCGTGGCGGACATTGACGCCGAGCCGGATGTGGAGCTCCACCGTCTCGTCGAACTTCGCGCCGGCGGTCTCCTTGATCAGATGGATCGCCTCCGCCGGCGGATAGGCCGTCGTGCGGTCGATCTTCTCGTAGGCCTCTCTGTAGCGCTTGCCCCGAGCCACTAGCTCAACCCCTCCACGGTGACGCCCATCGAGCGGGCGGTGCCGGCGATGATCTTGGTGGCGGCGTCGATGTCGTTGGCGTTCAGGTCGGGCATCTTGCGCTCCGCGATCTGCCGGGCCTGATCGACCGTGATCGAGCCGACCTTCTCGCTGTGAGGCTCTCCCGACCCCTTGTCGATTCCGGCCGCCTCCTTGATCAGGACCGCCGCCGGCGGGGTCTTGGTGATGAAGTCGAAGGAGCGGTCCTCGTAAACCGTGATCTCGACCGGGATGATGGTGCCGGCGTCCTGCTGGGTCTGGGCGTTGAACGCCTTGCAGAACTCCATGATGTTGACGCCGTGCTGGCCCAGGGCGGGGCCGACCGGCGGCGCGGGGTTCGCGGCACCGGCGGGGATCTGCAGCTTGATCTGGGTGAGGACCTTCTTCGCCATGGCTGAAGCTAGATGGTCGAGTTCGGGTTGGCGGCCGACTGGCGGTGCGCGTGGCGAGCAGATCAAGGACGCAGGGCGAAGCCTTTGGTGGTGCCAAAGGCGAGCCCGAGGACGCAGAGATGCGAACTGCCACGCGCGGCGTCCAGGCGGTCGTCAATCCGGACTCGGCCATCAAATCTTCTTGACCTGGTCGTAGTTGACCTCGACCGGGGTCTCGCGGCCGAAGATCGAGACCAGGACCTTGAGCTTGGCGGCGTCCTCGTTGATCTCGGCGATCTCGCCGGAGAAGTCGGCGAGCGGCCCGGAGATCACCTTGACCGACTCGCCGATCGAGAACTGCGCGCGGGTCCGCGGGCGCTCGGCCGTCTCGCGGTGGAGCAGGCGGTCGACCTCGACCTTGGAGAGAGGGATCGGCTTGTTGCGCGAACCGACGAATCCGGTCACGCCCGGGGTGTTCTTGACGAGGCCCCAGGCGTCGTCGGTCATCTCCATGTTGACCAGGACGTAGCCCGGCATGGTGCGCTTCTCCGACTGGACCTTCTGGCCGTCCTTCATCTCCGAGATCTGCTCGGTGGGGACGACGACCTGGCGCACGTTGCGCTCCTGGCCCATCGTGTGTACCCGGTGCTCGAGGTTCTGCTTGACCTTGTTCTCGTGCCCGGAGTAGGTGTTGATCACGTACCAGCGAAACATCGTCAGTCTCCTTGGGTCCGCCTAGAGAAGCTGCTGGACGAACCAGTTGAAGGCGGCGTCGAGGGCGCCCAGATAGGCGGCCATGACCGCCACGAAGATGAAAGTCACGGCCGAGGCCTGGACCAGGGTGTCCCGGTCCGGCCACTGCACGCGCTTGAGCTCAGCCCAGCAGGAAAGCAGGAACCCGAGGACGGGGCCGCGCCGCTTCTCGGCCTTCTCGGCCTGTCCCTTCTTCTGCAGCTCCTTGGCGCGAGCCTTTCGCCGCTGCTCCTTCTCGCGCTGGCGGCGGTCGCGCCGGCTCTCCTTCGGCTTCGCAGGCGCCTCGGCGGTGGCTCCATCATCAGGACGGCCGACATCCGCTCGAGACGGGGCGGGCCCGACCTCGGTCTCGGGCTGCACCGGAGCAGGAACGACTCCGGGAACCGGCGAACCGGCGCCCTCGAGCTCGTCCCTCACCTCGGGGTCGACGGTGTGCTCGCCGTAGTCCTCCGTCCTCGCGCCGGTCTCGATGATCGCCTCGGCCTCGGCGACCTCTCCTGACACACCCTCCCGGGTGTCCCGTTGCGCACGCTCCTCCTGCTCGCGCTCAGCGGCGTCGCGGGCGGGAAGCCCGCGCTGCTCCGCCTGCTGGCGGCGGCGCCGCTCGGCCTTTCGCTGTGCTCTCGTCTTCGCCATCTCGAGACGGTCCCTAGCGGGTCTCCTTATGTGGGGTGTGCCGCCCGCACCACCGACAGAACTTCCGGATCTCGATCCGGTCCGGCGAGTTTCGCCGGGACTTGTTCGTCTCGTAGTTGCGGCGCTTGCACTCCTCACAGGCGAGCGTTACGCCGATTCGAACATCAGAGGCCATGTCTCCTCAACTTCTCTCTCTTTGACGGCGACCACAAGAACCGTCGCCGAACAACGGCCGGACAGAAAAAAACCCCCGGCCCCAGGCCCGAGGTAGGCCAAAAAGAATAGCGACCGATTCGTTCATCGGGTTGCTACTGGGGATGGCCGGCGAATGCGGCGGCCCGCTCGTAGAGCTTGTAGAGCTTGAAGCCGCGGGCGAACTGGTTCTTGCAGTAGTTGTCGAGGACGTTGTACGCCTGCTTGTCGTCGAGGACCGAGCCCGTCCCGGAGGGATCGGAGGCGTTGTTGCCGACGACCGGGCCCCCCGCGAAGTCCTTGAGCTGCTGGATCGTGCCCAGCCGCTGGGTGGTGTCCGCCTGGTTCCAGTCGTTGCAGTCGGCGAGGTTGATCGGCGCGCCGACGTTGGGGCCGACGTCGATCTGGGGCTGGGTCCCCGAGCCGGAGCCGCAGCCGGCGATCAGGGCCGTTCCTGCGAGCGCGCAGATGATCGCCGCCGCGCCGCGACATGCGGAGCGGCGGGTGAGAGCGGCTATGGCTTGGGCGGGGTTGTGAACCACGGGCAGCCCGAAGACCCTTGCGGCACGGAGCTGCAGGTTAGAAGCTCACCGGCCTGCCCATCCAGCGACCCGGTCAGCGGGCTGTGCTTGCAGTCGGAGGGCAGGTTGTTGGGAGCCGCGCCGCTCGGCGAGGGGACGCCGGTGACGCTGGCGGCCGTGCCGTCCGAGCCGGTGTTGTTGTACCAGCAGTTGCCGGAGTTGTAGGTCGGGTCGACGATGATCCCGCCCTGGTCCCACCAGAAGTCGACGCCGTTCGGCTGCGAGCTGCCATCGGGCGCCTGCCCCATCTTGTTGTCGTAGAAGACGTTGCGATAGGACGTCGACGAGTTGGCGTGGGTGGTGCCGGGCGTCGGGTTGCAGCCCGCCACCTGGTTCTTCGAGTCACCGCAGGCGAACACGTCGGGCACCGCGAACAGCATGGTGCCGCGACGCCAGTTGTCCCAGAAGCGGTTGTTGCGGATGACGTTCGCATTGCCGCCTGCGATCCACATCCCGGTGCCCACTGGGACCGGCTCGGTGGGCGTCACGTCGGAGCAGCCCTGATTCGGGCCGTTCGGCCCGGGCTTCTGGCCGTCGCCGCAGAGCGGCAGGTAGGTGTTGAAGTTGTTGTTGAAGAAGTTGTTGTGCTCCAGCAGGTCGGAGTCCTGCGGGAAGCCAGGGTGCCCCGGAGCCGTGAAGACATCGGTCGAGAAACCCTCGGAGTTGTCGTAGAAGTTGTTGTCGTGCACCCAGACGGCGTTGCCGTCCGTGCCGGAGTAGCCGAGCGTGTTGTGGTGCATGTCGCAGGTGCGGAGCTCGGTGCCGTAGCGACGCTCGCTGGGCGGCGCCCCCTCGCCCAGATCGGCGCTGGCGCCGGGGTAGAGCCCGGAATCGCCGCTGCCCCAGGCGTCGCAGTTCTCGATCAGGGAGTGGTCGGCGACGAAGGTGAGCACGCCGTACTCGCCCGCATAGGGAACCTTGAAGCGGTTGAGGTGAGAGCCGTCGGTCTCGATGATGTAGACGTCGTGCTCCCTGGCGTGGCGGACCTTGACGTTGTTGAGGACGAAGCCGTCCGCTCGGTCGGCCCGGATGCCGACGTCCTTGACCGCGCCGATCGGCGCGCCGTCTCCAGACTGTGTGTTGCCGGCGTCGATGGTCACGGCGTCCGGCGAGGCGCCGGTGCCCTGGATCTGCAGGTTGCAGCGAATGCACTTGCCCGCGTCCGGGATGTTGTGGCGGTCGATCAGAGGCGGCTGGGGGACCGGAATGTTGGTCAGGGCTCGGCCGATCACCGCGATCAGGTTCTGGTCGTTCGGGCACTTCACCTGGTAGGCGTATGAGACAGCGCCCGTCTGGCTCTTGTCGTTGGTGATCTTGAGACTGGCGCAGGCCGGGTCGTTGGTGGGCCGTGCGCGCGACTTGGGCTCCGTGTAGAGCCCGGGCAGGATCTCGATGCGGTCGTTGTTGTGGGCGGCGGTGACCGCATCCTGGACGTTGTTGTACTTGCAGCGCCTGAGCAGCTTGATGTTCAGGCTGCGCAGCTTCCGGGCCCGCTTCTTGCTGATCCGGATCGCCGGCTGCGATTCACGGACCTTGTAGCCCTGCTTGCGGGCGCTCTTCAGATCCTTGTTGAGCGCCTTGATCGACGGGTTCTTTGAGAGCTGCTTGATGCTGGCGTGCTTGCGGGAGTGCTTGCTCGGAACCTGCTTGCAGACCACGCGGGTCTTCCCGGCCAGCTTCTTGTTGAGCGAGCTGAATACCTTGCGGACCGCGGGGACCTTGCCCCCCGCCGCGGGCTTGACCTGATTGTCCGGGCCGGGATTGGGCCAGTAGGAGGCGCGCTCGACGTGCGCGAACGCGAGGGCGGGAACCAGCACGGCGACCGCCGCGATAGCGATCGCGACTATCAGTGTCCCGCGGCGATGTGTTGCCCTCCTGGCTTCCATCGATCCCTTCCTCGGCTGAGATCTAATCAAACGGCGGCGAATTGCGATTGCTCGGCTGTCACGAGACCTGCTGCGGGGTCGTCGAGCCGCTCGGCAGCACGAACTTCGCCATGCTCGATGCCTGGCCCCCGTCGCGGCTCTGAATCTGGACCTTCTTGAACTCACAGCTCACCTGGGTCGGGGTGACCTCCAGGACGGAATAGCCCCGGTTGTCGAGATCGACGTAGCTGATGTGGTGGTCCAGGGCTTTGACCAAGGACTTGATCGTGCCCGAGGAGATACCCGTTTCCTCAGGCAGTCCATGCGAGTTCGTGGAGCCGCCGACGAACTCCCCGCAGACCGGGGTCCCCGTGTCGCTTCCATCCGTAGTTGCCGTGCCCGTGAAGAAATTGTGGATGTCCCCTGTGAGCGGCAGGAGGTTCTTGACGTTGTTCGCCAGCACGAACTCGAGCAGCTCCCTGCGCTCGGCGGCGTACCCGTCCCACTGATCGTTGTTGGCGCCGTTCTGCGGCCCGCTCTGGAACCCCATCAGCATCACCTCGTTGGCCCAGAGCTTCCACGTCTGGGGGGATCCCGCCAGCGTCTGCTTGAACCATGCCTTCTGCTTCGCGCCGAGCATCGTCCGATTCGGGTTCTGCTGGTCGGGACAATCGACCAGCTGCGCGTCGTCGCACGGCTGCTGGTCCCGGTACTGGCGCTCGTCCGTGAGGATCAGGTCGACGAGCTTGCCGATCCGGACGTGCTCGTAGATCCGGTCCCGGTCGCCGTCGAAGCGGAGTCTCGGCATGTAGTTGAAATAGGCCTGATAGGCGTTTGTGCGCCGCTCCTGGATCGAGATGCGCCGCGGGAAGCCGTTGTTCGTCAATCCCGGCTGATCGTGGGAGCTCGCCAGGCCGTCGGCGTAGTTGTCCTCCACCTCGTGGTCGTCCCAGACGGACACGAAGTTGTGGGCGGCGTGCATCGCCCGCAGGTCGGGGTCGCTCTTGTAGAGGTTGTACTTCTGCCGGTACTCGGGGAGGAATTCGACGTTTCCGTCGTGATTGAACCCGGAGGTGTCCTTCCGGAAGCCGTCGTAGTAGTGGGACTCGTAGATGTAGTCGCCGAGGTGCAGGACGAAGTCGACGTCCTCCTTGGCGATCGCCGCGTGCGCGTTGTAGAAGCCCGCCTCGTAGCTCTGGCAGGAGAGAAAGGCGATCCGCAGGGGTGCATTGGAGTCATGCGGCGGCGCCGTTCGGAAGCGGCCCACGGGCGAGCCCTTGTCCTTGGTGTGGAACCGGTAGAAGTACTCGTGCGCCGGCTGGAGGCCGCGAACCCGGGTGCGCGCGGTGAGGTCGCGCTCCTTTCTCGCCGTGACGGTCTTCTCCAGGACGACGTTCTTGAAGTGCCGGTCCTTGGCCACCTGGAGCTTCAGCCGCGAGGTGTGCTGGTGGCCGCCCAGCTTCGTCCACAGGATCGTGCCCTTGGGGTACGGGAAGCCGGAGGCCACACCAAGCGGGAAGGTGCCGGACTTCGCGACCGGTATGCGCCGCTTGCGAGCGATCGCGGCGTAGTTCGGCAATGCCGTCGCGGCGACGCCCGTGGCCAGCCCGGCGATCAGGAACTGGCGCCTGCCCAGACGCGGCTCGCTATCGAGCGACTCCAGGTCGAAGCTGGTGTCCTCAAATTCCTGCAGGTCCATCGTCGCTCTCCTCTCGCCTTCCCCCTCTAGCCGTGGGCCGTACTAAATCAGCCCAGCGCCCCTGACGCGCACCGACTTTTCCGCGACTTTCAAACCCGGCCAGATCCGATCGGAGCGCTCTCGGCGATCCCATCCGATAAATTGCCCACCGCGCACCGGGACTGGCGCGCGGGAGAAGGAGAGGAGAGGGACTTGAAGCGGACGGAATCGCTGAGAGGATCTGCAACACCTGCACTCGTCGGCCTGGCACTCGTCGCACTCGCCGGACTGGTCGTAGTGACCATGGCGCAGGGCAAGCGAGGCCATCACCGGCCGCCCAGGGCGAAGGTGCTCAGCAGCCAGCAGCACGAGATCCTCGACAGCGGTCGAATCCGGGTCAAGCTGCGCGGAACCCGGAACAAGAGCTTCCGCGTGGACGGCTTCACCGGCCTCCGGGATCGAGGACACCTGACCAAGGCGTCCAAGCCGGGGCAGGGCGGCAAGCTTCCCCTCAAGCTCACCACCGGCGGGCGTCAGCTGCTGGGCGGATGCGACGTCGACTACCTCAAGGTGGTGAACGCCCGGGCCAAGCGCAAGAAGAGGCGGCCCCACAAGAAGGGACACCCGCGCGCATCGACTCCGCTGCAGCGCGATCTCGCGGCCTGCAACGGCAACAACCTGGGGATCGATACCTCGAACGCGGACCGCTGCGACTTCATGGACCCGTCGGTCTGCCTGCAGCCCTGGCCCAACGACTACTTCACCGTGGCCGACCCGAACACCGACACGGGGCGCCGGCTCAACCTGAACATCGAATCGATGCCGGCCAACAAGGACGGAGTCCACACGGACCCGACCGACTTCAACCGGGCCGACGGCTTCAGCCCGGGCAACCTGATCACGGTCAAGATCCCCCAGGTCGAGACGCAGGCCGCGTTCAACAACACCGGCTTCGTGCCGATCACCGACCTGCACCGGTACTCGGACCCGAATCAGCCGGTGGTGGTGATCGACGCGGCCACAGGGCAGCGGCAGCCGATCTTCGCTGAGCTCGACCCCAACCCGAACCACTACACGCCGGGGAACACCCAGGACGTCAACCTGATCATCCGGCCGACCCGGAACTTCACCGAGGGCCACCGCTACATCGTCGCGCTGCGGAACCTGCGGGACGCGCAGGACAACCCGGTGGACGCGCCGCCGGGGTTCCGCGTCTACCGCGACAGCGTGATGACGCAGGACCCGGCGATCGAGAACCGTCGGGCCCACATGGAGAGCCTGATCTCGACGCTCGGGCAGCAGGGGATCACGCGCTCCAGCCTGTACATGGCCTGGGACTTCACGGTGGCGAGCGAGCACAGCCTGGCCGGCCGGGCGCTGGCGATTCGCAACAACGCTCTCCAGCAGCTCGGGGACACCACCCCCGGCGACGGCGTGGTCGACGGCAGCGCGCCGAGCTTCCACATCACCAGCGTGGTGGACGCTCCCAACGTGAACCTGCCGGCCAACACGCTGCGCCAGGTCGACGGGGAGCTGACCAACATCCCCTGCTACCTCAACAACCACAACTGCCACCCGGGCGGGACGTTCAACTTCAAGTCCAACGGGGATGTGAACCCGACCCCCACCGGCACGGCGGACGATTCCGACACGGGGACGACCGGCGTGCGCTTCGAGTGCGTGATCCCGAACTCCGCGGTCAGCGGAATCACGGTCAACCCGACACAGAGCGGCATCTTCGGCCACGGGCTGCTCGGCGACTTCACCCAGGTCGACGACATGATCCGCTTCTCGAACAGCGAGGCCAACCTCAGCAACACCACCTGGTGCGCGACCAACTGGGCCGGGTTCTCCTCGGACGACATCGGCCAGGTCATCTCGACGCTCGGTGACCTCTCGAACTTCCCCAAGCTCTCCGACCGGATGCAGCAGGGCTTCGTCAACATGATCTACCTGGACCGGGCGATGTTGAATGCGGGCGGGTTCGACACCGATCCGGCCTTCCAGCTCGATCCCGATGGGCCCAGTGGCAACCCCGCGGTGCCGGTGCTCGACCCCGCCCAGGGGCTGTACTGGGAGGGGATCAGCCAGGGAGCGATCATGGGCGGCGCGCTGACTGCGCTAGAGCCGGACCTGACGCAGTCGGTCCTCGACGTGACCGGGATGAACTACTCGACTCTGCTGCGCCGCAGCTCGGACTCGGGCCAGTACCTGGAGACGCCGGGAATCGGGCTCTACGCGAAGTACCCGAACCAGATCGAGCGGCCGCTGATCCTGTCGCTGATGCAGCTGCTCTGGGACCGCGGTGAGGCCAACGGCTATGCGCAGCACATGACCGATAACCCGCTGCCCGGCACGCCGGCGCACAACGTGCTGCTGCAGCTGGCCTACGGCGATCACCAGGTCTCGAACCTGGCCGGCGAGACCGAGGCTCGGACGATCGGGGCGAGGGTCGAGACACCCGCGCTCGATCCCGGCCGGCACTGGGAATCGAATCCGTTCCTGGGAATCCCGGCGATTCCCAGCTATCCGTACAGCGGCCCCGCGGCGATGGTCTACTACGACGGCGGGCCCCTCGGGTTCGACGGCGATCAGGACTGCACGGACGAGAACGGCGACCCGCAGCACGGGACGGCCAAAGCGCCGACGATCGAGCTGCCTCCGAACCCGGTCAGCGTCTATGGCTGTGACCCGCACCAGTATCCGCGGCGCTCGCTGGACGGCGTGACTCAGGCGGCGAGCTGGCTTCAGCCGAGCGGGTTCATCGACCAGTGCGTGGACCCGGGCCCCGTGGCACGGCCCTGCTACTCGAACGGATATACCGGGCCGTAGCTAGAGACCCAGCGTCTTGGCGATGATGCCGCGCTGGATCTCGGAGGTTCCGCCGTAGATGGTCGAGACCAGGGTGGCGCGGACGAGGCGCTCCATGTCGTACTCGGAGGAGTAGCCGTAGCCGCCCATCATCTGCATGCCCTCGAGCGCGACGCGCTGGGCGGTCTCGGTGACGAAGAGCTTCACCATCGACGCCTCCTTCGGGAGCATGCGGTCCGGGTCCTCGTCGTTGAGTGAGGCGACCCACCATGTCATCAGGCGGGCGGCCTCGAGGTCGGTGGCGAGGTCGGCGAATCGGTGCTGGAGGGCCTGGAAGGAGCCGATCGGCTTGCCGAACTGCTTGCGCTCCTTGGCGTAGGCGAGGGCGTCGTCGAAGGCGCGCTGGCCGATGCCGAGCATCGTGGCGGCGAGGATGAGGCGCTCGGTGTTGAGGCCCGCCATCAGCTGGGTCCAGCCGTGGTCCTGCTCCCCGAGGAGCTGCTCGGCGGGGACCTCGCAATCGTTGAAGTAGACGGTGTTGGTCTCGCGGCCGCCCATCGTGTCGATCGGCTTCATCTCCATGCCGTCGGTTCCCCGGGGGACGAAGATCATCGAGAGGCCCTCGTGCTTGCTCTCGCCCTTGGTGGTGCGGCAGACGACCAGGACGTGGTCACTGATGTGGGCGTTGGAGATGAAGACCTTCTGACCGTTGATCACGTAACCGCCGTTGGAGCGCACGGCCTCGGTGCTGAGGGAGCCGACGTCGGAGCCGGATTCGGGCTCGGTCATGGCGATTGCCTCGACGGATCCGCTCGAGATGCCGCCCAGGACCTTCCGCTTCTGATCGTCGGTGCCGAAGCGCCTGGTGGCGCCGGCGACGATCAGGGTGGTGGCGTAGCCGCCGATCGGGGCCATGCCGCGCGAGGTCTCCTCCATGAAGAGACAGGCGTCGAGCATGGTCCCCCCGGAGCCGCCGTACTCCTCGGGGATGGTGAGTCCGAGCCAGCCGAGCTCCGCCATCTGCTTGTAGATCCCCTGGTTGTGGTGGATCGTGTGGTGCTCGGTGAGCTGCTCGCGCTTCTCCTGGGTGCCGCACTCACGCTCGCAGAAGTCGCGGATGGCGGAGACGAAGTCGCGCTGCTCGTCGGTGAGCTTGAAGTCCACGGGCCGGCGGAGCGTAACGAACTGGCTGGGCAGCCAGTTACTGGCCGGTGGAGGTGTTGACGTCCGGGGTGTTCACGTTGGGGACGTCGACGTTGTTGATCTCGTGGTTGATTCGATCGATCAGGCCGCTGACGCTGTGCTCGGTGCTGTGCAGCGCGGCCGCGACCACGACGAAGACGATCACGGCGATCGTCGCGAGGATGGTGCCGACGATGCCGGTGAAGCGGCCGATGCGGGCGAGGGAGCGGTGGCCGCTGCTCCTGCGGTCGGCGTTCCTGATCCCGATCGTGCCGAGGACGATCGCGGCGATGCCGCAGGGCAGGGCGATGAAGAAGCCGCCGGCGCTGAGGAAGATGAGGAGGATCGAGAGGGGGCCGAGGAAGAGGGCGGCGAGGGCCGGGAGGTTGCCCTGCTCGTGCGGCGGTGGGGCGAGGCGCCGGGGCGCTGGGCGGCGGCCGGGTGAGGGATGGAGGGGCCTCGGATGCGCGGCGGGGCCGGGATGCTCGGTTGTCGGCGGGGCGCCGGGCGGCATCAGGGCGGTCGCGGCGGTGCCTCCGTCGACGCCGAGGACCGTGGCGCCGATCTGGACCTCGTCCCCCGCCCCGAGCTCGACGGGTCCCGCGATGCGCTCGCCGTTCACGTAGGTGCCGTTCGAGGAGCCGAGGTCCTCGACGATCACGCCGCCGTCGTCTGCCAGGACGCGGGCGTGACGGCGGGAGACGCCCGGGTCGTCGATGACGAGATCGGCGCTGCCGTGCTCGCGGCCGAGGATCAGCTCGCCGTCGACCGGATGCTCGCTGCCGGCCCCTGCGCCTTCGTGGATGACCAGTGAAGCGCCGTCCAGAGAGCCCGGAGCCGGACTTGAACCGGCGACCCCTTCCTTACCATGGAAGTGCTCTACCAACTGAGCTATCCGGGCGGGCGCCTCACTGTAGCGAGAGGTCGTCGAGGGTTCGATCAGGGATGAAGGGCCAGTCGCTGGCCGTTCATGCGCCCGGCGGAGTCGGAGCAGAGGAAGGCGATCGCCTCGGCCAGGTCCTCGGCGGGGGTGAAGCTGGGGCGCTCCTCGTCCGGGCTCTCCTCACGCATTCCGGGCGTCTCGATCGCGTTGACGACGATGATGTTGGCGGTGGCGGGGGTGCCGTCGAAGGAGTCGGCGAGTGCCAGGGTCCAGGCCTCGGCCGCTGCCTTGGCGGAGGCGTAGGCGGCGTTGGTGTTCTCGGGGTTCTGGGCGGCGGCCGCGGAGACGATGACGAAGCGGCCGTGCTCGCTCCTGGTCAGGGCCGAGTGGAAGGCGCGGGTGGCGAGCTGGAGCGTCTGGACGAGCAGGGCGTGGAGGAACTCATAGTCGGCGAGGTCGAAGCTGTGGATCGGATCGCCGCCGCGGTAGCCGCCGACCAGATGGAGCAGGCCGTCGACTCGGCCGAAGCGCTTCTCGGTAGCGGCGGCCCAGTCGTTGGCGGCGGACTCGTCGAGCAGGTCGACGGCCTGAGGGTCGACGCGGTCGTCGGGGAGGCCGAGGTCCTCGGCGACTCCGTCCGCGACCTCCTGGCTGCGGTCCGCGAGCGAGAGGCTGGCGCCTGCGTCGGCGAGGCGCTTGGCGACGACGGGTCCGAGGCCGCCGCCGGCGCCGGCGATCGCGATCACCCTGCCGTCTAGGTCGGTCATGCCACTGAACCTATCCGGCTGCGCATGGCTTTGCTGACCATCGAGTCACGGGTTTGTTGCATTCGGTGTGCCATTCGTGAACCCGTGGACCCTAGGTTTGTCGAGTGACGAGGCTGAAACCGAGACAGCAGGGCGACATCGGTGAGCTGTCAGCTTTGGAGTGGCTCGCCGGCAAGGGAGCCCACGTCTATATCCCACTCGGACACAGCCCGGACATCGACGTGATTGCGGCCTTCGATGGCGAAGCAGTGCGGGTTGAGGTGAAAACCTCGACCCGCATGAACTCCGCGGGCCGCTGGGAGGTGATGATCGCGACCCGGGGCGGCAACCAAAGTTGGAACGGCGTTGTCAAGTACTTCAGACCGGAGCGCTGCGACTACCTGTTCGTTCATGTTGGTGATGGACGCCGATGGTTCATTCCGACCCCCGCAGTCGATGGACGCACGGGCATGGTGCTTGGGGGTGCCAAATACTCAGAGTTTGAGATCGATCCGGGCCGTCCGCTCACGGCGTCCAGCCGAGGCCCCGGATTAGAATCAACGCCTCCGGGGGAGTACCGAAGCGGTCAAACGGGGCGCCCTGTAAAGGCGCTGGCACAGCCTTCGGAGGTTCGAATCCTCCCTCCCCCACTAGCTTCGACCCGGCCGGCAAAGCCGACAAATTACGAGCGCAAACCGGGACAGCGAGGGGAGGCCGTGATCAATCAAAAGCGCCGGCTGACGATTCCCCAGCGGCCCTTCTTCGAAGCCGGATTCGCCGACGGTGGACGAGTCCGGGTCCGCGCCGACGGACCAGGCCGAATGATCGTCGAGCAGATCGAGTTACCCGCCTGGGCTGAGCCACGAGCTTCGGAGTCCCAGCAATCGAACTAACGATGCGCCGGGGTCGGTGGGCCGGACGCCTCTCCCCTCTCAGCCAGGGGTTGGTCTTCACACCCAGGCAGGAACCGATCGAGCGGTGAAAGCTGCCGGGGTCCGGCCGAACCGACCGAAGCGCTTTCGCGCTTCTTGAATTGCCGATCGGCCCCGATCCAAACCATGCGTGCGTCCACTCCGCTACGCCGTCCGCCGCCGCAGCGTCACCGCCCCCAGCGCCAGGGCGAGCAGGGTCGCACCGAGCACCACGCAGACATCCAGGACGAGCCGCCCCGAGAATGACTGGCCGGCCGAGACGCGTGCCAGCGCGTCGTAGGCGTAGGTGAAGGGCAGCGCGCCGGCGAGGGTGTCGAGCCAATCCGACATCTCGCTGCGCGGCACCAGCAATCCGCAGAGCAGGATCTGCGGCAGCACGAACGCCGGCATGAACTGCACCGCCTGAAACTCGGTCCGCGCGAACGCGCTCACGAAGAGGCCGAGTGACATCCCGAGCACCGCGTTGGTGATCGCGAGCATCGCCACCCAGAAGGCCGACCCCACGGTGGTCAGGTCGAGCACGACGTAGGCGAACGTCGTCGTCACCGCCGCCTGCAACGCCGCGAGCAATGCGAACGCAATCCCATAGCCGACCAGCAGGTCCAGCTTGGACAGCGGCATCGTCATCAGCCGCTCGAGCGTCCCGGTCGTCCGCTCGCGCAGCATCGTGATCGACGTGATCAGGAACATCATGATCAGCGGGAACAGGCCCAGCATCGGCGGCCCGATTCGCTCGAAAGTCCCCGGCTGTCCCTCGAACATGTACTTGACGAGCGTCATCAGGACGCACGGAACCACCAGGACCATCCCGATCGTCCGGGGGTCCCGCCGCAGCTGCCGCAGCACCCGCGCCGCCACGGCGAGCGTGCATCGCGGGCTCAACGCTCTTCTTCCCCGATCAACCGCAGGAACGCCTCCGTGAGGTCGTCAGCTCCCGTCCTCTTCAGGATCTCCCCCGGCGCCGCCATGGCAAGCAGCCGCCCTTCCCTCATCAGCGCCAGGCTCTGGCAATTGATCGCCTCGTCCATGACATGGCTCGAGATCAGCAGCGTCTTGCCCTCCTCCGCCAGCCCGTAGAACGTCTCCCAAAGGTCCCGCCGCAACACCGGATCCAGCCCGACGGTCGGCTCGTCGAGGATCAGCACTTCCGGATCTCCGAGCAGAGCCGTCGCCAGCGAGACTCGCGCCCGCTCGCCGCCCGACAGGTCCCTCACCACCCGCCGCTCGAACGGCCCAAGGCTCACCGTCCCGATCGCGGAGTCGATCCGATCTCCGGAGACCCCCAGAACCCTCGCGAAGAAGCGCAGGTTCTCCCGCACCGTCAGGTCCGAATAGACCGAGGGCGCCTGGGTCACATACCCGACGCGCGAGCGCAGCGAGGCGGCTCCCGCCGGCTCCCCCAAGACCTGGGCCCGGCCCCCCTCGACCACCTGAACTCCGACGATCGAGCGCATCAGCGTGGTCTTGCCGCAGCCACTGGGCCCGAGCAGCGCCGTCACCGACCCGGCATCTACCTCGAGCGTGAGCCCGGGAAGGACGAGCTTCTTGCCGCGCCTGACGCGCAGCTCGGACACCTCGATCGCAGCTATGCCGCGCAGACTATTTCCCGAGGCTCAGCCCAGGCCGCGAAGGCACTGCGCCTCGGGCAGCATCTTGAGCCGCTTCAGCGTGTTGTTCTCAATCTGGCGGATCCGCTCGCGGGTCACGCCGAACGTGTCGCCGACCTGCTCGAGCGTCATCGGCGGGCGCCCGTTCAGGCCGTAGCGCAGCTCGAGCACCTCGCGGTCGCGCCGCGGAAGTGCCAACAGCGCCCGCCGGACGTCCTCCCTCTGCAGGTTGTCGGACGCCCGGTCGAATGGTGACTCCGTTGCCTCGTCGGCCACGAAGTCGCCCAGCTCCGAATCGTCCTCGTCGCCGACCGGCTTCTCCAGCGACACCGGCATCTGGCTGACGCGCAGCACCTCGCGGACGTCGCGCGCCGTCCATCCCAGCTCGGCCCCAATCTCATGCGGCTCCGGCTCCCGCCCGAGGCGCTGAACGAGAGCACGCTCGACGTGCACCACCCGGTTCAGCTTCTCGACCATGTGCACCGGAATCCGAATCGTCCTCGACTTGTCGGCGAGCGCGCGCGTCACCGCCTGGCGAATCCACCAGGTTGCATAGGTCGAGAACTTGTACCCCCGCCGGTAATCGAACTTCTCGACGGCGCGAATCAACCCCAGCGAGCCCTCCTGAATCAGATCCAGGAAGCTCAGCCCGCGCCCGAGATAAGACTTGGCGATGGAGACGACCAGCCGCAGGTTCGCCTCGACCATGTGCCGCTTTGCGCCCATGTCGCCACGCTCGATCCGCTTGGCGAGCTCCACCTCCTGGTCGGCCGTGAGCAGATCGACGGTGCCGATCGATCGCAGATACAGCCGCAGGCAATCGAGGCTCGGCTCCACGGTGAGATCGAGCTCCTGCTTCTTCGCCTGACCGTTGGGCGACTCCTCGGCCTTGCCCTCCTTGTAGGCCGTGACACCGTCGGCGGCGATCACGTCCACACCCTGCTCGACCAGATGAGAATGCAGCTCGGAGACCTGCTCCTTCGTGACCTCCACCTCCTCGAGGGTGGAGGCGATCTCCTCAAAAGTCAGATAGCCCCGCTCCGTACCTGCCGCGATCAGCGAGCGCAGCTGCTCGCTCTCCCCGAAGGGCTGGTCTTCGGCCACGACCGCCTGGCGAATCGGCGCCAATTGCTCCTCTCCTCCTCCCCTAACCGGACTGCTCGGCCTCTCCCCTAAAAGAGACCAGAGCCGAAAGCGAGCGGGAGTATAGGGACGGTTTGCGCGGTTATTTGACTCACTTTTCAGGCATTTTCCGCAGCCCAGTGCACCGGCCCGGCATACTTCGATCGGATGGCAAACTCAATTCAGACGGCGTCACCGCCCAGCCGCGACGCGCAGGCGGAAGCACCCGCCACCAGGGTCAGCCTCTCCCGCGTCGGCGTGGTCGGCGTCGAGAAGATCATTCGCGTCTGCGGGTCGCAGAACGGAGGTGAGGCTGATGACGCTTCGCTCTACCACGCCGACCTCGAGTGCTTCGTCGACCTCAACCCCGAGCAGGCGGGCGTCCACATGTCCCGGTTCGAGGAGGTCGTCAACGAGGCGATCGACACCGTCGTCCTCAGCGAGGCGCTGCGAGCCGAGGGGCTCGCCGCCCACATCGCGGAGCAGGTCCGCGAGCGGCAGGGCGGCATCCGCGCCGAGGTGAAGATCGCGGCGCGCTACCCGGAGACCGTCCCGGCGCCTGTATCGGGCCTGCCCACCCAGGAGCTCTACACCCTGTTCGGTACGGCCGTGTCCTCCGAGCGCGGCACCCGCACCCTGATCGGGGTCGAGGCCCAGGGCATGACCGCCTGCCCCTGCGCCCAGGGCCTGGTCGAGGACGGCGCCCGCGAGAACCTGATCGATCAGGGCTTCAGCCCCGACGAGATCGACCGCATCGTCGACGCGGTCCCGCTCGCCACCCACAACCAGCGGGGCATCGGCACCCTCTATGTCGGCACCCCCGAGGACTCCGGAGTCGACATCGACGCCCGCCGTCTCCTCCGCATCGTCGAGAGCTCCATGTCCAGCGAGATCTACGAGCTGATGAAGCGGGCCGACGAGCGCGCCGTCGTCGAGAAGGCCCACGCCAATCCCCGCTTCGTCGAGGACTGCGTCCGCGAGATGATCCGCCGGGTCGCTGAGGCGTTCCCCGAGCTCCGAGACGGCGCCTTCGTCCACGCCCGCCAGGAGAACCTCGAGACCATCCATCGTCACAACGTCGTGGCCGAGCGTTACGGCCTGCTCTCCGAGATCGTCGGCGAGCTGGAGAGCGGTGCGCACTCGCGCCACCACACGACGATGCGCGAATGGCTGGAAGCGCCGGCCGCCTAGCGGCCACCAGGCCGCGGCCTTATGGCGAAGCCGTCTTCCGAGACGATCTGGACTCCATCATCCTGCGGAAACCAAAGAAGTAATCGACCCCGCTGATCACGGTCGCCGCGACCGCCGCGTAGACCAGCAGGTTGACCCAGAGCGGCGCCGGGTTGACCGCGATCAGGCAGATGATCGCCGCCACCTGGAGGATCGTCTTCACCTTCCCCATCCAGCTCGCCTGAATCACCACCCCCTGCTCGGCCGCGACCATTCGCAGCCCGGTGACTGCGAACTCACGGGCGATGATCACCATCGCGATCCAGGCCGCCAGCCGATCCAGCGATACCAGCGCTATCAGCGAGGCCGCCACCAGCAGCTTGTCGGCGATCGGGTCCATCAGCTTGCCGAACGTCGTCACCGCGTTCCGGTGACGGGCGATGTATCCGTCGAGCGTGTCGGTGAGCGCGGCGAGCGCGAACACACCGGCCGCGATCGCATCGCCGTTCGGCGTCTCGTCCAGCAGCGCAACGACGACAACGGGAACCAGCAGGATCCGGAGGACGGTCAGAGCGTTCGGCAGGTTCAGCTGAAACACGGGGCAAGTATCCCTGGCTCAGTCGGACGCAAGCTCCACCGCGCGGGCGAAGACCGCGTCGAGCATCGGCTCGGTGAGCTTGCCGGTGAAGGTGTTCTGCTGGGAGGGGTGAAAGCATCCGAGCAGGGACCACTCTCGGCGCCGGCCGACCTCCGCGGTCTCGACGAACGCCTCGGCGCCATGGCCGAACCGAGGGCGCGGGCGCGGCAACTCGGCGCCCGATCCCGCCAGAGCCAGAAGCGACCCGGTCCACGCGAACGAGCCGAGCGCCACGATCACGCGGGCGGCCCGGAGCAGCCGCAGCTCCCTGACCAGATACGGCAGGCAGTTGTCGCGCTCCTCGGTGGTCGGCCGGTTCTGCGGCGGGGGACAGCGGTTCACCGCGGTGACGTATGCGCCCCGCAGGCGAAGCCCGTCGTCCGCGCTCACCGAGGTCGGCTTGTTCGCAAGCCCGGCCCGGTGCAGGGCCGCATAGAGCCAGTCCCCCGAGCGATCCCCGGTGAAGACCCTTCCCGTCCGGTTCCCGCCGTGGGCCGCCGGCGCCAGCCCGACGACCATGATGGCCGCCCGGGAGTCGCCGAAGCCGGGCAGCGGCCGCGCCCAGTAGCGCTCGCCCCGATACCGGCGCGGCGGCTCCGCCGCGCTCCGCTCCCGCCACTCGACCAGGCGCGGACAGCGGGTGCACGAGGTGATCTCGCCGGCCAGGGAGCGCAGCGTCTCCGTCACCCGACCAGCCTCTCAGCGGGGACCGAAGCTCAACGACCGCACCGGAACCCCGAGTGCGCGGGGATCGTCGACGCCGTGCCGCCGTGGCCAGAACGGACGGCAGGCGATGGATATCCAGTGCTCGCCGCCGGCGATCTCGAACTCGACCGCCCCATCCGCGACCGACGCGGGAACCACCCGGCCGTCCACCGCGACACGCGGCCTCGGGGCGGGGACACCCTCCGGCCTTTCGAGCTGTAGGAGCCCGAGGCGCGCACGCGCCAAGCCCGTCCCTGGAACGTTGACCTTGATCGACGCCAGCGGGGCCGTCCAGCGGACGGACTCGCCGCCACCGACCTCCTCCAGGTGGAAGAAGCCGATCGACCGACCTGCCACCGATTCACTCAGGTCGAGCTCTCGAGCGGGCGGCGCTGCCGGAACCTCACCTAGCCGGGCCTTGGCCAGGCCCTCGATGCGCCCGCGCCGGCTGGTCAGACGCCAGAACTCCCGGAAGCCCCGCCCGGCCCGCTCCGGATCGCCCGAGCTCTTCGCCCGCCGCCGCGCCCGCGCCGCGCCGACACGAGCCCTCGCGATCGAGAGGCGCGGACCAAAGACGGCAACCCCGGCGTGCCTCAATGCCTCACGGAGGGTCCCGGCGCGTCGCAGCACGATCCCAGCCCGCAGGCCGCGTAGCGCGCCGGCGCGCGTGTGCCCGAGACGCTGCTCCCATTCCACGGCCGGGTCCAGATAGCGGCCGCCGAGGGCCACGGGGACCTCGCTGCGGTAACGCATCTCCCCGCGGCCAAAGCTGCGGACATGGGAGCCGAGCTGACCCAGGTCGCCGTCGTAGACATGATGGACGCGCGGACGCGGGCTGAAGACGAGCCTCTGTCCCCCGGAATGCAGAGCGATCGCCAAGGGCCACGGGGCGAAGTCGCCGTAGGCGGGCGGCAGGCCACCCGCGTCGAGGTAGACGTCGCGGCGGACAGCCAGGCTATGGATCAAGATCTTGCGCCAGTGGTCGGGGTCTTCCTCAACCCGGAGGGCATCCTCGAAGGCGTCGCGCTCGAGCACCCCGAGGTCGCCATGGGCTTCGGGCACGCTGCTCCCGCGAACGCCGGGCGCACCGGTTCGATCGAGCTCCTCGAGCATCGCCCCGAGGCAATCCCGCTCCGGAACGCAATGGGCCTCGGTGACGAACACGAACTCCCCCGATCCCTCCTGCGCGCCGAGGTTGAAGAGCTCGTACTCGTCCTTCCCCGGGGCAACGATCCAGCGATCGTGTCCGCGAAGGAGCGGCCGCACCGATCGCTCGAGGGCACTGTCCTCACCCGGCGCCAGGGCGACGATCTCGAAGCTGTCCGGCTCCGCGGACTGACCCGCCCAGGCCCGGACGCATTCGACGCCCGCGCCACGCTCGTCCGTGAGCGGCAGCAGCACCGAGATTCGCGGGGTCACCGGCACGCGGCGCGAGTGTACGCAGCCCGGGCCACAAGCTCCTTGCCGCCCGGCCCATCACGAAGGCCGGCCCGGTGAGCCAGGTCGCCTCCCGGACCCTGCTGTTCATGCACATCCGCAAGACCGGCGGGACAACGTTGACGCGGGCAGTCGCCAACCGGTTCTCGGCGAGGGACTGTCTCTCGCTGTACGAAAGGGCCGAGCCCGACGACCGGTATCTGGACGAGTACCGGTTCGTAACGGGGCACATTGACGTCTCGTTCCTCGAGCGGTTCCGGCGGCGGCCTTACCTGGTTACCTGCCTGCGTGACCCCATCGAGCGATCCCTCTCCGTCTACTCGTACTACCGCTGGTTCCCCCCCGACGAATACGAGATCCTCCTGCCCGACCTCGGGCCCGCGGCCTACGAACGGCGCGTGGCCGCGATGCGACTGGCGCGTGAGCTCTCACCCGACGAGTTTCTGCGACGGGAGCCGGAGCTCGCCGCCGAGCACCTCGGCAACCTGCAGACCCGCGTGCTCTCCGGCTCGGCAGCCGAGGGAGGAGGTGAGCGGCTCGATGTGGCGCTCGAGGAACTGTCCCGCTGCGACTTCATCGCCATCACTGAACTGCTCGACGAGTCCGCCGCCGGCTTGCGCGCCGGCTGGGCTGGCATCGGTTCGGCGCGATGTCCCGGGCGAACGTCACCCAGGATCGTCTGACCCGCGATCGGATCCCCAGCGGAACGCTCGAGGTGCTGGAGGAGCTAACCACGCTGGATGCAGAGCTCTATCGGGCCGGCACCCAGTTGTATGAGCGGCGGATCGCCGATTGGAATGGAATGGGCAATCCGAGTGACCCCTCTGCCGACTTCCCGGACGCCCCCCAAGTATCGGACCTGAGCTTTGCGGAGCCGCTGCCGGGCGCGGGTTGGTGGGGCCGGGAACGGGTTAGGGACGGTTTCTGGTTCTGCTGGATAGGCGACACGCGAAGCGCCTGGGTGGATCTCGCTCCTCGCCTCGGCGCGGAGCGCGTGGTCGTCGAGATTGAGCACGCGATCGAGCAATCGGCGCTCGATAGCCTCACCATCAGAGTGAACGGGGACGCAACGGAGCACGAGTTCCACAGCGAAGGCGGCGCTGTCGTGGCTTCGGTCCCGGTGTCGGCTGAGACGATTGCGTTGGCTCCATCGGTGCGCGTGGAACTCGAGGCAAGGGCGGTCGCCCGTCCTTGCGACGTAGACCCGGCGAGCTCCGACGCGCGCAGCCTGTCGATCGCCGTGCGTCGAATCGCCCTGGAGGGACCCCGGTGAACCTGGTCCTGGGAACGCTGGAGCTGACTACGATCGGCGGCGTCGGCACCTACCTGGTGACCGTCGCGGAGCGAGCTCGAGCGCATGGGCCATGGCGTCACCGTCCTGACGGAGGAGACCGGTGAGATGGCCGCCGTCGCGGAGGGTCGTGGCGTTCGAGTCGTCACCGAGCCCGGGGGGCTCCCGGACACCTGCGACGTGATCTATGCGCAGGATGCTCCCAGCGCCTACACGCTCGCGGACCGGTATCGGGGCGTGCCTCAGGCGTTCTGCCTGCATGCGATCGAGCACGATCGCTGGCTGGTTCCGCAGCTGCCCGGCGTGACCAGCGCGACGGTGACCCTGCATGACCGAGCGGCGCAACATGCCCAGGCGCTGGGGCACGTCCCCCAGGTGGTTCGGCTCCGGCAGCCGGTCGACACCCGCCGCTTCTCGCCGCGTGGGCCCATCGGCGAGGAGCCAAAGCGGGCTCTGGTGCTCGGCAACTACGTGTCCGGCAACCGCTTCGAGCTGATCAGCCGAGCCTGCTCGGAGGCGGGCATCGAGGTGTCCCAGCGCGGGCTCCAGGGCGGCGGCTTCTCGGTCGCACCGGAGGCGGAGATGAACGACAGCGACATAGTCATCGGCAAGTCACGGGTGATCGTCGAGGCGATGTCATGCGGCCGGGCGGCGTACGTCTACGACCACCACGGCGGCGACGGCTGGGTGACCCCGTCCAGCTACACGGCGCTCGAGGCCGTCAACTTCGACGGACAGGTCGACACGCCGTCCCCCGACACCGCCTCCCTGCGTGAGGACCTGCGCGCCTACCGGGCGGACATGGGCGCCGCCAACCGCGACCTCGCCGTCGCCCGCCACAGTGCCACCTCGCACTGCCAGGCTCTCGTCGAGCAGTTTGGCCACATCGCGCCTCGCTGCGAGCCGGCGGCGGCGCCTCTCGACGAGCTCGGCAGGCTGACCCGGGTGCAGTGGCAGGCCGACGCACGTGCGCTCGGCTTCGAGCACGAGGCCAAGCTCCTGCGGGCTGAGCTGGAGCGTCGCAACAGCGAGGGATCCCAGCTGCAGGAGGTCACGGCGCAAGCCCGCGAGCTGGCCGCCGACGCCGAACAGCGCGCCGCCGCTGCGGAGCGCGAGGCGGAGGAGGCCAGGGAGACGGTTGCCCGGCTGGAGAGCGAAGCGGCCACCTTCCGCGCCCGCCACCCGATCGCGGCCGCGCTCACCCGGCCGCTCAGCGGACTCCGCCGCTCGAGGCGGGCAAGCCGATGAGCGCCCCGGAGATCGCCGTCGTCATCCCCCTCGAGGACCCGCGGGGCGACGTCGTCGAGCACCTCCGCACCTGGACCCGGAGCCAGACGCTCCCGCGCGAGCGCTTTCAGGTCGTCCTGGGCGCGGACGGGCGGCATCCGGAGTTCGAGCGCCAGGTGGCGTCGGAGCTCGCCCCGCAGGACGAGATCGTCGTGGCGCCCGGCGCCCCGCTGATGGGCCTCTATGACGCGGGAGCACGCGCCGCGCAAGCGCCGGTGCTCCTTTTCACCGAAGCGCACGTCCGCGCGGAGCCAGAGTGCCTGGCCGTTGTGGCGCAGGCGTTCGCCTTCGACTTCGATCTCGATGCCGCCACCCTGACCCACGTCCAGAGCCCGTCCGACGGCATCAGCCCGTTGAGCGAGCGATGGTTCGCGCGGTCGTTCGACGAATGGGATCGGGCGGGCTGGATCCGGCTCAACACAACGGCTGTAGCGCTCCGGGGCGAGACCTACACCCGCGTCGGGGGACTCGACGAGCGCCTCGGGCTTTATGCCCCTTCGCTGATGTCGGCCCATCTCGCCGATCAGGGCGCCCGCATCAGGCACCTGGAGGATGCGGTGATCACCCATGAGCTGGAAACCGAAATGGCGTACGCCCTGGAGCTGGGTGCCGACTTCGCGCGCGGGGAATGCATCGTCCGACGGGAGCAAAGCCCAGAGTTCTGCGAACGCTACTTCGGGCCGCCCGGACTCTGGGAGCGACGTTATGCCTACAGCGGCGAGGTCGCTCGGCCGGTTGTCGACGCCCTCCGCTCGGCGATCAGCAATTACCCGCGCGACCGCAGGTGGCTGAGCCGCGAGCTTGCGGCTCGTATGCCCGCCCGGCTCGCCGGTGCGCGCCCGCGGCTCGCCTGGGAGCGAACGACGGCCCGCCTTCACCAAACCATGGCCGCGGCCGGGGTGATCCCTTTCGAGACGCGCTGGCGGAGTTACGTCTCCGCCCAGCATCGAACCGTCCGCGCCACCCAGCTCGAGGAGATCGCTGGGGAGAGGTGGTTGCCGCCAGTTGACAGCGCGGCCGGGGCAATCGGGGCTTCGGATCTCGACGGCGTACTGATCGGCACCCAAGGCCTCGAGGAGGGTTCCGATCGGAGCTTCCGCTGGACGGAGCCGGTGGCACTCCTGCGGGTGAGCTCTCCGGCGAACAGCGCCGTCCTGCGGCTGGAGACGGGCGGGCTCAGAGGCGACCCGTCCGGCTACCTGCTGGGCGTCTACGCCGGCTCGATGCAGATCCCTCGCGATTTGATCGCCTCAAATGGCGAGGCGCTCGAGGTCCGGCTGTCTCCGCGGTTCGCGAGCGCAGCAGCCGACTCGGGCCTGGTAATCATCAGCCGACCCCTGGTCCCTTCCCGCAACGGGTCGAGCGATCGCCGGCGGCTCGGCATGCCGGTGGTGGAGCTCGAGCTGAGCCCGGCCTAGACCCTCCGGCAGATCGCGAGCTCAGTGGAGGGCGCCCGCCGGACGGCCTCCAGGCAGGCCAGCTCGACCGGATAGAGCGCCGGCCCGAGCACCTTGCCTGCGCGTGGCCGCTTGGTCAGCAGCTCGTGCACGTGGCGCCACCAGGCATGGAGGAGGCGGCCGCCGCCGCAAGCCGGCGCGTTCATCACCACGAACATCGGGTGGCGCTCCATGACCTCGAATCCGGCCCGATGCAGGGCCTCGAGGATCTCCCCCTCCTCCCGGTTGACCTGGACGGAGGCGAACCGGCGGGGCCCCTCCCGGCGGAAGTTCTCGCTGATCACCAGGGTGCCGCCGGGCTGCACCAGCAATGCCAGGTTCGAAAGGGCGCGCCGATAGGCGGCGTCGTCGACCAGGTGAAAGAGCACATCGAACGCCGAGACCAGGTCGAACTGGCCCTGGGGCAGCTCGAGGGGCGGACCGGAGACGTCGAAGCGATCGATCCGCGTCCCCGGAAAGCTCCGCCTCAACCGCTGCACCGCCGTCTCGGACACGTCAGATCCAACAACCCGGCCGGCGCCGGCCTCCATCCAGCGGTCCAGGTAGAAGCCGTTCCCCGACGCGACGTCCAGCACCGAGCTGTCCGGCCGCGCCAGCGACGCAACGTGGCGCCGGAAGAGGCTGCGGCGGACGCGATAGAGCCAGGCGTTGTATGCCTCACCCGCGCCCGCGTACCCGACGGCGTCGAAGCCACGATGGTCGCGATGGCGGGCCTCCCACCACTCCAGCGTCTCCGGGTGGCCGACCCGCTCCCATTCGGGCGGGACCGGGTGCTCGTCTTGCGCCGAGTCCGTCACGCTCAAAGCCTATGAAGAGAACGCTCTTCTTCCTGCATGTGCAGAAGACAGGTGGCGCGACCCTCACCGGCGCCATCTCAAATCGCTTCGCCGAGGACGAGTGCCTGCTCGTCTACTACTCCCCCGAGCCGGACGTGAGCGACGCCGACTCGTTCCGCTACATCTCCGGCCACGTCCCGATCTCCTTCGTCGACAACCTGCGCGACCGCCCCTTCCTCTTCACCTTTCTGAGAGACCCCGTCGAGCGCGCCCTCTCCGCCTACTCCTTCTACCGAACCCGGCCCCCGGAGTTCGCCAAGCAGATCCTGCTGTTCGGGCGCGGGCCCGAGGCATACGAGCGGGCCGAGGAATGCCTCCGACTCGCCCGCTCACACTCGATCGAGGAGTTGATCGAGCGCGCCCCCGGGATCGCCGCGGAGTTCTTCGGTAATCGGCAGTCCCGAGTGCTCGGTGACTTCAGGCCGGAGGGCGGGGGCGAGCGCCTCGATCGCGCTCTGGCGGGGCTTGAGCGCTGCGACTTCGTCGGCCTGACCGAGCGCCTTGACGAGTCGGCGGCGTGGCTAGCCGCCCGGCTCGGCTGGCGTGAGATCACTCCCCTGCCGAGGGTCAACGTGACCGGCGTCAGGCTCCGTCGGGACCAGCTCTCTCCGGGCGGGCTCGACGCGGTGCTCCAGCTCACCTCGGTCGATCGCGAGCTCTATCGGCGCGGGGTGGAGCGCTACGAGCGCCAGCTGGCCGAATGGGGAGGCCTGCGGGACTGGCGAGACCACTCCGCGGAGATCGCCGACGCCCCAGCGGTCGGCGACCTGCGATTCGACCAGGCCATTCGGGGCGCGGGCTGGGTCGGAAGAGAGCGGATCGGCGATGCGCCCTCCATCTGCTGGATGGGCGACACGAAGGCCGCCTGGGTCGAGCTCGCTCCCGACCGCGGCGCGGACTCCCTGATGGTGGAGATTGCCCATGTCCTCGACCGGGCGATCCTGGACGGCCTCCGGATCTCGGTGGACGGGAGGAGGCTCCCTCACGCCTTGGTGGAGTCCGACGGCGCCGTCGTCGCCACGGCCCCGCTGAAGCGCCGGCGGCTGTCCGGCCATGGCGGGGCCAGCAGGGTGACCGTGGAGGTTGACCGCACCGTCCGGCCCTGCGACATCAACCCCGCCAGCCACGACGACCGGCAGCTCTCGATCGCGGTCAGGCGCATCGCGTTTGGTCGCTCCTGACAGCCCGACTTATACTCGCGGCGCGGTGCTGCCCAAGCTCACGGTCATCACGCCGTCCTTCAACCAGGGGAGGTTCATCGAGAGGACCATCAGATCGGTCCTCGACCAGGACTATCCGAACCTCGAGTATGTGATCGTCGACGGCGGCTCCACCGACGAGTCGGTCGAGATCATTCGCCGCTACGAAGATCGTCTCGCGTGGTGGGTCTCCGAGCCCGATGATGGCCAGTCCCATGCGATCAACAAGGGCCTGGAGCGGACCTCCGGGGAGATCGTCGCCTATCTGAACAGCGACGACTACTACCTACCCGGCGCCTTCGAGACGGCGGTTGCCGCCCTCGAGGGAAGCGGGCGCAGCTGGCTTGCCGGCGGTGCATTCGACATCGAGGAGGGGGATCCGCCGAAGAGGCTCCGCGTCTGGCGACCCAAGCCGCCCTCCTACTGCGAGGGGCAGCTCAGAGGTCGACACTGGTGGATGCTGGTGCCTTGGCACGTGCCGCAGCCATCGTCCTTCTGGCGGCGTGATCTGTTCGACCGCTTTGGCGCCTTCAGGCTCGACATGCACTACGCCTTCGACGCCGAGTTCATGCTCAGGCTCGCCTTCGAAGACGAGCTACCGGAGCTGCTGCCCGACTCCTTCCTCTCGGTCCGCTCGGTGCATCCCGAGCAGAAGACCTACGAGATGACCAACTCCTGGCCGGAGATCCGCCGGTTCGTCGACATCTATTCTCCGCGGCTCACCCCGCGCGAGCGGATTCGGATGCGGATGTCTCGGTTCACAAGGGCGGCGACCCCGGTGGCGTGGGTGCGATGGCGGGTCATGCAGCCTCTGATCCACTACGTGCTCGGGCCGCTGAAGAGACGGCTGGTCACCCCGGCTCTGACCTGGGGCGGCGACCTGCTCGAGCACGTGCCCGAGCGCTGGCGGCCCCCGATCAGGACGCGGGACCGAGTCGCGAAAAGGCGGCCGATGGAGCCCCCCGATCCAAGCGCTCGCCGAAGCCCGTTTCTATCGCCGATCGGCCTCGAGCCGGTCGTCAACGATCCGGGCCCCGAGCCCGGATCGCTCAGTGAGCCGCGGCGCAGTACGCGTCGCGGTAATGGCCGTAGCCCGGGATCGTGCTGACGGCGACGATGTTGAGCGCGAAGACGGCGGCCTGGGATTCGATGTTCTGAGAGACCACGGAGCGTTCGAGCGGCGTCCTGGCCGCGACCAGGTCCTCAGCATTGCGCCAGGCGTTCTCGCGCAGCAATCTGATCCCCTGGAGCGCTCCGACCTCGTCGGCCGGTGAGGGCTCCGCGTCGACGATGGCGAAGATCGGGTCGTAGCGCTGGGCAAGCTCGTTCTGGAGCGGGTCGATCACGCGGTCCAGGAACTGGTTGACCTTGTCGTGGTCGAGCTTGCGGGAGCTGCCGTCCGCCTTGACGAGCCCGACGTGGGCGAGGGTGTACGGCAGGTCACGGTTGATGTGAGCGTTCATGCCGAGCAGCAGATCGCCCATCCCCTCGATGTTCGGGTTCCTGTCCGCGTCGAAGGCGATCTTCCAGGCAAGCGGGACCGATCGGCCGGCGTGGTAGTCGTCATAGGCGTTGAAGTAGAGCTGTGCGAAGACCGCGTCCTCGTGGGTGATCCAGGGGATGTCGCTGAAGGTGTCGGGCGCGTCGCCGATCGTGCGGGCGAACTCCTGGGTCGTGCGCAGGTAGGTGAGCGCGAAGACGGCCTCGTGATTGCAGCTCGCGTCGAGCGGCTGCCAGCGATCGGTCATCTCCCTGATCACGTTCTGCGGGCAGGAGGGCTGGCCGTTCTTGCAGACGTCCCAGCCGAGCGGCACCGTGCCGGACGGCGTGTACGGGTTGGCCGGGAGCAGCTGCGGCCAGTTCGGCAGGGTCAGGTTCTCGGCCCGCGCTTGCCCGAGACCCGCCGTCCCGAGACAGACGAGCGTCACCAGCAGCGCAAATGTCCCTCTCCCCTTGCGCATCCGATCCGGCGGACATCTTGCCGGATGTTCGGGATCCTCGCTTCAGCGAAAGTGCGCATCAGGGGGGAGGCCTGAGCAGCAGCCAGCTCTGGTCCACGGAGATCGGGGCGCGAGACCACCCCGAGGACTGAGCCTCCTCGGCCGCGCTGCGGATCGCAGGGTCCTCGAGATCCTGCTCGTCCACGTAGACGAAGTCGACCCGGCGGGTTTTGAGCACATCGCGGATGGAGTCACCCGGGTCGCGGCTCAGGATCGGCTTCCAGACGACCGGCTTGCACGGGTCGTCGCCGCCGAGGTACGCGCAGCCCGCCCCGGCGGAGGTTGCGAGCAGCTTCACCTGATCCCCTCGAAGGTCAGTCCGGATCGGGTAGAGCCTGTCGACCATCTCTTTCTGAGGCCGGCCGGTGCGACCCACCTGCGGAGTGACGTAACCGGAGCCGTAGTGCACGGGGAGCAGGAGCAGCAGCAGGAGCGCCACGATCGGAATCGCGGGCCGCGCCCGTTTCAGGACGGGCCAGTGATCAGCATAGGCCATGGCGCAGAGGCCGATCGCCGCCAGGATGGCGACCGAGAGGCCATAGAGGTACTCCGGCCGCGGCCGCTGCCAGAGCGCCGCCAGCACCGCCGTGGCCACCAGCGCACCGAGCGCCACCCACCCCCAGGCGCGCGGGCCGATCCAGTCCCTCCACCAGCGGTGGCCGTCCCGCCAGAGCAGCACGAGCCCGCCCAGCACGAATGCGACCACCAGCGCCGATCCGGCCAGGGCCAGGCCCGACTCCGCCGTGACGGGCACGTAGTCCGGATCCTGGTTCTGACCGCCGGCCGAGATCCGGTCGAAGAGCATCAGCTGCAGGCCGTACGGAAGGAGCCGGGCGTTCCATAGGAAGTGCTCGCCCATCGCGCCCGGGTTGGCGCGGATCGCGGCGAGCATTGTCGGCATGGGCTTGCCGAAGTCACGGTCCATCAGGCGCTCGCAGCCGGTGAACGGCGAACCGGTGAAGTCGCTGTTTCGCTGCTCGTAGCCAAGGGCGTAGGCCTGGCAGACGCTGAGCGCCTGGTGATCTTCGAAGCGCCCCCCAAGGTCGTCGTTCGGGGAGCTGAGGATGACCGCGCCCGTCACCGCCCCGATTGCCAGGATCGGCAGGCCGGCGGCGGCCGCGAGCCGGCGCGGCTCGGTGCCCTCGCCACGTCGCCGGAGCCGAACCTCGTAGGCGATCCACGCTGCGGCCCAGACCGCCAGGGCGACCGCGACCTCGTTGCGGATCAGGATCGTTGACGCCAGCAGCACCGCGAAGACGCCAGCGCGCATCCGCAGACCCGACCAGGTGAGCGCGATCAGGACGGCCAGCAGCTCAGGCAGGAGCGCGAAGAGATGGATCTCGTAGAGGACGTCGTAGTTGATCGGCAGGATCGCCCACCAGACCGCCAGCGCCCACGCGATCCCCGGGGAGAGCAGCCGGCGGAGCACGGCCAGGACCAGCAGCGTCGCGGTGAAGACGATCAGGACCCGGTGCAGGATCGTGGTCGTGTACGGATCGTCGAAGACCCAGCGCAGCGAGCCCCAGAGGAAGGCGTAGAGCGGAGACCAGATTGGATCGAGGTGGAGCCCGTGCGTCCACCGACTCGCATCGACGAAGTAGTGGGTCGTATCGCCGGAGGTGAGGTCCCGGTGCTCCCAGATTCCCCAGAGGACCTTGGCCTGGATCAGGGAGATCGAGCCGTAGGCGAACCAGGCGGAGCCGGCAAGCCGATCTAGTCGGCCAATGGCCGATTTCATTCCGGCAGGCTAAGCGGAGGAGCCGACTGTCGACAGGTCTACGGCGCGGAACGACTCGATCGTTCGCCTCAGTCCCTCGCCCAGCGGCGTGTCGGCCTCGAAGCCGATCAGGCCACGGGCCCGGCTGATGTCGAGATAGCGCTTCGGCTGTCCGTCCGGGCGGGAGTCTCCGCTTCAGCCCCTCCGCCAGCGGCGTCTCGGCCTCGAAGCCGATCAGCTCGCGAGCACGAGAGGTATCGAGGTAGCGCTTCGGCTGCCCATCCGGGCGGCTCTCGTCCCAGGACGTCTTCCCCTCGAAGCCGGCGAGCTCCGAGATCATCCCGGCCAGGTCCCGGATGCTCGTCTCCTTGCCCGTGCCGATGTTGACCGGCTCCGAGGCCCCCAATCGCTCCGCGCAGAGGACCAGCGCCAGGGCGGCGTCGTCCACATAGAGGAACTCGCGCGACGGCTTCCCGGTTCCCCAGAGAACGACCTCCGGGTCGCCGCGGTCGGCCGCCAGCACGTACTTGTGGATCATCGCCGCGATCACGTGGGAGTCCTCGAGGTCGAAGTTGTCCCCCGGCCCGTAGAGATTGGCCATCACCGGGGCGCACGAATCGAGGTCGTACTGGCGGCGATACGAGTCGCTGAGCACGAGCAGCATCTTCTTCGCCAGGCCATAGGGGGCGTTCGACTCCTCCGGGTAGCCGTCCCAGATGTTCTCCTCCTTGAACGGGACCGGGGTGAACTTGGGATAAGCGCAGACCGAGCAGGCGGCGACGAGCTTCTCGACGCCCAGCTCGCGACTGGCCTCGAAGACGTTCAGCCCCATGGCGAGGTTGTCGTGGGCCAGCGGGCCGGGGTTGCGGCGGTTGTAGCCGATGCCGCCCACGTTGGCGGCCAGGTGGATGACGACCTGGGCGCCCGCCAGCGCCGCCAGACAGGCCTCGCGGTCGCGGAGATCGTGCTCGGCGGATCGCGTGATCCTCACCTCGGCGCCGAGGTCACCGAGCATCGCCACCGTCGGCCCGCCGAGGAAGCCCGCGCCGCCGGTGACGACGACCTGCTTGCCGGACCAGAATCGCGGGTCTGGAGTGCTGTCGGCCATCGAGGCATGAGGGTACCTGGCGGATTACCCTCGCCGCGATGGCAAGCCCGCTTCAGCCGAACGTGAGCAAACCCCTGCGCGTCTGCATCGACGCCCGGCTCGGCGAGGCCCGCTTCGGCGGGGTCGAGCAGGTGGTGATCGGACTCGCCGCAGCCCTCTCCAGGCTCGACGACGGCGACGAGGAGTACCTCTTTCTCACCCTTCCCGAGCATGACGATTGGCTCCGCCCATACCTCGGCGGCCCCTGCCGCGTCCTGCATCCGCGCCGCGGCCATCTGTCTCGGCGCTCGCGCGCCGTCGCCCGCGGCCTGATGGAGCGCCTGCCGGGCATCGGCCACTCCTTCGCCGTGCGCCCCTCCGACGGGACCGTCGAGCGCGCCGGGGCCGACGTCGTCCACTTCCCGTTCCAGGACGCGTTCACCACCGACGTCCCGAGCATCTACCAGCCGCACGATCTCCAGCACCTGCATCTGCCCGAGCTGTTCAGCCCCTGGGTGCGCGCGAGGCGCGAACGCGTCTACCGGACACACAGCAACCGGGCGGCGTTGGTCGTGGCGATGACCTCGTGGGGAAAGCGCGACTTCGTCGAGAGCTACGACCTGCCCTCCGAGAAGGTCGCCGTCGTCCCCGGCGGATCGGTGCTGGGCGAGTATCCGTCCCCCACCGACCGCGACCTCGGCGAGCTGCGCTCGCGCCTTTCGCTGCCGGAGTCGTTCCTGCTCTATCCGGCGCAGACCTGGCCCCACAAGAACCACGCGCGGCTGCTGGAGGCGCTGGCATCCATCCGGGACGAGCACGGGATCGCCATCCCGCTGGTCTGTCCCGGCAAGCAGACCGGCGACTACCGCCGGCTCCAGGAGCTCATCGGCCGGCTCGGCCTCGAGCCGCTCACCCGGTTTCCGGGCTTCGTCACCCCCCTCGAGCTTCGCGGCCTCTACGAGCTGGCGACGGGGTTGGTCTTCCCCAGCAGGTTCGAGGGCTGGGGGCTGCCGGTCTGCGAGGCGTTCGACGCCGGGCTCCCGGTGGCGTCGTCGACGGCGACCGGCCTTCCCGACGTGGTCGGCGACGCCGGGTTGCTGTTCGACCCGGAGGACACCGGCGAGATGGCCGATGCCGTGCGGCGAATCTGGACCGATGAGGAGCTGCGGCGCGACCTGGCCGAGCGCGGCCGCAAGCGCAGTGAGCTCTTCAGCTGGGACCGCACCGCGCGCCTCTTTCGCGCCCACTACAGGCGGATCGGCGGGCGGAGCCTTGCAGAGGAAGACCGTATCCTTCTGGCGGCTCCGCCTCCCGCCTGAACGCAGGCCTTTTCACCGACGTGGACACCGGATCTTCGGACAAGCGCGCAGTCTCCGTGCTCCAGCGCGCGCTGGCGGGCGTGCTCTCGGCGGTGCGGAGAATGCTCGCGAGCGTCTACCAGGTCGTCTTCCGCGACCGGCTGCGCGATATCGACCAGCAGACCGAGCGACTCGGCTCCGCCTCGGTCGAGGCGGTCACCCACCTCGGCAGCGAGGTGCGCGCGCTGGATCAGCGGCTCGCCGCGATCGAGCGGGAGCTCGGCGCGCTGCGGGAGCTGCTGGAGCGCGGGGATCGCTCCTCAGCCGAGGACGACGAGGCCCTCGAGGCCCGTCCGCACGCCGGTTGAAGATGGGGCGGATCGATCCCGGGTCCGTCTGGCTCGATGCCCGGGGGACCCAGAGCGTTGGTCATGCCGAGCGCGGGATCGCCCGCTACGTCACCGAGCATGCCCTCGCGCTGCTGGAGCTCGCCCCCGAGGCCATCGGCGGGATCGGGCTCAGCCCCGACGTGCCGGTCCCGCCCGTCGCCGAGCCGTTGCGCGACTCCGGGAAGTCCGCCTGGCAGACGCGGGACCGAGGGCCTGCCGGCGGCGTGCCGCCGATCTACCACGTGATGTCGCCCTTCGAGGCCGATCTGGACCTGGAGGAGATCTGGCCGTGGTGGAGCCGCGATTCCCGGCTGGTGGTCACCCTCTACGACCTGATCCCGCTGATCATGCGCGAGCACTACAACGCCGACTGGGGCTACATGGCGACTGCATGGATCGCGCGCCTCGGGCTGCTCGGATCCGCCCAGCAGATCCTGACGATCTCCCAGCAGACCGCCGATGACGCGATGGAGCACCTCAACGTCCCGGAGGAGCGGATCACCGTGATCGACTCGGGGGTCTCGGACCGCTTCTCCTCGCTCGTGAAGTCGCGAGGGCAGGCGGACTCCGTCCTGCGCTCGGCGCTGCCGAAGGTCCGGCCCGGCTTCCTGCTCTACGTCGGAGGGGTCGACTACCGCAAGAACCTCGAAGGTGCCATCCGCGGATACGCGGAGCTGCCGGCGCCGATGCGGGACGCGCACCAGCTCGTCATCGCCTGCAACCTTGCCCCCCATCTGCGCTTCAGGCTGCGGATCTTCGCGCGGCGCCTCGGCATCGAGTCCCGGAACCTCCTGCTCACCGGGTTCGTCTCGGACCGGGACCTGGCGGCGCTCTACCGGAGCAGCGAGCTCTTCGTCTTTCCCAGCCTCTACGAGGGCGCCGGCCTTCCGATCCTGGAGGCGATGACCTGCGGAGCGGCGGTGGCGGCGAGCGGTACCTCCGCGATGCCGGAGCTGCTCGGCGACCTCGACGCCACGTTCGACCCCGCCGACCCCGTGGACATCGCCCGCTGCATCCGCGAGGTCCTCGAGACGCCGGGCAAGCTGGATGCGCTCCGCGAGCGCTCGCGCCGGCGGGTGGAGCTCTACACCTGGGAGCGGGTGGCGCGGCGGACGCTGGAGGGCTACGAGCGCGCGCTCGAGATGCCGCTCGACCGGGTGGAGGTTCCGGCTCCATGAAGCGCGCCCTGATCACCGGCATCAGCGGGCAGGACGGCAGCTACCTGGCCGAGCTCCTTCTCGAGAAGGGCTACGAGGTCCACGGCCTGGTCCACGGGTCCGCCGACCGCCCCTTCGAGCGGCTGGAGCCGATCGCCGACCGGCTCACCCTCTACCCGGGCGACCTGCTCGATGAGGGCTCGCTGGTCGGACGTGCTCCGGGAGTCCACCCCCGACGAGATCTACAACCTGGCGGCGATGTCCTCGGTGGCGGAGTCCTGGCGGCTCGCCGTAGCGACCGCCGAGTACACCGCGGTCGGCGTGACCCGCCTGCTCGAGGGAATCCGAGAGGCCTGCCCGGAGGCGCGCTTCTACCAGGCGTCCTCCTCGGAGATGTTCGGCCGCGCCCGCGAGACGCCCCAGAGCGAGAGCACGCCCTTCTATCCGCGCAGCCCGTACGGCGTGTCCAAGGTCTACGGCCACTTCATCACCGTCAACTACCGCGAGAGCTTCGGGCTGCACGCCAGCTCGGGGATCCTCTTCAACCACGAGTCGCCCCGCCGAGGGCGAGGCGTTCGTCACCCGGCGGATCAGCCGGGGCGTCGCGTCGATCAAGCTGGGCCTCGCAGAGCGAGCTCGTCCTCGGCAACCTCGACGTGCGGCGCGACTGGGGCTATGCCAAGGAGTACGTCGAGGCGATGTGGCTGATGCTGCAGCAGGACGAGGCCGACGACTACGTGATCGGGACCGGGCGTCTCGCACTCGGTGCGGGACCTCGTCGAGGCGGCCTTCGCCTGCGTCGACCTGAAGGCGGACGACCACGTCCGCATCGATCCGGAGCTGGCGCGGCCCGCCGACATCGAGGAGCTGGTGGCCGACCCGGCGAAGGCCGCGGACAAGCTCGGCTGGAAGCCGCGCGTCTCCTTCGAGGAGGTCGTGGAGATGATGGTGCGGGCGGACCTCGAGGCGCTCGCCCCGGGTTAGCGCGAAGCCGCTACCTATACTCACCGCCCCTTGGCGCGGACGCTCTCGGACCAGCACCTGCGCTGCAAGCTCTGCGAGCGACCCGACTTTCGAGACCAGCGGCTGCGGGAGCTGATCGAGCGGGTGCCTGCGGGGAACGCGGAACCGGGGGGTGAGCGCCGCCGCTGGGAGCTCGCCATGGCGCTGCACGGCTTCGATCTGCTCGGCGTGCTCTCCGGCGATGCCGACGTGCTCGCGGTCGGTCCCGGCGTGGAGGAGGCGGTGGGCCGGCTCAGGCCCGGCGCGCGGCTGGTGGAGCACCTGCCGGAGGCGGCGAGCGCCCTCCGGCTCGATCACGAGGACGCCTCGTTCGGCGTGATCCTCTGCGCCGGCGCCGTCGAGCGGCTCGCGGGCCTCGGCGAGGCCCGCTCCGCGGCGCTGGAGCTGCACCGGGTGCTGAGGCCGGGGGGAGTGGCGGCGATCTCGCTCGGATTCCGGCTCGAGGGGCCGGCTCCCGGGCCTCCGGGCCGCCTGCTGCTGGACGAACCGGAGCTCAGGGAGACCCTCCTCGGCGAGGGCCTGATCTGGGCGACGACCTCTCCCCTCGAGCTGGCGGCCGCGGAGCCCCTGGTGGAGAGGGACGGTGCGCACGCCTGGACGGGCGCCCACGTCCTCCTGGTCAAGCCGCTCTTCCACTGAGCGACGTGGCGGAGCCGCCCCTGCAGACGCCGGTCGCGCTGGCCATCTTCAGCCGGCCCGAGCTCACGGCGCGCGTGTTCGCGGCGGTCCGCCGGGCCCGCCCGGCCCGGCTGCTGCTGATCGCGGACGGCCCCCGTCCAGGCCGGCCCGAGGAGGCGCGCCTCTGCCGCGAGGCGCGAGCGGTTGTCGAGGGGGTCGACTGGCCCTGCGAGGTCTGCACCGAGTACTCCGACGTCAACCTGGGCTGCCGCGGGCGGCTCTCGAGCGGCCTGGACTGGGTCTTCGACTCGGTGGAGGAGGCGATCGTGCTGGAGGACGACTGTCTGCCCCACCCGGCCTTCTTCCGCTTCAGCGAGGAGCTGCTCGGGCGATACCGTGACGACGAGCGGGTCATGCACGTGAGCGGCAACAACTTCTCGATGGTGGGCCTCCCCCCGACGCGCCGGGCGCGCCTGGCCCGGTCGCTGCGCGCCCGCCTCGGCGCGAGCTACTACTTCTCGCGCTACGCGCACGTCTGGGGGTGGGCCACCTGGCGTCACGCCTGGCGGCGCTGGCACGGCGCGATGGAGGCCTTCCAGGCGCCGGAGGGCCGGAGGGCGATCCTGGAGCAATTCTCGGATCCGGGAGAGCGCTCCTTCTGGGAGAGCACCTGGGACAGGGTCGCCGCCGGCGAGATCGACAGCTGGGCCTACCAGTGGACCCTCGCCTGCCTCTGGCGGAGGGGCCTCGCGGCGATGCCCCGCCGCAACCTGGTCTCGAACATCGGCTTCGGCACCGCGGGCCTGCACACCACCGACCCGGCCCATCCGCTCGGCAACCTCCCGCTCGAGGGCATCCGCTTCCCGCTCCGGCATCCGCGCTCGGTCTCCCGGGACGAGCGCGCCGATGCCCGAACCGCCGCGATGAACTTCGGCGCCTCGCCGGCCTAGCCGATGTGGGGCTCCCCCGGATTCCGGCGGCGAATGAGCCGCGCCACCCCGGCGAAGGGCCGGATCCACGGTCTGATGCAGCGCCGCTATCGCGCCTGGCGGCTGCGCCGCTTCCTGCGCCCGCACGTCCGGGCGGGCGAAACGGTCTTCGACATCGGGGCCAACAAGGGGGAGTGGACGGCGGAGATGAGGCGGCTCGGCGCGGAGGTGATCGCGGTCGAGCCGCAGGCCGAATGCGTGACGGAGCTGCGGGAGCGGTTCGCGGACGACCCGCACGTGCAGGTGGTCGCCACCGCCGTCGGCGAGCGCCAGGGCGAGGGCGTCCTCCATCTGGCCGTGACGAGCTCCTCCCACGCCTCGATGTCCGAGGAGTGGCGCGAGGCGGCGATCGCCCACCGCGGAATGCCCCCCGACGGCTGGGTGGGCACAGAGCGGGTGAAGCTGACCACGCTGGATGCGCTGATCGAGCGGTTCGGCGCCCCGGCCTTCTGCAAGATCGACGTCGAGGGCCTCGAGGCGGAGGTGATCGCCGGCCTGAGCCGGCCGCTGGCGGCGCTGACGTTCGAGTTCCACCAGGAGATGAGCCACGCCGTCGAGCGCTGCGCGGAGCTCCTCGCGGCGCTCGGGGAGTACCGCTACCGGGTCTTCGTCAACGAGTGGCCGCTGCCGGCCGGCGGCCCGGTGACCGCCGCCGAGCTGCCGGCCGCCATCTCCGCGCTGCCCGAGGACGCCTGGGGCATGGTCATCGCTGAGCTGTGCCGCTCGCCGCTCTGACTACTCGCCGTCGGCTCCTCGCCGGCGGTCACGGCCGCGAATCGGCGGCCGGATGCGCTCCGGCACGTGGTCCAGCACTCCGCCGCCGAAGCGGAGCGCCGGACCGAGCACGAAGTCGGCGAGCCAGCGCCGCCACCAGCGGCCAGGGAGGGCCTCCTGGTACTCGTAGATCCGCATCCTGTACAGCATCGCCGCCAGGCGAAGCTTGAGACGCTCGGCGCGAGTCAGATGGTGGCCGAGCCGTACCGGGAAGGTGTCGATCTCCCGCCTGAACTTGGGCGGGTCGGATGACTTCTGCTCCTCGTGCACTCCCCGCACCGACAGCGCCTCCCCGGGAACGAGCACCAGCTTCTCTCCGGCCAGCGCGAGCCGGCACATGAACTCGCCGTCGAACACATAGTGGAGGTCCGTGCTGAAGGTGCCGTTGCGCTCGAAGACCTCGCGTCGCCAGAAGACCGAGGACTGGGGCAGGTAGAAAGGAACGACCAGCCACCACTGGCGTCCCCTCGGGAACTGCCTCTCGTAGCGCTCGGGCGGCTCGGGCCGCCACACGCCGATCTCCGTGAGCCGGCCGTCGGTGTCGAGGTCGAGCACGGCTCCGCCGACGTACATCGCATCGGTGCTCTCGAACAGCCCGATCGCCCGGTCGAACGCTCCCGGCAGGAAGTAGTCGTCCGAGTTGATGTAGGCCACGATCTCCCCGCTGGTCCCCCGGATCCCCTTATTGATCGCATCGGTCTGCCCCTCGTCCGGCTCCGACACCCACCAGGCCAGGTGTCGCTCGTAGCGGCGGATCACGTCGACCGTGCCGTCGGTCGAGCCGCCGTCGACGATCACGTACTCGAGGTTCTCGTAGCCCTGCTCCAGCACCGACTCGATCGTCCGCTCGATGAACTGCGCCTGGTTGTAGGTCGGCGTGATCACCGACAGCTTCGGGGCCATGGGCGGCGGCGATTGTAGGGAGGAGATCCGGGCCGGGTCAGGCGGCGATCGAGGCGCGGACCAGCGCCCTGTCCTCGTCGGTGAGCGGGCGGCCCCCGATTCGCCGGTAGTGGGCGCGGAAGGTCCTGGCCGCCCGGTCGAAGCTGAGCTTGGCGGCGCGCAGCCGCCCACGCTCCACCAGGCTCGCCCGCAGGTCCGGGTCCGTCCAGAGGCGCCAGGCTGCCTCGGCGATCTGTGCGGGATCGTCGGGATCGAAGAGCAGGGCCGCTCCGGCGGCCGTCTCCGGCAGGGCGGTCGCCGAGGAGCAGGCGACGGGGACCCCGAGGGAGAAGGCCTCGGTGACGGGCATCCCCCAGCCCTCGAACCTGCTCGGGAAGATCAGGCCGGTGGCCAGCTCGTACAGGCAGCGCATCCGGAGCGGGCTGACGAACCCCACGAACCGGATCGTCCTCTCCAGGCCGAGTCGCCTGGCGCGCTCGGCGAGCCGCGGGTAGAGCTCGTTCCGGTGGCCTGAGCAGACCACCGCCGGCGCGGAGCCGTGCCGCTCCTCGAGCAGGGCGAGTGCCTCCAGGAGGCCCTCGTGGTTCTTGTGGGCCCAGGTCTGCGCCGGGTAGAGGAGGAAGGCCTCGGGGAGGCTCAGCTCGGCGCGGGCCTCGGCGATCTCCGCCTCGCTGGGCTCGGGGTAGGCGTCCGTGACCGTCCCCCAGGGAACGACCGCGGTCCGCTCCTGGGGCAGCCCGTAGCTCTCGATCAGGTCCCGCCTACCCCACCGGGTCATCAGCACCACCAGCGAGGCCTGCTCGCAGAACGCCCGGTACCAGAGCTCGCGCAGCTCCACGTCCCTCGCCGGCAGCGCCTCGGGCAGGTGAACGTGCTGGAGGTCGTGCGGGTGGTAGATGGACGGGACGCCCGTGAGGAAGGCCATCTGGCAGAGGAAGTGGACGACGTCCACCCCGGCGTGCTCGATCGTCCCCTCGGAGACCATCACCTCGCCCCGAGCCCGCGGGGGACGAAGGGGCGGCTTGACCAGCCGAAGCCGGGAGAGCAGGTCCCGCAGCATGTAGCGGCGCCGCGCCCACACCGGCGGCCGGCCGGCCGGCATCGCCCGGCACGGCCCGGTCAGGTGGGGGCGGAGCCAGTCGTCCTTCCCCTCCGTGGTCAGGAAGAGGTACTCCTCGTCGCCGTCCTCCAGGCGGGAGAGCGCGTCGGCGACCCCGATCACGACCTGCTCGACGCCGCCGAGCACGCCGGTCTCCATCCGGGCGTCGATGCAGACGCGCAGCGGCCTCATCGGGGCGCTCAGGACCCGCCGACCGCGTCCTCGACCGTGGTCTCCCGGCCGGTGCGCAGGTCGATCACGGGCATCCCGGCCATCAGGGCGACCCGGTCCGCGTGCTCGGAGGCCAGCGAGAGCTCGCCGTCCGGGCCGCGCGACTCGCGGAAGCGGCTCCTCACGTACGCGTCCCGGGGGCGCAGCCTGGGCAGCTCGCCGATGACGTCGTCGCGGACGAAGAAGGCGTTGACGCCGGCTCGATTGCTTCCGACCAGCGAATAGCCCTGGCGCCCGGCGAGCTTCGCGAGGGCCGCGATGGAGGCGCCGAAGTAGAGCCACGACGAATGCGCCTCCGCGCGATCGAAGCGCGGGTCGTACGGAACGGTGATCTCCGCCTCCGGCCCGAAGACGCTGTTGTATTCGACCACAAGGATCCTCGGGGAGACCACCTCTATCGCCTCCAGGACCCAGTAGTCGTTGCCATCGATGTCGATCGAGAGCAGGCCGATGTCTCCCTCGATCCCGGCACCCGCGATCAGCTCGTTGACGTTGTCGCGGTCGACGAAGGCGCTGACCGCGTCGATCCAGTGGCGCCAGCCGAGCTGGCTGGCCTCGAGGAAGTCCTGGTGCGCGGTGCCGGCGTCGACGATCAGGCCGCGCCAGCCGTCCTGCTCCAGCAGGAAGCGGGTGTTCGACTCCCGGTAGTCCTGCACCCCGATCTCCACGAAGACGTCGTTCTCGATCGGGACGCGCCGGGTGAGGAACTGGATGATCCCGTCCTCGCCCCACTGGGAGAAGACGCCGAACTCAGCGTCGGAGAGGCTCCCGGCGGCGCGGGCCTCCCTGCTCTGCAGCCAGCCGAGCTGCAGGCGGAGGGCGTCCAGCCGCCGCTCGAGCGCGCGCTGATCGTCCCTCCCCGGCCCCGCGGGCTGGTCGGGCGGCTTTCTGCGGCCGGGCCACATCTCGGCAGCAAAACTAGCTGTGCGGCGGGTCGGGCGGCGAATGCCCCGGGCTGTAGCGTTCCGGTCGAGATGGGCACGACCGAGGCCACGACTGCGGAATACCCCGAGCTGGTGATCTCCCCGCCGGGGCGCTGGAGCGCCCTGCGGCTGGGCGAGCTCTGGGCCCACAGGGAGCTGATCTACTTCCTCACCAAGCGCGAGCTTCAGATTCGCTACAAGCAGAGCTTCTTCGGGATCGGCTGGGCGGTCCTGCAGCCGCTGATCTTCGCCTTCGTCTTCGCGCTCTTCTTCGGGCTGGTGCTGAAGGTGAATATCCCCGGCGATATCCCGTATCCGGTCTTCGCGGTCGCCGGCATCGTCCCGTGGCAGTTCACCTCGCAGGCGATCACCGCGGGGGCTGCGAGCCTGGTGCTCGATGCTGACCTGATCTCGAAGGTGTACTTCCCCCGCCTCGCGCTGCCGATCTCGAAGGCGCTCGGGCTGATCCTCGACCTCGCGATCGCACTGGTCGTCGTGGTCGTTGTCACCCTCGCCTACGGGGTCTCGATCGCCTCCACGGTCTATCTCGTTCCCGCCTTCCTGCTGCTCGGCGTCGTCACCGCCTTCGGGATGGCAACCCTGCTCGCGGCGCTCAACGTGAAGTACCGGGACGTCCAGGTGCTGGTCCCGATGCTGGTCCAGATCATGTTCTTCGTCAGCCCGGTGCTCTACTCGGGCACGACGGTGGGTGAGCAGGCGGGCAAGTTCTGGTCCTACGCCTACTACGTCAACCCCATGGCCACCGTCCTCGACGGCACCCGCTGGGCGCTGCTCGATCAGCCGGCACCGAGCGCCGCCAAGGTCCTGATTTCGGTCGTGAGCGCCGTCCTTCTCCTGCTCGGATCGATCCTCTACTTCCGGCGCGCGGAGCGGTTCTTCGCCGACGTCATATGAGCAACGACAACGCCATTGAGGTCAGCGACCTGGGCAAGCGCTACGAGATCAGCGCGGACCAGGGCGGCTACCTGTTGCTCACCGAGCGCATCACAGAGCGGTTCAAGTCGATGGGCCGCCGCCAAAAGCCCCAGGAGTTCTGGGCGCTGCGCGACATCAACTTCGAGGTGAAGCGAGGCGAGACGCTGGGCGTGATCGGACACAACGGCGCCGGCAAGAGCACCCTGCTCAAGATCCTCTCCCGGATCACGCCGCCGACGAAGGGAGAGGCGCGTCTGCACGGGCGGGTCGGGGCGCTGTTGGAGGTGGGCACAGGTTTCCACCCGGAGCTGACCGGCCGGGAGAACGTCTTCCTCAACGGGGCGATCCTCAACATGAAGCGTCGAGAGATCCAGGACCGCTTCGAGGAGATCGTGGACTTCGCCGACATCGGCCCGTTCGTCGACACGCCCGTGAAGCGCTACTCGAGTGGCATGCAGCTGCGGCTCGCCTTCTCGGTCGCCGCCCACCTGGAGCCAGAGATCCTGATCATCGACGAGGTGCTCTCCGTCGGGGACCTCTCCTTCCAGCAGAAGTGCCTCGGCCGGATGGAGACGGCGTCGCGGGAGGGACGCACCGTGGTCTTCATCAGCCACAACCTGCCCTCCGTGGTGAACCTCTGCGACCGGGCGATCATGCTCTCGGAGGGCCGGGTCGCGGCGGCCGGCAAGGTCGGCGACGTCATCGACGCCTACGTCGGCGACGTCACCTCCGATTTCGATCGCGGGCTCAAGGACCGGCGGCGTCACGGCAACGGCAAGCTTCGCTTCGTGGACTTCCGGCTGGAGCGGGATGGGCAGGTGATCGACAGCCCCGCCACCGGCGAGGACTTCGACATGGTGCTCAGCTTCGAGAAGCACACGCAGGAGGCGCTGCGGGGCTCTCGCTTCAACCTGACGATCCTCACCCTGAGCGACCAGACGCCGCTGCTGGACCTCGACACTGCGGCGACCGGCACGACCTTCACCGAGATCCCGGAGCGGGGCGAGCTGCGCTGCACGGTGCACCGCTGCCCGCTGCCCGCCGGCCAGTACTACGTCGACCTGCGTGCCGACGCCGCGGGGGAGCGCCTTGACGCGGTCAACCACGTCTCCGAGCTGACCGTCGCCGGCGGGGACTTCCACGGCCGGGGCGGCACCCAGGAGGGGATCATGGACTACCGCACCGTGCTCGTCGACCACACCTGGTCGCTCGACGCCGTCAGCACCGCCGCCTTCGAAGCGATCACCGACCCGGCCAGTACGCCGGGCTAGGCGATCGCCGGGTCAGAGCTCGAGCAGCTCCGCGTAGCGCTCGGCGACCCGCTCGTAGGAGTTCGCCGCGGCGTAATCGTCCTGGGCGGTCCTGATCCGCTCGCGCAGCGCGGAATCGTCCAGGACCTGATCGATCTGCTCGGCGAGGGCGGACGGGGCACCGTCCCGAGGCAGATGCAGGACGGCGGGTCCGGGCAGCTCCTCCATCCAGCCGACCGCCGAGACGATGGTCGGGACGCGGGCCGCCAGGCAGTCGCAGACCGATCCGGACACCTCGCCATCCGAGCTGGTCCTGAGCTGTACCGCCACGTCGGCCTCGCCGAGGGCGCGCCAGTATTCGGCGTCCTCCAGGTGGCCCCGCAGCGCGATCGCGTCTCCGATCCCGAGGTTCGACGCCGTTTCGTGCAGCCGGCGCTCGGCCGCCTCCTCCAGGTGTCCGAGCAACACGAGCCTCGCCTCGGGCCGCCCGGCGGCCAGCACGGCGAAGCCGTGGAGCAGGAGGTCGATTGCCTCGGGCCTCTCGCCGGCGCCGTGCGAGATCACCGTGGGCGGGCCGGAAGTTCGGTCGCCGTCGCGGTGGAGCACCTCGGGGATCCCCGGATTGACGACGACCGTCTCGGCGCCCGGCTCACCGGGCAGCCGGTCCATCCGCAAGACGTCCGCTGCGTAGCGCGAATGGACCAGGACCTTCTCGGCGTGGGACTGGACCTCCTGGCTCATATAGACGCCGAAGCGCTCCTGGACCTCGGGGTCGTCCGCTGAGCGCCAGAGGTCGGCGCCAGGGATGCGGTCGCCGTACATCTCGTAGAGCTTCTCGCCCATCCAGCTCGGGTTCTCCCAGAACTCAGGCTTCATCGACTCGTAGAGGCGGCTGAACCGAACGTCGTGGGCGATCACCGCCCCGGGGCGGCTGATCAGCCCTTCGATCGCGTGGCGATAGATCGGCGAGTCGCCGAGCACGTACAGGATGCGATCGAAGTCACGCAGCTCGTGTACCCAGTCGAAGTCCCGGGCCGGCCACAGCCTGACCCGTGGCTCCAGCGAGCGGTCGTAGGGTCGATCCGAATCCTGCTCGGCGACGATCACGTCGACCTCGGCATGATCCGCGAGACGCTCGACGAGCTGGCGGCTGTAGAGCGCAGCGGAGGATTCATCCGGCGGCCACGGGGTGAAGACGGCCAGCCGCGTCCTCCGGCGAGGCACGGTGTCCCGGCGCCCGGGCGCGCTCAGCGCGCGCTCGTACCCCTCGATCGCCCTGCTGGCGACGCGATCCCAGGTGAAATGGCTCGCGCGGTCCGCGGAGAGGCGCCGCAGGCGCTCCAGCTCTGCATCGCTCTGCAGGGTGCGCTCGATGCAGCCCGCGACGTCCGCCGGATCGGCTGGGTCGAAGGTCGCGCTGGCGTCACCGAGGATCTCCGGGACGGAGGAGACGTTGCTGCCGATGACCGGGGCGCCGCACGCCATCGCCTCCAGGATCGGGAGGCCCGCCCCCTCGTAGAGGGAGGGGAATACGAACAGCCCGCAGACCCGGTAGAGGGCGGAGAGCTCGCGGTCCGGCACGAAGCCCGTGAGCAGCAGCTGTCCGTCGCGGATGCCCTGGCTCCTGGCGAAGCGCTCGAGGAGGTCACGCCCCTCCGGGCTGAGCTTGAAGGTGATGACGAGCTGGTGCCGCTCGCGGAGCCGATCGGGGAGGCGGCCGTAGGCCTCGATCAGCCCCCTCACGTTCTTGCGCCAATCCCCGCCCCCGACGTAGAACAGGAAGCCGTCGGTGAGCTGGGGGAACTTCGCGCGGACGATCTTCGCCGCCTCCTCGCGCGAGCCCACCATCGCCGCGATCCGCGTGGAGGTGCCGGCGTCGATCACCGTGATCCGGTTCTCGTCGAACTCCAGGTGCTCGACCGCGTCGGCGGCCGAGGATTGCGAGACGGCGAGGATGTGATCGGCCGCTCGCACGATGCCCAGGCGCGCGAGCCAGCGCGAGAAGTTGATCGGATCCGGATCGACGTAGTGCTCGGAGAAGAGCAGCGGAATCAGGTCGTGCAGGGTGATCACCAGGCGAACACCGGCGCGGCGGGCCCAATGCGGCCATTGCTCCTCGAGGGTCACCGTGGGCGTCGGCCCCTCGAAGGGGGAGGTGACGTGGTAGATCGAGGGATGCGGATCGGGCTCGGACCCCCTGCCGCTGGCCCAGCTCAGGAGCCCGGTCCCGTGCAGGAAGTCGAGCGACGAGGGGACGGGGAGCAGCGGCGTCAGGCCGACGCTGTGGATCGCCTCGGGCGCGACCCGCAGGAGCGCCTCGGTCGACTCCGCGGCCTGCCGCGCGATTCCACGCTCGAAGTTCGCGGTGTTCTGGCAGCCCTGGACGTCGATCCAGACACTGCGGGGTGGCAGGCCCATCAGCCCGTGGGGACTGCGCGCCTCGCCGCGACCAGCGCGATCCCGCGCTCGGGCGTCGAGCCGTTCCGGATCGGCTCCCAGCCCCGGCCCGGGGTGCTCGCAACCACCATCCGGTCGGCGACCGCCCAATCGGCCAGCAGCTCGTCCATGACGCCCTCGTCATAGCCGTTGGACCCGGAGAGGCCGAACGCGATGCTGATGACGAGCACTCCGCCGTCCGCGAGCAGGTCGCGGATTCGCTCGAGCTCGCCAGGAGCCGGTTGCGCCGGCCCTCCCATGTAGAGAACGGCCTGGAAGCGATGGTCATCGGCGTCGAAATCAGCGAGCCTGCCATCGACCAGCGTCACCTCGTAGCCGAGCGAGGAAAGCGAGCGGCCGATCTCGCGCCCGGCGGGGCCGGCCACGAGCACCGGCCCCGGCGCCTCGACCCCGCCGAGCGACCGGAAGGCGAACGGGGCCTCGACGAGCGTGGTGGCTTCGCCGGTGGCCGCCGGCCCCCTCGACGCTGCGCCGTCCTCGACGAGATCGCCCAGGCGGCGAAGCTCGACGCCCACGTAGGCGAGCGACTCGACCGCGGCGGCGCGAAGCGAGATCACCTCCGTGCGAAGCTCTGCAGCGGCAGGGTGAGCAGGCGAAGGGCCAGCCGCAGCATGCGGATCGCCAGCAGCATCAGGCTGCGCTTGGCCCTCTCCAGAGGCGGCCCACCCACCGCGCGGTCTTGCCGGGGATCTGGCACGCTCGGATTGAAGCAGAGGTTCAGACGCGCGCGGGCTTGATCAGCGCCACGTGCACGCTGGTCCACAGATGGTCGTCCAGGCGCAGCACGATGTGCGGATAGGGGGTCGGCAGATGGCGAATCGCCGGCGGCGGCAGCTCCTTGCCGAGACGCGCCCGGACCCGATCCACGATGCTCGGACCCCGGCCGATCGTCTCGAAGAGCGACGAGAACTCGACCGGGCTGCTCATCGTCTCCTCCGAGATCGAGAAATCCAGCGGTGAGGCGGGCTCCCAGTCCATGCCGTCCAGCAGCACCTGACGCAGCTCCGATTCGTCGAACAGCACGGTGCCGGGCATCCCGGGCGGCGGTCCCGCGAGCCGGAACTCCGTCGCCAGGGCGACCACCCCTCCCGGACGCACCACCCGGTACATCTCCTCCACGCTCTTCCGGATGTTGTCGAGGTCACCGAAATGCTCGATCGATCCGGAGGAGAAGATCCCGTCGAAGGAGTCGTCCTCGTAGCGCAGGTCGAGCGCATCCATGTGCTGGACGACCAGCCGCCGCGGGTTCCAGTCGAGGGTCGTCTCCTTCTCGGGCGCGTGGAGCATCCCCGCACCCGAGTCCATCGCCGACCAGGAGTCCTCGGTCAGGTAGAGGTCGGTGGCGAAGACCCGCTTGACGTGCCGGGTGAGCCAGAAGATGGTCGCCTCGGTGCCCGCTCCCACTCCGAGAATCTCGGCATCCTCGCGAAGCGCGCCGAAGTCGCGCAGGGCGCGCGCGGTCATCGCCACCTCCCAGGGCTTGCGGTGCTCCTCCCCGTCCGGGTAGTCCGGGCGCTCGGCGACCGACCCCTGCCATGTCCCTGATCACGCTGTGCAGATCGGGATCCCGGAAGTCCTCGAGCTCGCACAGCTTGCAGTACCCGAGACGGGAAGCGCTCGCGTCTGCCACGTGTTCAGACGCCCTCGTGGCTATAGCGGGTCACCTTGCCCGCGAGCTGGTCGGAGAGCGCGGCGACGTCGGCGTCGACCATCAGCTCGACCAGATCCTTGAACCGGACCTTTGCCTCCCAGCCGAGCTTCTCCTTCGCCTTGCTCGCGTCCCCAAGGAGGACGTCGACCTCGGAGGGCCGGTAGTACTTCGGGTCGATCTCGAGGTGCTCATCCGGATCGAGGCCCTGGCGGGCGAAGGCGATCTCGGCGGCCTCGCGCACGGTGTGGGTCTCGCCGGTGGCGATCACGAAGTCCTCGGGCTCGTCGGCCTGCAGCATCAGCCACATCGCCTCGACGTAGTCCGGTGCGTATCCCCAGTCGCGCTGCGCGTCGAGGTTGCCGAGGTAGAGCTTGTCCTGCAGCCCGGCCGCGATCCGCGCCACCGCGCGGGTGATCTTGCGGGTGACGAAGGTCTCGCCGCGGCGCGGTGACTCGTGATTGAAGAGGATCCCGTTGACGGCGAACATGTCGTAGGCCTCTCGATAGTTCACCGTCGCCCAGTAGGCCGCGACCTTGGCGACGCCGTAGGGGCTGCGCGGATGGAACGGGGTTGACTCGTTCTGCGGAGGGGGAGCCGCACCGAACATCTCGGAGGAGGAGGCCTGGTAGAAGCGGGGACTGACCCCGGCCTCGCGGACCGCCTCGAGCAGGCGGACGGTCCCGGCACCGGTCACGTCGAAGGTGTATTCCGGGATGTCGAACGAGACCCGGACGTGGCTCTGCGCGCCGAGGTGGTAGATCTCGTCCGGCCGGAGCTCGTAGAGCAGCTTGACCAGGGCGACGGAATCGGTGAGGTCCCCGTAGTGCGTGAAGAGCTTTACCCCCGACTCGTGCGGGTCCTGGTAGAGGTGATCGATCCGCTGGGTGTTGAGGCTCGACGAGCGCCTGACGATGCCGTGGACCTCGTAGCCCTTCTCGAGCAGGAGCTCTGCCAGGTAGGACCCGTCCTGGCCCGAGATCCCGGTGATCAGGGCACGCTTGCCGGTCCCGGGAACCCGGGGCAGGTATGGGTGCGGCTCGTTCGTCTGCGGCTCGTTCATGGCTCCGGGCAGCGGGGATGGTGGCAGAAGACGGCGGCTAACCGGGCCAGGGGCCAGGGGTTAACCTCGCACCCCACGATGCGCGTCCTGATCACAGGCGGTGCCGGCTTCGTGGGCGCCAATCTCGGTATTTCCCTCGCCGCCCGCCATCCGGGCTGGGAGCTGATCGCCTACGACAACCTCCACCGGCGCGGCTCGGAGCTGAACCTGCCCCGCCTGGAGGAGGCCGGGATCGAGTTCGCCAGGGGTGACGTTCGCAGCCTCGACGAGCTCATGGAGATCGAGCCCGTCGACGCGCTGGTCGAATGCTCCGCCGAGCCGTCCGCGCTCGCCGGTGCCGACGGCGAGACCGCCTACACCGTTCACACGAACCTGACCGGCGCCTACAACTGCCTCGAGCTGGCGCGCCGCGATGACGCCCAGCTGATCTTCCTCTCCACCAGCCGCGTCTATCCGGTGCGGCCTCAGAACGAGCTCAAGTACAACGAGCGGCGGACCCGGTTCGAGCTCACGGACGAGCAGGCGATACCGGGGGCGTCATCCGCGGGGATCTCCGAGGACTTCCCGATGGAGGGGGCCCGCAGCCTCTACGGAGCGACCAAGCTGTCCGCTGAGCTCCTGATCGAGGAGTACGCGGAGGGCTTCGGGCTGCGAACGGCGATCGACCGCTGCGGCGTGATCACCGGGCCGTGGCAGATGGGCAAGGTCGACCAGGGGGTGTTCGCCTTCTGGATCCTCCACCACCAGCTCGGCCTGCCGCTGAGCTACATCGGCTATGGCGGTGAGGGAAAGCAGGTCCGCGACCTGCTGCACGTGGACGACCTGGTCGAGCTCGTGGAGGAGCAGCTCCTGGATCCCGCGGGCTGGGCGGGCTTCGTGGGCAACGTCGGCGGCGGGCGCGAAAACAGCCTCTCGCTGGTGGAGACGACGGGGATCTGCAGGGAGCTGACCGGCAACGAGGTCGCGATCGAGCGGGTGCCCGAGACCAGACAGGGCGACGTCCCCATCTTCATCGCCGATTGCGCTCGGCTCTTCGAGCGGACCGAGTGGCGCCCGCGCCGGGACCCCCGCCAGACGCTCTCCGACATCCACCGGTGGGCCGCCGCGAACGAGTCGAGCCTCGCCGAGGCGCTCGGGCTCGACGCGGCGGCAAGGACGAACTGACGATGCCGCTTGCGATCGTCACAGGCTCCGGCGGCCTCGTCGGCTCGGACTCGGTCCGGCGGCTGATCGAGAGCGGCTGGGAGGTGGTCGGGCTCGAGAACGACATGCGGGCCCGCTTCTTCGGGCCCGAGGCGTCCACCTCGCACGTCACCGACGAGCTGGTCGGCGCATATCCGGAGTTCAACGCGATCGAGGCCGACATCCGCGACGACGACACCGTGCTCCGGGTCTTCCAGGAGAACGCCTCACGGCTGGAGCTGGTTGTCCACGCCGCCGCGCAGCCATCCCACGACTGGGCGGCCCGCGAGCCGCACACGGACTTCGGCGTCAACGCGGTCGGCACCCTGAACCTCCTGGAGGCGACCCGCGAGATCGCCCCCGGCGCCACCTTCGTCTTCATGTCGACCAACAAGGTCTACGGCGACACGCCCAACTTCCTCCCCCTCGAGGAGCGGGAACGGCGCCTGGAGCTGCCCGAGGACCATCCCTACTTCAAGGGGATAGACACGTCGATGTCGATCGATCGCTCCACCCACTCCCTCTTCGGCGTCTCGAAGGCGGCCGCCGACCTGCTGGTTCAGGAGTACGGCCGCTACTTCGACATGCCGACCGTCTGCTTCCGCTGCGGCTGCATCACCGGCCCGTCCCACGCCGGGGCGAGGCTTCACGGCTTCCTCGCGTACCTGATGAAGTGCGCCGTCACCGGGACCCCGTACACCGTCTTCGGCTACGACGGCAAGCAGGTCCGCGACAACATCGACGCCTCGGACCTGGTCGAGGCGGCTCTCGAGTTTCACCGCGCCCCTCGCTCGGCGGCCGTCTACAACATGGGCGGCGGCCGGGAGTCGAACTGCTCGATGCTCGAGGCGATCGAGGCCTGCGAGCGGATCGCCGGCCGCGAGCTCAATTGGGAGCTCAGCCCCGAGGCCCGGATCGGCGATCACCGCTGGTGGATCAGCGACCTCGGCGAGTTCCAGCGCGACTACCCGAACTGGAAGCTGAGCAAGGGGATCGAGTCGATCCTGCAGCAGATCCACGACGTCAACGCCGAGCGCTGGGTGAGCGCGCCGGCATGAAGCTCTCCGTCGTGATGCCGGCCCACAACGAGGCCGGCTCCATCGCCTCGTGCGTGACCAGCACGACCGCTGCCCTGTCCGAGGCGGGGATCGACTACGAGATCCTGGTGATCGACGACGCCAGCGTCGATGGGACGAGCGCGGTGGTCGACCACCTGGCCGAGTCGGATTCCCGGATCCACTGCCACCGCAGCCACTACAGCCGCGGGTTCGGCCTCGCCGTCAGGGCCGGCCTGGACCGCTACCAGGGCGATGCCGTCGCGATCATGATGGCCGACGGCTCCGATGACCCCGCGGACCTGGTCGCCTACCACCGCATCCTGGAGGACGGGTTCGACTGCGCGCTCGGCTCGCGCTTCGTCGGCGGGCGCGGCCGGGTCAGCGACTACCCCTGGTTCAAGCTGGTCCTGAACCGGCTGGTCAACTGGTGGATCCGGGCGCTCTTCCGCCACGGCTACGACGACACCACCAACGCCTTCAAGGCCTACAAGCGCGAGGTGATCGAGACGGTCCAGCCGCTGCTCGCGAATCAGTTCAACCTCACCGTCGAGATTCCGCTGAAGGCCATCGTGCGGGGCCACAGCTATGGGATCGTGCCGATCTCCTGGCGCGGCCGAAGCGCCGGCAAGTCGAAGCTGGACCTGCGGGAGATGGGCAGCCGCTACGCCTTCATCGTCCTCTACGTGCTGCTCGAGCGGTACATGAGCCGGGGGGACTACCTGCGACCCGGTCTCGATCCGAAGTCGGGCCGGCCCCCCTCGCTCCATCCGGGGCATCCTCGGGCTCACGCAGGGGCCCGGGAGGACGCTAAGCCCGGTAGACGAAGGGGAGCTCGCCCTCCACGTCCTTGAGGAGCGGGGCGCTCGAGTCGCGGTCCGAGGGGATCAGCTCGACGTCAGGCCACTCGATGCCGACGTCCGGATCGTTGTAGGCGATCCCGCTCTCGGCCGACGGGTCGTAGTAGGCCGAGCACTTGTAGACCACGTCCGCGACCTCGCTCGTCACGCAGAAGCCGTGGGCGAACCCGTCCGGGCAGTACAGGTGGCGGAGGCTCTCGTCGTTCAGGGTGAAGGCCTCCCACTCCCCGAAGGTGGGCGACCCCTTCCTGATGTCGACGAGGACGTCCACGACCTCGCCGCTGGTGCAGCGGACGAGCTTGGCCATGCCGGGCTGGAAGTGCATGCCGCGGACGATCCCCCTGCCGGAGCGGGAGTGGTTGTCCTGGACGTACTCCTCGGTGATGCCCAGCTCGGCGAGGGCGTCCCGCCGGTAGCTCTCCAGGAAGAACCCCCGCTTGTCGCGGTGGATCGTCGGCTGGACCAGGATCGGCCCCTCGAGTCGGGTCGTCACCACCTCCACGGGGCGGCAATGATGCCCTAATGGCGCTCCTCTCCGTAATCACCCCCGCCCGCAACATGGCCCGGTTCCTGCCGGACACGCTCGACAGCGTGGCCGCGCTCAGCGCGCCGCATGAGCACATCGTCGTCGACGGCAACTCCGACGACGGCTCGGTGGAGCTGCTCGAGGGGCGGGAGGACCCGCACCTCACCTGGATCTCCGAGCCCGACAGCGGCCAGACCGAGGCGGTCAACAAGGGCCTGCGGCTCGCGCGCGGCGATCTGCTCGCTTGGGTCAACGCCGACGACTCCTACATCCCAGAGGCGGTCGACCGCGCGCTCGAGCACCTGGAGCAGAATCCCGAGGTGGGAGCGATCTTCGGGGGGGTCAACTACGTCGACGAGCGCGGCGACGTCTTCAGGACCCTGGTGCCGCCGAAGTTCAGCTGGCGCCGGTACCTCTACTTCGGCGCCTTCGTCACCACGCCGACGATCATCTGGCGCCGCGAGCTGATGGAGCTGGCGCCGACGCTGAACGAGGGCTACGTCGACGCCGCCGACTACGACTTCTACCTGCGCCTGCTCCGAGGCGCCCGCGTCGAGAGGATGCCCGAGCCGCTGCTCAACTTCCGCTACCACCCGACCAGCAAGACGACGACCGACGTCTGGGTTCAGCTCAACGAAGCGCGGGATATCCGGCTCGCCTGGGCGCGGAACCCGCTGCAGCGGGGGATCATGCGCTCCTACGAGGGCGCGAGGCGCGCGATCCTGCCGCGGATCTCCTCCTGGCCCCACCCCGAGCCCCGCGGCGTCGTCAGGCTCCTGCGGCGGATCGGCGCCCGTGGCTGACGGTCCCGTCTCGGCGGGGCCGGTCTTCGAGCGGCCGACGCTGCGCCTGCGCATCGCGGTCGCCATGGCGGAGGCGATCGAGTGGGTCCTGCGCCACCACCGGCTCGCCCGCGTGCTCTACGCCGCCGCCGACGCGAACGGACGCCTGAGCGCCCGGATCCTGCGCGGCGAGGGGCGCGAGTGCCCCTGCTGCGGCGGCCATTTCAGGCGGATGTCCCGCCGCCGCCTCTCCGGCTGGGGCGGCATCTGCCCGCGGTGCCGCTCGCACCCTCGCCACCGCGCGATCGCCCTGCTGCTCGCCCGCGGAGACCTGCCGGGCCGCCGGCTCCTCCACTTCGCCCCGGAGCCGCTCTTCGACCCGGTGTTCGAGCGCCTCCCGGCTCTCGAGCGGGTCACCGCCGACCTCTACGCCCCCGCCGACCTCCGGCTCGACATCACCGGCATGGACCTGCCGGACGGCTGCTTCGACCTGATCCTCTGCAGCCACGTCCTCGAGCACGTCCCGGACGACCGCGCCGCGATGTCGGAGCTCCGCCGCGTGCTCGCGCCGGGCGGGCTGGCGCTGGTCCTCACCCCCTACCGAGCCGACCGGCCCACCTACGAGGACCCGTCGATCACAGCGCCCCTCGACCGCATGGTCGCCTTCGGCCAGCAGGACCACGTCCGCGTCTACGGCACCGACCTGGCGGACCGTCTGCGCGAGGCCGGCCTCGAGGTCGAGGACCGGACCCCGGTGGAGCTATTTGACGAATCTGTGGTGAACCGGTGCGAGCTCGACCCGGCGGAGCACCTCTTCCTCTGCCGCGCGCCCGCTGCGTAGCGACCGGCGCTTTCGAATCACCGCGTACCAGCCTGAATCGGCAGGTAGACGATCCCCGCGATCAGGGCCAGCGGTATCACCGGCACCAGCAGGGGCAGAAGCGCGACGCGCGGTCAGGACGAGGATCGGGATCGCCAGGGGAGCCAGCGCGACGACGAGGATCCCCGCGCCGACCGTCCACTTCGAGACTTCGTCGACAACCTCCGCCCTTCGCCTTGCCTTTTCGTCGATCTCCATGACGGCTCCTTTCGTCGCTCTCAAAGAGGGAGACGAAACGGCCACCCGGCCTGTGACAGGTCGATCAGGTGGGGCTGGTGAGCCCGAGAAACACGTGGACACCGAGCTCGGCGGGCGTGTTGCCGGCTTCGACCAGCGAGCCGACCCGCCCGAGGAAAGCGACGCGCTCCTCGTCCGGGAGCGCCGCGATGAAGCTGATCGAGGCAACGTAGTCGACGATGCGCTCGGGATGGGCGGGCTCCGGAGCGGTGACGACGATCTGGCGTGGTTCGGTCCAACCGCCCGCCGCCCGCACCGAGTCCCCCCACCATGGGCCGTCGAAAGCGGGATGCGCGGACCGCATCTCCTGGATCAGCGTCCCCAGTTCGTGCGCCCACGACGCTCCGGACCAGTCGGGAAAGGTCGACAGCACAGCCAGCCCTCCGCCCGGCTTCAGCACGCGACGGATCTCGGCGAGCGCCTTGGGGTGATCGAACCAGTGGAAGCCGTCGGCGACGGTGACCGCGTCGACCGAGCCGTCGGGCAACGGGATCGACTCGGCGACTCCCTCACGCGCGCGGTCGGGACCAACGAGCGCAGCGAGCTTCTCGCGCATCTCAACCTGAGGCTCCACGGCCACCACGTCGAGGCCCGCCGCGACCAGTGCCCGTGTGAGCTTTCCGGTGCCGGCTGCAAGGTCGAGGACCGCGGCATCTGGGCCGAGCCCGAGCTCCGCCGCCATCGCGCCGACCACGGCCGGGCGGTACTCGGGGCGGCCGCGCTCATACGCATCGGCCACTGAAGCGAAGCGGGTGGCCAGTGGATGCAGGTCCAACTGTGGTTCCTATCCGGTCGCGGCGCCCGAGCGCCGGAAGACGACGTTGCGGTAGAGGGCCTTCTCGACTTTCGCCGGAACCGGGCGCCAGGCGAAGTACGTGCGATAGACGAAGCGGTGGAGCGGGCCGAGGTCGGTCGCCCTCGCGAACTCCCGGCGGCGGGCGAAGAGGCCGGCGTGCTTGCGGCGGAGCTGGCGGTAGATGTGGCGGTACTGGCGGCGGTGGCCCTCCTCACCGGAGCGCTCGTGCTTTCGGTACTCGTGCGTCACCTGAGGGATCTGGAGTCCCCGCCAGCCCTTCTCCAGGGCGCTCAGGCAGAAGTCCCAGTCCTCGTATCCGTCGATCGCGGGATCGAAGCCGCCGGCGTCCTCCCAGCAGCGCCGCCTGACCAGCCCGAGCTGGGCGCCGGCGATCGAGCGGTGCAACAGGATGTAGGGGTCGAAGTCCGGAAATCGGAGCACGCCCGACCAGGCGCCGATCAGCTTCATCAGGCCATAGCAGTAGCCGACGTCCGGGTTGGCCTCGAGCGGTGGGCGGAGCGTGTCGATTGCGTCAACGGTGAGCCGGTCGTCCGCGTCGACCATCAGCAGCAGATCCGAGTCGGAGTTCTCGAAACCCGCGTTCCGGGCGGCGGCGACGCCGGCGTTTCGCTGGCGGATCAGCTCGACGCCGGCGGGCAGCGCCGCGAGCGCGCTCTCGGTCTCCGGATCCGTGGAGCCGTCGTCGACCACGATCACCTTCGGGGGTCCACCGTGCTGGTCGAGGGCGCGCTCGACCGACTCGAGCAGGTAGCGGCCGTGGTTGAAGCAGGGGATCACCACCGTGATGTCGTCGTGGCGGGGCACGGTCCGGGCGCAGGGTAGTGGCACTAGGATCGCGCGAATGGCTGAGTCCACCACCGAGCGAGAGGGGCCGCAGCCCGTCTCACGGTCCCGATCCGAGCTCATCCGGTGGATGAGCATCCAGGACGCGAACTCGGCGGGCTCCGTTCACGGTGGCGTGGTGATGCGGATGTGCGACGAGGTCGCCGGGATCGCGGCGATCAGGCACTCGGGCTGCCGGGTGGTGACTGCCGGGATGGACCGGATGACGTTCCTGCACCCGGTCTACGTCGGCGAGCTGCTGCGTTGCACCGCCAGCGTCAACGCCGTCTGGCGCACCTCCATGGAGGTCGGAGTCAGGGTCGAGGCCGAGAACGCGGTCACCGGTGAGATTCACGCCACCAGCACCGCCTACCTGACGATGGTCGCCCTCGATGAGCAGGGCAAGCCGATGCCGGTTCCGCCGCTCGAGGTCGAGGGCCCCGTCGAGGAGCGCCGGCAGCGCGAGGCCGAGACCCGCCGTCGCAACCGCCTGAAGGAGCGCGAGGAGATCCTCGAGGCGCGCGAGGCGGCAGGCGAACAGGCGGGCTGAGCCCGCCCACCTCCTTGGTCTCACGCTCCTATCCTTCCCTACCCCATGGCGGTGACCGCTTCGCACAAGGCGGACGGCGAGAGCGCGCCCAGCGCCGACGTCGTCCGCACGACCGTGGTGCTTCCCGCGTACAACGAGGGCGCGGCGCTGCCCCACGTGCTCACCGAGCTCGGGGAGTACCTCGACGAGACCTATGAGGTCCTGGTGGTGGACGACGGCTCGACCGACGACACCGCCGACGTCGCCGAGCGCTACCCGGTCCGGCTCGTGCAGCACCCCTCGAACCGGGGCAAGGGGGTGGCGATCCGGACCGGGATCGCCGAGGCGCAGGGCGAGAACGTGGTGATCATGGACGCCGACGCCACCTACCCGGTGCCGGCCATCAAGCAGATGGTCGACCTGCTCGACGACAACGACCTCGTCCGCGGCGTTCGCGAGTCGGAGCCCGAGAGCATGCCGGCGGTCAACCGGTTCGGGAACTGGCTGTTCAACAAGCTGCTCGCGGTCAGCCACGGCCTGGAGGGCAGCGACCACCTGAGCGGCCTCTACGCGATCCGCCGCTCGGAGGCCGTCCGCCTGGGAACCGAGGCACGCGGCTTCGACATCGAGACTGAGATCGGGATCAAGGCAAAGGCGCGCGGCCTGCGCGAAGCGACCATCCCGATCTCGTACCTGCCGCGGGTGGGCGAGAAGAAGCTCAGCGCGGGCAGGGACGGCCTGCGGATCCTCGGCCGAGTGATCGTGCTGCTGCTGATCTACAACCCGACGATCACCTTCATCGTCCCGGGGCTCGTACTGATGGCGATCTCGGTCACGGGGGCGATCCTTCTCAGCAGCGGCCCGGTCACAACCTCCTACCTCGGGCTGAACATCCACAGCTTCATCGTCGCCGCCCTCGGGGTCCTCGCCGCTTTCCAGCTGACGATCTTCGGAGTGGCGGCCGCTCTCTACGGCGTGGAGGCGGGCAAGCCGCCGCCGTGGTGGCTGCTGCGAGTGATCTCGGTGCGCTTCCGGCTGGCCGTCGGGGTCATCGGGCTCGTGCTGATGCTCGGCTCCCTGGCGAAGCTGATCCAACTGACGATCCAGTGGGCCGGCGACAACCCGTTCACCGACACCCGCGCACTGGTCCTCTCGACCAGCTTCCTCGTCCTCGGGTTGCAGGTGATCTCCGCCGTGCTCTTCATCTCGATCTTCAGCGGGCGGCTCAGCCGCGTGGCTGAGGAGGACTCGACCCGCTGGTCTCGGTCGTAGTCGTCAACTACAACGGCGGGGACGCGCTCGAGGGCTGCCTCCGCGCCCTGCTCGATCACACGGGTGAGGCGGAGACCGAGATCCTGGTCGTCGACAACGCCTCCTCCGACGGCAGCCCCGCGATCGCCGAGGCCCTCGCCGATCGGCATGAATCGATCCGGCTGCTCCGCTCACCGACCAACCGCGGATATGCGGGGGCGGTCAACTTCGCCCTGCCGGAGGCCCGAGGCGCCTACCTCGCCGTGCTGAACATGGACGTGGTGGTCAGCCTCGGCTGGCTCGACCCGCTGGTCTCGTTCCTCGAGGCAACCCCCGACGCCGGGGTCGCCTGCCCGCTGATCCTGCTCGAGTCGGATCCGGGCAAGATCAACGCCGCGGGGCAGACCCTCAACAAGACGGGCCTCGGCTTCAACCGCTGGCTGGGGAAGCCCCGCGAGCGCGCCGGGGATGCCCCCTTTGAGGCGACGGGCCTGCACGGCGCCGCGCTCGTCATCAGGAAAGCGCTACTGGAGCACCTCGGTGGCTGGGACGAGAGCGGTTTCCTCTACTTCGAGGACGTCGAGCTCTCCTGGCTGCTGCGGATCGCCGGCCAGGAGGTCTGGTGTGTGCCGGCATCGACCGTGACGCACGACTACCACCTGACGATGTTCCCCCACAAGCTCTTCCTGCTCGAGAGAAACCGCTGGAGGATGCTGCTCGCCGACCTGCGTGGGCGCACCCGCCTGGCGCTCTCCCCTCTGCTGGCGCTGAGCGAGCTGATGATGTGGGGCTACTGCCTGCTCCGAGGGCCGAAGTTCCTGCGGGCGAAGCGCCAGAGCTACGGCTGGGTCCGCGCGAACCGGGCGCGGATTCGCGAGCGCCGCGAGCACGTCGACGCCCTGCGCCGGCGCTCGGACTGGGCGGTCCTGCGAGGCCTGCGCTGGGGCTATCCGCTCGGCCAGTTCCTGACGCTCGGGCGCGAGCGCGGCGAGTCGGAGCGAGATCGCCTGGGCGCTTAGCCCCCGTTTCGCCCCGACTCCATATGCTTCCCGCCCTCTTGGGCGCCTTCGCCGGAACCTACGTTTCTGCAGGGATAATCCTGCTCGCGTCCCTGCTTGGTCGGACGCGCGGTACTGCTCGCGCTCGGCCGCAGCAACGCATCCTTCCTGGAGGGCGCGGTCGGCTTCGCCACCCTGATCCTCGTCTGCTCGATCGCGATCCGGCTACCCGGCGACGAGGCGACCTCGATTGCCTGCCTGCGCCATCCTGCTCGTCGCGTCGATCGTCTTCCTCCTCGTCCGCACCGAGTCGATGCTCGGCCCGGCGGTCGGCATCGCCATCCCGATCGCACTGCTCTCCGGGCTCGCTCGCCTCGTTCCCCTTCATCGCCAGCGGGCACATCGGCATCCCGGGAGTTGGCCTCAACAACGACATGGCGATGCACCTGGTGGACGTCGACTACCTCGTCGACCCGAGTCGCCCGACAGCCCCAGAGCATCATCAACGGCTACCCGCTCGGACCGCACAGCCTGGTCGGCACCGTGGTGAGCGTGCTCGGCACCCAGCCGCTCTACGGCTGGCTCGGTCTCCTGGTGGCCGTCCCGGTCCTGACGGGCATTACCGCGCTTGGCGCGTCTCCGCGAGCTACCCGGCGGTCGGCGGCTGCTGGCCGCCGTGCTGGTCGCCGTCGCCTACCTATCGGCCTCGGTCCTCGGCATCGCCGGCTTCAAGGAGCTGATCGCGGGGATGTTCCTGATCGCCTTCGCGCTCGGCTTGCGGGAAGTCGAGCGGAACGCCGAGGGCCGCATCGCGATCCTGATCGGGCTCGCGCTGATCACGGCGGCGATGATCCCCGTCTACAGCTTCCCGGGGTTCGGCTGGCTCGGCGATCACGGCGGGGCTCTGGGTCGATCGCCCAGCTCCTTCGCATCCGCGCGGAGAAGGGACCGGACGGCATGAGGGCGGCCGTGCGCGACTCGCTGTCGATCGTGATCCCCGCGGCGATCGTCGTGGTGCTCGTCGGGCTCACCCAGCTCCCGAAGATCATCGACTTCATCAACTCCGGCTCGGTCGGGAACGTGATCGACACCACCAGCAAGCTCCGCTACGTCGTCTCGCCGCTGGAGACGCTCGGGATCTGGCCGAGCGGCAGCTGGCTGCTGGGGACCCATGACGTCACGCCTTACTGGCTGTTCGGGGCGATCGGGCATGGCAGGCCTGATCGTCGGCCTCGTCTGGTGGATCGGGAAGCGTCGACTACGCCCTTCCCGGCCGCGGTCGATCTCGGGGATCCTCATCTACCTGTTCGACCAAGTACCCGAGAGCGGGGGCCTCTACGTCCTCGCCAAGGCCGTCGTGGTGCCCGCCTCGGTCGTCATGCTGCTCGTCCTGACCGCCCTGCTCGCGCCGGGCAGGCGGCTGGCCGAAGCGGATCTTCGCCGTCGTCTTCGTCGCGCTGGCCGGCTACTCGTCCTTCCTGGCGCTGCGCGACACCGTGGTCGCGCCCGACGACCGCCTGCAGGAGCTGAGCAGCTTCCAGGACAGGGTCGCGGGGCAGAAGGTCCTCGCCCTGACCAGCGACCGCTTCACCGACTACGGCCTGCGGACCGCCGAGGTCTCAAGCCCCGCCTTCAACTCCGAGATCCGCGTTCCCTCGGCGGGACCAAGTCGATCAGCGGCTGCCGATCGACTTCGACTCGGTGCCCGCCAAACGGTCCTCAACCAGTACCCCTATGCGGTCACCACCAGCGCGATTTACCAGAGCCAGGCCCCACCCGGCTGGACGCTTGTCGACTCGACCGGCTCCTACCGGCTCTGGAAGCGAACGGGCAAGACGCCGCCGATAGCGAACCTGTTCGAGGAGGCCCGGCCGGGACGCGTTCTGCGCTGCAACAAGCCGAAGCTCGGAACCCGTTCCAGCGAGCGGGGGGCACAGCCCTCACCTGGCAGCCGCGCACGGTGATCGCCAAGCGCCTCTACTGGAAGGCGGCGCACGCCGGCGGCGCGCTCGACGAGGGAGGCGTGGCGCCCGACAAGCGGGCCCCGATCGACAACAACCTGGCGCCGGGCGAGACCGCGAGCCAGCAGATCGTGCTGCCGCGCCGGCCGCTGGGAGCTCTCGCTGCAGTACGTCAGCCCGGTGACCGGGGTCAGCGTCAGGGCGCCCGGACTCGATGTCCATCTGCCCGCCGGTGTCGACGCGGCCATCCCCTACCGGCCGGATCAGGGCCCCTACTGGCCGGTCGGCACGATCACCGGCGGCGGCGGCCCGGTTACGGTCAGCGTCACCGCAGACGACGTCAACTGGTTCCAGAGCGCTGATCGGCGTGGACGCGCCGGCCGTGATCGGGAACCTGACGGCCGTCAACCCGGACGGGTTCAAGGAGGTTCCCACCGGCTCGGCCTGCGGGCTGTTCGTCGATCACCTGATCGGCGTCCCGCAGCCCACCCGAAGCGGATTTGGGACGGCAGCCGGCTCCCAGGGCCAGGCCAAGTCCCAGGGGAACTCGAAGTCCCAAGGCAAGACGGCGTCCAGCGCCAAATAGCTCCGTCCCTAAACTGGCGCCCATGAGAGTCGGAGTCGTCGGACTCGGGTATGTGGGGCTGCCGCTCGCTGTGGCGTTCGCCGAGGAGGGCCATGAGGTGGTGGGCCTGGACACCGACCCGCGGAAGGTGGATGCGCTCGCGGAGGGCCGCAGCTACGTCGAGGATGTCGCCGCCGAGCGCCTGGCCGCCATCGACGGCAAGCTGACGGCCACCAGCCGCTACCCGGATCTGAGCTCATGCGACGCGGTCATCCTCTGCGTGCCGACGCCACTGACCAACTCCCGCGAGCCCGACCTGAGCTACATGGTCGACGCGGCCACCTCCCTGGCGGCCGTCCTCCAGAAGGGTCAGCTGATCGTGCTCGAGTCGACCACCTATCCCGGGACCACGCGCGAGCGACTGCGGCCGATCCTCGAGGAGTCGGGCCTCGCGGCCGGACGCGACTTCCACCTCGCATTCTCCCCGGAGCGGATCGATCCGGGCCGAACCGACTTCACGATCCGGACGACCCCGAAGGTCGTGGGCGGCGTGAACGAGGCCTCCACGAAGCGCGCCGTCGAGCTCTACCAGCTGGTCTGCGACCGGGTGATCGAGGTGAGCAGCCCGGATGCCGCCGAGCTCTCCAAGTTGCTCGAGAACATCTTCCGCTCGGTCAACATCGCGCTCGTCAACGAGATGGCGATGCTCTGCGAGCGGCTCGGGATCGACGTCTGGGAGGTGATCGACGCCGCGGCCTCCAAGCCCTTCGGCTTCATGCGCTTCGACCCGGGCCCCGGCATGGGCGGCCACTGCCTCCCGGTCGACCCGTTCTACCTCTCCTACAAGGCCCGCGAGCACGACTTCTACACCGAGTTCATCGAGCTGGCCGGGAAGATCAACCAGAACCAGCCGCACTGGTGCGTGCGCCGGATCGAGCGCGCGCTCAACGACGCGGGCAAGGCGACCAACGGCGCCAGGGTGCTGCTTCTCGGGGTCTCCTACAAGGCCGGTGTCGGCGACATCCGCGAGTCACCCGCGCTCAAGATCATCGGGCTGCTGCGGGACCTGGGCGCGGAGGTCTCTTACCACGACCCACACGTGGCCGAGCTGCCCGACCTCGAGCTCTCCTCCGCCGGCCTGGAGGAGTCCCTGCGGGCGGCCGACCTGGTCTGCATCGTCACCGCTCACCCGTCGATCGACTACCAGCAGGTGGTCGACGATTCCACGCTCGTCCTCGACTTCCGCGGCGTCACCCGCGGGATCGAGGCGTCGAACCTCGTGCGCCTCTAGCGACGCATTGATGCCGCGTACGGCTAACGAACGGCCTTGCCGTTGCTGCGCAGCACGTACCAGTAGCCGCCGAACTCGTTGACGGCCTGGCAGAGGACTTGGCCGGGCTCCCTGTCGCCCTGGTAGTAGTAGACGGGGTGGCCCGCGTAGGTGGCCTGCAGCTTTCCGTCGTCGCGGCGGGTGATCCCGACCTTGCCCGGCTTGGCGCCCGAGACGCCGGCCGGCTTCGACTTGACGATGTACGGAGGCCAGGCCGTCGCGCAGTCCCCCGAGCAGCTGCTCGCCTTGCCCTTGTCGGCGGTGAACAGGTACAGCGCCTTGCCGCGGCCATCGGCCAGGATGCGGCCGTAGTCGCTGCTCACCACCTTGATCTTGGGACCACGGGCGCTGGCCGCTGACGCGGCCGGTGTCGATTTCACCTGCGTCGGCACGGGCGCAGGATCGTCCTTGGCACTCGAGTCGGAGGAGCCGCATCCGGCGATCGCGGCGGCGGCGATTACGGAGATGGGAATGAGCTTAGGGTTGATCATCACGGCGACGAGTCCCGCGAGCGCGCCGTCCGTTACACCCCCGAAGAGGCGAGAGGAGAGCCATGGACGACACAACGCAGAAGATCAGCGCCCTGCTCCACGAGGCGGGCGAGACACACCACATCGTCTACCGGATCACCGATGGCGAGGACGCCGACTGGGCGTCCTTCTACTCGGACTGGCTGATCGATCACTCCGAGCTGCCGGATCTGCTCGGCGGGGCGCCGGTGCGCAGTCATCTGGTGGCCGAGCTGGTCGCCCTGGAGGGGGAGTTCGGAGCCGGTGAGGGATGGGAGGACAGCTACGCGGCCCGCGTCGTCGAGCGGTTTAGGGTTGCGGCCTGATGGCGAACCCCAGGGCGGAGGCGGAGGACAAGCTCGGCGGCGACTACGAGGCGCGCGTGCTCGAGCCGTCGCCTCCCGCCGTCAGCGAGCCGCCGTACGCGGACGACCCGGTCGATCCCGGGGAGGTGCCCGAGGGACGAAAGCTGGTCTCGCCGGTCCACAACCGCGGCGACCTCACCTGGGACGAGATCGCCCGGCAGAACCCGGAGATCGCGCCCTGGTGCGCCGAGCGCTGGCTCGGGGCGTGGAAGCGGCTGGAGCCTCTGCCGGTCACCTTCGCGGAGACGCGAAAAGCGCTCCACACGATCGCCGAGGCCATCGTCTCGCCGGCACGCCAGCCCGCCAACGAGATCGCGCTGCGCTACACACGCGGTGGCTTCGGGACACCGTTCTTCGAGCAGGACGGCGCCGACTGCCAGGTCCGCGTCGAGCACGGAGAGCTCGTGCGGCAACGAGGCACCGAGGAGACGCGCGAGCCGCTTCCGGATGTCGACGCCGCGTCCGCGACAGCGCTCGGGGACTTCTACGGGCTCGCCTGCTCGGTGCTCGAGCAGCTCCGGGCCGATGAGGGGGACGGAGATCCCTCGATCGTGCAGCTCTGGCCCGAGCACTTCGACCTGGCGATCGAGCTGGGATCCGAATCGGCGGGACAGCGGGCCAACTTCGGCGCCTCCCCGGGAGATGACGATCATGTCGAGCCCTACCTCTACGTCGGCCCCTGGTCGGCCGAGGTCTCCGGCGAGCTCTGGAACGGGATCGGCTTCAAGGGCGCCGAGCTCACACACTCTGAGCTGATCGCCGCCGATGATCACCGTCAAGCAGCCCTCGACTTCCTGCGCGAGCGCTACCGCGCCCTCCGGGACGGCTAGCCGGCGGTGAGCCGGCGGCACCGGCGCCTGGGAGGCGCCGCCCTGCTCCTCTGCGCTGTGCTCCTGTCGGTTGCTCCCGGCAGCGGCATCGCCGCGGGATCCTCGCCGCGGATCGTGGGCGGCGGAAAGGCGAACGCCGCGGGCTGGCAGTTCGCGGTCGCCCTGACCCAGAAGCGCCGCCTGATCTGCAGCGGCTCTCTGGTCGCCCCGACCAAGGTGCTGACCGCCGCCCACTGCGTCAAGGGCGGCAAGCGCAAGCAGCTCTCCGTCCTGGCCGGAAGCCCCTGGATCTCGGCGCACAGGCGCCGGCCGCGGATCAAGGTGACGGCCGTCGCCATCGACCCGGCCTACAACGGCCGCAAGGACTCACACGACTTCGCGGTGCTGACGCTGGCGATCGCGCCGGCGGCGCAGCCCATCGCGCTTCCCACGCTCGCCGAGTCGAAGGCCGCCACCCGTCCGGGCCGGATCGTCCGCTCCGGTGGCTGGGGCACGCGAAGCGCCTGGGGATCCAATGTCGCCCGGCGCTTGAAGACGACCAAGGAGCGCGTCTACCCGGCGCGCGCGTGCGACACGGCGTACGGGAAGTCGAGGGGATTCCAGGAGGCCTCGATGATCTGCGCGCTGGGCAAGCGGATCCGCCGGATTCACAGCCGCCTTCCCTTCCACTCGACCTCCTGCGAGGGGGACAGCGGTGGGCCGCTCGTCGCCAACACACCCGGCGGCCCGCGCCTGATCGGGGCGGTCAGCGCGGGCGCCTTCCCCTGCGGCCTGGGCGGCCCCAGCATCTATGCCCGGGTCGCCAACAGACTGGGGTTCATCAGGCAGGCGATCGGATCGCCCTGACCCGGGGGCCTAGGGACCGGTGTAGCCGCCCGAGTAGCACGGGCTCGCGCCGCAGGCGTTGATCACCACGCCGTTGGGCCGGAGGAAGGCGGAGATCATCTGCAGCGCCAGCGGAGCGCCGCGCGGGGCGCCGTGGGGGTCCTCGCCGAGGCGGTTCGGGGTGTTGGTGAAGGGCGGCGGCGGGACCCCGATCTCGTCCGGCGGCGGGCTCGGGTTCGGGCGGACCGGGCCGATGTCACCGTAGATCGCGGCCGACCCGCCGAACGGATAGCTGCCGATCGCAGGGACGTTCCAGAGGATGTCGTGGTCGGGCCAGCGTCCCGGATCCAGGATCGGCGTGTGGGTCGACGCCCCGATGGTGCGCGCCTCGACGTCGGCCTGGAAGTTGGTCACCTGATGGTCACCGAGGGCGATGTTCATCAGGACCTTGTGCGCGGGGTTCCCGGGCAGGGGGTCGCTGGTCATCCGGTGGGCATATCCGTCGGGCTCGCCCCGGTCCCAGAGCATCTGGATCAGGGAGAAGATCAGCGGCCGTGAGAGCGGGTCCCTGTACGCGGCATTGAGAATCACGGCGAACTCGTCGTAGTCGACCGAGCGCGGCAGCAGCACCGAGTAGTTCATCGCCGGCACGTTCAGCACCGCGCGGGTGAAGTCGGCGTCGACCGCGGTCAGCGCGCCGCCCATGATCCCGCCCTGGCTCGAGCCCTGGTAGTAGAGCTCGGTCGGGTCGATCACCGATGCGCTCCCGGTGGTCCCGTCGACGTGGAAGGCCCCGTCTGAGGCGAACCCGCTCGACATCGCCATCAGGCGGCCGAGGAAGATCTCGTCCAGCAGCCCCTGCTGCAGGCGGTCGGCGAGCTGCGGGAACCTGGAGAGGTTGGCGAGTATGCCGGCGGTGTTGCCGAGATCTCCGTTGGCCATCCCGATCTCGTCGGTCGCGCAGAGGACGAACCCGTAGGTGTTCGCCAGCTCCTGCTGGATGTCGGCGTTGAAGACCTCCGACGCGCTGCCGAACAGGCCGTGGCCGTAGATCGCCGGGCGGCCCGGCGTCGGGGTGCCATCGATCGCCGTGCGCGGGATGATGCAGTCGAAGTTGGCCGTCCAGTCGTTGCCCGAGTTGCGGGCCGGGAGACCGTTCGCGCCGAGGTGGAAGCTGCCGCCGGGCCCGCAGTTCGGCTGCAGGTAGCAGGGGACGGTGAAGGTGCCGCGGACCCGCCGGGCGATCTCGGGGTCCTGCACCGGTGTGAAGTTGTCGATCGTGTCGACGGTGAAGCCGGGTGCGGTGCCATTCATGACGCCGTTCCCCGGGCTCGCGTCCCCGAGGGAGGCCAGGGCGTCATCCCGGACGTGGAGCTCGCGCGCGGCGATGTTCTCGTCGGTGGCGACCGTGAAGTCCCAGGCGAGATAGAGGTTGGAGCGCCGGATCCCGGCCGAGCGAAGCGGATTGAAGACGGACTCGAAGCGGGCCCTCTGAGCGTTGATCGGCCCCTCGGAAGAGGCCAGCTGGTCGCGGTAGTAGCGGAAGCCCTCCGGAGCCTGAATGGTCTGGCCCGCGGCGTCCTTCAGGTTGCGCAGCGCGACGATGTAGCGGTGGCCGGAGGCGAAGTTGACGGCCGGGTGGATCTCGAGGGCCGTCTTGGCCGCGCTGCCGGCGTTGGAGTCGATCTCCGTCCAGATCGGCCAGCGCTGCCCGGTGGTGGCGTCGATCACGACGACGGGCGCATCGGGATCGGCATAGCGGCCGATGTGGTTGATCGGCACCGCGCCGGTCTGCCGCAGCGCGGCGGCGCTGTCGAGGCCGGGCACCTTGAGCACGATCCCGACGCCCGGGCTGAAGCCGTCGTTGTGGGCGTACGGGGACGGATCGATCGGGGTCCCGCCCGCGTTCTTCGGCATCCCCGCCGAGTGCAGGTCGATGCGCCGGCCAGTTGCCGTGGACGGGTCGCTCGCCGTGTTGTAGTCGTCGGGGAAGGGGAGCAGGCAGAGCGAGCCCTGCTGCTGGCCGATGAAGTCGCAATCCGCTGCGCGGCTCAGGTCGATCGGCTTGGGGCTGCACGCGGGGGTGTCCCGCTTCAGGGCGGCCGTGGCCCGGCGCTTGCCGGCCCGGACCTGGATCTCCCGGGCCTCGCAGCTCTGCACCGCGGCCTTGCCCGCCGCGGTCAGCTTCAGCTTCACGATCCGCTTGTGCCTCCCGCGAGCGCGCCCGACCTTGGTGAGCGGCGACGGCGTGGGATCGTCAAAGGTCGTGGAGGTGGCTTTGACCTTCATTCGCTTCGGGTGCTTCTTCGGGAGCCGGACTCGCAGGCCGCGCCGCAACAGCGTGTTCTGGGTGGTGCCCAGGGCCTTGACCCTCTTGGCGCCGCGATGCTTCGCGTTCCCTGCGCCCGCCGCCGCGGGCAGCGCGAGGACGGCTGCCCCGATCACCAAGAGCGAGACGGACGCCACCGCCAGCTTCGAGTTCCCTCTCACAACACCTCTCTCAACCCGGACCCTACCTGCGGTGCCTAAATGCCGGCGCCTGCGTAGAAGCCCAGGGCCGGGCTCGAACCGGCGACCTCATCTTTACGAGAGATGTGCTCTACCAACTGAGCTACCTGGGCGCTCCTGCTGACCGGCGATTGTAAGGTCCCGCCCCATGAACGAGCAGCCGCTTTTGACCGAGCGCCGAGACCGCGTCCTGCTGATCACCCTGAACCGCCCCGACGCCCGGAACGCGGTCAACCTCGCGATGGCGGAGGCGATGGCCGCCGCCCTCGACGAGCTGGACGGCGAGGACGGGCTCAGCGTCGGGGTGATCGCCGGCGAGGGCAAGGGCTTCAGCTCGGGCATGGACCTGAAGGCGTTCGCCACCGGCGAGCGGCCCTGGGCGCGCGACCGCGGCTTCGCCGGGATCGTCCAGAAGCCGGCGGAGAAACCGCTGATCGCGGCGATCGAGGGATTCGCGGTGGCGGGCGGCCTCGAGATCGCGCTCGCCTGCGACCTGATCGTGGCGGCGAAGGGCGCGAAGCTGGGAATCCCCGAGGCGAAGCGTGGCCTGGTGGCGGCGGGCGGCGCCCTCCGCCAGCTCCCCCGCCGCCTCCCGGCGGCGATCGCGATGGAGCTGGCGCTGACCGGCGAGACGATCACGGCCGAGCGCGGCGCGGAGCTCGGGCTCGTCAACCGCCTCGCGGATCCCGGCAAGGCGCTCGACGTTGCGCTGGAGCTGGCCGCGGAGGTCGCCGCGAACGCGCCGCTCGCCACCGCGGCCTCGAAGTCGATCCTCAACCAGCAGGGATCCTGGGACGACGAGACCTTCTGGGCCAAGCAGGGCGAGATCGTCGCCCCGGTGTTCACCTCCGAGGACGCCATCGAGGGCGCCACGGCGTTCAGTGAAAAGCGAGCACCGAACTGGCGAGGGCGCTAAGTCCGATCCCTTGCCGCGTGTGTGATTCGAAAGCGCCGCGTTCTCGTCCGAAGCGACTAATTCAGCAGGCCGGCGGCTTCGAGACCCTCAGCATGACTGGCGAAATCGCGGACCCTGATGGTCCTGCCGTCGCGATATGTCACCAGCTGGGCGAGCTCACCCGTGAAGTTCAACCCGGTTGTGTGTCCCGTGCTCTTCATCTCCCCCAGGGCGAGCACGGATTCCCCGAGGTCACGGATGTCGCCGAACCGAACGGTGATTTGCATGTCGCCCTTGAAGCTCTCCCAGGCCTGCCGGACTCCGGCACGCCCGCGATAGACCTCCATGAGCGCGAACCATTCGACCTCGGGGTCGTACTGCTCGATCCACGCGTCGAAGTCATCGCGGTTCCAGGCCAGGACGCCCCGTTTGAAGACCTCGACGTTTTCCTGCGACATCGCATACGGAGTATCTCGCGCCATCAAAAGGAGCTGCTTCCCGTGCATAGCGGATAGCTGCTTTCGTCCAAAGCAGCTATCCCGACAGCCCGGCTGCTTCCATGGCCTTGCTTTTCGACCCGAAGTCCTCCCAGCGCACGATCCTTCCATCCCGGAACTCGAAGAGGCCGCCTGTTTGGATGTCCGTCTCCACGCCGCTGCCTTTCGCTCGCACATGGATGGTGCCGAAGGCGAGCACCCGCTCGCCAAGATCGGTGAACTCGAAGTTCATCTCGAACTTGTCGAAGACCTCGGAGGTATCGGCGATGAAGGCATTGATGCCGGAAAGCCCGTAGTACCCACCCTCCGTGGCCGCCCGCTGCGGCAGGAACTCGACGTCTGGGTGATATGCACCGGCTAGGTCGCGCTCGCCGCGATTCCAAGCGTCCTGGAGTTTGCGCAGAATCTCCACGTTCTCTTGTGACATCGCGCAGGCAGTATCTCGCGACGGACCGAAGGTGCTGCTTTCGATGGAAAGCGGCGCTTTCTGAACTAAGCCCCCAGGCGGTGAGGGGATCGCTCGCCGCTCACGAGCTCCCTCGACTCCACCGCGCCGTTCGAGCCCGTTCGTTGCTCGGTGACCGCGCCGACGGCGTGGGCCCCTCCGTCCACGTGAATCACCTCGCCGCTGATCGCCTCGGACCAGTCCGAGAGCAGGAAGCAGACGGCGCGGGCGACCGGAGTCGGGTCGTCGGTGTCCCAGCCCAGAGGCGCCGCCGCCGGCCAGCTCGAAGCCAGCTGGTCGAAGCCGTCGATCCCGCCCGCCGCCGGCGAGGCGATCGGACCGGCTGAGATCAGGTTGGCGCGAATGCCTCTTGGGCCCAGGTCCCGCGCCAGGTAGCGGTTGACCGCCTCCAGCGCCGCCTTCGAGACCCCCATCCAGTCATAGGACGGCCACGCCACCGAGGCGTCGAAGTCCAGGCCGACGACGCTGCCGTCGTCAGCCATCAGCGGCGCGAGGTGTCGCGCCAGCGCCTGGTAGGAGTAGGCGCTGGTCCGGAAGGCCTCGAGTGCGCTCTCCGGCGGGGTCTCCATGAAGCGCCCGCCGATCGCGTCGGCCGGCGCGAAGGCGATCGCGTGCAGGGCGCCATCGAGCCCGCCCCAGCGACCGTCGAGCTCCTCGGCGAGCGAGGCGAGGTCCTCCTCGGAGTTGATGTCGAGCTCGAGCACGTCGGGCGGCTCGGGGAGCCGGGCGGCCGCGCGCTCGGTCATCCGCCGGGTGCGACCGAAGCCGGTGAGCACGACCTCGGCCCCGGCGAGCTGCGCCTCGCGAGCGGCCGCGAAGGCGATGCTCTTCCGGGTCAGCACCCCGGTGATCAGCAGTCTCTTTCCGGAGAGCATCAGGCGAGCAGCCTGCCGTCCTGGATCGGGGAGAGATCGTCGGCGGCACCGGAGCCCGGCGCGGGCGCCTCGGAAGCCGGCTCCGGCTCCCGCCGCCAGAGCACCACGATCTCCATGCGGGCCACCAGCTCGTCGGATTGATTGACGATCCGGACGGCGAGGGTGACCAAGCCGGTCTCGGCCCCGAGCTCGCGCTTGTCCGCGAGCCGGGCGCGAACCCGGATCGTGTCGCCGAGCCCGACCGGTCGCTTCAGCACGGCGCCGTCGATGGAGCGCAGGGCGAGCACGACGCGGGGATCGATCGGCAGCAGGCCCAGGGCGTAGGAGAAGACCAGCATCCCGTGGGCGATCCGCCGGCCGAAGGCGCTCTCCGCCGCCCACGCGGCGTCGGCGTGCTGGGGGTGCCAGTCACCTGTCAGGGCCGCGAACGAGACGACGTCGTACTCGGTGACGGTCCGGCCCGAGGACTCCATCGAGTCCCCGATCTCCAGGTCGTCGAAGTAGGGCGGCGCCTCGCGCCAGAGGGTCCCCTCGCGGGCCGTGTCGATCGTCTGCGTGGTCATGCCGTCCTCCTTCGTCCGTTGGCTCCGCCGAGCGCCGAGAGCGCCCAGATCAGTCGCTCCCTCGTCTCGGCCGGCTCGATCACCTCGTCGACGTCCCCGGCGCCGGCGGCGACCTCCGCTCTCAGATGCCCCTCCGCGTACTCCTCGGCAAGGCGCGCGTGCTCGGCTTCGGGGTCGGCCGATCCCTCGATCGCCCGCCGGTGGATGATCCCCACCGCCTGGCGGGCGCCGAGCACGCCGATCTCGGCGCTGGGCCAGGCCAGCACCAGGTCGGCGCCCAGCTGGCGCGAGTTCATCGTGATGAACCCGCCTCCGTACGCCTTGCGCATCACGACCGTGACCTTCGGGACCCTGGCAGCCGAGAAGGCGTGCAGGAGCCCGGCGCCATGGCGGATCACTCCGATCCCCTCCTGCTTCGTCCCCGGCAGGAACCCGGGGGTGTCGACGAACACGACCAGGGGCAACCCGAAGGCCTCGCAGCGCCGGATGAATCCCGCCGCCTTCTCGGAGGCGGCCGAGTCGATCGCGCCGCCGAGATGGTGCGGCTGGTTGGCGACCACGCCGACCGGGTGCCCATTCAGGCGGATCAGCGCCGTGACCATGTTGCGGGCCCAGCGCGGCGAGAGCTCGAGCATCGAGCTCGAGTCTCCGATGCAGCGGATCACCGAGCGGACGTCGTACACCTTGCGGGGATCGGCCGGGACCGCGGCGCCCGGATCCCTGCCGAGGGGCTCCTGCGGAAGGACCGGGTCTGGCGGCTCCTCGGAGCTCTGGGGCAGGTGGCCGAGCAGCTCGCGGACGAGCTCCGCCGCAGCGCGGTCGTCCGGTGCGACCAGGTCGCAGACGCCGTTTCGGGAGTGAACCCGGGCGCCGCCCAGCTCCTCCATCGTCACCGTCTCCCCCATCACCTCCTCGACCACGCCAGGGCCGGTCAGGAAGAGCCGGGCCTCCTCGGTCATCACCACGAAGTCCGTGAGGGCGGGGGAATAGGCGCCGCCGCCGGCCGAGGTCCCGGTGATCACGCTGATCTGAGGGACCCGGCCCGAGAGGGCGACGTGATGCCGGAAGATCGCGCCGTATCCGCCGAGCGCCTCGGCGCCTTCGTCGATGCGGGCGCCGCCGGAGGCGATGAAGCCGACCACCGGGGCCCCCGCCCGCCCGGCCAGATCGAGCACGCGCACGATCGTCTCGGCCTGCGCGGTGCCGAGCGATCCGCCGGCGAAGCTCTGGTCCTGCGCATAGCAGTAGACCGGCCTTCCGCCGACGCTCCCGGCGCCGGCGACGACGCCGTCGCCGGGAGCCGACCGCGCCGACCGGGACGCGATCCGCGTCCGGACCAGCTCGAGCGAGCCCGGGTCGCAGAGCGCCTCGAGCCGCTCGAGCGGCGTCAGCCGGGTCGGCTCTTCGGCCTCGGGGGCCGGTCGAAGGCCCGAGAGGGGGCGGCGAGGGCAGGCTTCACGCCGCCGCCTCGATGCAGAGGACGGCGTTGTGCCCGCCGAAGCCGAAGGAGTTGCTGATCCCGATGGCCGGGTGCCCGTTCAGGGGCAGCTCCCTCGCCCCGTCAGGGACGTAGTCGAGGTCGAGCCCCTCATCGGGCTCCTCGTAGTTGAGGGTGGGGGGCGCCTGCTTCGCCCGGAGCGCCTGCAGTGTCTCCACCGCCTCGACGGCCCCCGCGGCGCCGAGCAGATGGCCGATCGCCGACTTGGTCGACGAGGTCGGAATTCGCATCGCCTGCTCGCCGAGCGCCGACTTCAGGGCCTCGGTCTCGGAGCGGTCGTTGAGCGGGGTTGAGGTTCCGTGCGCGTTGACGTAGGCGAGCTGGCCCGGCTCGATCTCCGCGTCGGCCAGTGCCTTGCGGATCGCGCGCGCGGCGCCGTCGCCGCTCGGCTCCGGAGCCGTCATGTGGTGCGCGTCGGCGGTCGCGCCGTAGCCGGTCAGGTATCCGAGGATCGGCGCACCGCGCAGCTCGGCGGTCTCGGCGTCCTCGAGGATCATCACCCCGGCCCCCTCGCCCATCACGAATCCGTCGCGGCGGCGATCGAACGGCCGCGAGATGCCCGACTCCGAGGTGGCGCCCATCTCGGCGAAGGCCGCCGTCGCCAGGGGAGTGATCGCGGATTCGGCGCCGCCGGCCACGCAGGCGACGGCGTCGCCGTAGGCGACCATGCGGGCCGCGGTCCCGACGGCGTGTGCGCCCGCGGCGCATGCGGAGACGGTCCCGAAGCACTGCCCGCGCAGCTCATGCTCTATCGCCAGGGCGCCCGCGGCCGAGTTGGCCATCATCTGGGGCACGCAGTGAGGGGAGACCTTGCCCTGGCCATCCTGCTGCAGGATCGTGTGCTCGGACTCGATCGTGGAGATGCCGCCGATCCCGGTCCCCATCACGCAGCCGACCTCGGCTCGGTCGTAGGGCGCCTCGTCCAGGCCGGCGCCCGAGATCGCCTCGACCCCCGCGACCAGGGCGAGCTGGGTGAAGCGGTCCGTGCGGCGCACCTGGCGACGGGTCAGGTGATCGGTCGGCTCGAACTCGTCGCAGCGCGCGAGGCCGTCCTCGATCCCCGACTCGCCGGCCGCCCAGCGCTCGTGCAGGGCCGGCGCGCCGACGCCGAGCGGCGTGACGGCGCCGATCCCGGTGATCGCGACTCGGCGTGTCACTGCTGGCGCGCGGCGACGAAGTCGACGACGTCCTGGACCGTCGCGATCTTGTCCATGTCGGCGTCGGTGACCTCGATCTTGTACTCGTCCTCGATCACCTGGGCGAGCTCGACGAGATCGAGCGAGTCGATGTCCAGGTCCTCGAAGCGCGAGTCGGGCTTGACGTTCTCCGGCTCCTCGCCGAACTCGACGAGCGCCGAGATCACCCTCTCGGTCACCTGGTCCTTGGTTGCGGTTGTCATGCGTCCCCTTTCTTGTTGGTTGATCAGGCGGACATGCCGCCGTCGACCGGCAGAACGGCACCGGTCACGTAGGAGGCCTCCTCCGAGGCCAGGAAGCGGATGCAGGCAGCGACGTCCTCCGGGGACCCGGCCCGCTTCGCGGGAATCGCGTCGAGCAATCCGGTCGATCCGTCGGAGTCGGAGCCGTTGGAGGTGATGTCGCGGGTCAGCTCGGTCTCGATCAGCCCAGGAGCGACGGCGTTCACGGTCACGCCCCGGCGAGCGACCTCGACCGCCACCGTCCGGGTGAAGGCGATCAGTCCCGCCTTGGAGGCCGCGTAGTTGGCCTGGCCTGCGTTGGCCCGCAGGCCGACGACCGACGAGACGTTGATCACCCGGCCGAAGCGCTGGCGCATCATCGGCCCGATCGCGGCGCGGGTGAGCCTGAAGGCGGCGGTCAGATTGACGTCGAGGACCCGGCTCCAGTCCTCGTCGCTGAGCCGCATCGAGAGGTTGTCCGCGGTCATGCCGGCGTTGTTGACCAGCACGAGCACCGGTCCGAGCCGGTCGGCGACCTCCGAGATCATCAGATCGGCGGCGTTGGGATCGGCGACGTCGGCGCCGACCGGGAGCGCGGTCCCGCCCGCGTCCTCGACCTCGGCGGCGATGCCCTCCGCGCCGTCGCGGTCGCGGCTGTAGTTGATGCCGACGGACCAGCCGTCCTCGGCCAGGGCCCTCGCCGTGGCCGCGCCGATGCCGCGCGAGGCGCCGGTGACCAGGGCGCAGCCAAGGTCTCGCTTCGCGGCGATGCCTTCAGGCTTCGTGGCCGTCTCGGTGGTCACGCGGCGCCCTCCCACTCGAGGATCCCGGCGCCCCAGGTGAGCCCGGCGCCGAAGGCCGAGAGCAGCACTCGCGAGCCCTTCCGCAGCAGACCGGTCGAGGCGGCCTCGGAGAGCGCTATCGGGATGCTGGCCGCCGAGGTGTTGCCGTACTCGCGGAGGCAGTCGATCACCCGGTCCGCAGGAAGATCGAGGCGCTCGCCGACCGCGGAGATGATCCGCGAGTTGGCCTGGTGGTAGACGAAGAGGTCGATCTCCTCGAGTGCGAGCCCCGCGTCTGAGACGACCTGCTGGGTCGTGTCGCCCATCGCCGCGACCGCCGCCCGGAAAGTCGCGCGCCCGTCCATCCGGACCAGCCGCTCCTCGTTGGTCGCCTGGATCAGCTCGGCGCGCTTGCCGTCCGAATGCAACGCGATCGGCCCGATCATGCCGGGGCCGCCCAGGGTGAGCACGGCGGCCCCGGCGCCATCGCCGAACAGGCCCGCGGTTCGCCGGTCGGCGTAGTCGATGACCCGGCTGAGCACCTCGGCGCCCACGACGAGCACGGCCCGAGCCCGTCCTGATTCCAGCTGCGCCGTCGCCAGGGAGAGAGCCGAGAGAAAGCCGGTGCAAGCCGCGCCGACGTCGATCGCCCCTGCCGAACCGGCCCCGAGCCGGGCGGCCACCAGCGGTGCGGCGTGGGGCTGCAGCTGGTCCGGCGTGAAGGTCGCGACCAGGACGAGATCGAGATCGGTGGGTTCGAGGCCGGCGAGCGCGAGAGCGCTCGACCCCGCCTCGGCGGCGAGGTCGACCAGGGTCTCGCCGTTGACGCGGCGACGGCGGTGGATTCCCGTCCGCGAGGAGATCCACTCCGAATCGACACCCAACGGCTGGGCGATCTCGTCGTTCTCGACGACGCGCTCGGGCAACGCGGCCGCCACCGCCGCCACCCCTGGGCCTGAGGTCCGCTTGGCGTCCACCGCGCCCGTCGCCCGCGCGACCAGCCCGTCGGGGTCGACCAGCGAGGAATCAACCTCCCACTGCTGTCCGGGCGAGAGCTCAGGCAAGGGCCGACTCCCGGCTCGCCAGGGTCTCCACCTCGGCACCGTCGATCGTCCGGCGGACGAGCCCGGCGAGCACCTTTCCGGGCCCGACGTCCAGGTACCGGGTCACGCCGAGCTGCCTGAGCTTGGACAGCACGGCCGTCCAGCGGATCGGGCTGACCAGCGAGGCGGCCAGGGAGTCCCGTGCGTCGTCGGGGAAGAAGTCGGCGGTGGTCGAGCAGACGACGGGGGCGCTGGGACTGCGGAACTCGATCTCGTCGAGCTCGGCGCGGAAGGGGTCCACCCCGGCGGACATCGACGCGGTGTGGAACGCGCCGGCGACCGCGAGCTTCTTGGCGCGGATCCCCGAATCCCTTGCGGCGGCCTCGGCGGCCTCGATCGCGGCGAGCGGCCCCGAGAGTACGAACTGCTGCGGAGAGTTCTCGTTGGCCAGCGTCAGGCCGTACTCGGAGGCAAGCGACCCGGCACCGTCTCGGTTGGACCCGACGGCGAGCATGGCGCCGGGCTCGCCGGCGCGGGCCGCATCGTCCATGACCCGGCCGCGCGCCACCACGATCCGCAGCCCGTCGGCGTCGTCGATCGCGCCGGCCGACGCGAGTGCGCCGATCTCGCCGAGCGAGTGCCCGGCGAAGTACTCCGCCGGCGGCCTGCCGAGCTGCTCATAGCCCGCGATCGAGGCGCAGTAGACGGCTGGCTGAGCGTAGGCCGTCCCCTCGGACATGCGCTCGAAGGGGTCCTCGCCGACTAGCTCGGTGGCGAGGCGAAGGAGGTCCGGGCGGAGATCCGCGACTGCCTCACGGCTTGACGGATCACCGACCCCCTGACCCGGAAACAGGATCGCTGAAGCTGAATTGGCGTCCATGCCCTAATCACTAACCACGAGGCCTGGATGCGTGAAGGAATTTGCGGCCATGCCCCCCGTTCGGGGGGGTTCTGGGGGACGGCCGGGGGATCAAGTGGAACGCAGCCGGCCCACCCCCGGCGGGCCGTCGCGCTAGATCCTCGCCCCCGTCAGGGGCGAAGCACGACCGCTCCGCCGGCGCCGCCCCCGGTCGCTGCCGCGAAGGCCGCGGCGGCTTCCTCGAGCGGGAACGTCGCCGCGACCGAGACCTCGAGCTTCCCGGCCGCGAGCAGCTCGGCGAGCTCGCCGAGACCGCGGCCGTCGGGCTGCACGATCACCGACGAGATCTCGATCCCTCGCTGCTGGTCCGGTGGATCCTGGGTGATCGTCGCAAGGTGACCGCCGTCGCGCACGGCGCCGATCGCGTCGGCCGAGCCGTTAGGCACCGCGTTCGCGACGGCGGTCACGCCCAAGCCGCCGCCAATGGCGCGCGCCTGCCCCGGCCAGTCGGGGTCGTGATAGTCGAGCATGTGGGCCGCTCCCAGCCGGCGCAGGCGCTCATGGCTGGCCGGTCCTGCGGTCGCGATCACCTCGGCGCCGCGCGCCGCGGCCAGTCCAACGAGCAGCGTGCCAGTCACCCCACTCCCGCCATTGACGAGGACCAGGTCGTCAGGGCGCACCGCCAGGGCTCCGTCGATCACCTGCGTGGCGGTCAGGGCCGGAACGGGGAACGCAGCAGCGGCCTCCCACGAAAGGGCACCAGGCTTTCGCGCGAGCACCGTCGCCGAGGCGATAAGCAAGGGCGCCCAGGTTCCCTGATCCCGCAGCGGGAGGGGGTGGCTGAGCACCTCATCGCCCGGCTCCCAGTCCTCGACGGAATCTCCGATCGCCGTGATGGTCCCGGCGGCCTCGACGCCGAGCGCCATCGGAGGGGCGCGGCCGACGTCCCACTCGCCCGTCCGGACGAACTCCTCCCAGTTGCCGACGCCCGCGGCCCGGATTTCGATCAGGACCTCGTCGTCCGCGAGGGGGCGCGGATCCGGGAGGTCGATCCGCCCGACAGCACCGCCGAACTCGCTGATACCGGCGGCCCGAATCAAAGAGGCGCTGTCTCAGCGTTGGCGGGCTCGGCGATGAAAGGCCGGCGGATGAAAACTTCGAGACTCTCCTCCGACATCGCCCGCCCAGTATCTCGCACGACACTGCTGCTTTCCATGCAAAGCGGTGGCGTCGAATTCAGAGGTCCGAGGGTGCCGCGCCGCGAGTCAAGCCCAGCTGCTGGGCCTTCCGCGTCGCTTCGGCCCGGTTCCGCACTCCGAGCTTGCGGTAGACCGCGGTCGTGTGGTCCTTGATGGTGTGGGGCGAGAGGAAGAGGCGCTCGGCGATCTCGCGGTTGGTGGCTCCCGCCCCGATCAGCTCGAGGACCTCGCGCTCGCGTGGCGAGAGCGGGGTCGCGGGCCCGTCCGCCTGGCGCGCGTAGACGGTCATTCCCCTGCCCACCATGCGCACCGCGTTCGCGACCTCGTCCGCGCTCCAGTCCTTGGAGATGAAGCCGGCTGCGCCGGCCGCCTTGGCCGCCTCGGGCGAGATCCAGCCGGCGCCCGAGATCAGCAGGACGCGTGTCTTCGGCGAAGCCTCCCGCAGCGCCTCGCAGAGCTCGGCGCCGGAGCGCTCGCCGAGGAAGAGGTCGACCAGCGCCACATCGGGCCGGCCGCGCCCGGCGAGCTCCACGGCCTCCTCCGTCGTCGAGGCGACCACGCAATCCGCGACCCAGGGCTGCCGCCCGAGCAGCAGCCGGAACCCCCACTGCACGACGGCGTGGTCGTCGACGACGAGCACACGGAGCTTCTCGGCGCCGTTCAGCTGCTCGGCAGCACCAGGCGCACCCGCCATCGATCCTCCTCCCGTCCGTACTCCAGCATTCCCCCTCGCTGCAGCGCCTCGTACGAGGCGAGCCTCAGGCCCATCCGCGAGCCGGCTGGCGCGCCCGCCTCGCCGGCGGGCGGCAGCCCGTCGTTTCGCACCTCGAGAGCGAAGGCGCCGTCGCGCTCGTCGATCGTCACCTTCACCTCGGCGGGATTCGCGTGCTTCTCGGCATTGCGAAGCGCCTCGTTCAGGATCGACACCGCCAGCGGCTCGAGCTTCTCCGGCACGTCGACGCCGTCCCGCCAATCGACCACGAGCGGGAGCATCTTGTACTGCCGTCCCAGCCGCTCCAGCTCGGCGCGAAGGCCGCCGTCCTGCAGCTCCATCAGCGAGCTGCCGGCGGAGCCGATCAGCGCCTCGCGCAGGTCGCCGAGGGCTGCCTCGATCTCGGCGACGCAGCGCTCGCGGTCGTCGTCGGCCAGCGGCCGATCCGATCCGAGCGCCATCGAGACGCCGAAGAGCCGCTGGGTCACCCGCTCGTGGACCTCGCGGGCGAGGTCGATGCGCTCCGAGAGGCGGCGGCTCCGCTCCAGCTGGCGGGTCACCTCCCTGACGTGGCTCGCCAGGGCCGCCGTTCTGCCGAGGGCGTGCATCGTCGAGCGTTCGTGACATCGTAGTTGCGAACGGCTCGCCGTCGCGGTCGGCAAAGATCACACCGAGCCAGCGGCCCGCCGCCGCCACCGGCGTGCAGGTGAGCTTGATCACGCCCGGCATGTTCTTGTAGCGCGCCGGGACGTCATGCCGCCAGGTCGGTTGTCTCCGACGACCCGGTCCTCGGCCAGGGCCCGCTGGGCGATCGGGGTCTCCTCCAGGCTGCCGTAGCCGTGGGCGATGAACTCGCGATAGACGCCGTGGCTCCCGGCCGGCAAGACGAGCCTGCGTTCCGCGTCATACAGAAAGAGGACCGCCCGCTCCATCGAGGTCTTGCGGACGACCGCCTCGCAGATCCGGTCGTAGAAATCGTCGAGCTCCCGCTCCTCGTCGAGCTCGAAGAGGAGCTGCCCCACGACGTCCAGGGCCTCTGAGCTGAGCGACTCTTCCGTGGTCGTCACTTGATGGGCTACCCCAGCAGACTCGCCTAAGTTA
>CAWCIP010000001.1:0-216625 GCA_963795665.1 uncultured Solirubrobacterales bacterium | reverse complement strand
CGCGACCTATATTCCCTGGGGACGGTTATCGAAGTTCACGAGCGAGGGTGCGATGGTCGAGAAGACGCTGGATTCGACAGACGCAGCAGCGGCACCCGCCGGCGATTCCACCAGTCCGGCTCGCCGGCAGGCCAGCCCGGTTCGCCCGGTGCGGCTGCGGTTCGAGCCCTTGGAAGAACGCGACATGCTGGCGGTCGATTTCGCGCTTGAGGCTTCGAGCGACGTGATGCAGGCCTCTTGCATGAGCGCCTACTTCGAGCAGTGGCGCTCAGAGCAACGGAACTCCCACCGCATTTCCCATGGTCGACTGGATCCCGCATCTGGAAGCACAGATCGTGGAATTCGACCGCGAGATTCCTGAACAGCAGTTGGCCAGCGACTTCGACGAATTCGACGAGCAACGCGACGGCGAGTCCCGCAAGGCGGGTCCGCTACCGGTACCGAGCTTGGGAAACACGGGCTGCCGGAGGGGTGCGGGAGGCCGTTGTGCGGCGACGGTGCCGCCGCGCCATGCGTTCGCGCCGTATGTCGACATGAGCGCCACGCCTGCCTTCGACTTTGTGCAAGCCGCCGAGGCCGACGGCGTTTTGTACTTCAACCTGGCCTACGTTACGGCCGACTCGGCGAACCGCGCCAGTTGGTGCGGCGACGCCGAACGGGCGGTTGACGGCGGCGAGTTTGACAAGGCGCTACGTGGGCAAATCGCCAAGCTGCGCGAATTGGGCGGCGACGTCACGGTTTCGTTCGGCGGACCGGCCGGCGTCGAGTTGGCTCAGGTAGTCACCGACGTCAACCAGTTGGCCGGCGCATACCGCGGAGTGGTTGAAGCGTACGGCCTGAAACGGGTCGATTTCGATCTCTCGGGCCACACGCTGCTCGACACGCAAGCCGTCGATTGCCGCTGGCAGGCCATTCATCAGTTGCAGCAGGAGCTGGCCAAGGAAGGACATCCGCTGCAAGTCTGGCTGACGCTGCCCGCGACGTGCGAAGGACTGACTCCGCAAGGGTTGCGTGCTGTGAAGAGCGCTCGTGACTGCGGTGTCGAGCTGGACGGCGTCAATCTCAAGACGTCGGACAATAGCATTCGGCCGGCAACCCACGGCGAGAAAAGTTCGCTGTCCACGATCGAGGCCGCGATCAAGGCCTCGTATCAATTGCAGCGCGAACTGCCCGGCAACGGCGGCATGTCCGGCCTGTGGGGCCGCATTGGCATCACGCCCACGGTGGGCGGAGGCTGCGCGGGGGACGGCGGGTTCGACGTCGCGGATGCCCGCGATCTGTACAACTTTGCCGAACAGCAGGGACTCGGCATGATTGGCATGTGTACGCTGAACGGCGGGAGCAAGCCGGCCCACAATGCCGGCGATGGCCCGCAGGTGCGCACGAGTAGCGAATCGAGTGACGTCGGGGCGGCGATCAGCGAGATCTTCCGACTGTTTACGGCGCAGTAGTCCGCAGGCGAACGCCTAGCCGCGCTCGCTGATCGCGGTCCACTTGCGCGGCCCGGGACCGGTGTAGTTGGCCCGCGGCCGGATCAGCCGGTTGTTGTCGAGCTGCTCGATCACGTGCGCGCTCCAGCCGACGACGCGGCTGACCACGAACAGCGGCGTGTACAGATCGACGTCCAGGCCCATGTAGTGATACAGCCGGGCGCTGGGCCAATCGAGATTCGGCGGCAGGCCCTTCTCGGTGCGGACGATCGTCTCGATCGTGTCGGCCATCGGCTCCATGTCCTGGTTGCCGGTTTCGGCGGCCAGTTCGCCGCACAGCGTGCGCAGGTAGGCCGCCCGCGGATCGCCCGTCTTGTAGACGCGATGGCCGAAGCCCATGATGCGCCGCTTCTTGGCCAGCGCGTCGCGAATCCAGGCTTCGGCCCGATCGGCCGTGCCGACCTCGTTCAGCACTTCCATCACGGCCTCGTTCGCCCCGCCGTGCAGCGGGCCCTTCAGTGCGCCGATGGCCGCGGTGACGGCCGAGTGCATGTCGGAGAGCGTCGAGCTGACCACGCGGGCCGCGAATGTCGAGGCGTTGTACTCGTGCTCGGCATACAGAATCAGCGATACGTCCATCGCCTTGGTCAGCCGCTCGCGTGGGCTGCTTGTCGAACAGCATCCACAGGATGTTGCCGGCCAGCGACAGCTCGGGATCGTAGGGCACCGGCTTCTTGCCCTGCGCCAGCCGATAGCGCGCGGCCATCACGATCGGCAATTGCGCCAGCAGGTGCTCGGCCTTGCGCACGTTGGCGTCGTGGCTGTTGTCCGGCGTGTCCGGATCCCAATGGGCCAGCGCGCTGGCGCCGGTGCGCATGATGTCCATCATGGCCACGCCGTGCGGAATCTTGGCCAGCAGCTCGATCGAGCGGCTGGCGGAATCGCGGCGCTGTCGGCCAGCCGCTTGCGAAACGCGGCCAGCTGCCGCCGGTTGGGCAGCTCGCCGTGCAGAGCAGATAGGCCACTTCCTCGAACGTGGCGTGCTCGGCCAGTTCCTCGATCGAATAGCCGCGATACTGCAAGCCGCCGGCGATCGTGCTGATGGCCGTTTCGCCGGCGATACGCCTTCGAGACCCGGGCTGTAGATGGGTTCCGCCATGGATGCCTTTCTGCGATGGATGCATTCGGATGGCCGCATGCGGCGAGTGCGACGCGGGCGAGCGATTGCCGATGCGGTCTATTCCGCCGGGAGTTCTGCCGCGAAAAGTAGGCCCGATCGCGCGCTTCGTAGTCGCTGTATTCTATCAGATCGTACAGTTCCTGCCGCGTCTGCATCAGGTCGAGCAACTCGGCCTGCGTCCCGTCGGCGGCGATCACGGCCAGCGCCGCTTCGACCGCCTTCATGGCCATGCGCAACAGCGTCACCGGATAGAGCACCGCGGCATAGCCCATCTCGGCCAGTTCGTCGAGCGTCAGCAGCGGGCTTTTGCCGAACTCGGTCATATTGGCCACCAGCGGCGCGTCGACGGCCTCGGCGAACGTGTCGAACTCGCCGGCGTCGGCCAGGGCCTCGGGAAAAATCCAGTCGGCGCCGGCGTCGAGATAGCGCTTGGCCCGCTCGATGGCGTCGTCGAAGCTCTCGACGCCCCGCGCGTCGGTGCGGGCCAGGATCACCAGGTCGTCATCGCTGTCGCGCCGCGGCGGCGGCCCGCAGCTTGCGCGCACATCTCGTCGGTCTCGACCAGCGTCTTGCCGGACAGATGCCCGCAGCGTTTGGGAACGGCTGATCTTCGAGCTGGATGGCGGCGGCGCCGGCGGCTTCCAGTTCGACGATCGTCCGCTCGACCTTCATCGCGCCGCCAAAGCCGGTGTCGGCGTCGACGATCACGGGAATGCTCGACGCGCCGCGTCAGACGCGCGGTTTGCTGGGCCAGTTCCGTCAGCGTGAACAGCCCGATGTCGGGCAGGCCGAGTCGCGCCGGCCGAAAAGGCTGCGCCGGACAGATACAGCCGCGTCGAAGCCGGCCTCGTTCGATCAGTCTGCCCACCAGCGCATTGAATGCCCCGGGCACCTGAATCGTCGATTTCGCCGCGATCTCGCAGCAGCTTGCCGGGCGATGGTCGAGTCATGGGCGTATCCTGGGGGCGAGAAAGAGAGATTCGCTACACGCGAATATAGGGCGCCGGGGAAGGGCAGACGCAATGGCGTGCCCCGGCGGCGCAGGACTCTGCCCTGGCGGCACGTCGGCAGATTACGCTGAAACGGCTTCATGCACGCTCGACACGGCCAATCGCGAGATGAACCGATCGCAATGCGCCGCCGGCGGGCCGTGCGGCGAGGTTGCTGCTGATCTTGCTGGTGTTCTTCATCCACGGCGCCTGGCCCGCGCCCGACGTCGAACGAGCCGCACTATCTGGGCAAGGCCCGCCACTATTGGGACGCCGGCTGGTGCGCCGACGACTTCTTTCTGCAACTCGGCCGACGCCCATCAGGTTTTCTACTGGACGCTTGGCTGGCTGACGCCGTGGCTGCCGTTGGCGGCGGTGGCCTGGGCGGGCGGCTGCTGACGTGGGGGCTGCTGGCCTGGGCCTGGCGGCGATTGAGTTGGGCGCTGGTTGCCGGCCAGTTATTACTCCGTGCTCTCGGCCGCGCTGTTGGTCACGCTGGTCGGCCGGTTTTCACATGGCCGGCGAATGGCTCGTCGGCGGAGTCGAGGCCAAGGGTTTTGCCTATGTGTTCGTGCTGCTGGGGCTCGAGCGCTGGTGCGCGCGCTGGGGCGCCGCCGTGCTGTTGTTTGGCGCCGCTTCCGCGTTTCACGTGGTGTCGGCGGTTGGGCCGTCGTGGCGGCGGGCGTCGTTTGGCTCGCCAGCCAGAACCGCCCGCCGCTTGCGCCGCCTGATCCTGCCGCTGGCCGGCGGACTGTTGTTGGCGCTGCCGGGGCTGTGGCCGGCGCTGGCGCTCACTGCGCGGCGTCGATCCCGCAAATCGTGACCGAGGCCAACCGCATTTACGTTTACGAGCGGCTCTATCATCACTCGTGCCCCAGCAGTTTCCCGTGTGGTTTACGTTGGCGCTGGCACGTGCTGGTGGTCGCGGCACTTGATGCGGTGCTGATGCTGGTTTGCGCGTCCGGTGGCGGCCGCTCGATGCGCGCCAGCCGTGCTATGCCTTTCGTCGCGGCCATGGTCGGCATCGCGGCGGTGGGCATGCTGATCGCCATGCTGGTGCCGGTCGCGCCGGACTTCGCCGCGGGTCTGTTGCGGTTCTATTGGTTTCGCATGTCCGACGTGATGGTGCCGGCCGGCGTGGCGCTAGTGGCCATCGAGATTCTGTACGCTACCAGCCGCGCTGCCATCCCTGCATGCGGTAGGCCTGGTGTCGCCGATGTTGTTCGTGGCGGTCAACCTGGGCGGAACGATCGCCTGGCGGCAGCGCCACCCGTGGCCGCCTGCGGACGCTTACACCCAGAATTTGGACGACTGGCGGTAGTTGTGCGACTGGGCACGCACGAGAACACGCCGACGGACGCTGTGTTCCTCACGCCGCGTTTGGCCCAGACCTTTCGCTGGTACGCCGAGCGGGCCGAAGTCGTCAATCGCAAAGACATTCCGCAGGACGCGCCAGGTATTGTCGAATGGTGGCGACGCAATCTGCTGGCGTTCATGGAATCAGCGATGCGACCGAGCGCGCTGGCGTGCTTCGCTGGCTGAATTGGGCCCGCTACGGCTGCAAAAGCTGGCGAACGTTACGGCGCCGATTATGTCATCACCGACCGAGCCGCCGCTGGCGCTGCCGCGCGTCGGGCCGCGCAACCCAAGCTACGCGATCTACCGACTCCGAGCCGAGCCGAGAACGCGGCGGCGAATGATGCCGCGCGTTAAACCGCGTTTGCCTCGCATCGACCCTGCGGATAATTGGGCCCGCGCGTCGAGGTCCGCAGAGTTTGCCCGTGAACGCTCGCTACGGCTCACCCGGTGGATGCCCGACAGATTAACCCCAGCACCCGTTCACCGCTGCCCGGCACGACCGACGCCTGCCCGAATGGCTTGCGCGGCTGCTGGCCGAGCCGCTTCCGGCTGGAGTGCTCACGCGCCATATCAGCCGGAGTTGAGCTTCGGCCGGCATCGTGGCCCGGCGGAGTTCGGGGCCCGGCGGGCGGCCGTGCTGGTCGTGCTCTATCCGCGCGACGGCCAGTGGCACCTGCCGCTGATCCTGCGGCCCAAGCACATGGTCGATCATGCCAGCCAGGTCAGCCTGCCGGGCGGCGTGATCGAGGCGGGCGAAACGGGCCACGAGGCCGCGCTCCGCGAGTACGGCGAAGAGCTGGCGTGCCGTCGAACGACGTGCAGCTGCTGGGACGGCTCTCGGACTTGTATTTGTTCGCCAGCAATTTCCAGCATGAGCCCTGGGTCGGGGCGCTGACGACACGCCCGCCTGGATGCCCAACCAGCACGAAGTCGAACGCGTGCTGGAAGTGCCGTTGGCGCACCTGCTCGATCCGGCCAATACGGGTCCGTTCGAGCGCCGGCAGGCCCCATCGCGTTTCAGGCGCCCTGCTTCCACTTCGACTCGATCGCATCTGGGGCGCCACCTGCATGGTGTTGGCCGAATTGGTCAGCGTTGTGAATCAGCTTGCCGCGCTGAACCTGCCGCCGCCATGCCTGCAGCCCGCCCGCAAGCCGTCGTGTTCGATCTCGACGGCCTGATGTTCAACACCGAAGAGCTCTATCAAGACGTCGGCGCCGAGATGCTGCGCCGCCGGGGCAAGACGTTTGAGGCCGAGTTGCTCGACGCCATGATGGGCTGTCCGGCCGCGGTCGCCTTGCAGCGGATGATCGACTGGCACCCGCTGGACGACACGGTCGCACGAGTTGGCCGCCGAAACCGACGAGCTCTTCGACGGACTGCTCGACGAGCGATTGGAAATTATGCCCGGCCTGTGCCGTTGCTCGACCAGCTGGAAGCGGCCGGCCTGCCCAAGGCGATCGCCACCAGCAGCGGCCCCGCCTTCGTCACGCCGGGTTTTGGCAAGTTCCAACTGCAGCCGCGCTTCCAGTTCGTGCTCACCTGCGACGACGTCCGGCACGGCAAGCCGCACCCGGAGATCTATCTGCTGGCCGCCGAGCGGTTGGGACTTCGCCCCGAGCGAGATGCTGGTGCTGGAAGACAGTCAAAACGGCTGCCGTGCCGCGGTTGCCGCTGGCGCCGTGACCGTGGCCGTGCCGGGCGGACATAGCCGCCGCCACGATTTCGCCGGCGCGGGGCTGGTGGCCGACAGCCTGGCCGATCCACGGCTCTACGAGTTGCTGCAGCTCTAAAGGGCCGTCGTCGAAATTGGCTGGCGACGATCTCTGTCCGCGCGTCGAGTCCGCGTAGGCGGCCTTTTCACGCAGTGGCCCCAGCGTGCGCCAGCGGCCGCGCCAGCCGTATCGCGCTGCTCCGCAAACCGCGTCAGCCCGTCGCGTAGCGGGGCGGTCGTCATGTCCAGCTTGCGCCGGGCTTTGCGGCTCGATAGTGAGGTCTCCAGCTCGATTCCGTCGTGGGCCATGGTCTCGACGTCGCATCGTCGGCAGCCGTCGATTCCCAGGACGTTGGCCAGCTCTGTCACGAAACGGAAGGCGCTGGCCCGTTCGGCGCCGGCGATGTGATACAGACCGCGCAGCCGCAGTTCATAGGCTCGCTCGAGTAGTTCGGCCAGGTCGGTGGCCAGGATCGGCGTGGCGTAACGCCGGCCGTCGGCATGCAGCGGACCGCGCGTGACAGCGCCTCGCAGGCCCGTTCGGCAAAGCCGGCTTGGGCCTCGACCGGGCTCCAGCCGTAGGCGTGCGTCCGCACGACGAGCGCGCCGGCGAATGCCAGTGTTTGTTCGATGGCCCGTGCGCACGCTGCCTGACTACCGGGGGCAAGGGCCTGCGATTCCTCATTGTGAAACATGCGCGGGCCGCAGAGCACGGCGTCGCTCGAGAGCACGGTCAGCGCTGTGCCGAGCTCGGCTGCCAGGTGGGCCAGCTCGGTCGTTGTGCGGGCCTCGTCACGCTGCTCGTGGGAGGGCGGATCCCAGGCTGCGGCCGCCAGCGGGCCGCAGTGGATCAGCCAGCGAGGCTGGTGCTGCCGCAGGAGATCCGCCAGCTCGGCCGCATCGGTGGGCCGGGCCGCGCACTGGATCCCATCGGCCTCCACGGCGACATGGTCGTACAGACCCAGCACATGCCAACGCTCGGCGAGGCCAACGCCAGGTTCATTCCCAGCGGACCATCGACTCCACTGACCACGAGCCGTTCCACGATTGGCCTCCGTGCCGTTGTGAGTGCGTCCCGGTCGAGCGCGTCGCCGCCGTCGGGCGGGGCTTGCGCGGGGCGGAATTGTATCGGTGGCGCAGGCGTGCTCCAAGGTCGCTTCGTCGCTCTCGCAAGCCGCCTGGCCAGTTCCTCGGGCCGTGGGACGATTCGGTGGCAAGTGCTCCGGCAAGAGCACGTTGCGCACTGCCGGCAGGCTTGTATTGACCCTGTTCGACGGCTCCTGTTAGACTCCGCGCGTGCGAGGGACGCCGAGCTGGGGCAGCGGCGCCGCGATCGTGCCAGGAGCCGTTTTCTTGATGATCAACACGTTGGGAATCATTCGTATTCGTCGCGCCCGCGCGGGTCGATCCGAAGCTGGAACGCAAGCTCGGCGGTAAGCCCCTGGTCGAATGGATCGTCCGCCGGGTCACCGATTGCCAGCGGCTCGACGCCGTGGCTGTCCTGCTGGAAGAGAGCCAACATGCACAGCGTATCCGGGCGATCGTGCCGCCCGACGTGCCCTTGATTGTCGGCTCGGTCGGCGATTCGTTGGCGCGGGTGGTCGCGGCCTCGGCCGAGTTCGCCGCGCGGAGCGTGGTTTGCTTGACCGCCGACAACCCGTTTATCGATCCGGTGCTGATCGATCGGCTGGTGAACACGGCCGGCTCGCACCCTCGTTGCGACTATATCAGCTACTGCCGCGCCGATGGCCGGCCGGCCATCCATTCGCCGTTGGGAGTGTTGGCCGAATGGTGCTCGGCCGATGCTCTGGCTCGGGCAAACCGCGAAGCCCACCATCCGGCTGAGCGGGCCAGCGTGACCGGATACTTGTACGGGCATCCCGAATTGTTCCGGGTCCGCTTGATCCCGCTGCCCGTCGAGCTCGACCGCGACGACCTGCGACTGGGCATCGACCACGAAGAGGACTGGGACCACACGCAAGTGATCTTCGACGCGCTGGGCAACGAGGAATGGGACTGGCGCCGGGTGGCCGAGCTGCTGGACCACCAGCCCGAGCTGCGCCGCCGCATGGCTGCCCTGAACGGGCTGCCGGCCTTGCCGTAGCGCGGTTTCAAGCCTGGCCGGTTCTTTTCCCGCTGCGAGCCCCCGGTTACATCGCCGACGGGCATGCGAGCGTCCTTGCGCCTGCCGCGACTTCGGGCTTGCTTGCTGGCGCAGTGCCGCTGGCGGCCTATTTCTTGGGCCGCCTGGCCCAACTTACCCGAAAGCCCGGCTGGCGTTCTGCCGATGATAAAAACGCTACACGCGTTACAGCCTGCTCAAACTGCCGCAATTCCAACACGGCTCGCGGGGAGAGATCGCAATGAAATCCTTGGTGGGATGCCTGGCTGCGGCGACCTTGGTCGGCATGCTGGCTGGCTGCTCGATGTGCCAGAACCCGTTTGACTGCTGCAATCCCGTGATCGGCCCCAACGGGCTGCTCAACTGCGACTGGAACGCGCGGCGTGGCTCGGCTTTCCATCCCATGGAAGAGTATCCGCCGCCGCACGGCGTCGTACCGGCCGTGGGCGCAGTAGCCACCGAAGCGGGCGAAGCGACCGTGGCCGAACCTGAGGACGGCGAGGATTCACCTTCCGTCGATGCCCGCTAGGTCAGTTTCGGCCGCGCGGCATACCTACGGCCTTGCCGAGACGACTCGTGCCGCAAAAAAAACCGCACGCAGAAAGCTCTGCGTGCGGTTGAATTATTGCGCTGTGCAGGTTGAACTAGGCCTTCCGCATGCGGCGGCGAACCACCACGGCGCCAAGGCCAGCCGCGGCGAAGGCGGCGAACACGAACGAAGCCGGTTCCGGCACGATCGTGATCGACAGTTCCGGAAAGTTCCCGCCGAAGTTTTGACCCACACCGTCGTAGAAAGACGACGTGGATGACGGATTGGCGGTCATGCTAAAGGTGTAGGTACCTGCGGGAGCGGTGGTGCCGTCAAACGTCAAATTAACGACGTCGCCGGTGGCCGCGACAGCCACGCCGAACGTCAACGACGATGCCCGACGAGTGCCAAGGTCATCGGTCGCCGGCTGCAGACCGTTCGTCCAGCCTGCAAGAATGGTTCCAGTCAGGTCGAGATCCGTGATGACGGGTCCGGTGGTCGCGCCATCACCGATAAGGTGTAAATGTCGAAACCGCCGATCTCGTCGCCACCGGTCACGGTCAGCGTGACGACCTGACCAGCCAACGGCTGAATGTTGATGTGCGTTCCGCCCGCATCGCCGCCCGCGATAGTCACGGTCGGTACGGCCATCGCGATCGAGGGCGCAAGTAGTAGTAGCCCAACTAGAAGCAGAACTCTTCGTTGCATGCTGGTCACCTTTGCCAAGTCTCGTTTGATTTCTTCGTTGTGGTGCCACAGTAGGACCGAACGTTCGATCTCCCGCATTCCCCTGACGCGACTTATCACCGGATATCCCTGCCCGCTGCCACCCCCAGGGTTTGTTCCCCCTAATTCTCAAGCTCCGCTGACCCTAATGCTCGTTCCCGGATAGAGCTAAGGCGTAACTCCACCGTCGACGATTATGGCCGACGGAGCGATCGTCGTTGTGACATCGGCCAGGTGCGGAATTCGTTAGACGGGCGAAACGCGCGCGGCACTGAACCGCAGCAAGTACCGAAGATTGGAGACGAGAGCCGAAGAGATCGTGCCGAAGCACGGTGCGGCAAGGCCGCGTTAGAAGGCTCTCAAGATAGAATCATTAGCCAAGCCGACTCCGAGGGCGTGCGAACCCCCGGGTTTTTCGGAGTTTCTTCGACCGTGGTGTTACTGTAGCAAAGGGGGACCAAATATGTCAAACATTTGGGGTAATTTTCTCCGGAAATTCCGTAAGTGCCGGCCAATCGATGGCTTGAGCGTGCAGAGACCATGCTGCTGATCGGGAAGAGACTCTCGATTGGCGGGTTCGTGCGAAAACCGCACACCGATTCACTGAGCCATTCAAGTGCGCAAAGAAAAACCGCACGTAGAAGACTCTACGTGCGGTTGAATATCCCGCGGGCTACAGCGATGACGTCACCAATGGCGTCGACGGCATCCTGGTCCCACCCGCCGACCGCAGGCGCTCGCCGAAGAGCTGCAGTGGCTCGCGCACCAGCCGGAGCGGATCAGGGCCAGGCGCGAGGCGGGCCGTCAGATGCCCAGCGCTATGCCGGCCGGACATCGCCGAGGAGGCCACCCAGGTCGACCAGGAGGCTTCGACCCCGCCCCGGCACCGATCTGGCCGCCGGAGGAGCCGCCCGCCGCAGCGGATCTGTCCGCATCGACGGCGGGCCGAGCGGCCCGCCAAGCGCCGGCCGTTCTCTCGAGCCGAGTCCGGCCGACGGCCGCAGCCGCGGCCGGAGGGCCGCCCGGAAGGCCGGCGTCGCGGACGCCGGCGCACTCGGGCTGCTGCTCACGGCGCTGGCCGCGCGCTCCATCGGCGTCGACCAGGTCGCCTCCAGCATCATCGACTCCGACCTCAAGTGGGTCCTGATCGCCTGCGCGCTGATGGTCGCCGCGATGTTCGCCCGCGCCGCCTCGTGGGTGGCGATCGTCCGTGCGGCGCTCCCGACCAGCCACGTCCGCCGCCGCGACGTCACCTCGGCGACGATGATCGGCGTCCTGATGTCCGCGACGTTGCCGGCGCGCCTCGGCGAGCCCGCCAGGGCGATGGTCCTCTCCCGCCACGTCGGCCGGATGCGCCAGACCTTCCCGGTCCTGATCGGCACGCTGGTCTCGCAGACGGCGATCAACATCTTCGCTCTGGTCCTCCTGGGCGGGATCATCGTCTCGACGACCGACCTGTTCCAGACCAGCACTCAGAAGCTCTTCCTGGTCTCGACCGCTCCGCTGCTGGTCCTGCTTGCCGTGCTGATGGCGCCATCGCTGGTCAAGGTGAACGGACAGGGCCGGATCGCCCGCGGCATCAAGGCCGTCCGCGGCGCGATACAGCAGGCGCGCCGCGGCCTGACCGTCTTCCGGGACCCGCGCAAGGGCTCCTTCGCTACGGGCGCACAGCTCTTCGCCTGGTTCCTGCAGCTCCTTTCCTGCTGGGCGCTGTTCGCCGCGCTGGGACTCGACCACCAGGTCGCGATCGGCGCGGCCGCGGCCTGTCTCTTCGCCGTCAACGTGACGGCAGTGGTCCCGGCGACGCCATCCAACATCGGGATCTTCCAGCTGGCGATCATCAGCGTGCTCAACAAGGGCTTCGGGATACCAGCCGCGGACGCGCTCGCCTACGGCGTGATCCTGCAGGCCGTCGAGATCGCGACCGCCGTCACGCTCGGCGTCCCGGCGCTCGTCCGCGAGGGCGTCAGCTGGTCGGACATGAGGGTGCGCGCCATGGCTGCGGCCCCCGTCCGCCTCTCCGAGCGCCCGCGGACGCGCGAGCGCAACGCGGACAACCGGGTCCCCGTCAGTTAGCCGGAGCCTTCGCCCTAGAAGACGATGGTCTTGTTCTCGTGGACGAGCGTGCGGTCCTCGAGGTGCATCGCAACCGCGCGGGCCAGAACGGCGCGCTCGATGTCCTCGCCCAGGCGGGTCAGGTCGGCGACCGACTCGCGGTGTGAGACGCGGGCGACGTCCTGCTCGATGATCGGCCCCGCGTCGAGCTCCTCGACCACGTAATGGGCCGTGGCGCCGATGATCTTGACGCCCTTCTCATAGGCCTCCTGGTGCGGGTCCGGCCCGGCGAAGGCCGGCAGGAAGGAGTGGTGGATGTTGATCAGCGGCACGCCGATCCCGTCGATGAAGTCGCCCGAGAGGATCTGCATATAGCGGGCGAGCACCACGACATCGACCTGACCCTTCAGCAGCTCCAATAGACGCTCCTCGGACTCGGCCTTGCCACCCGGCGGCACCGGCACGTGGTGGTAGGGGACCCCGAAGGCGCGCACGTCGTCCTCGAGGTCCGGATGATTCGAGGCCACCAGCACGACGTCGGCGTCGAGCGATCCGCGCCGCCAGCGCCAGAGCAGATCGAGGACGCAGTGCTCGTAGCGGGAGACGAGGATCGCCATCCGCTTGCGATCGCCGGGATGGGACATGCGCCAGCGCATCTCGAAGCGGTCCGCAACCTCCTGCTCGAAGACGGCCTCGAGCCGATCGCGGTCGAGGTCCATCTCCGCCGTCGAGAACTCCATGCGCATGAAGAACCGGCCGCCCTCGGGGTCGGTCGAGTGCTGGTCGGACGAGACGATGTTGGCGCCGTGCTCGAAGAGGAAGCTCGAGACGGCGGCCACGATCCCGGGCCGGTCCGGGCACGAGATCAGCAGCCGGGCATTCCTGTATACAGAATGCCCTTCCGGCGGGGCATCTGATTGCGAATTGTCGCCTGGGGTAGTCATCTACGGTGACGAGTTGTATACAGTTTGTGCCTGGCCGCGCTGCGGCGCAAGCGGATGAGGAGGAAGAGATGATCGACCCCGGTGGCCCCGCCCCGGATTTCACGCTCCCCGATCAGGACGGCGAGCCGGTCAGCCTCTCCTCGCTGCGCGGGCGCTGGGTGGCCCTCTACTTCTACCCGAAGGCGGACACGCCCGGCTGCACCACGCAGGCCTGCGGCGTGCGCGACCACGCCGCCGACTACGAGGCGGCGAACGCGGTGGTCCTCGGCATCTCGCCCGATCCGGTCGACGAGCTGAGGGCATTCGCGGACAAGTACGGCCTCGCGTTCACCCTGCTTTCGGACGAGGGACACAGCGTGGCCGACGCCTATGGCGTCTGGGACGAGCTGCAGTTCGGCGACCTGCAAGGTCTGGGGCAACCGGCGCTCGACGGCGCTGATCGACCCCGAGGGCGAGATCGCGACGGTCTTCCCGGACGTCAAGCCGAACGAACACGACGAGCTGGTGCTGGGGGCGCTCGCAGAGCTGGGCGCGGCCGCCCCCGGATGAGCGTGATCAAGGAGGAAGAGGATGAGCAGCACCAACGGCAGCCCCAATGGCGACATCCGTGAGGTTCCCGAGACCTTCAAGCTCTCGGACTGGCCGCGCAACTGCTGGTACGCGGCCGCCTACGACGTCGAGCTGAAGCGCGAGCTCCTGGGGCGCCGGATCGGCGGCCACAGCCTCGTCATGTACCGGCGGGAGGACGGCCAGGCCGTGGCGCTCGAGAACGCCTGCTGGCACCGTCTGATGCCCCTGTCCGAGGGCAAGATCGAGGGCGACAACGTCGCCTGCGGCTACCACGGGCTCGTCTACAACCCGGAGGGGCGCTGCGTCTTCATGCCCTCCCAGAAGACGATCAACCCGGCCGCGCGGGTGCGCTCCTATCCGGTGGCCGAGAGGCATCGCTTCATCTGGGTGTGGACCGGCGATCCGGCCCTCGCCGACCCGGATCTGATTCCCGACATGCACTGGAACGACGATCCGGAGTGGGCCGGCGACGGCAAGCTGATCCACCTCGAGTGCGGCTACAAGCTGATCGTCGACAACCTCATGGACCTCACCCATGAGACGTTCGTTCACGGCGCGAGCATCGGCCAGCGCTCGATCGCGGAGGTCCCCTTCGAGGTCACGCACGGCCCGAACTCGGCGACCGTGACGCGGTGGATGCTCGACGTGGAACCGCCGCCGTTCTGGCGGATGCAGCTTGGCTGGAAGCTCGAGAAGGCGCCCGCCGAGGTGCCGAGGGTCGACCGCTGGCAGATCATCCACTTCGAGGCGCCGAGCACCATCGCCATCGACGTCGGCGTGGCGCCCCACGGCACCGGTGCCCCCGAGGGCGACCGGTCGCAGGGAGTGAACGGCTACGTGCTGAACACGATGACCCCGGAGACCGAGAAGACCTGCCATTACTTCTGGGCCTTCGTGCGGAACTACAAGCTCGACAACCAGCGCTACACCACGATCATCCGAGAGGGTGTGACCGGCGTCTTCGGCGAGGACGAGGTGGTGCTGGCGGCGCAACAGCGCGGCGTCGACGACCACCCCGACAAGCAGTTCTACAACCTCAACATCGACGGCGGGGCGATGTGGGCGCGCCGCCTGATCGACAAGATGATCGCGGAGGAGACCGACGATCCCCGATACCGGGCATCCGCCGGCGAGGCCGAGCGGCAGGAGGGAACCTCCACGCGGGTGGAGGCGACCGAGGCCGACGCCGAGCGGCTCGGGGTGAACTGAGCGCCGGAGCGTCGGGTGGCCACAGTCGCGAGACGCGAGGTCGTCACGGCCCCCGGCAGGCATTTCGCCGAGGCGCGGATCCGCGCGGTCAGGGACGTCGCCAGCGACGTCCGGATGATCGAGATCGAGCCGTCGGCCGGGGCGCGGCCGTATGCGACCGGCAGCCACCTGGACTTCGCCGTCGACATCGACGGCCTGCCGGACGTGCGCTCCTACTCGCTGGTCGGCCGAGGCCCCGTCGACGGCGCCTATCGAATCGCCGTCAAGGAGATCCACGACAGCCGCGGCGGCTCGGTCTGGATGCGCGCGCTGGAGCCCGGCACGACCATCGCGGTCTCGGAGCCGCAGAGCCACTTCGAGCTGCAGTACGGCCGCTCCGAGTATCTGCTGGTGGCGGGGGGCATCGGGATCACGCCGATCCTCGGCATGGCCCATGCGCTCGAGCGCCACGGCCGGCCGTTCCGCCTGCTCTACGCGGCGCACACGCGCGAGCAGATGCCCTTCGTGGATGAGCTCTCCGGCCTGCTGGGAGATCGCCTCGAGCTGTTCGTCTCGGCGGAGGGCAATCGCCTCGACATCGGCGGCGAGATCGAGCGCCTCGATGCCGATGGTGAGCTCTATCTCTGCGGGCCGCTGCGGCTGCGCGACGCCGCTCGGCACGAGTGGACCGAGCGGGAGCGAAGGCCTGACCGACTGCAGTTCGAGACCTTCGCCTCGGGCGGCGCCTTCGCGCCCGAGGAGTTCCCGGTCCACGTGCGCGACGCCGGCTGCGATCTCACGGTGCGCCCCAACCGCACGCTGCTCGACGCGCTGCGGGACGAGGGCGTGGACATGATGTGGGACTGCCTGCGGGGGGAGTGCGGGCTCTGCGCCGCGACCGTCATCGAGGCCGAGGGAGAGCTGGACCATCGCGACGTCTTCCTCAGCGACGAGGAGAAGGAGGGGGGCGGGGCGATCATCACCTGCGTCTCGCGGGCGGTGGGCGGCGCGATCACGATCGACACCGGCTTCCGGCCGGACCCGGAAACAAACCAATAGACTTGACTTTTCCCTCGCACGAGGCGATGGAGGAGGAGAGACAGATGGCAACCGCAACGTCCGAGGTAGGCGCGTTCCCGAGCCCGTTCTCGATCGAGACCCCGCAGGGATGCGAGGGCTGGGAGGAGATGTACCCGTACTGGTCGCTGTTCGACGAGCACCGCAAGGAGGCGGACGAGAATCGCCTCTGGTTCTGGAACTCGATGCACTTCCCCCTGCCGATGCCGGCCTTCGACATCGTCGAGACCGATCACCCGTATGCGGCGTTCGCGGGCTGGCAGAACCGCGCCTTCGCCGTCCCGCCGGTGATGGGCGTCGACTACCGGATCGTCAACGGCTACGTCTACATCTCTCCCAATCCCGTCACCGATCCGGAGGAGATCGGCAAGCGGGCGGAGATCTTCCAGGAGCGGGCGGGCTACTACTTCTCCAACTGGGACGAGCTCTACGTCAAGTGGCGCGAGAAGATGGAGGCGCTCAACCGCGAGGTCGAGGCGATCGAGGTGCCGAGTCTCGACCAGTACGAGGACGAGGAGGTCCTCCACACCGACCGCAAGCTCTCGAACATCGAGCTGCTGGACGCCTACCGCCACGCGCTCCACTGCGCCGAGCTGATGTGGCAGCACCACTTCGAGTTCCTGCTGCTCGGCTACGGCGCGTACCTGACCTTCGCCGAGTTCTGCCGCGAGCAGCTGCCCGACATCCCCGACCAGCACATCTCCCAGATGGTCGCCGGCGTGGACGTGGACCTGTTCAAGCCCGACGAGGAGCTGCGGCGGCTGGCGCGGCTGGCGATCGAGACCGAGGTCGCCGGCGCCTTCCAGGAGGGCCGCACGCCCGACGAGATCAACGCCGAGCTCGGCAAGAGCGACGCCGGCAAGTCGTGGCTGGAGGAGCTCGAGGAGGTCAAGGACCCCTGGTTCAACATGGGCACCGGCGACGGGCTCTACCACTACTTCGGCAGCTGGAACGACGACCCGAGCATCCCGTACGCCTCGCTGATCGGGCACATCGCGGCGCTCCAGGCGGGCGAGGAGATCGACCGGCCGACGGAGGAGATCGTGAGAGAGCGCGACCGGATCGCCTCCGAGTACAGGGCGCTGATCAACGAGGAGGCGCAGCCGACCTTCGATGAGCTGATCGGCCTCTCGCGCAAGGTCTTCCCCTACGTCGAGGAGCACAAGTTCTACTGCGACTACTGGTTCCAGTCGCGCTTCTTCAACAAGATCCGTGAGTTCGGCGCGCTGCTTGCCGAGCACGACTTCCTCGCCGACGGCGAGGACATCTTCCAGCTCTCCCGCCACGAGGTGATGGAGGCCCTGGAGGAGCTGGCCCTCACCTGGGCGACGGGCGGGGATCCGCTCGGCCCGCACCGCTGGCCGCCGATCGCGGAGCGCCGCAAGGAGCTCCTGGAGAAGCTCGGCGAGTGGACGCCGCCGCCCGCGCTGGGGGCGATGCCCGAGGCCGTCAACGACCCGATGATCGTGATGCTCTGGGGCATCACCAAGGAGCGGCTCGAGGCATGGGCCCGCGCCCAGGACGGCGACGGCGCCGAGCTCTCCGGCTACGCGGCCTCCCCGGGCGAGATCGAGGGACCGGCCCGGGTGGTCCGGGACCTGGAGGGCATCTCCGACGTGCGCGCCGGCGAGATCCTGGTCTGCACGATCACCTCGCCGTCGTGGGCGCCGATCTTCTCCAAGATCAAGGGGACCGTGACCGACATCGGCGGGATCATGTCCCACGCGGCGATCGTCTCGCGCGAGTATGGGCTCCCCGCCGTGGTCGGGACCGGGACGGCAACCTCGCGGATCAAGACCGGCCAGAGGCTGAGGGTCGACGGCTCCACCGGCGTTGTGCAGATCCTCGACGGCAACGGCGATGGCGGCTGACCGGATTCGCGCGCTCGCCGAGCTGCGCCGCTCCGACGAGGATCGGTTCGGCGCGAAGAGCGCCAGCCTGGGGGAGCTGATCGGGGCGGGCGTCCCGGTGCCGCCGGGGTTCGCCCTGGCGGCAGAGGCCTACCTGGCCGCGATCGAGGGCGTTGACCTCACGGGCGACGCGGAGAAATGCGCCGCCGCGATTCGCGCGACGCCGCTGCCGGGCGAGCTGCGCGATCAGCTCGCTGCCCGCTACGAGGAGCTGGCCTCCGAGGCAGGCGATTCGAGCCCGCCGGTGGCGGTCCGCTCGAGCGCGATCGGCGAGGACTCGGAGGAGGCGACCTTCGCCGGGCAGCAGGAGACCTATCTGTGGGTGCGAGGAATCGATCAGCTCCATGAGGCGGTGCGCAACTGCTGGGCGAGCCTGTACAGCCCGGAGGCCGTCAGCTACCGGGCCGAGATGGCCGCGGAGCACGCGGTGCCGGCAATGGGGGTGACGGTGCAGCTGATGGTCGACGCCGGAGTCTCGGGAGTGATGTTCACATGTAATCCGCTGAACGGCGACCCGAGCACCGTGGCCATCAACGCGAGCTGGGGGCTGGGGCTCGCGGTGGTGGGCGGGGAGGTGACGCCGGACGAGTATCGGGTCAGCAAGGTGACCCGTGAGGTCCTCTCCAAGTCCGTGGGGCCGAAGGAGGTCGAGTATCTGCCCGACCCCTCGGGCAGCGGCGCCACCCGGGCCGAGGTCTCGGCCGAGCGCCAGGCGGAGGCGTGCATGGACGAGGAGCAGCTCGGGCTGCTGGCCGACGTCGCCCGGAAGATCGAGAGCCACTTCGGAGGCCACCAGGACATCGAGTGGGCGATCGCGCGGGGCAGCGGCGAGCTCTACATGCTCCAGGCGCGGCCGGTGACGGTGAAGCCCGCCAAGTCGGACCCGGCCAGGCCCCCGCGCTCGGCGATGGACCTGGTGATGGGCACCTTCGGCGCCGCCAAGAGCCGATGAGCGGCGATCTCGTCGAGATCGTCGACACGACAACGCGGGACGGCAACCAGAGCCTCTGGAGCGCCACCGGCCTGACGACCCCGGACGTGCTCGACATCGCGCCGACCATGGACCGGGTCGGCTTCCGGGCGCTCGACTTCACCTCAAGCACCCACATGTCGGTCTCGGTCCGCTTCCACCACGAGGACCCCTGGGAGCGGATCCGCCTAGTCAGCGAGGCGATGCCCGAGACGCCCCTCAACTTCATCACCACGGGCATGCGCTTCATCTCCTGGACCCCCGCCGGGGAGGACGTGATCCGGCTGGTCTTCCGGTGCGTCGCCCGCAACGGGATCAGGCGGTTCCAGATCGCCGAGCCCTCGAACGATCCGGAGGCGCTGCTGCGGCTCGCGCGGATGGCGCGCGAGGAGGGGGTCGAGGAGGTCGTCATCGGGCTGACCTACTCGATCAGCCCGGTCCACACCCATGCCTACTACCTCGATCGCGCCAGGGCGGTGTCCGGCTCCGAGGACATCGACCGCCTCTACCTCAAGGACCCCGGCGGCTTGCTCACCCCCGATGCGGTCCGTGAGCTGATCCCGGGCTTCATGGATGCAGCCGCTCCCCGTCCCGTCGAGCTCCACAGCCACTGCACGATCAGCCTCGGCCCGCTGGCCTACGTGGAGGGCCTGAAGGCGGGGACGCGCACGCTGCACACAGCGGTGGCCCCGGTCGCCAACGGGACCTCGAACCCGTCCTGCGAGAACACTCTCCACAACCTGGAGGCCGAGGGCTACTCCCACGGCCTCGACACCGAGGCGCTCGCCGAGGTCTCCGAGCACTTCCGGGCGCTCGCCCAGCGCAAGGACCTGCCGCTCGGCAAGCCGGTCGAGTACGACTCGGCCTACTACCGCCACCAGATGCCCGGCGGCATGGTGACCACCACCAAGCGCCAGCTCCAGGAGATCGGCAAGCCCGAGCTCTTCGACGCCACCCTCGAGGAGGTGACCCGGGTCCGCGCCGAGATGGGCTACCCGATCATGGTCACGCCGGTCTCGCAGTTCGTCGCCACCCAGGCGGTGATGAACGTGATCTACGACGAGCGCTGGAGCAAGGTCTCCAACGAGATGATCCGGTACTTCCACGGGCACTTCTTCGAGCCCGCGGCCCCGGTCGATCCGGAGGTGGCCGACAAGGTGCTCTCGATGCCGCGCGCCGCCAAGCTGAAGGACGTCGAGCCGCTCAGCCTGGAGGGCGCCCGCGAGAAGCTCGGCGAAGCCATCTCAGATGAGGAGTTGCTCCTTCGCCTGACCATGCCCGCCGAGCAGGTCGACGCGATGGTCACCGAGGGCGCCGCCCACTGATGCAGCTCGACGACGCCAAGGGGTTCGTCTTCGACGTCGACGGATCACTCGTCCACCGCGGCACCGACTTTCGCTCCGAGCCCCTGCCCGGGGCGGTCGAGGTGATCGAGGCGATCCGCGCCTCCGGCCGGCCGCTGGTCCTCTTCACCAACGGCAGCCACCTCGACCCGGAGACCTTCGCCGCCGGGCTGCGCGAGGACGGGCTCCCGGTGGAGGACGACGAGCTGCTCACACCGGTGGTGAGCGCGACGTCATACCTGCGCCAGCATCTGCCCGGCCGCCCGACGATGGTCTTCGGCTCGGATGAGATCAAGCGGCGGATGGAGCGCGAGGGCGTGCCGCTGACGCAGACCGACGAGGCCGAGGCGGTGTTCGTCGCCCATGTTCCGCAGGTCGACATGGACGAGCTCGAGACTGCCGCCCGGGCGGTGATGAGGGGCGCGCCGCTGCTGACCGCGAACTACGGCCCGGGCTTCTGGGGCGCCAACGGGCTGATCTTCAGCCGCGGGGCGATGACCACGGCTGCGATCGCCAAGGTCACCGAGGTCGAGCCGACCGTGGTGGGCAAGCCGTCGGAGGTGGCCGTCGAGGCGACGAGCGAGCGCCTCGGCGTGCCGTCGGAGCAGCACGTGGTGATCGGCGACGACATCGACATGGACATCGCCCTTGGCCAGCTGGGCGGCTCGCGGACGATCCTGGTGCGCAGCGGGATGAGTGGCAAGCTCGACCTCGCCGGGATCCCGGAGGGGCGTCGGCCGGACGCCGTCATTGACGGCGTCGAGGAGATGCTGCCGTGGCTGGGAGCGCCGAACCGTGCCTGAGTTCGAACCGGACGTGATCGTCGTCGGCGCGGGATCTGCGGGAGCGGCCGCCGCTCGGCGACTGGTCGACGCGGGCGTGAAGGTGACCCTGCTCGAGGCCGGGGCGCGCGACACGAACCCGGCGATCCACGATCCCACCCGGGCGCACGAGCTCTGGTTCGCGCCAGAGGACTGGGCGTACCGGACAACGCCGCAGCCTGGCGCCGCTGACCGCCAGTTGCACTGGCCCAGGGGCAAGGTGCTCGGCGGGTCCAGCAGCCTGAACGGGATGATCTGGGTCCGCGGGACCCGATGGGACTGGGACCACTGGGCCTATCTGGGCAACGCCGGTTGGTCGTGGGACGACGTCCTGCCGATCTTCCGGCGCATCGAGGACTTCGATGGCGGCGCCTCCGAGCTGCACGGCGAGGGCGGCATCGTCCACGTGATCTCCGACTACGAGGCGGCTCCGGTTCATCAGTCGATCGTGGCGGCGGCACAGGAGTCCGGGATACCGTTCAACGAGGACCACAACGGACCCGAGATCGAGGGCGTCTCCTACATGCAGCTCTCGATCAGGGACGGGGTTCGCCAGAGCACCGCCACCGCGTACCTGAAGCCGATCGCCGGCGACGAGAACCTGAGGATCGTCACCGGGGCCCACGCCCGCCGGCTCCTCCTTGACGGCGATCGCTGCGTTGGCGTCGAGTGGGTGCGCGGCGACGGGGGGATCGAGAGCGCCAAAGCTTCCGAGGTGATCGTCTCCTGCGGCACGATTGAGTCGCCGCCCCTGCTGATGCGCTCGGGGATCGGCCCGGCAGACCATCTGCGTGAGGTCGGCGTCGACGTCGTCGCGGATCTTCCTGGCGTTGGAGGAAACCTCCATGACCACCTGCTCTCGCCGGTGATCTTCAGCGCGGAGCGCGAGATCGGCCCACCGACGCCTGGCCTCTTCGCCGCACAGACTCACCTCTGGGCGCGGAGCAGGCCGGGCCTCATCGGCCCCGATCTGCAGCCGATCCACTTCATGGTGCCGCTGTACGAGGACTGGATGGAGGGGCCCGATAACGGCTTCTCCCTGATGGCGGGGATGATCCGCCCGGCGAGCCGGGGCACCATCCGCCTCACAGGAGCGGAGTTGGACGATGAGCTCGCCCTCGACCCGCGGATCCTCTCCCGCACCGCCGACCTCGAGAGTCTGATGGCGGCGGTCTCCCTCTGCCGCGAGATCGGTGCCGCCCCGCCCCTTCGTGGCGAATGGGGCGCACGCGAGCTCTACCCCGGCTCCGAGGTCAGATCCGACCAGGAGATCAGGGAGTGGGTCCGCCGCTCGGCAATCACCTACCACCACCAGGTTGGGACCTGCAAGATGGGCGTCGACGAGGAGGCGGTGGTCGATCCGCGTCTGAGGGTCTACGGGATCGAGGGCCTGAGGGTCGCGGACGCCTCGATCATGCCCGCTGTGACCTCCGGCAACACGAATGCGCCGGCGATCCTGATCGGCGAACGCGCCGCTGACTTCCTCGCCGAGGACCAAGGCGCGGCGGCGCCGACCGTCTCCGCGGCGATTTGAGCGATCCAGCCGACCTCGGCGTCGCGGAAGCGGTCGCGCTGCTCCGAGACCGATCGCTTTCCTCTCTCGAGTTGGTCGAGGCCTGCCTGCGGCGGATCGAGGAGCGCGACGGGACCCACAGCCACGACGGCGATCCGGCGTCGATCAACGCCTGGGTCCGGGTCTACGCGGACCACGCGATCGAGGCCGCCAAGCGCGCCGACCGGGTTCCCGCGGACGAACGGCACGCCCTGCACGGTGTGCCGGTCGGGCTGAAGGACGTCTACGCGGTGGCGGGCCAGCCGCTGACCGCCTCCAGCCGCGCCTTCGAGGACGTCCCCGATCGGGACAGCGACGTCTGGGCGAGCCTGAAGGCCGCCGGCATGGTCCTCCTGGGGCACCTCCACACCCATGAGTTCACCGTGGGCGGCACCACCGACCAGGTCGGTAATCCGTGGGCGCTCGATCGGATAGCCGGCGGCTCGAGCGGTGGCTCGGCGGCGGCGCTGGCCGCCCGGATGACGCCCGCCGCGACCGGAACGGACACGGCCGGCTCGCTTCGCATCCCCTCCGCGATGTGCGGCACCTCGACCATCAAGCCGAGCTACGGGACGACCTCGTTCCGGGGGGCGGTCCCGCTCTCACCGAGCTTCGACCACGCCGGCCCGATGGCGCGGACGCTCGACGACTGCGCCGCGCTGCTCGCGCCGATCACCCGGCTGAGGGGGGCGCCTGCCGAGGGCGGCCTCAGGGGCAAGCGGCTGGTGCTGTCGCCGCGGCTCTCGCTGGTCGATCTGGACGCCGACGTCGCCGCCGGACTCGATTCCGCGCTCGCGGCCTGCCGCTCGCTTGGTGCCGAACTCGTCGAGGCGCCGGCCCCGGCGGCGGAGCTCGACGTCGGCGAGCCCTATCTCAAGATCCTGTTCGCCGAGCTGGCGGCCTGGCACCGGCGCCTCGCCGACCGTCGCGACCTTTACCGGCCGGCGCTTCGCGAGTGGGTCGAGGAGGGGGAGAGGCAGGGCACCTCGGCGATCGACTACTGGGCGGCGCAGATCCAGCGCCGCGAGGACACCTACGCCTGGCTCGATTGGTTCGCCGAGCACCGCGTCGACGCGGTGATCGAGCCGACGGTCCCGGTGGTTGCCTGGGTGCGCGGCGACGGATACGACCACTGGGGTACCGATGCCGAGCTCATCTCGCTGACCAGCTACTGGAATTGGACCGGCCTTCCCGCAGTGGCCCTGCCGGCCGGGATCGGGTCCGCCAGCGGCCTGCCGGTCGGCGTCTCGCTGATCGGGCCCGACGCGAGCGACTGGGAGCTGCTCGGCCTCGGGATGGCGCTGCAGGCCGAGCTCGGCGTGCCCGAGCCGCCGATCCCGGCGGCAGACCGTTAGCAGCGAGCTAGGATGAGCGTGAGGAGCACGATGGAAGGACAAGAGCTTCACCCCGAGGACGCTACGGACATGCGCGAGCCCCATGGGGACGGGCAAGGGACCCTTCGCCGGGACATATCGACCGCGCTGGTCGGCCTCTACAAGGATCACTTCGGCAAGGGCCCGACACGCTGCCAGACCTATCTGGAGCCCAATCTGGTGGTGGTGATCCTGGGCGAGGGCTACACCGCAGGCGAGCAGACCCTGTTCGAGGCGGGCAAGTGGTATGAGGTTCGGAGCGCCCGCCAGATCTGGCAGGACAGCATGCAGGAGCGCTTCGTCAACACGATCGAGACGCTGAGCGGGCGCACGGTCTCGGCCTTCATGAGTGCCAACCGCCAGGATCCAGACTTCGCGGTGGAGCTCTTTGTGCTTGAGCCCGAAGCGAACTGAGCCGTCATCCCGCGCAAATTGCGGTGACAGTCGGCGGGCCAGCCGACCTCGGGCCGGTTCTGTGCTACGCCTGCTGTCCGGCACATATCTCCAAACAGAAAAGGGGGGAGACAATGGGCCTAAAGCAAGCACGGTGTGACGTGAGCGGTTTGGTCCGCTCGCGAGCTTCGTTCGATGCAATTGAAGACCGGATCGATGAGACCCCTGGTCTGGACAATCAGGAGCGCGCTGCCTTGTGGCTCTACGCATGGTCGCGTCAAGGCCGCAGATGGCAGCGCGACGCGGCGGACCAGCTCTTGGAGTGGGTCGGGGGCAGCCCCTAGAACTCCAGATGCGATGTTCTTGCGTGTCTGTCGTGTGGGCAGCACTTTGCCGTGCACGACGCCGGAGAGCTCTCTGGGCGCCCCGATGCCGCGTCTGCGCACCAATTCGCTCTCGGCAGCAGCGAGTGTGGGGCTCATCTCCCGCAACGGCTATGAGAGTGAGCCGTTGGGATGGTCGCCCGCCGAGCGCGGGCCGCTCAGCGCATCAACCGCCCGCCGTTGACCAGCAGGGTCTGGCCGGTGACGAATCCGCTGTCGTCGGAGAGGAGGAAGGCGATGGCGCCGAGCAGGTCGCTCGTCTCACCGACCCTGCCGAGTGGGGTCGCGCTCGGGTCATATCCGCCGGGGGCGAGGCTGCGCGACCCCTCGGTCGGGACGTAGCCCGGGGCGACGGCGTTCACCCGGATCCCCTCGTCCCCGAGCTCGCGCGCCATGGCGCGAGTGAGCGACACCAGGGCGCCCTTCGAGGAAACGTAGTGCGCGAGGCCCGGAGAGCCGGTGAAGGCGGTCTCCGAGGCCAGGTTCACGATCGCGCCGCCGCCGGCTTCCCGCAGGAGCGGCAGGAGCGCTCGCGAGCAGAGCCACGGGCCCCGAACGTTCACCGATAGGACCCTGTCCCACTCGTCGACCGGTATCTCCCAGAACGGCCTCCTCTCCAGGTCCACCACGGCCGCGTTGTTGACAAGGGCATCGAGCCCTCCGAGCTTCTCCCGGGCGGCGTCCGCCAGTCCCTCCGCGTCGGATTGCGAGCTGACGTCCGCCCGTATGAGCTCGATTCCGGCGCGCTTCAACTCCGCGGGGGTCTCCGAGAGGTCCGCCCCCAGCACCCGGGCGCTCTTGCCGGCCAGATGGAGCGCGAGCTCGAGCCCGAGGCCCCGGGCGGCGCCGGTGACCAGGACCCGCCCGCCCTCGAGCTTCATCGGGCGGCGAGCTCGGGCGCCTCGAGGGCGAGGTCCCTCGCGATCTCCTGGAAGCAGTTCCAGCTCGAGCCCCGGCCGATGCCCGGCCCGGAATGCAGGTTCGCCGAGCAGTTGTAGACGTTGTCGAGCAGCAGCCGGTAGGAGCCCGCGCCCGCGATCGGTCGGAAGCGCCCCAGCTGCGAGGCGATCGTGCTGCCCGCCGAGTAGCCGCCCTCGGCCATGTCCGGGCGCTTGCGCTCGATGTCGTCGGGGCCGTACACGCGAGAGGCGACCACGTTATCCCGCGTCATGTTGGGCGCGTAGCGCTCCCACTCGCGCAACAGGTTGTCCATGAAGCGGTTCTTGACCTCGCTCCAGTCGGAGTCGGAGAAGAGCCGCCGCGGCGCCGCGAACTCCTCGACCCCGACGATGTGGCTGCCGGCCGGGGCGCGCGTCTCGTCCCAGATGCTGTCGACCGAGCAGAGCACGTACGGCCGGCGGGCGAACCCCTCGGTGAAGATCTCCGGTTGGTAGCGAAGCGTCAGGTAGTCGACGTCCTTCGGCCCCCAGTAGAGGCGCGGCTGCTCGCCGACCCCGGGATTGTCCGCCTCGGCGGCGTAGCTCGGCGGCTCATGGATCGCGAGGTTGGCCCAGAGCAGCTGGCCCCGGTCGTAGTGGATGTTCCCGATCCGCCTGGCGAGGCCCGCGTCGACATCCTGGTCGCGCAGGAGGCGCAGGACCGTCTGGGGCAGCCCGAGGTCGCTGACCACCATCTCGGCGTCGATCCGCGATCCATCACCCAGCTCGACTCCCGTGGCCCGGCCCTCCTCGACGACGATGCGATCGACCTCGGCCGAGCTCACGTATTCGACCCCCATCTTCCGGCCGGCGGACATCAGCGCGTCGGTGATCGCCTGGCTGCCGCCCACGGCGATCGCAGCCGGTTCGAAGGAGAGGGTGAGGGGCAGGACGTGGATCAGCCCCTGGAGACCCGGGACGTCGTCCGGGTAGCAGCCCGTGGAGGTCGTCGCGGCTCGCATGAAGAGGATGCGCATCTCGGTGCTGTCGAAGAAGTCGAACGCGAGCTGGCGCAGGGTCATCAGCTGGTGGACGGGCTCGATGCGGCTGTCAGGGATCTCGAGCAGCTCCTCGAGCGGGTCGGGCGTGCCCCATGGCGGCGGGGGGCTGAAGCGATGCCTGCGGAAGGCCCGCTTCCAGTGCCGCTCGTAGGCATCGAGCAGCGACAGGTATGTGTCGGCGTCGCGAGCAGAGACGTTCGAGATCTGCTCGAAAGTCCGCTGGACGTTCTGGTCGGAGCGCTCCTGCCTCCCCGTCGAGGGGTCGACCACGCTCGAGGCGGAGTAGCCGATGAACGACGAGCCGTCGTCGAAGATCATTCCCTCGTTCTGCTCCGGGAAGACGTAGCGCAGCCCCTCCTCGGCGAGGTCGAAGTCCCGGTAGGCCGGGTGCCCGTAGAACCGGGTCCAGTGGCTGCAGTGGTTCATCAGGTATCCGGGCGCCGGGCCCTCGCTGGTGCAGGCGCCTCCGCCGAAGTGGGGAGTGCGCTCCAGGACGCAGACGCTCATCCCGGCGCGGGCCAGGTAGCAGGCGATGATCGTGGCGTGGTGGCCGCCCCCCGCGACGACCGCGTCATAGCGAGCGTCGCTCAAGAGACGATGGTGACGACGCCCTCGCCGCCGTCGACGCGGATCCGGTCCCCGGTCTTGATGCGCGCGGTGGCGCTGCCGGTGCCGACCACCGCCGGCATCCCGTACTCGCGGGCGACGATCGCGGCGTGGGACATGATCCCGCCGATGTCGGAGACCGCCGCGGCGACCTTTCCGAACACCGGCGTCCAGCTCGGCGAGGTCACCGGCGCGACCAGGATCTCTCCGTCCTCCAGGTCGCCGATGTCGCGCACGTCGAGGATCACGCGGGCCGTGCCTTCGACCACCCCTGGCGAGCCGGCGAACCCGCTCAGCGATCCGCCGCCGTTGCCCTCCGCGGCGGCCCACTCCTGTACCCGCTCGGTCGTGATGCCCCAGAGCATGATCGTGAGCGGCTCGGTGATCGCCTCGGGCACCGCCCCCAGTGCGGGCGGCGGCGACCAGGCGCGCATCGCCTCCATGATCCGCTTGCGCTCGGTGACGATCGGCGGCCAGTAGCCCGGGCCACGCCCGACCGAGCCCGCCGCCCAGGCGAGCCTCAGGTCGACGAGCGCGTCCGAGACCTCGTGGCGCTGGAGGTAGAAGATGTCCTCCGCGTCCTCCAGGAACTCGTTCCGCGCGAACAGCTCGCCGAACTCCCGGACCTTGTTCCAGAAGACGGTGTGGTACCAGTGCTCGACGTAGAAGTTGTGGCTCTCCACGTAGGGGAAGACGGTGCGCGAGAGGCCGAGGGCCTGGTCGAACGCCTCGCGGGCCTCGTCGTCGGGGAGCAGGTCCCGGTACTCGGAGGCGACGCGGTCACGCTCCGCCGTCACCGCATCGAGGGGTCGCGCGATCTCCTCGCCCGCCTGCAGGCGCTCGATGTAGGAGCGGACGCCCGCGATCGGGATGGCGGGATCGTCGACCCAGGAGCGATGGTGGTGGTAGAAGCCGTTGCCGTTCGAGTAGTTGAACCAGGGCGACTTGGTCGCGTCCCAATCGGAGAGCCATGCCTCACCCTCGGCGCTGCCGGAGAGGGCGGCGCGTAGCGACTCCTCGTCGGAAGCCGACCTGACGGCGTCGGCGACCCCGTCCTCGACAGCGCGCTCCGCGAGGCGCTTGAGCTCCTCGTCGGGACGGAAGAGGACAACGTCGATCCCGGAGACCATCGTCGCGATCGTCTGGTCGGAGATGTCGGGGAACGAGCGCTTGCAGAGCTCGTAGAAGACGAGATACGCGGCGTATCCCAGGTTCAGGAACTCGAAGTGGTACTGCCAGATTCGGTCCACGCTCTCGAGCAGCCTGTTGTACGCGACGAGCAGCCAGTGGCTCGACCCCAGCCCCCGCGCCTCGGTGACGACGGCCTCGTCCTCCACCTCCGGCAGGTCCGGGACCTCGAGGGTCTCCATCCCCCGGATCTCCTCCTCGACCTTCTGCTGCCAGCGGCCGTAGAGCTCGTCCCAGTTCTGGAAGTAGAAGCCGGCGCGCTTCTCGAACTCCTGCGCGCGTCGCCCGATCTCCGCCTCGTCGGTGACCGGGTTGGCGCTCATGTAGACCCAGCCGTAGAGCACGCGGTGGTCGATGCCGAGCGCGGGGGGCACCAGGAAGATCCGGGAGTTGGCCTGGCCGAGGGAGAGGTAGGGGGAGTCCGCGGTGACGAAGTCGAAGGGGAACATCGGCTCCGGGAAGTGCATGCCGTCCCGGAACCAGCCGCGGGCCTCCTCGCTCGCGCGGCGCTCGTCGCTGAACAGCGCGTAGTAGGGGAACATCGACTCCCAGCCCTCGAGCCCGTCGGGCTCGGGCACCTCGAAGGGGCTCAGGAAACCCTGGATCCCGGTCTCGGCAGCAGCTGACATCTCAACCTCCTCCGTGGCTCTCCGTGACACCGACGTTACGGTCGAGCGGGAGTCCGATCAAGACTCGATCCCAGCGCCTGTGAAAGGCGACGCCTATCATGGCCGGATGGAGTTGCGGCAGCTCTCATCCTTCGTCGCCGTCGCCGAGGAGCTCCACTTTCGCCGCGCCGCCGAGCGGCTCCACCTGGCGCAGCCGAGCGTCAGCCAGCAGATCCGCACGCTGGAGGCGGAGCTCGGGGTCCAGCTCTTCCAGCGCAACCGCCGGGGCGCCGCCCTCACGGCCGCCGGAGAGGCGCTGCTCCCCGATGCCCGTGAGCTGCTCGCCCGGGCGGACCAGGCCGCCGAGCAGGCGCGGTCGGCCGGGGCGGGCGAGCGGGGCCGCCTGCGCCTCAGCCTGACCCGGTCGCTGACCGGAGGGATCGCCGGCGCGATCGTCGCCGAGTTCCGCAAGCGGTACCCCGACGTCGAGCTTCAGCTCAGCGTCGGCAACACCATGCTCCACGTCGAGCAGCTGCTGGAGGGGGACATCGACGTGGGCTTCGTCCGTCCCCCACTCGAGCAGCCCGCACTCGAGGAGCTGGTCCTGGGCAGGGAGCCGATGGTCTGCGTGCTGCCCAAGGACCATCCGCTGGCGAAGCGGACGACGGTGCGCCCCGAGGACCTCCGGGACGAGCCGCTCGTCTGGTGGCCCGAGAGCCACGGGCCCGGCGCATGGCGGGAGGTGCGCCGTGAGGTCTATGGCGATCCGCCCTGGCGGCCGATCGACCGCACCGAGCCCGAGGAGGAGCGGATCGTCTCTGCGGTCGCCGAGGGGGCGGGGATCTCCTTCATCATGCTCGAGCGCTCACGCAGCCTGCGCATCCCAGGGGCCGTCTACCGCCGCTTCGCATCCCCAGAGCCGACCATGGGGATCGCCCTCGCCTGGCGCCGGGGCGACACGCTGCCCACGCTTCAGCGGCTGCGGGAAGTCGCCGAGAGCAGCGGCGCCGCGGCCGCTTAGCGTCCCTCCCCGCCGGACCGGGCGTTGGCTGCAGGCTGATGCGGTTGACGCGAGGGGCTAGGCTCGATGGTGACAGTGGAGGCTGCTCAGCACGCTCGCGGGCTTCGGCCGCGCATCCAGTTGCTCGGTTCGTTCTGCGCCTTCATAGGAGACGAGCCGATCGAGGAGGAGCGCTGGCCCGGCCGACGTTCAATGGAGCTCGTCCAGCTGCTCGCCCTGGCCGAGGGACACCGGCTGCCGCGTGAGCAGGCGATCGAGGCGCTCTGGCCGCATCTCGATCCCGAGGCCGGCGCGGCGAACCTTCGCAAGGCCGCCCACCATGCGCGCAAGGCGCTGTCTGCGGCCGATGCCGTGGTGCTGCGGGCCGGATCGGTGGCGCTGTTCCCCTCGCGTCAGCTCGAGGTCGACGCCGAGCGATTCGAGCACCGCGCCCGCGACGCGCTGCGCCACGGCGACCCCGGCGCTTGCGCCGAGACCGCCGAGACCTACGGCGGGGAGCTGCTTCCCGGGCTGACTTACGAGGAGTGGACGCAGGAGCCGCGCAGGCGGCTTCGTGCGCTGCTGGCCGAGCTGCTGCGCAGGAGCGGCCGCTGGGAGCGGCTCGTCGAGCTGGAGCCGACCGAGGAACAGGCGTACCTGGAGCTGATCCGGGAGGCACTCGCCGGCGATCGCCGTCATGACGCGATCCGCTGGTACGGGCGGCTTCGCACCACCCTCGCGTCCGAGCTGGGCGTCGGCCCGAGTCGTGAGGCTTCCGAGCTCTACGCCGAGACTGTCGCCGGGCTGGGAGCGATCGAGCCGGCCTTCCTCGATCGCCAGATCGAGCTCGCCAGGGCGGCAGCGGCCCTGCGCGACGCGGGCTGTTCGCGGCTGGGCGCGGTGTTGGTCCGTGGCTCACCGGGCATCGGCAAGTCCGCCTTCTGCCGGCGCTTAGTGGAAGAGGCGGAGGAGGCGGGCTGGGCAACGGTCAGTGTTACGGGCGCCCGGTGGAGGGACCCCTACGAGCCGATCGTCGCCGCCGTGGAGGAGATCGTCGGTCGACTGCCCGAGCTTCCCGCAGGTCTCGGCGATCATGCCCGCTCGGTCCTGGCGGCGCTCACCTCGATGGCGATCCCGGCGCCGCGGCTCGACGAGCCGCTCACCCGCCACAAGGTGATCGGAGCCTTCCAGCGGCTTCTCGCCGCTCATGCGCTGGCCACGGGGAAGGGGCTCGCGCTGGTGGTGGACGATGCCCACACGGTCGACGACGCCACCATCGACGTCCTCTGCCAGCTGGCCAGCGGCCCGAGCGACCGGCTCGTCGCGATCCTCGCCTATCGAGCCGAGGCCGCCCGCGAGACCTTGCGAAGCGCTGCGGCGGCGCTCGCCCGCCGCGGCGGCGCGGTCGAAATCAATCTAGGGCCCCTCGAGGCCGCGGACGCCCGAGCGCTCGCCGCCGTCGGGGCTTCCAGGGCCCTCGACGACGAGGCGATCGATGCGATCGTCCGGCTGGGGCGTGGCAATCCCTTCTTCATTCTCGAGCTCTCCCGAGAGGCGCCGGCGCGCGCCCCTCTGGAGGTTGGCGCCGATGCCTGGGGTGCGATCCAGGTGCGCTTCCTGGACCTGGATCGCGGCACGGTGTCGATGCTCTCCCGACTCGCGGTGGCTGGCGACGATCTCGACCTTGGGGGTGTGCTCGCGCTCACTGGACTGTCGGAGGCCGACGCGTTCGAGCTTCTCGATCGCGCCCTCGACGCGGGGGTTCTCACCGTGGCGGGCCCCCGGTACAGCTTCCGTCACGAGATCGTCCGCCAAGCGCTGGTGGAGAGTCTTCCCCAGCATCGGCGGATCTCGATTCACCGCGATGCGGCGCGGCGGCTCGCCGGCGCCGGCGCGCCGGCGCCGCAGGTCGCTCGCCACTGGATGGGCGGCGAGCGTCCGGACGAGGCGATCGAGTGGCAGCTCGCCGCGGCGCGGGAAGCCTCGGAGGCAGGGGCGTTCGCCGACGCGTTGCGCCAGCTCGATCCGTTGCTCGCGCACAGCCCCGGCCACGTCGAGGCACTCTCCCTACGAGCGGAGGCGCTCGAGGCGCAGGGCGACGACCGTGCGCCCGCCGCCTACGCCGCGGCAGCGGCCGCCGCCGCGGAGCCGCTGTCGAGCGAGATACGCGCGAAGGAGGCTCTGGCCCGCCTCAAGGCCGGCGACCCCGAGCGGGCGCTGCTGACGCTCTCGGACGCCTCGCCCGCCACCACCTCCGGCCGGCTGGCAGAGGCGCTGACGCTCGCGGGCGCGGCCGCGGTCGGATTCGGCGACCCTGAGCTCGCCGCAACCAAGGCTGAGGAGATGCACGGTCTCGCGCTCGAACTCGGCGATCCGGGAGCCGTCGCCGAGGCCTCCTGGGCGCGATCGCTGGCCGCCCACGCGCGCGGTGAGCTTCGCGAGAGCCTGCGCGCGGATGTGGCCGCAACCGGTGCGGTGCCCGAACTGGCGATCCGCGTCTTCGACGGCTATCTCTGTGCGAGCGAGCGGATGCTCCACGGTGCCCTGCCATATGCCGAGGTAATCGAGTTCGCCGACTTGCTCGCCGCGGAGGCTGAGCGGCGTGGAGCGGCACGGGGACGGGGCTTCGCCGTCACCCTGCGCGGCATGGCCGAGCTCCTTTCCGGCAGCCTGGGTCCCGCCGAGACGGACCTGGACGCTGCCGCTCGCCTCCACCACAAGATCGGCGCACCGGCCGGGGAGGCGCTGGCCCTGCAGCAGCGCGCCCAGGTGGAGGTCCATCGCGGCCAGCTCGAGCGGGCCGCGGAGCTGGCCGATGAGGCGCTGGCGGCCGCGCGGGAGTCGAGCCTCGAGCAGCACCTCCTGGACCGGATCTACGGGTCGAAGCTGCTCAGCTGCGGTCACGACCCTGTTGCGGTGGGCGCTGCGCTCGACGAGGCGGAGGCCGCGATCCGGGGTCCGGCCGAGACCTGCCCGACATGCAGGATCGCGCTGGCGGTCCCGGCGGCGATCGCGGCGGCGCGGGCAGGTGAGCTCGAGCGCGCCCGGGTCCACGCGGATACGGCCGAGTCGCTGGCTATGGCGATCCTGCCGCTACCAGGCAAGAGGGCCGAGGTGGAGGAGGTCAAGGGTCACCTGGCGCGGGCGGGCGGGAGTTCTGACGACGCGCGCGCACACTTTGAGGCGGCGGCGACCGGATTCCGGGTTGCCGGACAGCCGCTCGACGCGGCTCGCTGCGCCGTCCTCGCGACCGGCGCCTGACTCCGAAAACGCAATCGTGCCCGCCCGCAGCTGCGGGAAGGAACGTTTCGGGAACGCCTCTCGGTCAGGCTCCTCCACGACATCGTCGAGAGGAGGACCAAATGACAGGCGTGAAGGAGCTGGTCGCGGCCGCGAAGGCAGGCGTCGAGAACCTGCAGCCCGCCGAAGTGGCCGAGGAGGTCGACCGGGGAGACGCGCTGCTGGTCGACCTGCGGGAGCCCGAGGAGACGGCTGACGGGATCATCCCAGGGGCGATCCTCGCCCCACGCGGAATGCTCGAGTTCCATGCGGATCCCAGCACGCCATACCACCTCGACGCGTTCAACCGCAGCCGGCGGGTGATCGTCTACTGCGCCGCCGGCTCGCGATCGGCGCTCGGGGCGGCCGTGCTCCAGGAGCTCGGCTACCGCGACGTGGCCCACCTGGAAGGGGGGTTGAAGGCGTGGCGGGAGGAGGGTCGGCCGGTCACCGTGAGCACAGTGCGGGCGGGTTGAACCGACCGCTACCGAGCCCGGCGCCTGTCCACCACTCGCACGGCCTTGCCATCGCTGCGGGGGACGGCGCCGGGCTCGACCACTGATATGGGGATCCGGATTCCAGTGTGGTCGCGGAGGAGAACCTCGAGGCGCTCCGTGAGCGCATCGCGATCGATCTCTGCGGAGGCGGGCTCGCATTCGACGCTCACCTCGTCCATCTCGCCCGAGCGCTCGACGATCAGGCGGTAGTGGGGGCCGACCTCCTCGACCCCGAGCAGCAGCGTCTCGACGTGCGAGGGGAAGAGGTTGACCCCGCGGACGATCAGCATGTCGTCGAGCCGGCCGCGCAGGCCCGTGATCCGGGCCATCGTGCGGCCGCAGGCGCAGGGCTCGGTGCCGATCGAGCCGATGTCGCCGGTCCGGTAGCGGATCAGCGGCTGGGCCTCCTTGGCGAGGGCGGTGAAGACGAGCTCGCCCTCGGTCCCCTCGGGCAGCGGCTCGCCGCTCTCGGGGTCGACGACCTCGGCCAGGAAGTGGTCCTCCTGGACGTGCAGCCCGTCGCGCGCTTCGAGGCACTCCGCGGCGACGCCGGGCCCGCACATCTCGGAGAGGCCGTAGAAGCTGACCGCCTGGATGCCCAGCTCGCGCGTCGAGCTGGCGGCGCATCTCATCCGTCCAGGGCTCGCCGCCGAACAGCCCGATCTCCAGGGCGAGGTCGCCGGGGTCGACCCCCGCATCCCGAATCGCCTGCGCGATCACCAGGGCGTAGGAGGGTGTGGCGCAGAGGGCCTGCCCGCCCAGGTCGGCGAGCAGCATCGCCTGGCGGGCCGTGAAGCCGCCCGAGGCCGGGACGACTGTGGCGCCGATTCGCTCGCCGCCATAGTGGAAGCCGAGGCCGCCGGTGAAGAGGCCATAGCCGTTGGCGTTGTGGACGACCATCCCGGGGCGGACCCCGGCCATCGTCATGCAGCGGGCCATCACTTCGGTCCACGCCTCGAGGTCGGCGCGGGTGTAGCCGACCACCGTCGGCTTGCCGTGCGAGCCGCTGGAGGCGTGGACGCGGACCACCCGCTCGCGCGGCACGGCGAGCAGGCCGAACGGGTAGTTCTCGCGCAGGTCCGACTTGCGACTGAACGGCAGCCGGGCGAGGTCGTCGATGGACCGGATCTCTCGCGCATCGCCGATGCCCGCGTCCGCAAGGCGGGAGGCGAAGGGCGGCTGACCCTCAATGGTCCGCGCGACCGTCGCGCGCAGGCGCTCCAGCTGGAGCTCGCGGAGCCGCTCACGCGGTTCCGCCTCGATCGGGTCCCAGATCCCCTGCTCAGACGCTGCGCCGGTGCGCATTCCAGTGCTCCTCGAGATTTTGGACCAGCGCCGGGCTCAGGTGACAGTAGGCCTGTTCCCTGGAGAAGGTCGCCATGTACTGCCGGAAGACGTCGAGCGGCTCCTCGCCGACCCGGAGCGCCCGCCGGTTGGCCGCCGCGTTGATCAGGCCCGAGCTGGTCAGCGCCTCGGTGCGGGCGTCGATCGCGTCGTCGACGGCGTCGGGCTCGACGACCTCGTCGCAGAGCAGCTCCGCCGGCGGGACGCCCGCCTCGAATTCGCGGCCCGAGATGATCGCCTGCCGAGCCAGCCGGTCGCCGACCGAGCGCGGCAGCCGGAGGGGGGAGGCGCCCGGGATGATCCCCTCCTTGCGCGCCGGCAGGAAGAGCCGGCAGCCGCGCGCGGCGATCACGTGGTCCATGACGTGGAGCAGCTGGCAGGCGCCGCCGATCGCGTAGACCTCGGCGGCAGCGACCCAGAGCTTCTCGGTCGTCTCCTCTGGCGCTCCCGGGCGGTGCTCGGGGCCTGAGAGCCCTCGGTAGATCTTGTTGACGTAGCCGAGGTCACGGGTGATGAAGAACAAGAAGGGGAGCTGGCCGAGATAGAGCCTCGTCAGGTTGAGGCCGGAGCCGAAGATGCGCGATCCCTCATATCGGGGGTGTTCGACGACGCCGCCCCGCATCACGCCGACCTCGATCTCCGGATCGAGCAGGATCAGGTCGACGGCGCACTCGGTGGCCCAGAGCGTGTTGTCGTCCTCGGCGTTCAGGTGGCGCGGGTTGCGGAGCTCGAGGTGGCCGACGCTCCCCTCTCGCCGCACCTCGACCGTGCCCAGGTCGGCGAGGCCGGTGGCCCGGAAGTCGTCGATGCGGTCCAGCGCCTCGTCGGTGGGACGCAGCATCGCCCAGACCAGATGAGAGCCGGCGCGGGGAGAGGCGAGGACGTGGGAGATGAAGAGCCCCTGGGCGATCTCGAGGCCCTCCTTGTCCGCCAGCTTGCGCTCGCCCTCCGCGGCCATCTCGGCCGCGCTCGGGACCAGGCCGGGATAGCGCTCCGCTGCGACGGCGAGCAGCTGGTCGTCGCGAAGCGCCCGCGACATCCCGTCGGTGAGCTCGTCGTAGATCTGCTCGACGTGAGAGCGCAGGAACTGATCCCGCCTCTCGTCGGTCCACTCGGTCGGCTGCTCAAGGCTAAGTGTCAGAAAACCTGACAATATCCCAGGTCAGGGTGAGCCGGGTGCAGGAGATCGGATCGGTGATGTGGACTCCCCCCGCCGACGTGCGGGAGACCACCCAGCTCGGGCGCTACCTCGACTGGCTGCGCGAGACCCGGGGGATCGACCACGCCGGCTATGACGAGCTCTGGCGCTGGTCGGTTGACGACCTGGAGGGCTTCTGGGGCTCGCTCTGGGACTTCTTCGAGATCCGCGCCCACACGCCCTACGAGCGCGTGCTCGGCTCCCGCGAGATGCCCGGCGCAGAGTGGTTCACCGGCTCGCGCCTCAACTACGCCGAGCACATGGTGGGCAGCGACGAGGACACGGACGAGGTCGCGGTGCTTGCCCGATCGCAGACCCGCGACGACTTCGAGCTCACCTTCGGCGAGTTGCGCGAACAGGTGGCCAGGGCGCGGGCGGGGTTGCAGCGCCTCGGGATCGGGCCCGGGGACCGCGTCGTCGCCTATCTGCCGAACGTCCCCGAGACGCTGGTCGCGTTCCTCGCCACCGCCAGCCTCGGCGCCATCTGGGCGACCTGCGCGCCCGAGTTCGGGCCCCGCAGCGTCATCGACCGCTTCGGACAGCTCGACCCGAAGCTGCTGCTGGCGATCGCCGGCTACCGCTACGGCGAGAAGCCGATCGACCGGCGGGCAGAGGTCGCCGAGGTCCGGGCCGCGCTGCCGTCGCTCGAGCAGGTGGTCCACGTCCCGTACCTGGGTGGGGCCGGTGACGAGCTGCCGGACGCGACCGAATGGGATGAGCTGATGGCCGAGACGGGGCCGCTCAGATTCGACCCCGTCTCCTTCGACCATCCGCTCTGCGTTCTCTTCTCCTCAGGGACCACCGGCCTGCCGAAGGCGATCGTCCACCGCCACGGCGGGATCCTGATCGAGGCGTTCAAGAACGAGGGCCTGAGCTGGGACCTTCAGCCCGGCGACAGGCTGATGTGGTTCACAACGACCGCCTGGATGATGTGGATGGCGCTCGTCAACACGCTGCTGCTCCGAGCCTCGATCGTGATGCTCGACGGCAATCCGATGTACCCGGGCCTCTCCGCCCAGTGGAGGCTCGCCGAGGAGCTGCGCCCGACGCTGATGGGAGGGGTGCCCGCCTTCCTGATGGCCTGCCGAAAGGGCGGCGTTGACCTCCGCGACCTGGACCTGTCCAGCATCCGGCAGTTCTGCGCGGCGGGCTCGCCCCTTCCTCCGGAGGGGTTCGACTGGATCTACGAGCAGCTCGGCCCGGACGTGCTGCTCAACGTCGGCAGCGGCGGGACCGACGTCTGCACCGGCATGGTGCAGGGGAGCCCGATGCAGCCGGTCTATCGCGGCGAGATCGCCGGGCGCTGCCTGGCGGTCGACGTCGCCGCCTACGACGAGGACGCCCAGCCGGTCGTCGGCGAGCTGGGGGAGCTGGTGATCCGCTCGCCGATGCCGTCGATGCCGGTGGGCTTCTGGAACGACCCGGGCGACGAGCGCTACCGCGCCGCCTACTTCGAGCACTTCCCCGGGGTCTGGCGCCACGGCGACTGGATCATGTTCACCGAGCGAGGGAGCTGCGTGATCACGGGTCGCTCGGACGCCACCCTCAACCGCGGCGGTGTGCGCCTCGGCACGGGCGAGGTCTACTCGGTGGTCGAGGGCATGAACGAGGTGACGGAGAGCCTCGTCGTCCACATCGAGGATCCCGGCGGCGGCCCGGGAGAGCTGATCCTGTTCGTTGTGCTGGCCGAGGGCGTCGAGCTCGACGACGAGCTGCGCTCGCGGATCGCCGCCGAGCTGCGCGGCACGCTCTCGCCACGGCATGTCCCGGACACGGTCGCGGCGGTTCCGGCGATCCCTAAGACGCTGACGATGAAGAAGCTCGAGCTTCCGGTGAAGCGGATCCTGCTCGGTGACCCGCCCGAGAAGGTCGCGAGCCGGGACGCGCTGGCCGACCCCGCCGCTCTCGACGCCTTCGTGGAATTCGCTTCTGAGCGAGCTCCCGCCTAGGCCTAGGCGCTGTCGGCGATCAGGCCGCTGAAGAAGTCCGTGTCCGCCTTCTGCAGCTGGCAGAGCTCGATCCAGTGGCCGAGCTGGGCCCTCGTATCGACGTAGCCGAGCCGAGCCCGGTCCGGGATCAGGATGGTGTACTCGAATGACATGTCGTTCTCGCCGAGCAGCTTCTGGACTGAGCCCCAGGCGTCATCGCCGAGCGGGACCAGCATCGCGAGGTGGTGGAAGCCGAGCGCTCCGCCGTCCCGTGGCAACTCGCGCCGGTAGAACTCGACCTCGCCGGCGACCGGCTCGATCAGCTCGACGATCAGGCCCCCGCGAGCGCCCATCGCGACCCGCGGCTCCCACTCGACCTCCTCGCCGCGCTTCATGAAGGTCGCTCCCTCGACCGGCACCTCGGTGGAGTTCTCGATCCCCAGGAGGTCGCGCAGCTCCTCCATCCCGCGGTCGAGGTCCGGCGTCACGTAACAGACCTGCCACACGTTGGCGAACAGGTCGCCGAGGGTCTCGATCGGCCGCGGGTCGGCGAACAGCCCCGACGCGGGGCGGACGGCACCCGCGCTCATGCCGGCACCTCGTCCCGAGAGCGACGGTGCAGAACGCCCGCGAGCTCATCGATTCGAGAGAGCTGCGGGTGATGTCCCGCCTCCATCTCGACGACGTCGGTGACCTTCCTGTCCGTGACCAGCCTGCGCTGGAGCGCCGGCGGGACGATGCGGTCCCTTGTGCAGATCACGTAGGTGCGGGGGATGCGCTCGAACTCCTGATTGAGCGAGACGGGCTGAGTCAGAGGCATGAAGGCCTGGGATCCCGTCCTCGCCACGGCCCAATCCATCACGTCTCGCGTGCAGTCCTGATTCGATGCCTCGCAAGTGGACTGCGGCAGGGTTCCGACCGGTGGGTCGCCCGAGACCACGACGGTCTGCTGCACGAGGTCGTCGGCGGCCTCCGGGAGCCCCGTCAGGTCGACCAGGCTCTGGCCGTCGGCGGGCAGGAAGGCCGCCACGTAAACGAGTCGCCTCACCCGGTCGGGGCGGCGGGCGGCCGCCTCGGAGATGACGATGCCTCCCATGCTGTTGGCGACCAGGATCGCGGGCTCATCGCCCTCGTCGAGCAGCTCGCAGATCCGCTGCGCGTAGGCGTCCAGGGTCACCTCCGCCGCGGGGGTGGGGTCATCGCCTGAGCCGGGCAGGTCCGGCGCCTTGACCGTGTGGCCGAGCTCCTCCAGCCTCTCGGCCAGCGGCTCCCAGATCCAGCTGCCGACGAACGCGCCATGAACCAGCACGAACCTCATACGGGCACCTCCTGTCGTGCGAGTTGGTCGATCGCGGCCACCAGCTCATCCGGGGCCGAGAGGTGCGGGGTGTGATCGGTCTCGATCTCGATCACGGGGCTCACGTTCCTCTCCTTCATCATCCGGCGCTGCAGCGCAGGCATGTTCGCCTGATCCTTGGTGCAGTGGATGTAGCTGCGCGGGATGCTCTCGTAGCCCGGGCTGAGCTTGGCCTCGTCGAGCATCGGGGTTGCCGGCTGTGGCCTCTGCATCCCGGCGGCCCAGGTGGCCACCTCGGGAGATGCCAGGTTGTAGAAGGCGATGATCGAGTTCTCCTCCGAGAGCTCTGCGATCGGGGGCTCACCGGACACGACCATCGTCTTCTGAACGTGGTCGCCCTCTCCCTCGGGAAGCTCGGTCAGGCCAACCAGGCTCTGCCCCTCTCCGGGGAGGAATGCGGCGACGTAGATCAGCGACGCAACACGTCCCGGGCATCGCGAGGCAGCCTGGGTGACGGCCATGCCGCCCATGCTGTGCCCGACCAGAACGGCCTGCTCGGGGCTCTCGCCGAGCACGTCGCAGATTCTCTCTGCATACAGATCGAGGTTGATCTGATCGAGCGGCGTGTGGTCGTCGCCGGCGCCGGGCAGGTCGAGGGTCTCGACCGTGTGGCCCATGGACTCCAGCGGCTCGGTGACCTTCCCCCAGATCCACGCACCTCCCCACGCGCCGTGAACCAGAACGATCCTCGCCATCTCTCCTCCTCAGCTCGTCGGAACGGAAGTCATGCGGCCAGCACCACCTTGCCGTGGAGCCCGCCGGCCTCCACCAGGCGGTGCGCCTCGGCGGCCTCGTCGAGTGGCAGCACCCGATCGACTCGGGTGCGAAGGTCTCCCGCCGCCGCGGCCTCGACCTGCTCTCGCAAGGCCTCCCGGTTGGGGTGGATCAGGAAGGACTCCTGGCGGATCCGCCGCTGCGGGGGTGCCTCAGGGGGCCTGCGCGTGCTGACGATCGCTCCCCCGTCCTGGACCGCCGCGAAGACCGGCTCGCCGAGCGGGACCGCGTCGAACACCGCCGGCACCGGCTCGATCGAGCCCAGGTCGGTGTCGCGCGGCAGCACCTCCGCGGCTCCGAGCTGGCGGGGCCAGTCCTCATCGTCGCGGCCCGCGAGGGCGATCACGCGGTGGCCCGCGGCGACGGCGAGCTGCACCGCGAAGCCGCCGACCGCCCCGCCCGCGCCGGTGACCAGGACCGTGGTCGGCTCGTGGAGGCCGAGGAGCCCGAGGCCCTCGTGGGCGGTGACCGCGTTGAGGGGGATGGTGCAGCCGTCGACGAAGCTGAGTCCGTCGGGCAGCGGGACCAGCCAGTCCGCGTCGACCGCAACCGACTCCGCGTAAGCGCCGACGGCGCCCTTCTGGTCGTACCACTGGATCATCCCCACCACGCGGTCGCCGGGCCGGAACTCCTCTACGCCCTCTCCCACAGCCGTGACCTCCCCTGCCAGGTCCCAGCCGAGGACGAAGGGAGGGTCCGGGACGGCGCGGCCCGCGCCGACGCGCGCCCCCAGGTCGGTGGGGTTGACGTTCGCGGCCCAGACGCGGACAACCACCTGGCCGGGCCCCGGCTCGGGCTGAGGCCGCTCCGCGACCTGCAACACCTCGGGCCCGCCGAGCTCGGTCACCTCCACCACGCGCATCCTCCGCGTCAGCTGGACCCGTTGGGATGGGGGAGAAGCACGGCGCGCCCGGTGATGTCGCCCTCGCGCAGCCGGCCGAGCACCTCGTTGACGTCGTCCAGCGGATGGGTCTCGGTCTTCAGGGTGATCTTGCCCGCAGCGTGCAGCTGGAGCACGTCCCAGAGATCGGTCCAGCTCCCGACCAGGTTGGCGACCAGCGACTGCTCCTGGCTGACCAGCAGCACCGAGGGAGCCGTGACCATGCCGCCGAAGCCGATCATCGAGTAGGTGCCCTGGAGGCCGAGCATCCCCAGCCCGTCCGCATGGGTCTGGTCCGTACCGACGAAGTCGAGGACGAGGGCGGCGCCGCGCCCCTGACTGAGCTCCCAGACGGCGTCCACGACGCCGTCGGAGTCCACGGTCCAGTCGGCGCCCAGCTCCTCGGCGAGCTTGCGACGGCCGGGATGTGGGTCGACGACGATCACCTCGCCGTTCCCCATCTCACGGGCGAGCTGGAGGCCGATGTGCCCGACGCCGCCGGCGCCCAGCACGACCGTGGTGCTGCCCGGCCCCATCAGGTGGGCCACCTTCTTGATCGCGTGGTAGGCCGTGATCCCCGCGTCCGAGTGGGGTGCGACCTCGACGGGGTCCATCCACGGCGGCAGGGGCACGATCTCCCGCTCGCCCACCACCAGGTACTCGGTGAAGCCGCCGTCCAGGGACAGGCCGGTGAACTCGTGGTGCTCGCAGTGCATGTCGCGGCCCCGCCGGCAATTGACGCAGACTCCGCAGCTGTGGGGTGGGTAGATCAGCACCGGGTCGCCGACCTTGACGCTGGTGACCAGGTCGCCGACCTCCTCCACACGACCGCCGTTCTCGTGGCCGAGGACCCGGGGGACGTCCATCCCCGCCGGAGCCAGCTCACCGTCGATCGCGTGCAGGTCGGTCGAGCAGACGCCCGCCGCCTCGATCTTCACGCGCACCTGGTTCGCGCGCGTGATCTCGGGCTCGGGGCGATCCTCCAGCTCGAGGGGATGCTTGTACTCGTTCAGCACGGCGGCCTTCACGCGTGGACCTCCGCGGCCTGCGCGCTCAGGTAGCGGTTCGGGTCCTCGTCGAGGTGCTGGGCGAGGCGATCGGCGAGGGCCATGATCGTCATCGACGGATTGACGGACAGGGTCTTCGGGAAGAGCGAGGCGTCGCCGACGAAGAGCCGCTTCGCGTCGTGGGACTCGCAGTTGGCGTCGACCACCGAGCGCGCCGGGTCCGAGCCCATCCGGCAGGTCCCCTGGACGTGGGTGCTGGCCGGCCCGGTCCAGGCGACCCGCTTGGCGCCGGCGGCCTCCATCACCCGCTTGCCGAAGCCGATGCCCCTCTGCATTCGCTCGAGCTCGACCCGGTCGAAGTGGGCCTCGAAGCTCTCGGCGCCGTCCTCGCCGACGACGACCCGGCCGTTGTTCTCGTCATTGGCGAGCACGAGGATCCCGTTCCAGTTGCGGTACTGCCGTACGGCCTCGACCAGGCGCTCGCCCCACATCGGCCCGTCCTCGTCAGCGATGCTGGTCGCGAACCCGATCGGGTCCTGGATCGTCGACGCCTCGAGCACGAAGCCGCCGTCCTCGTCGCGCATGAAGTCCATGCAGTGTGAGGTGATCGGATAGACGCGGTGGGCGTCCTGGGGCTCGTCGAACAGGCCGAAGACGAAGGCGGCGGGGTGGAGGCCGAGGTTGCGGCCGATCCACTCGCTGCTCTCTGAGTTGCCGCTCGCCTCGGGCAGGCCCGAGCGAATCAGGATCTGCGGCGTGTTGAGCGCCCCGGCCGCGACCACGACGGCGCCGGCATCGATCGTATGCAGCTCTCCCTCGGCGTCGGCGTACTCGACGCCCGTGGCCTCGAGTCCGCCATCCAACCCGGCGAACAGGACCCGCTCGACCGGGGAGTCCGCGCGCAGGTCGAGCTTGCCCACCGCGGTGGCCTCGTGGATGTAGGTGTTCATGGTCGACTTGCCTGCGTTGGTCGGGCATCCCTGCAGGCAGGACCCGCACTTCATGCAGTTGACGTCCGTGTAGGAGTCGACGGGCTCCAGCTCGGAGCCCAGCTCGCGGAACGCGCGATCGAGCGTCCGCACGCACTCGGGCCAGTCGGCGCGCTCCCGGACGCCGAGCGCCTGCTCGACCCGCCCGTAGTGGGGAGCGAGGTCCTCGACCCCGAACGGCTCGCCGCCGTCGCCGAGCAGACCGCTCGCGTCGTGCCACTTCGCGAACTCGAAGTCGTGGGCGCGGAAGGCGACCTTGGTGTTCATCGTCGTCGTGCCACCCACGCAGCGGCCGCCGAACATCGGCACCGCGCCGCCGGCGCCGCCGTCGACCATCGCCATCCGAAGCGGCCACCAGAAGTCGTGGGCCGCCTTCGCCTCCCAGCGGACGAAGTCGGCGGCGGTCAGATGAGGCCCGGCCTCGAGCAGCACCACGCTGCGACCGCGCTGAGCGAGCTCCCCGGCGACCACGCCGCCTCCGGCGCCGGATCCGACCACGACCACGTCGAAGCGCTCGCTCACCCGGGAACCCCGAGATACGACCAGTCGTGGACGACCTGGCTCGCCAGCGGGAAGCGGAAGTCGATCTCCTCCCAGGCGCCGGGCCCCTCCGCGCCGGGCGCGACGAAGTCGCTGTAGAAGGCCTCGATCGCGAGCGCCCGGATCATCATGAACTCGGGGGTCTGCGCGCGGTCCGCGAGCGCCTCGGCGCCGCCCCCGGCGACGTCGGCGAGGGCGTCGATCGCGCCGAGCGCCGCCGCCCGCGTCCCCTCGTCGACCATGGCGAGCTTGGCGTCCACGTAGGCGGCCGGCTCGCACCTCGCGGACCCCGGCACGATCGTCTCGCACAGTGCCGCGAGCGCCGAGGCCCGGCCCTCGTCCATGATCAGCCAGCTCCTCTCCGCCACGGCCCCGCACCCTATAGATGCGGAGGCAATAAAACAAGCTATTTGACAGATAGCCGAGCATCAAAGCGCCCGAGTGACGGTCCGCACCGCGGCGTAGACCTCGTCCGCGCCGGGCAGGTAGTGCGTCCTCGAGCTGCGGGCTGAGCGGCACCGGGGTGAAGGGGGCGCCGACGCGCTCGACCGGGGCGTCGAGGTCGTCGAAGGCGGCCGCCTGGACCCTGGCGGCGATCTCGGCGCCGAAGCCGCCGTGCTCGACCGCCTCGTGGGCGACGACCAGGCGGTTCGTGCGGCCGACGGAGTCCACGATCGCATCGAGGTCGAGCGGTACCAGCGTCCGGGGGTCGATCACCTCGGCTTCGATGCCGTCGGCGGCGAGTCGGTCCGCGGCCGCCAGCGACTCGCCGACCATTCGCGAGAGGGCGACGATCGTCACGTCCGATCCCTCGCGAGCGATCCGCGCGCGGCCGATCGGCACCGGCTCGGGATCGTCGGGGACCTCCTCCTTGCGGAAGTAGAGGTTCTTGTGCTCGACGAAGACGACCGGATTGGGATCGGCGATCGCGCTCCGCAGCAGCCCGGCGGCGTCCTCGGCGCGGCTCGGCATCAGCACCTTCAGCCCGGGCATGTGGGTGAGCCACGCCTCCAGGCTCTGGGAGTGCTGGGCGGCGCCCCGCGATCCCGCGCCGCCCTGGGTGCGCAGCACCATCGGCACCTCCAGCTGCCCGCCGGACATGAAGTGCGCCTTGGCCGCCGCGTTGACGAGCTGGTCGAGGGCCAGGGTGAGGAAGTCGATGAACATGATCTCCAGCACCGGCCGCTTGCCGGACTGGGCGGCGCCGATGGCGACGCCGCAGATCGCGGCCTCGCTGATCGGGGTGTTGAGGACGCGCTCGGTGCCGAACTCCTCGGCCAGGCCGGCAGTCACCGTGTAGGGCCCCCCCTCGGCGACGTCCTCGCCGATCACCAGGACGTCCTCGTCGGCGCGCATCGCGTCGGCCAGCGTTGCGTTGACGGCCTGTACGAAGGTGGCCTGCGGCATCAGCTCGCCTCGGAGTCTGCGTAGACGAGGCTCGCCGCCAGCTCAGGGGATGGAAAGGCGCTGCGCGCGGCCGAACTCGATCGCCGCCTCGACCGCCTCCCGCGCCTCGGCCTCCACGTCCGCCGCGGCCTGCTCGTCGAACCAGCCCGCCCCGGCCGCGGCCCGCTGCAGGCGCAGGATCGGATCCTTCCGCTGCCACTCCTCATCCGCCATCGCCTCGCGGTACTGGCCGGGATCGCCCTCGTAGTGGCCGCGCAGGCGATGGGTCAGGCACTCGAGCAGCATCGGGCCCTCGCCCTTGCGGGCCCCGGCGAGGAAGCTCCCGAACGTCTCCCAGACCGCGGCCAGGTCGTTGCCGTCGACGGTCTCGCGAGGGAGCCCGTAGGGGGCGACGACGTCGCTGACCCGCTCCACCTTGGTGTGGGCCGAGCGCGGGGTGAACTCGGCGAAGCCGTTGTTCTCGCAGACCAGGATCAGCGGCAGGCCCCAGAGCGTGGCCAGGTTGATGGTCTCGTTGAAGTGGCCGGCCTGCACGGCGCCGTCGCCGAAGAAGACGACGGCCACCTGGTCGCCGCCGTCCAGGCGGGCCGCCAGGGCGCTTCCCAGCGCGATCGGGATGTTGCCGCCGACCACCCCGGTTGCGCCCATGAACCCGTGCTCCGTGTCAACGAGGTGCATCGATCCGCCGAGGCCGCGGCAGAGGCCGTCCTCGCGTCCCATCAGCTCGGCCATCACCCGGTCGAGCGGGGCTCCCCTGGCGATCGCGTGGCCATGCGCGCGATGACCTGAGTACACGGCGTCGTCGTCGCGGAGCTGGGCGCAGACGCCGGCCGCCACGGCCTCCTGGCCCTCGCTCAGGTGGATCAGGCCGTAGACCTCGTCGGCCCGCTTGAGCTGGCCCACCCGCGATTCGAAGATGCGGATCCGCCACATCGTCCGCAGCAGGTCGAGCGCGCGCTCGCCGTCGAGCGGCGTCACGCAGCGACGGGCTGGAACTGCGACATGGTCGCCGCGAACGCGTGGCTGTACATCTCGTCGATCGGCTCGGCGCGCAACTCGTCGGAGAGCACCTCGATGCCCCAGGCGTCGTCGTAGCCCATCTCCTGGGCGGCCCTGATGTAGCCGCGGATGTCGAACTCGCCCTCCCCGGGCAGCTTGCGGAACCTGGTGGTCTCCTCGATGCGGTCCTCCATCCACTCGAGCTTCCCGTCGCTGAGCTCCACCCAGGTCAGGTACTCGAGCGGGATCCGCTTCAGGTCGTCGGGGGCGATCCCGAGCTTCGACATGTGCCAGGTGTCGATCACCAGGCCGCCGTTCTTGGCGCCGGCGCCCTCGACCACCGCCAACGCCGCGTCGAGGCTGTCGACGTTGACGTCGAACGGCATGAACTCGTAGGCGATCACGGCGTCGGTCCTCTCGGCCGCGTGGGCGCAGAGCTCGGCGTAGCGCTCGGTGACCTTGTCCAGCTCGCAGGGGACGCCGGGGATGTTGCCCACCTTGACGTGATGGGCCCCGAGCGCGGCGGCACCTTCGAGCAACAGGTCCCGGAGCTCGTCGGACTCCCTGCGGCCGTCGGTCCCCTCGTCCTCGAAGAAGCCCCAGATGAACTCGAGCTCGAGGTAGCGCAAGCCGTTGTCGTCGAGCAGCTTCTTGACGTCGTCGAGGCTGCGGCTCTCGAGGGTGTGCGCCAGGTCCGCGTGCCAGATGCCGATTCCCTTCATCCCGGCCTTGGACGCCTCGGCGCAGCGGTCGGCGAAATCGAAGTTGCTCCATTCCTGGCCCGTGTGCGGCTGCGTCGGGCCGGCGGTCGTCCAGTACGCGCCCACCAGCTCGACGCCGTTGTCTGTCGTGGCCATGTCATTCCTCCTTGTCGCCCTCGGCGGGCATCACGTTGATCTCGATCTTGACCCCGTTGGGGTCTTCGAAGAACAGCTGGCGCATCCCGACGCCGGGGACGGTGTTGTGCTTCGCCTCGATCCCGCTGCGCTCGAGGCGCGCCATGGCCTCGTCGTGGTCGTCCCCCGAGAAGGCGAGATGGTCGAGCGACCCGGTGCCGTCGGCGGGCGGGGACGCCGGGATCCCGGTGGCCTCCGAATGCTTCGTATAGGCGGCGCGGTCGGCGACGTGGACGCAGGGCACCCCGTTCGCATAGAGCCAGTAGCCCGGGAACTCCAGGGGCGGCCGGTCGCCCACCTCCAGGCCCACCGCGTCGCGGTAGAAGTCGCGCGTGACCTCGATGTCCTCGGTCAGCACCAGGACGTGCTCCAGCTTCGTCAGCGGCATCTGGACATCACCGCCGCTCCTCTGTCGCTAGGCCGCCGCGGCGGGAACTTCGCCGACGACCTGCCTCGCGGCCGAGACCAGCTTCTCCGCCGAGGGCGAGATGTAGCCCTCCTGGACCTGGTTCGCCGCGACCGGGGCGTCCATCCGCGCCACGCGGGCGACCGGCGCCTTCAGGGAATCGAGCGCCTTCTCGCTGACCATCGCCGCGATCTCGGAGGCCACCCCGCAGTGCATGCGGCCCTCGTCGGCGACGATCAGCCGGCCGGTCTTGGCGACCGAGTCGAGGATCGTCTTCTCGTCGAGGGGAACCAATGTGCGGAGGTCGACCACCTCGGCGTTGATGCCCTCCCCGGCCAGCTCGTCCGCGGCGCCGAGCGCCACCGAGGTCATCATCGAGCAGGCGACGATGGTCACCGCGTCGCCCTCGCGCTTGACGTCGGCCTGCCCGAACGGGATCTCGAAGTCGCCGTCGGGGACGTCGTCCTCGGCCCCGTAGCCGAACGCGTGGGTGAGCACGATCGTCGGGTTGTCCGACTTGATCGCCGTCGTCAGCAGGCCCTTGACCTCCTTGGCCCCGGAGGGAGCGGCGATCTCGATGCCGGGAAGGTTCCAGTACATGCCGAACGGGCTCTCCGAGTGCTGTGCGCCGCCGCCGTGCAGGAGGCCGTGGCTGATGTGGAGCGTGACGGGCACGCCGATCGTGCCGCCCGACGAGGTTCGCGCCGTCGAGATCTCGTTGGCGATCGAGGAGATCGCGGGATAGGTGAACGAGGCGAGCCCGAGGTGGGCGAACATCCGGTGCCCGCACATCGCCGCGCCCGCGGCCATCGCCGTGTAGGCGGCCTCCGAGCACGGTGGGAAGAGGATCCGATCCCCGTACTTCTTCTGGAAGGGCTCGAACTGCATGCCCTCTGGGCCGATGCCGAGCACCTCGTTGCCCATCACGACGAAGTTCGGGTCCTCGTCCATGAACTTGCTCAGAACGTCGAGCATCGCGTCGGCGTAGTTCTTGGTCGGCATCGGATCCTCCTTACGCGAAGACGTGTTCGAGGGCGGACTCGGGCGTGGGGCGGGGGCTGTCCATGGCGAACTCGCGCGCCTCGGCGATCCGGGCGGTCTGCTGCTCGTCCATCGCGGTCAATTCGTCCTGGGTGATGTCATCGGATCCGAGCAGCTTGCGCGCGTAGATCAGCACCGGGTCGTGATCGCGGTACCAGTCAGCGTGCTCCCCGGAGATCGCGGAGTCGTCCCACGCCATCGAGATGTCGAGCTCCCCGGTGGTCAGCTCCGGCCAGAGCGGCTGGCTGCCCGCCCACCGCTCGGTCACGGCGTGGATGAAGAACGGTCCCTTGCGCGCGCGGCAGTGCTTGACCGCCTTGGCCGCGAGCTCGTTGACGGCCTCCAGGTCGCGGCCGTCCACGGTCTCGACCGGGATCCCGAAGGTCTTCGGGATCGTGGTCAGGTCCTTGACGGCGGAGACGGAGGTCGGGAACCCGCCGCCCGCGGAGCCCAGCGCACCCTCGCTGTTGTTCTCGCAGACGAACAGCACCGGCAGCTCGTAGAGCGCCGCCAGGTTGAGGGACTCGTAGGCGATCCCCTCCTCCAGGGCGCCGTCGCCGAACAGCCCGACGGCGATCGCGTCGCCGCCCTCCTGCTTGAGCGCGAAGGCTGCGCCGTTGGCGAGCGAGATGCTGCCGCCGACGATCGAGGAGGTGGAGATGAAGCCGAGGTCGGGGTCGCTCATGTGCAGAGTGCCCCCGGCGCCCTTGTTCATGCCGGTCTCGCGGCCGAGGATCTCGGCGAGCGCCCGCTTGGGGTCGGAGCCGCGGGCGAGCACATGGCCGTGGTTGCGGTGGTGGGTGGCGAGCTTGTCGCCGTCTCCGAGTGCCTCCATCAGGCCCACCCCGGTCGACTCCTGGCCGATGTAGAGGTGGAAGTGGGTCATGAAGGCGTGCTCCTCGTGGAAGAGCTTGTTGACCGCCTCCTCGAAGCGGCGGATGGTCAGCATGCGCTCTAGCGCCCGGCCCCGGCGCTCCTTGTCCCAGCTCTCTGTCATTTCTTTCCCTCGTCTCCGTTGGTCGTGCTGGATCGAGTCAGGTAGGCCGACTGGAGCAGCTCGGGCTTGCGTTTCAGCTCGCTGGCGGTTCCGGAGAACTCGATCTTCCCGTGGCCCATCACGTAGGCCTCGTTCGCCATCCCCAGGGCGATCGTGGCGAATTGCTCGATCAGCAGGACGCCGATGCCCTCCGCCGCCAACTTCTCGATCGTGGGGATCAGCCGCTTGACGACGACCGGGGCGAGGCCGAGGGAGAGCTCGTCGATGAGCACGAACTTGGGCTTCGAGACCAGCGCCTGCGCCAGCACGAGCATCTGCTGCTCGCCGCCGGAGAGCGACCGGGAGCGGGTGCCGAGCCGAGCCTTGAGCTCCGGGAACATCTCGAGCGCATAGCCGAGGCCGGCATTGGCCTCACCCTTGGACAGTGAGTAGGTCGCGACGCGCAGGTTGTCCTCGACGGTGAGCTCCGAGAGCAGCCGCCTGCCCTCCGGGACCACCGCGACTCCGGCGGCTCGGATCTTCTCCGGTCGCGCCCCGCTCAAATCGGCTCCGTTCAGCCTCACCGACCCGGACTCGGGTCGCAGAACGCCGCTGACGGCGAGCACCAGGCTCGACTTGCCGGCGCCGTTGGGGCCGAGCAGCGCGGTCACCTCGCCCGGATCGATTCGCAGCGAGACGTCGCGGACCACTGGGCGGCCGCCGCGGGCGACCGTCAGGTTCTCGAGGGTGAGGACGTCGCCCTTCTTCTTGGCTTCGACGGGCTTCTCGGCGGGCTTCTGAGACGCGGTCGGGCTCATATCTCCTCCGCTCCGAGATACGCCCGGATCACCTGTTCGTCCCGCAGCACCTCAGCGGTCGGGCCGGAGGCGATCAGCTTGCCGAAGTCGAGCACCGAGGTGAGCTCGCAGCATGCGGACACCAGATTCATGTCGTGGTCGACGAGGATCACCAATGCCCCGATCTGCTCGGGGATCTTCCGGATCACGCTGCCCATGTGCTCGGTCTCCTCGTCGGGCAGTCCCGCCGCCGGCTCATCGAGGAGTACAGCCCGCGGCTTGCCGACCACGGCGCGGGCGATCTCCACGAGTCGCCGCTCGCGCGCTCCCAGGGTCCCGACCCTGGTCTGGGGATCCAGGGCTCCGAGCCCGACGAAATCGAGAGAGCCGAGTACGTCGTCGCGGCGGGACGTGCCGCCGTTGTTGCTCGAGTGCTCCTCGACCATCGCCACGTTGTCGTAGAGCGAGAGCTCCTCGATCGCCTGCTCGGTCTGGAAGGTTCGGCGCAGGCCCCAGCGCGCCCGGCGGAAGTCGGTCATCGCCAGCAGGTTCTCGTCAAAGGCCGTGACCGTCCCGCCCGACGGCTTGACGAAGCCGCTGAGCACGTTGAAGAAGGTGGTCTTGCCGGCTCCGTTCGGGCCGATCAGGCCGCAGGTCCCGCCGGGGAAGGTGACGGTCATCTGGTCGATCGGCTTCACCCCGCCGAACCGCACCTCGAGGCTCTCGACCTTGATCATTCCGACCCCGCCGTGCCGCCGGCTGCCCGCCCTCCCGGGCTCCCCACAAGTCGCCAGAGGTACCGCCCGAGCTTCGCCATGTCCTTCGGGAACTGGTCGACCAGGCCGGCCGGGGCCGTGGTCAGCACCTGGATGACGCCGAGGCCGAAGATGATGGTGAGCAGGTCGGGGGGTAGCCCCCAGTTGTCGAGCAACGCCGGCAGCAGCTTGATGAGGATGCCCGCGACCACCGCGCCCCAGAGGCTGTAGATCCCGCCCATCAGGACGACAGCGAGCAGGATGATCGAATCCTGGGTGGGGAAGGTGAGGTTGTAGAGGGTGCCCGAGCTGCCGGCCAGCAGCGCGCCTGCAACCCCTGTCATGAAGGAAGCGAGCGCGAAGGCCCACATCTTGTAGAGGCTGATGTTGACGCCCGCGGCGAGCGCGGCCGGCTCGGACTGGCGGATCGTCGCCCAGGCTCGCCCGGGCTTGCCGCGCACGTGCCAGAGGGCAAGCAGGAACATCAACGCCGCCCAGATCACGCAGTAGCGGAAGAAGGCGTGCTCGCCCGTGGCGATGCTCGGACGCCGGATCTCCTGGGCGCCGGTCGTCGCGTTGGTGTGGCCAAGGAAGCCGGGGCCGCCGTTCGGGAAGTCCGTCGCCGCGATCACCACGGTGATCGCGCCGGCCAGCATCAACGTGATCAGCGCCAGGTAGAGGCCACTGACCCGCAGCGCCGGGAGCCCGATCAGCGAGCCCAGGACCATGGTGATCAGCCCGGTCATGATGGTCACGACGGGGAAGGGAAGGCCGGTGGCGAACAGCAGCCGGGCACCGACCCAGGCACCGAGCGCCAGGACGGCCACCTGCCCGAGGGAGACGAGGCCGACGCGGCCCATCAGCAGGCCGAGGCCGAGAGCGACGATCGTGTAGATCGCGACGGCGGTCGCCACGTCGGTCCAGTAGGCGCTCAGCATCGAGGGCAGGACAAGGAGGACGAAGGCGAGCAGGACGGCGATCACCGCCGCGCGGATCCTGTCGCCCCTGCTCAAGCTCGACGCCGGGCGGATCGCCCGTGTGATCAGGTTGCCGCCCGAAGCCTCAGCCGCGTCCATTGCCCAGGCCCGTCCCAGTGAACGAGATCTCGCGCTTGCGCGAGATCACCAGCAGCGCGATGGTCGCCAGCACGAACGGCGCCATGTTGCGGTACTCGGAGATCGAGGTGATCGGCGTCGCCAGGGCGCTGACCAATCCGACCACCAGTGCGGCGAAGAAGGTGACGGTCAGCGACTGCAGGCGCGCGATCAGCGCCGCCGCCAGGGACGAGATGACCAGGAAGGTCAGGCTGACGGCGTCGAGCCCAACCAGGTCCGAGAGCAGCAGCCCCGAGATCCCCGAGAGGATCCCCGAGACGAGCCATGCCTGCGCCTCGACCCAGCGCACCGGGACTCCGAGGGTCGCGGTGATCTCGCGGTCGTTGGCGAGTCCCCGCATCGCGGTGCCGAGCTTCGTGTACTTGAGGAAGGCGCCGGTACCGAAGACCACCACCACCCCCAGGCCGAAGGCGATCACCTGCGTCCAGGTGACGGCCACCTGGCCGATGTCGAAGGCATGGGTCGAAGTCGGCAGCACCTGTGAGCGGGCCTTGTCGCTCCAGATCCAGGACATGGTCCCGAGCAGGATCAGGGCGAGGCCCAGCGTTGCGGTCGCCTTGACCAGCGCGTCGCGCTTGGCGAGAGCCGGGCCGAGAATGACGCCGTAAACCAGTGTGACCGCCGCGGCGAAGAGCACCGCGACCCCGTAGGAAGGCCACTCGGGCCACAGGGAGTTGTTGATCAGGTCCCAGGCGATCAGGGCGGACATCGCCCCGACCGCGCCGAAGGCCAGGTTCAACACCCCGGTGGTCCGGTACAGAACCACCATCCCGGCCCCCGACAGGGCGTACACCCCGCCGAGGGCCAGGCCGGTGACGATGAAGGGCTGGAAGTCGTGCCAGCTTGGCATCAGTGACTCACAGCCCTCCGATCAACTTCCGCCGGTCAGGCTCGGATCCGCCTGCTGGATCTGGCGGACCTTCGCGATGTCCGGCTCATCCCCACTGATGTCGAAGCAATCCTCCTTCTGAACCATGTGGCCGTTCTGCGGCGTGGTGGTCCAGTCGACGTTGTTCGGGATGTGCAGCGGTGCATGCCCGGTGTACCAGGGCCGGCACAGGATGTCCGTCTTCTGATCCTTCAGGGCAAAGACCTGGTCGTTCACGCTCTTCAGCGTGTAGGCGCCCTGCACCTTCTCCAGTGCATTGGTCATGAACTCGCCCATCAGGTAACCCATCTGGCTGAAGCTGCCCAGACCGCCGGTCACGCTCTGGCCGTACTTCTTGATCACCGACCGGTACAGCTCTGAGTCGGGACCGTCGAAGTCGGTCACGTTGAGCTCGGCGTTGACGAGCAGCTTGCCGTCCCACTTCGTCCCCAGCGCCTGCGCCAGGAAGTCGGTGTTGCACGGCGTCGAGCAACCCCACGCCTTGACGCTGTCCTCGAGGCCCTGCTGCTGAGCGGCCTGGAGAATCTTCAGCGCCTCAGGCGGCGTGAAGTTGAGGACGACGGCCCCGTTCGGGCCGGCCTCCTGGGTCAACCGGACTGCGACCGAGTTCGCGTCCTGAATCGGCACGTTGTCGGTCGATTCGCTGATCGGCACACCAGCAGCGTCGGCGACGATCTTCGGGCCGGCTGCGATGTAGCCCGTGCCCGGGACGTTCGACTGGTCGAACGCGATCTTGTCGACGTCCTGCCGGATCACTGCCTGCACAGCGCCGTCCGAGCTGTAGCGCGGGCCCATGTTCACCGGGATGCTGTTCGGCGAGGCCCAGCACGAAGGCGCGATGCCCGCGTTCAGCACGGCCACGCCCTTCTGCTCGTAGTAGGTGTGGTTGACGTCGCATTCGATCAGGCTGAACCCGCCGGCCATGCCAACCACGCCGTCGGTTTCGATCAGCTTGCGCGCCAGTGCTGCGTCCTGCGCCGGGTCGGTCTGCTCGGTCTCCGCGATGTACTGAATCGGGTGACCATTCACACCACCGTTGGCGTTGACGCAGTCGAAGTACGCCTTGGCTGCGTTCTCGCCATCGGTGAAGTCCGTACCGGGCTGCTTCGTCGCGATCGCGCCGATCTTGATCGGACTACCCGTGGGCTTCTGACCGTTGCCGTTGCCGCACTTTGGATTGTCTACGACTGATCCACTGTTGCTGCTCTTGCTTCCGCTGCCGCCGCACGCGGCGACGACCAACGACAGGCCGGCCGCCACCACAACCAGCGTGGTTACGGATCGTCCTCTCTTCGAGCCGAAGTACCTCTTCACCGATCTCTCCTCCTCTGTCAGCGTGCCGTCGGTCGGTTCCGGCGGCCCTGGCGTGATCCTATACCAAGAAAGTCATTTCGTTTGGTTTGTTTTCACGTGCCTTAATCCGTGCCTAAATCAAGCAATCTCGCCGCGTTTTCCTTCAGGATCAGGGGTCTCACCTCGTCATCGATCTCCAGCCGCTCGAAATCCCTGAGCCAGCGCTCGGGCGTGATCATCGGGAAGTCGGAGCCGAACAAAACCTGCCGTTTGAGCAGGGTGTTCGCGTACCGCACGAGCTGGGGCGGGAAGTACTTCGGCGACCAGCCGGAGAGGTCGATGTAGACCTCCGGCTTGTGCATGGCGATCGAGAGCGCCTCGTCCTGCCATGGGAAGGAGGGGTGGGCGAGCACGATTGGCAGCCCCGGGAAGTCGGCGGCCACGTCGTCCACGTGGATCGGGTTCGAGTACTTGAGCCGCACCCCACCGCCACCGGGCAGGCCCGAGCCGATCCCGCTGTGGCCCGTGTGAAACAGGGCGGGCAGCCCCGCCTCGGCGATCACCTCGTACAGCGGGTAGGCGGCGCGATCGTTCGGGAAGAACGCCTGGAGGTTGGGGTGGAACTTGAAGCCGCGGACGTCGTACCCGTCGATCAGCCTCCGCGCGCGCTCGACCGCATCGGGGCGGGCGGGGTCGACGCTCGCGAAGGGGATCAGGACGTCGTCGTAGGAGGCGGCGCCCTCCAGGACCTCCTCGTTGGAGACCGGCGGGCGCCCCGACTGGGATTCCCAGTCAACCGTGAAGACCACGGCGGCCATCTTGCGCTCGCGGTAGTAGGCGCCGACGTCGTCGATCGTGGGGGTGCCGCCGCCGTCGCGGAAGTACTTCTGCGATGCCTCCCGGAGCTTCGGGGGGATGGGGTCGTGTCCGTCGGCCGAGACCTCGACGTGGGTATGGACGTCGATCGCCTGGACCGCGTCGAGGTCGATCACGGGGGCGACGCCTGCTCCCGAAGCTCGGCCAGCCCGTCCTTGAGGACCACCTCGCCGGCTCCGTTCACCGCGTCGAATCCCACGGCGCCCTCAAGCGGGCGGCGGACGCGGGTCGTGAGCGCGTCGCCCGGCGCCATCGGGCGCGAGAAGCGCACCGCGAGCCGCTCGATGGCGGCGGGATCCTCGATCTCCTGCGAGGCGAGCACCGCACGGCCGGCGAACGCCATCAGGCAGAGCCCGTGGACGATGATCCCGGGCAGGCCCGCCGCGCGCGCCACCTCGTCGTCGAGATGGAAGGCGTTGTGGTCACCGGAGGCCTCGGCATACCGCTGGGTCTGGTCCTCCGCGATGGGATAGGTCGGTGTCGCCACCGGCTCCGAGGCGCCCAGGTCGTCGGGCATCCGGTGGTCGGGGGCCTCCTCGCCGCCGCCGGTGCCACCCGAGATGCCCCGGTAGAACTCGGTCACGTACTGCTCGTTCAGCAGGCGGTTGTCGCCGTCGAGGCTCTCGGTCTTGAGCACCACGGTGGTCCCGGACTCCTTGACGTGGACGCCCACCGCCGCCGCCCGCGAGCGCACCGTCATGCCCGGCTGGATCGGAATCGAGATCCGGATGTCCTGATCGCCGTGCACCACGCGGGTTCGCGCCTCCTCGGGCGCGACCGACGTGGCCGCCTCCTGGAGGACGTTCCAAACCGGGACGATCGCGAACACGGGGGTGGCGACCGTGCCGGCGAGCGCTGCCGGCGCCGACTCGTTCGTCGCCTGCGCGTATGCGCTGAGCGCATCTCTGCCGACGGATGTGGCGCGCCCCGGGGTCCATTGCCCTAAGGCATCCAGGTTGAACTGCACTGGCTCTCCTTGCTCCTTATATGTAGGGGACTGTGTGGAGGCCAGAACCTATTACGACTGAGAGCGGGTGGCTTAGAACGGGTAGCTGGCCTGCTCCGGCTGCTCGGTGATCCAGCGCACCTCGGTGAACTCCTCGACGCTGAAGTGACCGCCGAAGCGGCCGCCGTTGCCGGAGGCCCCCCTGCCGCCGAACGGGGCAACCGGGTCGTCGTACACGGTCGAGTCCATGATGTGGACCAGGCCGGTGTCGAGCCGGTCGGCAACCTCACGCCCGCGCTCGTGCGAGGAGGTGAAGACCGCGCCGGAGAGCCCGTACTCAGTGTCGTTGGCGATCGCGACGGCCTCGTCCTCGTCGGAGAAGGTCATCACGGGCGCGACGGGTCCGAAGATCTCCTCGTTCCACGCGCGCATGTCCCGAGTGACCTTGGAGAGCACCGTCGGCGGGAAGAAGGGTCCGTCCCCCTTGCCGCCCGTCTTCAGCTCGGCGCCATTGCTGACGGCGTCGTCGACGATCTCCTGCACCCGGTCGATCTGGCGCCGGTTGATGATCGGTCCCAGCGCGACCTCCTCCTTGCCCGGGTCCCCGACGGGGAGCCGGCCGCCACGCTCGGCGAGCAGCGAGATGTAGTCGTCCGCGATCGACTCGTGGACGAGGTGCCGCCCCGAGGCCATGCAGATCTGGCCCTGGTGGAAGAAGGTGCCGAACGCTCCGCAGGAGGTCGCCTTCTCGATGTCGGCGTCGTCGAGGACGATGAACGAGCTCTTGCCGCCGAGCTCGAGCGCGACCCGCTTCAGGTTCCCGCCCGCGAGCGCGCCGACCGCGCGGCCCGCGCGGGTGGAGCCCGTGAAGGAGACCATTCGAATCTCCGGCGCCTCGCAGATCGCCTCGCCCGGCTCGACTCCGCCGGGCAGGACCTGGAAGACGTTGTCCGGCCAGCCGGCCTCCTCGAACGCCCGGGCGAAGACCAGCCCGCCGGAGACCGGTGTGTGCGGGTCGCACTTCAAGAGGACCGCGTTGCCGAGTGCGAGCGCCGGCGCGACGGAGCGCATCGCCAGGATCATCGGGAAGTTCCACGGCGCGATCACGCCGACGACCCCGACCGGCAGGCGCTTCGCCATGCTGATCCGGCCCTGCTCGTTGGGCAGCACCTCGCCGATCGGCATCGAGGTCAGCGCGGCGGCCGCGCGCAGCTCCTTCGCGGCCTCGCCCACCTCGAACGCGGCCTTCTGCGGAACTCCGCCGCCCTCGTGGATCAGCCACCACTCGATCTCGTCGTGCGCGCTCTCGAGCGCGTCGGCGGCGGCGTGAAGGAGCTTGGCTCGCTCGGGCCCCGGGGTCGCGGCCCAGCCGGGCTGCGCCTCCGCCGCCAGCTTCGAAGCCTTGAGGACGTCGTCTCGCGTCGCGGATCCGACCGAGGCGAGGTGCTCATCGGTGGCGGGGTTGTGCACCTCGAGCCGCTCGCTCGTCTGCTGCCAGCCACCGCTGTAGATCTTGCCGTCGAGGATCTGATCGGTGATCAGGGTCCCCGTACGGACCTCGGTCTGAGTCGCAACCTCCATCAAGTCCTCCTCCTCTCGACGCCGGGATTCCGTTCCCGGCGGTTCGCCGTGTATCTTGCCTCACCGGGATCCTGTATGCAACAGGTGAGGAGCGGACGTTATTCGACGCGGGGCGACTCGCGCTTTTTGGGTGATGCATAGGCATTCTGCATACAAGGGACGCACAATTGGCCGCTAACGGCGAAGCCGGCAAAGCGGTCAAGGCCGTCGATGGCGAGCCCACCTCGCAGACCACGCGGGCCCTGCTCAGCCTCAGGGACCTGCTGCTCAATGGCGAGTTCCCTCCCGGCACCCGAATGTCGGAGCTGCCCCTGGTGGAGCGGCTCGGTGTCTCCCGGACTCCACTCAGGCTGGCACTCGCAACCCTGCAGCACGAGGGCCTGCTGGAGAACATCGACGGCGGCGGCTACGCCGTCCGGGAGTTCACCCGGGACGAGATCCACGACGCGATCGAGCTCCGCGGAGTCCTGGAGGGGACGGCGGCCAGGTTCGCGGCGGAACGCGGCGCGACCGCCGATCAGCTGACCAGGATGCGCCGCCTGAGCGATGAGATGGACCCGCTCGTGCACCGCTCGGACGTCGACTCCTTCTGGCAGTACGTGGAGTGCAACCGGGCCTTCCATGAGCTGCTCGTGGAGGCCGCGGCGAGCCCCGTCCTCTACCGCGAGCTGGAGCGGATCGTCGCCCTCCCGTTCGCCTCGCCGAGCGCACTGGTCCAAGGACAGGCCGAGCTTCCCGAGTCCCGCGAGATCCTGGTGATCGCCCAGGAGCATCACCGCGGCCTGATCGTTGCGATCGAGCGGCGCCAGGGCGCGCGCGCCGAGGCGCTGGCGCGGGAGCACGCCCGGATCGCCCTCCGGAACCTGGAGATCGTCCTGGACAACCGCGACGTCCTGGAGCGGATCCCCGGCGCGTCGCTGATCAACCTGGCGGATCTCGCCAAGAGCTAACGCAAGGAAGAGAAGAGAGGAGAGCCACAGATGTCGAGCAACGGATTTCACTGCGAGATCGTCGGGAGCCTGCTGCGCCACGACGAGCTCAAGCAGGCGATGGAGCGCGACGAGCGGGGCGAGATGGATCCCAAGGAGCTCGAGGCCCTCCAGGAGGAGGAGGGGAAACGAAACATCGCCCTGCAGGAGGAGGCCGGCATCGAGGTGCTCACCGACGGCGAGGTGCGCCGCCGGTTCTGGTTCGACCCGCTCACGGACAGCCTCTCCGGGTACAACCCGGAGGTCCCGGCGCCGGTCATGTTCCACGGCTCCGCCGACAAGCCGGAGGGGCCGCCTCCAAAGCTTCCCGCCGTGACCGAGAAGCTCGGCATCCGACACAACCTTCCGCTCGAGGAATACAGGTTCGTCAGCGCGAACAGCGATCGGCCGGCGAAGGCGACGCTCGCCGGCATGACCTACGCGAGCGTGCTCTGGGTCCCCGGCTACTCGGACAAGGTCTACCCCGACCGCGAGGCCTACATGGACGAGGTGATCGAGCTGATGAAGCAGATCGTCGGCGAGACGGCCGAGGCCGGCTGCGACTACTTCCAGCTCGACTCCCCCCGCTACACCCACCTGGTCAGCGAGGAGGGCCAGGAGAACCTGCGCAATCTCGGGCTCGACACCGAGACCTGGCTCGGGCAGATGATCGAGCGCGACAACCAGCTGATCAGGGCCTTCCCCGATGTCACCTGGGCGGTTCACCTCTGCCGCGGCAACCACCGCTCGATGTGGTCGGTCGAGGGGGGCTACGACGCGATCGCCGAGCAGCTCTTCACCGACCTGGAGTGCGATCGGATCTTCGCCGAGTACGACTCCCCCCGGGCCGGGACGTTCGAGCCGCTGCGCTTCGTCCCCGAGGGCAAGACCGTGGTGCTGGGCTTGATCACGACCAAGGAGCCCGAGCTCGAGGACGCCGATCAGCTCAAGGAGCGGATCGAGGAGGCCTCGAAGTTCATTCCCCTGGAGCGGCTGGCGCTGAGCCCGCAGTGCGGCTTCGCCTCGACCCTGCCTGGGAACCTCGTCACCTTCGACGATCAGAAGGCGAAGCTCGAGCTGCTCGGCAAGGTCGCGCACGAGGTCTGGGGCTGATGGGCTGCCTGCTCAGTCCCCTGGATGACGTGCTGAAGCGCTCCGGCGCCCATATGACCGAACGGGAGGGCTGGGTCGTCGCGGCCGACTTCGGCTCCCTGGCGTCGGAGATAGCGGTCAGCCGCGCCACCGCCGGCCTTGCCGATGTCTCGAGCATCAGCAAGTTCGAGGTGCGCGACGCCGCGCCCGCGATCGCCGACATGTATCCGTCGGGGAGGGAGCTGCGGCCGGGACGCGCCATCGAGGCCGCCGACGCCTGGTGGTGCGTTGTCTCCGAGGAGCTGCTGCTCGTGCTCGCGTCGCCAAGCAAGGCCGCGCGGGTGCGCGCCGACCTCGAGGAGAGCGCACGCTCGGAGACGCGGATCGAGGACGTCACCTCCGATCGCGTCGCGGTCTGCCTCACCGGGCCCTACGCGCGCGAGGTCCTGTCCCGGGCCGGGGCGTCACCCTGTGCGCCCGGCAGCCTGCGGGTTGAATCGGTGGGCGGCGTCCCGACGCTGGTGCTGCACCAATTCGAGAAGCAATGGCTTCTGGTGGCCGCGGCGTCTGAGGCGGGCAACCTCTGGCATGCCCTGACGGATGCGGGGTCGCCGCTCGGGCTGGCTTATGTGGGGGCCGACGCCCTGCAGCACCTGCACGCCGCGGCGGCGAGTGCGTAGATCGGTCACCACCGGGACGGCACTGATCGTCGCCGGTGTGCTCCCCGGGTTCCTCACGGCCAGCCTCGCCCCCCGGATCCGCCACGACTTCTCGTTCGGCGACTCGGTCCTCGGGCTTGCGGTGGCGACCTTCTACCTGACCTGCATGCTGAGCTCGACCCCGGGCGGGCACCTGGTCGAGAGGATCGGCGCGAGGCGAGGCATGCAGCTCGGCGCGGCGCTCACGGCGGCGTCGTGCGTCGCTGTCGCGGCCCTCGCGCACTCCGCTCCGGTGCTGATCGGGATCCTGGTCTTCGCCGGCCTCGGCAACGCGCTCGGCGGTCCGGCCGTGAGCGCCCTGCTGAGGCGCACCGTCGAAACCGGACGGCACGGCCTGGCGTTCGGGGCGCAGCAGTCCGGCGCCTCGATCGGGGCCCTGCTCGCGGGGGTCGCGCTGCCGGCCGTGGCGATTCCCTTCGGCTGGCGATGGGCATACGTCGTGGCCGCCGCGCTGGCCGTCGTTGCCGTCGCTCTCGCGCCCGCGCCGGCGCCTGGGGAGCCGCCCCGGCTCCACGCGCAGCCGGAGGTCACGCCTCACCACGTCACGTCGATTCGCGCGCTCGCGGTCGCGGCCGTCCTGGCGAGCGCCGCCGGCGTCGGCTTCATCGCCTTCCTGGTCACATACTCCATCGACCAGGGGATCAGCGAGGGCGCCGCCGGCCTGCTCCTCGGAGCCGTCAGCCTGGCGGCCACGGTCAGCCGGGTGGGGCTGGGAATGGTCGCGGACCGCTCGGGGGCCGACCCGCTGCGGCTCACCGCACTGATCCTGGCAGGGAGCGTCGTGGGCTACCTGCTGCTGATCGCGGGAGAGCCGGCGGTGATCGTGCTGGCGGCGCTGATCGTGGGGAGCATCGGCTGGTCCTGGCCGGGCACGCTGACGCTCGCGGTGGTCTCGCGTCGTCCCGACGCCCCCGCCTGGGCGGTCGGCGTGATGATGTCCGGCCTCTTCGCCGGGGCGGCCGGCGGCCCGCTGCTGGTCGGCCTGCTCGCGGAGCACGACCACTTCGCCGCTGCCTGGTCGCTGTGCGCCGGGCTCGCCTTGGCGGCCGCCGGCACCATCGCGCTGACCCGCCGCTTCGAGCTTGGGGCCGCCGATTCCGCTGGGATCCGGAGGCCGTCATCTAGGGTTCGGCCGGGCTAGCGAGGGAGCGAGCGAGGAGAGCATGGAAGGCGATCAGCTGTCACGGACTCAGGTCGGGATCGTGGGCGCCGGCCCGGCGGGCCTGGTCCTCTCACATCTCCTGCAGCGTGAGGGAATCGAGTCCGTCGTGCTGGAGGACCGCAGTCGCGACTACGTCGAGCAGCGGGTCCGGGCGGGCGTCCTCGAGCAGGGCACGGTTGACCTGCTCACCGAGCTCGGTCTCGCAGACCGGCTCCACCGCGAGGGCCTGATCCATCAGGGGATCGAGCTCCGCTACGACGGCCAGGGCCACCGGATCCCGTTCGAGGAGCTCGCCGAGGGGCGAGCGATCACGATCTACGGCCAGCAGGAGGTGGTCAAGGACCTGATCGCGGCGCGGCTGGAGGCGGGCGGCCCGCTGCTCTTCGAGGTCGACGACGTCAGCCTGCACGGGATCGACTCGGACAAGCCCAGCATCCGCTTCACCCACGAGGGGGCCGAGCGGGAGCTGCGCTGCGACGCGATCGCCGGCTGCGACGGGTTCCACGGCGTCAGCCGCCCGTCGGTGCCCGACCGCGTGCTCAGCTTCAACCAGCTCGACTACCCGTTCGCGTGGCTCGGGATCCTGGCGCAGGTCGCGCCCTCGACCGAGGAGCTGATCTATGCGCCTCACGAGCGCGGCTTCGCGCTGCACAGCCTGCGCTCCCCGGAGCTGAGCAGGCTCTACGTCCAGTGCGACCCCGAGGACTCGCTCGAGGACTGGCCCGACGAGCGGATCTGGGAGGAGCTCCACCTGAGGCTGGCCCGGGACGACGGCTGGACGCTCAACGAGGGACCGATCGTGGAGAAGGCGATCGCGCCGCTGCGCAGCTTCGTGGCGCAGCCGATGCAGTACGGCCGCCTCTACCTCGCCGGCGATGCCGTCCACATCGTCCCGGCGACGGGAGCAAAGGGGCTGAACCTGGCGGTGGCCGACGTGCAGGTGCTGGGCGAGGCCCTCACCAAGTTCCTGCAGGGCGGCGACGGCTCACTGCTCGACGCCTACTCGGACGCCTGCCTGCGCCGAGTCTGGCGCGTCCAGCACTTCAGCTGGTGGATGACCTGGATGCTCCACCGCTTTCCGGATGACGACGGCTTCATGAGGGGGCTGCGCCGCTCGCAGCTCGACTACGTCTGCTCGTCCAGGGCCGCGGCGGCCACCCTGGCGGAGAACTATGTCGGTTTGGGGAGGATGCGATGAGCTCGATAGAGGATCTCTTCGACGTGCGCGACGCGCGAGTGGTGGTGACCGGCGCCGCCAGCGGGCTAGGGCTGGCGATGGCCGAGGTGATGGCCGACGCGGGCGCCCGGGTGACCCTCGCCGACCTGGACGCCGCGAGGCTCGATCAGGAGACCTCACGGCTGGCCGACGCCGGCGGGCAGGTCCGCTCCTTCCAGCTCGACGTCTCGGACCGCGACCAGGTGCAGGGGCTGATCGACGACGTGGTCTCCGACCAGGGTGGGGTCGATGTCCTCTACGCCAATGCGGGGATCTCACTGGAGCCGGGCATCACCGATCCGAAAGGCGGCATCGCGGCCATCGAGTCGGAGGCCTGGGACAAGGTGGTCGGCGTAAATCTCAACGGAATCGTCTTCTCCATGGGTGCGGCCGCCGAGGTGATGAAGAAGCAGGGCAGCGGCAAGATCGTCGTCACCGCCTCGAACGCGGGCCTCAAGGTGGAGCCGCTGGTCGGCTACTCCTACGCGGCGACGAAGGCGGCCGTTATCCACGTCGTCCGCCAGGCGGCCGTCGAGCTCGCGCCCCACGGCGTCAACGTCAACGCGATCGCCCCTGGCCCGTTCCGCACCCGGATCGGCAGCGGCGAGCTGCCGAACGAGCGGATCGAGGGAATCTGGGCCGATCTGATCCCGGTCGGCCGCATGGCGGAGACCGACGAGCTCAAGGGCCTGGTGCTGATGCTGGGCTCCCCGGCGGCGAGCTTCATCACCGGAGCGGTTGTCCTGATCGACGGCGGGGCGATGCCGTCGTCGTTCCGCGAGGAGGTCAGCCTGGGGTAGTGCGTGTCGATCTGAACGGGTCCCGTTCGTCGTAAGGGTGAAACGGCGGAAAGCGCGTCTGCGCTTGGAAAGGAAGAGCGATGCAGACGGAAGACAGGAACCAGAAGATTGCGGTCACGGGAGCCACCGGCCGGCTCGGAACGCACCTCGTCGAGGTCCTCGAGCAGCGTGGACACGAGGTGGTCCCGATCGCGCGATCCAAGGGGATCGACGTGGTCAGCGGCGAGGGTCTCGACGAGGCACTCGCCGGCGTCGAGACCATCATCGACACCGCGACGTGGCCCACGCCCGACCAGGAAGCGGCAACGGAGTTCTTCACCGCTTCGGCCCGGAACCTCCAGCGAGCCGGCGCGGAAGCGGGGGCGGGGCGGATCGTCGTCGTCTCGATCATCGGCATCGACAAGTTCGAGGGCGGCTACAACGCCGCGAAGATGGCGCAGGAGCAGGCGCTGCTCGAGGGCCCGCTCCCGGTCCGGATCGTTCGCGCGGCACAGTTCCACGAGTTCTTCGACGAGTTCGTCGGGTGGATGACCGAGGACGGCGTCGCCTATCTGCCCGAGATGCGAACGCAGCCCGTGGCCGCCCGCGTCGTCGCCGAAACCCTCGCCGACGCGGCAGAGGAGCCGGAGATCGAGAATGGCAGGATCACCGAGGTCGCCGGCCCGCGTGAGGAGCGTCTCGCCGATGTGGCCGCCGCGCTCTTCGCCAGCCGAGGGGACTCGCTCGAGATCCGCGAGAGCCGTCAGTCCGGCGACCCGGACGCTGCCGCCTATGCGGAGGGAGCCGTGCTGCCCAACCCGGGCGCGAAGCTCGCCGGCCCCAGCTTCGAGCAGTGGCTCGCGGCGATGGCCAAGGTTTGAGCCAATTGACCAAATCCTCTAGGTTGTTGCCGTGCTCGCTGCGGTTACTCGGGGAGTCGGAGAGATGGAGGTTCTCGATGTTCCCGAGCCCGCGGCGCCCGGTCCGGGAGAGGTGATCGTCCACCCGGACGCGGTCGGGATCTGCGGCTCCGACTTCCACTTCTTCAGCGGCGAGCTCCAGATCTTCGAGGATTCGCCCTTCCCGCGCATCCAGGGACACGAGTTCACCGGCACAATCGACCAGCTTGGCCCGGAGACGAGTGGCCGCCTCAGCGTCGGGGACCGCGTCTGCATCCTCCCGCTCAGCAATTGCGGCGAGTGCTACCCCTGCCGGGTCGGCCGCGGCAACGTCTGCGACAACTTCAGCCTGATCGGGATCCACACCGACGGCGGCCTCCAGGAGAAGCTGCGGGTCCCCGAGTCGCAGGTCTTCGCGATCGCGACCGACGAGCCCGCCACGGCCGCGCTCGCGGAGCCGTTCTCGATCGGCGTCCGCACGGTGCACAGGGCGCGCATCGCCGAGGGGGAGCGCGTGGTGATCCTCGGCGCCGGCCCGATCGGCCAGGCGTCCCACCTGCTGGCACGCGAGCGCGGGGCCACGACCCTGCTCGTCGACCGCATCCAGAGCCGGCTCGACCTCGGAGCGGCGAGCGGCGCCGAGGGCCTGCTCTGGGAGGACCGCGATCAGGTCGTCGAGGCCTGCCGCGAATGGTCCGGGGGCGAGGGCCCGCCGCTGGTGATCGACGCGACGGGCGTGCCCGATCCGATCCGCGCCGCCGTCGACATGGTCGCCTCGGCCGGGCGGGTGACGGTGGTCGGGATGTCGGGCGAGGATGTCCCGCTGCGGATCGGGACGTTCACCGAGAAGGAGGTCGACCTGCTCGGCGTGAGCTGCTGCGGCCCCGAGGAGTTCACCCAGGCAGTGCGCTTCGTCGAGGGCAACGAGGCACTTCTGCAGCCCCTGATCACCCGGCGATTCTCGCTGGAAGAGGCGCCGGAGGCGCTCGCCTACGCGATGGAGAACCCGGCCGAGGTGATGAAGGTCGTCATCACGAGCAACTGACGTGTACCTGACAAATACTCTGACTTATCGGATAGTGTGCGCTGGGAGGGGCAATATGCGGACCCAGCTCAAGCGCGTGATCAGGAGGCGGCCTTGACGGCCGATGGCCCGGGGGTCGGCATTCGACCAGGCGCGGCGGACCAGGAGGAGCGCCTGGCGGATCTGCTCGAGCTCGTGCTCGATCGCAACCCCTTTCAGCGCGGCCGCGTCGAGGCCCTCGAGCTGGGCGACCGGCCCACCCTCGGCGAGCTGCGCCCGCTGACCAAGCGCGACCTGGTCGTCGATCAGGAGCGCCATCCACCCTTCGGCACGAACCTCACCTACCCGCTCGACCACTACACCCAGCTCTTCCAGACCAGCGGGACGACTGCCCATCCGCTGCGGGTCCTCGAGACGGCGGAGGACTGGGCCTGGTGGCGTGAGCGCTTCGCGCACACGATGCGGGCCGCGGGGCTGGGCACCGACGATCGCGTCGCGCTCGCCTTCTCCTTCGGGCCTCACGTCCAGTTCTGGGCGGCCAAGGAGGGGCTCCAGGAGATGGGCGCGATGGGGATCTCGCTCGGCGGGATGGGCTCCGTGCAGCGGCTGCAGACCATCGCCGAGGTGGAGGCGACAACCCTCTGGTGCACCCCGACGTACGCGCTCCACCTGCTCGAGGTGGCGGTCGAGCAGCGGCTCGAGTCAGCCTTCGACTCCCTCGACCGGGTCCTCTGCACGGGTGAGCCCGGCGGCTCCCTGCCCGGCGTTCGCTCCCGCATCGAGGACGGGCTCGGCGTGGTCTGCGTGGATCACGCCGGCCTCACGGAGGCGGGGCCATTCGGCGATCCCTGCGTCGAGGGGCATGGGCTGCACGTCGACGAGAACGAGTTCGTCTGCGAGATCCTCGACGCGGACATGAGCCCGACCGCCCAGGGCGAGCGGGGCGAGCTCGTCATCACGCCCCTGCGCCTCACGGGCTTCCCGGCCCTGCGCTACCGGACCGGAGACTCCGTGATCGCCACCGACGAGCAGTGCCCGGCCGGCCACGAGGGCCGCTGGCTCCCGGGCGGGATCGTCGGCCGGACCGACGACATGGTGGTCGTGCGCGGGATGAACGTCTATCCCTCGGCGATCGAGGAAGCCGTCCGGCAGGTGTCGAGCTCCGGCGAGTTCCGCATCACCTTCTACACCGAGCGCAGCGGGATGGACGAGGTGAAGCTCGAGGTCGAGCTGACCGAGGGCACCGACGCGCGCCGCCTCCAGGAGACGATGCGACAGCAGCTCGGGCTCCGCGTCCGGGTCGTCCCGATCGCGCCCGGGGTTCTGCCGCGGCAGACTGGAAAATCCCGCAGAGTGGTCGACGATCGCACGCCGAGGTGGGTCGCATCGTGAGCGCCCAGCGAGCGGGCTCGCGCTCTCGCGCGAGACCGCAGGCGCGCCAGATCCGGGGGGCCTCGGAGCAGGTGGCGGTGCAGATCCAGCACTACGTGCAGGAGGAGGGCCTCGGTCCGGGCGATTTCCTCGGCCGCGAGGAGGACCTCGCGGCAGAGTTCGGCGTCAGCCGCCCGACCCTCCGGGAGGCGCTCAAGCTCCTCTCCAGTGGCAACCTGATCCGGGCCACCAAGGGCCCCGGTGGCGGCATCTTCGTCGCCCACACCGCCGAGCAGGGAATGGGGCGCAGCCTCAGCGACGCGATCGCGATGATGCTGGAGACCGAGGCGGTCAGCCTGCACGAGCTGCTCGACGCCCGGGTCCTGCTCGAGGTTCCGCTCGCCGGCCTGGCGGCCTACCAGCCCGACGAGGCGACGCTTGCGCGGCTGCGCGCGGCCGTGGACGCGGCGACCGCTGGGCCGGACGACGTCGAGGTTGTCTCCGCCGCGGACGCAGAGATCCACCAGACGATCGCCGCCGCCAGCGGCAACCGCATGATTCAGGCCCTGACCAACTGGATCTTCGAGGTCCTTCAGCCGCTGCTGATCGAGGTCCTCCAGCCGGCAGTGGTGCACTCGGCGATCGTGGAGCAGCACGAGGCTCTGGTGTCGGCGGTCGAGAAGGGCGACCCGGCCCGAGCGGAGCGGGCGATGAAGGATCACCTGCTCTACCTGCGCGACGTGCTCGGCATGGTCCAGGAGGAGCCCGAGGCCCCGCCGGCCGAGGCTCCCGCGGGGGGCAGCGGTGGCTGAGCTGCTCGCCCTGGACGAGGCCGTCGCCGAGCTCGTTCACGACGGCGACAGCGTTGCGCTGGAGGGCTTCACCCACCTGATCCCGTTCGCCGCCGGCCACGAGATCATCCGCCAGGGCCGCCGCGACCTGACGCTGATCCGGATGACCCCCGACCTGATCTACGACCAGATGATCGGCGCGGGCTGCGCCCGAAAGCTGATCTTCTCGTGGGGCGGAAACCCGGGCGTCGGCTCCCTGCGCCGCCTCCGCGACGCGGTCGAGCACGATTGGCCCGCCCCGCTCGAGCTCGAGGAGCACAGCCACGCGGGCATGGCCGCGCGCTACGCCGCCGGCGCCTCGAACCTCCCGTTCGGGACGCTGCGGGGCTACGTCGGCACCGAGCTGATGGAGCGCTCGAGCGAGACCATCGCCGAGATCGAATGCCCGTTCACGGGCGAGGCCCTCACCGCGGTCCGCGCCCTCCGGCCCGATGTCGGGATCGTCCACGCGCAGCGCGCCGACCGCCGGGGAAACGTGCAGCTCTGGGGGATCGTCGGCGTGCAGAAGGAGATCGTGCTCGCCTCCGCGCGCTCGCTGGTCACCGTGGAGGAGATCGTCGACGAGCTGGAGCCCCGGCCGGGCGCAGTCGTGCTGCCGACCTGGGCGGTGGGCGCCGTCGCGGAGGCGCCCAATGGCGCGCATCCCTCTTACGCACACGACTACTACGACCGCGACAACGGCTTCTATGTGCGCTGGGACGAGATCAGCAAGGACCGGGACTCGTTCCAGGGGTGGATGGCCGAGCACGTGCTCAGAGCGGCGGGGGTCGTATGACCACCACCGAAGCGGCCGTCTCGGCGGACGAGATGATGACGGTGGTGGCCTCGCGCGCCCTGACGGACGAGACGGTCTGCTTCGTGGGGATCGGCCTGCCGAGCACCGCGGCGAACCTGGCGAGGCTCACCCACGCCCCCCGGACCGTCCTGGTCTACGAATCCGGCACGATCGGGTCGAAGCCCAAGAACCTGCCCCTGTCCATCGGGGACGGCGAGCTGGCGGAGACCGCGGACGCGGTCGTCCCGGTGCCCGAGATCTTCGCCTACTGGCTGCAGGGCGGCCGGATTGACGTCGGCTTTCTCGGGGCGGCTCAGATCGACCGCCTCGGCAACCTCAACAGCACGGTGATCGGGGACTACGAGCGCCCCAAGGTCCGCCTCCCGGGAGGCGGTGGTGCGCCGGAGATCGCCGCGATGGCCAAGGAGGTGATCGTGATCATGCGCCAGTCGCGTCGCAGCTTCGTCGACCGGCTCGATTTCCGCTCTTCCGTCGGATACGGAGCGGCCCCGGGCGACCGCGAGCGGCTCGGCATGCCGGGCCGTGGGCCCACGGTCGTGATCACGGACCTGGGGGTCCTCCGGCCCGACCCCGAGTCCTGCGAGCTGACCCTCACGCAGACCCATCCCGGGGTCTCGGTCGAACAGGCGCGGGAGCAGACGGGCTGGCCGCTGCGGGTGGCCACCGACCTGGAGGAGACCGAGCAGCCCTCGGAGGAGGAACTCAGGGAGCTGCGGGAGCTCCGCGCGACGCTGGAGGCGCCGACATGAGCAAGGAGGAGAGCACGGTGGCATCAGAGCTGACTCGCAACGGAGAAGTGATCGGCTATCGGCATGACGATCTCGAGGTCGATCCGCCGTATCTGTACCCGGACTACGTCTCGACCCGGACGCGGGCACCGAAGCGGCCGCTGGTCCCGCTGGCCCACACGCTCTCGGAGATCACCGGGCCCGTCTACGGAGACGAGCGGATCGGCGAGCTCGACCACGACCTCACCCGCCAGTACGAGGACGAGCCGCTCGGCGAGCGGATCATCGTCCACGGCCGCCTGCTCGACCAGGACGGAAAGCCGGTGCGCAACTCGCTGATCGAGATCTGGCAGGCGAACGCCTCGGGCCGCTACCGGCACGACGGCGACCGGCATCCCGCGCCGCTCGACCCGAACTTCGCCGGCGGAGGGCGCTGCATGACCGACGACGACGGCCGCTACGAGTTCATCACCGTCAAGCCCGGCGCCTACCCGTGGAAGAACAATCCCAACGCCTGGCGCTCGCGGCACATCCATTTCTCGCTGTTCGGTCCCGCCTTCGCGACCCGCCTGGTCACCCAGATGTTCTTCCCGGGCGACCCGCTCTTCTTCCAGGACCCGATCTTCAACTCGGTGCCCGACCCGAAGGACCGTGAGCGGATGATCTGCCGCTACGACCACGAACGGACCGTCCCGGAGTGGGCGCTCGGCTACGAGTTCGACATCGTCCTGCGGGGCCGCGACGCCACTCCGATGGAGGATTGATGCCGGCGCTCACTCCATCCCAGACGATCGGCCCGTTCCTGCGGATCCAGGTGCCCTACGAGGGCGAGGAGCGGCTGGTGGCCGAGAACGACACCGACGCGATCCACATCCGCGGCAGCGTCTTCGACGGCGAAGGGGAGATCGTTGACGATGCCCTGATCGAGATCTGGCAGGCCAACAGGGCCGGGCGCTATGCCCACCCCGAGGACCGGCGTGACGAGATCCCGGTGGAGGAGGGGTTCAGCGGATTCGGGCGCTGCGCCACCGACTCGGAGGGGCGGTTCGAGTTCATCACGGTCAAGCCCGGCCCGGTGCCCGGTCCCAATGGGCGCTCGCAGGCGCCGCACATCGACGTCTCGGTGTTCGCGCGGGGCCTACTGAAGCGACTGGTGACGCGGATCTACTTCCCGGACGAGGCCGACGCCAACGGCGAGGATCCCGTCCTCACCTCGATCGAGGACCCGAAGGAGCGGGACACCCTCGTGGCGATCCCCGAGGAGGGAGGTCTCCGCTTCGACATCCATCTTCAGGGTGACGGCGAGACCGCCTTCTTTGTCGTCTGACGCGTTCAGCGGGGTCTTCGTCCCATCGGCGATCGGCCAGGCGACCTCGGAGGCTGCCTGGCTCCAGGCGATGCTCGACTTCGAGGCCGCACTCGCCGGCGCCGAGGCGGAGGCGGGGCTCATCCCCGGCGAGGCCGCGGAGGCGATCGCCGCCGCCTGCACGGGCGGTGGCTTCGACCCGGAGGCCATCGCCCGCGACGGTCGCTCGAAGGCCAACCCGGCCGTCCCGTTGGTCGTCGCGCTGCGGGCGAAGCTCGACGACGAGGCCGCCGGTTTCGTCCATCTCGGCGCGACCAGCCAGGACGTGATCGACACGGCCGCGATGCTGGTCGCGAGCCGAGCCCTGAAGCTGATCCGGGCGGAGCTCGACGGGGTGGCGGCGGCCTGCGCCGGGCTGGCCGAGGAGCACCGGGCCACTGCGATGGCGGGCCGCACGCTGCTCCAGCAGGCCCTCCCGACCACCTTCGGGCTGAAGTCGGCGGGGTGGCTGGATTCGACCCTGACGGCCCGCGACCGCCTGGGATCGCTCTCGCTGGCAGTGCAGCTGGGAGGTGCGGCCGGGACCCTGGCCGCTCTGGGAGCTGATGGGGAGCGGGTCGTCGGTCTGCTGGCGAAGCGGCTCGAGCTCGAGCAGCCGGTGATGCCCTGGCACACGGCGAGGCTGCGCGTCGCCGATCTGGGCGCGTCCCTGGCCCTGACCGCGGGCGTGATGGAGAAGATCGCCCTCGACCTCGCCCTGCTCTCCCAGACCGAGGTCGGCGAGGTGGCCGAGCCATCCGGCGACGGGCGCGGAGCATCATCGACTCTGCCCCACAAGCGAAACCCGGTCGGCTCGGTGGTGGCGATCGCCTGCGCCCGCCGGGTCCGCGGCGCCGCCGGCGTGCTGCTCGAGGCGATGGCTCAGGAGCACGAGCGAGCGGCCGGAGCCTGGCAGTCCGAGTGGGCGCCGCTCAGCGATGCCCTCTCTCTGACGGGCGGCGCCGCCTCGGCTCTGCGCGAGGCGCTGGAGGGCCTCGAGGTCAGGTCCGATCGGATGCGTGCGAACCTCGATGCCAGCGGCGGCCTGCTGATGGCCGAGAGCCTGGTTACGGCGCTCGCCGATCGGGTCGGCCGCCGGCGGGCGCGCGAGCTGATCGATGCGGCCTCCGTTCGGGCCCTCGATGGCGGGCGCCCGCTGCGCGAAGAGCTGATCTCCGACAAGGAGGTGCGCGGCGAGCTCTCGGATCAGGAGATCGACCGGGCGCTCGACCCTGCCGGCTACCTCGGCGCGGCCGATTCCTTCATCGACCGCGCCCTGTCACGCTTCCGGGGGGAATCGTGAGCGTCGACGTCAATTACACCCTGGAGGGTCCCGAGGACGCCCCGGTTGTCGCCTTCTCGAACTCGCTCGGCACCCGTGGCGAGATGTGGGACGCCCAGGCCGCGGTCCTGTCGGATCGCCTGCGGGTGCTCCGCTACGACACGCGCGGTCACGGCGACTCGCCGGTGCCACCGGGCCCGTACTCGCTTGCCGATCTGGGTCAGGACGTGATCGCGCTCCTGGATCGCCTCGGGTTGGAGCGCGTCTCCTTCTGCGGGCTCTCGATCGGGGGCATGACGGCGATGTGGCTGGGGGTCAACGCGCCCGAGCGCCTCGACAGGCTGGCGATCTGCTGCACCGGGATGCAGCTGCCGCCCGCGAGCATGTGGACCGAGCGCGCCGCCCAGGTCCGGGCCGAGGGGGTCGAGCCCCTGTTCGAGTCGACGATGGAGCGCTGGTTCACGCCCGAGTTCCCCGAGCGCCACCCGGAGACGATCGAGCGCATCCGGAGGACCTTCGTCTCCACGCCTCCGGAGGGATACGCAAGCTGCTGCGAGGCGCTGGCCGAGGTCGACATGCGCGGTCGGCTCGTCGACGTTGCGGCGCCCACGCTGGTGATCGCCGGCGAGGACGATCCGGTCGGCACCCCAGAGCGCGCAGCCGCCATCGGCGAGGAGATCGAGGGCTCGACCGTCGTCGTCCTGCCCGGCGCCCGCCACCTGGCCGCGGTGGAGAAGGCCGACGAGGTGACACGCGAGCTCGAGCACCATCTTGGCCAACATCAAACGGGTCGCGCTGACGCGCGCCCTCGCATATCGTGAGCGATCAGCACGACCGGGGCATGGAGGTCCGGCGCGAGGTGCTGGGCGACGAGCACGTCGACAACGCGATCGAGGGGACCACCGAGTTCACGCAGGACTTCCAGGACCTGATCACGCGCTACGCCTGGGGTGAGATCTGGACCCGCCCCGGCCTCGACCGTCGCATGCGGAGCGCCATCACTCTGACCGCGCTGATTGCGGAAGGGCACTTCGAGGAGCTGGCGATGCACGTCCGGGCCGCGCGCCGAAACGGCCTCAGCGACGACGAGATCAAGGAGGTCCTGCTCCAGGCGGCGATCTACTGCGGGGTGCCGGCGGCGAACCGGGCGTTCGCGATCGCCAGCCGGATCTTCGAGGAGGACTCAGGCACGTGAGCGGAGGCCCGGCGATCGGGATGGTCGGCATGGGCGAGGCGGGTACGGCGATTGCCACGGATCTCGTCTCGGCCGGCGCAGCGGTCAGCGGCTGGGACCCGGTCGCGTCCTGCCCCGAGGGGGTCGAGGCGGCGAGCGACGCGGCGGACGCAGCCGCCGGCGCGGATGTCGTGATCAGCGCCAACTCCGCGGCGGTGGCGCTCGAGGTCGCGCGGTCCGTGACGGCGGTCCTCCGTGAGGGCCAGGTCTTCGCCGACCTGAACACGGCCGCGCCCGCCCTCAAGCGCGAGCTCTCCGGCGTCGTCGGCGGGTCCGGCGCGCGGTTCGCCGACGTGGCGCTGATCGGCCCCGTCCCCGGGAACGGCCTGCGAACCCCGGCCCTGGTCTCCGGCGACGGCGCGGGCGCCTTCGCTGCGACGATGGAACCGCTCGGCATGCCCGTCACCCTCGTCGGCGGCGAGCCCGGCTCAGCGGCGGCCCGCAAGCTTGCCCGCAGCGTCTTCGCGAAGGGCCTGGCGGCCGCGATCGGCGAGTCCCTCGCGGTGGCCGAGCAACTCGGGTTCGAGGATTGGCTCTACGCCGACCTGGAGCGCACGCTCGAGGACGCCGACGCGGGGCTGCTGCAACGGCTGATCGACGGCAGCCGCCTGCACGCGGCCCGCCGGGTGGACGAGATGGCGGCCGCGGTGGAGGTGCTGGAGGAGGCCGGCGTCGAGCCCCGGATCGCCTCCGCCAGCGAGGCATGGCTCAGGTCGCTCGCCCGGGAGTCGAAGGCCGGGGCGCCCAGATGAGCAAGCCGCTCGGCGACATCGCTCACATCGGTCACGCGGAGCTGCTGACGCCCGAGCCCGAGCGCTCCCTGGAGTTCTTCACGGAGGTGCTCGGCATGGAGGAGGAGGCACGCGAGGGCCAGTCGGTGTACCTGCGCGGCTGGGGCGACTACCAGCGCTACTGCCTGAAGCTGACCGAGTCGGAGCAGGCGGGCCTGGGACACATGGCGCTGCGCGCATGGAGCCCGGAGGCGCTCGAGAGCCGGGTGGCTGCGATCGAGGAGGCGGGGCGCGGCGTCGGCTGGATCGACGGCGACGTCGGCCATGGCCCCGCCTATCGCTTCACCGACCCCGACGGCCACCCAATGGAGATCTACTACGAGGCCGAGCGCTACTCGCCGCCGGATCATCTCCGGCCGTCGCTCAAGAACCAGCCGCAGCGCTACATCGGCCGCGGCGCCGCGATCAAGCGGCTGGACCACGTCAACCTGCTGGCCGAGGACGTCCGCGCGAACCGGGACTTCGCCGAGCAGGTCCTGGGGTACCGGCTCTACGAGCGGATCCAGCTCGACGACGGCAGCGAGTCCGGCGCGTGGATGAGCCTCTCGATCGCCGCCCACGAGCTGATCTACGTCCGCGACGCCTACGGCGCCCGCGGGCGCCTGCATCACCTCGCCTTCTGGGTCGACACGCGCGAGGAGGTCCTGCGTGCCGCCGACCTCTTCCTCGAAGCGGACGTCCACATCGAGGCGGCCCCCTCCAAGCACGCCGTCGCCCAGGGCTTCTTCCTCTACGGCTTCGAGCCCGGCGGCAACCGGGTCGAGGTGACGACCGGCGGCTACTTCGTCTTCGACCCAGATCCCGAGGCGACCGTCTGGAACGAGGCGGAGCGCGCCAAGGGCCAGGCCTGGGGCGTGAAGACGGTGGAGAGCTTCCACACCTACGGGACGCCCGTGGTCGAGGAGCCGGCGAAGACTTGAGCGCCACCGGCCAGGCGACCGAGGCTCCCTCCGATGCGGCCCGCGAGCTGGTCCGCGGCGCCTTCGACCTCCACGTCCACATCTCGCCCGACGTGGTCGAGCGCCGGATCGACGACATCGGGCTGGCGCGGCGCTTCGCCGAGCTCGGCCTCGCCGGGTTCCTGCTGAAGTCGCACTACAGCTCCACCGCCGAGCGGGCCTCGGTGGTCCGGGAGGCGGTGCCGGGGGTCCAGGTGCTCGGCGCGATCGTCCTCAACCGCGCGGTCGGCGGGATCAATCCCGTGGCCGTCGAGATCGCGGCGCGGGAGGGTGCCCGCAAGGTCTGGCTGCCGACGGTCGACTCCGAGAACGAGCGCGCCCACCTGGCGGCGGCGGGACCGGAGACGAAGCTGCCGGTCTGGTCGAAGCTCGAGTTCGAGCTTCGCGAGAAGGGGATCGGTGCCGAGCCGGTCGCGGTGGTCGACTCCGACGGGAGGGTCCTTCCCGAGACCGCGGACGTGCTGGCCCTCGCCGCCGAGCACGGGATGGTGCTCTCCACCGGCCACATCTCGGCGGCCGATGCGCTCACCGTGGTCGACGCCGCCCTCGGCGAGGGCGTGGAGAACGTGGTCGTCACCCACCCCGACTATCCCGGGCAGGCGATCTCGATCGACGACCAGGTCGAGCTGGCCCGCAAGGGCGCGATGATCGAGCGCTGCTTCACGACGCCCTACACGGGCAAGTGCTCGTGGGAGCAGTGGCTCGAGGGCACCCGCGCCGTCGGGCCCGAGCGCACGGTGCTCTCCAGCGACCTCGGCCAGGTGAAGAACCCGCCGGTCGAGGACGGACTGCCGCTGATGGCCGAGAAGCTGCTCGAGGCCGGGTTCGCCGAGGACGAGGTGCGGACGATGGCGGTCGACAACACGCGGATGCTGGCGGGGGCGGAGGCGCTGTGAGCCGCAACGTCCTCGCGATCGGCGCCCACGCAGCCGACTTCGTCTGGCGGGCCGGCGGCGCCCTGGCCCTGGCGGCGGAGGGCGGCGGCAGGGCCAGCGTGATCGCCCTCTCCTATGGCGAGAAGGGCGAGTCCGGCGAGCTCTGGAAGGAGGAGGGCCAGACGATCGAGAACGTGAAGACGGTCCGTCACGCCGAGGCCGAGGCGGCGGCCAACGCGCTCGGCGCCGACTTCAGGTGCCTCGACCTGGGTGACTACCCGCTGGAGGTCCAGGGTGACGCCCTGTCCACGCTCGTCGACGCGATCCGGGAGATCGCCCCCGACGTCCTCATCACCCACACCGACCGCGACCCCTTCAACCCCGATCACCCGGTCGCCTTCCATGCGGTGGAGCGCGCTCGCGCCCTCGCCGCCGGCGCCGGCGTGGCGAGCGCCTTCCCGACGATCCAGCCGCCCCAGTTCCTCCTGTTCGAGCCCCACCAGCCCGAGCTCTGCAACTTCACGCCGAGCGTCTTTCTCGACATCACCCCGGTGTTCGAGCGCAAGGTCGCGGCGATGGCCGAGATGAAATCCCAGCAGTACCTGCAGACCTACTACGCCCAGCGAGCGGAGCAGCGCGGCAACCACGCCCGCCGGGTCTCGGGCGACTCCGAGATCCGCCAGGCCGAGGCCTTCATGCGCGTCGTGCCGAACGCGGTGCGCGAGCTGTGAGCGTCCACGACGAGCTGCGCGAGCTGGGCACCGCGACGGTCTTCGAGGCCTCGGGCCGAATCGGCCTGATCGACCTCGACCTCCACCAGGTGATTCCCGGCTCGCGGGCGGCGGGACCGGCTCGTACGGTCCGCTGTGCCCAGGACGACATCCTCATGGTCCACGCGGCGATGGACCGCGTGGAGCAGGGCGATGTTCTCGTCCTGACGATGCCCGAGCCGAGGCCGGTCGCGCTGCTCGGCGAGCTGCTCGCCACCCAGGCGAAGGGCCGCGGGGCAGCCGCCGTCTTGATCGACGCGGCCGTCCGCGACACGGAGGAGCTCCGCGAGCTCGGCCTGCCGGTCTGGGCGCGCTGGATCAGGGTCCAGGGCGCGGATCGGACCGAGCCGGGCGAGATGGACGTTCCGGTCGAGGTCGGTGGCGCCGCGATCTCCCCCGGAGACACGGTCGTGCTCGACGCCGACGGCGCGGTCGTCGTCGCGAACGACCGGCTCGGGGAGGTGGCCAAGGCATCTCGCGAGCGCGCCGATGGCGAGAACGACAAGCGGGCGAGGTTCGAGGACGGTGAGCTCTCCTACGACATGTACGGCCTGCGAGGCGTCGTCGAGGGCGAATGAGTCTGATAATTTGAGTTTCTGGTGACCATCACGCTCAGCGCGGGCGGTCGCGCCAGCCTCGAAGCGATCTGCGACACCTTTGTCCCGGGTGAGAACGGGCTGCCGTCGGCCACCGACGTCCACGTCCCGGACGTGATCCTCGGCGCGATGGGCGGCAACCCGAGCGCCGAGGTCCGGGACGGGTTCGCCGGCCTGATCGAGGGCTGGGACCCGGACTTCGCCTCACTTCCCCAGGAGGGGCGCGAGCAGGCGCTGCTGTCCTGGTGCGATTCCGAGGACGTCATGCAGCGAGCCGCCTTCCAGGCGCTCCGCAAGCTGACGATGGTCATGTACTACTCGATGCCCTGGCAGGGCGAGGGGCCCAATCCGGTTGACGAGGCGATCGGCTACCCCGGCCCGCACGGGAAGCTGAAGGAGGCGCCCCCGAAGGCGATCGAGCCCCTCGAGATCACCGAGGACACCGAGCTCGACTGCGACGTGGTCATCGTCGGCTCCGGCGCCGGCGGGGGCACCGCCGCCGGAGTCCTCGCCAAGGAGGGCCTCGACGTGGTCGTGGTCGAGGCCGGCGCCTACTACAGCGAGGAGGACTTCGACGGCGCGGAGCTCGACGGCTATGCGCGGATGTACCTGGGAGGGGGCGGGATCCCCACGCCGGACCAGAGCATCGGCCTGCTCGCCGGCTTCTGCCTCGGCGGCGGCACCACCGTCAACTACACCTGGTGCTTCCGGCCACCCGACCACGTTCGCGAGGACTGGACCGATCGCTTCGGCCTCGACGACTGGGCCGGTCAGGACTTCGACGACAGCCTCGACGCGGTCTGGGACCGCATCCACGTCAACTCCGAGAACAGCATGCCCTCGCCGCGCGACGTGCGCTTCCGGGAGGGTCTCGCCAAGCTCGGCTGGGACTCCCAGGTCATGCAGCGGAACGCCGTCGGATGCCGCGAGGACATCTGCGGGCAATGCCACTACGGCTGCCCAATCGGGGCGAAGCAGTCGACCTTCAAGACCTGGCTCCAGGACGCCTATGACGCGGGCGCCCGGATCGTCGTCAACGCCCCCGTCGAGAAGGTGCTGATCGAGGGAGGGGAGGCCAAGGGAGTCCAGGCGACCACAGCCGATGGGCACAAGCTGACGGTGCGCGCCCGGGCGGTCGCCGCGGCGGCCGGGGCGATCAACACGCCGGCCCTGCTGATCCGCTCCGGCCTCGACAACCCGAACGTCGGCAAGAACCTGATGATCCACCCGGTGCTGCTGGTCTGGGCGCAATTCGAGCAGGAGATCCTGCCCTGGACCGGCGTCTTCGGCTCCACCTTCTGCGACGAGTTCCTCGACATGGGCGGGGGATACGGGGTCAAGTACATGCATGCGTCGGCGCATCCCTCCGACCTCGGGGTGTTCGCCCCCTGGCGGGGCGCCGCCGAGCATTCCGAGCTGATGCAGAGCCTCCGCCACACCGGCGGCTACGGGATCCTGCAGCGGGCACGCGACCCCGGCGAGGTCGTCGTGGGCAGCGACGGGTTGCCGGCGCCTGTCTGGAGCCTCTCCGACTTCGACCGGGAGATCATGCGCAAGGGCCTCGACGGGATCACCCAGATCCTGGAGGCGGGTGGCGCACGTCGGATCTACACCTCCCACGCCGGCTGGGTCTCCTACGACCCCGGCAACGGCGGGCGGGAGCAGATGCTGAAGGCGGCCGACGACTACGGCTGGGGGCCGGCCCAGGTGACCCTCGGCTCGTTCCACCTGATGGGGACGGCTCACATGAGCGGCTCCCGGGGCACCTCGGTGTGCGATCCGGCCGGCGAGGCCTGGGACGCGAAGAACCTCTTCGTCGTCGACGGCGCCGTGCTTCCCACGGCGCTCGGTGTGAACCCGATGATCACGATCGAGGCCGCGGCTCACAAGATCGCCCGCGGCATGGCGGCGAGGCTGACTTGAACAGGCGAGGGATTTCAACGAGCGGAAGGAGTCAGTGATGGCGACGGCGACCAAGGGCAAGGTGGACGAGAAGCGGATGCTGATCGGAGGCTCCTGGCAGGGGTCCTCGGACGGGAAGACCTTCGAGAGCCTCGATCCCGCGACGGGGGAAGCGCATGCCACGGTCCCCGAGGGAACGGCGAAGGATGTCGACGCTGCCGTCGACGCCGCTCGCGCCGCCTTCGAGTCCGACGAGTGGAGGGCGCTGCCCGCGGCCGCCCGCGCCAAGCTGCTCTGGCGGGTCGGCGAGCTGATCGATGAGAACATGGCCGAGCTCACCGAGCTCGAGACCCGCGACCAGGGCAAGCCGATCGGCGTCTCCCAGGTCGTGATCCCCGGAGTGGCCGAGCACTTCCGCTACTACGCGGGCTGGGTCACCAAGATCGAGGGCGAGACCCCGCCGGTCTCGATCCCCGGCGTCTTCCACTACACGCTGCGCGAGCCGATCGGCGTCTGCGCGCTGATCATCCCGTGGAACTTCCCGACCAACATCGCCAGCTGGAAGATCGCCCCGGCTCTCGCCTGCGGCAACACCGCCGTGGTCAAGCCCGCCGAGCAGGCGTCGCTGACCACCCTGCGGCTCGCCGAGCTGATCCAGGAGGCCGGGATCCCCGACGGCGTGCTCAACGTCGTCACCGGCGGCCCCGCCGTCGGGCAGGCGCTGTCGGGCCACGACGACGTGGACAAGATCTCGTTCACCGGCTCGACCGAGGTGGGGCGCGAGATCGTCCGCGCCTCGGCCGGCAACCTGAAGCGGGTCAGCCTCGAGCTGGGCGGCAAGGCGCCCACCGTCATCCTCGACGACGCCGACATCGACGCGGCCGTCGGGGGCAACCTGCAGGGCGCGCTGCTGAACGCCGGCCAGGTCTGCGTCGCCTACACCCGCTTCTTCGTCGACGCCAAGCGCGCCGACGAGTTCGCCGAGAAGGCCGGCGCCGCCTCGGAGGGCATGAAGCTCGGCCCCGGGATGGACGAGTCCACGGAGCTCGGTCCGCTGATCACCGAGGAGCATCTGAACCGGGTCCACGACTACGTCGAGTCCGGGCAGAAGGAGGGCGCCAAGCTGATCGCCGGCGGCGAGCGGGCCGGCAATGGCCTCGAGAACGGTTTCTTCTACAAGCCGACCGTCTTCAACGAGGTGACCGACGAGATGAGGATCGCCCGCGAGGAGATCTTCGGGCCCGTGATCTCGATCCTTCCCTACGAGTCAGAGGACGAGCTGATCGCCCGGGCGAACGACACCGACTACGGCCTCGGCGCCTCGGTCTGGACCCGCGACGTCGGCCGGGCGCACCGTCTGGCGGCGGGCATCAGGGCCGGCACGATCTGGATCAACATGCCGAACCCGGTCGATGCCGTCGCCCCCTGGGGCGGCTTCAAGCAGAGCGGCTGGGGCCGCGAGATGGGCAAGGACGCGATCGAGCTCTACACCGAGAAGAAGAGCGTCTGGACCTCGCTCCGCTAACAGCGAACCGCTACCCGGCCAGGTCCTCCTCGTCGATCTGGATGCCGGCGGCCCGGTACTGATCGATCAGCAGCTTGCGCATCGCCGGGTCCTTGGTGGCGGCCAGGGCGAACTTGGCGTTCTGGGCCATCATCGCCTGCATGTTGGCGGGTATCTGCGGCATCGCGGCAGCGCCCTGCTGGGGAGCGCCCTGCGCCGGAGGGGCCGGCGGGGGCGACGCAACCCCCTGAGTGAACTGCTCCAGGCTCGGCGCGTCTTGCGTCGCGGCGGCCGCCGTCTGCCGGTTCGCTTCCTTGATGGACGGGACCTCCTTCCAGAGGACCTCGACGTCAGTGGGGTCGGTCGACGAGACCAGGGCGGGCAGGCCCACCCCGGCGACGCCCTTTCCGCTCGGGTGCTTGAACTTCGGCTTGAAGACCGCGTACGGAGCGCTCCCCGGCGGGTTGACCGCCAGCACCGCGGCGTGCCTGCCGTGACGATCCCTCGAGTAGGTGTTGCGGTCGACGCCCGTGTTGCGGACGGTGACCTCGCTGGTCGCGATCAGGACCACGGCCCGAGTCTTGCCGCTCGGGGCGGCTGACTCGGCCGCCCGCTCGACCGACTGGCGAAGCCCCTCCAGGTTGTCGTCGCCCCCCGCTGCGAGCGCGGCGGCCTCGGTCGCGAGGGCGACCCCTTGCGGGTCCTGCTGCACGCGACGCCCGTCCGGGAGCCTCAGCAGGTGCGGCGTGACGCCCGAGGCGTGCAGCGCCGCCATCGTCCTCTTGCGGGTCCCGAGTGGGTCCGCGAGGGTCGGGTCGTTGGCCGCGACCCGCTGCTCGATCCCCGGCACCGCGTCCCAGAGCACCTCGAATCCAGCGGGGTCGGCCGGGTCGATCGTGACGGGCAGCTCCATGCCGGTCACCGGCCAGTGATCCCGGTCCAGCTTGAACCATCCCCCGGCGAAGATCGGATCGGGCTCGTCGATCAGGATCCGCAGCGCCCCGAGGCTCTGCTTTCCGGCCTTGACGCGGTTGTCGATGGGGTCATTGGCCTCCACGACCAGCGCCGTCATCTGCTGCCCGCCTTCTCCCACGGCCTCCTCCTGGTCCGGGGCCCGGCTTGAGCGCCGGTGTCGCAGCGATGGTATTGCCGCCCGGTGGGCGGGTCAACCGGAGAGAGGAAGAGCGTCCGGACCACACCGCGCTGACTACGCGGTTAGCACGGATGCCGCGCGAGCTCTGGCTTGCGACCATGGCTCCATGAGCGATCGCGGCGGCTGGAGAGGACGGGTTTCCGCTTGGCTCGATTCCGACCTCGTCGGGATCCCGGCCACTCTCTACACCTTCCTGGTGCTCGCCCTCAGCCTGGCGGTGTTTCGCTTCGCGGGGCCGGTTGCGGGCATCGTCGTCGCCATAGCCGTCTGGATTCCGATGTTCCTGTTCGCGATCCGAGGCATCAACAGCCCGCCCGCCTCACTGGGAATCACGAGGGCCCCCGCCGGTCCGCGACACCGGGTGCTGGTGATCGCCAACCAGGGGCTCGAGGATTCGGGGCTCTGCGAAGAGGTCTGCCGGCGGACGGAGCGGACGGCCACGGAGGCGATGATCGTCGCGCCCGTCGCCGCTTCCTCCGGACTCCGGGATCTGACCGACGACGTCGACTCGGAGCTGGAGCTCGCGGCGAAGCGCGTGGATGCGGCGCTCCAGGTGCTCCGCGATGCCGGGGTGGATGCGAGTGGACGCGCCGAAGTCGCCGGACCGATGGACGCGCTCCTCGACGGGGTGCGAGAGTTTGCCCCGAACGAGGTGGTGATGCTGTCCCAGGGCGAGAGGGGATGGGAGTCGGCCGGGACGCTCGCCGAGCGGGTGAGGACCGAGGTCGGCCTGCCCGTGACCGAGGTCAGCCCCTCGGCCGCCACCGCAGCCCGTTAGGGCACCTCGATAGCTTAAGGGCGGGTCTCAGCGATCCGCGGCGTAGTGCTCCGCGGGTTTGCCCGCGGGCTCGTCTCGCGTGCCGGCGACGGCGGCGTCGATCAGCGTAGGCGAGCCTGACGCGAGTGACTCTGAGACCGCTGCCGAGAGCTCCTCGGTGCTGTCTGCGGAGCGAGCCTCGACACCGAGCGACCGGGCGAGGCCGATGAAGTCGATCTCCGGGTCGGTCAGGTCCATGCCGACGTAGCTGTCGCCGCCGCCTGAGACGACGCGGTCGATGCCGCGCTTGCAGGCGGCGTACTCGCGGTTGTTCATCACCACGAGGACGAGCGGGACGTCGTAGCGGGCGGCCGACCAGAGGCCCTGGATCGTGTACATCGCTGTGCCGTCGCCGACCACGGAGACGACCGGGTCGCCGGGGCGGGCCATCTTCACGCCGATCCCGGCGCCGAGCGCCCAGCCGAGCGCGCCGCCGACGGAGTGGTGGTAGCTGCCGGGACGGCTGGCGGCGAAGGCGCGCCGCACCTCCAGGCCGGTGGTGATCGCCTCCTCGCACATGATCGTGCCGTCGGGCAGGCCGGCGACCAGCGCATCGGCGGCCGCGGCCGGATCCATCCGCTCGCCCTTCGAGGCTGGGGGACTCGTGGGCGCCGCCTCGGCCCGCTCCTTCTTCGCCGCCTCGATGCGGGCCTCGGCCTCCTCGCAGCGGCCGCTGACGATCGCGGTGATCGCGCGGATCGTCGGGGAGATTCCGCCATGCAGGGCGACCTCAGCCGGGTAGTTGCGGCCCAGCTCGGCTCGATCCTCGTCGAGCTGCAGGATCTGGGTGCGCTCGGGGATCGGGGTCGCGTCCGTGTAGTAGTGGGCCGAGAAGGCGTGGCTGCCGACCAGGAAGACGGCGTCGTGCTTGGCGAGCTTCTCACCGATCAGCGCGTCGACCGGCGGGAGCATTCCGGCCGAGAGGGGATGCGTGGCCGGGAAGTCGACCGCGTCGTACATCGGCTCACCGAAGACGGTTGCGCCAAGCGCCTCCGCCAGCTCGACGAGCTCGTCGACCGCCCCCGCGCGCCCGACGCCGTCGCCGGCGACGATCGCCGGCGCCCCGGCGCCGAGCAGCGCCTCGGCCAGCTCCTCGACGCCCTCCGCGACCCCCAGCCCACGGACCTCGGTGCGCTCCGGCAGCGGCTCGTCCAGCTCCTCCTCGAGCACGTCGACCGGGATCGAGACCATCACCGGCCCGGTCGGCGCGGTCTGCGAGAGCAGGAAGGCGCGGCGGATCAGCGTCGGCAGGTCCTCCACCTGGTTCACCTCGACCGCGTCCTTGAAGGCGCCCTGGGCGAGCGCCAGCAGGTCGCCGCCCAGCATCGGGTCGTGGATCAGGTGGCGGCGGTCCTGCTGGCCGACGGTGACCACCATCGGAGTGCGGGCCCGCCTGGCGTTGAGCATGTTCGCCAGGCCATGGGCGAGCCCCGCCGCGATGTGCAGGTTGAGGAACGAGGGCGGCGGGTGGCCCGGGCGTACCCGTCGGCCATCGACACCGCGGTTCCCTCGTGCAGGCCGAGGTAGTAGTGGAACTCCGGGACCTTGGCGAGCTCGTCCATGAAGGGCAGCTCGGTGGTGCCCGGGTTGCCGAAGACGCGATCGACGCCCTCGCTCTGGGCCAGCTCGATCAGCCGCCGCGCGGCCTTGACGCCCACTAGATCGGGTAGTGGCCCGGCTGGCTCATGACCATCGTCCAGTGGAGGTCGGTGAACTCCTCGAGTGCCGCGCTGCCTCCGAACCGGCCCCAGCCGCTCTCCTTGACTCCGCCGAACGGCATCTGCGCCTCGTCGTGGACGGTCGACAGGTTGACGTGGCAGATCCCGCTCTCGATCCGCCGGGCGACGTCGAGCGCGGTCGGGATGTCGGAGCTGAACACCGCCCCCGAGAGCCCGTAGTTGGTGTCGTTCGCGGTCTCGATCGCGTCCTCGATGTCGTCGTATTCGAGGATCGGGACGATCGGGCCGAACGACTCCTCCGAGTACACGCGCATCTCGGGCGTGACCTTGGTGAGGACGGTCGGGTGGAAGCAGGGGCCCTCGGCCTCGCCGCCGGTCGCCACCTCGGCGCCCTTGGACTTCGCGTCCTCGACCAGCTCGGTGACGTGCTCGACCGACGCCTTGTTGATCAGCGGGCCGATCATCGTCTCGGGGTTGGTCGGGTCGCCGACGGTCATCGCGCTCGCCTTCTTCACCAGCCCGTCGGTGAACTCACCGGCGACCTTGCTGTCGACGATGATCCGCTCCGTCGCCATGCAGATCTGGCCGGAGTGCATGAAGGCCCCGAAGTTGGCCGCGTTGACGGCCTCGTCGAGATCGGCGTCGGCCATCACGATCATCGGCGCCTTGCCGCCCAGCTCGAGCAGGCACTTCTTCAGGTTGGCGCCGCACTTCTCGGCGATGATCTTCCCGACCTTGGTGGAGCCCGTGAAGTTGATCCGCCGCGTGCCCGGATGGGCGATCAGCGCCTCGACCACCTCGGCCGCGTCGCCGGGGTCATTCGTCAGGTAGTTGACGACGCCCTCGGGCGCGCCGGCGTCCTGCACGCAGCGCACGATCTGCGCGTGGGTTCGCGGGCAGAGCTCGGAGCCCTTCAGGATCACGGTGTTGCCGTAGGCGAGCGGCGTCGCGATCGCGCGGGTGCCGAGGATGACAGGGGCGTTCCAGGGAGCGATCCCGACCACCACTCCCGCGGGCAGGCGGCGCGCGATCGCCGTGGCGCCGGGGATGTCGGACGGGATCACCTGGCCGACGGCCGCATAGGCCTGCGCCCCCGCCTCGCGGAGCATGCCGCTGGCGAGCTGGCAGTTGAACATCCCCCAACCGAAGGTCCCGCCGGTCTCCTCGGTGACGATCCCGGAGATCTCCTCGGCGCGCTCCTGCAGCAGATCGGCCGCCTTGGTGAGGATCTCCCGGCGCGCCGCCGGGGGCCCGAAGCCCCAGGCCTCGAAGGCGCCCTGCGCGGCCTGCACCGCCGCGTCCACGTCGTCGGGTCCCGCCGCGGCTGCGCGGCCCACGGTCTCGTCCGTGTAGGGATTGGTCTGCTCGGTCTCCCTGCCGGACTTGGCCCCGACCCACTCGCCGCCGATCAGGAGGTTCTGCTCTGCAACTGCGACCGCCATCTCTCTCTCCTCAGCCTCGAAATCTCTCGGCCCGCGGGCGAGCCGGACTCAATAGGTCATATTGTCATACCTGATCCGCCCGGCCGGCCGAGACTGCGGTCGGATCGGCGAGGCAGATCACCCGGTCGCCCGCGCCCCACTCGGCCCGGTCGCCGGCGGTGACCACCGCCACCTCGCCGTCGGCGCGGATCACGAACAGGGGCGCGAGCTCACCCGCCTCCGCCCCGGGGGCCAGCTCGACGACCCGGCCCCCGGCGTCGAATCGCCGGGTGAGCTCCGCGAAGGTGAGCCGTTCGTCGAAGAGCAGGCCGCCCTCCGCGTAGGCGGGGACGAGGTCTAGCCCGGGCCCCGCGGGAGCCAGCCGGTAGACCTGGCTGCTGCCGAGCTCCTGACGCAGCTCGAACGCCGCCAGGGCGTTGAAGTCGTCGCTCTCGGTGAGGATCAGCGCCATGCTCACCTCCTCGAGCTCCGCCTCGCGCGTCTCGAGGTCGACGCCGAGCCGCGCATTGCCGGCGTTCAGGCCCGCCTGCCGCGCGGCCCGCTGCTCCTCGGGGTCTCCCGTCCAGACGCGCACCCCGACCCCCGCGGCCCTGAGCGCCTCCGAGATCGCCCGGGCCCAGGGGTGCCCGCCCACGACCAGCACGACCTGCCCGCCGGCGCCCGCGATGCCCAGCAGCCGCGCCGCCGGGGCCCCCGTCAGCCCGTAGAGCACCACGGTCCCGAAGATCACCACGAAGGCGATGGGCAGGATCTTCTCAGCGCCGCTCACCCCGGCGCTGGTCAGCTCCAGGCCGAAGGCGGAGGCGGTGGCCGCCGCGACGATGCCGCGTGGAGCCATCCAGGCGGCGAAGGCCCGCTCGGCCCGGGAGAGCGGGGACCCCCAGGTCGAGATCGCCACGTCGAGCGGCCGCAGGACGAGCACCATGATCGCGATCAGCGCCAGGCTCTCGCCGAGGAGGCCGTTGAGCTGCGATGGGCTCACCGAGGCGGAGAGCAGCACGAACAGGATCCCGATCAGGAGGTTGACCACGGTCCCGTGGAACTCGAGGATCCGCGAGACGTCGAGCCGGCGCTGGTTCGCCAGCGCGATTCCCATCGTCGTCGTCGCGACGAAGCCGGCGTCCTCCCGGATCAGGTCGCCGGCGACGAGCGCTCCCGCGACACACATCAGGGCCGCCGGTATCGCCTGCCTCGGGGTGGTTCGCTGCAGCCCGCGCAGGAGCAGCCAGAGAACCGCGGTTGCCACGATGCCGACGAGCAGCCCGGCCGCCAGGTCGCCGGCCAGCGCGCCCGGATGGAACGGGCGGTCCCCTCCCGCGCCGGCCTTGACGGCCCCGAAGGCGACGACGCCGATCAGGGCGCCGATCGGGTCGATCAGCGTTCCCTCCCACTTGAGCACGGACCGCACCGTCCCGCTGGGTCGTATGTAGGCGAGCAGGGGCAGGACCACCGTCGGCCCGGAGACGACCAGGATCGCGCCGGTGACGACCGATATCCCCCAGTCGAGCCCGAAGATCAGCTTCACCGCCACCGAGATCCCCGCCAGCGTCAGGATCGTGCCGACCGAGATCAGCTTGATCACCACGCGCCGGATTCCGCCGCCGAGCTCGTGGAGTCGGAGCCGCAGGCCGGCCTCGAACAGGATCAGGCCCACGCCCAGCGAGACCAACGGCTGGAAGGCTCCCCCCAGCAGCTTGGTGGGATCTACGTCGTCGGTGACGATCCCGGCGATGAAGCCGGCGGGGAGCAGCAGGACGATCGCAGGCAGCCGCAGGCGCGCGGCGAGCAGCTGGCAGGCGATCGCCAGCACCACCACCAATCCGAGCCCGGTGAGGATCTCGTTGGTGGAAAGCACAGGTCCTGAGGGGGATGGCTAGCCGCTGACCGTTTCGCCGCCCGCCTGGGCCTCGGCCTCGATGCCCTCGGGCTCGTCCTCGGGCGGCAGCTCGCCGCCGCGCTCCGTGCCGGCGATCACCTCGTCCGGGGTCTTCTCCTTCGGGATGAAGCCGGACTTCATCCCGAAGTAGACGGCCTGCGGGTGATGGGCGACGATCGCCACCGTCGACTGCTCGGGCATCACCGCGTAACCGTCGGAGAGGGTCATCCCGATCTCCTCGAGCCCGAGCAGGCGCCAGACCTTCTCGTGCTCCGACTGATCGGGGCAGGCGGGGTAGCCCCAGGAGTAGCGGCGGCCCTGATCGGGCTCGATTGCGAGCTCGCGGCGGACCTCCGAATGGAGCCACTCGGCAAGGCCCTCCGCCGCCTGCACGCCCAGGCCGTGGGTGAAGAGCTGCTCGGCAAACTCGCCGTCCGCCTCGAGCTGCTCGATCCGCTCGGTCACCTCCGGGCCGACGGTGACGCCCTGGAGGGCGACCACGTCCCGCTCACCGGAGTCGAGAGGGCGGTAGAAGTCTGTCAGGCAGATCCGGTCGTGCTTCGGCTGGCGCGGGAAGACGAGGCGCTCGAGCTCCCGCTCGGCGTCCTCCGGGTCGAAGACCACGAGCTCATTGCCGTCGGCGGCGGCCGGGAAGTAGCCGAGCCTCGCTCTCGGATTCAGGTAATCCTGCTCGCGCCACATCCGCTCGAGCTTCGGCGCGAAGCCCTCGTCGCCGTCGTGACCCTCGACGATCCGCCGCCACTCCTCGCCCTTCTTGCCGCGCCCGCCCCAGTGCAGCTTGAAGAGGACGTGGCGGTCGAGGTGGGGATAGACGTCGTCGAGGTCGACCGGGATCTCGCGGGCGCCCCAGAAGGGCGGCTCCGGAACTCGGGCATCCGTGCGCGCGGGCGAGCGGACGCTGGCGTCGGTGGTCGGCGGGGAGTCGTCGGGCTCCACGACCTTCTCGCGCAGAGTCCGCGCCTCGTCGCGGACGCGGTCGATCAGCGCGGCGCGCTTCTCGGCGTCCACCAGGTCGTCCATCGTGTCCAGGCCGACGAAGGCGTCCTTGCAATAGAAGACGCCGGGCTCGTAGATGTCGTCGGAGTCCTTGCCCTCCGGGTAGAGGATCCGGCGGCCGAAGTCGCGGTTGATCGCCGCCCCGCCGATCAGGACCGGGAAGTCGAGCTTCTTGGAATGGAGCTCCTGCACGGCCGCGGGCATCTGCTTCGAGGTGGAGACGAGCAGCGCGGAGAGGCCAATCGCATCGGCCTTCTCGTCGATCGCCGAGTTGATGATCACCTCGAGCGGCACCTGCTTGCCGAGGTCGACGACCGTGTAGCCGTTGTTGGTGAGGATCGTGTTGACCAGCGACTTGCCGATGTCGTGCACGTCGCCGAACACGGTCGCGAGCACGACCTTGCCCTTGCTGTGTCCCTCGATCCGCTCGAGGTAGTTCTCGAGCTGGGCGACCGCCCGCTTCATCACCTCGGCGGACTGGAGGACGAAGGGCAGGATCAGCTCGCCGGCGCCGAACTTGTCGCCGACTTCCTTCATCGCCGGCAGCAGCACGGTGTTGAGAGTGGGGACGGCGCCGATCTTCTCGACCGAGCGGTCGATCCAGTCCTCGACCCCTTCCTTCTTGCGGTGCAGGATCTGCCAGTGGAGGGCCTCCTCCGGCTCCATGCCCTCGGTGGGGTCGCCGGCCGCCTCCTCGGCCTCGTCGCCCTTCTCCTCGAAGTGGGCGATGAATCGCTCGAGCGCGTCCTCCGAGCGGTCGAAGACGAGGTCGTCGGTCAGCTCCCGCTCGCTCTCCGGGATCTCCATATACGGGGTGATGTGGTTGGGGTTGACCATCGCCAGGTCCAGGCCCGCCTCGGTGCAGTGGTGCAGGAAGACCGAGTTGAGGGCGGCGCGAGCGGGCGGCGAGACGCCGAAGGAGACGTTGGAGACGCCCAGCGAGGTCTTCACCTCGGGCATCTCGGTCTTGATCCGCCGGATCCCCTCGATCGTCTCGACGGCCGAGGGCCGCCACTCCTCGTCGCCGGTGGTGAGCGTGAAGGTGAGCGCATCGAAGATCAGCGCCTCGGGGTCGAGGCCGTGCTCGTCACAGCAGAGCTGGCGGATCCGCCTGGCGACCTCGAGCTTGCGCTCTGCGGTCTTAGCCATCCCGTCCTCGTCGATGGTCAGGGCGATCACCGCGGCGCCGTGGGCCTTCGCCAGGGGAACGACCCGGTCGAGCTTGTCGCGGCCGGCTTCGAGGTTGATCGAGTTGACGATCGCCCGGCCGGAGATCTGCTCCAGCGCGGCCTCGATCACCTCGGGCTCCGTCGAGTCGATCTGGATCGGGGCCGGCTGCGTCAGCGAGACGCGCTTCGCGACCTGTCGCATCTGCTCGTCCTCGTCCTGCCGCTCGGTGAGCGCGACACAGAGGTCGAGCACGTGGGCTCCGCCCGACACCTGGTCCTCGGCGACTTGGACGATCCCGTCGTAGTCGTCGGCGAGCAGCAGCTCCTTCGCCTTGCGGCTGCCCTGCGAGTTGACCCTCTCGCCGACCAGCGTGGGCCGCGGCTCCTGCACGAGCTGGGTGGCGGTCATCATCGAGGCGACCTGGATCGGGCCGGGAGCGGGGCGCTCTCCCGGGGTGCGGCCCTCGACCCGCTCGCGGATCGCGGCGATGTGCTCCGGGGTCGTGCCGCAGCAGCCTCCGACGATGCCGACGCCGTACCGCTCGACGAACTCGCCCAGGGTGGCGGCCAGCGGCTCCGGCTTCTCGGGGAAGATCGTCTCGCCGTCGGGCCCCTGCAGCGGCAGCCCGGCGTTGGGGATGCAGTGGACGGGCAGCGGGGAGAGCTCGCCGAGGTAGCGGATCGCGTCGCGCATGTCCTCGGGCCCGGTCGAGCAGTTCAGCCCGATCACCTGGACGTCGAGCGCCGTCAGGGTGGTCAGCACCGCGCCGATGTCGGTGCCCAGCAGCATCTTCCCGCCCTGCGGCAGCAGCGAGACGCTCGCCTGGATCGGCAGCGTTCTCCCGGTCTGCTTGAAGGCCTCGCGCGCCCCGAAGATCGCGGCCTTCACCTCCAGCATGTCCTGGGCGGTTTCGACGATCAGCAGGTCGGCGCCGCCCTCGATCAGCCCGCCGGCCTGCTCCCCGAAGACCTCGACCAGCTCGCGGAACGAGATCCCGCCGAGGGTGGGGTCGTCGCTGGCCGGCAGGAACCCGGTGGGGCCGATCGATCCCGCGACGAACCTGGCCTCGCCGGCCGCGCGGCGTGCGATCTCGGCCGCTCCCCGGTTGATCTCGAGCGTCTGGTCGGCGAGCCCCCACTCGTCGAGCTTGATCCGGCTGCCCTGGAAGGTGTCCGTCTCCAGCACCTCGGCGCCGGCCTCGAGCATCGATGTGTGGACGCCCTCGATCACGTCGGGGCGGTTCAGCACCAGCGCCTCGTGGCACTTGCCCTCCAGCCCGCCGTAGTCGTCGGAGGTGAGGTCGAATTGCTCCAGCGTCGCGCCCATGCCACCGTCAAAGACGACGACGCGCTCGCGCACGGCGGCCATGTAGTCGCGCTCGGGCATGGCGGAGAAGGGTAGGGAGTTGGCCGCTTTGGTTAGCCTAGGCGAGGGATGGCGCTCTCCAACGTTTCCGGCTTCCCGCGAATCGGCCGCAGCCGCGAGCTCAAGTTCGCGACCGAGGGCTACTGGCGCGGCGAGACCTCCGCCGAGGAGCTGGCGGAGACCGCGAAGGCGATCAGGGTCGAGAACTGGAAGCTGATGCAGGACGCGGGCATCGACCTGATCCCCTCGAACGACTTCTCCTACTACGACCAGGTGCTGGACGCGATCGCGCTGGTCGGGGCCGTGCCCGAGCGCTACGGCCACGGCGGGGGAGACGTCGACCTCGACACCTACTTCGCGATGGCCCGGGGCCGCCAGACCGACGACGTCGACGTCACCGCGATGGAGATGACGAAGTGGTTCGACACCAACTACCACTACATCGTCCCCGAGCTCGGGCCGGACACGAGGTTCTCTCTGTCATCGTCCAAGCCCTTCGACGAGCACGCCGAGGCGATGGAGGAGGCCGGGGTCGACACGGTGCCGGTGCTGATCGGCCCGGTCAGCTTCCTGCTGCTCTCCAAGCCGGCCGACGGAGTCGACGAGGACTTCGACGCGCTCTCCCTGATCGAGCCGCTCGTCGAGGTCTACGGCGAGGTGATCGAGAAGCTCGCCGAGCAGGGCGCGACCTGGGTCCAGCTCGACGAGCCCTGCTTCGTGCAGGACCGCTCCGAGCGGGAGCTCGACGCCCTGCGGCTCGCCTACGAGGAGCTCAGCAAGGTCCACGAGCGCCCGCGCATCGTCGTCAAGACCTACTTCGACCACGTCGGCGACGCCTATGGGGTGCTCCGCGACCTGCCGATCGAGGGCATCGGCCTGGACTTCGTCGGCGTCGTCCACGAGACGCCCGCGGGCCCCGTGCACGAGCACGGCGGCCGCCACAACGCCGAGTTCATCGCGGAGCAGAGCGGCCTTGAGGAGAAGTGGCTGTTCGCGGGGATCGTCAACGGCCGCAACGTCTGGATCAACCACCTCGAGCACTCGCTCGACGCGCTCGAGGGCCTGCGGGATCGCACCAAGCAGCTGGTGGTCTCGACCAGCTGCTCTCTCCTGCACACGCCGATCGACCTCGACGCGGAGCCCGCGGGCGGCGACGCCGACCTCGACGAAGAGATGCGCTCCTGGATGTCGTTCGCCGTGCAGAAGGTCGGCGAGGTTGCGACGCTCGCCAGGGGCCTCGCCGATGGCCGGCCGGCGATCGCCGAGCAGCTCGACGCCAACGACCGGGCGCTCGACTCCCGCCGTGACTCGCATCGCACGCGCACCCCGGAGGTCCGGGCACGCGTCGAGGCGCTGACCGAGGCGGACGCGCGCCGCGACTCGCCGTTCGCGGAGCGCAAGCAGATGCAGCAGAGGAGGCTGGGACTGCCCACCTTCCCGGCGACCACGATCGGATCGTTCCCGCAGACCGACGAGATCCGCGCCTCTCGCCGCGAGCTCCGCGAGGGGAAGATCGAGCTCGCCGATTACGAGGGGAGGATGCGGGCCGAGATCGACCGGGTTATCGACTTCCAGGAGGAGATCGGTCTCGACGTCCTCGTCCACGGCGAGCCCGAGCGAAACGACATGGTCCAGTACTTCGCCGAGCAGATGCTCGGCTACGTCTTCACCGAGAACGCCTGGGTGCAGTCATACGGCTCGCGCTACGTGCGCCCGCCGATCATCTTCGGCGACGTCAGCCGGGCGGCGCCGATGACGGTCGAGTGGATCACCTACGCCCAATCGAAGACGGAGAAGCCGGTCAAGGGAATGCTCACCGGCCCGGTCACCATGCTCGAGTGGTCCTTCGTCCGCGACGACCAGTCCCGGCGGGAGACCTGCGAGCAGCTGGCGCTGGCGATCCGCGACGAGGTCGCCGACCTCGAGAACGCCGGGATTCCGATCATCCACGTCGACGAGCCGGCGATCCGCGAGGGCCTGCCCCTGAGACGCGATCGCTGGGACGAGTACCTCGAGTGGGCGGTCTACTCGTTCCGGGTCGCGACGGCGGGCGTCACGGACGAGACCCAGGTCCACACCCACATGTGTTACTCGGACTTCGGCGACATCCTGGAGCGCATCCAGGAGATGGACGCCGACGTCACCCTGATCGAGGCGGCCCGCTCCCGGATGGAGCTGCTCCATCACTGGGACCGCTCCGGCTTCACTCACGACATCGGCCCGGGCGTCTACGACATCCACTCCCCGCGGGTCCCGTCCGTGGAGGAGATGGCCGAGCTGCTGCATGAGGCGGCGCGCGTCCTGCGCCCCGAGCAGCTCTGGGTCACCCCCGACTGCGGCCTGAAGACCCGCGCCTGGCCGGAGACGGAGGAAAGCCTTCGCAACATGGTCCAGGCCGCCGAGCAGCTCCGCGAGGAGCTCGTTCCCGCGTCCTGAGCTGCGCTTCCCGCACGCTGCGCCCCTTTCGCAAGCTGTTAACGATCCTTTAGCGTCGTGTTAGCGATTGCTCGCATACTCGTTCCTCACAGCGAGCAACCAAAAGGGGATCACATGGAAGCGAACGGAGTGCAGGGACTACAGGTAGGGGGCCGGGAGCCGAAGGCCCTTCTGATGAGCGACGGGACGAGGCTCGCCCTCGAGGACGAAGGCCCGGGCGGGCGAGCCGACTGGATGCTGCTCGGAGACGACGGGACCGGAGACCGCGAGCTGTCGGTCGCGGACGCGATCCGGATCGCCGGCGACCGGCACGCCGACTACGTCCGGATCAGGACGCGGTCGGAGGTGGCGTGGCTGCGCCTGGTCTCGGAGTGGTTCGAGCAGGAGGCAACCCGGCTGGACGGCGAGCTGCGGGCGGTGAGGCCGAGCTAGCGCGTTCGCCCGAGGCGGCGGCGCCAGTCGCGGGCGTTGAAGAAGTCCGTGATCTTGCGCAGCTGCTCCCGGCGCTTCTCCGTGTACGGGAAGTAGAGGGGCTCGCGCTTCTTGCCGAAGCGAGTGATCACGAGCGACTCGGGACGGACGAACTTCTTCATCCCGTACTCGCCGTGGCGGAAGCCGATCCCCGAGTCCTTCCAGCCGCCCATCGGGACGTCCGAGGCCAGGAAGCCGACCAGCACGTCGTTGACGTTCGCGGTGCCGACCTCGAGTCGCCGCGCAACCGCCTCCGCCTCGCGCTTGCGGCCGAAGACCGAGGCGGCGAGCCCGTAGCGGGTGTCGTTGGCGAGGCGGACCGCCTCGTCGGCGTCGCGCACCTTCATGATCCCGACCACCGGGCCGAAGGTCTCGTCGCGCATCACCTTCATCGAGTGGTCGACGTCCGTGATCACGGTGGGCGGATACCAGTCGCCCTCGCGCTCCAGGCGCTCACCGCCGGTGAGGACCGTCGCGCCGGCGCGCCGCGCGTCCTCGACGTGGTCCTCCACCACCTGCATCTGCGGCGGGAAGGTCATCGAGCCGATGTCCTTGCCGTGCTCGCGGCCGTCCATGCCCAGGTTGAGCTTGCGGACCTCGTCGGTGAAGCGCTGAACGAACTCGTCGTAGACCGGTTCCTCGACGTAGAGCCGCTCGACGGAGATGCAGACCTGGCCGACGTTGGAGAACGCTCCCCAGGTCGCGGCGTTGGCGGCGCGCTCGACGTTGGCGCTCTTCAGCACGATCATCGGGTCCTTGCCGCCCAGCTCGGCGCTCACCGGGGTCAGGGTCTCCGCCGCGCGGGCGAGCACCTTCCTGGCGGTGCGGTCGGAGCCCGTGAACTGCACGAAGTCCACCTCGTCGACCAGCGCGGAGCCGGTCTCTCCCATGCCGTTGACGACGTCGAAGACATCGGGGCCGCCGATCTCGCTCTTCCATGCCTCGATCACCTCGCCGAGGCCGATCGGGGTGATCTCCGAGGGCTTGATGACCACGGCGCATCCGGCGAGCAGGGCCGGGATCGCGTCCCCCATCGAGAGGAGCAGCGGGTAGTTCCAGGGGCTGATCACGCCGACGACCGGATACGGCCGGTACTGCACCCGCAGCTTCTTCACCTTCATCAGCGGGGAATGCGCGGGCACGCGCTCGTCCCGGATGTACCTGGCGCCCTTCTTGCCGTAGAAGTTGATCAGGTCCATGAGGTACACGGCCTCGCCCGCGGCCTCGCCGCGGACCTTGCCGGTCTCGCGCTGCATCGTGTCGGCGATCTCGTCCTGGTGGTCGAGGAGCCAGTCGCGAAGCTTGTACAGCCACTGGGCGCGGCCCTTGAATCCGAGCTCCTCCCAGGCGGGCTGGTTGGCGCGGACACGGGCGACGGTCTCCGCGACCTCGGCGGGGCCGTCGAGCGGCACGCTGGTGATCACCGATCCGTCGGCGGGATTGATGACCTCGAATGATTCGCTCGAGGTCCGGGCGCGTCCGTTGACGGTGTCGATCGCCATGCTCACTCTCCTCTCAGACCGGCAGTTGTGGCGGACTCTAGCGAGGTCCTGGCCAGCCAGCCAGGAATCTTGTGGCGGTCTGCACTCTCGACCGCTTGGAGCAAGCCCCACACGCGATTTTCGACAGAGGGCCAAAGACCGTGTGCCCGGCCGCGCCTAGCGTGCCGGGCGACAGCTGTCGCGCCCCCGGGGGGAGCCCAAGCCGTGAAGAAGATCGAAGCGTTCATTCGCCACGAGGCCTTCGAGCCGATCCGCTCCGAGCTGCTCGACAGGGGATTCCCCTCGCTCTCGATCTCGGAGGTGAAGGGATCCGGCAGGCAGAAGGGCCTGGTCGAGGCCTACCGCGGCTCCTCGCTGACGGTCTCGGTGCGGCCGAAGCTGAAGCTGGAGGTGGTGGTCGCCGACGGCGACACCCGAACGGTCGTCGAGACCATCATCAGGCACGCCCGCTCCGGCGAGATCGGCGACGGCAAGATCTTCGTCCTCCCGGTGGAGGAGGCGATCCGCATCCGCACCGGCGAGGACGGCGAGGTGGTGCTCCAGACCCACACCGAGGAGGAGATCGCCGCCGGCGTGGAGCAGGACGAATGACCATGCGCGAGCTCAGCACCCGGATGATCGAGGCCGTCCTCGACGGCGAGGGGCTTCAGGGAGTGGCCGAGCTGGCCGCCGCGGAGGCGGGCGGCCCGGTCGCGATCGTCCTGCCGCCACGGGGCCTGGCGGCCCGCGCCCCGGACGGCGGGGAGCTGAACGGCCTGGCCGAGTATGCGAAGGCCCGCGTCGCCGAGACCGAGGCGGCAGCCCCGCGCGCGGTCGCTCTGGAGCGCGCGATCGAGGCGGGCGGCCAGATAGTCGGGGTGGTCCTGCTGCTCGCTGGGGAGGCAGTCGACGGCGATGGCCCGGTGCTGGTCGACCGCGAGGAGGTCCTTCGGGCCGCGGCGCTGGCCGCGCTTGCCGAGGTCGCGGTCGCCGACGCGCGCGACGACGCCGAGCGGAAGATGCGCGGCGGGCTGATCGAGGAGCTGCGCTCGCGGGAGATCGACACGGCGGAGGCGACCAGCAAGGCGGCGAGGCTCGGATGCGATCTGGCCCGCGGCGCGATCGCGCTGGTGGCGGAGATCGAGTCCGCCAGCCCGAGCCACGCGACCGCCCTCGTCGCGGCTGAGTACGAGGGCTCGCTCGCGGAGCTGGCGGACGGCCGGCTCTACGCGATCCTCCCGGGCCGCGGGGGCGACGACGCCCCGGAGCGAACCCTGCAGATCGCGGGGCGAATCGCCAACCGGCTTCGGAGGCATGGGCCGGCCGCCGTCTCCTCCTTCTATCCCGATCCCGGTGAGCTCCATCGCGCGATCAAGGAGGCCGAGCTGGTCCTCGACGTGATCACCCGGGAACCGGAGATCGCGGAGGCGCTGGAGGAGGGGATCGCGGCGAGCGGCGTCTACCGGCTGCTCTTCCGGGCATTGATCTCCGATCCCGACGAGGTCCGCAACTTCTATCGCGACACCGTCGAGCCCCTGGTCCGCTACGACAACCAGTACCGCTCGGACCTGCTCGGAACGCTCGAGGAGTACCTGGCGAGCGATTGCAACATGAACGCGACGGCGCGGGCGATCTTCGCCCACCGCCACACCGTGGCCTACCGGCTGGAGCGGGTGAAGGAGCTGAGCGGGCTCGACCCCCAGATCTCGGAGGACCGGGAGCGGCTCGGCCTGGGCATCAAGGCGTATCGGATCCTCGCGCCCGCCCTGCCCAGGTAGGTTCGGCGGCGGTTCTTGTGGCCGCCGTTGATGGGTCCGGAATCTAGACTGGTCCAGGATGATCCGGACGCGGGTGGCAGCGATAGTCGTGATGACGGCGGCAGTGGTCGCGGCGATCGGCTGCGGGTCGGGGGCGAAGCCGGACTCCTCGAGCGCGACCGTGACGCCGGCCGTCGGCACCGGGCAGGCGACCGCGGCCAAGGGGAAGAAGAAAAAGCACAAGCACCCTGCGAACTGGCCGACCTATCACGCGAACCTCGCTCGCACGGCGGTCGACACGACCTCGCCGCCCGTCCGAGGATTCCACCGCACCTGGACGCGGCAGTTCGACGGCCAGGTCTACGCCGAGCCGCTGGCGGTCGGCAACCGCGTCTACGTCGCCACGGAGAACAACACCGTCTATGCGCTCAACGCCGGCAACGGAAGGATCGCCTGGAAGCGGCATCTCGGCCCGCCCGTCGACGCCTCGACCCTGCCCTGCGGGAACATCGAGCCGGTCACCGGGATCACGAGCACGCCCGCGATCTCGGGCGACACCATCTACGCCGTCGCCTTCCTGAGCGGATACCGCCACGTGCTCTTCGGCCTCCGTCTCCACGGCGGCAAGGTTCGCCTGAAGCGCAACATCGACGCGACCGGATCCGACCCGCGCGTCCATCAGCAGCGCTCGGCGCTGTCCGTCTCCCACGGGCGCGTCTACGTCCCCTTCGGAGGACTGGCGGGGGACTGCGGCGACTACAGGGGCCGGGTCGTCTCGGTGAAGACGCAGGGCAAAGCGAAGCGGCGCGAGTTCACGGTCGGTGTCCATCGCGAGGGCGCCATCTGGGCGCCCTCCGGGGCCGCCGTCGACCGCGCGGGCAACCTCTTCGTCGCCACCGGCAACGGGGACGCCTTCTCGGGATTCGACTTCGGCAACAGCGTGATCCGGCTGTCCCCGAAGCTCACACAGACCGACTTCTACCACGCCTCCAACTCGGCCGAGCTCAATCAGCACGACACGGACCTCGGCTCGGTCGGACCCACCTTGCTCGGAGGCGGGCGCATGTTCGTGATCGGCAAGGAGGGACTCGGGCTGATCCTCTCCACGAGCCACCTCGGCGGGACCGGAGGCGAGCTGTTCGCCAAGGCCGTTTGCAGCGGCGGCGCCTACGGCGGGCTCGCGTACCGGGCGCCCATCGTCTACGTGCCCTGCGAAGGCGGGCTGTACGCGCTTCCGGTGGCCGGCAATTCCTTCAGCGTCGCCTGGCACACCAGCTCCTCAGGCCCGCCGATCGTCGCCGGCGGCGTCGTCTGGAGCATCGACACCGGTGGCGTCCTGCACGGGTATGCCCCTGACAGCGGCGCCTCCTTGGTGAGCGTCGATCTCGGCTCGGCGACCCACTTCCCGACGCCCGCTGCCGGCGGCGGGCGCCTGTTCGCCCCGGCGGACACCCAGGTGGTCGCCTTCGCCGGCGTCTAGTACTAGCCCGGGACCTGCTTGCGGTGGGGGACGAGCCGGTAGACCGCCCCAAGGCTCGGCTTCCCCTTCCGGGTCGGCCCTCGCTCCGTGATCAGGTAGATGTGCCCGTCGCTGTCCTCCCCGATCGAGGTCAGGTACTGGGCCTCGAACCTGAAGCTTCTCTGCTTGCCTGCCCGCCGTCCGGCCCTGGGCCGGAACCCATAGAGCCTGCCGGTGCAGTAGTCGCCGAACACGTAGTCCCCGAAGATCTCCCGGCCCCGGATCCGCGCCAGGTGCGAGTCGCGGACGATGTAGCCGCCGGCGACGGCGCATCCCGGGCCATGGCGATAGGCGATCGCCGGCAGCACGGTCTCGCGCCGGGGGACGCCGCCCCTGAAGGGAGCGAACGCCTCGTAGGCCGACCAGCCGAAGTTCGCCCCGCGTGACTTCGCAACCGGCACGAGGTCGACCTCCTCGTAGCGCTCGTTGCCGACGTCGCCGATCGCGATCGTCCCCAGAGTGCGGTCGAACGAGATGGCCCTCGGGTTCCGCAAGCCATAGGCCCAGATCTCGTCGCGGCCCGGCCGTCCGACGAACGGGTTGTCGGCGGGGCTCGCGTATCCCGACGGGGTGGGATCGATCCGCAGAACCTTGCCGAGCAGCGAGCTGCGGTCCTGCGCCGTGTTGTGCGGATCCCCGGCGGGCCCGCCGTCCCCGGTGCCGATGAAGAGGTGCCCGTTGGGCCCGAAGACGAGCGTGCCCCCATGGTGCCCCGCGGTGGGCTCCGGGATCCGCAGGACCGTGAGGCCGGAGCCGGGATCCGCGACCAGCGGATTGCCGGCACTGCGCCTGTACCGGGCGACGACCAGCGCGTCCCGGTGGTCGGTGTAGGCGACGTAGAACAGGCCGGTCCGGGCGTAGTCGGGTGGGAACGCAACGGATGCCATTCCCGGCTCGCCCCTGACCCCGTGCGCCTTGACCAGCCCGCGGATATCGAGGAAAGGCCGCCGCAGAAGGCGGTCGTCGGAGATCACCCTGACGGCGCCTCCCTTCTGGACGACGTAGAGCTGCGATCCGGGACCGGGTGGTTGGGTCAGGTAGACGGGGTTCTTGAGCCGCGCGATCCGCTCGAGGGCGACGAACTTGGCGCCCACCGTCTCCTCCCCGCGGTTGGTCAGGCCAACGATCGCCGCGGCGATCGCAACGAGCGCAGCGACGAAGGTCTCGGTCCGGCGGCGGTTGAGCGCGATACGCATGGCAGGGTCGTGAGCGAGGCGGAGCCCACCTTAATAGCGGCCCACGCCGCGGCCGCCGCGGGTCAGCGGCGGCGGACGAACCTGTAGACCGGGCCGTCCAGCGAGACGGCGTACAGCGAGCCGTCGGCGGTCTCGCCGAAGGAGCTCAGGTCCGGCACCCGCACACCGGTGCTCCGGTCCTTGCGTGCGCCGCCCAGGGCGGGGATCAGCGACCGGATCTTGCCGGTGCAGAAGTCCCCATAGACGTAGCGGTGGAGAAGCGAACGGAGCCGGGCATCGCGCACCACGTAGCCGCCGACGATCGCGCAGGCCGCGCCGGAGATGCTGTACGTCTTGATCGGTCTGATGGTTCCGGCAGCGGTCGGGGGATGGGCCCCTGCAAAGGGAGCGAAGCCCTCGAAGTCGTTCCAGCCGAAGTTGGCGCCGGCGGCCGCCGCCAGGGGTATGTAGTCGATCTCCTCGAAGCGATCCTGACCCACGTCCCCGATCACGATGCGTGGCTGTGCCGGATCGCTGACCAGGTCGAACGAGAACCGATAGGGGTTGCGCAGGCCGATGGAGTAGATGCCCACGGCGCCGGACGACGGATTGATGCGCAGCAGCTTGCCGAGGCGCGAATCGGGGTTTTGCGCATTGTCGGGCTGGTCGCCCGCGCCGCCGCCGTCCCCGGTGCCCGCGTAGAGCATGCCGTCAGGCCCGAACTGCAGCTGACCGCCGTTGTGGTTGGAGTGGCTGGGATGCGGCACGATCACGACCGGTCTCAGGGTTCCGGGATCGGCGTGGAGTCCGTCCAAGTCGGCGCGGAGCTCGGCAATCTCGATGTCCCCCGAGCCGTTGGTGAAGTAGACGTAGAGCAGCCTCGAGCCGGCGTAGTCGGGTGCGAAGGCGACCGAGAGCAGGCCACGCTCACCGCCGGTGGAGACGCCGGGGATCCTCGTGAATGTTCGCCGCTTGCCTCCCCGGACCAGGCGGATCCGCCCGCCGCGCTCTACGACGAAGACGCCGGCGATCCCGGGCGCGGAGGTCACGTAGGTCGGGCTGTGGAAGCGCCCGATCCGCTTCAGCTTCACGCCGTGCTTCGCCTGCGCCGGCTGCGACGCCGCGAGGGGGAGAGTCGCGGCCAATGCCAGCGATGTCAGGATCGCGATGCGGGTCCGGTGCTTGCCCATCGCTGTAGACAAACACCCGGGCGGCGCGCTCGGTGCGCCCCCAGCCCGTTACTTCCCGTTCTGGAGCTCCAATTGCTGCTGCTCGTTCCCGGCCTGGCCGATGACGCTGCCCGGCGAGATCGGCACGACCTTCCCCGAGCTGTCCACCCGGGTCTGGGGCGGGGCGCTGGAGATCCGCACCACGAACTCGCCCTCGGGCACGGAGCCGTCGGCGGTGACCGCCTTGGCCTTGCCCTCGAGGCCGGCGGCGACTCGATAGTGGACGGTGTAGGTCCCGCCCTGGACGGGGGTCACGTTCCAGACGATCCGCTTCGTAGCGTGGGGCGCGAGCGCACCGAACGCGTAGGTGTCGGTCTGGGCGGCCTCGGCTCCCGCGGAGGCGGTCTGACCTTCGAGCTTGGGGTAGCCGGACTCCAGGATCCAGACGGGGCGGAACGGGATCGCCAGCCCCTGCTGCTCCGACCGCACGGAGAACGAGCCCTGGACCGTGGGCAGCTCCTGTGTGGTGGTCGAGCTCTGAGTGCTCGTGGTGCCGGTGGTCGATGTCCCGGTCTCGCTCGTGCTCGCGTTGGAGGTCGTGAAGACCGTGATCGACAGGTCGGGGATCGTCTGATCGCCGGAGTTCGCAACCGCGAGGGTGAGGTTGGTGTTCTGGGCGAGCTGCTGCCGGCTCGGGAAGTCCGCGCTCACGATCTGAACCGGGAAGTTGCCGGAGGGCTCGTTGGCGTCCTGCCTGGTGCCGCCGCAAGACGCGATACCCGCCGCCAGGAGCACTCCGAGAAACCCGACCCCCAGCCGTTTGCGGGACTTCAGAGCGCGGGCTGTCGAGGCGCTCTCCTCCAAAGGCGCGGGCAACATACCACGCACCCTACCCCCGCCAATCCGGCTCGGTATCACGAGTTCCGGGGATTTCTTGGCCTCCGGTTACGACGAGCGGTTGTGGGTGGCGAACGGCGCCTCCATCACATAACCTTCCTTGCGTGAGATCGCCGCAGCGGGGCCGCGCCCCATCAGGGGGAACGGCTCCGGAGGAGAGCTAAATGGTCAGAGCCGTAGCCGATAGAGCATTCCTCCCGGCCAAGTCTCTATTCGAGCAGGTCGGCGACATGATGATCCTGACCGCGAAGACGGTTGTCTCCGCGATCCGCCCGCCGTATCCCTACGGGGGTGAGTTCATCGGGCAGTTCCTCTTCGCCCTCCAGCTCTGCTGGTTCCCGATGATGATCTCGACGCTCGCCTTCGGCTTCGGGGCGCCCGGCCTGCAGGCCGCGAACTTCCTCTCGCTGTTCGGCGCTCTCGACCGCCTCGGCGGGTTCTTCGTGCTCGCCTCGATCCGCGAGTTCGCACCCTCCGTCACCGCCGTGGTCGTCGCCGGGGTCGCCGGCACGGCGATCACCGCGGACCTCGGTGCCCGAAAGATCCGCGAGGAGCTGGACGCGCTCCAGGTGCTCGGCGTCGATCCGATCAAGAACCTGGTCGTCCCGCGCTTCCTGGCGCTGATGCTGATCACCGGGCTGCTGGACATCTACGCGCTGATCTTCGGCATCGTCGGAGGGCTCGGCGCGGAGCTGCTCTACAACGAGCCGTTAGGCGGGTTCTTCGCGACGCTCTTCAACAACGCCTCGGTCACCGACCTCTGGGGATCGGTGCTGAAGTGCACGATGTTCGGGGCGATCATCGCGATCGTCTGCTCCTACAAGGGGATGACTGCGTCCGGAGGCGCCGAGGGGGTGGGTCGAGCCGTCAATGAGGGTGTCGTGATCGCCTTCATGGGCGTCTTCGCGTTCAACTACGTCTTCACCCAAACGCTGCTCGCGACGCACCCCGAGCTTCAGGTGATCAAGTGAACGCAGGCTGGCTGGCGGTCCCGCGTGGCTGGCTCAACTCGATCGGCGAGATCTTCGGCTTCTGCGCCCGCGTCGCCGGCCTGGTCTACACGGGCCGCGTCTTCCAGTTCTTCGGGGAGGCCCTCCGCCAGACCGGCATCCTGATCCTCGGCTCGACGATCGTGATCTGGGGGCTCGTCTTCATCCTGGGCCTCCAGTGCGGGATCGAGGGCGCCTACTTCAACCGCTCGGTTGGTGCGCCCGCTTACGCCGGCGTGTTCGCCGCCTGGTGCGACCTGCGTGAGGTGATTCCATACGCCTTCGGGTACATGCTCGCGGCCAAGGTCGGCACCGGAATCGTCGCCGAGCTCGGCGCGATGAGGATCTCCGACGAGATCGACGCACTGGAGGTCATGGGAGTGCCGCCGGTGACCTTCCTCGGGGCTACTCGGCTCCTCGCCGCCTGGATCGCCATCCCCTTCATGTATCTGGCCGCCGTCGGGATCGGCTACTTCGCCAGCTGGCTCGCGGTCGTGGAGCAGATCGGCGACGTCTCTTCGGGTGGCTACTTCCTGATCTTCTGGATGTTCCAGAACCCTCCCGACCTCTTATTCAGCCTGATCAAGGGCATGGTGATGGCGACCGCCATCGTGCTCGTCGGCTGCTACTACGGCTACACGGCATCCGGCGGACCGGTGGGCGTCGGTACCGCGACCGCGAAGTCGATGGTGCTCAACATCGTGCTCGTCCACCTCATCGGGATGATGGGAACCCTGGTCTTCTGGGGGGCCAACCCGAGGGCGCCAATCGGAGGCTGACACGGCGAGCGGCGCGAGTGGGTTCGTCCCTGCCTAGAATTGATTCGGGAAACGCGTAAGGAGGAGTGACAGTTGGCCGAACGGAAGAAGACAACTTCGCCCAAGACCACTAACAGCCGCTCGAGCTCGACCTCCAACCGCACCACCACTCGCCGGAGGACCAGCCGCGCCAAGGCGCCCGAGGCAGAGCCGGCCGAGGCCGACGCCGAGGCTATCGAGGCAGACGCCGACGCCGAGGCCGTCGAGGAGGGCGATCCGCTCACCGCGCAGGGCTACGGCGAAGAGGACTTCTCCCGGCGCGACTACATCATTCCCGGCGTCGACGCCGACGATCCCGATCCGTACAAGTGGCACACCGGCATGAAGCAGGACCACGGCGGTGACGACGCGATCGAGATCATCGATCTCGTCAAGCAGTTCGGCCGCACCCGGATCCTGAACGGCTGCAACCTCGGCCTTCCCGACAACATGATCTCGATGGTGCTCGGCCCGTCCGGCACGGGCAAGAGCGTCCTGATCAAGCACATCGTCGGGTTGCTCTATCCCGACTCTGGCGACGTCCTGGTCCACGGGGAGTCGATCCCGAGCATGACCGACGACGAGCTCTTCGAGGCCCGCAAGAAGTTCGGGCTGCTGTTCCAGGACGGTGCGCTGTTCGGATCGATGAACGTGTTTGACAACACCGCCTTCCCGTTGCGGCAGCACACCGACAAGTCGGAGGACGAGATCGCCGAAATCGTCAATCGCCGCTTGCGCGAGGTCGGTCTGGCCGAGGCGATGTACCAGATGCCGAACGAGCTCTCAGGCGGGATGCGCAAGCGCGCCGGATTCGCCCGGGCGCTGGTGCTGGACCCGGCGATCGTCATGTTCGACGAGCCCGACTCGGGCCTCGATCCGGTCCGCACCGCCCTCCTCTGCGAGCTGATCCGCGAGGTCCACGAGGAGAACGGCGGCTGCTACCTGGTGATCAGCCACGACCTCGCGACCGCCCGCCGGATCGCCGAGTTCCTCGCGGTTCTCTGGAAGGGCAAGATCGTCGAGTCCGGCCCCGCGGAGGAGCTCTTCAACTCGAAGAACGAGTTCATCCGCCAGTTCCTGAACGCGGACGTCAAGGGCCCGCTGGCGATGGACTGAGCGGCGTCCTGGACGCCGCCGGCCTGCGTGTAATTAGCGCGGCTCTAATACTCGCTCCCTAACCTCCGCCTCGTGACTGCGGGGAGCTTCTTCGAGCGGGTGGCGGGCGTGGCCGTGCGCTGGCCCTGGCTGGTGATCGCGCCCGTCGTTGCGCTGACCGGGGCTGGCATCTTCGCGGCCACCCAGCTCGACACCAACGCCGGGACCGACACGCTGGTCAGCAAGGGCTCCTCGGAGTACAAGGCGACCCAGGACTTCCACCAGGAGTTCGGGGACGAGCCCGTGATCGTGCTGGCCAAGGAGGACCTGCGCAAGCTCGTGCTCACCAAGGACCTCGAGCCGCTCTTCGAGCTCGAGGAGTGCTTCGCCGGCGGCACCCAGCTGGCCGCTTCGCTGCCTCATCGAGCGAAGCAGCCGCTGCCGCCCGTCTGCGACCAGATCGCCAAGCTGCACCCGAGCCGCTCGGTCTTCGGCCCGGGAACCTTCCTGTACCTGAGCGTCGCCGGCATCCAGCAGGCCCTGCAGGGCCAGATCGGGGGGGCCAGCCAGGCCGCCCGGGAGGCTGGGCAGAGGGCGGCACGGGCGGCCGCCAATCGCGGCGCGTCCAGCGCGGAGCAGCAGCAGGCCGGGAACGCGGCGGCCCAGCAGGTGCTCAGCCAGTTCCAGAGCCAGCTGATCCAGGTGGCGCTCAGGTACGGGATCACATCCGTCCCGAGGCTGGACGACCCCAACTTCGTCAGCCGCGTCGTCTTCGACCAGTCGAAGCCGGCTGGGACGCCCAAGGAGCGCTTCGGCTACCTGTTCCCGAACAAGGACGCCGCGCAGATCATCGTCCGGCTGCGCCCGGACATGACCGATGCCGAGCGACACGAGGCGATCGGCCTCTTCCGCCAGGCCGTCTCCAACCCGCGCTTCAAGCTCACGGACGGGAGCTACATCGTCACCGGCGCTCCGGTCGTCGTCGATGCGGGCGCGAGGGAGCTCCGCAACCAGACGCTTCTCCTGCTCGGGGTCGCCGGGCTGGTGATGGCGCTCACCCTGCTCCTCATCCTGCCCCGGCCTCTGCGGCTGCTGCCCCTCGCGGTCGCGGTCGCCGCCGGTTCGATGACCCTGGGCCTGGTGGCGCTCTTCGGCGGCTCCCTGACGGTCGGGGCGATTGCGATGCTCCCCGTGCTCGTCGGCCTGGCGGTCGACTACGCGATCCAGTTCCAGGCGCGATTCAACGAAGCGCGCGCCGAGGGGGCGGCCCCAGGGCGCGGTGTGGCGGTGGCGGCTGCGGGTGGGGGGCCGGTGATCGGGGCGGCGTGCGTCGCGACGATCGCGGGCTTCGCCGTCTTCGCCCTCTCCCCGAGTCCCCTGGTGCGCTCCTTCGGGTTGCTGCTTGTGATCGGGATCGCCCTCGCCTTCCTCGTCGCGCTCACCGGGGGGCTCGCCGCGCTGGGGCTCTCGTCATGGCGCGGGGCCGAGCCGGGACGGCCCGCCCAGCCCACCCGGCGGATCGGCGGCGCCGCGGCCCGCCTCCAGGCGATCGCGGTGGGGGCGATCGCGATGGCGATCGCCACTCCGCGACGCGTCCTGGCGGCCGGCCTGCTGCTGGCCGTCTGCGGATGGGTGGCGAGCGCCGGCACCGGCGTCGAAACGGACATCCGCGATCTGGCGCCGCCTCATCTCGCCGCGCTCAAGGATCTGAACGAGCTCGAGAAGCAGACCGGGATCTCCGGGGACGTCAACGTGACGATCAAGGCCAAGGATCCGACCAGCCCCGCCGTGATCTCCTGGGCCGAGGGCTTCCAGCAGCGGGTCCTCGCTCGCCACGGCTTCTCGGGAGCCAATCCGAGCTGCGCCGACGCCCAGATCTGTCCCGCCCTCTCGCTGACCGACTTCTTCGGCGGCTCCAACGCGTCCTCGGCATCAGCGGGCGGGCAGGCGAGCCAGAGCGTGGGTGACGTCCACGCTCTCGTCCAGGCCCTGCCCTGCTTCATCTCCCAGATCGTCATCAGCCACAGGGGCGAATGCAGCCCCACCGCCGGGGCGACGCCGATCGGGGACACCGCGGACATCGCCTTCGGCATCCGGGTGCAGCCGCTCTCGGACCAGCAGAAGCTGATCGACGACATCCGCTCTCAGATCAACCCGCCGGATGGCCCGGCGCCACCCGCCGGGACGACCGTCGAGCTGGCCGGCCTGCCCGTGCTCGCCGCCGAGGCGAACACGGACCTCTCACACAGCCGCTGGTGGCTGCCGCTGGTCGGCCTGCTGGCGGTGGGCGTTGTGCTGGCGGGGGTCTACCGCTCGATCCGGCGGGCGATCGTGCCGTTGATCCCCGTGCTGATGGCGACGGGGTGGTCCGGTCTCGTGGTTGCGGCACTGGGGATCTCGCTCAACCCGATGTCGGCCACGCTCGGGGCCCTGGTGATCGCGATTGCGACGGAGTTCAGCGTGATCCTCTCCGCCCGCTACGCCACCGAGCGCCAGGCCGGCCTGTCGGTCGGAGAGGCGCTGCGGCGAACCTACCTCCGCACAGGCGCGGCGGTGCTCGCCTCCGGCGTCACCGCGATCGCCGGTTTTGCGGTTCTCGCGATCGCCGGCCTGCCGCTGCTCGACGACATCGGCCTGATCTCGGTGGCGCCGGTGCTCCGCGACTTCGGGCTCGTGACCGTCGTCGACCTGCTGGTGGCGCTCGCGGGCGTGATGCTGGTGCTCCCCGCCGCGGTGGTCTGGGCGGAGGAGGGCTTCCCGCTGCCATCGCGCGCCCGCTCCGCTCCGCTCGCCCCGGGGCATTCCCCTCTATAAGGGACCATTGGGGCCGTGGAGAACGGCGCTGGACGAGACGATGGCTCCGGCAAGGATCCGGGCGAGCGCCCGCGGCGCACGACGATCTACTCGCTGATCGTGGGGATGGCGTTCATCGCCCTGATTGCGATCGCGGGCATCAACACGATCTCGACGCAGAACAAGGGCGTGCTCGGGGCGAGCAACGAGGGGGACATGCCGCTGGCGCAGTTCGCCGTCCCGGACGCGCGGACCGGTGCGGGCGGGGATGCCAACATCGCTCAGGACGACTGTGACTCGGCGCGGATCCCGTGCCCCTCGGGAAACCAGCGGACACCCGCTTGCCGGGTCGACGTTCCGGGCGCGATCAGGGTCTGCGACCTGTTCGACAAGCCACTGGTCCTGTCGTTCTGGTTCACGCGGGGAGGCGACTGCGAGAACCAGGAGGACGTCTTCCAGCGCGCCTACCGCCGCTTCTCGAGCCGGGTCAACTTCCTCGCGATCGACGTCCGCGACTCGGACTCCGAAGTGCGCAAGCTGATCGCGGAGCACCAGTGGACGCATCCGGTCGGGCTCGACCGCGACGGGGCCCTGTCAAACCTCTACCGCGTGGGAGGCTGCCCGACCTTCGTATACGCCTATCCGGGCGGGATCTTCCAGGCCACATCGATCGGGCGGCTCGATGACCAGGAGTTCTTCTCCAAGGTCGAGACCCTGATCGCCGCATCCGACCGGAGGGCCGCGACGCTGCGCTGATGGCCGAGCTGCCTGATCAATGGGAGGTCGCGCCGGAGCCCGGTTGGATCGAGCCCGCGCTGGCGGAGGAGTTCCCCGGTCTCTCGATCGTCTCGACGGCCCTGGAGACGACGACCGGCCGGAGCCCGGAGGCCCTCAGGGAGCAGCTGCGCACGCTCAGCGACCGGATCGCCGGAGCGCAGGCGATCCAGCTTCGGCAGAAGCCGATCCCCTGGGCCTACCGTGTCTTCTTCAGGCACATCGGGCTCGACCCCGACACCAGCCGCACCCCGATCGAGCAGCTGATCTTCGAGCGCATGCACGACGGTCGCTTCAAGAGCCGCAATCGCGTCGACGACGCCCTGACGATCGCGATGGTCGAGGTCGGCGTGGCCCTGAGGGCCTTCGATGCGGACCGGGCCGAAGGCCGTCTGGGCATGCGTCTCTCGGCCGAGGCCGAGGAATTCGAGGGAAGGGTTTCCCCGCTCCCCGAGGGCACCATCGTGATCGCGGATGAGAAGCGCCCGCTCGGGATCCTCTTCGACAGGACGGCCGAGGGCAGAGGCGTGACGCGAGGGACCAGCCGCGTGCTGCTGGTCGCGATCGGCGTGCGTGGAGTACCGGATATCGCCATGGAGGAGGCCCTATGGGTGGCGGGCAGCGCCCTCCGGGCGTAGACTCGAGGGTCGCGTAAGCGCAACCCGTTTACTGGGTTCAGAGGAGGACTGATGGAGGAGCTGATCGAACGCCCCGATCTTCCCGAGGTGCAGATCGCGCCGGAAGTGGAGGAATCCTGGGTTCCTCCGGCCCCGCCCGAGGGTCTCGACACCGCCCTGTATCGGCACGATGAGCGGGAGGCCCGCGCCGACCTGCGCCGTCAGATCGCAGCGATGGAGCTCGCCCTCGACAGGCTGTTCGGCTCCGCCTTCCCGCGCAAGGGGATCGACTTCGCCGTCGCCGGCATGGGCGGACCGCGCCTGCTGTCGGTCGACGAGCTCGAGAAGGTCCGCGACGGACTGGCCGCCCGGATCCAGGACGTCAGGGCGGACCTGCACGACTACGCCGTCGTCGAGGAGACAAATCGGGAGCTGATCGAGAAGATGACGGCCGATCCCGCCTCGTACAAATGGGTGCGCGTCTACAACGAGGACATCGGCGAGCCCGGCTGCAAGCACTGGCATGCCAAGCCGCGGTGGGGCGTCCTCGGGATGCTCCTCGGCTGGTGGCGGGTCAAGATCTCCTCCGGTTGCCCGTTAGCCGAGGGGCTTCGGCCCCCTGAATCTCGATGCCGACGAAGCGACAGCGGCGCAAGCGGCGCCGGCGCCAGTCAACTGGCAAACCGGTAGCCGAGACCCAGCAATCGTCGGTGGTTCTGGACGATGCCCAGCGGGCCCGCACCGCCCGGCGGCGCGGCACCCCCGGCCGTCCCTCGGCGCCATGGGGCAGCTTCCCGCTGACGGAGATCGTCATCTTCATCGGGGTGGTTCTGCTGATTGCCGGCTTCTTCGTCCCTCCGCCGCAGGGCCTCGTGATGCTCGCCGTCGGCCTCGCCCTGGCCTCGCTGGCGGGACTGGAGCTCTCGATCCGGGAGCACTTCGCCGCATACCGCTCCCACACGCTGCTGCTCTCGGCCGCGATCGGCGTTCCGGTGTTCGGTGCCCTCTTCCTGGCGACGAGGCTGAGCCCCGCGATCTGCGTCGCCGCGGGGCTGGTGGCGTTCGGGGGCGCCGCCTGGCTCTTCACCTCGGCGTTCCGCCGCCGCTCGGGCGGCACCCTCTATCGCCTCAAGGAATGAGTAGCCCGCCGCCCATCCGGGCGTGCGCGGCTAGTTCAGCCGGCTGGCCAGCTTCGCCTCGAGGGCACCGACGAGGATCCGGCGCTGGCGCTCGGTCAGGCTGCCGACCTTCTTGCCCTCGCTGAGCGCGGCCGACGAAAGCAGTTTCCGGGAGCGGGCACGTCCCCAGCGGCGCTGGCTGCAGAGGAGCTCGCTGAGGCTCATGCTCTCGGCCTCCCAGGGGGACTCGATGATGACCTCGGTGACGCCGCGGTGGCCGGCGCAGATGTCGCGCTTGAGCGCAGCTCGGGCAAGGCGAACCTCGTTGGCGCGGGCAAGGGCCTCCATGCACTGGGCGGTCCCCCGCTGTCTCGGCTCCGATTCCGTCTGTGGTTCGACGACCGTAGGTTCGATCCGCCGATGCGGGATGGACAGGGGGCGGGCAGGGGAAATCGTCGAAGCAGCGGACATCTTGTCTCCCTCCTGCTAGGTCAGGATTGGTTGGCGGGCTTGGTTGCGCCGACGGCCCCAGTGCTCTGGCGAGCCGGGGGAAGTGGACGGTCCTCTCCTAAATCTGTCCCGTCCGCTCCCTGCCCCGGAAGCGCGCGGCTCGAGGCGAAACTTATACGCCTGGCGCGCCGACGGTCAACACCCCACGGAACATCCCGTTCGCTAAGAGCAGATCTTTTGTCGGACGGGTCGACTGCACGTCCATCGGATCGGCGAAACCGTACTGGCTACCCGGCGGCTGAAAATCTGAAACGTCGACTTTCAACCGGTGGGCAGGTCCGGGAACCGGCCCTTGACGTCGGCGATGATCTCCAGGGCGCGATCGAGTTGGTCGCGCTCGTGCGTCGCCATCAGGCTGGTCCGGAGGAGCGCGCCACCCGGCGGGACCGCGGGATGGAGTGCGACGTTGGTGTAGACGCCCTCATCGAACAGTGCCTTCCAGAGCAGGACTGCCTGCCAGTCCTCGCCGACGATCACCGGGACCACCGGGGTCGTCGCCTCGGTCCCGTCCGGGAGGGTCCCCGGCTCGACGACCTTGAGGCCGAGATCGCGGAACCCCTGGCGCAGATAGGCCGCGTTGTCGAGCAGGCGAGCCATCAGCTCGGGGCCCTCTGACCGGATGATCCGCAGGGCCCCGAGGGCGGCCCCGACGGCCGCCGGGACCGCCGAGGCACTGAAAATGAATGAGCGGGAGGCGATCCTGAGGTACTCGACGACCTCCTCGGAGCCTGCGATGAAGCCCCCGCAGGAGGCGAGGCTCTTGGAGAACGTGCCCATACGCAGGTCGACGTCGTCCTCCAGCCCGAACAGCTCGCATGCCCCCGCGCCTCGCTTGCCGAGGACCCCCACTCCGTGGGCCTCGTCGACCATCAGCCGGGCGCCGAAGCGCCGGCAGAGCTCGACGATCGGGGGCAGGTCGCAGACGTCCCCCTCCATGGAGAAGACGCCGTCGACCACCACGAGGGTGCCGCTCTCGTCGGTGGCGGCGCGCTCCAGCATCGTCTCCAGCTTGTCCATCCGGTTGTGGCGGAATGGCCGGAGGCGGGCGCCGGAGAGCTTGCAGCCATCGAGGATCGAGGCATGGTCCCCGGCGTCGCAGATCACCGTGTCGCCGGGCTCCAGGATCGCGCTGATCGCGCCGAGATTCGACTGGTAGCCGGTGGTGAAGACGATCACGTCCTCGGTCCCCATCCAGTCGGCGAGCTCGCGCTCGAGCTCCATGTGCAAGGGCGTCGTGCCGTTCAGCAGGCGGGATCCGGTCACCCCGGTCCCGTACTGCTCCAGCGCGTCTCGCGCTGCCTGCTTGACCCGCTCGTCGGTGGTCAGCCCGAGGTAGTTGTTGGAGCCGAGCATGATGGTCTCGCGCCCCTCCATCTCCACCACGGGCCCGGCCTGCGACTCGAGGATCCTGAAGTAAGGGAGGAGGTCCCCCTGCTTGGCGGCTTCGAGCTGGTCGACCCGATCGTGCGTCCGGGCCTTCTCGAAGACGTCCACCGGGGTTCTGGTGGAGTCGGACATGCCCGGGAAGTCTCGCACCTTGTACGGTCCGCAGCCGTGCCAGGCGACCTACAGGTGAGGCCCGTGCAGGGACGCAGCGAGCTGAACCAGTTCATCAAGGTCCCCTTTCGGCTCCACCAGGGCACTCCCTGGGTCCCGCCGCTGATCTACGAGCGGCGCCAGTTCCTCGACAAGGAGAAGAACCCCTACTTCCAGCACGCCGAGGCCGAATACTTCCTGGCCTGGCGGGATGGCGAGCCGGTGGGGCGGATCACGGCCCAGGTCGATCGCCGCTGGGACCAGTTCCAGGGCGGCAGCGACGGGCAGTTCGGCTTCATCGAGGCCCCGGACGACCCGGAGGTGTTCGAGGCGCTGCTCGGGGCCGCAGAGGAGTGGGTGCACAAGCGAGGGCGAGAGCGGCTGCTCGGGCCGATGGACTTCACCACCAACGACGAGTGCGGCCTGCTGATCGAGGGCTACGACATCGACCCGATGATCCTCCAGCCCTGGCATCCCCCGTACTACCGCGAGCGCATCGAGGCGCTGGGCTACGGCAAGACCATGGACCTGTTGATGTGGGACATCGAGATGGGGGAGCTGAAGCAGGGCGACAGGTTCGCCGACGCGATTCACGCGGTCGCCGACAAGGTCGAGTCGGAGCACGGGATCACGGTCCGGAACATGAACAGGCGGGACCTGGAGGCCGAGATCGGGCGCTTCATGGAGGTCTACAACTCCGCCTGGGAGAAGAACTGGGGCTTCGTCCCGATCACCGACGAGGAGGTCGCCTTCCAGGCCAAGAATCTGAAGCAGATCCTCGACGAGCGCTGGGCCTTCATCGCCGACCGTGACGGCGAGGTCCTGGGGGCGGCGCTCAGCCTCCCGGACATCAACCAGGTGACCAAGAAGATGGGAGGCAGGCTCCTGCCACTCGGCTGGCTTCGGTTCCTGCTCGGCAAGCGCAAGATCGACCGGGTCCGCGTCTTCGCGCTCGGCGTCAAGCCGGAGTACCAGCACACGGGCATCGCCGCCCGCTTCTACGTCCGCCACATCGAGACGGCGGCCGAGGTCGGCGTGTCCGGCGCCGAGACCGGATGGATCCTCGAGACGAACGAGCCGATGAACCGCGCGATGGAGGGCATGGGCGGACACGTCGTCAAGCGCTACCGGCTGTATGAGAGGCGCCTCTGATGGGGTCTTGACGTGCCCTTAGGATGGAGCTGATGTCCGAGGAGCTGGAGACGAGCGAGGAGCTGATCGAGGCGGGACCCGTGAGGCCACTGCCCGTTCGCTCGCAGAGCCGCACGATCGAGATCTTTGGCCGGGAGGTCGGCCCCCTGGCCGTGGCCGCAGCCGGAGGCGCGGCCGCCGGAGTGGCGGTCGTTGCCGTGGCGCGTGCCGCGCGCTCGCCGAGGCGCCCGCCTCGCCGCGGGCTCTTCCGGCGCCGCGAGAAGGTCGTCGCCAGCCGCAGCTTCCTGGTCGACGTGCACGTCCTCGGGCGCTAGCGCGGTGGTCGTCGAGGAGCGCGTGCTGCCGCGCTGGCCGTACCGGCTGCCGCGCGGCAGCGGCGGCGATGGCGTGGTGCGAAGCCGGGACAAGGTGATCGAACGGCTCCTGCACGTCGGCTCCTCTCCCGTTCGGGTGCGGGCCTGGCGAACCCGCGACGGCTACGTCCACGTTCGCGCAGAGTCGGTCGACCCGGTACTGGTCGAGCATGCGATCGCCCTCGCCACCCCGGAGGAGACGCCGGTGGCCGGAGAGGCCGAGCTTGGGATCGCCGTGGAACGGATGCGCTTCTCGCTGGCGGTCGAGGACGACCTCGGGGATTTCTTCCACGCGTTCAAGCGCGACCCGTTGCTCGGGCCGGCGATCCACCACAAGCCCTGGGTGAGGCCCAGGCGCAGGCCATGGCCATGGGAGGCCCTCTGCTGGGCGATCACCGCTCAGCTGATCGAGAGCTCCCGCGCTTCGGCGATCCAGAGGCGCATCGTCCGCCGTTGGGCACCCAGCCACCTGCCCGCCGACCACCCGCCCCCAAAGCGCGGCCGGGACCCCTGGCCCCTTCGCGACGTCCCCTCGGCCGCGGTAATCGCCGGGCGCGCGCCGGCCGAGCTCGCCTCGATGGACCTGAGCCAGGGTCGCTCGGTGGCGATGGTGCACTGTGCGAAGGAGGTCGCGAGAGGGCGAGCAGATCTGTCCGACTCGGGCTCCGATCGCCGGTTGCTCGCGATTCCCGAGATCGGTCCCTGGACGATCCAGTGCCTGGGGCTGGCCGGGCGGGGCGACCCGGACTCCCTCCCGGCGGGCGACCTGGCCTACGTCAAGCTGGTCGGGCACCTCGCCGGCCTCGGCCGCCGAGCCACCGTCGAGGAGGTCGAGGAGTACTTCGCGCCGTATGCGCCATTCCGGGGCCTGGCCGGCACCTTCGCGCTGGTCGGCTGGCACAAGGCGATGGGCGCCGGACCACCTACCCGGCTGGCCGCCTGACGGCCCAGCGACCGGATCGGCGAGATCGCCTAGGGCAGCAGCTCGTTGGTGAGCACGTCGCTCGTCGGGGGAGCGTGCGAGATGAGGTTGTGCTCCGCCATCCACTCTGCGTACTCGCGCCACTGGCCGGGGTCCAGGTAGCCGTAGGGCCGTCCGTGGCGGCCGGCGAGCAGCGGCAGGGTGGCGCCGACCTCGGCCCGCGTCTGCATCGGATCGAGACCGTTGCCGGCCGCCAACACTGCGTTGGCGGCCTCCTGAGGATGCCCCTGCGCGTACGAGGTCCCCTTCGCCATGGCCGCGATGAAGCTGCGGATCGCCTCCGGATGCTCGTCGACCGTCGATTTCCTGGCGACCAGGACGAGCTCGTCGTAGGTTGGGACGCCGAGCTGGTCGACGGGGACGATGCGGGGATCGAGGCCGCGCAGGCGAAGGTCGACACCCTCGATGTTCCGGAACCCGCCCAGGATCGCGTCGACCTTGCCTCCGATCACGGCCGGCAGCAGGTTGAGGCCGACGTTGACCTCCCCGGCCGCCGAGCTGGGGAGGCCCGCCGACTGGAGGATGGTCTCGAGGTAGTCACTCTGGTACGGGATCCCAGCCGTCCCGACGGTCTTTCCGTTGAGGTCCGAGGCGCTCGCGATCCCGGCCTTCGGCAGCGAGATCAGCGAGGTGAGTGGCCGGTCGACGATCGCGGCGACCGCCTCGACGTCCAGGCCCCGCTCCTGGGCGAGCAACACCTCGGGCTCGTAGGAGATCGCCAGATCGGCCCTGCCCGCCGCGACCTCCTTGATCGGGGCCGAGGGGTCGGAGGGGACTTGCGGCTTGACGTCGAGCCCCGCCTGCTTGAAGTAGCCCTGGTCCAGAGCGGTGTAGACCCCGGCGTGGTCGGGGTTGACGTACCAATCGAGGTCCAACGTGAACGGCTGAGGATTGGACGCGGAGCCGGTCGTCGCATCGCCGCCGCCTCCGCAGGCGGCGATCCCAAGGGCCAGCGCGGCGGTCATCAGCGCGGCGGCCAGGGCCGCTGAGCGGCGTGTTCCAGTCGTGGTCATGCCCGCGTCACATCCCGCCGGTCCCAGGTGACGACCCGCCGCTCGATCAATGCGACCAGCGCGAACAGGACGATCGCCATCACCGAGAGCAGGGTGATCGCTGCGAACATCCGGGCGGTCAGCAGGTTGCTCGACGCGATCAGGATCTGATGCCCGAGGCCCGACCCGGCGCCCGCCCATTCGGCGAAGACCGCCCCGATCACGGCGACCGCGATCGCGATCTTGGTCCCGCTGAAGAAGAAGGGGAGAGCCGAGGGCAGCTCGACCCGGCCCAGGATCTGGGCGCGCCCGGCCCCCAGCGTCCGCATCATCGTGATCAGCTGCGGGTCGACAGAGCGAAGACCATCCAGAGTGTTGACCGTGACGGGGAAGAAGCAGACCAGGGCGATCAACAGCACCTTCGGCCCGAGCCCGAAGCCGAACCAGACCACCAGGATCGGCGCGATTGCGACCGGCGGGATCGTCTGGGAGGCCACCAGCAACGGGTAGAAGGCTCGGCGCAGGGTGTCGGAGAGGTGGAGGATCACCGCGAACGCGAGCCCGGCAACCAGGGCGCAGAGGAATCCGAGCAGGACCTCGCGGAGGGTGACCCACGAGTCGTCGGCGAGCAGCGAGCGGTCCCGCCAGAGCGATTGCGCGATGTCGCTCGGCGCCGGGACGAGGAAGTCCTCGATGTTGAGGGCGTTCGAGATCAGGTCCCAGCGCGCAGCGAGCTCCCAGGCTCCAAGCAGGACCAGGATCACGGCGAGCGGCGCGGCGTACCGGCGGACGGCGCTCATCGCGCCCCCTCGGCGAGGCTGCGCAGCGCGCGCTGCTTGAGCTCGGTGAATTCCGGCGAGGTGACGGCGGTCGCCCGGTCGGGGGCGCGAGGAGCGTCTATCTCGATCCGGTCGGCCACGCCTGCGGGACGCGAGGTGAGCACGAGGACCCGGTCCGAGAGATAGAGCGCCTCCTCCACGTCGTGGGTGACCAGAAGGACCGTGTGGCGCGGTGGCCCCGGACGCGAAGCGGAGGAGCCGCGTGATGTTGGGCCCAGCACGGCGGCGAGCCATTCCTGCATCTCGGCGCGGGTGATGGCGTCCAGTGACGCGAACGGCTCGTCGAGCAGCAGGACCGGTCGTCCCGCCATCAGCGTGCGGAGGAACGCCACCCGCTGCCGCATCCCGCCGGACAGCTCGTTCGGCCGGGAGCTCTCGAAGCCGTCCAGCCCGAGTCGCTCGAAGTGCTCTCCGGCTCGCGCCCTCGCAGCCGCGCGCGGGACCCCGCTGATCCGCAGCGCGAGGGCGGCGTTGTCGACCGCGGAGAGCCAGGGGAGCAGGAGGTCGCGCTGCGGCATGTATGCGCAGCGCTCCAGACGCTCGCCGGCATCGGCGCGGCCGCCGATCGTGATCCCACCCGCGTCGGGCGGGCGCAGACCGGCGACCAGCTCGAGCAGGGTGGTCTTGCCGCACCCTGAGGGCCCGACGATCCCGATCACCTCGCCCGGCGCCACCTCCAGGTCGATCCGCTCGATCGCCCGCAGCTCGCCGAACGAATGGGCGACGCCGCTGACGCTCACCGGCGCACCGACGGCATCGAGCGTCTCGGCCGTCGCTCGGCCAGTACGGCCATCGACGGCCGCGTCCGGAGTGCTTTCGCGAAGTCTCGTCAGCATGCTCCCTCCGCGCGCATTACCGCACAGGTTCAAAGGGTCAGCGGAGGGATCGTTCCCGCTATCTCAGCCCGCACATCCCGCGAGCCCCCCTGTTGGGTTGTCCTCCAGTCTACGGTGTTGGCCGTGGAGATCGAGCGCAAGTTCCTGGTGCCGGATCCCCCGGATCTCGCCGAGACCGTGGCGGATGAGATCGAGCAGGGATACCTGGCAATCGGCGAGGACGGAGAGGTCAGGGTGCGCCGCAAGGGAGAGAAGCTGGTGCTCACCGCAAAGCGCGGCACCGGGCTCTCCCGGCTGGAAGCCGAGATCGAGCTCGACCGCGAGCGCTTCGACGAGCTCTGGCCGCTGACCGAGGGCCGGCGCCTCCACAAGCGTCGCCACGTGGTCCCGCATGGAGAGTTGAGGATCGAGGTGGACGTCTACGACGGCAAGCTGCAGGGGCTCGTTGTCGCCGAGATCGAGTTCTCCTCCGAGGAAGAGGCGCGCGGGTTCGACCCACCGGCGTGGCTCGGCGAGGAGGTGACCGGCGACCGCCGGTACCTGAACGAGACCCTCGCCACCGACGGCAGGCCATAGCCCGTTATCGGCGTTTTTACATCGCAAGCCGTTACTTCCGCACCCATATGTGGCAGGAGGAATGCGTGGGGACGGCAACCGACCAGACCGAGGAGAGCGCCCGCGACGAGGCGTCCTCGTCTGACGCCTATCGCCTCCTGGCCGGGGAGCCGGTCGGCGCTGGGATCAAGCGGGTCCTGGCGGCACGGGTCGACGATGCGATCGCCGGACTTCGCGGCGAGGCCGGCCTGGAACCCGCCGAGGCGGTCCACGAGGCGCGCAAGGACGTCAAGAAGATCCGCTCCGCCCTGCGGCTGGTGCGCGACGAGATCGGAGACGACGTCTGGCGCCGCGAGAACGACCACTATCGCGACGTCGCCCGGAAGCTGGGTGGATTCCGCGACGCCGAGATCCTGGTGGAGGCCGTGGACGGGCTCGGGGAGCGCTTCGGGCCATCCGCCCGCGAGCGGTTCGATTCCTTCCGGGCGCGGCTCGATGAGGAGAACCGTGCCGCCCATGAAGACGGATCGGTCGAGCGCGCGATGACGGGCGCGGCCGCGGAGCTCGCCACCGGCCGGTCGAGGATCGACGCGCTGCCGCTCGACGGCGACGGGTGGGACCTGATCGCCCCGGGGCTCCACCGGAGCTACCGGCGCGGGCGCAAGCGCCTGCGCGCGGTCGAGGAGGAGGCCAGCGTCACCAACCTCCACGAGCTGCGCAAGCGGGTGAAGGACCTCACCTACCAGCTGCGTCTCATCCGGAACGCGGACCGAGAGATGCTCGAGCCGCTCGCGGATCATGCGCACGACCTCTCCGATCACCTTGGCGACGACCACGACCTCGCCCTGCTTCGGGATGAGGTCCAGCGCCGGCGGGATCTCTTCGCACGGCCCGCCGATCAGCGCCACCTCCAGCAGGAGATCGATCAGCGGCGAGGCGAGCTGCAATTCGCGGCAATCTCGCTAGGAGAGCGCATCTACGAGGAGAAGCCCAAGCGCTTCATCAAGCGCGTCGAATCGCGCTGGGTGGCATGGCGGGAGCGCACGCCGGTGAGGGCGTAGCCTCTGTCACAGGGATTCGGGCTGCCTCGTCTCTAATCCCGACAGCGGAAAAGGAGGCAGCCATGAAGGTGTTCATAGCCGGAGCGACCGGAGCCGTCGGGAAGCAGCTCGTACCGCTGCTCGTCAGCCAGGGGCATGAGGTGACGGGGATGACCCGGACCCTCGCCAAGCGGGACATGATCCGCGAGCTGGGCGCCCAGCCGGCGGTCGCAGACGCGCTGGATCCGGAGGCCGTCGCGCAGGCGGTGGCCGAGGCCGAGCCCGAGGCCGTGATCCACGAGCTGACCGACCTCACGGGCACGTTCGCGCGGAACATCGACAAGTCCTTCGCGACGACCAACCGCCTCCGCACGGAGGGGACGGACCATCTGCTGGCGGCGGCCAAGGCCGCGGGCGCGCGGCGGTTCATCGGGCAGAGCTTCGCCGGCTGGCCCTTCAAGCGGGTCGGCGGGCCGGTGAAGACCGAGGACGACCCGCTCGACGAAGCACCGCCGAAGTCCGTTCGGCAGAGTCTCGCGGCGATCCGCCATGTGGAGGACACGCTGACGCGCTCGGACGAGATCGAAGGGCTCGCCCTGCGCTATGGCGGCTTCTATGGGCCCGGCACGTCTCTGTCCGTCGATCCACCGGGCGAGATGACCCAGCTGATCCAGAAGCGCCGCTTCCCGATCATCGGCGACGGCGCCGGGATCTGGTCCCTCGTCCAGATCGAGGACGCAGCGGCGGCCACCGCCGCAGCGCTCGAGCGAGGCGAGCCCGGCGTGTACAACGTCGTCGACGATGACCCCGTGCCCGTCCGAGAGCTCGTTCCTGAGATTGCGCGGATGATCGGCGCCCCGCCACCGCGTCACCTGCCGCGTTGGGTCGGCCGGATCGCGGGAGGAGAGGTGGGCGTGATCATGATGACCGAGATACGGGGTGCGTCGAACGAGAAGGCGAAGCGCGAGCTCGGCTGGGAGCCGCGCTATCCGAGCTGGCGGCTGGGCTTCCGCGAGGAGCGGAACCACGAGGAGCCGGCGAGGAGGGCCGCGTGAACGAGAGCGCTGATGCGAGGGCGCGCCGCAGGCGCGACCCGTTTTATGAGGATCTACGGCCCCGCGCCTTTGCCATCGCCTACCGCATGCTGGGCTCCGTAAGCGAGGCTGAGGATGTCGTGCAGGAGGCGCTGCTCCGGGTTCACGCGGCGATTGAGCGCGGCGAGGAGCTGTCCTCGCCGCGCGCCTACGCGGCGACGGTGACGACCCGTCTCGCCATCGACGAGCTGCGCTCGGCTCGCGCTCGGCGCGAGACCTACGTCGGCGAGTGGCTCCCCGAGCCGGTCACCGAGAGCCCGGCCGATGACCCGGCCCAGCAGGCCGAGCTCTCCGATTCGCTCTCGCTCGCCTTCCTGGTGGTCCTGGAGTCCCTGACGCCGGAGCAGCGTGCCGCCTTCCTCCTGCACGACGTCTTCGACTACGACTACTCCAGGGTCGCCGAGATCATCGGCACGAGCCAGGACAACGCCCGCCAGCTCGCCTCGCGGGCCAGGCGCCACGTCCACGAAGACAGCCCGCGTTTCGACCCCTCCGCGGAGCAACGCGAGGAGCTCGCTTCGAGCTTCTTCGCCGCCGCCCAGAACGGGGACTTCGAGTCCTTGGAGGCCATGCTCGCCGAGGACGTCGAGCTGCACGGCGACGGCGGCGGGCTCGCGCCGGCGATCAGGCATCCGGTCTTCGGCCGCGTCAGGGTCGCTCAGATGCTCGGCAACTGGTGGCGACTCGGGCTCGGCAAGGTCGTCGGCCTGGAGCTTCGCCGGACCCAGGTGAACGGCCAGCCCGGAGTCGAGTACCTCTCGGACGGCAAGCTGATCGGGGTGATGTCCCTCGACATCGCCGACGGCCGGATCCAGGCGATCCGGTCGATCGTCAATCCCGAGAAGCTGGGACACCTGGGACCGGTGGGGGACCCCAACGAGCTGTTCGCGCGGATTCGGGAGTCCCGCGAAGACCTAGAGCGCTCAGTCCGCCACGCGGGCTGCGCCGGCCAGGGTGTTGACGAAGTTCTCCAGGTGCTTGGTCGTCCAGCACTCGAAGGCTCCGTCGCAATAGGGCTCATAGGCGGCCATCACGGAGTCGCCGTAGTTCCAGTAGAGCTTGGGCTCCGGGTTGAGCCAGAAGGTGCGGCCGGCATGCTCGGCGATCGCGCCGAAGGTGGCGGCGTGCGGCTCGCGGCCGTTGGTCCGGGCGTCCCCGAGGACGATCACCGTCGAGCGCGGCCCGAGGTCCTCCGCGATCTCCTCGCCGAACTCGAGCCAGACGCGGCCGTAGTCGGTGTAGCCAGAGACATCGGCGACCCCGCCCTCGGACGAGACGCGCTCTGAGATCTTCCGGAAGTCCCGCTCGTGCTCGAAGATGTCCGTGACCTCGCTGATCCGCTCGATGAAGACGAAGCTGCGCAGCTTGCGGAACGAGTCGTGCAGGGCGTGCAGCACCGAGAGGAAGAAGACGCTCGCGCTCGATACCGAGGTCGAGACGTCGCAGAGCACGTAGATCTCGGGTCGCCGTGGGCGCTTCGGCCGGTAGCGGAGCCTCAGGGGGACGCCACCGGTCTCGAGCGATGCCCGCATCGTGCGGCGGACGTCGACCGCGCGGCCCCGGTTGCGCCCGCGCTGCTCGTGGCCCAGCGTCGCGATCCGCCGCTTCAACTGGGCGACTGCGCGGTGGACCGCGGTCAGGTCCTGAGCGGGGCTGGTGGGGAGGGTCCGATCGAGCTCGGCGAGAGGGCGAGACGGAGGCAGCTTGCCGGTGCGCTCGATCGTCGCCCGCTCCAGCTCCCGCCGCAGGTACCGCTCGAATTGGCGGATGTTGTCCGGGTCGAGGGCCGGTGCGTCGTCGTCGTTGCGCCGCCCGCCGGCCTGGAGGTCAAGCGCCCGCCGGATCCGCTGGACGTCGACCCCGATCACGCCGGAGCGCTCGCCCTGGCGCCCGAAGGCGGTCATCGCGAGCCGGGCGAGGTCGCGCATCTCGCCGTCGTTGCCCTCGAAGATCGCGCGGCGGATGGCCTCGCGGAGCTCGTCGAGGTCGATTCGGTCCCCCGTGCCCTCGAAGCGCTCGTCCTCGATCCCGCGCTCGAGTGCCTCGGTCTCGGCAGCTCGGAAGAAGTGGCGGTCGAAGAGCAGCTCGAAGATCCGCCGGTCCTCCTGGGACTTCGCGATCGTCGCGGCGAGCGATTCGCGGAAGTCGCGCTGGTCTGTCCAGCTCACCTCGTCGAGCGCGGCGAAGGCGTCGAGGATCTCGGAGGTGCCGACGGCGACGCCCTCCGAGCGGAGGTCCTCGAAGAAGGCGAGCAGGCTGCCCGCGGTCGTGGACAAGGTCAGCTCCCGGAAGTGCCGGGCGGGGTGCCGGTGAGGCCGCCGGTCACGCCGTCGCCCTCGAGCTTCACGGAGACGCGCTCCGCCACGAGGTCGATGTCGGAGCGGTGCTTGACGAGGATGCTCATCGACTGCTCGAAGGTCTCGCGGTCGATGTCGTCGGCGCCGATCAGCAGCAGCGTCCGGGCCCAGTCGATCGACTCAGCGATCGACGGGGGCTTCTTCAGGTCGAGGCCGCGCACCATGTGGACGATCTCGACGAGCCGGCGCGCCAGCCCCTCGTCCAGCTCCGGCGTGTGCAGCCGGACGATCTCCAGCTCGCGGTCCACGGAGGGGTAGTCGAGCCAGAGATAGAGGCAGCGGCGCTTGAGCGCCTCGGTCAGCTCGCGCGAGTTGTTCGAGGTGAGCACCACGATCGGCCGGGTGCGCGCCTCGATCACGCCGAGCTCCGGGATCGAGATCTGGAAGTCGGAGAGGACCTCGAGCAGCATCGCCTCGAACTCCTGGTCGGTCTTGTCGATCTCGTCGATCAGCAGGACGACGGCGTCCTCGGCGCTGATCGCCTCGAGCAGCGGCCGGGTGAAGAGGAAGTCCTCACTGAAGATGTCGCCGCGGGTCCGCGCCCACGAGCCCTCGGCGGCCTCGGCCTCGCCGGATGCCTCGGCCTGGATCCGGAGCAGCTGCTTGCGGTAGTTCCACTCATAGAGGGCCTTGGCCTCGTCGAGCCCTTCGTAGCACTGCAGCCTCACCAGCCGGCGCCCGGTCGAGCGCGAGAGCGCCTTGGCGAGCTCGGTCTTGCCGACACCCGCCGGCCCCTCGACGAGCACGGGCTTGCCAAGGCGCTGGGCGAGGAACGAGACGAGCGCCGCGGCCTCGTCGGCCAGGTATCCGACCTGGCCGAGTCCCTCGCGGACCTGGGCGACTGACTGGGGCTCGGAGTCCGGCATCTGGGGGATGATAGATAGCCCGTCATGCTCGCCCTCGCTCTGCCCGACTCGCTCGGCCCCTACGCCGTCATGCTCGCCATCGGATTCCTGATCGGCTGGTACGGGCAGGGGGCGAAGAGCAACTGGCTGATCGCCTTCGGAATCGTCGTGATCCTCGCCGCGATCGGCCTGCTCCAGCTGGCGATCGCCACCCACAACGGCAGGGCCCCCACGGGGTTCTAGGTCTGTGGGCGCGCTCGACGACCTCGACCTGACCCTGAAGCTCTCCCGCGAGGAGGAGCAGGACCGGCTGGAGAGCGCCTGGACGCGCCTGACCCAGCTGCGGCTCACGCTCGGCGGCCTGATCGGGAGCGGTCAGCTCGGGCCGCCGGTCTGCGTCGTCTTCGAGGGCGAGGACGCCTCCGGGAAGGGCGGCGCGATCCGGCGCCTGGTCGCCGAGCTCGACCCCCGGCACGTCCGAGTCGTCCAGTTCGCCGCGCCCACGCACGACGAGAAGCGCCACCACTTTCTCGGGCGCTTCTGGCCGGCATTGCCCGGCTGGGGAGGGATGGCCGTCTTCGATCGCTCCTGGTACGGCCGTGTGCTGGTCGAGCGAGTCGAGGAGCTCGCCACGCGGGAGCAGTGGCTGCGCGCCTACGACGAGATCAACGGCTTCGAGCGGACGCTGTCGGACGAGGGAACGATCCTGATCAAGTTCTGGCTGCACATCTCCGGCGACGAGCAGCTCCGGCGCTTCGAGCGACGCGAGAAGGACCCGCTCAAGACCTGGAAGCTCACCGAGGACGATTGGCGGAATCGCGAGAGGCGCGCCGAGTACAAGCAGGCCGTCGAGGACATGGTCGCGCGCACAAGCCACGACCCACACGCGGTCTGGCACCTGATCCCGGCTGAGTCGAAGCGCTACGCGCGCGTCGCCGTGATCGAGACCGTGATCTCGGAGATCGAGGCCGGCATGGAGCGCCACGGCATGGAGCCGCCGCCCCCGATCGACGACTGACTCAGTCGGGGGCCCGGGGGCGCTTCGCTCTCTCCCGCGGGCGCATCCTCAGGCCGGCGGCGACGATGATCAGCGCCCCGGCCAGCGCTACGAAGATCGCGTAGTGAAGCTCGTAGGGCTCGTCCCGGCCGCCGAGGGTGAACGGCGGGCGGTCGAACATCCGGTAGACGACGATCGCCGTCGCCCAGGTGCCGGCCGCGACGAACAGCCCCCATTCCCGGAGCGGCCGCGGCGGGATGTAGCCGCCACCGCCCTCGAGCGCGAGGAAGGTCGTTGCCCCGGCGATCAGGAGGAGCGCTCCCTCGGCCCAGCCGAACGCACCGATGCCGGTCAGAACCAGGTCGTTGGAGATCGGGGACTGGTACCAGGGGAGCAGCAGGCTGCCCACCATGACGGCGGCGCCGATCACGGCGATCCGCTCGTTGCCGCCCAGGCCGAGAAGGTCGCGAAGAAGCTGGCGGGGCAGCTCCCTAATCGAGCGGCTCGCGGCCACCGTAGCCCGCATCCATGTCGTGCCAGTAGCCGACGTCGTCCTCGCCCAGCTCCCAGCATAGATAGACCTCGCGGCCGTCCATCACCGTGGGGAAGTCGACCAGGCCGCGGTCGATGTCGCGAAGCACGATCCCGGACTGCTCGATGGTCTCGAGCAGGCGCCTGACCTCGAGGAACGCGACGCCGACCTGCCTCCCCTCCTCGCCTCCGCCGTTGGCCGGGGCGGCCTCGGAGAGAGCCTCGTGGGCCTCCGCATCGGTGAGCTCGTCCTTGGAGTCCTGGAGCTGGCTCAGCATCGCCGTCAGCTGGGGAAGAAGCGCGTTCGCCTCCTCCCGCGTGAAGTGGCGCTCGTGGACGAGTCCGGTGCCCTCTTCGCTCACGCGTGAGCCGCGGTCTTCGCAGAGGTAAGGCGCTCCCGGAGCAGCGTGGCATCCGCCTCGCCGACGGTCCGGAGCTGCCCCTGAAAGGCGAGATGCCAGTGATCCGGCGGCCACTTGCGCACGTGCTCGAGCTCGGTGGCGAGCTCCTCGGCGGGCACGAACTCGTCCTCGGGGAGGATCAGGACCGGCTCGGCCTCCACGCGCCAGGGATAGATCTCGGGCTTTTGATCCGGCGGCGGTTTTTGTGGCCGCCGCTTGGTGCCGGGCCAGATCGGCTCGCGGTCCTCGAACATCTCGGATCTCACTCGGGCGAGCCCTCCGAACGCCTGGACGCCGGTGACGTAGAAGAAGACCTCGTCGTCCGGCTCGAACTCCTCGGCCTGGCGGCGCCGGCGCTCCTTGAAGCCGATCACGTCGAAGCCGCGCTCGACGTTGATGCGGAAATTCTCGAGGGATCCGGTGAGGATCCAGGTCTTCGGGCCGTCAGCGGTCATGGGGGCGATTGTATGTAGCCGGGCTAGACGATCGATTCCAAATCCACGCACACCCGGATGACGCGCCTGGCTCTTCGCATCTCTGCGTCCTCGGGCTGGCCCTTGGCACCACCAAGGGCTGCGCCCTGCGTCCTTGAGCTGCTCGGCCAGACGCGCCCCCGGGCGCACGCGGATTTGGAATCAACCGTCTAGGCCCGGACCGTTTCGCGCGCGCGAGCGGCGAGGGCCGGGGCGCCGAGCTCCTCGTACTCGGAGGCGGCCTTGTCGAGCAGCCGCGAGGCTGCGTCGGGGTCGGACTCCAGCAGCATCCGTCCCTGGACCACGAGGCAGCGGGTCGCGTCGAGCGGGCGGCCGAGCGCCTGCCAGCGCCCGCGCGCCTGGTCCATCTTGGCCTCGGCATCGGCTGGGTCGTCGGCGGTCGCGCCGCCGGCCTCGGAAGTGGCGGCCTCGCCGACGGGATAGTGGAGGCGCCCGGCGAGCCGTTCCGCCTCCTCGGCGGCGGCTCGCGCCTGATCGGTGCGGCCGGCCAGCGCCAGGACGACGGCGCGGGCGGAGATCGCCTCGACCGATTGCGCGATCAGTCCCGCCCGCTCGCAGATGTCGAGCGCGCGAGTGAGCTCGGTCTCAGCGCCGTTGAGGTCGCCGCTCTCCCGCAGCGTGACCGCGAGCCAGTAGAGCGCGTTGAAGGCCACCTCGGATCGTCCGACCTGCTCGCCCAGCTGATGGGCGCGGCGGAAGAACTTGGCCGCCTCCTCCCAGTCGCCGGCGCGCCAGCTGAGGACGCCCCGCATCAGGTCGGGGAAGCAGAGCTTGCCGTGCAGGCCCTCGCGCTCGGCCAGGCTGCGCGCTCGCCTCGGCGGCTCGCTCGACCTCCTCCCAATCAGCGGCGTCGACCGCCAGCTCACCGAGCGAAGCGTGCAGCTCGACCTGCGAGGGCAGATCCCCGACCTCCTGCGCGATCTCGAGCGCCTCCCGGTAGGCCGCGGCGGCTCCCGCGTAGTCGGCCTCGGAGACCTCCAGGTGATAGCCGAGCGTGAGCAGCGCGCGCACCGCCTCGCTGCGATCCGACTCCCTGGCGAGCGCGACCGAGCGCTCCAGGTTCTCGCGCGCCTTCTCCGAGTCGCCGATGCGGCCGAAGACGCGGCCGAAGATCCCGTGCGCCCGGCTCGCCGCGCGGGCCTCGCCCAGGCGCTCGGCGAGGCGGAGGGCCTTCTCCGAGGCATAGATGGCGAGCATGTTGTCGCCGGTGTGCATATAGAGGGAGGCGGCCTCCTCGTAGAGGCGCACCAGCTCGATGCACGGCGGGCCGTCCTTGAGCAGGTCGATTCCGCGCTGGTAGTTGTCGATCGACGCGCGCCGCTCCCCCTTGTGCCAGAGGGCCGCGCCGATCTTGCGGTGGAGATCGGCGACCCGTGCCAGGTCCTCCTCGGCGCGGTGGTAGTCGAGACAGCGCTCCCAGACCCCGACAGCGGCGTCGACGCGCCCCATACGGAGGGCGACGTCACCCTGCTTCTCGCCGATCCGCGCGACTGTGCCGGCGTCGAGGGACTCCGAGATCTCGAGCGCCGCCGTGTAGCGGTCGAACGCCTCCGCGTTGGAGTAGAGGGCGGCGGCGGCATCGCCGGCGACCTCGAGCGACTCGAGCGCCTGGTTCTGCAGCTCGGCGAGCGCGTCGCGGTCCAGCCCCGCCTCGGACCCGAGCGCCGCGGCGCGTGCGAAGTGCTCTGCGATCAGGCCGATGACGCCGTCGATGCGCTCTCCGGCCCGGTCCCGGATGAACTCGGCGACCTCGACGTGCTTCCGGCAGCGGACCGACTTCGGCAGCATCGAATAGGCGACGTCGCGGATCAGGACGTGCTTGAAGGCGTACTCCCGCTCGCCTGCCAGCCGGCTGCTGGGACTGGGCGCGAGCAGGTCCTTCTCCTCCAGGTTGGCGAGGGTCTGGCCGAGGTCAAGGCCCTCCTCGGCGGCGGTGGGCACGAGCGCCCCCTCCCAGAAGGTCTGCCCGACAACCGAGGCCGACTGGAGCAGCCGCCGCTCGAGTCGGTCGAGCGAGTCAAGTCGGGCGGCGAGCAGGGATTGAACCGTGCTGGGCAGCGCCTGCGCCTCGGCCGTCTCCTCCTCGAGGAGCCGGTTGACCATCTCCTCGGCGAAGAGCGGGTTGCCGCCGGAGCGCTCGGCGACCTGCGGCACAACGTCGCCAGCTCCGTTGCCGGTAGTCGGCATGAGCGCCGCAACCAGCTCGCGCGTCTCGTCCTCGGTGAGCGGCTCCAGGGCGATCGTGGTGGCGTTGCGCCGCCCGCCGCCCCAGCCGGGCCGTCGCTCGAGCAGCTCGTCGCGGGTCAGGCAGACGAGCAGGAGCGGGGCGCGCACCCAGCGCGTCAGGTGGTCGATCAGGTCGAGCATTCCCTCGTCGGCCCAGTGGATGTCGTCGATCGCGAGGACGAGGGTCCGGCGCCGGGCGATCGCCTCGACGGCCGCGCGGGCGGCGGAGAAGAGCGCCTCACGCATCCGCTGGGGATCGGGCTCGGCCACCTCAACACGGGTTGCCCCTGAACGGGGCACCCTCGCATCCACCTCCGGCGGCTCGAGGCCCAGCGGGATCGCGAGCAGGGCGGCGTTTCGGTCACCGGCCGGCTCGTCGCCCAGCTCGCTCATCAGCTCGGTTACGCCGGAGCGCAGCTTCTCCCAGGCGGCATCCGGAGTGTCGGTGTCGCGGATCTCGAACTCGTCGTTCAGGACCTCGGCGAGCGCCCAGTAGGCGATCCCGGCTCCATAAGGCGGGCACTGTCCTCGTCTGATCGTCGGGGGGTCGTCGGACTCCTCGAGGTTCGACATCAGCTCCCGAAGCAACCTGGACTTGCCGACGCCCGCCTGCCCGATCACGGTGACGAGGTGCGGGCGCTTCTCGCGCTCGACCCGCTCGACCAGGGAGGTGAGCAGGCCCGCCTCCTCCTCGCGGCCGATCAGCGGTGTCTGCGCGCGGCCGGCGCCCCGGCGCGTTTTGGCGAGGGCCCCGGTGGCCTCCCAGGCGGGTACGGGTTCCTCCTTGCCCTTCAGGGTCAGCGGCTCGAGCCGCTCGTAGGTGATCGCCTCACTGCTGGCGCGGTAGGTCGACTCGCCGACGGTGACGCTGTCGGGACGCCCGGCGGCCTGGAGCCGGGCGGCGACGTTGACCGCGTCGCCCATCACCGTGTAGCGGTCGCCCACGGCGCCCGCCATCACCTCGCCGGAATTGATCCCGACCCGGAGCGAGAAGCCCACCCCGTACTTGTCGCGGCTCTGGCGATTCGCGTCCTCCATCGCGTCCTGCATGGCGAGGCCGGCGCGAACGGCCCTCTCGGGATCGTCCTCGTGGGCCACTGGGGCACCGAAGACACCCATCACGTTGTCGCCGATGAACTTGTCGATCGACCCGCCGAAGCGCTCGATCTCCTCGCCCAGAACCCGAAGCGTGCGGTCGACGAGCGCCTTCACCGCCTCCGGATCCATGCGCTCGGCCGCCGCCGTGTAGCCGGAGAGGTCGGCGAACAGAACGGTCGCCTGGCGCCGCTCCTCGGGCGGGGCCTCGGAGGGAGACGGCGAAACGACCGCCGAAGGGACGGGGGAGAGCGCCGTCCCGCACTCGATGCAGAACTTGGCGCCCGGCGGGTTGTCGGCGCCGCAGCTCGGGCACTTGAGCGAGAGCTCCGCGCCGCACGACATGCAGAATCGAGCCCGCTCGGGGTTGTCGGCTCCGCACGTGGGGCAGACTCTCCTCCCCTCCATCCGACCGAGGATAGGGGTCTCCTCATGCGATCCAACATCTCGCGATGCAGCGCTCGGGTTCAGGGGCGTGCGGTACCCTGCGGCGCCGCTGCACCCCGGAGAGGAGACAGATTCCCTTGAGCAGGAGCCGTGCCGCAGTCGTTCTAGCCCTTGCGCTCGTGTGCGCGCTGCTGATCGCGGCCTGCGGCGGTGGGGGCAACAACGAGGACCCGCAGCAGGTCCTCGACCAGACCTTCAACAACCCGACGAGCATCCAGAGCGGTACGTTCGACCTCGATTTCAGGATCGAGACGTCCGGCGGGGACAACCCCGGCAGCCTCGAGGTGAAGCTGGGTGGGCGGTTCCAGAGCCGGCCGAACGGTCAATTCCCGCTGTTCGACATCGACGTCTCGCTCAAGGGGGAGGGTGGGTCGCAGAGCTTCTCGGGCGCGGGTGGCCTGACCTCCACCGGCGATGCCGCCTTCGTCAACTTCGAGGGAACCGAATACGCGGTGCCGCAGCAGCTCTACGACGAGTTCACCTCCACATATGCCCAGCTCCAGGGCCAGAACAAGTCGGGCGGCTCGGCCAGCCTGCTGAAGGCGCTCGGCATCAGCCCGGCCGATTGGCTGTCGGACCTGAAGAACGACGGCACCGAGGACGTGGAGGGCACCAAGACGATCCACATCTCGGGCACCGCGAACGTCCCGAAGCTGGTTGAGGACCTGAAGGCGATCGCCGCAAAGGCGGGGAAGGCGGTGGGCAACGTCAACACCGACCAGCTGAACAGGCTCAACGACGTCATCCAGTCCGGGACCATCGACGTGAACTCCGGCGAGGACGACAAGCTCCTTCGCCGGTTCCAGGTGAGCGCCGATCTGAAGCCGCCCGCCGGCACTCCCGGAGGGCCGGACTCGCTCAGCATCGACTTCCAGCTCAACTTCGCCGACGTCAACAAGCCCCAGACGATCCAGGCTCCGGCGAACGCCCAGCCGCTGAGCAACCTCTTCCAGAAGCTCGGGATCAATCAGGGGCAGCTGGGCAACGCGCTCCGGGGCGGTCTCGGAACCAGCGGCGCCCTGCCCGAGTCGGGTGGGTCCACCAAGGCGCCGAGCGGGTCGGCCACGCAGGCCTATCAGCAGTGCCTCTCGCAGGCCGCGGGTCAGGCGGCGCTGCAGCAATGCGCCAACCTGCTCAGCCAGTAGCCGCTTAAGCTCCCCCAATGCCGGAGCCCACATCCCCGTCGCCCGGGAAGCGGCGGCTTCTCGGGCCCGACAGCTGGCCCTATCTACTCGCGCCGCTGATCCTGGCCGCGGTGATCGTCGACGTCGCCGATGCCCCGGCGACGGTGATCTTCTTCGTCTCGGCCGTGGCCCTCATCCCTCCGGCGGCGATGATGGGCAGGGCGACGGAGGAGCTGGCGGAGCGCTCGGGCAACGTGGTCGGCGGCCTGCTCAACGTCACGTTCGGCAATGCGCCCGAGCTGATCATCGCGCTGTTCGCTCTCGAGAAGGGGCTGCACGAGGTCGTCAAGGCGTCGCTGATCGGATCGATCCTCGGGAACATCCTGCTGGTGATGGGCGCCGCGATGCTGGTCGGCGGCCTCAGCGGAGGGCGGACGCGCGGCGTGCAGAAGTTCGGGCAGACCGCCGCGAGCGCCCAGTCGACGATGCTGCTGCTGGCGGTCGCCGCGCTGATCATGCCGGGCGTCTTTGCGCTGGTCGAAGGAGATGGCCTCCCACACCCCGGGGACGCGATCGTCGACTACGGGAGCACTCTCGAGCATCTCTCCCTGGCGGTCGCCATCGTCCTGATCGTCTCCTATGGGGCGGGCCTGCTCTTCTCGCTGCGGACCCACGCGGCCCTCTTCAACCCTCACGAGGAGGAGTCGAGCACCGAGGACCGGGGCGACTGGAGCACGCGGAGATCCGTGTTGGCTCTTGCGATCTCGGGAGCGCTGGTGGGCCTCCTCTCCGAGATCCTGGTCGGCTCGATCGAGGAGACCTCCCGCGCGATCGGGCTCTCGGAGTTCTTCATCGGCGCGATCGTGGTCGCCATCGTCGGCAACGCCGCGGAGCACTGGGTCGCGGTGCTGGTCGCCTACAAGAACAAGATGAGCCTCGCGGTCAACATCGCGATCGGCTCGAGCGCGCAGGTCGCCCTCTTCGTCGCCCCGGTGCTGGTGCTCGTCTCCTTCGTGCTCGGGCCGGCCCCGATGCCGCTGGTCTTCAACGGCCTCGAGCTGGCGGCCCTGGCGATCGCGGCGATCATCGCCAACCAGGTCACCCAGGAGGGGGAGTCGACCTGGTACGAGGGCCTCCAGCTGCTCCTGGTGTACGCGGTTCTCGCGCTCACATTCGCCTTCGCCTAGGCCGGGCCGGTGGATTTCGTCCTGCTGATCGCGAGCTTTGCGGTGATCCTCGCGGGCGCTCTGCTGTTCACGAACGCGGTGGAGTGGATCGGTCATCGCCTGGAGCTGGGGGAGGGCGCGGTGGGAAGCCTGCTGGCGGCCGTCGGGACGGCGATGCCGGAGACGCTGATCGCAGTCGTGGCCCTGATCGAAGGGACGAAGAACGAGGACGTCGCCGTCGGAGCCATCGTGGGTGCTCCCTTTCTGCTGGCCACCCTCGCGATGGGAATCGTCGGTCTCACCGCCTACGTCTACCGGCGCCAGCGTCCCCAGGGCATCTTCCTGCGCGCCCACGTTTCAACCCTGGACCGGGATCTCGCGTTCTTCCTGGTCTTCTTTGCGCTCGGCCTCGGATTGGGCCTCGGCGCTCCGAGCGGGCTGAAGATCCCCGCCGGATTCGCCTTCATCGCCGCGTATCCGGTCTACGTGTGGCTCACGCTCCACCAGGGGGGTGAGGCGCAGCCGGAGGAGACTCTCAATCCGCTGATCCTGGCGCGGGGCAGGGCGGGGCGGGCGGCCGAGCCGAGAATGGCGACAGCCGTGGCCCAGTTCCTGGTCGGACTCGCGGCGATGGTGGGTGGCGCCCACTTGTTCGTGGAGGAGCTGCTCAACGTGGCGGGGGACCTCGGTGCCGAGGCGATCGTCCTGTCCCTGATCCTGGCCCCGCTCGCTACGGAGCTTCCGGAGAAGGTGAACAGCTTCTTCTGGGTCCGCGAGGGAAAGGACTCGCTCGCACTCGGGAACATCACCGGCGCGATGGTGTTTCAGTCGACGATTCCAGTGGGCATCGGCCTGATCTTCACGAAGTGGGACCTCACCGGAAACGCCGCCGTGTCCGTCGCGCTCGGGCTGGCCGGCGGAGTGATCGCCTATTGGGCGCTTCGACTACGGGACCGCTTCGAGCTGCCGCCGGTGCTCGCCTGGATCGCGCTCTACGCGACGTTCATCGTCGTGGTCGCGGTGTAGGCCTCAGCCGAGCTCGTAGGTGAGCGTGAGGGTGTGGTTGCCCTCATCGTCGGCAAGCATCGTCCCTTCGCCGCTGATTCCCTCGAGCTCGCCGGTGCCGGTTCCTGGCACGACCGTTCCCGTGTTGGAGATCCCCTCCGGGCCCATGATCCCGCCGTGCTGGAAGACGAAGCTCCCTGACTTGCCGCCCAGCGTCCCGGTGATTCGGTCGTGGCCGATGTATCCCCCGCCGCCCTCGGATTTGGCCATCATCAGCTCAGCGGTGCTCTCGCCCTCGAGGTCGCCGGTGAACGTCCGCGAGATATGGACCCGGCTGAGCTCGGTTCCCTCCGCCTTCGCGTAGGGCTCCTCGTCGTAGCGGTCGTTGGTGAAGGGCGCCGAGGCGTGCAAGTCCTCTAGTCCTCGCGGCCCGGGTCCTGGCCTTCCTCGTCCTCGTCGAGCTCCTCGTCGCCCTGCTCGAGGGCCGTCTCCGAGACCGATCCGCCCGAGCCCGGGTGGTAGTGGGTCTGGAAGTCCTCGAGCAGCTTGTCGCGGTTCTCCTCGTCGACCGGCACCTCGTCGGAGATGCGCACCCAGTTCGCGCCCTCGAAGGCCTCCATGTTGAAGACCTCCTGGTCGATCGAGGCCGAGTCGTCGACGACGACCACCACCTCGGTCTGCGGGTTGAAGTAGGTGCCGGGGACATCGGTGATCTCCTCGAGCTCCATGACCCGGTTCTCTGCGTCGCTGGCCTCCACGGCGCGCCATCTTATTGGCCGAGGTTCTCGAGTTCACTGAGCTGCCGCTCGATCTCCCGATCGACGTCGAGCGGCTTCTTGCCCTGGCGCTGCCGGCGCTCGTTGCGCGCCACGACCAGCTGCCGGACCTCCTCGCGGAGCCCCCTGTCGCCTCCCAGGCCCGGCCCTCCCGGCTCGGACGCGAGCAGCTTCTCCACCTCGGCGTTGACGTCGAGGGCCTCGCGGCCCTTGGCAACCCCGCGGTCCGAGCGCGCCTGGACCATCTGGCGGATCTCCTCCTCGCGCACCTCGGCGGAGACCACGTGCGTCGAGCCGCCCGAGCTCTGCGGAAAGTCCTGCTCCATCGCAAGCGGGCCCTTGCCGATCTGCTGGAGCGATCTGCCCGCCCCCCGCGCGAAGACGATGGCGCCGACTGGGAGCGCGACCAGCACGACGATGATCAGGACGATGCCGACCTGGAACGTGGCCAGGAGCATGCCCAGAGATTAGGCGGCATCACTCGTAGTGGACTGCCTGCATCACGTCGATTCGCGATCCCCGGCGCGCCGGCAGCACCGCTCCGATGATCCCGACGATCACAGCGAGGACGAAGAAGATGACGAGCTGGCCGACCGGGACCCGGAAGACAAGGCCGAGCTCGCTAAGGGAGGCGGTCAGCAGGGCGCCGAAGAGCACTCCGACGACGATCCCGAGGACCCCGCCGATGGCGGCCGTGATCGCGCTCTCGTAGCGGACCATGCGCCGGACCTGGCTGCGGGTCGCGCCGATCGCGCGCAACAGGCCGAACTCGCGGGTGCGCTCGTGGATCGAGAGGAAGAGGCTGTTGGCGATGCCGAACAGCGAGATCACCACGCTCATCGCGAGCAGCGCGTAGAGCAGGTAGACGATCTGGTCGGTCTGCTTGCTGAACGAGTCCCTGAACGCCTGCTCCGACTCGACCTTCGCCACCGGGAATCGCTGCAGCGCGGCATCCATGTCGCGCTGCACCACGGAGACGTCGACTCCAGGCTTGGTCGATACGAGAACCATGAACGGATCGCGGGCCTCGGAGATCGACTCGAGGGTCCGGCGGTTCACCATCAGCCCCTGGAGAATCGTCGGGTCCCGGTATTCGCCGATCGCGGTGAGCGTCGCCCCACCGCCGGACGGCGTCACGACATTGAAGGTGTCGCCGATCCCGACGTTGTGCGCCTTCGCGAACTGCTCCTCGATCACGGCGTTGTTGCCGTGCAGCCGCGAAAGCGTCGAGTCGGAGCCGTGGATCCAGTCGAAGCTGTAGCCCGACCCGATCCTGCCTGGTTCCACACCGGCGAGATCGTCGTAGAGGATGTTCGACTTCTTCCCGTTGACCTCGATCTGGTCGTAGAGGACACCGTTCGTGCTCGCCACTCCCGGAACCCGCGCGGCGATCTCCTGGGTTCGCCGGGGAATCGGCTGGAGGCCACCGCTGTCCGCCCGGACGACGATCTCGGCCGTGATCCTCTGCTTGATCGCGCCATCGATCGAGGCCTTGAGTCCGGCCGTGAAGACTGCGACGAACACGACCAGTCCGAGGCCCACCATGAGGGCCGCCGCAGTAAGCGCGGTGCGCGCGGGGTTGCGCTGAGCGTTCTCCCGGGCGAGCTGGCCCACGACGGCCGAGAGCCGCTCCAGAGGAAGTCCGAGGCCGGCTGCGATCGGGCGGACGATGTACTTGGCGACGAGCGCGAGACCGACGAAGAGGAGGACAGCCCCGCCGGCCATGCCCAGCAGCTTCTCGGTGGCAGGGCCAGAGCCGAACAACCCGTAGACAAGCAGCGCGAGTCCCCCGAGGGTGACCACGGCCGCCAGGAATGGCGCGAACCTTGACACTCGGGACGGTGCCGCACGTGCGCCTTCCTGGAGGGCGAGCGCCGGCTCGATCCTGGTCGCGCGGACAGCCGGGCCGATTGCGGCGAGCAGCGTGATCCCTATCCCAATCGCGAGCGCCACGACGATCGTGCGTGTCTCCAGCACCAGGTTCGAGGTCGGTATCCCGGCGCCCGCCGCCTTGAACAGCGCGCCGATCGCCCTGGCGAACAGCAGCCCTCCGAAGAGCCCGGCGACGGACGCGAGGACGGCGATCACGAGCGCCTCCGTGGTCACCGAGCGAAGCACCTGTCCCCGTGTCGCCCCGAGGGTCCGCAGCGAGGCGAACTCCCGTGTCCTCTCGGCAACCGAGATCGAGAACGTGTTGAAGATGATGAACGCACCCACCAGTAGCGCGGCGCCCGCGAACGCCAGCAGGGCCGGGCCGAGGAACGAGTTGATCGAGCTGGAGATGTCCTTGGCCTGCTCGTCAGCCTGCTGCTGTCCGGTCTGCACCTTCACTCCCGGGGGCACGACCGCCTGGATCGCCCGGACCAGCTGCTCCGGCGCGATACCGGGCTTGGCAGCAACGAGGATCTGGCCGACCTCCCCCTCCTGGTCGTACCAGCGCCGGATGTCGCCCGGCATCGCCATGGTGAAGCCGTAGCCGGCGGCCGAGCCCGAGCCGCCGAAATCGACGAGGCCCACCACCGTGACCTGCGCCGTCCCGTGCGAGGTCTCCAGGCCCACGCGATCGCCGACGTCGATCCCGTGCTGGTGGGCGAGGTCGCGGCTGACCGCGATCTCCCCGGGCGCGGAGGGGTCGCGGCCCTCGGCGGGAGAGGTGGGGTCGAATGGCTCCGGCGTGATGCCGAAGACGAGGTTCGGGCCGCCCAACTGCGTGATCGGCTCGCCGTCCACCACCAGCGCGCCGAGTGCCTGCATGGCGCCGGCGGCCTTCTCCACCTGCGGCAGCGCCCGCACCCGGCCAACGAGCGAGGCAGGCAGCTTCTCCGACTGGGTGAAGCTGCTGTTGAACTCCGTCTTGGGCGAGAGAACCGCGTCCGTGCCCTGATTGGCGGTCTCGTTGATCTTCGCGAACGCGCCGCGGATGCCGTCGGTGAGGACGTAGGTGCCGGAGATCATCGCGACCCCGAGCAGCACGGCGATCGCGGTCAGGGCCGAGCGCAGCTTGCGCTCGGCCATTCCCCTGAGCGCCAGCTTGGTCAAGCCAGCTTCCGGAGGTGGTCGAGGATGTCGTCGATGCTCGGCTTGCGATGGCGGTCGACGATCTCGCCATCCGCGAGGAAGAGAACCTCGTCCGCCATCGCCGCCGCCGAAGCATCGTGGGTGACCATCACCGTCGTCTGCCCGTAGTCGTCCACCGCCTTTCGGAGCAGCTCGAGGACGCCACGCCCGGCCTTGGTGTCGAGGTTCCCGGTCGGCTCGTCCGCGAAGACGACCTCCGGCCGGGACAGGAGCGCTCGCGCCACGGCCACCCGCTGCTGCTCGCCGCCCGAGAGCTCGGACGGGCGGTGCGCGCGGCGGTCTTCCATCCGAGTGGCCGTCAGCAGCTCCTCGAGCCAGGCGCGGTCGGGCTTCCTGCCGCCGATCCGGATTGGGAGGGTGATGTTCTCCTCCGCCGTCAGCACCGGCAGGAGGTTGTAGGTCTGGAAGACGAAGCCGATCGCATCGCGCCGCAGCACGGTGAGGTCGTGGTCGGAGAGCTCGTCGAGCCGCGTGCCGGCCAGCTCCACCCAGCCGCTGGTCGGGTGATCCAATCCGGCGAGGATGTGCATCAGCGTCGACTTGCCGGAGCCCGACGGTCCCATGATCGCCGTGAAGCTGCCGCGGGGGAAGGCGACGCTGACGCCGCGCAGCGCCTGCACCGCGGTCTCACCCTCGCCGAACCGGCGCACGATCTCGTGACCGGCGACCACCGGTGCTGCTGCCGCCTCGTCTCGGCTTTCCCTGACCGGGCCCGTCTCCACTGCCGACTTCATATCGCCTCACGCTAGAAGCGGTCTCGCCGCCGGGCGTCGGTGTCGCCTACGGAGGTGGAATCCGTGCCCAACCGGCGCATCTGCGCCATGCCATCCGGTACTCTTTCAGGGCTGGCTGACTGACCAGTCAATCAGTCCTCAGAAGACTTCTATTCCTCACGAAGGAGCAGCTATCCGTGGTTGACCTCACCCTCACCGACGAGCAGAAGGACCTGCGAGAGCTCGCGCACAGCTTCGCCGAGAAGGACATTCGCAAGGTCGCGTGGGACTACGACAAGGACGGGACCTGGCCCCAGGACATCATCGACAAGGCCTGGGAAGTTGGCCTGATGAACACACACATCGCCGAGGAATACGGCGGCCCGGGCCTCGACTTCCTCTCAGGATGCCTGATCGAGGAGGAGATGGGCTGGGGTTGCTCGGGCATCGGCACCTCGCTGATGGCCAATGGCCTCGCCGCGACCCCCGTCGCGCTCGGCGGCTCCGAGGAGGTCAAGAAGGAGTACCTGGGCATGCTCACGGAGGGGCCCAAGCTGGCCTCCTTCTGCCTGACCGAGCCCGACGCCGGCTCCGACGTCTCGGGCATGAAGACCACCGCCGTCAAGAAGGGCGACAAGTGGGTCATCAACGGCTCCAAGTGCTTCATCACCAACGGCGGTTATGCCGACTGGTTCACGGTCTACGCGAAGACCGACAAGGACGCCGGCCACCGCGGCATCTCGGCGTTCGTCGTCCCGAAGGACGACACGGTCACGGTCGACAAGAAGGAGGACAAGCTCGGTCAGCGTGCCTCCAATACCGCCACCATCACGTTCAGCGACACCGAGATCCCCGAGGGCAACCTGCTCGGCGAGGAGAACCACGGCTTCAAGCTGGCGATGATGACCCTCGACCGCACCCGTCCCGGCGTAGCCGCGATGGCCGTCGGAATCGCCCGCGCGGCCCTCGAGTTCGCCGCGGAGTACTCGAAGGAACGCGTCCAGTTCGGCGTCCCGATCGCCATGCACCAGGCGGTCGCCTTCATGATCGCCGACATGGCGACCAAGGTCGAGGCCGGCCGCCTGCTCACCTGGCAGTCCGGCGTGCTGCTCGACCAGGGCAAGCGCAACACCCTCGCCGCCTCCCACGCGAAGCGGTTCTCCGCGGACTCCGCGATGGAGGTCACGACCGACGCCGTGCAGGTCTACGGCGGGTACGGCTTCATCAAGGAGTACCCGGTCGAGAAGCTGATGCGCGACGCCAAGATCATGCAGCTCTATGAGGGCACCTCGCAGATCCAGCGCCTGGTGATCGCCAAGGAGCTCCTGATGGGCCGACAGGCCGACGAGGAGACCCCCGAGGCGAAGGCACTCCGCGAGAAGGCGGAGCGCGCGTCCTCGGAGAGCCAGCAGGAGCAGGCTCCCGCGACGGTCTGATGCGAGGGTGCGCGCCAGCGCAACCCGTTTAGTCAGGCCAGCACCACTCCTCATGAGCGCCCCGGGTGACCGGGGCGCTCGTCGTTTCCGGGCAGAATCAGCCGATGCCCGAAGGGGAGAGGCTCAGCGAGCGGCTCGAGGGATGGCTCCGCGGCGGAGGGCCGAAGACCATCGGCAGCCTGATCGACGTCTTCGAGGAGAGGAGCTTCGCGGTCCTCTTCGTCCTGCTGCTCTCGATCCCGGCGCTGCCGCTGCCCACGGGCGGCGTCACCCACGCCTTCGAGGTGATCGCGGCGCTGCTCGCACTCGAGCTGATCGCCGGCCGGCGCTGCGTCTGGCTGCCCGAGCGCTGGAGGGCTCGCGAGATCAGCCCGGAGACCCGCCAGCGCTTCTCCGAGAAGTTGCTGCCGCGCATCCGCTGGATCGAGCGCCACTCCCATGCCCGTCTGGGGTTCCTGCTCGAGCATCGCCTGACCGGCGTCGCCTTCGGCGCCGTGACCCTGTTGCTCGTCGTCACCGCCTTCATCGCGCCGCCGTTCACCGGGCTGGACACCCTGCCGTCGCTCGGCGTGGTGCTGATCAGTCTCGGCGTCCTGCTCGAGGATCCCATCCTCGGAGGGATCGGCTTCGTGGTCGGCGCGGCCGGCGTCCTGATCGTCTTCCTGCTCGGCCGCGCCGCTGTGGACGCCATCCGCGGGCTGTTCTAGGGTGGCGGCGCTGATGGAGGCCGCCACGCAGGGCTACCAGCGCTACAAAGTCCTCTGGCCGCTCGTCCCGGCCATGGCGATGGTGATGATCGACTTCACCATCGTCTCCATCTCGGCGACGACGATCCAGCAGGACGTCCACCTGACCGAGACCGGGGAGCAGTGGCTGCTCCCGGCGTACGCGCTGGCCACCGCCGCCTTCGTCGCCCTCGGCGGCCGGCTCGGGGACATCTTCGGCCACCGGAAGATCGTCGTCATCGGCGTGATCCTGTTCGCCGTCAGCTCGCTGATGTGCGGGCTGGTCCCGGACACCGGCATCGCCGAGACCTGGCTGATCGTCTTCCGCGCCATTCAAGGAGCCGCCGGCGGCCTGCTGATTCCCTCCGCGACCGTGCTCGTCCTCGATGCCTTCCCGCCGGCGGAGCGCGGCAGGGGCCTCGCAACGTTCTTCATCGTCGCCGGCCTGTTCACCGCGATCGGCCCGATCGCGGGCGCCTATCTGACGCAGTTCTGGACCTGGCGCGCGATCTTCTGGATCAACGTCCCGGTGGCGATCCTGGCCCTCACCGAGATCTACTTCGCGAAGCTCCGCGACATCAAGAACCCGGCCCGCATCGACATACGCGGTGCTGTCCTGATCGTGGCCGGGATGGCGCTGTCCGTGCTCGGGATCCAGCAGTCCACCGTCTGGGGGTGGGGGGACGCTCGCACGCTCGGCTCGATCGTCGTCGGCGTCCTGCTCCTGGTCGCCTTCGTCTTCGCGGAGCGCAACACCGAGGATCCGCTGATCGACGTCCGGGCGATGGCCGCCAACCGCCCGTTCGCGGTCGACAACATCCTCACCTTCCTCGTCTTCGGCCCCTGGCTGGCCGTCTTCTTCTTCGGCAGCGTGTACTTCCAGGTCGCCGTCCAGCAGCAGCCGACCGAGGCGGGCTTCTCGATCCTGACGATGTTCTATTCGTTCTTCGTCGCCGCCAGGATCGGCGGTCGCTGGATGGACAAGTGGGGTGCCAAGAGGCCGGTTGCGCTGGGTCTGGCGGCGGGAACGGTCGGGATGATCCTCTGGGCATCCGAGCTCGACGGGCTGAGCCGATCGGCGACACTCGCCGGCATGCTGGTCACCGGGGCCGGCTTCGGCCTCGTCTTCTCGCCCCTCAATGCCGACGCGCTCAACCGGCTGCCCGACACCATGCGCGGTCAGGGCTCGGGCATCACCCAGACCTTCCGGAACTTCGGCTCGGCGGTCGGCATGGCGGTGATGGGGACGATCATCGCCAGCGCCACCGAGCTCAGCGGCGCCGCGGGAGTCGACGACTTCGTCGACGCGATGAAGAGCGCCTGGTACGTCGGCGCGGGCATGCTCGCGGCGGGCTGGATCATCTGCCAGCTCTTCATGCCCGGAGGGACTCAGCAGGACATCGAGTAGGCGAGAGCCGCTCAGCCCGGGCAGGAGCCGAGCGCCGAGGAGGTCAGCATTGCCCGGCCCAGTGCCACCCAGGCCGAGCCGTAGTAGGTCGGCTGAGAGGAGTCCGCCTGCTGCGCTCGGTCGAGCAGCTGCTCGGCCGCCTCGTCGTCGCCGGCCGCCTTCGCCGCTGCGGCGGCGGCGACGTAGCTGGCCGGGTGGGACTGCTTGCCGTGCGGTGTCCCATCGAGGCCGTAGGTGGCCATGCCGGGATGCTCGCGATACAGCGGCCAGAGGTGAGCCGCGATCCGGCGGTCCGCCGGGACGCAGCTCTCGGCCGAGCGAACGGCGAGCCGCAGCGCGTCGAGGCCCGAGGTGGGGCCGGACGATCCTGGCTCGAGGTGGCCGGCGTCGCCCGGCTTGACGATCGACTCAGCCCGGGCAGGCCGGCTCTCCGCCGGATGGGAACGCAGGCGCGTCGAGCCGCGCCCAATCCGGTGGAAGGCCGGCGCCGGTCAGAGCGGTCCCGATCGAGCGGCTCGTCCCCTCGAGGTCGTCCCAGCGCGAGTCGTGGTGGGCACTCGCAAGGTCCGCATAGGCGCGTGGGGAGAAATAGCTCGGGTTGACGATCGGCGTTTCGGACCTCGCCCAGGGCCCCGCCACGAGGACGGGCAGGCCGCTGACCTGGCCGGTCTCGCCCTGCAGCACCGCGTCGCCCATACTGACGCGGCCGGCCCAGGTGGGTGGACGGGGGCGGCGTCCGGGGGTGTGAAGGCCGCTGCGCGGGCGGCGTCGTGGTGGGATGGCGGCGGGCGCGATGGGCGCCCGCGGGGGACTTGCCCAAACCCTTCCCCGCCGCAGCGTCATGCTTGTCCGCCCCTGCCGGTGACACCGGCGTGGAGGGCGTCGCATTGGTCGACCCTCGGAGACCCGCGGTCCCGGCGAGGGATCCCATCCCGGCCTGATCGCCGCCGGTCGTGGCGCCGATCGCGCCAAGGGACGCGACCGCGAGCGCCGGAGCGCAAAGCGTGACCGCGGCGACCAGCATCGCCTTGCGCTTGACCACCGGCGGGCCGGAGCGCGCGGGTATCGAGAAGCCCTGCGGTTCGGCCGAATAGGCCGTTGTTGCCATTTGAGGACGCCTGAATCCAGGCGCGCCGTAATGCGCACTCATCGACAACCTCCTGTGTTTGAAAACTTCCTACGGGGTTAGCTGCCGGGCTCGCGACCTTCGCCGCTACCACCGGATCACCGGCGGATTAGCCCCACCTACCTTGGGTCCCCCGCCCGCCTACGTCAGGTCCGCTGGCGGTTCGGAATGCCGGGCAGGTCGCGTTGGTGTACCCCGTCGCCCGAATCCGAATCAGGATTCAGCGTGACGCTGATCACATTTCGCGAACTCTCACCATTCCTTTGCGCGGAAATCCGCACCCAGCGAAAATCGAGCCGGCATGGTTACGAGTAAGTAGATCCGTAGACTCGTTACGCGAGGGTGCCCGTCTAATCATGGATCGAGCGAAGCCGATCTCCGAGGCCGTGGCTCAGGCAGCCAAGGCCGGAGCGGAGGGAGTCGAGGAGCGAGAGGGCCGCAGGGGCGGCAGGCCGTCGGATGCGTTCGGCGGGGATATCCGCCGCCGCGACATCTTCCCGCTGCTCGTCCTCCACCTGGTGGCTCGGGAGCCGACCTATGGCAACCGGCTGATCGAGTCGATCGAGGAGCTCACCAAGGGCACGATCTCCGTCAACCCCAACACCATGTACCCGCTGTTGAGGGAGCTGGAGTCTCAAGGTCTGGTTGAGGGACGCTGGGAGCTGCCCGATCGCCGCACGCGGCGCTACTACTCGATCACGCCCGCCGGTCGCCGGGAGTACAAGCGACTTAAAGCTGAGGTTGAGCCTTTCCTCGACACCGTCATCCAGTCCGTCTCCCTGGTCAAGGACGAGATCTACGGCCGCTGATGCGGCCGAAGCCGCCGGCTAGAGCTCTCGCTCATAGAAGAACATCACCGGTCCGTCCGGACTCCCCTCTCGATTCGTGAATCCCAAGCTCTCATAGAGCGCCCGGGCGGCGGTGTCGGTCTCGCTCGTCCCAAGCTCGATGTGCGTCGCCCCCTCGTTCCGCGCTGCATCCATCGCCGCCTCGAGGAGCTTTCTGCCGAGTCCCTGGCCGCGCAGCGACGGAACCACGTAGAGCTCCTCGAGGTAGGCGTGGGCGTTCTGCCCGGCCGAGTAGACCCAGGGTCGATAGCGGAGCTGGGCGAAGCCGGCGGGGCCGTCGCCGACCAGCAGCACGGTCATCTCGCGGTTCCGGATCAGCTTGGCGTAGCGCTCGGCGAGCAGCTCGACCCCTGGGGAGGCTTCGTCGAACTCCTGCTGGAAGTCGTGCAGCAGCTGCGCGACCGCATCGGCGTCGCTCGGCGTCGCGCGGCGGATTGCGGAGTCGGATGAAGTGGGTTGGCGCGGCGGCATCTCGGCGAGCCTAATAGCCTTGATCGGCCAACCGACCTTCGGAGGAACCTCTCACATGTTTGTCTTCAAGGCCGCCGTGCTGGGCGGCGGCACGATGGGCGGCGAGATCGCCCAGGTCATCGCCAACGCCGACATCCCGGTGGTGGTCAAGGACGTCGATCAGAAGTTCGTCGACCACGCCCTCGAGAAGTCGCGCGAGGTGACGAAGTCCCAGCTCGACAGGCTGGTCTCCAAGGAGAAGCTGACTCAGGAGGCGGCCGACGCCCGCCTCGAGGAGGTGATGGGCCTGATCACCGGCTCGACCACCTACGACGGGTTCGGCGACGTGGACTTCGTGATCGAGGCGGTGCCGGAGCGGATGGAGATCAAGAAGTCGGTCTACCGCGAGCTCGATGAGGTAACCCCGGGACATGCGATTCTCGCGTCCAACACCTCCTCGCTCTCGATCACCGAGATGGGCCGCGAGACCCTTCGCCCCGGCAAGGTCGTCGGCTTCCACTTCTTCTTCCCGGCCTCGGTGATGCCGCTGGTGGAGATCATCTCGGGCGAGGACACCTCGCGCGACACGATGGCCACGGCCTTCAACTTCGCCCAGGCGATTCGCAAACAGCCGATCACCTGCGAGGAGGTCCCGGGCTTCGTCGTCAACCGGATCCTGAACTCCGGGGTCGGCGAGATCTGGCGCGAGCAGGAGGAGAAGGGGCTCTCGATCAAGAAGATCGACGAGGTCATCGCCGGCGCGAACGTCGCCCCCATGGGGCCGTTCTTCCTGATCGACATGCTCGGCCTCGACACCGTGCTGCATGTCGCCGAGTACCTGCATGAGTCCTACGGCGACAGCTTCTACGTCCACAAGGGGACGCAGAAGCTCGTTGCCGACGGCAAGCTCGGTGCCAAGTCCGGAGGCGAGGGCTACTACAAGGACGGCGAGCCGAACATCGATGGGGACGCCGAGCCGAACGGCGAGGAGCTCGCGGACCTGCTCATGCTCAAGTCGTTCGTCGAGGCCTGCAAGGTGCTCGAGGAGGGCATCTGCACGGTCCGCGAGATCGACCTCGGGATGATGGCCGGGGCCGGCCTGGACCCGCGTCGCGGCCTGTTCCCGCCCTTCTGGAAGGCCGATCTCGAGGGGCTCGACACGATCCTCGAGAAGCTGGAGAAATTCGAGGAGAGCCACGGCGAGCGCTTCGCACCCCCCCTGACGATCAAGCGCCTCGTGGCCCAGGGGCGGCTCGGGCTGAAGTCAGGCCAGGGCTTCTATGCCTATCCGCAGACCGACGGCGAGGGCGTCGTCAAGCTGGAGAAGCGCGGTGAGGTTGCGATCGCCTGGCTGGCCAACCCGCCGATGAACGCCATCTCCCCGCAGGTCATCCAGGATCTGAAGAAGGTCTGGGAGGAGGTGAAGGCCGACGAGGAGCTCAAGGCGATGGTCATCTACTCGTCCCTGCCGGTGGTCTTCTCGGCCGGCGCCGACATCAAGGCGTTCACCAGCATGGATGAGGCCGGCGGAGCCGAGCTGATCAACACCGGCCACGCCCTGCTCCGCGAGCTCGGACAGGATCGCGTCTCGACAGTGGCCGCCGTCAACGCGATCGCCTTCGGCGGCGGCTGTGAGCTGGCGATGGCCTGCGACTTCCGGATCGCGGCCGACTCGGCCGTCTTCGGTCAGCCCGAGATCAACCTGGGGATCATCCCCGGCTTCGGCGGCACGCAGCGGCTGCCGCGCCTGGTGGGCCCCTCCAAGGCGCTCGAGATGAACCTGACGGGCGACGCGGTGCTGGCGCCGGAGGCCTCGCAGTGGGGCCTCGCCGACGCGCTCGTCCCCGACGAGGAGCTGTTCGACACGGCGCTCGCGTGGGCCAGGAAGCTGGCCGCACAGGCGCCTCTGGCAGTCGAGCAGATCAAGAAGGTCTCGAACGCGGGCGACCTCGACGAGGGGATCGAGGCGGAGAAGCAGGGCTTCGCGACCGCGTTCCTCTCCGAAGACGGCAAGGAGGGCATCTCAGCCTTCCTGCAGAAGCGCAGTCCGAAATGGCAGGGCAGGTAGCCACCGATCAAGCGGAGCGACTCGCGGAGCTGATCCGCCAGTCGTCCTGCACCGTCGCGCTCACCGGAGCCGGGATCTCCGTGCCGTCCGGGATCCCCGACTTCCGGACGCCCGGCGAGGGAATCTGGGAGAAGGTCGACCCGATGGAGGTCGCGCACATCGATGCCTTCCGGCGCGACCCCGCCCGCTTCTGGGGCTTCTACAGGGAGAGGCTGCAGATGCTCGGGGACAAGCAGCCGAACGGCGCCCATCTGGCGCTCGCCGAGCTGGAGCGCCGCGGCTTGCTCGAGGGGTTGATCACCCAGAACATCGACACGCTGCACGGGAAGGCCGGATCGGAGCGCGTGATCGAGGTGCACGGCTCGATCCGCACGGCCAGCTGCCAGGACTGCGGCGACGAGGTTCCGATGGGGGACGTCGCGGGCCTGTTCGGTGAGGACGGCGCGGCGATCTGCTCGAGATGCGGGGGGTACGTGAAGCCCGACGTCGTCCTCTTCGGAGAGATGCTGCCGGCCGCGGCGATGGCCGAGGCGGAATCACTCGCCGCCCGCGCCGACCTGATGCTCTGCGTGGGCTCCTCGCTCGAGGTCTTCCCCGTCGCCGGCCTGCCGTCGGTGACGTTGAGGAGCGGCGGTGGCGTTGCGGTCATCACGATGGGCCCGACCCCGTTCGACGCAAATGCGACGGTTCGCATGGATGGTGACGTGGTCGCGGATCTCGAAGCCGTACTCGCCGCTCTCTAGCCCAGCCTCTCCTCGATCGCGGCGATCTCCTTCAGGAGCTCCTTCTGTCGCCGGGCCGGCTGCTCCTGAAGGGCCTCCCTGGCGGCGCGCAGGCCGTACACGGCCTCCTTCCGGCGCCCCTGTTGTTCATCCAGGCGGGCCCTCAGCATCAGGGTCTCGGCCGGATGCACCTCGTCTCGGCCGGCGAGGACAGCGGCGACCCGCGATTGGGGGTCGACGTCGTCGAGGCGGCCGCGGCGAGGGCGCGCCAGCTCCTTGGCCTCGGTCCAGCGGCTCTCGGCGAGCTCGTCGCCGGTCCCGTGCCCGAGCCGGACGGCGAGAGCCCGGCTGGCGCCGATGTCCTGCACCAGCGGGTCGCGCGCCTCCGCCCGGAGAGCGGTCAGCGCCCTGTTCACTATCCGGGTGGCGGCCCTGACCTCCTCCGCTCCGCCTCCTCCGGCCGCCATCATCTCCCCAAGCCAGGCGGATCCCTCGGCCGCGGTCTCGATTCTCTCGCCGGTGACCGTCACCCGCGTGACGGGGGTCTCCCCGGGATCGCCCGGCTCGACCGGCTTTGAGCGCCGCCCCGCTCGCCGCTTCGGACGGGGCGCGCCCAGCTCCTCAACGATCAGGACTCTCTCCGAACCGCCGTCGCGAACCAGATAGCGGCCTTCCGGCAGGCCGAGCCTGCCCGCCAGCTCCAGCTGAACGAAGGTGGCTCGGGTTATCGCGGGCTTGGGCGTGGGACGCGCCGCTAGTCGCCGCTGCCGTTGCCCTTCGCCGGCGTCGCGGCGTCGGACGGCTTCGTCGGGACCTTCGGGTTTTGGATCTGCCCGAGGCGCTGGATCAGGCGCTGCCACTGCTCGGGCTTGAGGATCTCGCCGAGCTGCTTGATCGACGACCCTTGCGTCGTGAACGTGTAGCCCACGTGGATGTGGTTGTAGTGGTCGGGCAGGATGAAGGTCGGAGGCCCGAGGTCCATAAGGGAGATGATCTGGGCCGGGCGCATCGTGCCCTGGAGGAGGAGCAGGTCCTTGATCACGGCCTCGGTGATCGTCCCGGGTCCCTGGTGCCCCGTGATCGGGATTCCGTTGACCGCGGCGATGTCGACGGCCGACCCATAGGAGTGGGCCGAGACGTTGCCCGAGGAGGTCAGGTAGGAATGCCCGCACTTGAGCGAGGTGATCGTCAGGCGATAGCCCTTGGCGACCAGGTACTCCATCACGGCGAGGACGCGGCGGTCGATCTGACCGGTCTGGATGTCGTTGCGTCCGCAGGAGTAGATCGAGAGGGCCGGGTCGTTCAGCACCCGCTGCTGCAGGGCCGCCTTCGACATCAGCAGGACCTGGCCGACGGTCGGGTTGTCCGCGAACGGGTTCTTGTCCGCGGCGCGGTAGATCGCGGTCGTCTCGAGCAGCTTCCAGCCGTCGAGGATCGGCTTCGGGTCGATCGTTGGCGCGCCCTTGCCGGCCGGGCGGATCGCGAAGTTGAGGTGCGGCGGCTGCGCGTCGGGCTGGCCGACCCGGCCGAGCACGGACCCGCCGGTCACCTTGGAGCCGACCTTGAGCGCCTTCAGCTGCATCGTGTTCGAGTCGAACTGCAGGCTGTTCGAGAACGCGGACTTGAAGGTCTCGTAGCCGGGCACGCTGCGGCCCAGGAGCTGGTCGATCTGTCCGCCGATGCCTGGGTTGCCGGCGTTGCCGGAGCGCTGGGGGAGGGCGAAGAGGCGCTGGCGGGCGTTCTCGGAGTTGGAGGTGGCGCTCGGCGCGCTTGTTGATTTGGCCTTCGCAGCGCCCTTTGTGGAGTTGTCGCCGGCGGTCGCCGGGGTGCTGGGGGCCGCATCCTTGTTGGGCGTCTCGAGCTTGAAGTCCTTGGCGGAGAGGCTCTGCTGACGCGGCACCGGGTGCGTCTTCTCGATCGAGCCGAGGTGGGCGTAGGTGTAGCGATTGCCGTAGGCGTCCTGCAGGATGATGAACTTGCCGAGTGCCTTGGAGTCGCCGATCTTCTTGATCACGCCGTCGTTGACCGCGACGACCGGAGCGTTAAGGCTCGAGTAGACGTTGATGCTTCGGCGGCTGGCGTCCGAGCTGATCACGTCGGCGGCGTTCCCGGCCGCCTTTCGCTCGGTGGTGGAGCGGGCCAGCGCCGCGGCGTCGTTCAGGTCGTCGGCGTAGCGGGCGTCGGCGGCGACCGGGAAGTGCGCGCCCTCGGTGAGACCGGTGAGCGAGCCGACCAGCGCGTCGGGGAGCTTGCCGTACTGGTTGGCGGTGAAGAGGACTTCGTCCGCGTACCAGTCGGCGTGGTTGTAGGCGAGCACCGCCTGGCGGAGGTCCTTGTCGCCGCCGGCCGCCCGCAGGTAGCGCGCCGCGGCGCAAATCGCATCGACCGGGTTGTACGGGTCTTTCCTGCCGTCGTCATTGGCGTCGACGCCATAGGCCGCCCAGGTCGAGGGGATGAACTGCATCCAGCCCTCGGCGCCGGCGGAGGAGACGTTCAGGTTGGTCCCGAAGGCAGTCTCGATCTTGTTGATCGAGGCGAGCACCTGCCAGGGAATCCCGTACTCGGTCCCGCAGGACTGGTAGATAGGGAGGAGGAACGGCGGGATCTCGAAGGAGTCGATGACGAAGTTGGGGACGCCGATCGGGGCGGGGCCGAACTGCGCAATGGTGAGGCCGGGATTCGTGCTGGAGGGGGAGCCGTCGGGGTTGCGGAGGGTCGGCTGCTCGATCTTCTGCTTCTCTCCCGCGGCCACCTGCTTGGCGCCGTGGCCCTTCTTGGCCTGCTTGCCGAAGAGGCCGGGGGTCTTGCCGCCCGAGGTCTTCTTGCCGGCCTGGCCCGAGCCGCCGGCCTTGCCGCCGCCACCGCCGGTTGTGGTGGTGGTTCCGGCATTGGCGGAGCCGCCGCCGGTGGTGGTGGTGCTGCCGGTGCTGGTGGTCCCCCCACCGGTCGAGGTGGGAGCGTTGTACTCGGACGAGTCGAGTGGGCTGCTGCAGCCGGGGTCGTTCATGTCGACCAGCCCGTCCCCGTCGTCGTCTGAGAGGTTCGAGCACTGGGGGAGAACCCCGGTGGTCGGCACGTTGACCTGGACGTTCCCGACGCTGACAGTGCCCGAGATGGCGGTTCCGGCGGCGATGATCGCCAGGGCTGCGCCAAGGGCGATAGTTGCGAGAAGCTTTCTGGTCATTTGGCTAGCCGATCCTGCCCGCGAAACCCTGAGGGTCTGCCGGTCGCGACCTCCCCGCACCCGCAGGCACGGCGGACGCTACTGATTCGCCTTGGGCTTTGCAACGGGGAACCGTTAGGAGACCGGTAAGAAACACACTTGACTGAAACGGTGGACAATATGCGCGTTCCATGCGTAAGCAACAACCCCGCTGACGGGCTTCCGTCGCGGTACCGTGCGTGAACGATATGGACGAGGGCGGCGGTGAAGGCATCAGGGATCGGGGCTCCTCGCGAGGCGAGAGCACCCTGGGCGAGCTCGCCCAGCTCCTGGTCGACAACCCCTGGATGAACCAGGCGCTACAGGTTGCGTTCGGGGCCCGCGAGCGTGCCTCTCAGGCGGGTGCGAGCGCGATGCGGAACCTCAACCTGCCCACCGGCAACGACGTCGATCGCCTCGCCCGCCGGCTGCGAGCCGTCTCCGAGCGCCTCGAGGCGGTCGAGGACACTCTCGATCAGCTCACTCGGGAGCTCGCGGCGCTGCGCCGCGAGCGGGAGCCATCGAAACCCGGAGCCTCGAGTCAGGGTTGAGCCCTGAGCGCCTCCGCGGCGACGGACCCCATCCGCTCGGCGGCGTCCCCCAGCTCCTGATCGCCGATCCGCCGGCGCTCGCCGTTGGAGAAGGTGTCGGAGACGGCCAGAATGCAGGCCGTCGCGACGCCCAGGCGCCGGCCGAGGGTGAAGATGGTGGCGGCCTCCATCTCCACGGCGACCGCGCCCCGCCTTCGCCAGGCTTCGGCGCGGGCCCTGGGCGGAGCGCCCTGGTCGGGGTCGCCTGCGTAGAAGAGATCGGTCGTCACGATCGGCGACGGCGAGGCGCCGGGGGGCAGCCCAGTGGCCAGCCCGGCCGTGAGCTCAGGGTCGGGCTCCACGGTCTCGCCCGCGCCCAGTGCCTTGCTCGCCCCGTCATCCGCCAGCGCCATGCCCGCGACCACGAGCTCCCCATGCCCGAGCTCGGGGTCGACGGCTCCGCAGGTGCCCACGCGGATGGCTCGCCGCACACCGAGCTCGGCGAGCTCGTGGAGAACGATCGCCGCGCTCGGCCCGCCCATGCCGGTGGACTGGATGCTGAGCGGGTGGCCCTCCGGCGTCTCCCCCGTATATCCCCAGAGGCCGCGAGCGTGGTTGCTCATTCTCGGTTCGGTGAGCAGCTGCTGGGCGAGGGCGAGCGCTCGGCCCGGGTCGCCGGGCAGCAGGACGTCGGCTGCGTAGGGGGTGCTGGGCCTGAGCTGGAGCGGCACGGCGCGAGCATATGGCCGCCGCGCGGGAGTAGGCTTGGCTCGTGAAGGTACCTGTGCCGGAGAAGCCCTCGGAGGCGCTGCGCTCGGCGATCGAGCGGACCTTCGAAGCGACGGCGGGCTCCGCGGCGAGCACGCGCGATCGGGCGGTCGAGCTGCTCGATGAGATCGCCAAGCGAGGCCGGGAGGTCCGCAATCAGCTCGGCAAGATCGAATCCTCGGTGCGAGGCAAGCGAAAGGGTTGACCTCAGGTTGAGGGTTAGGCAATGCCCGCCGACGAGCTGACAAAGAAGGAGCTCAAGGAGATTCTCGACACCGTCCTGCGTGAGATCGACGGCGACCCCGACGACGGTCCCCGCTTGCGCGCGGCCGCCGCTCCGCTGCGGATCGAGTTCCCCGACCTGAAACTGGCGGTCAACGTGGCCCGCGACGACGGCGGCCGCCACTGCCTCCGCTGGGACTTCTCGAGGCGATCGCGCACACACGCCAAGCTCCGGCTCAGCATGGAGTCGGCCGTCGCCAACCGGGTCTTTCAGGGCAGGGAGAACCCCGCGATCGCAATCGCCCGCGGCAGGCTCCGGACGAACATCGAGGATGCAGGCGCGGCCCTGCGCTTCTTCCCCGCCGCCAAGCCCCTCTTCTCCCGCTATCGCGAGCTCGTCTCGGAGAAGTACCCGCACCTCGCCATTGACTAGTCAGACGCCGGCCATAGTGCCCTCGTCCAGCGCCATTGACTTGACCCGGCAGGGGCGTAAGCTCAACTCGATTCGCACAACTTGGGCCGGAAGCGGGTCCCCGGTCTGCAGGTCCCCCGGCGACTGGGATCGGCGACAGGACACCGCGAGGCGTGCAGGCGCCGCTGGCCGACGAAGCGGGCCCAAAGCCCGCAGGCGACGGGGCTCTGGGGCCCCGTCGCTTCTTCCGGGGGCACGGCATGAACCCCGCTGACGGGAACGATCAGGACAACGCCATCTCGCTGGCCGACGCCAGCCGGATCGCCGGCGTCTCCGCGTCGACGCTGAAGCGGTGGGCCGCGGAGGGCCTGGTCCCGGTCGAGGACGGTCGCTGGACGCCGGCCTCCGCGGCGCAGGCGCGGGTGATCTCCCGGATGCGGGAGCGGGGCTACTCGGTCGATGCGATCAGGGAGGCCGCCCGCGGTGGCCGGCTCGCCTTCGGCTTTGCGGAGGATCTCTTCCAGGTCCCGGAGGGGCACTACACGCGGGAGAAGGCGGCCGAGCTGACCGGGCTCGAGCCGGAGCTGATCGAACGGCTGATGACCTTGCTGGGGACGCCGATGGGAGCGGAGGGGAGGCTCAACGAGGAGGACCTGAAGGCCATGCAGCATTGCGCCGACGTCCTCTCCTCGGGGTTCCCGCTGGTTGCCTTCCTTCAGCTGGTCAGGGTCTACGCCCAGTCGATCCGCAAGGTCGCCGACTCCGAGGTCCGGCTGTTCCACCTCTACATCCACGAGCCGCTCATGCAGGAGGAGGTTCCGCCGCTCGAGATCGCCGAGGAGATGGGTGAGCTGGCAGCCGACCTGCTCCCTGTCACCACGCCGTTGATGGAGTACATGCACAACCGCTACCTGCGCTTCTACATCGAGCAGGACGTGGTCGGACACATGGAGGCCGACATCGCCGGGGCCGGCCGCGGCCTGGCCCGCGTGTCGATGACGTTCTGCTTCGTCGACCTCACGGGGTTCACGAGGTACACCGAGGAGGAGGGAGACGAGGAGGCCCTCGACATGATCGAGCGGTTCGTCGACACGGTCGAGGCGACCCTGCCCTCAGAGGCCACCATCGTGAAGACGATCGGCGACGAGGTTATGGTCGTTTCGCCGGAGCCCGCGACGCTGACCGAGTGGGCCGTCGGATTTCTCGCCCTCTTCCAAGAGCGCCCCCAGCCCAGAGTCGGCATTCATCACGGCGCGGCTGTGTTCAGGGACGGTGACTACTTCGGTGGCGACGTCAACCTCGCTCACCGTGTCGTCACCAGGGCACTGGGCGGCGAGGTCCTGGTCACCGAGGCCCTGGTCGAAGCGGTCAAGGACTCCGACTTCCTGCGCTTCGACGCCATCGGAGAGGTCGTGCTCAAGGGGTTTCCCGAGGCGATCTCCCTCTATATAGCCCGCCCGGCGATGGAGTAGATCCGAGGCGAACCCGAGGAGCAACGCGTTTGGTGGGGACCTAATGGTGCTTGTGGTGCTTGTGCTTGCGGTGCTTGTGCTTCTTGTGGGCGCCGGCCTTCCGCGCGTTGGCGCGTGTTCCCCTGTGCTTCCGGGACTTCGCCTTTACCTTGGCCTTCTTGCCCTTGCCGAGGGTGCGGTAGCCGTACTCGCTCGAGACCGTGACGCCGGTCAGGTCGCTCTGGCTCTCGGGGGTGCCGGGGAGCGCCGCGATCCCGATCTCGCGGAACGACGGCCTCAGCAGGTTTTCGCGGTGGGGCGCGCTGTTCATCCAGGCCGTGACGAGGGCCTCCGGTGTGCTCCGCGGCCCCGTGCCCCAGACGAGGTTCTCGCCGACGACCCAGCTCCGAGCCTTACGCATGTAGCCGGTGGACTCGATCCGGTCCATGAAGGTGCGGCCAGCGGGAGAGGTGTGCTCGAAGTAGCCCTCGCTGATCATCTCGTTCGAGTGGCTCAGCGCCGCCTGGCGGAGGTCACCGTTGGGGGCGACCGGCTGCAGGCCATTCGCGGCTCTCTCCTGATTGATCAGACAGGCGATCGAGCTCTCCATCTGGGGCTCGCTCAGCCCGGTGACATCGGTGTCGACGGGCCCGCAGTCGGCAGCGGAGGCGGATGAGGCGCTGACGACCGTCCAGGCCGCCATGAGGCCGATGACGCTGAGGATCTTTGTCGTTCTCGACACATGTTCTGCATCGTTTGCTCAGCGACCGCCTGAATGAGGGGCCGGGAGAATCAATCGCACGTCCTTTAGCCCTCTTAGAGGCGATTGGACGTTTCGACGGTGTGAAAAGTCCCTACGCCCGTTCCTACAATCGCGCCATGACAGCTGCCAGGGCGCTCTCGGGCCTCGCCTCCACCGTTCGAGCAAGCGGCCTGGTCTCGGAGGGCTCTCGCGGGGTCGTCCTCATCTCCGGCGGCGCGGACTCGGCCGCGGCCGCGGCCGGCCTGGCGGAGGCCATCGGCGCCGACGCGGTGATCGCCCTCCATCTCAACTACCGGCTTCGCCCCGACTCCGACCTCGACGACGCGACCTGCGCGGAGCTCTGCGCCAAGCTCGGCATCGAGCTGGAGGTCGAGCTGCCGGACCTGGGCGACGGAAACGTCCAGGCGGAGGCGCGGGAGGCCCGCTACGCGGCTGCCGAGCGACTGCGGCGAGCGCGTGGGCTCGACTGGATCGCGACCGGACACACCAGAACCGACCTCGCGGAGACCATCCTCTACCGGCTCGCCACCTCCCCCGGCCGACGTGCGCTCCTCGGGTTGCCCGCGCAACGGGGTGCGGTGGTGCGGCCGATCCTCTCGCTCGGCCGGGAGGAAGTGCGAGAGCTGGCAGCCGAGGCGGGGCTTCCCTTCCGCGACGACGCCAGCAACGCGGAGCCAGTGTTCGCGCGCAACAGGATTCGCAACGAGGTGCTCCCGGTTCTCCGCGAGATCGGGCCGGAGGCTGAGGCGACGATCGCCGAGACCCAGGCCGAGCTCGCCGAGGAGGGCGAGGCGCTTGAGCGGCTCGCCGCCGACGCGCTCGCCGAATCCGGTGCCGAGCTCGCCGGAGCGATCGGTCGAGACGCCCTCGAGGCGATGGATCCCACGGTGCGCCGGCTGGCGCTGCGGAGGCTGGCCGAGCGGGCGGCCGGGACCTCGGTCCCGCTCGGCCGGGCGAGGGCGGCGCAGATCTGGAAGCTCGCCAACCGCCCGGAGGGCGGGGTGATCGAGCTGGGTGGGGGAGTGGATGCCCACGTCGAGCACGGCCATGTCCGTTTCACGTCCGGCCCGACCGAGGAGCCCGCGGAGGCCACGCTGACCGTGCCGGGCGCCTGCCGCTTCGGTTCCTGGGAGGTGCGCGCGGAGCTCGCGGCCGGAGTCCCCTCCGCCGAGGGGCCGGACCTCGCCGTCCTCGACCCCTCGGCGCTCGGCCGCTCGGTCACCGTCCGCGCTTGGCGGGAGGGCGACAGGATGCGGCCCCTGGGTCTGGGCGGAACGAAGTCGCTCCAGGACCTCTTCACCGACCGCAAGGTGCCCCGCGCGCTGCGGCACGCGCTGCCGGTCGTCACCGCCGACGGGCGGGTCGCATGGATCGCCGGCGTGGCGGTCTCGGAGGAGTTCGCCGCACGGCCGGGTGCGGGCGAGTCCGCGGTGCTGAGGGCCTCCCAGCTCGGTCCTTAGACTGGGGGCGAGTGGGAACCGACGACGCGATCGGCGAGGTGCTCGTCACGGAGGACGATCTGCAGCGCCGAGTCGCGGAGCTCGGGGCCGAGGTCAGCCGCGACTACGAGGGGCGCGCTCCGCTGCTCGTGGCGATCCTGAAGGGCGCCGTCCCCTTCCTCGCGGACCTGATGCGACAGATGACGATCGACTGCGAGCTCGACTTCATGGCTGTCTCGAGCTACGGCTCATCCACCGACTCCTCTGGGGTCGTCCGGATCCTCAAGGACCTGGATGCGCCGATCGCCGACCGCGACGTCCTGATCGTCGAGGACATCATCGACTCCGGTCTCACCCTCCACTATCTGCTGCGCAACCTGCAGGCTCGCGGACCGAAGTCGATCGAGGTGTGCGCGCTGCTCACCAAGCCGGAGCGCCGGCGGGTTGACCTTCCGGTCCGCTACGTCGGATTCGAGATCCCGAACCGGTTCGCGATCGGATATGGACTGGACCACGGCGAGAGGTTCCGGAACCTCTCGTACGTGGCCGCGCTGCGGGAAAACACGCAGGGCAGCTAGAGCAACGCTGGTACCCTCGCGATAGATCCGGGGCCGCAAATTCGGCGTACATCCCGGCCAGAGGGACACCCAACTTGAGACGTTTCTTTCGCAGCGCTGCCTTCCCGATTCTGATCGTCGTCGTGCTGGCGTTTTTCGCCCAGCGCCTGATCAGCCCGGGCTCGGGCCACCAGACGCCCGACTACAACGACTTCGTCCAGCGCGTCAACAACGACCAGATCGAGTCGGTCACCTGGAATACGAAGGACAACACGCTCAACGTCAAGCAGACCGACGGCACGAGCTACGACGAGGCCTATCCCGACTCCGATGCCTCCCAGGCCCAGCTGCTCAACACGCTGCAGCAGCACAACGTCAAGACCGAGATCAAGGGCAAGGGCGGCTCGAGCCTCCTCTCCCTCCTCACCTACATCCTGCCCTTCCTGCTCTTCTTCGCCTTCTGGATCTTCCTCATGAACCAGATGCAGGGCGGCGGCTCGAGGGTGATGAGCTTCGGCAAGTCGCGAGCCAAGCGCATGTCGGTGGACGCCCCCAAGATCACCTTCCGGGACGTTGCCGGGGCCGACGAGGCGGTCCAGGAGCTTCACGAGATCAAGGAGTTCCTCGAGAACCCGAAGAAGTTCCAGGCGCTCGGCGCCCGGATTCCGAAGGGCGTCCTGCTCTACGGCCCGCCGGGCACCGGCAAGACGCTGCTGGCCCGCGCCGTAGCCGGTGAGGCCGGAGTCCCGTTCTTCTCGATCTCCGGGTCCGACTTCGTCGAGATGTTCGTCGGCGTCGGCGCCTCGCGCGTCCGCGACCTCTTCGAGCAGGCCAAGCAGAACTCCCCCTGCATCATCTTCATGGACGAGATCGACGCCGTCGGCCGTCACCGCGGCGCCGGCATGGGCGGCGGCCACGACGAGCGCGAGCAGACCCTGAACCAGCTCCTCGTCGAGATGGACGGCTTCGAGATGAAGGACAACATCATCCTGATCGCCGCGACCAACCGGCCGGACATCCTCGATCCGGCGCTGCTCCGGCCGGGCCGCTTCGACCGGCAGATCGTGGTCGACCGTCCCGACCGCAAGGGCCGCAAGCACATCCTCGAGGTCCACACTCGCGGCAAGCCGCTTGCTCAGAACATCGACCTCGACACACTTGCCGGGCAGACGCCGGGCTTCACCGGCGCCGACCTCGCCAACCTGATCAACGAGGCGGCTCTGCTCACCGCGCGCTCGAGCAAGCGCGAGATCACGATGCTCGAGCTCGAGGAGGGGATCATGCGGGTGATCGCCGGCCCCGAGAAGAAGAGCCGGGTGATGTCCGAGAAGGAACGGCTCGTCACCGCCTACCACGAGCTCGGGCACGCGATCGTCGGGCACCTGCTGCCGAACTCAGACCCAGTTCACAAGGTCTCGATCATCAGCCGCGGGCAGGCTTTGGGCTACACGATCTCCCTGCCGACCGAGGACAAGTTCCTCACCACGCGAGCGGAGCTCAATGACACGATGGCGATGACGCTGGGCGGCCGCGCCGCCGAGGAGATCGTCTTCGGCGAGATCACCACCGGTGCCTCCAACGACCTCGAGAAGGTCACCGAGACCGCCAAGCAGATGGTGATGCGCTTCGGCATGTCCGAGCGCCTCGGGCCGCGCGTCTTCGGCCACGACCGCTCACAGCCCTTCCTGGGCCGCGAGTTCTCGGCGGAGCCCGACTACTCGGACGAGGTCGCGCGCGAGATCGATGACGAGGTCCGCCGGATCGTCGAGGACGCACACCAGACCTCGAAGGACATCCTCTCCGAGCACCGCGAGCAGCTCGACACGATCTCCAGGATCCTGCTCGAGCGCGAGACGATCGAGGCCGATGAGTTCATCGCCCTGCTCGAGGGCAAGCCCGAGGACGAGGTCTTCACCGACGAGGAGGAGGCCAAGCCTCCTGAGGCCCCGCCGGTCGAGGAGAAGGGGACCGCCCGTGAGGGCGCTCGGCCCCGGCCGAGGCCGCGCCCCGGGCTTGCGGGTGGTGGCGCTGCAGAGATGCGCGCCGACGATCGCTAGTCCGCTCGATTCACCGACCGCTCTGGCGCGCGGGTCCTGTCGCCGGAATCTCACGACGCGGATCGAAGCATCGCGCCGCGGACCAAATTCCGCGCCACCCGCGCGAGAAGCGGCGGGGATACTTCGGCCATGCGTCGCATCGCGATAGCTGTCGTGCTCGTTGCCCTCATTGCCGGGTGTGGGGGTGGGTCGGGACGTCGGCCAGGCGGACACAGGACAAGCCGTCGCGATCGCCGAAGCGAAGTTCCTTTATGCCGGCGCAGGCGACAGTCGTGACCTCAGCGCTGGGCCCTGCCTCGCCCGAGAGCTCTGCCGGGCTTGTCGGACTGGGCCGTCGACATCGCCCACGATCCGCGGCAGGCCGTGGACGATCAGCCTGCCAACCAGTGCCAGAGCTTCCGCGATGGGCGGACGCATCACTTCGTCGAGCTGACTCCCGACGGGCAGTTGATCCGAGCCCAGTGATGGCCAGCGAGAACGTCGAGAGGCTGCAACTGGCGTTCGAGGCCTTTGCTCGCGGCGACATCGACGTCGTCGCCGAGAACATCGATCCCGACTTCCAGATCGAGAACAGCATCCTCATCGATGCCTCGTCGCCGGTCCGGGGGGTGGAGGCTCTGAAGGTGAACACCGACAAGTTCCGGGAGGCGTTCGGTGAGGTCAGGTGGGAGCCCCAGGAGATCGTCGAACTTGGGGATCAAATTCTCGTTCGGGTCCGCGTTGAGGGCGAGGGTAGAACCACATCCCTGGCGATGGAGCAGCTCAACGCGGACCAAGACATCGGCCACCTCTGGACATTGCGCGAAGGCAGAGCGGTCAGTCTCAAGATCTATCGGACGTGGGGCGAGGCTCGCGCCGCTGCCGGCATGCAGGGCTGAGGCGATGGCGCTGCGCCAGGCGAAGATCATGGGGGTCGTCAACGTGACTCCCGACTCGTTCTCGGACGGGGGCGAGTTCCTCGATCCGGAGCGGGCGATCGCCCACGGCCGGGAGCTCGTCGGCGAGGGGGCGGATGTCCTCGACATCGGCGGCGAATCGACCCGGCCCGGGGCGGAGGCCGTCGGGGCCGACGAGGAGCTCCGTCGGGTCGCCCCGGTGGTCGAGGCGCTCGCAGGCGATGGATCGGCGGTCTCGATCGACACTTCGAAGGTCGCCGTGGCCGATGCCGCTCTCGGTGCCGGCGCAACGATGGTCAACGACGTGACGGCCTTCCGGGCGGAGCCGGAGCTGGCCGGGCTCTGTGCCGAGCGCGACACGGAGGTCGTGCTCATGCACATGCTCGGGGATCCGCGGACGATGCAGGAGGACCCCAGCTATGACGACGTCGTCGACGACGTCAAGGCATTCCTCGCCGAGCGGGTCGAGTTCGCCACCTCCGAGGGCATCGACGAGGACCGGATCTGGATCGATCCCGGGATCGGATTCGGAAAGACGGTCGAGCACAACCTCGAGCTCCACCGCCGGCTCGGAGAGCTGGCGGAACTGGGCAGGCCGATCGCGTTCGGTTCCTCGCGCAAGAGCTTCATCGGCAAGCTGACGGGCGCCGGCGTCGACCAGCGGCTCGGCGGGACGATCGCGTCGAACGTGATCGCCTACGCGAACGGCGCCGGCATGATGCGCGTCCACGACGTCGGGCCGATGCGCCAGGCCCTCACCGTTGCCGAGGCCATGGTCACGACACGAACTCCCTGATCAGGGAGTTGACCTGCTCGGGACGCTCGTACGGCACCCAGTGGCCGGCGCCGGGGATTATCTCCACCCGCAGCTGGGGGACCCATTCGCTCAGTCCCCTGGTCAGGGTGGGAAGCAGTGCCGCGTCGTTCTCGCCCCAGATCACGAGCGTCGGCACGCCCACGGTCTGAGAGGTGATCTTGCTCGCGTACTCCTCGGGGACCCCGCCGGCGGCGACCTGCTCCCCCATGCGCGCCGCCCGGTAGTAGTTGAGGCCGCCACGGAGCGCGCCGGGTTGCCCCCAGGCCTCGTGGTAGGCGGCCCTCTCGGTCGTCCGTGAGCTGCGCCCCCTGCCCGCCGATCCGGACCATCAGGTCGTCCATCAGCGAGAAGTCGTTGGCCGCCAGCATCTCCTCCGGCTTGGGTGAGGGCTTCGAGAACTCCAGCATGTAGTTGACGGCGTCCCTCTGCTTGGGACTCTCCCGGAGGTCGCGGTTCCAGGTGAACGGCGGCGGGCCGTCGATGATCACCAGGCGCTCGAGCAGCTCGGGGGATTTGAGGGCGAATGCCCAGGAGACGATCCCGCCCCAGTCGTGTCCCACCAGCGTCACAGGGGCCAGACCCAGCTTCTCGATCAGCTCCCGGATGTCAGCCAGCAGGTGCCGCATCCGGTAGGCCTCGATTTCCTCGGGGATGCAGGACAGGTTGTAGCCGCGCATGTCGGGCGCGTAGACGGCGTGGTCGTTGCCGAGGTCGGCGAGCTGGTGCCGCCAGAGGAACCAGAACTGCGGGAAGCCGTGCAGGAAGAGAATCGGCTTGCCCTCCCCGCGCACGACGTAGTGCATCCGGCACTGATTCAGGTCGGCGAAGTGATGGGAGACCGCCGCGGCGAGCTCCCCTTCCCCGAGCGTTGTCGTCTGCGGCGACGCCGTCACCGTCGAAGTCCTACACCAAACGGGTAATTTGGGGTCATGGACGAGGGGGCAGCACAGCCGTCTGTCGAGGTCGAGATCCGCGGCCTCTCCATATACACGCACCACGGGGTCACCGATTCCGAGCAGGAGGTCGGCCAGAGAATGGACTTCGACCTCACCTTCGACGTCCCGGAATGCGACGCCGTCCTCACCGACCGGATCGAGGACACGGTGGACTACTCGGAGGTCTGCGACATCGTCGCCCTGGCCGCGACCGAGAGGAGCTACCGCACGCTCGAGCGCCTCTGCCAGGTGGTGGCGGGACGGCTGATGGAGCGTTTCGCCTGCGAATCGGTCCGCGTGCGGGCGGCGAAGCCGGAGCCACCGTTGCCGTACCAGGTACAGGAGGCCGGGGTGGAGGTGACCCTGGAGCGATCTCTGGACCGGGAGCAGGACGACGAGGAGGGCGTCTAGATGCGAGGGTGCGCGACAGCGCGACCCGTTTGATGAAGCTGGGGTACCTGGGCCTCGGCTCAAACGTCGGCGATCGGGAGGCGCATCTGACGCGGGCGATCGAGGACCTGTCGGCGCGCGGCGTGGTGGTTGAGGCCAGATCGTCGCTGTACGAGACCGAGCCCGTTGGCGAGGTCCTCGACCAGCCGGACTTCCTGAACGCCGCGGTCCGGGTGCGGACGGCGCTCGACCCCGAGGAGCTGCTCGACCTCTGCAAGGCGATCGAGGCGGACCAAGGGAGAGAGCTCGGCGGCCCGCGCCACGGTCCTCGGCCGATCGACATCGACCTGCTGCTGCTCGGTGACGCCGAGATGCGCACGGAGAGGCTGACGCTGCCGCATCCCGAGGTCACCTCCCGCCGCTTCGTGCTCGCGCCCCTTCTGGAGCTCGACCCGGACCTGCACCTCCCCGACGGCACGGAGCTGCGGGCGGCGCTGGATGCGCTCGGCCCGGGCCAGCACGTCAGCCGGGTCGGTTCGCTCTAGCGGGGAAGCCCCTCGAGCCACTCCGCCGGGAAGACCTGCGGGGTCCTGCCCGGAAAGTCGGGAACGATGCGGGTGGCGAGCTCGCCGCATGGGCGCGCCTCGACGTATGGCCGAAGGTCGTCGAAGCTCATCAGGAGGCGCAGGCTCGGCGCCAGCTGATAGTCCCCCGCGTTGGGCTCGGGGCCGCCGATCGTGCCCTCGGCGATCCAGGCGTCGATCCGGTCGAGGTCCTCGCGCAGCGAGGACAGGTCGCCTTTCACCAGCTCGTCGGTTGAGCCGTTGAAGCGGGCGGCGAGCGCCACGATGGGGCCGCCGGTCTTCACGGCCAGCCCGACCGGGATGCCGAGCCGGGCTCCCTCCGAGTAGGTCGCCATCGGCGCCCGGTCGCGCTTGAACGCCCACCAGCTGAACCGGCGCGGCTTCTGCTGGAAGTCATCGCCCCAGGCCTCCGCCTCCTCGACCTTGATTCGCTTCTCGGGGTCGGAGGGAAGGAGGGGTGGATCGGGCTGGAGATGGTCGAGCTCACGCGCGATCTCCCTCGATCCCTGCACCCGGCGCCCGTCGATCTTCAGCGCCGGCACGGTGACACCCGGGAACCGCTGAGCCTTCAGGACTCCCTTGGAGACGACCGGCATCAGGTCGACTCGCTTGAAGGGGATCCCCTTGCGGTCGAGCATCAGCATCGCGGACCGCGACGGGTGGGAGCCGGGAATCACGTAGAGCTTTGCTTCCCCCATTGCGGCCCATCTTATGGGGGTCGTGATAATCCCGCGCATGCTGCTCGCGGTCGACGTCGGCAACACACAGACGCACATCGGGGCCTTCGATGGCCAGGAGCTGGTGCGCGACTGGCGCCTGGGCACCGTTCCGAGCGCGACCGCAGACGAGCTCGCCGCGACCGTCTCGCACCTGCTCGCGCTGGACGGATTGAGCTTCGGCTCGCTGGACGGGGCGATCGTCTCCACCGTCGTCCCCCAGCTTGCACCCGAGTACGAGGCCCTCTGCGAGCGCCACATGGGAAAGCCGTGCCTGCTCGTCGGCCCCAATCTGAAGACCGGCATGCCGATTCTGGTCGACAACCCGCACGAGCTGGGCGCGGACCGGCTCGTCAACGCGGTCGCCGCCCACGCGAAGGTGAAGGGCGCCTGCGTCGCCGTGGACTTCGGCACCTCCACCAACTTCGACGTGGTCTCGGGCGCCGGCGAGTACCTCGGCGGCGTGATCGGGCCGGGCGTCGAGATCTCGATGGAGGCGCTCACCTCCCGTACCGCGAAGCTTCCCCGGATCGATCTCTCCGCTCCGGAGGGCCCGATCGGCCGGCACACGCAGGCGGCGATCCAGTCCGGGTTCGCCTACGGCTTCGCGGGCCTGGTCGACGGCATCGACCGCCGGCTCTCCGATGCGCTGGGCGAGGAGACGACGTTCATCGCCACCGGCGGCCTCGCCCAGACGATCGCTCCGCACTGCGAGACGATCGACGAGGTCGATCCGCTGCTGACCCTGAGCGGCCTGCGTCTGATCTACGAGCGCAACACTTAGACCGTGCAACCGCCGCTCACAGCACCGTTTCGCATCGGCGACGTCGAGATCGCCAACCGCGTGATGCTCGCGCCGCTGGCCGGGATCGGCAACTGGTTCGTCCGGCTGCAAGCTCGCCGCCACGGAGCCGGCCTCGCCGTATCGGAGATGGTCTCGAGCTTCGGCCTCCACTACCGCAACGAGCGCACGCTCGTGGAGCTTCTCAGGCTCCATCCCGACGAGCATCCGGTCTCGATACAGCTCTTCGGCCAGGATCCCGACGTGATGCGCTCGGCGGCGGAGATCGTCGCCGAGGCCGGCGCGGACCTGATCGACATCAACATGGGCTGCCCCGTGAAGAAGGTCTGCAAGACCGGGGCGGGGGCCGCCCTGCTCGCGGATCCGGACCTGGCGATTCGCATCGCCTCGGCCGCCCGCGAGGGCAGTGGGCTACCCGTGACCGTCAAGGTTCGCTCCGGGCTCGTGCGCGGTGGCCGTGAGGGCTTCGATCTGGCCCTCCGCCTGGCCGATGAGGCCGGCGTCGCCGCCGTGGGCTTTCACCCGCGCGCCGCGGCGACCCAGCACAAGGGTGAGCCCGACTACGCGCTCGCGCGCGAGCTCGTCGATCGCATCTCGGTGCCGGTGGTCATCTCGGGTGGCCTCGACAGTGCGGATGCTGCGCGCCACGCATACGAGGCGTCGGGGGCGGACGCGGTGATGATCGCCCGCGGCTCGCTCGGCAATCCATGGATCTTCGAGGAGCTGACCGGCGACCGAATCGCCGCGCCTGAGCGTGAGCAGGTCATCGCGGAGCTGCTCTGGGTCATGGACCGCGCCGAGGAGCACCTCGGCCCCGATCGGGCCGCTCGATACCTCCGCAAGTTCTACCCGTGGTACCTCGAGCGACTGGGGGCCGACAAGGCCACCACCTCGGCCTTCCAGGAGAGCGATGACCTCGATGAGGCCCGCGCCCTGGTCTCTGAGCTGATGCTGCCCGCGGCGGCGGCTGCGTGAGGCGGGAATGCAGCTGAACACGCGGGTGGCCGCATGGCGGGATCGCGGGAGCGACGAGGATTTCCGCGGGCGGCGCATCCACGTCTTCCGGCGCGACGGCGCCGGGCCGCTCTTGCTGCTGCTCCACGGGTTCCCTTCGAGCTCATACGACTGGCGGCTGCTGCTCGAGCGAGACACCGAGCACTCCGTGCTTGCGCCCGACTTTCTCGGCTTCGGGCTCTCCGAGAAACCGCGGGACCACGAATACACGCTGCACTGGCAGGCCGACCTGGTGGAGGAGCTCGTCCACCGCCATGGGGATCGAATGCCCAAGGTTTTCCTCCTGGCCCACGACATGGGAACCTCGGTGGCGACCGAGCTGATGGCCCGTGACATCGAGGGCAAGGTGCAGATGAACGTCACCGGGGCCCTCCTGCTCAACGGATCCATGATCCAGGGCGCCGCGAGCCCCACCCTCGGGCAGCGGATCCTGAGGAGCCCTCTCGGTCCACTGATGTCGCGGCTGTCGAGCGAGCGCTTCTTCCGGCAGCAGTTCGGATCGATCTTCTCCGCGGGCCACCCCCTGACGGATGAAGAGGCCAGGGATCAATGGGCACTGATCTGCGCCGGGGGCGGGCGCACCCTCAACCATAGGACGATCGCCTACATGGGTGAGCGCTTCAAGCACGCCGACCGTTGGCACGGAGCGATCCGCGACTGGCCGAAGCCCGTATCCCTTGCATGGGGAATGCTCGACCCTGTCGCAACCGAGGCGGTTTTGAACGCGGTCCTGGAGTTGCGACCGCAGGCGCCGGTTACCCGCTTCGGGGATCTGGGCCACTATCCGCAGATCGAGGATCCGGGCCGCGTCGCGGGGGCCCTGCAAGCCGCCCTGGCTGCCTGATCGAGCCCCTCGACCACCCGAAAGACCGGCGCTATACTGTCGCGCTTCGCCCGGACCGTCGTGGGTTTCTCCCCGTCGGTGCGGGCTCATTTTTCGCCTCATAGCAGGGCTTTCGTGTGGCGAGCAAACCACCAGGAAGGAAGCGAGAGAGTTGGCGCGCGAGACACTGATCACCCCGGAGGGGCTCGAGAAGCTCAAGGAGGAGCTCGAGTACCTGGAGAACGCCAAGCGCCGCGAGGTCGCGGACCGCATCAAGCAGGCGCGGGAGTTCGGGGACATCGCTGAGAACTCCGAGTACGACGACGCCAAGAACGAGCAGGCCATGCTGGAGCAGCGGATCGCATCGCTCCAGGACAGGCTGCGCAGGGCCGCCGTCATCGACAACAAGCAGCTCGACACCGAGACCGTCGGGGTCGGCGCGGTCGTCCACGTCAAGGACCAGAAGTCGGGGAAGTCGCAGAAGTTCCAGATCGTCGGCTCCGCCGAGGCCGATCCGACCGAGCACAAGCTCTCGAACGAGTCGCCGATCGGCAAGGCCCTGGTCGGGAGCAAGCGGAACGAGGTCGTGACGGTGGAGACGCCCCGCGGCCCCAAGAAGAAGTTCAAGGTCACCAAGATCGAGGCGGCTTAGGGCGCATAGGCTCCCCGTCGTGAACGAGGAGCCGAAGCGCACCGAGTCCGAGTTGCTCGCCGATCGGCGGGCGAAGCTGGAGCGCCTGCGAGAGGCGGGGATCGAGCCATTCCCGCACGGCTTCGCCGATCGCACCGAGATCGCCGCGGTGCGCGAATCCCATCAGTCGATCGAGGCGGGCGAGGAGACCAGCGACCGCTACCGGGTCGCAGGCCGGCTCACGGCCAGGCGCGGACACGGCAAGGCGTCGTTCCTGGACCTGAAGGACGGCACCGGCGAGATCCAGGTCCAGGCGAGGGTCGACGAGCTCGGCGAGGCGTACGAGGGCCTGCTCTCGCTGGACATCGGGGACATCGTCGGCATCGAGGGAACGGTCTTCGCCTCCAAGCGGGGCGAGCTCTCGATCAGGGCCGATGCCTGGGAGCTGCTCTCGAAGAGCCTGCGGCCGCCGCCCGAGAAGTTCCACGGACTGGAGGACGTCGAGACGCGCTACCGCCGGCGGGAGCTCGACCTGATGGCGAACGAGGAGACTCGCGAGCTCTTTCTGAAGCGAGCACGCACGATCGCCGAGGTCCGGCGCTGGTTCGACGGTAGGGGCTTCGTCGAGGTCGAGACCCCTGTGCTCCAGCCGCTGTACGGGGGGGCGCTCGCCCGGCCCTTCACCACGCACCACAACGCGCTCGACCGGGACCTGTATCTGAGGATCGCCACGGAGCTCTACCTGAAGCGGCTGGTGGTGGGGGGCATCGACAGGGTCTACGAGCTCGGCAAGGACTTCCGGAACGAGGGGATCTCGCACAAGCACAACCCCGAGTTCACGATGCTCGAGTGGTACGAGGCCTACGCGGACTACAACGACACCGCCACCGAGCTGGAGGGGCTGGTCTCCGCGGTCGCGCAGGCGGTTCTCGGGACGACCACGATCGAGCGTGAGGGGGAGACCATCGAGCTCTCACCCAGATGGCGTCGCATCACGCTCCGCGATGCGATCAAGGAGGAGACCGGGATCGACGTGATGGAGCATCCCTCGCGCGAGCAGCTGGCGGAGGCGATGGGGACCGAGCCCGATCCCGAGGAGGGATGGGGGAAGCTGGTCGACGGACTGCTCTCCAAGGAGGTGGAGCCGAAGCTGATCCAGCCGACCTTCATCGTCGACTACCCCGTCGAGCTCTCGCCGTTCGCCAAGCGGCACCGCAGCGAGGAGGGGCTGGTGGAGCGCTGGGAGGCGTTCGTCGGAGGCATCGAGATCTCCAACTCGTTCACTGAGCTGAACGACCCTGACGAGCAGCGGCGCCGCTTCGAGGCGCAGGCCGAGGAGATCGCCAGGGGTGACCAGGAGACCCAGCCGTACGACGAGACCTTCGTGGAGTCCCTGGAGCAGGGGATGCCGCCGACCGGCGGCGCCGGCCTCGGGATCGACAGGCTCGTGATGATCCTGACCGGCGCGAAGACGCTGCGCGAGGTCGTGCTCTTCCCAGCGATGCGGAACTAGCTCTTGGACGAGCCCTTCGCGCTCGACTCGGGCTCATCGGCCTCGTCGGAGTCCTCGTCCTCCTCGGAATCCTCGTCCTCATCCGCCGACCCCTCCGCCTTGTCGCCGGAGTCCTCCTCCTCGTCCACATCGTCGGCGTCCGGGGTCTCCGACTCCGCCGTGGCGGTCCCCCCGTCTTCCTCGGACGCCGCCAGCCGCCGAATCAGCAGATACGCGCCGACGAAGGGCAGCGAAATGAGCGCCAACGCTGCGAGCGCCGCGGGCCAGGCGATGATGACTCCCAGGCCGGCCCTGGCTCCGTGGTCGCTGGTCACGTAGATCGCCCAGCCGATCCACGCCATCACCAGCAGGGCCCCACCGGCGATTCCGACCAGCAGGCGGGGGCTGGAGCGCGCGCGACCGACGAAACCGTCATCCCCATTTGCCGCTCGCAGCCGGTCGAGTGCTCCCACGGGCGGCAAGGTACCGATCCGGGTCGAGAAGCGGTGGAGCGCCCGGCGGTCCCGGAACGAGTCTTTCCTTTCCGCACCTTGCAGGGAGTTCTGTTGCCGTGCCTGGGTGCTGCCTGGCCGGGCAAACCCCCCGGCTATACTTTCGGCTTCGCCGTCCCCGACAGAACCGGAGGTCAAATCAAGGAATCGGCAGCCAGGAGCCGATACGGATTGGGCCCCCGGGGAGTCCGCGTTCCCTGAGCCTTCGTAGTACTTAACTCAGAGCCAACCAGACGACCGCAACTAGACACAACCGGAGCGATTGATAGACCAGAGAGAGACGGAATGTTCGAGCGATTCACAGAGAGAGCCCGCCAGGTAGTCGTCCTCGCCCAGGAGGAGGCGCGGACTCTCAAGCACAACTACATCGGCACCGAGCACATCCTGCTGGGGCTCCTCCGCGAGGAGGAGGGCCTGGCCGCACGCGTGCTCGAGTCCCTCGACATCACGGTCGAGCGCGTCCGCTCGCAGGTCGTCCGCATCGTCGGCTCCGGCGAGGAGGTCACCGCCGGTCAGATTCCCTTCACGCCGCGCGCCAAGAAGGTTCTCGAGCTCGCCCTCCGCGAGGCGCTGAGCCTGGGCCACAACTACATCGGCACCGAGCACATCCTGCTCGGCCTGGTCCGCGAGAACGAGGGCGTCGCCGCGCGCATCCTGCTCGACTTCGACGCCGACTCCGAGAAGATCCGCAACGAGGTCATCCGGATGCTCTCCGGCCCCGGCGGCCGCCGCCAGGGCGCCGGCGCGAGCGGCGGCGAGGGCAAGAAGTCCTCGAAGCTGCTCGACCAGTTCGGCCGCAACCTCACCAAGCTCGCGGCCGAGGGCAAGCTCGACCCGGTGATCGGCCGGGAGATCGAGATCGAGCGGATCATGCAGATCCTCTCCCGCCGCACCAAGAACAACCCGGTGCTGCTGGGCGAGCCGGGCGTCGGCAAGACCGCAGTCGTCGAGGGCCTGGCCGCGAGGATCACCAACGGCGAGGTCCCCGAGCTGCTCAAGAACAAGCAGATCTACACGCTCGACCTGGCTGCCCTGGTCGCCGGATCGAAGTACCGCGGCGAGTTCGAGGAGCGCCTCAAGAAGGTGATGAAGGAGATCACCCAGCGCGGCGACATCATCCTCTTCATCGACGAGCTCCACAACCTCGTCGGCGCCGGCGCCGCCGAGGGCGCGATCGACGCAGCCTCCATCCTGAAGCCGGCTCTCGCTCGCGGCGAGCTGCAGACCATCGGCGCCACCACGCTCGACGAGTACCGCAAGTACCTCGAGCGCGACTCGGCGCTCGAGCGCCGCTTCCAGCAGATCAAGGTCGAGCAGCCCTCCACGGAGGAGACCGTGAAGATCCTCGAGGGCCTGCGCGAGCGCTACGAGCAACACCACCGCGTGAAGATCACGGACGAGGCCCTCGAGGCCGCCGCAGAGCTCGCCGACCGCTACATCTCCGACCGCTTCCTGCCGGACAAGGCAATCGACCTCGTCGACGAGGCCGCCTCGCGGATGCGCATCAAGTCGATGACGCAGCCGCCCGTGTACCGCGACCTCGAGGAGGAGATCGAGACGACGCGGCGCGAGAAGGAGGCCTCGATCGACGCGCAGGAGTTCGAGAAGGCCGCCAACCTGCGCGACCAGGAGCGCCGCCTGACCAACAAGAAGAAGGAGCTCGAGCACGAGTGGACCTCGGGCGAGGGTGGCGAGCGCCCGGAGGTCGGCGAGGAGGAGATCGCCGACATCGTCGCGATGTGGACCGGCATTCCCGTCTTCAAGCTCACCGAGGCCGAGTCGAAGAAGCTCGTCCGCATGGAGGACGAGCTGCACAAGCGCGTCATCGGCCAGGAGCCGGCGATCACCGCCGTCTCCAAGGCGATCCGCCGCTCGCGCGCCGGGATCAAGGACCCGAAGCGCCCGGCCGGCTCGTTCATCTTCCTCGGCCCCTCGGGCGTCGGCAAGACCGAGCTCGCCCGTACGCTCGCCGAGTTCCTGTTCGGCGACGAGGAGGCGATGGTCAGGATCGACATGTCCGAGTACATGGAGAAGCACGCCGTCTCGCGCCTGGTCGGCTCGCCCCCCGGCTACATCGGCTACGACGAGGGCGGCCAGCTCACCGAGGCCGTGCGGCGCAAGCCCTACTCGGTGCTGCTGCTCGACGAGATCGAGAAGGCCCACCCCGACGTCTTCAACATCCTCCTGCAGATCCTCGAGGACGGCAGGCTCACCGACGCCCAGGGGCGGACGGTCGACTTCCGCAACTCGATCGTGATCATGACCTCGAACATCGGGGCGCAGGACATCGCCCGCAACACCCCGCTCGGCTTCGCCATCTCAGACGAGACCGGCGTCACCTACGAGGACATGAAGTCGCGGATCATGGGCGACCTGAAGAAGGTCTTCCGGCCCGAGTTCCTGAACCGGATCGACGAGGTGATCGTCTTCCACAAGCTGGCCAAGGAAGAGATCCTGGAGATCGTCGACCTGATGGTCGAGCGCGTCCGGACGCAGGTCGCAGAGCACGAGCTCCAGCTCGATCTCTCCAAGGACGCCAAGGAGCTGCTCGTCGACAAGGGCTGGGATCCGGCCATGGGTGCGCGCCCGCTGCGCCGGGCCATCCAGCGCTACGTCGAGGATCCGCTCGCCGACGAGGTGCTGAAGGCGGGCCAGATGACCCCCGGCTCGACGGTCCAGGTGGATCGCGACCCGAAGGGCGACGAGGAAGACCATCCGCTGAAGCTGAAGATCGTCAAGCCCCGGAAGCGGCCGGCCAAGAAGGCCGAGCCCGAGAAGGTCGGGGTCGGCGCCGCCAAGAAGAGCGACGGCGACGACGCGGACGACGGCGGCGATCCTGAATCCTCGGGCGACGAAGCCTCCAAGTAACACGGCGATCGGGACCTGGAGCGGGGGCAGGTTCCTCCACTTCGGGAAGTCGATCGAGCCGGAACGGCTCGAGTCCCTGGTGCGGCCGGGCAATGGCATCGACACCGTCCTGACCGCCGACGTCTACGGCACGGGGGAGGCGGACTCCCTGCTCGGGCGCGCGCTCGATGGTGTCGCCCGCGACGAGTACTGCCTGGTCGGGGCGGTGGGCCACGACTTCTACGAGGGCGAGCGCGAGGGGCCGAGGGGCTTCCCTCGGTTCACCGATCCGTCCCTGCGGGCCCCCGACCGGTACGCGGGCTATCTGCGAATGGCCGCCGAGCGCAGCCTCGAGCGGCTGGGGCAGCAGCGCTTCGACCTGCTGCTCCTGCACAACCCCGATCGCACCGGCTACGAGAGCGAGGTGGTCTGGGAGGGAATGTCGGCGCTTCGCGAGGCTGGTCTGGCGGACGCGATCGGCGTCGCCCCCGGACCGGCCAACGGGTTCACCCTCGACGTCGTCCGCTGCTTCGAGCGCTTCGGAGACGCGATCGACTGGGCGATGATCATCCTCAATCCGTTCGAGCCCTGGCCGGGCGAGCTCTGTCTCGAGGCGGCCGCTCGTCACGACGTCCGTGTGATCACGCGGGTGGTGGACTACGGCGGGATCTTCTGGGACGACGTCACCACCGAGACGAAGCTGCCGCAGGGAGACCACCGCTCGTTCCGGCCCGACGGGTGGATCGCCGAGGGCCGCGCGAAGCTCGATCGACTGCGGCCGATCGCGGAGCAGGTCGGCCTCACCCCGATGCAGCTGGCTGGCCAGTGGAATCTGGCCCACGAGGCGGTCGAATGCGTCGTGCCGACGCTGATCCAGGAGGCGGGGGAGGGCGCCCGGCCGATCGAGGAGAAGCGCGCCGAGCTGGCCGCCCTTCCGGAGGACCAGCGCCTGGGCGCCGGTCAGGTCGACGAGATCCGCTCGATCGGGGACAACGCCGGCTGCATGGCCCTCAAGGGTGCGACACCGGACCACACGGGAGAGGAGCGACCCGACCGCTGGCCGGTAAGCCCCGAGCTGGCGGAGGTCGCCGGCGAGTGGGGAATCGACCCCGAGCGGGATTTGCGGTACCTGGCAGCCGAGCCCGCCCGCTAACCTGACTCCGAGGCGCTGAACGCGTCAGGAATCGATCGGATCGAGCCAATGACCGCAGTGATGACCGCGCTCAGGAGAGTTCTCGTCGGGACAGGCTCGACCGCGTTCACCCTCGTCGGGGCGCTGCTGATCGGGTTCGGCGTGCCGCTCTTCTGGATCTACGTCGCGTCCCAGTTCTACGGAAAGACCGGCGCGGTCAATGGGCCGGTCGCCGTCTTCATCGGCACCGGAATCCTCGTCTCCTACTACGGGCTCCTGCTGATCGCCTCCTGGGTCCGCGCCCGGCTCCTGAAGCGAGAAATGGGCCGGCCCGCGCGAGACCCCTGGAATCGCAGCATGCGCGACACGCCCTACAAACCGGGCCAGGAGCGCAGCGATCCGGTGGAGCGGCTGTTCGTCGCGACCGCGATCGTCTCGATGATCGCGTTCCTCATCTGGTTCGCCTTCTTCGCCGGAGCGCCGTTCCCGAACAGCCCGGGTTAGCGGCCACCGGTCAGTGCGTCGGCTCGAGCTGAGGCCGGGCTCGGGGGTCTCGGCCGCGGGGACCAGGTCCTGCCGCTCTCGGCGCGAGCGCTTCGAGTCGTATAGGGCGTTGTCGGCCCTCGCCAGGAGGGCGCTCAGGTCCTCGCCGTTGCGTCGCTTGATCACTCCGGCACTCCACTGCGCCGGCGAGATGAAGAGCAGCAGGTCGAAGAGCCGCCTGGCCTCGTCGTCGGAGCCCACGAGAATGACCAGGAACTCATCGCCGCCGAGGCGCGCGAAGATGTCACCCGGCCGGAGCTCCGCGCTCCACGTCTGGGTCATCTGGACCAGCAGGCGGTCGCCCTCGGCGTGCCCGTTCCGGTCGTTCACCAGCTTGAACTCGTCGAGGTCGATCAGCGCGACGGTGAGCGGGATCCCCGTCCGATCCGCGAGGGCGAAGGCACGTTCCGCGGCGGGCGCCAGGCCCTTGCGGTTGAGCAGCCCGGTGAGGGAATCGGTGTGCGCCTCATGACGGAGGCGCGAGCTCTGCCGGCCGATCGTCTCGGTCGCCACCACGATCGAGGCGGTCATGAAGATCCAGGCGTCCGCGGGCACGTGATGAGGGTTGGCGACGAGCGCGCCCAGGAAGGCGACCGCGATCAGAGCCGTATGCGCGCGAGCGGCGGCGCGCGAGAAGAAGAAGGCGGCATAGACGCCCATCCACATGTAGTCGCAGGCGGTGACGACCATCCCCACGCCGGTGGCCGAGCGGGCGATCAGCACGGAGATCAGCGCCGTTCCGCCGATCACCGCGAAATGGAGGAACCAGCGCGGCACTCGACTGCCGAGCCACCAGAGGGCGAGCGCGGCGCAGAGCGCGACGGCGCCGGCCAGCCGGAGCAGCTCAACGGGGGCAGCCGGGCTCGCCGGAAACGCGGCCGCGAAGAACCCGCTCAGTCCTCCGGCGAGCGCAATCAGCGCGAGCGAGCGCACGGCGGGCGGCAGCCCGGCGCGATTCCAGAGGGCATCGAACCTTCCCCTTGAGGTCATGCCTGGTTGATCGGCGTTCAGAGCGCAGTTCTTGACCCCCGCGGCGAGAATTACTTGTTTGGCAGAGCGACTCTCGTGCCAAATTGCGCAGGAGGCGTCATCACCCGTCCGTAGCCTGAGCAAATGGCAGCCAAGGGTCCCCAATACCGCTGCTCGGAGTGCGCTCACGCCGCCCTCACCTGGACCGGACAATGCCCCGGTTGCGGCGCCTGGAACACCCTCGAGCAGGCCGGCCCGCCCGCCGCTCGCTCGAGTCGCGGCGGCGGGGCCAGGCGCAGCAGCGCACCCACGCCTGTTCCGCTCCGCGACGTGCAGTCCGAGCGGTCCTCGCGGCTCGGCACCGGGATCGCGGAGCTCGACCGCGTGCTGGGTGGCGGCCTGGTTCCGGGCTCGCTGGTCCTCCTCGGCGGGGCGCCCGGGATCGGCAAGAGCACCCTGGCCGGGATGGCATTGGCCAACATCGCGGGCGCCGGCCGCGAGGTCCTCTACGTATCCGGCGAGGAGTCCCCCGCCCAGGTCAGGCGGCGCGCGGAGCGGCTGGGGGAGGACGCCCTGTCGGTACCGATGCTCGCCGAGCCGTCGCTCGAGTCCGTGCTCGCGGCCCTCGAGGCCGAGCGCCCGGCGGCGTGCGTGATCGACTCGGTGCAGACGCTGGCTATCCCCGATGCGGCGCCCGGCAGCGTCGGCGCGATTCGCGAAGCCACCTCGGCACTGTTGGAGACGGCGAAGCGCCTCGACGTCACCCTCATCCTGATCGGCCATGTCACCAAGGAGGGGTCGCTCGCGGGGCCACGGGCGCTGGAGCACCTGGTGGACTGCGTGCTGCATTTCGAGGGCGAGCGCGAGCGGACCTTCCGCACCCTGCGCGCGCTCAAGAACCGCTTCGGCGCGACCAGCGAGGTCGGCGTCTTCGAGATGCGGCAGGGCGGCCTCGTCGAGGTTCTCGATCCGTCCGCCCGCTTCGTCGGCGAGGCGCGGCCAGCGTCCGGGTCGGTCGTCCTCTGCGCGATGGAGGGCACCCGCCCGCTTCTGGTGGAGGTCCAGGCCCTGGTCGCCCCGACCGAGATCGTCCCGCCACGCCGGACCGCGACCGGCGTGGATCGAAACCGGCTGGCCCTGGTCCTCGCCGTACTCACCCGCCACGCAGGCCTCTCGATCGGCGCCGCCGATGTCTTCGTCAACGTCGCCGGGGGCGTCCGGATCGACGAGCCGGGCGCCGACCTGGCGATCGCGATGGCGGTCGCGTCGGCCCATTCGGGCCAAGCCCTGGAAACCGACGGCAAGCCGCTCGCCTGCTTCGGAGAGATCGGCCTGACAGGAGAGGTGCGTTACGTCGCACACGCAGACCGCCGAGTTGCCGAGGCCCGCAAATTCGGGCTGGGCAAGGTCCTGGGCCCACCAGCAGGCGATCAAGCCATCGAAGGTCTGTCCCCCGTCAGCTCACTGAAGGCGGCGCTGTTGGGCGGCCGACGTACGGATTTGAAGCGGGTGGCGTAGGGATTCTCGGGCGGGTGGCCCGGAATTTGATCCGCGGTGAGATGCCTCGATCCGCGGTCAAATTCCGGGACAGGACCCGCCCGCCAATCCCCTGGTCCCGCCCCTCTTGACAAGTCCTATTCCGACGTCTCCACACGGATTTCCCCGCAAAGCAAGCTTCTTTGCTTTCTGCTTCCATCAGTCCCGATGGCGTCTTCGCTTCCCGGCGACGATCTACAGGAGTTGGAGGCGCGACAGGATCCGCGACTTCTCCGGGCCCTCGACATCGTTGCCCCCGGCACCGCCCTGCGGGAGGGCATCGACAACATCGTCCACTCGCGCACGGGCGGGCTGATCGTCATCGGAGACCCAGAGGAGGTCTCCTTTCTCTTTTCAGGGGGCATCAGCCTCGACATCGACTACACCCCGGCACTGCTCTACCAGGTGGCGAAGATGGACGGTGCGATCGTCCTCAACGAGCAGGCGACGAAGATCGTCTGTGCCAACGTCCAGCTGATGCCGGACCCGACGATCCTCTCGTCGGAGACCGGTACCCGCCACCGCACGGCCGAGCGCGTCTCGAAGCAGACCGACGCGCTGGTGGTGGCCATCTCCGAGCGACGCGACGTCGTCTCCCTTTACCTGGGTGGGATGAAGTACATCCTCCAGGACATCCCCGCCGTCCTGGCGAAGGCCAACCAGGGGCTCGCCACCCTCGACAAGTACCGCGCCCGGCTCGATTCGGTTTCCACCAGGCTGACCCAGCTCGAGTTCGAGGGCGGCTCGGTCCTCTACGACGTGCTCTCCGTGCTCCAGCGCGCCGAGCTGGTGACGCGGATGGCGGTGGAGGTCGAGCGCTACATCGTCGAGCTGGGCACCGAGGGCCGGCTGATCGAGATGCAGCTCGAGGAGACGATGGTCGGAGTCGCCGCCGACAAGGCCGCGCTGATCCGCGATTACTCCGTCGAGGACACCGAGGAGAACCTCTCCATGACCCTGGCGTCGATCGCGCGCATGCCGCACCAGGACCTGCTCGACTTCGGCCGCCTCGCGGAGCTGCTCGGGTACGACCGCAAGGTCTCCACCCTCGACTTCCCAGTCTCGCCCCGCGGCTATCGCGTCCTCGGCCGCATTCCGCGCCTGCCCAAGCTGGTGGTGCAGCGGATCATCCAGGAGTTCGGCGGCCTGGAGGAGGTCCTCGCCGCCAGCGACGATGACCTCGAGGCCGTGGAGGGCGTCGGCGCCGGGCGAGCCAAGGACATCCGCGAGGGGCTCCGCAGACTTCAAGAGGTCGATCCTGTCGACCGCTACTTACAGAGTTGACGGCCCCGTCAGGCCGTCTCGACGAAAGGAGCAAGCCATTCCAGAGCTAACAGAGGAGGTAGTAGACGAGGTGTCGGTTGCCGACCTCGAACTCGAAGCGCCGGTGAACATTCACTTTGAGGTCGGCGACAACGTGGTCTACCCGCATCACGGAGCGGGCGTGGTCCTGAAGAAGGAATCCAAGGACATGATGGGCGAGAAGCGGGACTACCTGACCATCAACATCCTCCACAACAACATGACCGTGATGGTTCCCTGCGAGAACGCCGGCCGCGCCGGCCTGAGGCGCGTGATCGACGAGGAGCAGGTCAAGAAGGTCATCGGCGTGCTCACCGACGATGTCTCCGAGATGCCGAAGAACTGGAACCGCCGGTTCAAGCACAACCGAGAGAAGATCAAGACGGGGGACGTCTACGAGCTCGCCGAGGTGGTTCGCAACCTCGCGATCCGCGAATGGGAGAAGGGACTCTCCACCGGCGAGAAGCAGATGTACACCCGCGCCAAGAAGATCCTGGCGTCGGAGTTCATGTACGCGCTGGACAAGGACGAGGACGGCGCGGAGTCCTATCTGGACGAGCTGCTGGAGGAGCGCTTCGGCGCCGCAAAGGCGACCGCCTAGCCAGGCGCGTCCCTCCGCATCGGCCGTAGTCGCGGCCGCCGGCTCCGGGCAGCGACTCGGAGCCGGTGGCCCGAAGGCCTTCGTGGAGCTCGCCGCGCGGCCGATGATCGAGTGGTCGCTCGACGCGCTCCGCGCCGCGAGCACGGTCGCCGAGATCGTGGTCGCCGCGCCACCGGCGCATCACGACCTGGTGACCGGTCAGGGCGTCGTCGCCGTTGCGGGCGGCGAGCACCGCTCCGAGTCGGTCGCCAACGCGCTGGCGCTCTGCTCGCGAGAATTCGTCGTCGTCCACGACGCCGCCCGGCCGCTGGTCACTCCCGGCCTGATTGACGCCATGGTCGAGGAGCTCGCCGCGGAGAAGGGCGCGGCGGGCGTGATCGCGGCGACCCCGGTGACCGACACGATCAAGCAGGTCGGCGAACAGGGTCGGGTCGAGCGCACGCTCGACCGCTCCGGTCTCTGGGCGGTTCAGACTCCTCAGGCTTTTCGTGCGGACGCACTGCGCGAGGCCCTGGCCGATCCTGACTCCCTGCCCGCCGCCAGCGACGACGCGATGCTGGTCGAGCGCCGAGGGGGCCGGGTCTTGATCCACTCGACCTCGCCGGACAACATCAAGGTGACGACGCCGTTCGACCTCAGGGTCGCTGAGCTCCTTATCCGCGAGCGAGCATAGGCGCGATGAACGCCCCGGCCGAGGGAAAGCGCGCCGCCGGACGAGCGGCGCTGACCGTCGCAGCGCTTGGGGTCGTATTCGGCGACATCGGGACCAGCCCGATCTACACCATCCAGACGGCCTTCAGCCCGAGCGACCCGCACCCGATCCAGGCCACCACCGACCACGTCTACGGGATGGCGTCGCTGATCTTCTGGGCCGTGACGCTCATCGTCACGGTCAAGTACGTCGGCCTGGTCATGAGCGCCGACAACGACGGCGAGGGCGGGATGATGGCGCTGATCTCGCAGGTCCGGCAGATCGACGACAAGGTCAAGGGCAGGACCAAGTTCGTGCTGGCGGGGCTCGGGGTGTTCGGTGCCGCCCTCTTCTTCGGCGACAGCATGATCACTCCGGCGATCTCGGTCCTCTCGGCGGTCGAGGGGACCAAGACCATCTCTTCGTCGATGGACAGCCTCGTCATCCCGATCACGGTGACGATCATCGTCGTCCTCTTCCTCGTGCAGAGGCTGGGAAGCGGGGCCGTCGGCAAGCTGTTCGGCCCGATCATGCTCGTCTGGTTCGCGACCATCGGGGTCCTGGGCGTCCGGGGCATCACGATGCACCCGGAGGTGCTCCAGGCGCTCTCCCCGAGCTACGCCTTCGATCTTCTCTTCCACAACGGCTCGACGGGCTTCTTCGTCCTCACGTCGGTGGTTCTGGCCTTCACCGGCGTCGAGGCCCTGTACGCCGACATGGGCCACTTCGGCCGTCCGGCGATCACGAGGGGGTGGCTGCTGCTCGTCTTCCCGGCCTGCATTCTCAGCTACCTCGGGCAGGGCGGCCTGATCCTCGACGATCCGAGCGCGATCGGCGCCCCGTTCTTCAAGCTGATGCCCCACGGCGGCCTGATCCCGCTGGTCATCCTGGCGACGATGGCCACCGTGATCGCGTCGCAGGCCGTGATCTCCGGTGCGTTCTCGATCGCACACCAGGCGGCGCAGCTTGGCTACCTGCCTCGCCTGCGGGTGGTCCACACCTCGACGCGCGCCTACGGACAGGTCTACGTGCCGATCATCAACCGGTTGCTCCTAGTCGCGGTGTTGGCTCTGGTTCTCGCCTTTCAGTCGTCGGCCAAGCTTGCCTTCGCCTACGGGACCGCGGTGACGGGGACCATCCTGGTGACGACGGTGCTGTTCTTCGTCCTCGTGCGTCACCGCTGGCGACGCCCGCTCTGGCTGACGCTGCTTGGTGCCGCGTTCTTCCTGACGATCGAGCTCGCCTTCTTCGCCTCCAACCTCACCAAGATCGGGCACGGCGCCTGGCTGACGCTGGCGATCGGGGCGGCTCTCTTCCTCATGATGACCACCTGGTATCGAGGCCGTCAGCTGGTCACCGCCGAGCGCTTCCGCGTGGAGGGGCCGCTGCGGGACTTCGTCAAGGAGATCCGGGGCCGCGAACCGCCCGTGGAGCGCGTTCCCGGCACAGGGGTGTTCCTGAACCGCGGCAAGGAGACCGCGCCACTCTCGATGCGGGCCTGTGTCGACCACCTCCATTCTCTGCCGGAGAACGCGATCATCCTCTCGCTGGAGACCGTGCCGGTTCCCAGGGTCGCGCCGCGGGAGCGCCTCGAGATCGACGCGCTCGGCTATCAGGACGACCGCCTGACCTTCGTCCGCGCCAAGCACGGCTACGCCGAGGAGTACGACGTCCCCAAGCTGGTCAGGCAGATCGCCAAGGCGGGTGTCGAATGCCCGGTCGATGCCCGCCATGCCTCCTTCTATCTCTCCCGGGTCGAGCTGCGTGCGACCGATCGAGAGGGAATGAGGCGCTGGCGAAAGCGCCTCTTCCTGATCACGGCACTGATCAGCGCCGAGCCGGCCGACTACTTCCGGCTGCCCCGCAGGCGAACGGTCACGCTCGGCTCCGAGATCGAGTTCTGAGCGGTCAGTCTCGCCGCCAGACCAGCACGTAGACCAGCGCGATGACGAACGTGAGCTGACCGACGCCCAGGGCCGTCCCGAGGTTCTTGGCGCCGAAGAGCTCGGCGAGTCCCACGCCGGCGGCGAAGGCCGCCAGCACGATGGCCAGCTTGGCGAGCACGGACCGGGACTCTAGAGGCGGGTACCTTTGGCGCGTGCTCACCGACTACCACCTGCATCTGCGGCCCGACGAGGTCGGGTCCGCCGAGGAGCACTTCACCCAGGAGAACGCCGAGCGCTACCTCGCGGCGGCGGAGGAGCAGGGCATCGAGGAGCTCGGCGTCTCCGAGCACATCTACCGCTTCAAGGAGGCGCTCGAGCTCTGGGGTCATCCCTACTGGCACGATCAGGCGGTGGACGATCTCGCCGCCTACTGCGAGTTCGTCCGGACGACACCGTTGCGACTCGGCGTCGAGGCGGACTTCATTCGCGGCGCGGAGGACCGCATTGCGGAACTGCTCGAGGGCCACGACTTCGACTACGTGGTCGGCTCCGTCCACTATCTGGGCGAGGCGGGTGCGGTCGATGACCGGCGCTATGACGTCTGGGACTCCTTCCGGGATGCCGACTCTCTCTGGCGCACCTACTTCGAGTGGCAGGCGGATCTGGTCAGGTCGGGCCTCTTCGACATCGTCTCCCACCCGGACCTGGTGAAGATCTGGGGCGAGGACCGCCCCGCCCCGGAGCGCGACCCCCGCTTCCACTACGAGCCCTTCGTCGAAGCGCTGGCCGAGTACCAGATCGCCGTGGAGATCTCGACCGCGGGGCTCCGCAAGCCGGTCGGCGAGATCTACCCGGCCCTCGCCCTGGCCGAGATGTGCCTCGAGGCGGGGACGGAGTTCGCGCTCTCCTCTGACGCGCACGCCCCCGACCAGGTGGGGTTCGGATACGACGAGGCCATCGGCTTCCTCACCGAGCTCGGCGTCGAGCGGATCTGCGTCTTCGATCGTCGCCAGCGGCGGACCGAGCCCCTCGGGCGAACGGGACTCGAGCCGGAGGAGCTCGCCGATCGCGAGGAGGCAGGCTGATGGCCATGCGGGTGGGCATCGGCTACGACAGCCACCGCCTCGCCGAGGGGGGGCGCCTGGTGATCGGGGGAGTCGAAATCGAGCACGACCGCGGTCTCGAGGGACACTCCGATGCCGACGTTCTGACCCATGCGGTGATCGACGCGCTGCTGGGCGCCTGCGGCCTCGGCGACCTCGGGGAGCTCTTCCCGGACACCGAGGAGCAGTGGCGCGATGCGGATTCGATCGATCTGCTCCGCATCGTCGTCGGCCGGCTGTCCGGTGCCGTCGCCAACGTCGACGTGACCGTGATCTGCGAGGAGCCGAAGCTCGCGCCCCACAAGGCGGAGATCGGAGCCCGGCTCACCCAGGTGCTCTCAGCACCCGTCAGCGTCAAGGCATCGACCAACGAGGGCATGGGCGCGATCGGCAGGGGAGAGGGAATTGCCTGCATAGCGGTCGCTCTCGTCGACACATAAGCTTGACCGGATGGCGCAGGACGGGTTGAGAGAGGGCCTTGCCAGCGTGGCGTCGCGTCTGCCGGCGGCGCTCGGCGACGTCGCCTTCGAGATCAGGGTGTTCTCCGAGGTCGGCCTGGTGCGCCCGATGCGCCCGGACAAGCTCGCTCGGGTGGTCGAGCGCTACATCCGCTGGGGGGCGTCTCCCGCCCTCGGGTCGGCCGCCAACGCGGTCACCGTCCCGGACCGGACGGCGATCGTCGACGAGGCGGGCACGCTCACCTGGGAGCAGACCCACCGCCGCTCGAACGCGCTGGGGCGCGCGCTCCGCGAGGAGGGGGTTGCGCCCGGCGACGGCGTGGCGATCATGTGCCGGAACCACCGCTACTTCATCGAGGCGACCATGGCCTGCGCGAAGCTCGGCGCGATCGCCCTCTACCTCAACACCGCCTTCGCGGGCCCGCAGCTCGCCGACGTGATGGAGCGCGAGAAGCCCGCCGCGCTGATCTACGACCAGGAGTTCACCGATCTGCTCTCGGAGGCGAGCAGGGGAATGCGCCGTTTCGTCGCGTGGGAGGAGCGCGCGGGCACGGACCACGTCACGCTGGAGCAGCTGATCTCGGGATCCCATGGCGACGACCTCGATCCGCCGCCGGAGTCGGGTCGCTACATCATCCTCACGTCCGGGACCACCGGGACGCCGAAGGGCGCCCAGCGCAGCCAGCCCGAGGGGCTGGGCGCGCTCGCCGCGCTGCTCTCGAAGATCCCGAGGCGCTCTCACGAGACCGTGATGATCGCCGCCCCGCTCTTCCATTCCTGGGGCTTTCTGCACTTCATCCTCAGCCTGCCCACCGCGGCGACGATGATTCTGCATCCGAAGTTCGACCCTGAGGACACCCTCCGGGCCACCGCCGAGCACCGGGCCCGGGTGCTGGCGGTCGTCCCGGTGATGATGCAGCGGATCCTCGCCCTGCCGGAGGAGGTGAAGCGCAGATACGACCTATCCGCGCTCGAGGTGACCGCCGCGAGCGGCTCGACTCTCCCCGGCGATCTCGCCACCAACTGGATGAACGAGTTCGGGGACAACCTCTACAACCTCTACGGCTCGACGGAGGTCGCCTGGGCGACGGTGGCGACTCCCGAGGACATGCGGGCGGCCCCGGGCACGGCCGGCAGGCCCCCGCGCGGGACGGTGATCCGCATCGTGGACGAGAACGACCACGACGTGCCGCCCGGAGAGACGGGCCGGATCTTCATCGGCAACCAGCTCGCGTTCGAGGGCTACACGGGCGGCGGCGACAAGGAGCACCTCGGCGATCTGCTCTCCTCGGGCGACGTCGGGCACCTCGACGAGGCGGGGCGCCTGTTCATCGACGGCCGTGACGACGAGATGATCGTCTCCGGCGGCGAGAACGTCTTCCCCCGCGAGGTGGAGGATCTGCTCTCGGACCACGATGGAGTGGTCGAGGCGGCCGCGATCGGGGTCGACGATGAGCAATTCGGCCAAAGGCTGCGCGCCTTCGTCGTCAAGGGGGAGGATGCCGACGTGAGCGAGGATGACCTGAAGGACCACGTCAAGGCGAACCTCGCCCGGTACAAGGTCCCGCGCGAGATCGTCTTCGTCGACGAGCTTCCGCGCAATGCGACGGGTAAGGTCCTCAAACGCGAGCTGGCCGAACGCCAACCCGCGGACTGAGCGACTGGAGGGCAGAGAAGCTTGTCCGACACTGAGAGCCTTGAGCCGATCGGTGAGGCGGACCGTGATGATCTTCCCCTTCCCGTGGACGCGGACGAGATCCGGGCCGAGATCGAGCAGGCTCGGGCTGCAACGGACCGCTTCCGCGCCAAGGCGACCGAGCTGATCAAGGAGCTGCGCGACCGCGAGACGCAGGCCCGGAACGACGCGATCGCCGCCGAGGCAGCCGCGGAGACAGCCCGCACCGAGGCGCGGGAGTCCCGCGCCGCGGCACAGGAGGCGATCGACCACGCGAAGAGGATCGAGGCGCGGGCAACCGCGAAGGCCCGCGAGGCGATCCGGGCGGCCGGGAAGAAGGCGGGCGAAGCCGAGCGGCGCTCCACGGCCCTCGAGAGCGCCCTGGCCGACGCCCAGGACGGGGAGCAGCGGGCGGAGAGCCGGGCGGCCGAGGTCGAGAAGCGGGGCAGTGCCTTGAAGCAGCGAAGCCAAGCCCAGCTCCGCGAGCTCGAGCAGAAGGCGAAGCGGGCCGAGGCTCAGGCGGCTGAGGCCGAGAGGGAGCGAACGGCTTCACGCGAGCGCGCGGAGCAGGCGATCGCGCAGCTCAAGGAGCAGGCTCGCCGGCGGGCCGAGAGCGCGATCGAGGAGTACCGCGAGCGCTCTGCGGCGGAAGCCCAGGAGGCGGTCAACCGAGCCGCGGAGTCCGAGCGGCGCATCGAGGAGCTTCGCTCTCGCCTGAACGAGGCAGAACAGCGCGCGATCGCCGCCGAGGACCGTGCCGAGGCTGCGGCCGAAGGGGAGAGGACCGAGGCCGAGCGGGTCCGCGGGGAGATGGAGCGCCGAATCCGCGAGGCCGCCGACGAGGCGCGCCGCGAATCCGAGGAGCGGGTCCGCCGGCTCGCCGACCGCGTCGCCAAGGAGGCCGAGGCCCGTGCGCGCGCCGAGGCCGAGGCCACCCTGAGCCAGGAGGCCGTCAAGCTTCAGCGGGAGGCCGACGAGCGGGTGGAGGCGGCGCGCCGCCGCGCCGAGGCGGAGGTCCAGGAGAAGGTGGATCGCGCCCGCAGCGAGGCTCTCACCGGCGCCGCCCCAGAGGATTCCGACGGCTCACCCGAGGAACCGGGCCAGCCGGCTCGCCTGGGCGTTCCCGATGAGGCACCCCAGGGCGAACCCGCCGGCACCCGCTACGTCGGCGGCCGGCGGCTGCGCACGTACTAGGAGGGCTACGCCGCGTCGGCGGTGAGCGCTGAGCTCGCGCCGTCGCCGCCCGCTTGCCCGTTGAGGCCGCCATTGCCGTTGATGCGGACCTGTAGGCGGCGGGCGGCCCGGCTGAGCCGCCTCGCGGCGCGCTCAGCGGCCGAGGCCTGTGCGTGGCCGATGAAATCGTGAACCAGCGCGTTGGCGTCGACCGGGTGCTCGACCTGGGGCACGTGGCCGCATTGATCGAGCACGACCTGACGCGCGGTTGGGAGCGCGTCACGAACGTATCGGGAGAACGCGAGGGGCACGAGCGGGTCCTCGTCTCCCCAGACGAAGAGCGCGGGCGGCTCGAGATCCCTGAGGCGCGTGTAGAAGCCCGCCGGGCCCTTGGGCTCCTCGAGGTAGATGTGCCGCAAGGAGGAGTGGAACGCGACCCGGGCGTTGACCGAGCGATAGTTGCGAAGGAACTCCTCCACGGCGACGTCGGCGGCCGCCGGGTGAATGCGCTCGGGCCGGGAGAACATGCTCCAGAACTGCTGACGCACGAGCACGTCGCCGAAGCTATGCGGGATGGCGGCGAGCTCGGGCCGCAGGAGCTTCACCAGAGGCACGAAGTGGCGGCGCCTCCTCCATGCCATCGAGGGGCAGAGCAGGCTGAGGCTCCGGACCCGCTCGGGTGTCTGCAGTCCAACCTCGATCGCAACGCGGCCTCCCAGCGAGTTTCCGACCAGGTGGGCGCGGTCGATGCCCTCGGCGTCCATGAACCGGCAGACGGCGCGGGCGAACCAGGCCGCGTCGTATGGGGCACGCAGCGGCTTGGAGGAGGACCCGAATCCGGGCAGGTCGATTGCGTGCACCGTGTACTCGGGGGTGAGGGCGGAGACGGTCTCGAAGAAGCTCGTCTTGTTGCTGCCGAGGCCGTGGATCAGGATCACGTTCTCGATTCCATCGCCCGCGGTGAGCGTCGAGACGCGGGCCTTGCCGGCCCTCACCTCATGGATGCGAACGAGCGGGGGTCTGCCGTTCGGCAACCTGAAGAACCCCTCGAAGGCGACCGCCAGGTCGAGATTCCCCCGCGCCCATAGCCGCCGCGAGCGGAAGGCGTCCAGGCCCGACAGCTGTCCCTCGCGGAGCTCGAGCCAGGTCGCCGCGTCGGTGCCGATCACCACGTCGGGGTCGCTCTTGGGGGAGACCGTCACGTGGCAGCCGGTCTCGTGGAGCTCGACGGCCCAGCTCAGGCCGAGGTCGTCGAGCTCTATGCGGTAGCTCGCGCTGAAGCCGGGGTCGGCTCCCAGGTAGCGCTCGGGAAGGGAGGCGAATGCACCCTCCACCGCGCGCAACCGCTGATGCTCAAGCGAGGCCTGAGTCAAGGCTGAGTCAGCGTACCGCCCCGAACGGTTGTTCCCGTTCACGTCAGATTGTCTTAACCGATTCCTCACGGAATATGCGTCCTTCCGAGCGTCAATAGCATCCGCGCCGTGGCGGACGTACGCATCCAGGACACCCTCAGCGGCCAGACCCGCCTGCTCGAGCCGGGCGAGCGGGGCCAGGTCGGGATCTACGCCTGCGGGCCGACCGTCTACGGGCGGATCCACATCGGCAACGCCCGCCCCTATGTGATCTTCACGCTGCTCAAGCGCTTCCTCGAGCACGAGGGGCTCGATGCGAAGCTGGTGATCAACGTCACCGACATCAACGACAAGATCTATGACGCGGCGCGCGAGGCCGGGCAGCCGTCGGCGGAATACGCGGCGGAGATGACGGCGGCCTACATCGCGGACACCGACACCCTCGGCCTCGGGCGGCCCGACGCCGAGCCGCTCGCCTCGGAGACGATCGCGGAGATCGTCTCCCTGATCGAGGATCTGATCTCCTCCGGCCACGCCTACCAGGCCAACGGGGACGTCTACTTCCGGGTTCGGAGCTTCGACGGCTACGGAAAGCTCTCCAACCGGGACACCGAGGAGATGGACCAGGGAGAGGAGGCCGGCACCGCCTCACTCAAGGAGAGCCCCCTCGACTTCGCGCTCTGGAAGGGCCGCAAGGAGGGGGAGGACACCTGGTGGCCATCGCCCTGGGGCGACGGGCGCCCCGGCTGGCACATCGAGTGCTCGGCGATGTCGGAGAAGGAGCTCGGCCCCGACTTCGCCATCCACGGCGGCGGCATCGACCTTGTCTTCCCCCATCATGAGAACGAGATCGCGCAGACCGAGGCCGCCCGGGGCCTGCCCCTCGCCGAGATCTGGATGCACAACGGCATGGTCCAGATCGACGAGGAGAAGATGTCGAAGTCGGTCGGCAACATCTTCCAGCTCTCGGAGGCCATCGAGCGCTACGGAGGGCAGACCGTGGTCGCCTATCTGGCCTCGGGCCACTACCGCCAGCCGCTCGCCTTCTCGGACGAACAGCTCATTGAGGCCGCCGCGCGAGTGGACCGAATTCGGAACTACCTCCGGGATGCGGCCGGCGGCGAACCGGACTCGTTTCTGGTTGAGAAGCGGCAAGCGTTCCTCGACGCGCTGGCGGACGACTTCAACACGCCCCAGGCGTTCGCCGTCCTCTTCGAGATCGTCGCCGAGGGGAACAAGCGGGAGCTGGCCGGAGCCCGCAGTGTGCTGGAGGAACTCCTTCCACTGCTCGGGCTGGACTCCCTGCTGGCGGAGGAGGAGCCGGCGCCCCCAGAGGCCGAGGAGCTGCTGGCGCAGCGTCAGGAGGCGAGAGCCGCGAAGGAGTTCGATCGCGCCGACTCCCTTCGAGACCAGCTGGCCGAATTGGGCTGGGAGGTCCGCGACGAGTCGGGCGGCGCGCGGCTCGTCCGGCGACGCTAGGAGTGGCGGACCGGGACTGGATCTACGGACGCCGGCCCGTGGCCGAGGCGGAGCGTGGCCGCCGCCGGGTTCACAGGATCTGGCGGTCGCCGGATACGCCGGCGGACGAGCTCGAGCGCCTCTGCGGGTCGCCCGACCACCAGGGCGTGGTCGCCGAGGTCGAGGCTTATCCGTATGCAGACCCCGAGGGCCTCTTCGAGAACGACGACGGCCAGGGGCTGGTGGTCGCGCTTGATCAGATCCAGGACCCCCACAACCTCGGCGCCGTCTGCCGGGCGGCCGAGGTGGCCGGGGCGGCTGGTGTGGTGATTCCCGAGCGGCGGGCGGCATCGATCAGCGCAGCCGCCTGCAAGGCATCAGCGGGGGCGGTCGAGCACCTGCAGGTCGCGCGGGTCAGGAACCTCGCGGACTGGCTCGGCGGAGCTAAGGAGGGCGGAGCCTGGGTCTACGGCGCGGACGCCGGCGCCGAACGGCGCTACACGGAGGTCGAGTGGACCGGTCGCGCCGTTCTCGTTCTCGGCTCCGAGGGGAAGGGCCTTCGGCAGCGAGTCGCCAAGACGTGTGACGAGCTCGTCTCGATCCCGGTCGCCGGCATTGTCGGGTCGCTGAACGCCTCGGTGGCCGCCGCGGTGATCCTCTTCGAAGCTCGCAGGCAGCGCGCCGCTTAAGCGTCGGGCAGCTGGCCCACGTCGGCCGCGTCGATCGCGCGCAGCTCGGATCGCACCAGCGCTTCGGTCCGCAGGTGGGCGATCTCCTGGTACTCCGGCGAGGAGACCATGTCGAGGAACGCTTGGCGGGTGGGGTATCTGGCCAGCACCATCATGTCCCAGGAGCCCTCCCCGATCAGCGACTCCGCCACCTGGCCGACGAAGATCGCCTTTCCGCCGGCGTGCTCGAACATCGGCGCCACCGCCGCGCCGTACTCGGCGTAGCTCTCGGCGCCGCCGTCGGGCAGGAACTCGAGGAGGTTGAGCATGTAGACCGGGCCGTCGGCGGCGCGGCCCGCGAATGTGCCCAGGGCCTCCTCGTGAAGTTCGTCGATTCCCTCCCGCGGCGCCATGCGCGCAACCCTACAGGCGAGAGCCGGCCGGTCCCTCGGCTGCAGCCTCAGGCCGCGATCTGCGTCGGCTCGGCGGTCTGCTCGGCGAGTGCGATCAGCTCGTCGAGGATCTCGACGTATCGATCGCGCAGCTCGACTTCGGCGAGCCGGCCGTCCTCGGTGAATGCCTCATCGGCGTGACCGACGGGAAGCTCCTTCTCGATCACGCGGGCCCCGCTCGCGGCGAGCGCCTTCCGGGCCTCGGCCTGTGACCAGACCGCGCCGAACATCCCGGTGCTGGCGCCGACGACCGCGACGGGCTTGCCCCAGAGCGCGTTGCCGCGCAGGGGCCGCGACGCCCAGTCGATCGCGTTCTTGAGCTGGCCCGGAATCGAGGAGTTGTATTCGGGGGTGGCGATCAGGACGGCGTCGGCGGAGGCGATCGCCTCGCGCAGGCGGCGGGCACCGGGAGGGCCCGCGCCCTGGTCGTCGTCCTCGTCATAGGGCTCGACCGCCTTCAGCCCGTCGAAGACCTCGAGCTCCACGGGCGGCGGCAGCAACTCGGCCGCCGCCCGCAGGAGCGTCGTGTTGTGGGAGTCGCGACGCAGGCTTCCTGAGATCGCGAGCACCTTCATGTTGATGCGAGGGTGCTCCGAAGGCGGAGCCTGAGGAGCAACCCGTTTCATGAGGTCTTGATGAGCTCGAGATGGACGGACAGGGTGACCTCGTCGCCGAGGGTCTTGCCGCCACCCGGCAGCTCCATCTGCCAGTCGAGGCCGTAGTCGTGGCGGTCGACCTTCGTCTCCAGGTCGAGCCCGATCCTGTCGTTGCCGTCGGGACCGGGGGCGGGGCCGTTGACCTCGCCACGGGCCACGACGGGCTTGGTGATGCCCTTGACGGTGAGCTCGCCGTCGATGACGACCTGGTCGTCCTCGGCCGCGATCCCCGTCGACTGGAACGAGATCTCCGGCGTCTTCTCGACGTCGAAGAACTCGGGAGAGAGGAGGTGGCCATGGAGGTTCTCCTCCTTGACCTGGACGCTCTCGGCGGGAACTCGCCCGGAGAGCTGCGGCTGTCCGGAGGCGTCGCTGAGCGTCGCCTCGAACTCGCCGAAGCTGCCGCGGAAGGTTCCCACGACGTGCTTGACGGCGAATCCGACGTGCGAATGCACCGGATCGGATTGCCATGTGCCTGTTGGGATGGTTGACTCTGCTTGTGCTGTGGTCATTGAGGGGCTCCTTCAGGTGAGCTAGACTTAGTTGACCTGTCAAACAGTTTAGCAGAGAAGCTTGACTCCACAACAGTTGAAAACTCAAGCACTTCCGTCCACGGATGCCTTCGGCCGGCTCCTCGAGGCGCACGCCTCGCTCACGCGGGAGCTCAGCGCCTCTCTCGTCGCCAGCCACGGGCTGACGATCAACGACTACGGGACGCTGCTGCTCCTGTCTCGGGCAGGCGAGGAGGGGATGCGCCGGATCGATCTCGCGAACCAGCTGCAGCTCTCCCCCTCCGGAATCACGCGCCTGCTGGACCGCCTCGAGGCTCAGGCGCTCGTTGGCAAGGGCGAGTGCAAGTCGGATGCGCGCGTGAGCTACGCCATCCTCACCGAAGCCGGTCTTGCCAAGCTGAGGGAGGCCGCCCCCGGCCACATCGAGGACATCGACCGCAGGCTCGGCACGGTCCTCAGCAAGGAGGAGATGAAGACACTCGCCGAGTTGCTCGGCCGGCTCGGCGACGCCGAGGGCGACTGCACGCCTGATTAGCGGATGAGCGGCGGGGGCTAGACCGCCGGAGCCGCGGGTTCGGCGGGAGCGGGGGCACCGGAGCCGCCGCCGAGGTCGAAGAAGAGGATGCTCGAGACCAGAGCCCAGACCGGAGCTCCGATCACCTCGGAGATCACGCTGGCCACCACCATCCCGGTATCCCCCGCCACCCCAAGCCCGATGGCGGCGGCGACGAGGTAGAGGGCGAGCAGGATGAAAACGGCGATTACGATCGCGCCGAACACCGGCCAGCCGTTGCCGCGCACCAGCTCGCGGCTGCGTCCGAAAGCCTCCATGGCGCCGCGGTCCTCGACCACGATCGACGGAGCCACCACGGCCCAGATCGTGACCAGGATCAAGCCGGGCACGATCAGCAGCAGGAAGCCGAAGAAGACCGCGATCCCGAAGACGATCCCGTTGAGGACCAGGGTGAGGATGAACGGGGCCGCCGCGGAGAAGAGCTCGCCCATGCTCTGGTCGAGCCGGCCATCGCGGACGTCCTGGACGAGCTTGACCACGTAGCCCGTGTAGAGCACCGTCGCGATCAGGGTGACGATCGACCCGACCAGCCTCAGCACGACGCTGTCGGTGGCGCTCAGCAGCCCGGTGATCAACCCGGCGAGCCCGAGCAGGATCACCGCTCCACCGAGCAGCGGCCCGGCGTACTTGCCATAGGTGTCGAAGGCCTCGCTGATCACGCGGCCGGTCTCGATTCGGTTGGCGGTTGCTTCCATCTCTCCTCCTCGATCTGGTCCTCGCGCGCACGTACGCCGAGCGAGGCACCGTTTAACAGCGCCCGCGGACGGACGGGTCGATTCGGCCCCTGCCAGGCACGGATCCTGCAAGCGGAATTGCATCGGCTCCGAACCGTGGTTGACATTCCCGGATCCGCCAGTAGGCTGCTCGGCGAGTAAGGGTGAACCTCAGGTCGAGCCTGATGGACAGCACCCGGACCGAAGGCGCCTCCAGGGGAGGTACGGAGCGCCACAGACCACCCCGTCAAGGAGGTTGCTGTGGCTGTACCTACCCCAAGCACTGAAGAGCAGGCGGTCGTCCCCTCACGAGCCATCCCCGAGGGCGCCCGCAACACCGGGCCCGGCCCGGACGACGAGTTCCTCGTCGCGCTGGCCAAGCACGGCCGGACCGACGCATATGACCAGCTGGTGCGCCGCTACCGGCGCTTCGTGCGGGTCAAGTCCTCCTCGTATTTCCTGCTCGGCGGCGACGCCGACGACCTCATGCAGGAGGGAATGCTGGGCCTGTTCAAGGCGATCCGCGACTACCGGCCCGAGCGGGAGTCGAGCTTCCGCGGCTTCGCGGAGCTCTGCATCACCCGGCAGATCATCACCGCGGTCAAGACCGCGACCCGCAACAAGCACACGCCGCTCAACCAGTACGTCTCGTTCAGCCAGACGCCGGCGGCGGCGGGCCCCGACTCCGAGACCACCCTCGAGGAGGTCCTGCCGGGCCCGGCCGTGCGCGACCCCGCCAACCAGGTGATCGCCGGCGAGGAGCTGGAGAGCCTGGTGGCGTGTCTGACCAGCGTCCTCTCCGAGCTCGAGAGCCGGGTGCTGGCCCTGTACCTCGACGGTCACTCCTACGAGGTGATCGGCGAGAGGCTCGACTGCGACACCAAGACCGTCGACAACGCCCTGCAGCGCGTCAAGCGCAAGGTCGGCATCCACCTCGACTCGCGCATGGTCAAGGTCTAAGCACTTCCACGTAGGAAACGGCACGGCAGCCAAGCGGCCGCTCCGAGAGGGGCGGTCGCTTTATTTCCGGCGCAATCCCTTGGCGAAACGGCCGGCGAAGCCGCTGGAGGCGACGGTCTTCGCCAGCTCGCGCGGCTCGGTCTTGGCGAGCAGCGCCTTGAGCTCCTTGCGCTGGCGGTCGGAGAGGTTCGACGGGCGCCCCTTCGACGCCTTGACGATCTCGACCATTCGCTGACGGTCCTTCTCGCTCAGCCTGGTCGTGACGTGGTTGCGAACGGCGAGCACGACCTCCGCGGCGGCCAGCAGCCATGCGCCTCGCGCCAGCCAGCGACCGCGGGCCGCGGCTGCGCCGGGATCGTTGAGCGACTCTCGAAGGTTGCGCCCGGGGGCCACGCCGGGAGTATGCCCAACAACCCTCCCGACGACGCAGATTTTTGGGGTCGGGACACCCCGGCCTCGGGCCGATACCACCCGGGTAAGCGTCAGGTACGCCATTGGAGGGATAGCCGCCGCCGCGCTGCCCGCCGGCGCGGCGGCCAAGCAGGGCGGTCAGGTCGAGAGCCTGGCCGCCCTGCCGCCGACTTCAGGCGGAGCCGCGGCCTAGTCTTCGAGGGGCGCCCGGATAGCTCAATTGGCAGAGCATCGGCTTTGTAAGCCGGAGGCTGTGGGTTCGAGTCCCACTCCGGGCTCTTGTCATTCAAGGATCTGAAGCCGCCGGGCGAGGGGAACTGGCTCGAGTTCGCCGACGACCGGCGGAAGCTCCTCCTCTACGGAGGGCCGATCACGGATCCGATCGGCACGCTGGACGGCGAGGGCTGGGGGGAATTCGAGCTGCTCTCGACGGCCCGCGCCCTCTCGGACGCGCCTGGCCTCGGCGAGGGCGCCGCCCGGACCCACCTGGTTCCCGCCGACCCGGTCCCGGAGGCCTCCGCCGCGATCATCGACGACGTCGCCAGCGACCGTCTGGTGGCGCTGGGCGGCGGGCGGGTTATCGACTCCGCGAAGGGGATCGCGGCGGTCCGGGGCGGTGCCGTGGCGGCGATCCCGACGACCCTCTCCGGCGCTCCGATGACGGCCATCCACCGGTTGCCGGCCGGATCGGAGGCGGCCGCGGGTGTGAGGCCCGCCCTGGTGATCGCGTACGCCGATGCGATGACGAGCGCCCCGGAGCCGCAGCTGCGAGCCACGGCGATGAACGCCCTGGCGCACGGGGCGGAGTCGCTCTACACACCGCTGGCGGACGAGACCTCGCGGGACGCCGCGCTGCGCGGAGCCGGCATGCTCGCCGGAGCCCTGGACCAGGCGCCGGGGAAGCGTGACCGGGCGGCCCTCGCCCTGGGCGCGCTGCTCTGCGCGATCGCGGTCGACCGGGCGGGGATCGCTCTCCATCACGTGCTCGGCCAGACCACGGTCAGGGTGCTGGGCACGCCCCACGCGGAGACCTATGCGGCCCTGCTGCCCGAGACGATGGAGGCGATGCGAGCGCGTGCCCCCGAGCAGATCGAGGCGCTCGCTGCGGCCCTTGGAACCGACGGCGCCGGGATCCGGGAGCGGATCGGCGAGCTCGCCGGTCACCGGCGGCTCGGCGAGCTGGGGGCCGACCGCGTCCGGGTCGATCAGGTCGTCGAGGTCGCGATGGCACGCCCCGAGCTCACGCATATGACCCCCGGGGAGGTAGCGCCCGCGGATCTCGCCGCGATCCTGGACGCCGCCTGGTAGACGCCCGGTGTGAGAAGCCTGTAACTGGCCGTCTCCGTAGGGTTGAGATCTGGGCATGGACGAGGAGAGGCTGCTCGGCTACCACCGCTTCACGCGGGAGCACGGCGTCAACCGCCCGCTCTACTGGCTCGCGCGAGCGATCCTCGTCCCGTTCTTCCTCGTCTACTTCCGGCTCTCGCGAATCGGCCGCGAGCACGGCAAGGTCAAGGGGCCGCTGATCGTCGCCGCCAACCACCGCAGCTTCCTCGACCCCTTCGTGATCGGCGCCTCGCTGCCCTGGCGACGCCCTCTGCACTACGTGGCGAAGGTGGAGCTCTTCGAGAAGCGCTGGCAGGGCTGGATCCTGAACCGCCTGGGCGCGTATCCGGTGCGGCGCGGCCAGTCGGACGAGCAGACGCTGATCACATCCCGCGAGGTTCTGGAGCGCAGCGGCGCGGTCTGCATCTTCCCCGAGGGCACGCGGCACCGAACGGGATCGCTGGCGCGCCCGAAGCGCGGCTTCGGGCGCCTCGCGCTCGAGACCGGCGCCGCGGTGCTGCCCGTCGCCGTGCACGGCTCGGAGCAGGTCAGGCGCGGCTGGAAGATCCGCCCGAAGAAGGTCAAGGTGCGGATGGGTCGCGCTCTCACCTTCCCGCGCACCGAGGATCCCTCCCCGACTCTCGCCAACTCCGTCGGCGCTCGCATCTGGCCCGTGATCGAGCTGCAGTGGGAGTGGCTCGGAGGATTGCCGCCGCTGCGGAAGGCGGCGGTGATCGGCGCGGGCAGCTGGGGAACCGCCGTGGCGGTCCTCCTCGCCCGCGGTGGGCTCGAGGTACAGCTCGGCACACGCACCGGCGAGCGGGCCGAGGAGATGAACGAGACCCGGAGCAACGAGGAGTACCTCCCGGGCGTTCAGCTCCCGGAGTCGCTCACGGTGAAGCGGGCGGCCGACATCGAGCTGGCCGGCATCGACCTCGTCTGCCTGGCGGTGCCCTCCGCGGCGCTGCCGCAGGCCGTGGGGGCGATCGGCGACCGCGTGGGCGAGCGAGCCTCCGTGCTCCTGCTGAGCAAGGGGCTGGTGGCGCCGATGGCCGCCCTGCCATCCGAGTACGTCTCCGAGCGCATCAGGGCGCGGGCGATCGCCTCCCTGGGCGGGCCGGCGCACGCGAAGGAGGCGGTCTCGGGTACCGCGGCGCTCGTCCTCGGGAGCCGCGACGCGGACCTCCGCGACCAGCTCGGCAGCGTCTTCGACGAGGCGGGCCTCGTCTGCGAGCGCTCGCAGGACATGATCGGCGTGGAGGTCGCGGGCGCCGCGAAGAACGCCGCGGCACTGGCGGGCGCGGCGGCGCAGGCGCAGGGCATGAACGCCGCGGGGATCGCGACCGCGCAGGTCTGGCGCGAGTGCGTCGCATACGCCCGCGCGCGCGGGGCGGAGCACGAGACCTTCGCGGGCATCGCCGGCGTCGGCGACCTGACGGCGACGATCCTCGCGGAGGGCAGCCGCAACCGGCGAGCGGGGGAGCTTCTCGGCGAGGGAACTCCCGCCGAGCAGATCCCCGGGATCATCGGACAGGCCTCCGAAGCTCTCGACTCCGTGCCGCTGATCGCGGCGGCGGTCCGCAAGACCGGGATGGGGAGCTCCGCCCTCGACGGCCTGGCGGGGTTGATCGCCGGTGAGATCTCCCCGGCGGAGTGGATGTCGCGGGTCAGGCAGGCGGAGCGTGCAAGGCGTGAACCGGCTGCCGGAGGTCGGGCGGCATGATGAGGACGCGCCCTGTGGCCGCGAGTACGCTTGATCTGTGGCAGATGCGGAGCAGGTCGCTGCTGACAACGGTGAGCCGAAGGAGTCGAAGGCCGAGCTCGATCGCGCCTTCGAGCAGCTCTATCGCGACCATCTGCGCGACGTCTACTCGTACTCGTACTACCGGGTCGGCAACCACCACGACGCCGAGGACGTCACCGAGCAGGCCTTCCTGCAGGCGTACCGGCACTTCGAGCGCGCCCGCCGCGAGTCGAACGGCCGCCCGCTGCGCCCCTGGCTCATCCGCATCGCCCACAACCTCGCCTCCAACTACCACCGCGACCGAGCCCGGCGCCCCCAGAGGGTGCTGGACGAGTCGGAGCCGATCGCAGCCCCGCACGGCACCGAGCGGATCGTCGAGGGGCGGGAGGAGCTGAAGAGCGTCATGGAGCACCTGCAGCACCTGCCCGACGACCGGCGCGACGCGCTGATCATGCGCTTCGCGCTCGGCATGGACAACCGCGAGATCGCCAGGTCGCTCGGCCGCTCCGATGGGGCGACCAAGGTCCTGATCCACCGCGCGATCAAGCAGCTCGAGGAGGAGATGAGCGTCAATGGCAGCTGAGACCTCTGGCGACGTCGAGAGCCTGCTTCGCTCGGCCCTGCGGCCGATCGAGCCGCCGGAGAAGCTGTCCGGCCGCCTCGAGGAGACGCTGAGCGCCGTCACCGAGGCCGCCGCCGAGGAGCTCTCGGCGTGGGCCGAGGAGCTCTCGGAGTCCGAGCTTCGCTCGCTGCGCCAACCTCGCAACTGGGTGCGCCCCGCGGCCGCGATCGCCGCAGGCGGGGTGGCCGCCGGTGGGTTGGTGCTCGTCGAGCTTCGCCGCCGAAGCGGCAAGAAGCCCGCCCGCTTCACGGAGCTGGCGGACCAGGTCTCGGACATCGCCGATCAGGTTCGAGACCAGGTTCGCAACCGGCTCGACTGACCTAGGTCGCCCCGGCCACCCTCGTCGACGGGCGCGACGCCAGGTAGGCGATCACCCCGGTGATCCCGAGGATCAGGTGCAGGACGTTGTCCTCGTTGTTGACCGGCACCAGCTTGAACAGGACGTCGTCCTTGGCGACGAAGGTGATCCCGCCGTCCCCGGTGGCGATGAATCCGAAAACGCACAGGACGATGTAGAGGATTCCCACGAAGAGCGCCGCGGGCCGGGCGGCCGATCCGGCCGCGACCAGGAGCAGCGCACCGATCCCGATGTGGACGATGTTGTGCCAGCCGTTCACCGAGAGGATCCCGAACACGTCCTCGGTCCTGATTGAGTCCCCGCTGGCGAAGCTCGCTTCGTAGAAGAAGCCGATGATGCCGGCGATCACCAGCACTCCACCGACCAGCAGGCAGTAGAGCCTGGCGGGACTTGATTCCTCCATCGCTACCTCCTTGCAGGCATGATCCGTTTGAGTGAACTGCTCGTAGCCATGTGCGTGGGAGGTCGTCAAGTAGATCACCGGGAGTCGACGAGATGACCCGGGCGGAGCTGCAGCGCCTCGCGGACGAGGACCTGATGCCCCTGGTCGCGCGCGAGGACCCCATGGCCTTCGAGGTCTTCTACGACCGCCACGCCGGAGCCGCCTATTCGCTGGCGTACCGGATCGTCGGCAGCCGGACCGCGGCGGAGGACGTCACCCAGGAGGCCCTGCTCTCCATCTGGAGAAGCGGCGCGCGGTATGACCGCGCCCGCGGCAGCGTCCGGGCGTGGACGCTCGGCATCGTGCGCAATCGGGCGATCGACCTGCTCCGCAAGGAGTCTGGGCGCTCGCCGAAGCTCGCGGCGGGCGGCGAGGAGCTCCTCGAGCGCAGCCCGTCCGACGAGCTCACCGACGCGGAGGCGCTGCGCCGCGAAACCGCGCGCGAGGTCCGCGGCGCGATCAAGGGCCTGCCGGACGACCAGTCGAGGGTCATCCAGCTTTCGTATTTCGGTGGCTTCAGCCACTCCGAGATCGCCGAGATGCTCAACGAGCCCCTCGGGACGGTCAAGGGCCGCATGCGGCTGGCCATGGACAAGATCAGGGCGACCCTGGCGGAGGGCTGGTGATCGGCGACCACCCGGACAGGGACGACCTGGTCGCCTACTCGCTCGGGGCGCTCGACCCGCGCGAGACCTCGGCCGTGGAGGCCCACGCGCCGAGCTGCGCCCGCTGCAGCAGGGAGCTCGAGGCTCTGGCCCCGGCGGTGGCGGTGCTCGGCGAATCGGTCGAGCAGCTCGAGCCGCCGCCGGAGCTGCGGCGTCGAGTGCTGGCGATCGTCCGCGATGACGCGGAGGCAAAGTCGGCGGCCGCAGCTGAGCCTGAGGTGAGGGAGGAGGCGACGACGCGGCGAGAGCGCCGAGGCCTTCAGGGTTTCCTGCTCCGCCCGGCGGTGGGCTTGGCGGGGCTCGCGATCGTCGCCGCCGGTGTCGGCGGATACCTCGTGGCGGACAACAGCGGGGGCGGCGGAGGCGAAGCGACCGTGCCGGTCGTCGCCGAGAAGGGAATCGGCGGCACCCTCGCGGTCGGCGACCCATCGTCGACGCTCGACCTGCACGGGCTCAAGCAACTGACGGGGCGCGAGGTCTACCAGGTGTGGGTTGCCCGCGGATCGAGCGTGCGGCCCTCCTCCAACTTCATCCCGGACAGCACAGGCCACGCGATCACCGCCGTCGACGGCCATCTCGCCAAGGGGGTGAGGGTGATGGTGACGAGGGAGCCACATCCCGGGAGCACCGTGCCGACGCGCCCGATTCTGCTGAGCGCGACCGTCGACTAGATTCGGCCGCGGTGGTTGTGGCGGCCGTTTACGGCGAAGCGGGCCGAGCCTCCCTCTGAACTACGCTGGCGGTCGATGGAAGCCACCCAGACCCAGCGCCAGACCTGCTACCGGCATCCGAACCGCGAGACGGGCGTCTCCTGCTCGAACTGCGGCAGGCCGATCTGCCCCGAGTGCATGACCTCGACGCCCGTTGGCATGCGCTGCCCGGAATGCGCACGGCAGACCACCAAGGTCCGCGTCGGCCAGGGCGCCTTCGGCACGGCCTCCTCCAAGATGCCGGCCACCTTCGCGCTGATCGGGCTGAACGTGATCGTCTTCCTGGCGGAGCTCCTGGGCGGCGGGGCGGGTCAGTTCAGCGGCAGCGGATCAGTGATCCACGACGCCGGACTGCGCGGCCCCGACATCGCGAACGGCGACTGGTGGCGCGTGATCACCGGCGGCTTCCTGCACGCCGGGTTCCTTCACCTGCTGTTCAACATGTACGTCCTCTACATCGCGGGCAGCATCCTCGAGCCGGGCATTGGGACTCCTCGGTTCCTTGGCATCTACTTCGTCTCGCTGATCGCCGGCTCGCTGGGCGCGTTGATCGTCGACCCCAACACCGTCACTGTCGGTGCCTCAGGCGCGATTTTCGGCCTGATGGCCGCCGTCATCGTGGTGGCCCGAGGACGGGGGGTCGAGCAGGTCGCACAGCAGTTCGGCATCTTCATCGTCCTCAACCTGTTGCTCACTTTTGCGATCCCGGGAATCTCGATCGGCGGCCACATCGGCGGGCTGATCGGGGGCACGATCGCTGCGCTGCTCGTGATCTTCGTGGAGCGGCGGATGAGCGGTCGCCCCGGATACACCCTGGAGCTCGCCGGGATCGTGCTGATGATCGCCGCGACCTTCGCGGGCGCGTTAGCGGTCGCCGGCTAGCCCGCGCAAGCGGTCCGTGACGGCGCCGGCAACCTCGAGGCCGACGCCGACCGCACGGCGCGCGATGCCGAAGCCGAGTCCCGCAGCACGGCCGGCGACCTTGACCGGCAGCTCGCGGAGCGAGCCGGAGTCGCCGTCGGTCGGTTGCTCGCGGAGCTCGCGAGGAGGAACGCTCTCCGGCGGAGGCGCGGACGGCCTCTTGATGCCCGCCTTCTCCGCCAGCGTCGCCTCGCGCTCGGTGGCCCCGCTCCCGTTGACCGCCCTCGCCTTGGCTGAGTCGGCAGCTCGGCGCTCCGCCTCCCTCTTCAGGTCCTCGACGGAGCCCTTCAGGGTCGACTTGTGCGCCCGCCGTGCGACGGGACCGGGCAGCGGGATCCCGACCTCGAGGCCGAGCTTGTAGGTGGCCCGGGTGCGCTCGTCGCCGAGGTCCTCGAACAGGTAGTGGCCGTCGGCAGCGTTGATTCCGTTGCCCTCGACGAAATCCCACTCGATTCGAGTCGGCTCGTCATAGCTGTAATCGAGCGTGTAGTCGACCTTGCGGACCTTCGCGTCCACGAACAGGCGCACCCGCTTGCCACGGCCCTTCGCGTCCCAGTCGAGGACCTCCGTGTCGACCACCGCGCCCTGCCAGGAGGGGAAGGTCTCGTAGTCGATGATCGCCGCGAAGCAGGTCTCCATCGGCGCGTCGATCTCGACGGTGTGCTCGGCCCAGTTCAAGCCCATGTCCTCTCCTCCACCCGCTCGAACGGGACGCCGTGCGGGGCGTCCACCCTATCCGGGTGCAACAGATGGGCGAGAAGCTCGGTCCCCTCGACCAGACGGGGCCCGGGCCGCGAGAAGGAAGCCGCGGCGTCGACCGCCCAGATCCGCTCGGCTCCGATCGCGGCCACCTCGGCCGAATGGCCGTCGACCTCCTGGCGCGCCTGGCTCGCGTTCCATCCGCAGGGCATCGCCACGACGACGTCTGGCTTCGCGGCGGCGATCTCGTCCCACTCCGCGGTCCGGGACTTCACGCCGATCACCCCGAGGACATCGGTACCGCCGGCGATCTCGATCATCTCCGGAACCCAGTGCCCTCCGATGAAGGGGGGATCCAGCCACTCGAGCGCCAGCACGCCGGGCCGGGGGGCTCCCGCGACGGCGTCCCTGACCTGCCCCAGGCGAGCTTCGAGGTCCTCACGGAGGACCTTCGACCGGTCGGTGGCGCCGGTCGCCTCGCCCAGGCGCGGTATGTCGGCAAGTACCTCCTCCAGGTTCGATGGGTCGAGAGAGATCACCTGCGGCCGGCTGGGCAGGCGGTCCGCCACGGCCACCACGTCGTCGAAGGAGACCGCGCAGACCTCGCAGACGGCCTGCGTGACGATCAGGTCGACGTCGAGCTCGGCCAGCGCCTCCTCGTCCAGCGCGTAGAGATGCCTGCCCTCGCTTGTCAATCTCCTGACCGCGGCGTCGATCTCGGCCGCGGTAGGTCCGGCGGCGGTGTTTGTGGCCGCATATGAGGGAACGAGGCTCCGGGTCAGATGACGCTTGCCCGCCGCCTCGGGCGGGTAGTCGCATTCGTGGGTGACCGCGACGACTTGATCGCCCAGGCCAAGGGCGAATAGCATCTCTGTCGCGGACGGGACCAGGCTCGCGATTCGCACCCCACGAATATGGCACTTCTGAACGACGAGCAGATCAAAGAAGGCCTCAAGGGCCTCGACGGCTGGCGTCAGCGCGGCGAGTACATCGTCAAGAGCTTCGACCGCGAGGACTTCAAGGGCTCGGTCGAGTTCGTCGACTCGATCGTCGGGCCGGCCGAGGAGATGAACCACCACCCGGACATCGCGATCTCCTGGAGTCAGGTCGAGGTGGCGATCTCGACCCACTCAGAGGGCGGCATCACCAAGAACGACTTCGAGCTGGCGAAGAAGGTCGAGGAGCTGGCGTAGTCAGCAGCGTCCGGTAGCCTTGGCTCGTCGCCTGTGAACGACGACGACCTCCCTCGAAGTACGTGCGCCCGATTGGGCGCCCCCATGAATCGGGTCGCGCTTGCGCGCGGCCTTACGTCCCCTGAGACGGGGCGGCGACCGTGACCGTCGTCCTCCTCGTCCTGCTGCTCGTCCTGATCGCGATCAACGGCGTCTTCGTGGCGGCGGAGTTCGCCCTGGTCCGCTCGCGGCGCTCGCGCCTCGAGCAGCTGGCGAGCGAAGGGGCACGCGGAGCCGGACAGGCCCTCGCGGAGCTCGACCGGATCGACGAATACCTGTCGGCCTGTCAGCTGGGGATCACGATGGCTTCGATCGGGATCGGGTTCCTCGGCGAGCCGGCGGTCGCGAAGCTGATCGAGCCGATCTTCGGCGGGCTCTCCCACGGCGTGGCCGTGGCGATCTCCGTGGCGATCGCCTACGCGCTGGTGACCTCCATTCACGTTGCGGTGGGAGAGCAGGCCCCGAAGCTGCTCGCCATCTCCAGGCCCGAGAGTTCCCTGCGGTTCTTCGCGGGCAGCCTGCATCTCTTCCGGGTGATCAGCGCGCCGTTCACCCTCGGACTCACCGCGATCGCGAACGGGATCGTGCGGCTGTTCGGTGTGCGGCCCGCGGACCTCGAGGAGAAGCACACCTCCGAGGATCTCCAGGTCCTGATCTCCCAGTCGGCCTCGGGCGGCCAGCTCGACCCGGGCGAGGCCGTGATGTTGCGCGGCGTCTTCCACCTCCACGAGCAGGAGGCCCGCGAGGTGATGACTCCGATCCCGGCGGTGGTCACCGTCGACTACTCCGACACCGTCTCGGATGCCCTCGGCATGTGCACGTCATCCGGCCACAACCGCCTGGTGGTCGTGGAGGACGGCAACGCCGACCGCGTGCGCGGCATCGTCCACGCGCTGCGGCTCGTCCGCCTGCTGATGAGCGACGGGCCCGAGGCGAAGATCGAGTCGGCGGTCCGCGACGCCCTGATCGTCCCGGAGACCAAGCCGCTCGACGACCTGCTGACAGAGCTTCAGCGACAGCGCTCCTCGATGGGGGTGGTCGTCGACGAGTACGGGAGGACCGTCGGGATCGTCACCGTCGAGGACATCCTCGAGGAGGTGGTGGGGGAGATCGAGGACGAGACCGACCCGCTGGCCGGCTCCCTGCGCCAGCTGGCGAACGGCGACTGGTACGTGCGCGGCCACGTCTCTCTCGGGGATCTCTCCGACCGCGGCATCGAGCTCCCGGTTGACACCGATGCCTACAACTCGGTCGGCGGCTATGTCTTCGGCGAGCTCGGGCGCCTGCCGAAGCGGGGCGATCTGATCACCGCCGACGGCTTCGAGATCCGCGTCGAGTCCGTTCGCGAAAACCGGATCGAAGCGGTTCGAATCCACCCCCGGTCCGCGTAGATGCGAGGGCGCGCCGATAGGCGCGACCCGTTTCATGCCGGATGCAGGTCTTTTCCCTTCCGTCCGTTTACGGCTCTAGCTTCACGGCAATCCAGAGGGTCATCTAGGAGGCTCTATGTGGGTCGTCCGGTTCAGCGACAAGCAGCTTGAGGTGGTCAGGGCGGTGCTCCGCTCCGAAGAGCACCGGGGGCCCGCACTGGAGGGCGCGCTGGAGGCGCTCGACCTGGCCCGCTGGGATGACCTTCCCGAGGCTCAGCTGCCCTGGGGCGAGGTGGAGGCGGAGGCCAGCAAGCAGGGCGTCTCGGAAGCCGATGTGATCTGGGATCGTTCCGGCCGCCATGACGAGCCGGCGGTCCCCCCAATCGGAACGAAGTCCCGCGTCAAGCGGAAGGGCAAGCAGGCCGCCTAGGCAATCGATTTCTGATCCGCGTGCGACCGGGGACGCGCCCGGCCGAGCAGATCAAGGACGCAGGGCGAAGCCTTTGCTGGTGCCAAAGGCGAGCCCGAGGACGCAGAGCTGCGATGCGCCGGGCGCGTTATCCGGGCGTGCGGGGATCGGAAATCGGTTGCCTGGCCTCGCCGCGATCCTGCTGGTGGGGGTCGCCCTCGCCGGCTGCGGGAGCTCGAGCAGCTCCGACCAGGCGAACCGCTTCGACGGCGCTCGGGCCATGGCGCTGGTCCAGCGCCAGGTCGCGGTGGGTCCGAGGCCCGCCGGCTCACCGCAGCTTCGCCGGCTCGCGGATGAGCTCCGGTCGATGCTCCCCAACGGCACCCTCGAGCCGTTCCCCAGCAAGGGCCCACAAAAGGGGCTTCGGAACATCGTTGGCGTCCTGCCGGGCCGCGCCCCCGCGATCCTGATCGGCGCCCACTACGACACTCAATACCGGCCCAAGGGATTCGTCGGGGCAAACGACAGCGCGGCCGGCACCGCCGCTCTCATCGAGCTGGCCCGCCGCCTCCCGTCGGAGCTCCCCAAGGACCACCGCGAGATCCGCTTCGTGCTCTTCGACGGCGAGGAGGCGCCGCCGGGCTGCCACGACCGCGACTTCCAGTACTGCGCGCTCCGTGGCTCCAGGGCGTACGCGGCGGCCCACCCGGGTCAGGTCGGGGACATGATCCTGCTCGACTACATCGCCAATCGCGGGGCGCACTTCCCGCGAGAGACGAACTCGAGCCCGGACCTCTGGGCGCAGCTACGTCACGCTGCGGATCAGGTGGGGACGGAGGACCTGTTCCCGGATACGACCCAGACACCGATCATCGACGACCACATCCCCTTCCTGCAGGCGGCTGTCCCGTCGATCGACTTGATCGACTGGTCCTACCCGTACAAGAACGGGACCCAGGACACGCTCGACAAGCTCGACCCGGCGGTGCTCGACGAGGTCGGGGAGACCGTGGCGCAGCTCGTGATCGACCTGAATCAGTAGTCGTAGAAGCCGGACCCCGACTTGCGTCCCAGCTTGCCCTGGTCGACAAGCGCCATCAGGTGGCCCGGCGGCCGGTGGTGCTCCTCGGCGCTGTCGGCGTAGAGCGCCTCGCCGATCGCGACCGCGACGTCGGCGCCGATCAGGTCGAGGAGCGCGAGCGGCCCCATCGGGTAGTTCGCGCCCAGTGTCATGCAGCGGTCAACCTCTTCCGCCTTCATCCCGGTCTGCTCCATCAGCCGCACGGCGTCGAACAGGTACGGGAAGAGGAGGCGGTTGACCACGAACCCCGGCTCGTTCGGCACCTCCACGACGGTCTTGCCGATCGACTCGCACCAGTTGCGAGCGCGCGGGCCGATCTCCTCGCTGGCGGCCTGGGGAACGCAGAGCTCGACGAGATCCATCCGCACCACGGGGTTGAAGGGATGGAGGCCGAAGGTCCGCTCCGGGTGGCCGCCGCCCGCGGCGATCTCGTCGAGGGAGAGCGATGAGGTGGTGGTCGCCAGGTCGGCGCCGCCGGCCGCATCCGCGACCGTCTTCATCAGCTCGACCTTGGGCTCGAGCTCCTCGACGATGGCCTCGATCACGACATCGCAGGTGGCGATGTCGGCCGGCTTGGTGGTCACCTTGATGCGCTTCGGGTCCGCCCCGTCGAGCTTCGCGCAGAGTGAATGCGCCTGCTCCTCGGCCTTCCAGGCCGAGGCGTCGGAGCGAGCCAGGAGCAAGGTCTTGGAGGCGACGCTGGCGCAGGCGGCGAGCCCGCAGGCGATCGTCCCGCTCCCGGCGATCGCCGGTCGCTCGTATGTCTCGAATGCCGCCAAGGGGCGAGTGGTGTATCACGCCGGGCCGGTGGCGGCCTTCCTCGACCGAGAGCGTTGCGCTCGAGGCCGCGGATGCCACTGGCTGACTCGCCAGTCAAGGGGTGTATGCTCATATCTACAAGGCTTGGTTGCTTGAAGAAACCGACTGAGGAGGCCCCAGGTGGCTGAGAACGGAAAGTTCAGTGGACGCGAGGTAGTGATCGTCGAGGCCGCCCGATTGCCTGTCGGCCGCGGGCATGAGGAGAAGGGCTACTACAAGGACGTCCATGCCTCCAGCCTCCTGGCCAAGACCTATTCCTCCGTGATCGAGCGCGCCGGGATCGACGCGTCCGAGGTCGAGGACGTCGTCTCCGGTTGCGTGCAGCAGTTCGGCGAGCAGGGCATCAACATCGCCCGGAACGCCTGGCTCGAGGCCGGGCTCCCGATGGAGACTCCCGCCACCACGGTCGACCGCCAGTGCGGCTCGGCCCAGCAGGCCGTCAACTTCGCGTCCGCGCTGATCGCGTCCGGCGTCCATGACGTCGCCATCGGGGGCGGCGTGGAGCACATGGGCCACATCTCCTTCGCGGATTCCGCCGAGGTGATGAAGGAGCACGGCTTCGCGTTCTCACCGGCGCTGATGGAGCGCTACAACCTCGTCCCGCAGGGCATCTCCGCGGAGATGATCGCCGACAAGTGGGAGATCCCCCGCTCCGAGATGGACGAGATCGGCCTCCGCTCCCACCAGCTCGCCCATCAGGCGACCGAGGAGGGACGCTTCGAGCGCGAGATCATCCCCTGGAAGAACAACGGCGACACCTACGTCACCGACCAGGGCATCCGGCCGCCGACCGAGGACTCGGCCGAGAAGCTGGCCTCGCTGAAGCCGGCCTTCAAGGAGGACGGCAAGGTCACCGCCGGCAACTCCTCACAGGTCTCCGACGGCGCCGCCGCGGTGCTGCTCATGACCCGGGAGAAGGCGGATGAGCTCGGCCTGAAGCCCCGCGCCAAGATCGTCGACCAGACCACCGTCGGCGTCGACCCGGTGATGATGCTCACCGGCCCCATTCCCGCGACGCAGCTGATCCTGAAGCGCAACGGGATGAAGATGGACGACATCGACCTGGTCGAGATCAACGAGGCCTTCGCCTCCGTGGTCGCCGCCTGGCGCCGCGAGCTGGAGCCCGACATGGACCGCGTCAACGTCAACGGCGGCGCGATCGCGATCGGTCACCCGCTCGGCTCGACCGGCGCGCGCCTGATCACCACCCTGCTCCACGAGCTGGAGCGCTCCGACAAGGAGACCGGCCTGGTGACCATGTGCTGTGGCGGCGGTCTCGGCACCGGCACGCTGATCCAGAGGGTCTGAACTCACGGCTGACCGCCCGCGGGCGTTGAGTCCCTGATGGCCCCGAGGCCCGCGGGCGCGCATGCCCGGAAGACAGCAGCGAGGTGGAGCGCGGACGACCGCGCGTTGATGCGCGCGGACAAGGTCCTGCGGCGGGTGATGGAAGAGAAGGGCCCTCTCGATCCGAAGATCGATCGCCGGGGCAGCAGGCCGGATCCGTTCGAGGCCGTCGCCAGGGCGATCGTCGGTCAGCAGCTCTCGACCAGGGCGGCGCGCTCGATCTGGGAGAAGCTGCTGGCCCAGTTCGACGGAGCCACCCCGGCGCCCGGGGGACTGCTTCGCAAGAGGACACAGACCCTGCGCAAGGCCGGCCTGTCCAACGCGAAGGTCGAGTTCCTCCGAGATCTCGCTCAGCGCGTCAAGGACGGCCGGCTCGACTTCGATCGCATCAAGGACCTGCCCGATGAGGACGTGATCGCGGAGCTGATCGAGGTGAAGGGCGTCGGCCGCTGGACGGCCGAGATGTTCCTGATGTTCCATCTCGCGCGAGAGGACGTCGTGTCCGTGGGCGATCTGGGCATCCGGCGCGCTGTCCAGATCGAATACGGCATGGACGACCTGCCGGGGCCCGAGGAGCTCGAGCGGATCGCGGACGAGTGGCGGCCGCGCCGCACGCTCGCCTGCCTGTACCTGTGGCGATCGCTGGACAACACGCCCGTCGAGCAGCCTGGCAAGTAGGGTCAGCCGCCGCATGTCCGCCCTCGACCGGATCTCGATTGCGGCGATCGGAGATACGCCCGGCGACCTCGCCGAGCAGGCGAGCTCCGCCGAGGCCGCCGGCATCGACTGCGTCTGGACCCCGGAGCTCTTCCGCAGCTCCGTCACCCAGGCCACCTGGCTGGCGGCCAAGACCGAGAAGGTCAACGTCGGCACCGGCATCGCCTGGGCCTTCACGCGCAGCGCCTTCATCCTCGCCGTCAGCGCGCTCGACATCGACGAGATGGCCGGCGGCCGGTTCCGGCTCGGCCTCGGCGCCGGGGTGAAGCGCCTGAATGAGACCTGGCACTCCGTGGACTACGGCAAGCCCGCACCGCACCTCCGCGAGACGATCGAGGCGACCCGCCTGATCATGGAGAAGGCCTCGACAGGCGAGCCGATTCGCTACGAGGGCGAGTACATGGACGTCGACATCAGGGGTTGGATCAGGCCCCACAAGCCGGTCCGCGACCGCGTTCCGATCTACGCGGCGGCGATGCGAGAGGGCATGTGCCGGATGGCGGGCGACGTCGCGGACGGGCTGATCGGGCACCCGATGTGCCCGGTGCGCTGGCTGGACGAGATCGTGATCCCGAGCTTCGAGACGGGCCTGCAGCGCTCGGGCCGGCAGCGCTCCGACCTCGACTTCATTCCCACCATCACCACGGTGATCGACGACGACGAGGCCCGCGCCCTCGACGCCGCGCGCCGCACGATCGCCTTCTACTCGACGGTCCGCACCTACAAGCCGCTCTGGGAGATGCACGGCTTCGCCGACGCGGCCGAGGCGGCCGGCGACGCTTTCCGCAGGGGGGACCTCGCCGCCGTCCCGGAGCAGATCCCGGACGAGATGGTCGATGCCTTCACGGCCGCAGGGCCGCTCGACAAGGTGCGCGAGCGGGTAGTGGAGGTCGCGGAGCGCGGCGATGGAGTGTTCCTCACTCCTGCGACCTACTTCATCCCGCCGGAGCAGATCGGCGAGTACCAGGCCAAGATCATCGAGGCTCCCTTCGGCCCCCTAGTCTCCTGCATCAATCGGCTTTCCTCGTATCGGTAACCCTCGCGCTCTCCTGGCTGTTCCTGCCTCGGCCTAGTCAGAAGGCCGTCGACGAACTTCCTGAGCTTCGCAGGGTCGCGCAGCGGCGCGCCGTGCCCGAAGCAGACCAGCTCCGGCTCGAGAGCCGCCAGCCTGCGGGCCGACTCGCGGTTGCGCGCGGGATCGGGGGTGAGGGCGGGCTTGGGCTCGTGGAGTCCGGGGATCCCCGTGTACTGGTCCATGTTCGCCAGGACGTCGCCGAGGATCAGCACCTTGTCCGACTCGCGCCAGAAGGCGACATGCCCAGCTGAATGCCCGGGGACGTCGAGCACCTTGAAGCCGGCGACATCGTCGCCCTCGCCGATCGTGCGATCGACCTTGTGCCCCGGTCCGCGGAAGATCCGCCAGAAGAAGTGGGCCATGAACTTGTCGGGCTGTCGCTCATCGATCAGCTTCGGATCCTCGGCGGCGGGCACATCCAGCTCCGGGCACCAGTACGGGATGCCCAGCCGCTCGCAGACGTCGTGGCTTGCGCCCTGATGGTCGGGGTGCGCGTGGGTCAGGGCGTGGGTCGTCACCTCGTGCCCGTCGAGCTGCTTCAGGATGCGGCCGGTCGATTGCCTGCAGCCCGCGTCGATCAGGACGTCGCCCGCCAGATACGCATTCACCGCCCATGGCATTCCGGGCAGGCATTTGATGTGCCAGACGCCTTCCGCGAGCTCCTTCATCAGTGCGCCACTCCCGTCCCGCCGCGGGGGTCACCGCTGTGCTGCGCGAGCTCCTCGAGCCGAGCGATCTGGATTTCGCCCTCCCGGCGGACCGGGTCGCCCTGGGGCAACTCGGCGATCAGCCGCTGTATCCGGTTACGCACCTGCAGGGCGAAGTGGGGGGTGGAGGGGCCCGCCAGCGCGCGGATGTCCTCGACGGTGACCGTCCTGGAGAGCCTGTCCGGTCGCTCGGCTTCGCTCATTTCTTCTTCCCCTTCTGCGGTGTTGGATTTGGCTCCCCCTCGAGCCCGCCTGGCTGCGCAATGCCTCCAGTGGCGGTCCCCTGGTTCCCGCCGGCCGATCCGATCTGCGCCAGCTCCGCCAGCTCGTCGACCTCCGCCTGAACCTGTCCGCCGATCGCGGTCGCGTCTCCCATCAGCCAGATGTGGTTGTACACCGCCCGGGTCGGGTCCGTCTCGTAGCCGGGCTTGATGTCGAGAAGGAAGCTTCTCAGCTCGGGGGGCAGGACGTCCGTTGTCTCGGTCAGCAACAACGGGCCCCACTTGCCGCTCGAGGCGAGGCGATGCCGCAGCCGCGGCGTCGAGAGGCCGATCGGTGTTCGCCAGCTCCATCCCATGTCCCGGGTCGTTGATGTTCCAGCCGAAGGATCCGTCCGAGTAGCGCGCGAAGAGGAGGGCGTTCTGCACCGCTCCGGTGGCGCCGACACGCTGCACGGTGGCCGAGACCCTGCCGACCTGCTTGACCACGTCCTTGGAGATCACGGACTCCGGCCCGAGGACGTATACGGTCGCGGCGGCGTGGCGCCGCAGTGCGGCTAGCGGTGGCCGCCGGAACCTGCCTGGGGCCGGTGAACAGGACCGGGTCCCCCGAGCGCGCCGCCCAGGCCGCCGCGGGCATGGCATATCCCGCCTGATCAGAGCTGACGAGCAGGATGTGCTGCGGCTCTTGCTTCACCAGCCGCTGGCGGAGCTGATCGATGGAATTGGCGATCTCTGCCGGCGAGTCTCCATGGACGTCCTGCGACTTCAGCCCGGAGGGCACGGACGCTCCGCCGGCGGAGTAGACGGCGACGTCGCCCGACGTGCCGCCCCCTCGCGGGTTGAGCTGGGCGAGGGCCTGGGTGGTGGCGTCGGGCACCGCGCCGTGCTGGCTGATCAGCACGGGCATTCGCGTGGGAGGGCCTGCGAGGACGGAGGCGGCGATTCCTGCCTGCCAGTCGTCGTCGGGCACCAGGGTCACCGCCTGGAGCGGCGCGGCCTCGGGCGCGGGAGGGTGCGTTGCGAGTGCGGCGGCCGCGGCGTCGTCGGTCGGATCGGGGCCGCTGATCCGGGTCGTGTTGCGCGTGGCGACGAGCGGGAAGCCGAGCACTCCCACGGGCGCCTGCTGGGCGTTGTCAGTGGCGACCGCGATCGTCACGACCCGGGTCCCGCCGCTTCCTCCGCCTGAGAAGGGGTTGGCGATGATCACCCAGCCGACCAGCAGGAGGGCAACGAGACCGCCACTGGCGATCGCGAGCGTGCGCGGGTCCCACTTCGCGAAAACGTCGAAGCGGAGCCAGTCGATCGCGTTCTGAATCGGGCGGGGGAGGCGCACGGCGGGGAACGGTACCCACAAGCAGGCTCAACGCCCAGGTCGGCGCCGGCGCGGTAAGTGGCAGGTTCCACTTCCGGTTCGGGTAGACTGGTTGACTGACCAGTCAGTCAATAACCGACATGAACGGGTTGCTCCTCCTGCGGAGCACCCTCGAACAAAGGACGGCCGCTCGAAAATGGACTTCGCGCTCACCGACCAGCAGACGGAGCACCGGGACCACGTCCGCAAGTTCGCGCGCGAGGTGATCCGCCCCGTCGCCCGCAAGCACGACGAGGAGGAGAGCACTCCCTGGGAAGTGATGAAGGAGGCTCGCAAGTGGGGTCTCCAGGGGCTCGAGCACATGCAGCTGCTGGGCTCCGACCCGGGCGGGCAGCTCGGTGTGATCACGGCCGAGGAGCTCCACTGGGGCTGCGCCGGGATCGCTCTCGCCGTTCAGGGATCCGGCCTGGCCGCCGCCGGCATCGCCGCCTCGGGCACTCCCGAGCAGATCGCCGAGTGGGTGCCGCAGTGCTTCGGCACCGATGACGAGATCGCACTCGGGGCCTACGCGGTCACCGAGCCGCAGGCCGGCTCCGATGTGAAGAGCCTGAAGAGCACCGCCAAGCTCGACGGAGACGAGTGGGTCCTGAACGGCACCAAGGTATTCATCACGAACGGCGGCATCGCCGACGTCCACGTGGTCGTCGCGACGGTCGACCCCGAGCTCGGCCACCGCGGACAGGCCTCGTTCGTGATCGGCAAGGGAACGCCGGGCATCCGACAGGGCAAGAAGGAGTCGAAGATCGGCATTCGCGCTTCCCACACCGCCGAGGTGATCCTCGAGGATTGCCGGATCCCGGTTGAGAACCTGCTCGGCGGCATGGACAAGCTCAACAGGAAGCTCGAGCGCGCCCGCTCTGGCCAGAAGGGCGGGTCCTCGAACGCGCTTGCGACCTTCGAGATGACGCGCCCGATCGTCGGCGCCTCGGCGATCGGGATCGCCCAGGCCGCGTACGAGTGGACGCTGGAGTACCTGGGCGGCCAGACCGTCGATGGCGGCAAGCCTGCCCTCGAGGAGCAGCGGATCCAGCAGGTGCTCGCCGACGTCGCGACCGAGATCGACTCGGCGCGCCTGCTCGTTCAGCGCGCCTCGTGGATGGGCCGCAACGGCATCCCGATGACCGGCGGCCAGGGCTCCATGTCGAAGCTCAAGGCCGGGGACGTGACCATGTGGGCCACCACCACGCTGATGGACCTGGTCGGCCCCTACGCGCAGACCACCGACTGCCCGCTGGAGAAGTGGTTCCGCGACGCGAAGATCTACCAGCTGTTCGAGGGCACTGCCCAGGTGCAGCGCCTGGTCATCTCGCGGATGCAGGCCCGCACCTACCAGGAGCGTTTCGCGGAGGCCGCTGAGATCGCAGGGCAGGCGGTGAATGGTGCGGCCACCAACGGCGCGGCCACCAACGGCGCCGAGGCCGAACGCGAGCCAGCCGGCACCGCTGCGTAGCTGAGCTGCAACCGGCTTTTCAGAAGCCCGGTTGTGGGCGTTCAACCTTGACGCTGAGATGACGGGATCCAAGCGGTTGATGCTGGCGCTCTCCGGCGCCCTGGTGGCGTGCGCATGCGCGATGACGGTGGGCAGCGCCTCGGGCCAGAGCCTCCAGCAGAAGCTCAACACCACGCAGAACAAGCTCTCGCACGTGCGTGCGCACGCCGGTGTCCTCACCGGCCGGATCAGTCATGAGTCGGCGCAGCTCCAGCAGCTCACCTCCCAGGTCGCGGCTCTGCGAAACCGCGAGGCGGTGGTTGCCGCCGATCTGGCCCAGAAGCAGACGGAGCTGAACGAGGCGCAGGCCCGCCTCGAAAAGTTGAAGACGCGCCTTCATCAGGCGATTCAGATCCTGGAGCAGCGGCTCGTCGCGATCTACGAGTCCAATGAGCCGGACCTGATTACCGTTCTCCTGCAGGCGCACGGCTTCGACGACCTGCTGGCTCGGACCCAATACCTGGAGACGCTGCAGCATCAGGACAACGACATCGTCTCCCGGGTCCGCGAGCTCCGCAACGAGATGCAGGTCACGGTCAACACCGTCCGGGCCGCCCGCGACGAGATCGCGGCCCGCAAGCACGAGCTCGACGTGACCAAGGCCGCGCTCAAGCAGCGAACGACACAGCTGGCCACAGCCCGTCGCAAGCAGCACTCCACGCTGATGGAGGTGCGAAAGCAGCAGAGCGGCCTGGAGGGCGACCTGAGCGACATCTCGCAGAAGATCGCCGAGCAACTGTCCGCCGGAACCGGTGCACTGCCGGCCGGCCCGGTCAGGGCCGGCGGCCACGGGTTGATCTGGCCTGTGAACGGGCCGATCACCTCGGGCTACGGCCCCCGCAACATCGGCAACGGCTACGAGTTCCATCCCGGAGTCGATATCGGGGTGCCGACCGGAACCCCGATTCGGGCGGCGGCCGCGGGGTCCGTGACGATCGCCGGGCCCGAGGGCGGCTACGGGAATTACACCTGCATCGACCACGGCGGGGGCCTCTCCACCTGCTACGGGCACCAGGAGCGATTCCTCGTCTCGGTGGGCCAGCAGGTGGCGCAGGGTCAGATCATCGGCCTCAGCGACTGCACCGGGTACTGCTTCGGCCCGCACGTCCACTTCGAGGTCCGGATCAACGGCCAGACGACCGACCCGCTCGGGTACCTGTAGCGCCGGACCGCACGCCTGCCGATTTCGCAAGTAGGGACTTCGTCCCGGGCTAGAACAAATAGCTACCCACGAATGGGGTTTCTAACGTCGGCCCGATGCGGGACGATGCCCGTACTGTGAGTGCGCGCGAATGGCGTGCCGTGCGAGAGGGGGAGGCTCACACGGCCACCAGGACATCAAAGAACAACACCCCTGAGAGCTTCATAGTTGGGATTGGCGCGTCCGGTGCCGTATTGGCCGGTGCCGCGATCGTCTTCGTGACCCTGGTGGGCCTCGTTTCGTTCAACGTCTGGCCGACGTCGAACGACACGACCGTGGACGGCAACGTCGAGCTCGGCGCCGCTACGAAGGGCGCGACCCCGAACGCCTCGGTCACCCCCGGGGGTACCACCTCCGTGCAGACCATCGCCTCGACGGCTGTACCGACCGGAGGCACGGCCGGTGCCGGCAACGCCGGTAACGACAGCGCCGGGGGTCAGCAGGGCGGCTCGGGCGGCGGCGGCGGCGGCGGAGCGGGCAAGGGACCCAAGTCCCCCGCTCCGATCACGTCTCCCGCACCCGTCACGTCTCCCGCACCCGTCACCTCGCCCCCGACAAGCGACTCGGGTAGCTCCGATACAGGGAATTCGGACGGGTCCAGCGGCTCCGGAAGCTCCGGAAGCACCCCGCCGGTGCAGGCCGGCAAGGACCCGGCACCTCCGGTTTACTCGACGCACCCGGATCATCCGCACCAGAACGTTTCAACCGGCTCACACGAGCCGGCCGGCGGCGACACGGACGTCACGGGCAAGGGGCCCTTCGCGAAGCCGACTCATTCATCCGGCTTCCACTCCAGCTCCGACTCCAGCTCCAGCTCCAGCTGGTCCAGCCACGGCAGGGGACACGGGTCCCCGCGGCCCTGGCACTGAACCGGCTCGCCAGGCCAAAGCAGCGCTACGCCTAACCCGCGTCGATCTCGCGCTCGAGCCAGCGCAGCGCCATGCCCTGAAGCTCGGGATCATGCTGGACCGTGGTGTGAGCGCCGCCGGGGGCGATGACGAGCTTGCGAGGCTCGCCCGCCCGGTCGTAGAGCTCCTCTGAGTGCTCGCTCGGAATCTGGGTGTCGCCCTCCGCGTGCATGAGGATCAGCGGCCGGGGGGCAAGGCGCTCGACGGCGTCGCCGACGTCCTGGGCGATCAGCCACGCCTCGAGGTCCACCGAATCGGCGACCCGCATCTCGAAGCGTCCCTGTCGGACGCCGCGGGCCAGGTGGCTCTCGCTGGCGGGACAGATCGCGATCACGCCCGCGATCTCACGGGCGACCGAAGCCGCGCAGATCGCCAGGAAGCCGCCGAGGCTGGAGCCCCGCACCGCCACCCGGCGGGGGTCGACTCCGCCGTGCGCGGCCAGCAGGTGGACCATCGAGATCACGCTGTCGACGGCGGCGCCTGACATCTCGCCGTCGGACTCGCCGTGACCAGGGAGGTCGAAGCTGAGGGCGGCCCAGCCATTCGCGGTCGCGAGCCGAGCGAAGTCGGCGTGGTTCTCCTTGCGCGACCCCGCGCCGTGCACCACCACGACCGCGGGCCGCGGCCCTCGGTCGTCAGGAAACCAGAGCGCGTAGGCCAGCCCGTTGTGGCGGCCGACGTCCGGCCGCCGAGGCGAAGAGCGCTCCATTGCGGGCATTGTGCTCGTTCCCGTCAGAATTGCCTCTCCCATGAACGTGGAAGCGAACAATCCAGGCTCCGTCAACGCCAGGGCGCGCGAGAGCGCGACCCGTTTGATGGAGGACCGGATCGCGGCCTCGCCCGTCTATCCGGCGGGATCGCGGGTGAACGAGGACGGCCACCTGGAGATCGCGGGCTGCGACGTGGTCGAGCTGGCGGAGCGGTTCGGCACGCCGGCATACATATACGCCGAGGACGACATCCGCCGCCGGGCGCAGGAGTACGTGAGCGCATTCGAGCGGCGCACCGACGCCTTCGAGGTGATCTACGCGAGCAAGTCGCTTCCGTGCACCGCCGCGTACAGGCTGATGCGCGATGCCGGCCTCTCGGTCGACGTCGCCTCCGGCGGCGAGCTCCACATGGCGCTCGCGGCCGGGTTCGATCCCGAGCGGATTCACCTGCACGGCAACAACAAGACCGAGCGCGAGCTCCGCTACGCCTTCGAGGCCGGGGTGGGTCACCTGATCCTCGACTCCTTCGACGAGATCGAGCTGGCCGACAGGCTGCTGGAACGGCCCCAGAAGGCCCTGATCCGCGTGACTCCCGGGATCAAGCCCTCGACGCACGACTACGTCCAGACGGGGCAGCTCGACTCCAAGTTCGGGTTCGGCTTGGCCGACAGGCTGGCCGAGCAAGCGGTCGAGCGGGTCCGCGAATCCGCCAACCTCGAGCTGGTCGGGCTGCACGCCCACATCGGCTCGCAGATCTTCGAGCTGGAGCCCTACGTGAAGGCGATCGAGGTGATCGCCGACTTCTGCGACTCGGTCGACCTGGCGCCGGAGCTGCTCAACGTCGGCGGCGGGCTCGGAATCGCCTATCTGGACTCCGACGAGCCGCCCTCGATCGAGGACTACGTGGAGGTGAAGGTCCGCGGCGTGCAGCGCGTCTTCGACCCGGCACCGACGATCCTGGTCGAGCCCGGGCGCTCGCTTGTAGGCAACGCGGGTGTGACCGCCTACCGGGTGGGGACCGTCAAGGAGATCCCGGGCGTGCGGACCTACGTCGCGGTCGACGGGGGCATGTCGGACAACCTGCGCCCGATGCTCTACGGAGCCCGCTACGAGGCCGTGATCGCCGACCGGGCGAGCGAGACACCGGAGACGCTGGCGACGATCGCCGGGATGCACTGCGAGTCGGGTGACGTCCTGGTCCGCGACACGGAGCTGGGGGCGCCGCGGGTCGGCGACGTCCTGGTCACGCCGGCCACCGGCGCCTACGGCTACGCGATGGCGAACAACTACAACGGGGTACCGAGACCCCCGGTGATCTTCTGCCGCGACGGAGAGGCGAGGGTGGTCGTCCGCCGCGAGACCTGGGACGACCTGCTGGCCAGGGACGAGTGATGGCGGACCAGGTCTACGTAGGGATCCTCGGCAAGGGGACGGTCGGAGGGGCCTTTCGCAAGCTGCTGGAGGACCGCGCCGACATGGTCGAGGAGGTCTCCGGGCGCCGGCCCAAGGTGACAGGCGTTCTGAGCAGCAAGAAGGGGAGCTTCGACGAGATCCTGGCTGCCAGCGACATCGTCGTCGAGCTGATCGGCGGCATCGACCCGGCGCTCGACTACGTCACCCGCGCACTGAAGGAGGGGCGCCATGTCGTCACGGCGAACAAGCAGCTGCTCGCCCAGCACGGCGAGGAGCTGGTGGCCGCCGCGCGAGAGGGGGGCGCCCAGCTCCGCTTCGAGGCCGCCGTGGCGGGTGCGATCCCGGTGATCCGGGTCGTCCAGGAGAGCCTCGGCGCGATCCCGATCGACAAGGTCTTCGGGATCGTCAACGGGACGACCAACTACATCCTCACGGAGATGACGCGGAGCGGGCTCTCCTACGAGGAGGCACTGAAGCAGGCCCAGGACCTCGGCTACGCCGAGGCGGATCCGAGCGACGACGTCGGCGGCGCCGACGCGGCGGCCAAGATGGCGATCCTCGCCCGGCTGGCCTTCGGCGCGCCCGTAGGCCTCGACGACGTCCCCTACGAGGGGATCGAGCAGGTCAAGCCCGATGACATCGCCTACGCGAAGGAGCTCGGCCTCTCGCTGAAGCTGCTCGGCGTCGCGGAGCGGGTCGGGGACGGTCAGATCAGCGTTCGGGTCTTCCCCTGCTTCCTGTACCCCGGCCATCCTCTATCGCCGATCTCCGGCCCTTTCAACGCTGTGATGGTCGAGTCCTCGGCGATCACCGAGATCACGATGTCGGGGCCCGGCGCCGGCGGCCCCGAGACCGCGGCGGCGGTCCTCGGCGACGTGGTCTCGGTGATCGGGGGCGGCTCACCGCTCTTCGAGGAGAACGCGAAGCTGAAGGTCGCCAAGGACGTGGAGATGGCGTTCTACCTTCACCTCGAGGTCGACGACCAGCCGGGCGTGCTCGCGCAGGTCGCCGAGGTCCTCGGCGACAACGAGGTCTCGGTGCGGAGCGTCGTCCAGCGCGGCCTTGGCGGAGAGGCGCAGCTGATCATGGTCATGCACCCGGTCAGCGAGAAGCGCTTCGCGGCGGCGCTGAAGCGGATCGCCAAGCTCAAGTTCCTGCGCTCGCCGCCCCGCTCGATCCGGGTGATCGAGGAAGAGTTCGGCTAGGCAGATCCTGATGCCGACTCCGCTGATCGAGCGCTACCGCGACCACCTTCCCCTCGAGGAGGGGGATCCCGTGGTCACCCTGAACGAGGGCTCCACGCCGCTGATCCACTCCCCGCGCCTCTCCGAGCGGGTGGAGGCCGACGTCTATCTGAAGTTCGAGGGCGCGAATCCGACGGGCAGCTTCAAGGACCGCGGGATGACCGTGGCGGTCTCGCGCGCGAAGGGCGCCGGGGCCGAGGCGATCATCTGCGCTTCGACCGGCAACACAGCGGCGAGCTGCGCCGCATACGCCGCGCGCGCCGGGATGCGCGGCGCGGTGATCGTGCCGGAGGGGAAGATCGCCATCGGCAAGCTGGCTCAGGCGCTGATGCACGGCGCCCGCGTGATCGCGCTGGAGGGCAACTTCGACCAGGCCCTGGAGATCGTCCGCGAGATCGCCAGGAAGCACCCGGTGGAGCTGGTCAACTCGGTCAACCCGTACCGGATCGAGGGTCAGAAGACCGCCGCCTTCGAGACCTGCGACGAGATGGGCCAGGCGCCCGCGGCGCTCGCCATTCCGGTGGGCAACGCGGGCAATGTCACCTCCTGGTGGGCGGGCTTCCAGGAGTACGGGGAATCGCCGATCCTCTACGGCTTCCAGGCCGAGGGCGCCGCGCCGCTGGTCGAGGGACACGTGATCGAGAATCCCGAAACCGTGGCGTCGGCGATCCGGATCGGCAATCCGGCGCGCTGGGAGGAGGCGATGAACGCCTTCACGGCGTCGCGCGGCCGGGTCGCAGCGGTATCCGATGAGCAGATCCTCGACGCCTATCACTGGGTCGCTTCCAGCGAGGGCGTCTTCTGCGAGCCGGCATCGGCCGCCTCGGTCGCGGGCCTTATCGCGCACGGCCTGCCGGTCGCCGACGGCATGGAGCAGCCCGAGACCGTCGTCTGCGTCCTCACCGGTCACGGCCTCAAGGACCCGGACACGGCCCTCGGCAAGGCCCCGGCGGTCACCGGGTGCAAGGCGGAGCTGTCGGCTGTCGAAAAGGCCGTCTTCGACT